>SSEL01000009.1 GCA_008012315.1 Rhodospirillaceae bacterium
ATCTCGTCTCGACTGTAAGGCGTGGTTCGGGCATGCTTGTGGATGTTCATCCGGTCGTTCCTCCAGCGCTGAAGTGTCGCAACATCAGTCTGGTCCGGTCAGGCCGGATGAACAACCTCCTGAAAGCTTACAGCTAGGAGACCTGTGCGCGGAATAAAAATCCTCCCCTTTAAGGGGAGGTGTCCGTCTGAAAGACGGACGGTGGGGTGAGAAATCCCCAAAATGCCAGCTATCCGCCGCCCCTCCACCACCCCAGGGCCTTAAGGCCCTCACTCTCGGTGTAGACCCTTCCGCCGATGGGGGAGGAAGCATCATTCGCGCACAAGTCTCTTAGCGGAAGAAACGATCGACTTCACCAAGCGGCTGCCAGCGCGGGTTGCGATCCTTGTCGACCAGCAACGCGCGCACGCCTTCCAGAAAGTCGCCGTGTTCCAGCATCCGGCAGGCAAGACGGTAATCCTGCAGGATCGCCAGCTCAAACGGCATGGCGAGCGTTTCGTGCAGGTGGCGCAGGGTTACCGCCAGCGCAGTCGGCGACGCAGTGGACAAGGCGGCGCGCGCAGCTTCGGCCCACGGCGCGTCATGCGTCTCCAGGGCCTGCGCAATCGTCTCCAGGTCGGCGCTGCAAAACAGCCGGGCAATATCAGCCGCCTGCTCTGCGACGGGTGATTCGCCCGGATCGACATGATGTTTGCGCAGAACGGTCTCGACCGCATCGGCCGCCGTTACAGCCAGCAGTTCGCTGAAAAGTGCGTTCTGGTTCGGGCAGTGGTGCGTTGCGACCCCGGCCCAGAAGCAATCCGCGGCGCCGAGCCGCGCGCCGGTCAGTGCCAGCCAGGCGCCGAGGCCTGGCTGCAGCCGCGCCAACTGCCAGCTCACGCCGACATCGGGGAAGAACCCGATCCCTGTCTCCGGCATCGCCCAGAGCGTCTTCGGCCCGGCAACCCGATAGCGGCCATGCCAGGACACCCCGACGCCACCGCCCATGCAGATGCCGTCGATCAGCGCGACATATGGCTTGGGGAAATTGAACAGCCGCCTGTTCATCGCATACTCGTCGGCGAAAAACCGACGCGCCTCGCTCATATCTTCAAGGGCCTGCGCCCGCACCGCCCGCACGTCGCCGCCCGCGCAAAAGGCCTTGTCCCCCGCCCCGTGCGCCACGACGCCGATCACGCTCGGATCGTCCGCCCAGGCCGTGAGCGCCTCATCAAGCGCCACGCACATCTGCCTGGTCAACGCGTTCAGGGCGGCGGGGCGATTGAACGTCGCAACACCCCAACCGCCCCGCCGTTCCAGCACAATATCGTCCTGCATGAAAGCCCCCTTCCAGCACCGGTCACAACAATAAACGCATGACCTCGTGTCGTGGAATCGAAGTTCGCTACACTGTGATATCGGGCGACCAAGCGAACTTCGATTCTGAAAACGACACGAGAAACAATATCTTGCTCGTGTCCTTCTCGAATCTGAAATCCAACCGCGCCTGATATTGGGTGTAACGGATTTCAGATTCAGGACACTCGAGTTTCATGAGGTTTTTAGGCCTCCATGCAAGGCTCGATTGCGCAAGTATCTTCGATTCCTGTCAAATCATCGGAAATCAACCATAGAGAGTGCAAATCCAGCGATGGACTGCACAATCACTCGAGCTTTGGTGCGGGCGGCCGGGCTCGAACCGGCACGTCCTTGAGGGACTCGAGATTTTAAGTCTCGTGCGTCTACCGATTTCGCCACGCCCGCATCGTGAAAGTTCGCGCATACGCAGGTGCGGTGCGTGGTTCAAGCGTCCTCTTCGATGAGAAAGGTCCGCGCCAGCTCCGTAAGCGCCGCCATGGCGGCCTGATAAGGCCCCGGCCCCTGGCTGATGCGCGCGACGCCCAGCGACTTCAGCGTCCAGACCGGCGGGCAGCCCGGCATCATCATGATGTTGACCGGCAACGGCGATCTTGCAACCGCTACCTCGATCAGGCTGGCGGCGATCAACCCCGGCAGGAACAACCCGTTCGCCCCTGCTTCGGCATAGGCATGCGCCCGCTCCAGCGCGCTCTCCAGCATATCCGCCGTATGCAGTTCCGGCGGATTCTGCAGGAACACGTCGGTACGCGCGTTGATGAAGAAATCGGCCCCTGCCCCACGCCGGGCGGCGCTCAGGCGCGCCACCGCCTCGTCCAGTGGCCGGGCGTCGCCGGTCGCCGGCACGCTGTCCTCCAGGTTGCAGCCGACAGCCCCTGCCTCGGCCGCCAGCGCCAAAGTCTGGGCAACTCCCTCCGGGTCCGCACCGTAGCCGCTCTCCAGATCGATGCTTACCGGCACGTCGACCACCGCCAGGATCCGCCCCAGATTGGCGAGCGCAAGATCGCGCGGCAGCTGCTCGCCGTCCCTGAAGCCATGAGCCGCCGCCACGGACCAGCTGCCGGTCGCGAGCGCCTTCGCCCCTGTAAGCGCCACGGCCTTCGCACTGCCGGCGTCCCAGATATTGGCGAGCAACAGCGGGTTGCCCGGCACATGCAAGGCCCGGAAGGCCGCGAATTTTTTGACCGGCTCCATCATCGCCTCTCCCACGTCATCCATCGCGTTTGCCGAACCGGCTGCGCAGAAACCGGCCGATTACAGCCACTGCAACCACGGCCAGTGCAATGAGTTTCTTGCCGAACGCCGCCAGCAGGGCCAACAGGCCGAGCTTCTTGGTCGCAGCAACCCCAAGGCCGGCCGCCACGAGACCAGCCAGGCCATAGCCGGCCTTCTTGTCGAGGTTGGGGTCGAAATCGGCGTAGCGCGCGCCTTTGTTGAAATCGACGGTCTGCGCCAGGCTTTGGGCTGCCTGCCTGACCTCGGCCAGGCTCGACATTCCCGAAATCATGTTAAGGCTGAGCACGCCGTTACGGCCCAGGATGCGCACGTCGTAGCTCAGTGTATGATCCTGCTCGTCGCCAAACTGAATGTCCTGGGCCCAGATCATCGTGTGCCGGGCAGGATCATAGGAAGGCGGCTGGGCCCGGCCGATCAGATGCTGGAGCGGGTAACCGCCCTCCTTTCGCTCGGCGTTGATCTGCGGCTCCTGCGCGCGCCATTTGGCGATCAACTCACCATAGTCGGCGGTCTTGGCGTCGGAGTCGGTGACGTAGCCGCTCGGGTCATAGGTCACCACCGCTGACCAGAGGGAGTGGTTGAAATCCTCGCCCTTCTTGAAAACCAGCCCCAATACGCCCTCGGCCACGTTGGGCGGATTGTTCCAAGCCTCGACAATGATCCGCCGGGCGTCGCTTTCGCCGATGAAATAATAGTCCTGACCCAGATGAAATGTGACGTTGGCGGGTGCAATGCTCACGTCGCCATATTGGCTTTGAATTGTCGCGGCAATGTCGGCGATGGTCTTCTGATAGGCGAGTTCCTCAGGCGTCGGCGCCGCCCCAATTGCAGCTGGCGCAGCAATCAGCACACTGAACCCGACCACCCCGCAAAACCATTTCTGCATGTATACCCCCTGATTTGCCTTCTGCTGGTTATTCAGTCTTCAAGCGCGCGCAGCTTTGGCAGCGCGGCATCGAGCGCCGTGCGGATGATCTCGACCATACGGTCGATCTGAGCGGTCGAAATGATGAGCGGCGGACACATGACGATGGTGTCGCGGATGCCGCGCACCATCAGGCCGCCCGCGATGCACAGATCGCGCACGATCGGCCCGGCCGTCCCCTCCTGGTTGCAGAAGCGGCGGTTGGTGCCCGGCTCCGATACGATCTCGACCGCTCCAAGCAGGCCGATCGAGCGCACCTGGCCTACCAGTTCGTGCCCTTCCAGCCGTTTCAGCGCCTGCGCCAGATACGGCCCCGTCTCGGTGCGGGTACGCGCAACCAGGCCTTCCCGCTCCAGGATGTCGATGTTGGCGAGTGCCACCGCCGCGCAGGTCGGGTGGCCGGAATAGGTATAGCCGTGCACGAAGTCCGAACCGCGGGTCTTCAGCACATCGATGATTTCGGCCGAGATCGCCGTCGCCGAAATCGGCAGGTAGCCGCTGGACAGGCCCTTGGCCATCGGCGCGATATCGGGCGTGAAGCCGTAATGCTGGTGACCGAACCACTGCCCCAGCCGGCCGAAACCACAGATCACTTCATCGGCCACCAGCAGCACGCCATACTGCTTGACGATGCGCATCACCTCCGGCCAGTAGCTCTCAGGCGGGATGACGACGCCACCAGCACCCTGCACCGGCTCGGCGATCACGGCCGCCACGGTTTCCGGCCCGACCGCCAGTATGCGCTCCTCGATCGCCCGGGCGGCGCGCAGGCCGAAGGCCTCCGGGTCCTCGCCGAAGCCCTCCCCGAACCAGTAGGGCTGCATGACATGCTCGATGCCGGGGATCGGCAGTCCCCCCTGCGCGTGCATCGCCTTCATGCCGCCGAGACTGGCCCCGGCGACCGTCGAGCCGTGATAGCCGTTCCAGCGGGCGATCACGGTCTGGCGCTGCGGCTCGCCCTTCAGCGTCCAATAGTAGCGCACCAGCCGCAGCACGGTGTCGTTCGCCTCGGAGCCGGACGAATTGAAGAACACATGCGGCAGCTTGTGGTCGAGCAGCCCGGAAATGCGCGCAGCCAGCTGTACCGCCGGCGGGTTCGCGGTCTTGAAGAAGCTGTTGTAATAGGGCAACTCCAGCATCTGGGCATACGCCGCCTGCGCCAGTTCCTCGCGCCCGTAGCCGACATTCACGCACCACAGACCGGCCATGCCGTCGAGGATCTCGATCCCGTCGCCATCGGTGATGACGCAGCCTTCGGCGCGGGTGATGATGCGGCTGCCGCCCATCTCGGCGATCAGGCGGTAATCGGCCTGCGCGGGCAGATGGTGCGCGACGTCGAGGCGACGCAGTTCGGCGACATCGTAGTTGCGACGGGGAGCAGTCATGCGATGATCCTTCTGAGTGTTCAGCCACTCTGCCCGTTTAGCGGGTCGCCGCGCAAGGCCCGACCAAGCGCACGGAAGTAGGCCTGGGAGTGCGGGTTCTCGTCCGCGTCCCATTCCGGGTGCCACTGCACGGCCAACACCGGCGCGTCGCCGATACGGGCCGAGAGCGCCTCCGGCAGGCCGTCCGGCGCGCGCGCCTCGACACTCAGTCCTTCGCCCAGCCGGTCGATACCCTGATAGTGCACCGAATTGACCATCAGCGTCTCGGTGCCCAGCGCCCCCGCCAGCACACCGCCCGGGGTCAGCGCGACAGCATGCTGGTGGGCGAACATCGGGCCGAGCGTCACCTTTTCCTCGGCGTGGTGCGCATCCCCCACATCGCGCCGCAAGGTGCCGCCGAACGCGACGTTCAATTCCTGGAAGCCGCGGCAGATGCCGAACACCGGCCGGCCGCGCGCGGTCATCGCGTCGACCAGCGCCAGCACCATGGCGTCGCGGTCTTCATCGAAAGGCCCCTCACCCGGCTCGGCGTCACCATAGCGACCAGGCGCGACGTTGGACGGGCTGCCGGTAAGCAGGATGCCATCCAGGCGCGGCGCGATCTCGCGCGCGTCGATCAGGTCTGGCAACGCCGGCACGATCAGCCCGGCGACGTCGGCATATTTCAGCGCCTTGACGATGTAGCGGTTCTGCACCTGCTGAGCCATTTCCTGGCCGGAGAAGCGATTGCAGGCGATGATGCCAAGCACTGGCCGCATGTCAGGCCTGCAGCACGATCACGGACTCGTGGTGCCAGGCGAGCCAGACCGGCTCGTCCCAGGTGAAGTCCTCCTGGTCCCAGCGGGTCAGGTTGGGCCGGGTCACCCGGACTTCGTGCCCGGTCTCAAGCGTCACCAGGTAGATCGACTCGCTGCCGAGATAGGAGACCGTGCGGATCGTGCCGCGCGCCACGTTATAGCCGCTCGGCACATCCTCGATCGCCGGCGGGCGTTCGTCCGCGCGCTTGTGCAGCTCGATCTTCTCCGGGCGTACGGCGGCCCAGACGGTCGCGCCGGTCGCACCGGTGACGCCATGATCGAGATAGATCGGGCAGCCGGCCTGCGCGCTTTCGACCACGGCGCGGTGCGGCTCATCGACCGCCAGCCGACCCTCGAACAGGTTCACCGAGCCGAGGAAATCAGCGACGAAGCGGTTGGCCGGAAACTCGTAGAGCTCGGCAGGCGTACCGGTCTGGGCCAGCAGCCCGCGGTTCATCACCGCCGCGCGGCAGGCCATGGCGAGCGCTTCGTCCTGATCGTGGGTGACCATGACAAAGGTGATGCCGACATCGTCCTGCAGCTGCGCCAGCTCGAACCGCATGGCCTCGCGCAGCTTGGCGTCGAGCGCGGACAGCGGCTCATCCAGCAGCAGCACCTTGGGCTGGTTGACCAGCGCACGGGCGAGCGCGACGCGCTGGCGCTGACCGCCCGAGAGCTGGTCCGGCGTGCGGGTGCCGAAACCGGCGAGCTTCACCTGCTCGAGCGCCCGTTCGGCGCGGTCCCGCCGTTCCGCCGCCGCGACGCCCGCCATCTTCAGGCCGTAGGACACGTTGTCGAGCACGCTCATGTGCGGAAACACCGCGTAGGACTGGAACACCATGTTTATGGGGCGCTTGTTGGGCGGCACCCGGCTCATGTCCTGCCCATCGATCAGAATGCGCCCTTCGGTCGGCGCCTCAAACCCGGCGATCATGCGCAGCAGGGTGGTCTTGCCGCAGCCCGACGGCCCGAGCAGCGCGAAGAACTCGCCGGGCAGGATCGCCAGCGTCGCGTCGTCAACCGCCAGCACGGGACCAAAGCGCTTGGTGACGCTCTCGATCTGGATGATGGGCTGAATGATGGGTTGGGTCATCAATGCGCCTGTGCTGAGGACTGCAGACCACGCTGCGCCCGCAGCGCCAGCACAGTCAGCAGGATGGTGATCGCCATGAGGACGGTGGACGCCGCATTGACCGCCGGGGTCAAGGCGAAGCGCACCATCGAATAGACCTTGACCGGGAAGGTCACAGTGTTCGGGCCGGACGTGAAGAAGGTGATGACGAAATCATCCAGGCTCAGCGTGAACGCGAGCAGGGCGCCGGCGATCAGCGCCGGCTTCATGTGCGGCACCAGGATGTCGCGCAGCACGTCCCAGTCGCTCGCGCCGAGATCGCGCGCCGCCTCCTCCATTTCCGGGTTGAACGACACCAGCCGCGCGCCGACCACGATGGCGACGAACGGAAAGCAGAAGGAGATGTGCGCCATGGTCACCGCCCCGAGATTGAGGGGCCAGGGGAGGTCCGCAGGCCAGCCGATTTTCACGAAGAAGGTCAGCATGGCGACGCCCATGCAGATTTCGGGCACCACGATCGGCAGGCCGAACAGCCCGCTCAGCACGGATTTGGCGGGGAAACGGAAGCGCCAGAGCAGCAGCGCTGCCATCCCCCCCAGAACCACGCTTACGACGGTGGCGACAAACGCGATCGCCAGCGAGTTGCCAAACGCCTCGACCAGCCCGGAATTCTCCCAGGCCTTCTGATAGTATTTGAGGGTGAACCCCTTCCAGACGATGTTGCGCTTGCTGTCGTTGAAGCTGAACGCGACCAGCGCCAGCAGCGGCGCATAGAGGAACAGGAAGACCACGCCGAGCCAGAGGCGCATCCAGCCCCGACGCAGATAGTCGAGGGGTTCGACCATCGGCTTCATAGCGCCGCCCCGCCGCCACCGCGGCTGCGCGCAACGGCCGCCCGCACGAACAGCGCGATGAACGTGGCGTACATCAACAGGAACGACAGCGCGGCGCCGAACGGCCAGTCGTTCGCGCGCTTGAACTGGCGCTCGATCACATTGGCGATCAACTGGCTCGACGGCCCACCCAGCAGATCGGGGGCCAGGTAAGCGCCCAGAGCCGGCACCATGGTGACGATCACGCCGGAAATGATGCCCGGCAGCGCCAGCGGGCAGACGACATAGGCCAGGGTGCGCAGATGCCCGGCACCCAGATCCAGGCTGGCCTCGATCAGGGAACGGTCGATCCGCTCCAGCGCCGCATAGAGCGGCAGCACCATGAACGGCAGATGCACATACACCAGACCGAACACGACCGCGAAATCCGTATACAGCAGGTGCAGGGGCTGAAACGGCGCGAGCGACCCCAGGCCCAGCAGCGCCAGCAGCCCGCTCAGCCCGTCCCAAAGCCAGCCGAGCCCGGCGTTCAGGAAGCCGTTGGTGCGCAGGACCGCGATCAGCGCATAGGTGCGGATGAGCAGATTGGTCCAGAACGGCAGCATCACCAGCAGCAACAGCCAGGTCTTGGCGCGCGGCGGCGCAAACACGATCGCCAGCGCGACCGGAAAGCCCGCAATCAGGCAGATCATGGTCGTCGCTCCGGCGATCCAGAGCGATTTCAGCATGATCTCGAGGTAGAGCGGCTCCAGCGCGCGCTGGTAATTCGCCAGGGTCCCGGTGACCGTAATTTCCGTAAGCCCAGTGTTCTGGCCGAAGCTCAGCAGCCAGACGCCGCCGAGCGGCACCAGAAACAGCAGCAGCAGCCAGGCGACCGGAGGGACCGCCAGACTGGCGAAGAAGCCGGAATTTCGCCGCCAGTCCTGCACGCGGGGCTCAGGCCGCGCGAACCCGGGTCATCGCCGCTTCGAACGCCTGCGCGATTTCCGCACCCGTGAACCGGCCGTATTCGCAACGCGAGAGCACCTCCGGCGACGGATAGACGGCAGGGCTGTTCTTGTAGGCGTCGTCCATCAGGGCCTTGGCGGCCAGGTTCGGCGTCGGATACTGGATCGTCTCAGTGATTTTCTTGTCGTTTTCAGCGTCCAGGATGAAATTGATGAAGGCGTGCGCATTCTCCGGGTGCGGCGCGCCGACCGGGATGCACAGATTGTCCGTGTTCAGCAGGCTGCCCTCCTTGGGCACGACAAAGTCGATATCCTGGTCTTCCTGCATGCGCTGGGCGATGTCGCCGTTGTACTCGACCACCAGGTCGACCTCGCCGCTGACCAGCAGGTCCTGCCCGTTGTCGTCGTGGAACACCTTGATGTTCTTCTTCTGCTTGATGAGCATGTCCTCGACCTGCTTCAGCAGTTCCGGCGAGAAATCGTTCACGCTCTTGCCGAGGTATTTGAAGCCGAGTCGGAAGACGTCCGCGGCCTCGCTCAGCATGGCGATGCGACCGGCATATTCGTCGGAGTCGAAAACATATTTCCAGCTATCGGGAATGTTCTGCACCTTGGACTTGCGGTAGCCGATGCCGATCACCAGCCAGGTATAGGGCACGGAGTGCGCCTGGCCCGGATCGTAGCTGATATCCCGCCATTCCGGCCCGATGTTGACCAGGTTGGGAATTTTCTTCTGGTCGATCTCCATCAGCATCTTTGCTTCGATCATGCGGGTCACGAATTCGTTGGACGGCACGATGACGTCATAGCCGGGGTTGCCGGCGCGCATCTTCGCGAACAGGTCGTCGTTGGTCGCGAACAGGTCCATCTTGACCTCGATGCCGGTCGCGGCCTTGAAGTCGTCCAGCGTGGTCTCGCCGATGTAGTCAGCCCAGGTGAAGAAGTTCAGCTTCTTCTCCTCGCCGGTCGCGCTGGCGGGCGCCTGTTCGCTTTTACCGCAACTGCTCAGTGAGAAGCCGATGCCCGCGACACCGAGCGCCGCCAGAGCGCGCCGCCGTGTCAGGCTTCTATAGAAACTGCCTTGCATAATCCGCTCCTTCGCCCACGCTTTCTGTAACATTACGACAATTGCGCAGCGCCGCAATCCGCTTTTATTGCGCCGGCGGTAATTCCGCCCGCTCAGGCATTGCGCAGGTACCAGGCGTAGTCGAGGCTTGGCACCAGCGCGCTGTAGCGCTCGTGCTCCGCGCGCTTCATGGTCGCATACATCTCGACAAAGCGCGGCCCCAGATAATCCGCCATCCGGCCTGATGCGGCGAAGGCGTCGATCGCATTGACCCAGACCGTCGGCAGGGTCGCCGCGCCATAGCCGTTGCCGGAGACCGGCGGTCCGGGATCGCAGTGCTGCGTCAGACCATGGTGGATGCCGGCCAGCACGGCGGCGACCGCCAGATAGGGGTTGGCGTCGGCGCCGGCGACGCGGTGTTCGAGGTGACGGCTCGAAGGGCTGCCTGTCGGCACACGCAGGGCGACGGTACGGTTGTTGATCCCCCAGCTTGGGCTCGTCGGCGCATAGGAGTTGGCGCGAAACCGGCGGTAGCTGTTGGCGTTCGGCGCCAGGATCGCCATGGTGTCGGCCAGCGTCTCCCGCAGGCCGCCGATCGCGTGGCGCAGCGCCGGGCTGCCGGCCGGGTCTGCATCGGCGAAGATGTTGCGGCCGTCCCGATCCTCGACGCTCACATGGATGTGCAGGCCGGAGCCGGCGCAGTCCGCGAACGGCTTGGCCATGAAGGTTGCTTCCATGCCATGGTTCAGCGCGATGCCCTTGGCGGCTCGCTTGTACAGCACAGCGTCGTCTGCAGCGCGCAGGGCGTCCGGCTTGTGCGCCAGCGTCAGTTCGATCTGGCCGGGCGAATATTCCGAGATCGCGCCCTCCAGCGGCAGGCCCTGAACGTCGCAGACGGCATAGAGATCGCGCAGATAAGCATCGACTTCATGCAGTTCCGCCAGGCCGTAGACTTCGTTGCGCGTCTGGCGCTCGCCGGTGCGCGTGCAGGGGCGCAGCCGCGGCGCATCCGTCGATCCGGCCTCGACCAGATAATATTCCAGCTCGCACGCCAGCACAGGCGTCAGCCCGTCGGCTGTGAAGCGATCGAGCACGCCCTGCAGCACCTGCCGCGGGTCGAGCGCGCACGGGCTGCCATCCAGCTCGACCATGGTGCACACCACCTGCGCGGAATCCGGCCCCTGCCAGGGCGTCAGGGCCAGCGTGCCGGGGACCGGGCGCACAATGCGGTCCGGGTCGCCGGCCTCCCACACCAGGCCAGTCTCGGCAGTGTCCGCGCCGGTGATGTCGGTCACCATGAGCGACAGCGGCAAAAAACGCCCTTGCTCGAACACGGGGCGCAGCTCGTGCCGGCGCAGCCGCTTGCCGCGCGGCACCCCGCTCAGCGGCGTAACCACGAGATCGACAAACTGCACCGCCGGGTGCGCAGCAAGGAAGGCGTCGCATTCAGAGACAGCGGCAAACTTCATGGAGGTCAGACTTTCAATAGCAGGTGCTCGCGCTCCCATGAGCTGATGACCGCCTGATAGGCGTCGAGCTCCGCCTGTTTGATGGCGATGAACGCGCGCACGAAATCGTCGCCCAGATATTTCTTCGCGGGCTTGCAGTGACTGAAGCGATCGACCGCCTCATAGAGCGTGCGCGGCAGGGTGCGCGCCAGCCGGTAGGCGCTGCCGGTTACCTGCGGCCGCGGCTGCATGCGCTCGAGGATCCCGACATAGCCGCACAGCAGGGTGGTCGCGAACGCCAGATAGGCGTTGGCGTCCGCGCCCGGCAGCCGGTTCTCGACCCGGCGGTTGCTCGGGCTGGAAAACGGCACGCGCAGCCCGCAAGATCGGTTGTCGACCCCCCACTGCACGTTGATCGGCGCATCGAACTGCGGGCGCATGCGCCGGAAACTGTTCACGTTGGGCGCGAACAGCGGCATCATCTGCGGCAGCAACCTTTGCAGCCCCGCGACATAGGCCTTGAACAGTGCGCTGTCCTTTCCCTGCCGGGTCGCGAAGATGTTCTGCCCGCTCGACGCGTCGACCACCGACTGGTGGATGTGCATGGCGCTGCCCGGCTGGTTTTCCATTGGCTTGGCCATGAAGGTCGCATAGACGCCGTGCTGCAGTGCCACCTGGCGCACGATGCGCTTGAACAGGGTCACCTGGTCCGCCAGTTCCAGCGGATCGCCGTGGTTGAAGTTGACCTCGAGCTGGGCAGCACCCGCTTCGTGGATCAGCGTGTCGATGTCGAGGTCCGCGCGCTCGCTGTATTCGTAGATATCCTCGATCAGCGCTTCATATTCGTTCACCGCCTCGAGTCCGTAGGGCTGGCTGCCGGTCTCCGGCCGCCCCGAACGTCCGAGCGGCGGGGCAAGCGGCAGGTCTGGGTCCGGGTTGACCGCGGTCAGGAAGAATTCCAGCTCCGGTGCCACGACCGGCCTCCAGCCCTTGTCCTCATAGAGCTTCATCACCC
Source organism: Rhodospirillaceae bacterium (assembly GCA_008012315.1). Lineage (GTDB taxonomy): Bacteria > Pseudomonadota > Alphaproteobacteria > Dongiales > Dongiaceae > Dongia_B. The sequence goes on from SSEL01000009.1 coordinate 12,081, forward strand.
GGCGCAGCACATTGCGCGGCGCGACCGACAGCGGTTCTTCGTCCGAGGTCAGCGGGTCCATCATCACGAAGGCGGTCGGCGTTTTATAACCGCTCGCCATGCGGATGGTCGTCGGGTCCGGCACCAGGATCACGTCCGGATCGGTGTAAGGCGCAACGCTCTCGTCATCCGGATAGTCGCCGGTCACGGTGACGATGAAAATGCTGGAGGCGATGCGCAGGGTCTTCTCGCGCACGCCCTTCAGGAACTTGGCGGCCGGCACCACCTTGCCGCGCAGGATGCCGTTCATGTCCGGCACCATGCACTCGACCTCGCCGACGCCGTGGGTGTTGATCCATTCTTCCAGTTCACCGACGCTGGCCATGGCGGCTCTCCTTTATGCTAGCCTAGCACGGGAGCATGCACACTGCACAAGAGGCAAGCTGCAACAACCGCTTAAACCTTCGGTACGACGGTCAGGTTGGTCGCGATTGAGATCCGCAGCGCGTCGCCCTTGTAGGGCCGCACCGCATGCTGCAACCAGGAAGGAAAAATCACAATCAGGCCCGGTTTCGGGCGCACCAGTTGCTCGACCTGCTTGGGGCGACCGTCGGCCCCGCGCATGAAGATATCCGGCGCCGCCATTGCCGTCATCGGGTAGCGCGGATCGACGAGGCAGAGCTCGCCGCCCTTGGCGGGGTCGTCCGCGCAGCCGCCATCATCGACATAATAGGCCGCCGACCAGAAGGCGCCGGGGTGCGCATGGGTCTGGTTGGCAGCGCCTGGCCCGGAGACATTCGCCCACATGCGCAAGTGCCAGCCGAAGCGCGGTTTGGCCGGGCTGCCGGGGTCGAGGGTGAAGTTGGTGCAGAGATCGCACAGGGTCTGGCCGAGGCGCTGTGCCGGCGCGCCGCCCCAGTCCAGCATATCCGCATCGCTGTGCCAGCCGTTGACGTTGGAGTGCTGAACGCCGGCAGGGTCCTGCGCCTGCCTCTCGAGTATACGCGAGCGAAACGCCGCGTTCAGTTGATCATGATCCGGCATCTGGAAGGTGATCAGCGGCGTGCCGAACAAGTCGGCGTAGCCCGGGCGCGGCGCAGCGGCGGTCATGCAAGCCTCATAGAGCGATTTCCAAGCAGACGAACTCATCTGTTAGTTAAGAAATCGCAGCAAAACAAACCGATAGAGCGGACGATCAGATACGGTCAGATCGAAACGCGCTCCAAAAAAAGCCGGCGCGTTTATGGCGCGCCGGCTCGTTAGCGGTCAATGCCAGCCTGTTGCCGGCTGGCCTGTCGTTTAGCGGCGGCGACGGCGGCCGGCGGCGATGCCCGCCAGGGCTGCACCCGCGCCCAGAACACCCAGAGTGCCCGGTTCCGGAACCGAGAACACCGAGATGAAGTCGCGGCCGCCATCGGCGTGCTGCGTGTTCACGAAGAGGCGGAACGGGTTCAGCGGATCGAACAGAATGCCGGTCGGCTCCGCAGCGAAGGTGGTCTGGATGCCGAGGCGCACGATGGCTTCCGCCACGCCGTCGCCATCTGCGTCCTGCGCGCAGAAGATGTCGTCAACCGGGTTCGAGCCGCCGATGTCCTCGGTCACGCAGATGTCGCCGAAGGCGCTGATGGCAATGTTGTCCGGCGAGGAGAAGCCGCTGCCAACCGCAAGGCCGGTCGCTGCGTCGATGGTGTTGGTGTCGACGAAAATCTTGGTCGACGGGGCAGCCGGATCGGTGACGTCGATCGCATAGATGCGGTTGTCGCCGGTGGTCGGAACATAGAGGATTTCACGGCCGCCCGGCAGCGTCTGCAGTTCGAAGTCTTCGGGGCGGTTGAAGGCCGAAATCGGGCTGTTCGGATTGGCGGCATTATAGTCGGCGACCGCCTGACGCGCATTCACGGTCGGGTCGGTGATGCCGGCGATCGGCGTGCCGTCCGGATTGTTGAGCGCAACCCAGTCGGCGGCGCCGACGTTGTTGGCACCGCTGACGCGCAGCGCGAACAACTGGCCACCGGCCAGCGGATCGTTCGGGTTGGTCGGCACCAGGCGGAAGATGCCGCCGGGGAAGTTTTCGTCAGCGACATAGCTGTTGCCGAACTTGTCGATCGAATAGCCTTCGTGGCTCAGGCGACCGATGGCCGGACGATCAATGGTGATCGGGCGGTTGGCGACGACCGGATCGTTCGGGTCACCGAACGGGTTGAGGACTTCGAACAGGCGGCCGCCGGAGCCGCTCTCTTCCGCCACCAGCGCGGTGCCACGGTCCGTGAAGCGCACGAGATCGCCGCGCGAGAACGGCCCGGTGACGTTCGGGTCGGAAATCTGGATCGAGGTGCCGGCGGTCAGGTCGACGCGATACAGGCCGCCCTGCAGCGACGCGCCGATTTCCGGCGTGGTGAACAGGAAGTTCGGGCGCGACGGGTCGATCGCCAGCTGGTCGATCAGCGGATTGGCCGGGAAGGTCGAGCCCGGTTGCTGCACGTGGAAGATCACCTGCTGCTGCACCGCGCCGTTGGTCACGAACGGCGTGGCGAGGCCGGTGTTGCCACCCGCACGGGCGACCGTGTTGTACTGGCCGACGCCAGTGGTGAAAGTGTCGGTGCGGGTGACGTTATTGTTGGCGGCCAGCGGGCCGTTGGCGACCAGTGCATCGAACACCGGGCCGGCCATGGCGGTCGAGGACATCAGCGACGCGGCGAGCGCCGCGGCAATACCGAGTTTCATATTATAAACCCCAAAAATAGAGCTGCGCAGTGCAAACACGCCTGCGTACGCCGGAATGGCGGTGTGCGACGCTTAGCCGCGCGATGTGACAGATCAGCGTCGTCGATGTGGTTTACAGGCGTCGTTTTTATATTTTTTTAACCAATATTACACAAAATGAGCAATTATATAATTGTGAATTATATTTAAGTTATAACTTCCAACGGCCCGTCGCACAAACTGTGGCAGATTGTCGCACGTAAATTTTGCGATGAACGGAAGTAGGGTCGAAATATTTTACAGTAAAGAACCAGGCAACCCATGGTCAAAACAGCTTATAAGAGTTATTCTCAAAGCAAGTAGGACTAATTCTCAGGAATACTGCGCATGCGCCATGTTGCGGCGCCAGCATTCCAGGAGTTTTGGCTGGGCCTCGGCGCGGTTCGCAATTGCGAAAAGTTTCGGCGCATGCTCGGCAAACCACGGTCGCCGCGGCCGCCAGCAGGTCAGGCCCGCGACATAGATATCCAGGGCGCTGAACCGGGTGCCCAGAAACCAGGGCGCGCCGGCCGCCGTTTCCATCATGGCGTAAAGTCGCTGAGCATAGGCGTCGGTCGCGGCGCGAAAGCCCTCCCGTGCCGCCTCCAGTGCCACGAACCGCGCCGGCTCGTCGCCGTAGGTGAAGGTCGGGTAGATGTTGGCGACGATGAACACCAGCCAGCGCAGGAAGGCGGCGCGCTCCGGCGCGTCCGGTCCGGGGACCAGGCTGTCGTCGCGCGCAAGGTCGGCAAGGTGGAGCGTCATGGCGGCGCTTTCGGTCATCACCTGCCCGTCGGCCAGCACCAGGGTCGGCACCTGCGCCACCGGGTTGACCCGTGCCAGCGCCGCCCGCGCCTCGGCCGAGGCGAACAGGTCGCCAACACTTTCGAACCGGTACGGCAGGCCATACCAGTCGAGTTGCGCCTCCACGTACATCGAACCCCAGCCCGGTTCGCCGTACAGCACCATCGCCGCCATATAACCTCCCATTATCCCAGCCGATCCCGCAATGCGTAATACAGCATGCCCAGCGTATACAGCGGCCCGCGCAGCAGATCACCCCCCGGCCAGGAAAAGGCCGGCAGCGCCGACAGGCACTCGTAGACATCGCTGTCGCCACGCAGATGATCGGCGATCGCCTTGCCGTAGAAGGGAGCCAGCAGGCAGCCCTGCCCGGAATAGCCGTGTGCGAAATAAAGCGCTCCGCCGAGCCGGCCGATTTGCGGCAAACGGTTGGGCGTGATCCCGACCAGCCCTGACCAGGCGAAGTCGATCCGTGCATCCGCCAGCGCCGGAAACACCCGCAGCATATGGGGGCGCACGAACGCAGCCACATCGCGGCGCGGCGTATGCATGTAGGTCTCCCCGCCGGAAAACAGCAGCCGGTTGTCAGCGGACAACCGGTAATAATCCAGCGCGAACCGGCTGTCGGCGACCGCCGCTCGACCCGGCAGCAACGCCGCCGCCTGCTCGTCCGGCAAAGGCTCGGTGGCGATGCAGTAGCTGGCGACCGGCATGATCGCGCGTGCGAGGTGCGGCGACAGGCCGCCGATCAGCGCGTCGCACGCCACGATGCCGGCTGCGGCGCGCACGCTGCCTGTCGCGGTGCGGACGGTCACGCCATTCCGACCCTGCTCAAGCGCCACCACCCGGCTGCCCTCATGAAGGCGCGCGTCGGCTGCCAGCGCTTTGCGGGCCAGACCGCGCAGAAACTTCAGCGGGTGGAAATGCCCGCCCAGCCGATCATAGAGGCCGCCAGCATACCCGCCGCCGGTCACGTGGCGCGCCAGGGCCGCCCGCTCCACGACGTCCAGATGATCGAAGCCCAGGGTCTCCCGGATGAAGGTGGCCTCTGCCCGCGCAAGCGCGAAATGCCGGTCGCTCACGCAGGCATACAGATGCCCAGGCGTCAGATCGCAATCCTCGGCCAGCGCCCAGACCAGGTCGCGCGCGTCCAGCCCCAGCCGGTACAGGGCCTGCGTGCGCGCCAGCCCCCAGTCGCGCGCAGCCTGCTCCCAGTCGAGCCGGAGGCCGGGAATCAGTTGCCCGCCATTGCGTCCCGACGCCCCGGCGCCGACCGTCTCCGCCTCCAGCACAACGACATCCGCGCCGGCCCGCGCCAGATGGTAGGCCGCAGAAACGCCGGTCAGTCCGCCACCGATCACGACGGCATCGGCCACAGTCTCGCCCTGCAACGGCGGGCTGTTTAGCCCCTCCCCTGCAGTCGAGATATAGTACATCAGTGAGCCCAGCTCAGCTCGGCGGCGACGATGCCCGGCGCACCGACGAGCCGCTGTTTCAGCGCCGGGTCGACGCGGAATTTGCCGGGCAGGCGGATCTCGGCGATCTGGCGCGCCAGATGCAGTTCCAGACGCACCTGCCCGGCGCCGCCCTTGCGCTCTTCCAGCGTCTGCGCCAGCAACGACAAGGCGGCCGGAGCGTCAATGACGAGACGCAACGACGCCGCAACATGGTCGGCCATGGTCTCGAGCGGGATCGCCGCACGCACCGTCACCCGCGGCGCTTCCTTGGGGTTGGACCAGAACAGCTCGCAGCGCAGCAGCACGGCGACGCCGTCCGCCGCCGCCCGCTCCAGGTCGCCCTGTGCATCACCATCGAAGGCGCTGGCCTGAAACTGCCCCGACTGGTCGGAGAGATCGGCCGTCAGGTAGCGGTTGCCTTTGGCCGAGGTGCGCCAGCGCACTTCCCCCACCTGGGCCGCAAGCGTCACCGGCATGCGGTTGCCGGAGACCGGCATGGCCGTCTCCATGGCGCGTGCATAGGTCACCGCGTTCTGCGCCGCCAGCACATGCGCGAAGGCATCCAGCGGATGCGCGGAGAGGAAGAAGCCGAATGCCTCGCGCTCACGCTCCATCTGGACACCAAGCGGCCAGGGCTTGTGCTCGGGCACCGCGAACTTGGGCAGGCTGGCGCCGCCCCCGCCGCCGAACAGGCTCACCTGCGCGCTGGTGCGCTCCTCGGCGGCAGCGTTGGCATAGGCCAGCAGCTTGTCGATGGCTTCGAACAGCGCGGCCCGATTGCCGCAGAGACTGTCGAACGCGCCGCTCAACACCAGACTTTCCATCTGCTTGCGGTTGAGGCTCTTGGGGTCGACCCGGTCGGCGAAATCGCTGAGATCCCGGAATGGGCCACCGGCCGTGCGCGCGTCCACCATCGCCTGCATCGCCTTCTCGCCGACGCCCTTGAGCGCCCCGAGCGCATAGCGCACCGCCAGCGCGCCGCCATCCTGCTGCACCGTGAAGTCCGCGCCGGACGCATTCACGTCAGGCGGCAGCATGGGCACGTTCAGCCGCTTCATGTCGTCGACGAACACGGCGAGCTTGTCGGTCTGGCTGATGTCGAACGCCATGGAAGCGGCATAGAACTCGACCGGATAGTTCGCCTTCATCCACGCGGTATGGTAGGAGACCAGAGCATAGGCCGCCGCATGGCTCTTGTTGAAGCCGTAGCCTGCAAACTTTTCCACCAGATCGAAGATATAGCCCGCACGCTCTGCCGGAATGCCGTTGCGCGCAGCACCCTCGAGGAAGCGCGACTTCTGGGCGTCCATCTCCTCCTTCTTCTTCTTGCCCATCGCGCGGCGCAGCAGGTCCGCCTCGCCCAGGCTGTAGCCGGCGAGGATCTGGGCGATCTGCATCACCTGCTCCTGGTAGATGATGACGCCGTAAGTCTCGGCGAGCACCGGCTCCAGCAAGGGGTGTAGATAGTCGGGCGCTTCCCGCCCGTGCTTGCGGTGCGCATAGGTCGGGATGTTATCCATCGGTCCCGGCCGGTAGAGCGCCACCAGCGCGATGATGTCCTCGAACTTGTCCGGCTTCACCAGCGACAGGGTGCGACGCATGCCCTCGCTTTCCAGCTGGAACACGCCGACCGTCTCGCCGCGCGCCAGCAACTGGAAGGTCGCGGGATCATCGAGCGGCAGCCCCGGCAGATCGACCGCCACCCCGCGTTGCGCCAGCAGATCGACCGCGCGCTGCAGGACCGACAAGGTCTTGAGGCCGAGGAAGTCGAACTTCACCAGCCCGGCATACTCGACATATTTCATGTCGAACTGGGTGACCGCCATGTCCGAACGCGGGTCGCGGTACAGCGGCACAAGCTGGTCGAGCGGCCGATCGCCGATCACCACGCCGGCCGCATGCGTCGACGAGTGGCGATAGAGGCCTTCAAGCTTCAGTGCGATGTCGAACAGTCGTTCGGTCTGTTCGTCCTCATGGCGCTTGGCGGCGAGTTCCGGCGTCTGGTCCAGCGCCTGGCCCAGGGTCACGGGGTTGGCGGGGTTGTTGGGGATCAGCTTGGAGATGCCATCGACCTGGCCATAGGGCATCTGCAGCACCCGCCCGACATCCTTGACCACCTGCCGCGCCTTCAGCTTCCCGAAGGTGATGATCTGCGCCACCTGATCCGCGCCGTACTTCTCCTGCACGTAGCGGATCACCTCGCCGCGGCGGGTTTCGCAGAAGTCGATGTCGAAGTCCGGCATGGAGACCCGCTCAGGGTTGAGGAACCGCTCGAACAGCAGGCCGAAACGCAAGGGGTCGAGGTCCGTGATGGTCAGCGCCCAGGCCACGACCGAGCCGGCACCGGAACCGCGCCCCGGCCCCACCGGAATGCCGCTCGCCTTAGCCCACTGGATGAAATCCGCGACGATCAGGAAATAGCCGGGAAAGCCCATCTGGGTGATGACACTCAGTTCGAATTCCAGCCGGTCCCGGTAGGCCTGGTGGTCCCCGGAGACGCTGCGCAGCCGCCGCGCCAGCCCTTCGCGCGCCATGTTCGCCAGCGCACCCGCTTCGTCTCCGTCGGCGGAAAAGCGCGGCGGGATCGGCTTGCGCTTGGGCGGCGACACGGCGCAGCGCTGCGCGATCACCAGCGTGTTGGCGATCGCCTCGGGAACGTCGGCGAACAATGCCGCCATGGCGTCCGGTGCCTTGAACCAGCATTCCGGGTTTGAGCGCGGCCGGTCCGCCTCCTCGACGTAGCGGCTGGCGGAAATACACAGCATGGCGTCGTGCGCGGCGAGAAAATCGGGTGACTGGAACTGCACCGGGTTGGTCGCGACCAGCGGCAGACCCTGCGTGTAGGCCAGATCGATCAGCGCGGCATCGCTTGCCGCCTCAAGGGCGGTCCCCGTGCGGGTCAGTTCGATGTAGAGGCGCATCGGGAACGCCGCCTGCAGGTTCTCAAGGTACGTGCGTGCAGCATCCACCTGTCCGTCCGCAAGCAGGCGCGCCAGCGCCCCGTCGCCGCCGCCGGTCAGGCAGAGCACGCCATCCGTCGCGCCCGCCAAGGCTTCAAGCGTCACATGCGGCGGCTGATGCGGATCAACATCCAGGTGCGCCCGGCTGACCAGGCGGCTGAGCGCGTCATACCCCGCCGGCGACTGCGCCAGCAGGGTCAGCGAGTCGACCCCTACCCCCTGTGGCCGGGCGATGCTCAGCAGGCAGCCGATGATCGGTTGGACGCCGCGGGTGCTCAGCGCGTCCGCCGCCTCCATGACGCCGAACATCACGTCCCGGTCGGTGATCGCCACCGCCGGCATGGCGTGCGCCGCGCAGGCCTTGGCGATCTCGTCCGGGCGCATCGCCCCTTCCAGCATGGAAAAGGCGGTCTGGACCCTCAGGTGAACGAACGGCGCGTGCGGCATGGCGCGAGAATGCGGCCTGCCTGCATCCAGAGCAACGGACGTGTGCGGCTTATCCACAACATATGGCACAGCGTGCGGTTTGACGAGCCGCCTCAGCCAGTCTTCTCCCCGGGCGGCCAATAGATGACCGAAGACCTCGACATCCTCAGCTCAGGAAATCGGCAATAATGTTGCCTGTATCGTGACCGCGACCCTGCGTCCTACCAGCAGCGGCATGGCGGTCATGCCGAAATCGCGCCGGTTTATGGTGGCGACCGCCGTCAGCGCCAGCGGCGTATCGGCCGGCTGCTGCAGCGGCGCCTGCGCGAAGGTAACATGCAAGGTCGCAGGCTTCGTCACGCCGCGGATCGTCATCTCACCGTCAAGCTCTCCCGCCAGCGCGGATTGCACTCTGAAGCGATGGCCGATGAAGCGCAGCGTTGGGAAATGCTCGGCATCGAAAAACATCGGCCCGCGAACCTGCGCCTGCGTAAACCTGTCCGACGCCGTAACCGCGCGCGTATCGAGGTTGATTTCCAGGCGCACCCCTTCCGGATCCCGGGTCGAGACCATCACCTTGCCCTGCATTTTCGGGAACCGGATGGTCCTGCCGGCGAACCCGAGGACGGGAACTTGCGCCGTGACGCTGCTGGTTGCTTCATCGATCCTGTATGCGCGCGCTTCGATGTCGACGGGCAGCGCAGAGTCAGCGGCGAGCCAGAGCGCCACACCCGCAAGGAACCACTGCATGCGTTAAAGCCCCCGATCAACCTCTAGTAATGATTAGATGGTGCATCGCGGGCGGGCGTACACTCCCTCGGGCGTATCAGGTGAACGCTCTACCCAAAACGCCCTTCGTGGAGCGTAACCACCCGGTCCATGCGGCGGGCCAGTTCGCGGTTATGGGTTGCAACGAGGGCTGCGCTGTTCTGCTGGCGCACCAGGCGCATGAATTCGGCGAGCACGATGTCGGCCGTCGCCTCGTCCAGATTACCGGTCGGCTCATCCGCCAGCACCAGCGCCGGCGCGTTGGCCAGTGCGCGCGCCACCGCCACCCGCTGCTGCTCGCCGCCGGACAATTGCGCCGGGCGATGTTCCAGCCGCTCGACCAGCCCGAGATCGCCCAGGAGAGACGCCGCTCTTTTGTGCGCGTCAGCCGGCGTGCGGCCCGCGATCAACTGCGGCATCATCACATTCTCGATTGCCGTGAAGTCGGGCAGCAGATGGTGGAACTGGTAGACGAAGCCAAGCTTGTCGCGGCGCAGGGTCGTGCGCTGGTCCGCGCTCATGGTCTGCGCCTCGACCCCCTGGATGCGGATCGAGCCGCGCCAGCCGCCTTCCAGCAAGCCGACCGCCTGCAACAGGGTCGACTTGCCGGCCCCCGACACACCGACGAGCGCCACGATCTCGCCGGGCGCGATCGTCAGGTCGACGCCACGCAGCACATGGATGGTGACGCCGCCCTGCACGAAGTCGCGGGTCAACCCTTCGATGGCGAGCACCGGTTCACTCATAGCGCAACACCTGCACAGGGTCCGTGTTAGCCGCCTTCCAGGAGGGATAGAGCGTGGCGATCAGGCTCATCACGAAAGCGACCGCGCAGACGCCGGCGATCTGCCACGGATCGACCAGCGACGGCATCTCGGACAGGAAGCGCACTTCCGGGTTCCACAGGTCGATGCCGAACAGGGCGCCAACCCCGATCACGATCTCCTGCCGGAAGTGCAGCAGCGTGAAGCCGAGCGCCAGCCCGACCAGGATGCCGACCACGCCGATCACCAGCCCGGCCAGGATGAACACCCGCATCATGGCGGCGCGGCTTGCGCCCATGGTGCGCAGAATGGCGATGTCGCGGGTCTTGGCGCGCACCAGCATGATGAGGCTGGAGACGATGTTGAACGCGGCGACCACGATGATGATGGTCAATATCCAGAACATCACCACCCGCTCCACCTCCAGCGCCTCGAACAGGGCGCGGTTGAGCGCGCGCCAGTCGACGATCACACCGTGCCGGCTCACCTCTGCCTGCAGCGGCGCGACCCGCTCGCCGACCTTGTCCGGCTTGTCGGTGACGATCTCGATCGCGCCGACCGCATCGCCAAGCTGGAAATAGCGCTGGGCCGAGGCCAGCGGCATCATCACGAACGCCTGGTCATACTGGTAGACCCCGACCTCGAAGATCGCCACGACGCGAAAGCTCGCAATGCGCGGCGTCACGCCGAACGGCGTCACCCGGCCCTCCGGCGCGATCAGCGACACGCTGTCGCCCACGCGCGCCAGCAGCAGGTTGGCGAGCTGCGACCCGAGCGCGATCACCGGTTCGCCGTCCCTGAAATCGGCAAGGCTACCCGCCTTGACGTTGCGCGCGAAAATGCTGTCCGTGCGAATATCTTCCGGCCGCACGCCGCGCACCGTTATGCCGGCGGCGCGCCCCGGGCGCGAGGCCATGAGCTGCTGCTCGATGATCGGCGTCGCACGGATGACGCCGGGCAGCTGGCGCGCATCCTCGAGGATCGGCCGCCAGACGTCCAGCCGGCCGTCATAGCCCTGCACCAGGGCATGCCCGTTGACGCCGAGAATGCGGTCCAGCAGGTCGGCGCGAAACCCGTTCATCACCGACATCACCGCGACCAGCGCCGCGACACCGAGCGCGATCCCCATCAGCGAGATGATGGAGACGATGAAGATGAAACTTTCGCCCTTCACCGGGCGCAGGTAACGCGTGGCGATCAGGCGTTCGTAGCGTGCGATCATGCGGTCAGCAGCTTGAGCGCGGCGTCGAGGGACAGTTCCTGCTTGTCGCCGGTGGCGCGCCGCTTGACCTCGACCACTCCGGCGGCGATGCCCTTGGGGCCGATGGTCACCTGCCAGGGCAGCCCGATCAGGTCCATGGCCGCGAACTTGGCGCCACCGCGCTCGTCGCGGTCGTCGTAGTAGGTGTCGATCCCGGCCGCCTGCAGCTTCGCATAAAGATCGTCGGCCGCCGACGCGCAGGCCGCATCGTCGACCCGCAGATTGATCAGCCCCACCTGGAACGGTGCCACCGCATCCGGCCAGACGATGCCGTTGGCGTCATGGCTTGCCTCGATGATCGCAGCAGCAAGGCGCGACACCCCGACGCCGTAGGAGCCCATGTGCGGGATGATCGTGGTGCCGTCAGGCCCCTGCACCCGCAGGTTCATGGGCTCGGAGTATTTGGTGCCAAAGTAGAAGATGTGCCCAACCTCGATGCCACGTCCGGTCAGCACCGCTTCGCCCAGCTCCGCCTCGCGTGGCAGATCGCGTTTTTCGTCGGTTGCGGCATAGTCGGTGATCAGTCCCTTGATCCAGGCGTCGAGCGCACCGGCATCGTCGGGATCGAAGCTGAGGTCGGCATAGCCGCGCGGCTGGTCCCAGTTTCTGTGGAAGAACACCTCTGACTCGCCCGTCGGTGCCATGACGATGAACTCGTGGGACAGGTCGCCGCCGATCGGCCCGGTGTCGGCCTGCATGGGGATCGCTTTCAGTCCCAGGCGCTCGAAGGTGCGCAGATAGGCCAGGAACATCCTGTTGTAGCTGTGGCGTGCGCCGGCCTGGTCGAGATCGAAGGAATAGGCGTCCTTCATCAGGAATTCGCGCCCGCGCATCAGGCCGAAGCGCGGCCGGACCTCGTCACGGAACTTCCACTGGATGTGATAGAGGTTGCGCGGCAGGTCGCGATAGCTGGCGACGTTGTCGCGGAAGATGCTGGTGATCATCTCCTCGTTGGTCGGCCCGTAGAGCATCTCGCGGTCGTGCCGGTCCCTGAAGCGCAGCATCTCCGGCCCGTAGGCGTCGTAGCGGCCGGACTCACGCCACAGATCGGCTGACTGCACCGTCGGCATCAGCACTTCCAGCGCGCCGGCGCGGTTCTGCTCCTCGCGAACGATGCGCTCGATATTCTTGAGCACACGCAGCCCGAGCGGCAGCCAGGCATAGATGCCGGCGGCCTGCTGGCGGATCATGCCGGCGCGCAGCATCAGCGTATGGCTGACGATCTGCGCCTCGGTCGGGTTTTCCTTGATCAGTGGCAGGAAGAAGCGGGAAGCGCGCATGAAGCCCCTGGAACGGTTGTGGATCGTCCCAAGCTCTTAGACCCTTCCCGTTTTTGATTGAATCACTTTTTGTGAGGCAATCAGAAACGGCAAGGGTCTACGCAAAGAGTGAGAGCCTTTCTTGTCGCTTTGCTTGAGCCACTTTAACACAAGCGCCTCAATCTCAGTCGGAAAGGCTCTAGCGGCGGCGCGGGGCCGGTGTCGAGACTTCCGGTTTGCAGGGTGCGATAATCGCCGGCTTGTCGCCGATCACCGGGCTCTCGATCGTTACGGCGCCATCCGACTTGACGGTGAGATTGGCGACCGGCGCCCGGCCGAGCAGACGTCCATCCCGTACGACATCCCGGGTCAACGGTATCGCCAGGTCGAACGGCTGAGTCGAAAGACTCGTCGAATCTGCGGAAACATCCGCCGTAGGCCGGTGCGCGACGTCGTCGGACGGCCGGTGCTGCGCATCGGCGCAGCTCTGCGCCTGTGCGCAAACCCATGGTATCGGGAACATCAGCAGGGCCGATACCAGCAGTTGTTGCAGCCTGGTCACAGGGCTTGTCCTACCGTCATGCTGCGCAGCATTTTCATCGATCCATCGTTGCATCTGTTACCTTAGGCGCTAGACGTTTCAACACGCTCGCAAGGGTCAAGGTTACGGGGAGAATCGGCTTAAGGCTGAACATCCTAGCCCTAAAATAGAAAACAATGGGCTAACTGACGTGGGTCCGGCTTTGCCGGGCCCTTTTTTTGCGCCTGGCGTCTATTGCACCGGCGGCAGCACTACTCCCGGAACGGCCCGGGCATGTTCGCAAGCGTCAGCCAGCCGAAATGCTCGTTCGCCCAGTAGAGCGCGAAGAAGCCAAGGCTGATCAAGGTCGTCCACAGCAGCTTCTTTTTCAGCATGGGCGCGGCTGGCGCGCTGTCCGCCTGTCCCGGGACCAGATCGGTCCCCGCCTCCGCCGCCGTGCGCACACCCCAGGGCAGCACGGTGAACAGCACCGTCCACCAGATGATGAGATAGATGGCGAGACCGCTGATCAGGCTCATCAGTTGGTTTTTGCTCCCGCCATCACCGTGATCTGGGTCTCGCCCTTGTCGCCGGGCTGGATCATCACCTGCATGCCGTCATGCTCGTCGCCGGCGCTGATCATGCGGGACTCATCCGTGGTGATCTCCGCGGTGACCTTCATGCCGCGGTCCGCGATCACCTTCTTGTAGTGGGCGACCACTTTGTCCGCGCTGTCGCTGGAGGTCATGACCACCATGCCGCCCGCGCCGCCCTCGCTGACACCCTTCATGGTGCTGACCACTTTGGCCCCGGGATAAACTGGCGCGACGTCTTTGGCTGCCGATGCGGCTGCATCGCCGGAGGAGAAGGTGGCAGCACCTTTCTCGGAGGTGAAGGTCACCGTGTCCTTGTCCTGGCTGACCTCGCCCTTGACCGTCTGGTCTTCGCCCTCGGACGACTTGACCGTGAAGGTTACGTCCTCGGTCTTCTTGCTCTCCCCGCAGGACGCCAGCGCCAGGCCGGCCACAACAAGCACCATGATCCGCATAAGTCCCCTCCCTACACCTTGATGATATGCACCTCGGCTATCGGCCTCTTGCCGGTATAGTCGCGCGCCTGCGACCGGATCGCAATGCGGATTTTCTCGGACAGCCCGGCGACATCCTTGGCGTTCGACGTCTCGACGATGCGGACCACCTCCCGCTTCGCCTTGGCGACGAAGTCGTCCAGGTCTTCCTCCAATGGCAGGCCCTGCACGGCGAACACCGGCTCGCCCAGCAGCTTGCCGCGCTGCAGGGCCAGACTCACGGAGAGGTACCCATTGAACAGCAGCCGCCGGCGCTGGACCATCGTCAGACCGTCGGCCGGCACGATCACGTCGCCATCGAGCACCAGCCTGCCAGCGGTCTCCTCACGCAGCTTCTTCGGGCCGTCGGGTGCCAGGCGGATCACCGCGCCGTTGGTCGGCACGATGGCATCGGGCACGCCAAGCGAGAGCGCCAGCGTTGCATGCTCCGTCATGTGGCGCATCTCGCCATGGACCGGCACGGCGATCTGCGGGCGGATCCACCCGTACATGGCCTCCAGTTCGGGCCGGCCGGGGTGGCCGGAGACGTGCACGTGCGCGCCTTTTTCCGTGATCACCTCCACACCCTGCGACACCAGCGCATTGTGCAGTACCCCGACCGCCAGTTCGTTGCCCGGAATCTGCTTGGACGAGAAAATGACCAGATCGCCCTTCGAAAGGCGGATCTCGTTATGCTCCTTGGCGGCGATGCGGGCGAGTGCAGCCCGTGCCTCGCCCTGGCACCCGGTCGCCACGAACAGCACCGACTGCGGCGGCAAGGACATCGCTTCGTCCGGATCGATCAACGGCGGCAAGTGCTTGAGGTATCCGCTCGCCTTTGCCACCCGGATGATCCGGTCGAGCGAGCGCCCGACAACGCAGAGCTGGCGCCCGGTCTCGTTGGCGACATGGCCGATGGTATCGACCCGCGCGGCGTTGGAGGCGAAGGTCGTCACCAGCACGCGGCCCTTGCGCCCCTTGACCACTTCCAGCATCGCCCGGCGCACTTCGCCCTCGGAGCCTGATGCCTCGCGATTGAACACATTGGTCGAGTCCCCGACCAGGGCCAGCACGCCGCTGTCGCCGATGGCTGTCAACTGCTCGGGCGTCGATGGTTTGCCCATCAGCGGCTCATCGTCCAGCTTCCAGTCGCCGGTGTGGAACAGGCGGCCGTAAGGCGTCTCGATCACCAGGGCATTGCCCTCCGGGATCGAGTGGGCAAGGTGGACATAGCGGATCTTGAACGGCCCCAGCTCGAGGGTCGCCCCCATGGAGACGGTCTTGACCTTGATCGCGTCGTCGAACCCGTCGGACTTCAGCTTCTCGCGCAGCAGGCCGGCGGTGAACGGCGTTGCATAAACCGGCACTTTCAGATCGCCGGCCAGATAGGGCGCCGCACCCAGATGGTCCTCGCGCCCATGGGTCAGCACCACGCCCAGCAGACGGTCGCGGTTACGTTCGATGAAGGTCAGGTCTGGCAGCACCAGCTCGACGCCGGGCAGGCTCGGGTCCGCGAAGGTCATTCCCAGATCGACCATGATCCATTTACCCTGACAACCGAACAGGTTGACGTTCATGCCGATTTCGCCCGAGCCGCCCAAAGGCAGGAACAGCAGCTCGTCGCCGGGAATTGTCACCAATGAAATCCTTGTTCGTTCAATGCTCTATTGCCGGGCATAGATGGGCGGTGGCCGGTGCGCCGTCAACGCGACATCGCGCTGCGCCGCAATAAAAGTTTTCAGGCCTGCACGTTTCGCGCGTATATCGCCGCTAGGCCTTTCACGGTCAGGTCGGCGTCGACATGGTCGATCGAGTCCGTATGCCGGTCGAACAAGGGACTGAGGCCGCCGGTTGCAATCACCGTCGCCCGCCCGCCAAGTTCGGCGCGGCAACGCGCGACCATGCCTTCGATCAGGCCGACATAGCCCCAGAAAATCCCGGACTGCATGGCCTCGATGGTGGAGCGCCCGATGGCCCGACCGGACGGCGGCGGCTCGACCGCGATCTTGGGCAGCTTGGCGGACGCGAGGAACAGCGCCTCGACCGACAGGTTGATGCCGGGCGCGATCACACCCCCGCGGTACACGCCGTCGCCCGAAATGATGTCGAACGTCGTCGCCGTGCCGAAATCGATGACGATGAGATCGCCCGGATAGGCCGCATGCGCCGCCACCGCGTTGACCAGCCGGTCGGCGCCGACTTCCGACGGGTTCGGCAGGTCGATGCCGATGCCGAGGTCGATCTGCGCGGTCACCACCAGTGGCTCGACCCCGAAGTAGCGCTTGCACATCTGACGCAGGTTGAACAGCGTCGCCGGCACCACCGTGGCGATGGCGACATCAGTAATCGCGGCGCGGTCGCCGCCGTTGATGTCCATCAGTTGCGACAGCCAGACCATATATTCGTCCGCCGTGCGGCGCGCCTCGGTCGAGATGCGCCAGCGCTCGCGAATCTCGCCGCCCTCGATCAGCGCGAACAGCGTGTTGGTGTTGCCTACGTCAATCGCCAGCAGCATGGCCGGTTCCCTCGAAAACGTCTGCGGCATGAAGGGTCTCGACCACGCCGCTGTCAAGGCGCAGCACCAGCGCGCCGTCTTCGGCCAGGTCGAGGAACTGACCAGCGAGCGTCCGATAGGTCAGCCGCGCCTCGATCCGTGCGCCGAGGCCCGAGGCGGACGCGAGCCAGGCGGTGCGGATTGGCGCGAACCCGCCCTCGCGCCAGCGGCGACGCCAGGCGTCGAACGTCGTGATGACGGCCCGTGCGACCGTGTCCGGGTCTGGCGCGTCGCCGGTCATTGCCTGCAGGCTGGTTGCCGGGCGTTCCAGACCCATCGGGTGATGCGCGAGGTTGATGCCGATGCCGACCACGACCCACGGCAATTCCCGGGGTGTTGCACGGGTCTCGAGCAGGATGCCGCTGACCTTGGCACCATCGAGCAGGACGTCGTTGGGCCATTTCAGGAGCAGCCGCCCCGCCGGCACCCACTGGCCGAGCGCCTCCCGCACGGCGAGCGCTGCAACGAAGGACAACTGCGCCAGCATGCCCTCGCCCGGGCGGGCGCGGATCAGGCCGCTCAGCAGCAGATTGCCGGCCGGCGACTCCCAGACGCGGCCGCGCCGCCCCCGTCCGGCGGTCTGCCGGTCCGCCCGCAGCCAGCTGTTGTCGGCAGCGCCAAGCACGGCCTGCTCCAGCATGGTCTCGTTGGTGGAGGCGAGTTCCGGGACCGCGCGCAGGGTCCAGGGCGTTTGCGGCGCGCTCAACCCAGCAGCGACTTTGCGGCTAGTGCGGCAGCGGCGGCCAGCGGGCCGATCGCCAGATAGCCAAGAGGCGAGGCAAAGGCAGCCGAAAGCGCCAGCACCATGGACGACGGCGCATGCGCCATATCGTCAAACGCCGGAGCCGGCTCATCGAAGTACATCACCTTGACGATGCGCAGGTAATAGTAAGCCGCGATCACGCTGGCGAGCACGCCCAGCACCGCCGGGATCACCAGGCCGGCGGCGATCGCCGCCTGGAACACGAACAGCTTGCCGACGAAACCGATCAGCAGCGGGATGCCGGCCATGCTGAACATGATCATCGCCAGTGCAAACGCGATGCACGGCTGGCGGCGCGCCAGCCCAGCCAGATCGTCAATCGCCTCGACCGCCTGTCCGCCGCGCTGCATGGCCATGACGCACAGAAAGCCGCCGATGGTCGTCGCCATATAGATCGCCATGTAGACTAGCACGGACTCGATGCCCGCCTCGGTCCCGGCGGCGACGCCCAGCAGTGCGTAACCGACATGGCCGATGGAGGAATAGGCCAGCAGGCGCTTGATGTTCTGCTGGTTGATGGCAGCGATCGCGCCGAGCGCCATCGAGCCGACCGAGGCGACAATGATGATCTGCCGCCATTGCTCGGCCAGGCCGGGGAACGCATCCGACAGCACCCGCACCAGCAGGCCCATGGCGGCGACCTTGGGGGCTGCCGCGAAAAAGGCGGTCACCGGGGTCGGCGCGCCCTCGTAGACATCCGGCGTCCACATGTGGAACGGCACCGCGGCGATCTTGAACACCAGGCCCGACATCACGAACACCAGGCCGAACAGGATGCCGACGGACGGTGCCTGCTCCGCAACCAGTACACCCTGCAGGCGCAGGAAGTCCGTCGAGCCGGCGAACCCGTAAACCAGTGACACGCCATAGAGCAGCAGGCCGGACGACAGCGCGCCGAGCACGAAATATTTCAGACCCGCTTCGGTTGAGCGCGCATTGTCGCGGTGGAAGGCGGCGAGCACGTAAAGGCTGAGCGATTGCAGCTCCAGGCCGAGGTAGAGCGACAGCAGATCGCCAGCCGACACCATCATCAGCATGCCCAGCGTCGCGATGAGCACCACGATCGGGAACTCGAACCGCGCGATGCCCAGCCGCCGCACCTGCGGCTCGGCGATGATCAGCGTCGCCGCCGACCCAGCCAGGATCACCACCTTGAGAAACTGGGCGTAGGCGTCGACAATGAACAGGCCGTTGAACCCGATGCCCGATGCGCCGTTCGCCACCAGAGCGGCAGCCGTCACCATGACTGCGACACAGGCCCAACTGATCGTCGAATAGCTTCTGTCGCCCTGAAACACGCCGACCAGAAGCAGGACAAGGGCGCTCACGGCCAGCCACAGCTCAGGCGCTGCGAGCATCAGGCTGTCGGAAAGTGCGGTCACGCTCGTCATCCTTTGTCAGCGCGCGTCGGCAGTCTGCTGCGGGGCACGCTCAAGCTGGCTGACCAGCTTGGCGACCGGCGCACGCAGCGGGTCGAGGAAACTGTTCGGGTAGATGCCCATCCAGAACACCAGCAGGAGCATGGGCGCGAACACCACCTTCTCCTTCCAGGTCAGGTCCAGGATGGACTGGAGATCGTGGCGGGTCAGTTCGCCGAACACCACCTTGCGATACAGCCACAGCATGTAGGCAGCACCGAGGATCACGCCGGTCGCAATCACGAACACCAGCCAGGTGCTCGCCTTGTAGGCCCCGACCATCACCAGGAACTCGCCGACGAAGCCAGACGTGCCGGGCAGGCCGATCGAGGCCATGGTGAACACCATGAACACCAGCGAATAGGCCGGCATGCGGTTCACCAGCCCGCCGTATTTGGCGATCTCGCGGGTGTGCATGCGGTCGTAGACCACGCCGACGCACAGGAACAGCGCGGCCGATACCACGCCATGCGAGAGCATGACGAAAATCGCACCTTCGATGCCCTGGCTATTGAAGGCGAACAGCCCGGCGGTGACAAACGCCATGTGCGCGACCGAGGAGTAAGCGATCAGCTTCTTCATGTCCTCCTGCACCAGCGCGACCAGCGAGGTGTAGACGACTGCGATCATCGACAGCGCAAACACCAGACCGGCCAGCTCATGGCTCGCATCCGGGAACATTGGCAGCGAGAAGCGCAGGAAGCCGTAGCCGCCCATTTTGAGCATCACGCCAGCCAGCACAACGGACCCGGCCGTAGGCGCTTCCACGTGGGCGTCCGGCAGCCAGGTATGCACCGGCCACATCGGCACCTTGACGGCGAAGGACGCGAAGAACGCCAGCCAGAGCCAGGTCTGCACGTCCTTGTCGAAGTCATAGGCCAGAAGCTCGGGAATGGACGTCGTGCCGGCCGTATTGATCATATACAGCATGGCCAGCAGCATCAGCACCGAACCGAGCAGCGTATAGAGGAAGAACTTGAAGCTGGCATAGATCCGCCGCTTGCCGCCCCAGATGCCGATGATGAGATACATCGGGATCAGCCCGCCCTCGAAGAAGATGTAGAACAGCATCATGTCGAGGCTGGCGAACACGCCGATCATCAGCGCTTCCATGAACAGGAAGGCGGCCATGTATTCGCAGACCCGGGTCTGGATGCTGTCCCAGCTCGCGATCACGCACAGCGGCATCAGGAACGCCGTCAGCGCGATCAGCACCAGCGCGATGCCGTCGATGCCGAGGTGATAGCTGAAATACGGCCCGAACAGGTCATGCTTCTCGATGGACTGGAAGCCGCCGTTGCCATTGTCGAAGTTCAGCCACAGCACCACGGCCAGGGCGAACACCAGCAGGCTGGTCAGCAGCGCGGTCATGCGGGCGTTGTGCGCCCGCGCGACTTCGGTGCCGCCTGGCACGAGCAGGATCCACGCCGCGCCGACCAGGGGCAGCAGGATCAGGGCGGTAAGGATGGGAAAGTTGTCCATGGCGCGCCCTAGAACTCAGCCCTGCGCAAACAGTCGCGGCAGAAACCACGAGGTTGCGATGGCGATGCCGATCAGCATGACGAAAGCATAGGTATAGAGGTAGCCGGTCTGCAGGCGGCTGGTGCCCTGCGCGGTGCGCGCTACGACAGCGGAGATACCGTCCGGCCCCAGCCGGTCGATGGTCTGCATGTCGCCACGCTTCCAGAGCAGGCGGCCCAGCGCCAGGCTCGGCTTGACGAACAGCAGGTCGTACAGCTCGTCGAAATACCATTTGCGGAACAGAAACTTGTGCAGCCCCGGGAAGGTACGCACGAACGCTGCCGGGATGCCCGGCTTCCACAGATAGGCCGTGATCGCCAGCGCCAGCCCGACCAGCATCACCCCATTGATCAGCATCGGCACCCAGCCTGGTACGCGGCCGGGCTCGTGCATCAGGTGCAGGATGTTCTCGCCCTTCACGAACAGCGCGGTGCGCCAGAATTCGTCCATGTGGTGGCCGATGAACTGGCCCTCGAAGCCCCAGCCGGCGGCGAATGCGCCGATCGCCAGCAGCAGCAGCGGCAGGCGCATCGGCCACGGGCTTTCATGCGGGTGATAGCCGGCGGTGCCGTCGCCATGGTCCTTGTGCGCATCGTCGCCATGAGCTTGATCGGCGTGCGGGTCATGGCCATGCGCATCGGCATGGCCCGCATGCGCATCATGGGCATGCGCATCATGCGCGTGGTCATCGTGATGATGGCCATGCACGGCATGCTGGATATGCTCGGACTGCGCCCAGCGCGGCTTCTGCAGGAAGGTCAGGAACCACAGCCGCCAGGAGTAGAAGGTGGTCAGCAGTGCCGCCGACACGCCCAGCACGAACGCGAACGTGCCCATCGGCGACGGCGAGGCGAATGCCGCCTCCAGGATCGCATCCTTGGAATAATAGCCGGCGAACAGCGGCACGCCGGTGATCGCCAGCGTCCCGACGAACATCACGCCCGCCGTAATCGGGATATGCTTCAGCAGCCCGCCGTAATAGCGCATGTCCTGCTCGTGGTGCATCGCGTGGATCACCGAGCCCGCACCCAGGAACAGCAGCGCCTTGAAGAAGGCATGCGTGAACAGGTGGAACATCGCCGCGCCATAGGCGCCGACGCCGAGCGCGAAGAACATGTAGCCGAGCTGCGAGCAGGTCGAATAGGCGATCACCCGCTTGATGTCATGCTGGGTCGTGCCGATCGTCGCGGCGAAGAAGGCGGTTGCCGCCCCGACCACGGTCACCACCTGAAGTGCCACCGGTGCCTGCTCGAACAGGGGCGACAGCCGCGCCAGCATGAACACGCCGGCGGTCACCATGGTCGCGGCATGGATCAGCGCCGACACCGGGGTCGGGCCTTCCATGGCGTCCGGCAGCCAGGTGTGCAGGCCGAGCTGGGCCGACTTGCCGCAGGCGCCGACGAACAGCAGCAGGCAGATCGTCGTCATAACGTCGACTTGATAGCCGAGGAATTCAAAGCTCTTGCCGAACTGGCCGGGCGCAGCGGCGAAGATGGTGTCGAACTCGACCGAATTGAACACCAGGAAGATCGCGAAGATGCCCAGCGAATAGCCGAAGTCGCCGACCCGGTTGACCACGAACGCCTTCATCGCGGCGGCATTGGCGCTCGGTTTCTTGTACCAGAAGCCGATGAGCAGGTACGACGCGAGGCCGACGCCCTCCCAGCCGAAGAACATCTGCACCAGGTTGTCGGCGGTCACCAGCATCAGCATGGCGAAGGTGAACAGCGACAGATAGGCCATGAAGCGCGGCTTGTCCGGGTCCTCCGCCATGTACGACCAGGAATAGAGGTGCACCAGCGAGGAGACCGTGGTCACCACGATCAGCATCACCACGGTCAGGGTATCGACCCGGATCGCCCAGTCGAGCGTCAGGTCGCCGGAGGTGATCCACTTCAGCAGCGTCACCTTGGTGAAGTCGCCGTGCCCCATCCCGACGTCGAGGAACGCCATCCAGGACAGCGCGCAGGCGACCGCCACGGCGAGCGTCGTCACAAGCTGCGACCCCCGGTCGCCGATCGTGCGGCCGAACAGCCCGGCGACAAGGGCCGCCAGCAGCGGCAGGAAGACTATGGCCTGGTACAAGCGCCTCAGCCCTTCATCAGGTTGATGTCCTCAACCGCGATGGAGCCACGGTTGCGGAAGTAGACGACAAGAATGGCAAGGCCGATGGCCGCCTCGCCGGCGGCAACCGTCAGCACGAACATCGCGAACACCTGCCCCAGCATGTCGTGCAGATGGCTCGAGAACGCGACCAGGTTGATGTTCACGCTGAGCAGGATCAGCTCGATCGACATCAGGATGATGATGACGTTCTTGCGGTTGACGAAGATGCCGAGCACGCCGAGCACGAAAAGCGCGGCGGCGACCGTCAGATAATGGCCAAGCCCGATGATCACGGCTGCACCCCTTCCCCGCTGGTCACCTTGACCAGCGCAATCGCCGCCTCCGGCGTGCGGGCGTTCTGGCGCGCGATGTTCTGGCGCTTGACCCCCGAGCGCTGGCGGTGCGTGAGCACGATCGCGCCGATCATGGCCACCAGCAGCACCAGCCCCGCCGCCTGGAACACATAGATGTACTGCGTGTAGATCAGGTTCCCCAGCGCCTGTGCGTTGGTTACATTGTCCGGCGTCACGGCGGTCCGCGAGGCCTCCGCTGCGCCCGAGGCGATCCAGCCGCCGCCGACCAGCAGCAATTCGACCAGCAGCAGCCCGGCGATCACCAGCCCGATCGGCAGGTAGGTGGCGAAGCCTTTGCGCAGTTCCTCGAAGTTGATGTCCAGCATCATCACCACGAACAGGAACAGCACGGCGACCGCGCCGACGTAGACGATCACCAGGATCATCGCCAGGAACTCGGCCCCCAGCAGCACGAACAGGCCGGCGGCGTTGAAGAACGCCAGAATCAGCCACAGCACCGAATGCACCGGGTTGCGCGCGGTGATCACCATGAAGCCGCTCAACACGGCCATGAAGGCGAACAGATAGAAGGCGAGTGCGTGGAACACGTATCCGTGGCCTTGGCGGCTAGAGTGGACGGTCAGCAGGCCCCCGGCCGGACTGCGAACCCCTTGAAGGTCTTCTTGAAACCGGCGTCGTGTCGGGGCCGCCGCCGGTTCATTCCATGGTCATACGCTGTTAGCGGTACGGGGCATCCAGTGCAAGATTTTGGGCGATCTCGCGCTCCCAGCGCTCGCCGTTCGCCAGCAGCTTGCTTTTGTTGTACATCAGTTCCTCGCGCGTCTCGGTCGCGAACTCGAAGTTCGGCCCCTCGACGATGGCGTCCACCGGGCAGGCTTCCTGGCAGAAGCCGCAGTAGATGCACTTGGTCATGTCGATGTCGTAGCGCGTGGTGCGCCGCGATCCATCCTCGCGCGGTTCCGCCTCGATGGTGATCGCCTGCGCCGGACATACGGCCTCGCACAGCTTGCAGGCGATGCAGCGCTCTTCGCCGTTGGGGTAGCGGCGCAGGGCGTGCTCGCCGCGGAAGCGCGGGGAGAGCGGCCCTTTTTCATAGGGATAGTTCACCGTCGCCTTGGGCGCGAAGAAGTATTTGAGCGTCAGGCCCATCGCCTTGACGAACTCGAGCAGCAGCAGGCTTCTGGCGGACTGGATCATCGACATCGGCGCTCTCCGTCAGGCAGCGTGCAGCAGGGGCTTGAAGAACACGACCCAGCCGCTCACCAGCACGACCATCACCAGCGACAGCGGCAGGAACACTTTCCAGCCCAGCCGCATCAGCTGGTCATAGCGATAGCGCGGCACGGTCGCCTTCACCCAGGCGAACACGAAGAAGAAAAAGCAGATTTTCAGCAGGAACCAGAGGAAGCCCGGCACCGCATAGAGGATCGGGATGTTGAGCGGCGGCAGCCAGCCCCCGAAGAACAGGATCGCCGTCATCGCGCACATCAGCAGGATGTTGGCGTATTCGCCGAGGAAGAACAGCGCGAACGACATCGACGAATATTCGACCTGGTAGCCCGCGACCAGTTCGGCCTCGGCCTCCGGCAGGTCGAACGGCGGCCGGTTGGTCTCGGCCAGCGCGGAGATGAAGAACACGACCGCCATCGGAAACAGCAGCGGCGTGCCGACGAAGCCGTTGAACAGGCCGAACAGCCCGGCGCCTTCCTGCGCCTTGACGATTTCATTGAGGTTCAGCGACCCGACATAGAGCAGCACGCAGACGATGACGAAGCCGATGGAAACTTCGTAGCTGACCATCTGCGCCGCCGAGCGCAGGCCGCCGAGGAACGGATACTTCGAGTTCGACGCCCAACCGGACATGATGATGCCGTAAACGCCCAGCGACGACACCGCGAACAGGTACAGAATGCCGACGTTGATATCCGCCAGCACCAGCGCCTCGTCGAACGGGATCACCGCCCAGCCGATCAGCGCCAGAGTGAAGGTGATCATCGGCGCCAGGATGAACACGCCCTTGTTGGCGCTGGCCGGGACGATGGTTTCCTTCAGGAACAGCTTCAGGCCGTCCGCGAACGACTGCAGGATACCGAATGGCCCGACGACGTTGGGGCCCTTGCGCATCTGCATGGCCGCCCAGATGCGCCGGTCGAAATAGACCGCGAACGCAACGCCCAGCAACACCGGCACGACGATCGCCAGGATGAGCAGGATTTGCGCAACCAGGTAGCCGATCCAGCCCCAGCCGAGCGTCGTCTGGAAAAACTCAACCATGGGTACCTGTCGCCTTTTCGTCCGCCTCGCCCACGATCATGCGCGAGCATTCCGCCATGGTGGCGCTGGCCCGTGCGATCGGGTTCGTCTGATAGAAGTCCTTGATCGGCAGCGCAATGGCTCCCGGCGCAATGTCGCCGGTCGCGCCGAAGCCGGCCCAGGCGCTTGGCGCAATCACGCCAACGTCCGCGAGATGCGGCCACTCCCCGGCGATGCGCTGGCGCAGCGCGCCGAGGCTGTCGTACGGCAAGGTGCTGGCAAGCACGTCGGACAGCGCCCGCAGGATCGTCCAGTCCTCGCGGGCGTCTCCCGGTGCGAATGTCGCCTTCAGCGTGCGCTGCACCCGGCCTTCGGTGTTGACGTAGGTCGCCGACTTCTCGGTGTAGGCCGCCGCCGGCAGGATGACGTCCGCCGTGCGGACGCCGGCGTCGCCATGGCTGCCGATGTAGACTGTGAACACATCGGCGAAGGCAGAAAGGTCGGCTTCGTCCACGCTGTGCAGGAACAGGGCTTTCAGCGCGCCGCTGGCGGCATCGGCGGCAATCTTCGCCATGCCGCCCTCGGCAGCGAACCCGATGTCGAGCGCACCGACCCGGCCAGCCGCAGTATGCAGCACATTGAAACCGTTCCAGCCATCGCGCACCATGGCACACTTGTCGGCCAGCGAATGCGCCGCGCCAAGCACGGCGGCCGCATCGTTGCGCATCAAGGCCCCCTGGCCGAGGATGATCGCCGGACGCTCGGCCCCCTTCAGGAGGTCGCCGAACGGATGCGCGCCGCTAACGATGGTCTTGAGGATCGACAGGTCGTCGCCCAGGTGCTCGTACGGGTAGGTGAGGTCGATCCTGGGTCCGATCACCGCCACCCGCGCCTTGCGTTTTTTCACCGCCTTGCGGATGCGTGTCGCGATGATCGGCGCTTCCAGGCGCGGGTTCGTCCCGACCAGCAGGATCACGTCCGCCGTCTCGATCCCGGCAATCGTGCTGTTGAACAGGTAGCCCGCACGCGCCGCCTGCGGAAGCTGCGCCCCGTCCGTGCGGCACTCCACCCGGCTCGACCCGAGCTTGCCCAGCAGATCCTTCAGCGCCACCAGCGCCTCGACGTCGCTCAGGTCGCCGGCCAGGGCAGCGATCTGCTCACCCTTCAGACCGTCAAGCCCGGCCTTGATTGCGGCGAACGCTTCCGGCCAGCTCGCCGGTTGCAGCTTGCCATCCCGGCGCACCCACGGGCGGTCCAGCCGCCGGGCGGTCAGGCCGTCGACCGCATGGCGGGTCTTGTCGGAAATCCACTCCTCGTTGATCTCCTCGTTGAGGCGCGGCAGCACGCGCATGACTTCGTTGCCGCGCGCATCGACCCGGATGTTCGAGCCGACGGCGTCCATGACGTCGATCGACTCGGTCTTCTTCAGCTCCCAGGGCCGCGCCTCGAAGGCGTAGGGCTTGGAGGTCAGCGCGCCGACCGGGCACAGGTCGACAACGTTGGCCGACATCTCGGACGTGACGGCGCGCTCGAGGTAGCTGGTGATCTGCATGTTCTCGCCGCGGAAGATCGCGCCGATCTCCTCGACGCCGGCCACTTCCTCGGCGAAGCGCACGCAGCGGGTGCAGTGGATGCAGCGCGTCATCACGGTCTTGATGAGCGGCCCCATGTACTTCTCGGTGACCGCGCGCTTGTTTTCCTCATAGCGCGAGCCGCCGCGACCATAGGCCATCGCCTGGTCCTGCAGGTCGCACTCGCCGCCCTGGTCGCAGATCGGGCAGTCAAGCGGATGGTTGATCAGCAGGAACTCCATCACCCCTTCCCGCGCCTTCTTCACCTTGGGCGAGTTGGTGGTGACCACCTGATTGTCGGCGGCCGGCATGGCGCAGCTCGCCTGCGGCTTGGGTGGCCCCGGCGCGATTTCCACCAGGCACATGCGGCAGTTGCCGGCGATCGACAGCCGCTCGTGGTAGCAGAAGCGCGGCACCTCGAAGCCCGCCGCCTCGCAGGCCTGCAGCACCGTCGCGCCCTGCGGCACCTCGACCTCAATTCCGTTGACCGTCAGTTTTGGCATTGCCGCCCTTCCTCATTCCGTACCAACGTCGTCATGCCCACCTTACCACCCTCGTCATGCCGGCGAAGGCCGGCATCCATGGTCAAGAACATCCCCCACCCACCAAGTCCGGCCTTACCCGTGGACCCCGGCCTGCGCCGGGGTGACGGGGAAAGGATCGAACACATATCCCGTCATGCCGGCGGAGGCCGGCATCCATGCCTTCACCCGCATCGGCATTCCCGTCACTGCGCGACATCGCTCCACAGGTCACGCCACTCCGGATTGGCTGACAATATGGCATTGATCTTGAACCGTCTCGGCCACTCTTTCATCCGTTTTTCAAGTGCAATCGCATCGTCGATCCGGTCGACCTCTTGATACCATACCAATTGCTTAAGCCCATAACGCTTGGTGAATCCGTCGACTAGGCCTTCCCTGTGCTCCCAGACACGACGCACCAGATTGCTGGTCACGCCGATATACAAAGTGCCATTTGGCTTGTTCGTCATGATGTAGACGAAGCCAGACACTGTTTCCTTCTCCCGCGCACGTCATGCCGGCGGAGGCCGGCATCCATGGCTTCACCCGCATCGCCATCCGCAGGCCTTGCCCACCGCATGGACCCCGGCATGCGCCGGGGTGACGGGGAAAATACCGATCACCAGCCCGGTCATGCCGGCGGAGGCCGGCATCCATGGCCAAGAACATCCCCCACCCACCAAGTCCGGCCTCACCCGTGGACCCCGGCCTGCGCCGGGGTGACGGATAATGCATCCCTTACTCCGCCGCCTCGCGCACGATGGTGACTTTCTTCAGCCGCGCTTCGATCTCGGGACGGAAGTTGCGGATGAGGCCCTGCACCGGCCAGGCCGCCGCGTCGCCGAGCGCACAGATGGTGTGACCCTCCACCTGGTTGGCGACATCGAGCAGGGTATCCACATCCTCCAGGGTCGCGCGGCCATCAGCGATGCGCGTCAACTGCCGCCACATCCAGCCGGTGCCCTCGCGGCACGGCGTGCACTGGCCGCAGCTCTCATGCTTGTAGAAATAGCTGATGCGCGCAATCGCCCGGATGATGTCGACCGACTTGTCCATGACGATGACCGCGGCCGTACCCAGCCCCGAGCGCAGGTTGCGCAGGGTATCGAAGTCCATCGGCGCATCGAGAATCTGGTCCGGCCGCAGTGCGGCGACCGACGAGCCGCCGGGGATCACCGCCTGCAGATTGTCAAAATCTCCTTTGTGCTTGGCGCCACGCATGCCGCCGCAGTGCTTCTCGATCAGTTCGCGGAACGGGATCGACATCGCCTCTTCCACCGTGCACGGCGCGTTCACGTGGCCGGAGATGCAGAACAGCTTGGTGCCGGCGTTGTTTTCAGCGCCGAAGCCCTTGAACCAGCCCGCCCCGCGCCGCAGGATGGTTGGTGCCACCGCAATCGACTCGACATTGTTGACCGTGGTCGGATAGCCCCAGACGCCGACCCCGGCCGGGAACGGCGGCTTGAGGCGCGGCTGGCCCTTCTTGCCCTCCAGGCTCTCGATCAGCGCGGTCTCTTCGCCGCAGATGTAAGCACCCGCACCCCGGTGCAGATACACATCGAAGTCATAGCCGGAACCGGCGGCGTTCTTGCCGAGCTTGCCCCTGGCGTAGGCCTGGTCGATCGCCGCCTGCAGGCGGTGGGCTTCATGGACGAATTCGCCGCGGATGTAGATGTAGGCCCGGGTCGCGCGCATGGCGAAGCCGGCGATCAGCGCCCCTTCCAGCAGCTTGTGCGGATCGTGGCGCATGATCTCCCGGTCCTTGCAGGTACCGGGCTCGGACTCGTCGGCGTTGATCACCAGCGTGTTCGGCCGCTCAGGGTTCGGCTGCTTGGGCATGAACGACCATTTGACGCCGGTCGGGAAGCCCGCGCCGCCGCGCCCGCGCAGGCCGGAGGCTTTCATCTCCTCGACGATCCAGTCCTGCCCCTTGGCGATCAGGTCGGCTGTACCATCCCAGTCCCCACGCGCGATCGCGCCGTCGATCCCCCAGTCCTGGAGGCCGTAGAGGTTCGTGAAAATGCGGTCCTTGTCGTCCAGCATGTCCGTTCTCATTCCGCCTTGTCGTTCTCAGGCGGCACACTCGCCGCATCCTTCAAGGCCTTGCGCCGACGCAGCCAGGCGAACGCCAGCCCCAGCACCAGACCCAATTCCATATGCTGCAGGGTTCTTTCGCGCGTCAGCGCCAGTCCCTGCATCGAATCCCACGTCAGGTTCACCGCCACCCACGCAGCCAGCGCGACGACGCCGAACCATGCCCAGTGCAGCCGGTCAAGCCACCGCATCATGGGCAGGCGCACCCTCGCTACGCGCCTTGCGTCGGCGCTGCGCTGCATAGGCGAGCGCCGCCCCTGCCGCGAGCGCTGCTCCGCCAAGCACCACCCGCTTGGCCGCACACAGGGCGACCAGCCGAAACCCGCAACGCATCAATGGCAATGCTCGCATCATGCTGCTCCCTTCAGGGTGGTTGGCCCGCCAAGCGGTGCCGAGAACTGCCGGTCAACCTGCGGGCCGACCTTCGGCGTCCGCCCGGCTTGCAAGTCCTCCAGGATGGCCCTGGTCGACTCGTAGGTCAGGTCCTCGTAGAAATCGTCGTTGATCTGTACCATCGGCGCGTTCACGCAGGCACCCAGACACTCGACTTCGGTCAGCGTGAACAGGCCATCGGCCGTCGTCGCGCCTTTTGCCAGCCCCAGGTCCTTGCAGGCGCGCAGCACTTCGTCGGAGCCCTTGATCCAGCACGGCGTCGTTCCGCACAGCTGGACGTGGAAGCGCCCGACCGGGGCAAGGTTGTACATCGTGTAGAAGCTCGCGACCTCGTAGGTGCGGATGTACGGCATGCCCAGATAGTCGGCGACATATTCGATCACCGGCACCGGCAGCCAGCCCTGCGTGTTGGTCTGCGCGCCGACCTGCCGTTGCGCCAGATCGAGCAGCGGCATCACCGCCGACTGCTGGCGGCCCGCCGGGTATTTGGCGATGTGCCAGTCCGCCTTCGCCTTGTTCTCCGGCGTGAAAGCGAAACCGTTGAAGGCGCTGTGGTCTGCGGGCGCGGCGGGAGCGTGGTCTGCCATGGTCGTCCTATGCGTCTGTCAAGTCGGAGCAATTCGTCACCCCGGCGCAAGCCGGGGTCCAGCAGCGCGGATACGGCGCACTCACCGGTCGACCTCGCCGAACACGATGTCGAGCGAGCCAAGCACTGCCGGCGCATCGGCCAGCATGTGGCCGCGGCACAGGAAATCCATCGCCTGCAGGTGCGCAAAGCCGGGCGCGCGGATGTGGCAACGGTACGGCTTGTTCGAACCGTCCGACACCAGATAGACGCCGAATTCGCCCTTCGGTGCCTCGACCGCTGCGTAAACCTCGCCTTCGGGCACCTTGTAGCCTTCGGTGTAGAGCTTGAAGTGGTGGATCAGCGCTTCCATCGAGCGCTTCATCTCGCCGCGCTTGGGCGGCACCACCTTGCGGTCGAGCGAGGACACCGGCCCGGTCGGCATTTCGGTGATGCACTGGCGGATAATCTTCAGCGACTGGCGCATCTCTTCGAAGCGCAGGACGAAGCGGTCGTAGCAGTCGGAGTTCTTGCCGACCACCACGTCGAAATCCATGCGGTCGTAAACGTCATACGGCTGGCTGCGCCGCAGGTCCCACGGCATGCCGGTGCCGCGGATCATCGCGCCCGAGAAGCCCCAGGCGAGCGCGTCGTCGCGCGAGATCACCCCGATGTCGACATTGCGCTGCTTGAAGATGCGGTTGCCGAGCACCAGGGTCGCCATGTCGTCGAGCACCTTGGGGAAGCTTTCGGTCCAGGCCATGATGTCGGCGGCGAGCTTCTCCGGCATGTCCTGGTGGACGCCGCCCGGTCGCACATAGGCCGCATGCAGGCGCGCGCCGCACACCCGCTCGTAGAACACCATGAGCTTCTCGCGTTCCTCGAAGCCCCAGAGGATCGGCGTCATGGCGCCCACGTCCATGGCATGAGTGCAGACGTTCATCAGGTGGTTGAGGATGCGGGTGATCTCCGACCACAGCACCCGCAGATACTGGCCGCGCTCCGGCACCTCGACTCCGAGCAGCCGCTCGACCGCCAGCGCGAACGCATGTTCCTGGCACATCGGCGACACGTAATCGAGCCGGTCGAAGTACGGCACCGCCTGCAGGTAGGTCTTGTACTCGATCAGCTTTTCCGTGCCGCGATGCAGCAGGCCGATGTGCGGGTCCACCCGCTCGATCACCTCGCCGTCCAGCTCCAGCACCATGCGCAGCACGCCGTGCGCCGCCGGATGCTGCGGCCCAAAGTTGATCGAATAGTTCTGGATGTCGATCTCGCCCTTGGGGGTCTCGCCGAGATTGGGGTCGCGGTCCGCCATCGTCTACTCCACATCCGCAAGGTCAGAGCGGCGTTTGATCTGGCGCAGGTCAACCTCCATCCGGCCGACACGATTTTGCAGGTCAAACACCGAAGAAACCAGACCGCGCATATGATCTTCAAGCGACAGCATGCGGATCTCAATACTGTCCATGCGATGTTTCAAGTCTGCAATATCCCCGCGGATCGCGCGCAGGTGCTCAAGGATCAGGCTGGAGACATCCTCGGTCATGCCGGCTTGCCACCTTGTGCCTTTTCGTCGCCCGGCAGGACGTACTGCGCGCCCTCCCACGGCGACATGAAATCGAACGAGCGGAAGTCCTGCGTCAGCTTGACCGGCTCGTAGACCACCCGCTTGTGCTCTTCCGAATAGCGCACCTCGACAAAGCCGGTCAGCGGGAAGTCCTTGCGCAGCGGGTGCCCGGTGAAGCCGTAATCCGTGAGGATCCGCCGCAGGTCCGGGTGGCCGTCGAAGATCACGCCATACAGGTCCCAGGTCTCGCGCTCGTACCAGCCGGCAGCCGGGAAGACGCTCACCGCGCTCGGCACCGGCGTATCGGCGTCCGTCGTCAGCTTGACGCGCAGCCGCAGATTCTTCGCGTAGCTCAGCAGGTGATAGACCACATCGAAGCGCTCGGCGCGCTCCGGGTAATCGGCACCGCACAGCGTCATCAGCGAGCGGCACTGGAACGCGTCATGATCACGCAACGTGGCGAGCACGCCAAGGATCGCCTCGCGACGGACCGCAAGCGTCAGCTCGCCGGCGTGTACGGTCGTCTCCAGCAGGGCATCGCCCAGCGCCGCGCGGGCGGTCTCGGCCAGCGCGTCCAGGGTATCAGCAGTCAGGGCCCAGGAAGTCATGCGTACGATCCTATCGGATGATGGTGCCGACGCGGCGGATTTTCTTCTGCAGCAGCAGAATGCCGTACAGCAGCGCTTCTGCGGTCGGCGGGCAGCCGGGCACGTAGATATCGACCGGCACGACGCGGTCGCAGCCGCGCACCACCGAGTAGCTGTAGTGATAGTAGCCGCCGCCGTTGGCGCAGCTGCCCATCGAGATCACGTAGCGCGGCTCCGGCATCTGGTCGTAGACCTTGCGCATGGCCGGCGCCATCTTGTTGGTCAGCGTGCCGGCCACGATCATCACGTCGGACTGGCGCGGGCTGGCGCGCGGCGCAAAGCCGAAGCGTTCGACATCGTAGCGCGGCATCGAGGTGTGCATCATCTCGACGGCGCAGCAGGCCAGGCCGAAGGTCATCCACCAGAGCGAGCCGGTGCGCGCCCAAGTGATCAGGTCCTCGGCGGTGGCAACCAGGAAGCCCTTATCCGCCAGTTCGCTGTTCAGGTCCTTGAAGAAGGCGTCGTCGGCCGCTGCGGTCGCTGCCGCCTGCCTGACGCTCAGAGCCTGTTCTGTGGCCATTGTCCGTCTCCTGCGCGCGCGATCATTCCCAATCCAGCGCGCCCTTCTTCCATTCGTAGATAAACCCGACCGTCAGCACGCCGAGGAACACCATCATCGAGACCCAGCCGAATGCGCCCAGCGTGCCGAGGCTCACCGCCCAGGGAAACAGGAACGCGACTTCCAGGTCGAAGATGATGAACAGGATCGACACCAGGTAGAAACGCACGTCGAACTTCCCGCGGCTGTCCTCGAACGGTTCGAACCCGCATTCATAGGCCGACAGCTTCTCGGGGTCCGGCTTCTGGAAACCGCCCAGCGTCGAGACGATCATCGGCAGGGCGACGAACGCCAGCGAGAACACGATGGCGATGCCGAGGAAGATGAGGATCGGCAGATATTCGGTCGCGATATCGCTCACGGGACTCGTCTCACGGTTGGCGCCGGCGCATGCCGGATGTGTGCCCCCCGCTTTACCAGCGTAGGGCACGAGCGCAAGGGGTTGCGACCATTGGCCTTGGCCGGATCATGAGAATTCAGGCGCTTCGGCCTTGAGCGCCGGGCAAACCGCAGGGATAGTGGCCACACGGTTCGGGGAGAGGATGAGCATGTTCAAGGATCAGACTGTTTGGGTGACCGGAGCGTCATCAGGCATCGGCGAGGCACTCAGCATGGCGTTGGCCAGACGGGGCGCACGCCTGATCCTCTCCGGGCGCAAGGTCGCGGAGCTTGAACGTGTGGCAGCCGCAGACGGCAGCCTTGCTACCTGTGCAAGCGCCTATTTTGCTTATGGGGGAGCTTGATAGGCATGACCAAAGGTATCTTTGTTCACCGGACAGACTCGATCTACGACGATAGCCCGGCGGAGCGATATCAGTTTCCCCGCCAGTATCTGTCACGTGTTAGTGCCTGCATCGGCGATTGGATCATCTACTACGAACCCAGCAAGATCCATGACACACGCGGATACTTTGCGGTGGCAAAGGTCGCCGATGTGGTGCCAGACCCTACCGCCAAAGACATGTATCTCGCTCTTATCGAGCAAGGTACCTATCTGGACTTCCCCAATCCGGTGCCGTTCAACGGCCCACTTGGGTGGGTCGAACGGGGCGTCCTCAACGACCAGGGTAAGATTTCGGGCCGCGATCAATCGGCAGTACGGCCTCTATCGATTGAGGACTTCAACCGCATTATCGACCTCGGGCTTGCGGAAGATGACATTTTCCTGCCGAGGATCGACAAGACGTCTCATTCCATGTTGAGTGAGGAGCACGCGCCGTTCCAGTTCGAGATCGATAGAGACCGTGTTGCCGATCTCGGCTCGCGCCTTGTTCGTGACCGCTTGTTCCGCCGTCGCGTCGTAGAGGCCTATAATGCCCGTTGCGCGGTGACAGGGCTGAAACTAATCAATGGTGGTGGCCGCGCCGAGGTCGAGGCAGCCCATATCCGCCCAGTGGATCGCGGTGGGCCGGATATCGTCACAAATGGGATTGCCCTTTCGGGTACTGTCCATTGGATGTTCGATCGGGGTCTGATCGGGCTGAAGGATGATCTCGAAATCCTCGTCAGCCGCCAAGCCAATGACCCCGCAAGCATCTGCTCGCTAATCAACAAGAACGGCTTCGCAAGCCCGCCGCAGCGCGCGCTGGAACGCCCGCATCCCGCTTTCCTGGCCTGGCATCGCGAGCACTGCTTCAAGTACTGACCGAACCCGTTTCATTTGGCGGGCCGCAAGCGAGCAGAAATCCAGAGCTTTATGTGTTCCCCCTTGGATCGCCACGGCAGCCTTGCTGCCTCGCGATGACGCGCGGCTTCAGCGGCGCAGCATCGATGGTGCGCGTAGTACCCAAAATGGTTCTGAAATGGCGGAGCGGGAGGGATTCGAACCCTCGATACGGTTTTGCCGTATACACACTTTCCAGGCGTGCGCCTTCGACCACTCGGCCACCCCTCCGATGCGCAAAAGCGCAACGGCGCGGAACCTAGCCGAGGGTGTCGCTCAACGCAATAACTTCCGACAGTCCCGCAGGCAATCAAATCAGGACTGGCATGCTGTTACTTCGACTTCTTGCCCTGGCTTTCGCCGTCGCTGCGGTGATTTTCGGCGGCATCCAGCTCGCTGATCGTCTGATCGGCACCGGTGAGCCGCAGACAGTCATCGGCCTGTGGCAACGCGCCAGCCCCGGCTCGCTGACCGCGACCCAGGCAGCCTTCGCCTCGAGCTATATCTGGGGGCGGCTTATCGCCCCCATCCTGGCGGAGCCCGCTTGGATTTTCTGCATGGCGCTGGCCCTGTTGTGCTGGGCTGTCGCCGGTCTGACGGACCGTTAACCATTTTTCGCGGCAGCGCCCTACGGACTGAAGGCGGGCCTGAGGCAGCTTGGACAGTAGCTGCGCAATGCTTCGTGATTGCCGCGCTATTGACAAAGCCGGACCGATGTTTTTCCTTCCCGTTAAATTCGTGATCTGACCTGCCGGATTTGCCCGTCGACAGGTCTGATGCCGGGCCGGGATGGCCTGGAATCTTGCCGTGGGGGCATGGCCGGATCCGGACAAAAAGGGCAGGGACGCGGAAAAGCAGGACATGGGCCGCTATTTTAGCTTGGCGATCCAGCGCCATGCATATTCCGATGCATGGACGCGATGGTGATGGCCGATTCGGTCAACTTCGAGGATCGACGGAATCTCGACGCGAGCGCGCCGAGCGAGGCGGCACGCCTGCGGGGCTTGATCGAGCAAAGCGACCGTCCCCTGACCAGTTTCGCCTGGCGCGACAGCCTGGTGCGCGTGCTGATGGCGACCGATCTCAACGAAGCGCTGATCGAGGCGCGGGCCTTCCGGGCCCTGGCCGCCCAATTGAGCGACCAGCGCTGGACGGCCACGGCCAATCTGCAGCTCGGCCGGGTCCTGCGGCTGATGGGCCGCTACCGGGAAGCCGAGATGGCGCTGGAAGCCGCCCAGGACCTGTTCGGCGATCAGGCGGCGGATATCGACCAGGCGCATCTGCTGCATGCTTACGGCGCGTTGCATGCCGATCTTGACCGTCCCAATCCCGCGCTGGATTTTGCCGAACGCGCCTTGCAGCATTTCATCGAGGCGAATGACATCATTGGCCAGGCTCTGGCGGAGCGCCTGATCGGCGCCATCTATGCCCGCATGCATCTGCTGGAAGATGCCCAGCGTCACCTGCTGCGGGCGCTGGATCTCGCCAATGCGGCGCCGCAGGATTTTTTCGGCCTCAGCGCGCGGGCGACCAGCCTGGGGCATCTCGGCCGGCTGGAGCAGAGCCGCCATCGCTATGACGAGGCGCTGCGCTTCCAGTATCAGAGCCTGGCGCTGGCCCGGCATATCGAGGATCGCCGGCTGCAGTTGCGGTCGCTCAACGGCATGGCGGATGCCATGATTCATCTCGGCCAATTCGCCGATGCCGCGCAAAATCTCGAGATGGCGCAGCGTGTCGCCACCCTGTTCGAAAGCCCGCAAGCCCAGGGCGAGACGATGTGCCTGCAGGCGGCGCTGAAACTGCGCATGGGCGAATCCCATACCGCCTTGCGTCTGGCGGAAGAGGCGCTGCGGTATATCGAGACGACCGGCGCGGTCGAGAATTTGCCGCGTTGCCGCCTGGTGCTGCGCGATGCCGCGCGCGCCGCCGGCGATTTCGAAGCGGCCCTCCGGCATTTCGAAGCCTATCACGCCTTGCAGCAGGCGAGCCTGATGAGCATGGCGGAACAGCAGCGCCAGAGCCTGGGGTCGCGGATCGTCGATGAGAAAAGCAAGCGTCTCGCCCTGGACCGCGCGCATCGCGAATTGGAGAGCCTGGTGGCGCAGCGTACCGCCGAACTGGCGGAAACCGTGCAGCGCCTCGAACGGGAAGCCGTCGATCGCCGCAACATCACCGAATCGCTGCTGGAAGCGAAGCGCAATGCCGAACTGGCCAGCCGCAGCAAATCGGAATTCCTGGCCAATATCAGCCACGAGCTGCGGACGCCGCTGAATGCCATCATCGGCTTCTCCGAGGCGATGATGCTGGAGATGTTCGGGCCGCTGAACAGCGGCCCCTATCGCAGCTATGCCACCGACATTCACAATAGCGGCCATCTGCTGTTGTCGCTGATCAACGATATTCTCGATCTTTCGAAGATCGAGGCCGGCAAGCATCGGCTGCAGATCGACGAAATCGATCTGTTCGAGGTGCTTCAGGGCGCGTTGCGGCTGGTGGAACAGCGCGCGCGCGACGGCAATCTGCGTCTCGCGCTGCAAATGCCGCCCCGCCGGCCGCGTCTCAAGGCGGATCGCCGCGCCGTGACCCAGATGGTGCTGAACCTGCTGACCAATGCAGTGAAGTTCACGCCTGCGGGCGGCAGCATCCTGTTGAGCTGCACGCCGCTCGGGCCCAATGTCCTGGTCACCGTGCAGGATACCGGGATTGGCATGGCCAAAGAGGATCTGCCGGTTGCGCTATCGGCTTTCGGCCAGCTCGACAATGCCTATACCCGCGGCCATCGCGGCACCGGGCTCGGCCTGCCGATGGTGAAGGCCCTGGCCGAATTGCATGGCGGGCGCCTGGAAATCGATACCGCGCCGGGCCAGGGCACGACGGTGACGATCTCGCTGCCCGTCGAGCCGGTCCTGCCGCCTGTCGAAAGCGTTGCGGAAGAGCAGGCCTGAGGGCGGCTCAGTTATCCGACATTTTCAGAGCGGCGATGAAGGCTGATTGCGGAATCTCGACATTGCCGTATTGCCGCATCCGCTTCTTGCCTTCCTTCTGCTTGTCCAGCAGCTTGCGCTTGCGGCTGATATCGCCGCCATAGCACTTCGCCGTCACGTCCTTGCGCATCGCACTGACGGTCTCGCGGGCGATCACCTTGCCGCCGATCGCCGCCTGGATGGCGATCTTGAAGAGCTGGCGCGGGATCAAATCCTTCAGCCGGGTGCAGAGATGCCGGCCGCGATTCTCTGCCTGGCTCTTATGCACGATCATGGAGAGGGCGTCGACCGGGTCGCCATTCACCATGATGTTCAGCTTGACGAGGTCGCCTTCCTCATAGCCGTCCATCTGGTAATCGAAACTGGCATAGCCGCGGCTGACCGATTTCAGGCGGTCATAGAAGTCGAAGACGACTTCGTTGAGCGGCAGGCGATAGACCAGCATGGCGCGGCTGCCGGCATAGGTCAACTCCACCTGCACGCCACGGCGATCTTCGCAAAGCTTCAGGATCGCGCCCAAATATTCGTCCGGCACCAGGATCGTCGCCTTGATCCAGGGCTCTTCGATGTGAACGATCTGCATCACATCCGGCATGTCGGCCGGATTGTGCAGTTCCTTCACGCCATCCTTCACCGTATGGATCTTGTAGACGACGCTGGGCGCCGTGGTGATGAGATCGAGGTTGAACTCGCGTTCCAGCCGTTCCTGGATGATTTCCAGGTGCAGCAGGCCGAGGAAGCCGCAGCGGAATCCAAAGCCGAGCGCCGCCGAGGTTTCCATCTCGAAATGGAAACTGGCATCGTTGAGCCGCAGCTTGGCGAGGCTGTCGCGCAGATCCTCGAAATCGGCGGCATCGGTCGGGAACAGGCCGCAGAATACCACCGGGATGCTGGGCTTGAAGCCGGGCAAGGCTTCCGCCGCCGGGCGCTTTTCCTCGGTGATGGTGTCACCGATCCGGCAATCGGCCACCGCCTTGATGCCGGCGGTGATGAAGCCGACTTCACCCGGAGTCAGTTGCGGCAAATGTACGGCCTTGGGCGAGAAGACGCCGACCTTTTCGACCGTATAAAGGGCATCGGCCGCCATCATCTTGATCTTCATGCCGGGCTTCAGCACGCCGTCCTTCACCCGCACCAGGATGACGACGCCGAGATAGGCATCATACCAGCTGTCGATCAGCATCGCCTTGAGCGGTGACGCCGCATCGCCCTTCGGCGCCGGCAGGCGGTTGACGATGGCTTCCAGCACGAGGTCGATGCCGATGCCGGTCTTGGCCGAAATCGGCACGGCGTCGCTGGCATCGATGCCGATCACGTCTTCGATCTGCTGCTTGACCCGGTCGGGTTCGGCGGCCGGCAGATCGATCTTGTTGAGGACCGGGACGATCTCGTGATTGGCATCGATCGCCTGATAGACATTGGCCAGGGTCTGGGCTTCGACGCCCTGGCTGGCATCGACCACCAGCAGCGAGCCTTCGCAGGCGGCAAGGCAGCGGCTGACTTCATAGGCGAAGTCGACATGGCCCGGCGTGTCCATCAGGTTCAACTGATAGCTCTCGCCATTCTTGGCCTTGTATTCCAGGCGCACGGTCTGGGCCTTGATGGTGATGCCGCGCTCGCGCTCGATCTCCATCGAATCGAGCACCTGTTCTTTCATTTCCCGGTCGCTCAAGCCACCGCAGGCCTGGATCAGGCGATCGGCCAGGGTCGATTTGCCATGATCGATATGGGCGATGATCGAAAAATCGCGAATATGGCTGAGGTCGGTCATACGTAGTCCAGTCTGGCTCTATTGCGGCGCAAGATAGGGGCTGCGGGGCATAAGATCAACTGGCGCTAATGCGTCATCTTTTCAATGTGTTACGGTTGGTCGGCGCCAATCGGCCAGGGAGGGGTATCGTGGGAGACTTGACGGGAAAGAGCGCGGTGGTGACCGGCGCGACATCGGGGATCGGCCGGGCGATCGCCGAACGGCTGGCGGCGGAAGGCGCGCAACTCATGCTGACGGGGCGCAATCAGGCGGCGGGCGACGAGATCGCCTAGCGTCTCGGCGCCAAGTTTCTGGCGGGCGATATCGCCGATCCGGCCTTTCCGGACAAGCTCATTGCCGCTTCCGTGGCGGCCTTCGGGCGGATCGACATTCTGGTGAACAATGCGGGCATTGCGCGGCGCGGCTCGGTTCTGGAAACCAGTGATGCAGACTGGCAGGCAGTGATGGATGTTAATGTCACCGCGGTGATGCGCTGTTCCCGCGCGGCCTTAAGGCACATGGTCGCCGCCGGCAAAGGCAGCATCGTCAGCATCGCTTCGGATTGGGGCATTGTCGCCGGCAAGCGGGAAGCGGCTTATTGCGCATCCAAAGGTGCTGTCGTGCAATTGACGAAAGCCATGGCGCTGGACCACGGGCCGCAAGGCATCCGCGTGAACGCGGTCTGTCCCGGCGATATCGAAACCCCGATGTTGCTGGAGGGGATCCAATCCGGCGGCGAAAGCGCCGCCGAAGGCCTGGCGCGCAAGGGGGCTGCTTTCCCGCTGGGGCGGGTCGGCCAGCCCGACGAAATTGCCCAGGTGGTTGCCTTCCTCGCCTCGGACCGCGCCAGCTATGTCACCGGCGCGGCCTGGCTGGTCGATGGCGGCAATACGGCGATGTAGGCCAATAAGCCCAAACGAAAGGCCCGCCGGATCCGGCGGGCCTTTTCTTTGCGTGAATGATATAAACCTCAGCCCCGCAAGGTGCCGCCGGTCGCCTTGTTGACGGCGGCCACCACTTTGGCGGCGGCGGCCTCGATCTCCTGATCGGTCAGGGTCTTGTCCTTGGGCTGCAGGGTCACACTCAAGGCAATCGACTTCTGATCGGTGCCGAGCGCGCCGCCGCTGAAGACGTCGAACAGCTTCACATCGGTGATCAGTGCCTTATCGGCGCCCTTGGCCGCCTTGATCAGCTTGTCGGCCGGGACCTTGGCATCGACCACGAAAGCGAAATCGCGCTCCACCGGCTGGAACGGCGAGGCGTTCAGCAGCGGGCGAGCCGTGCCTTTCGAGCGCGGCAAAGGCAAGCGGTCGAGGAAGACCTCGAAGCCGACCGCCGGGCCCTTGAGATCGAGCGCCTTCAGGACTTTCGGATGCAGTTCGCCGAACTGGCCAAGGACGGTCGGGCCGAGACGCAGAACCGCCGAGCGGCCGGGATGGAAATAACCGGGCGCCTCGGGCAGGATCTGCAGATTGTCGACCGGCACGCCAAAGGTCGAGAGGATGGCGAGCGCATCGGCCTTGGCATCGAAAGCATCGACCGCGCGCGGCTTCGCCTCCCAATGACGCGGCCGGGCATAGCCGCTGCGAATGCCGGTCGCCGCCAGGACCTGGCCCTTTTCGGCCTCGTCGTGATAGGTCGGGCCGACCTCGAACAAGGCAGCATCGCCGATCCCGCGCGCCGCGTTGCGGCCGGCGGCCTGCAACAGGTTGCCGAGAATCGAGGGCCGCATGGCATCGAGATCGCTGCTGATCGGATTATCGAGCAGCACCAGCTTCGCCGCTGTCCTGAACAATTCGGCGATGCCGCTTGCCATGAAGCTGAAGGTCACGGCTTCGGTCAGGCCGCGGCCGGCCAGCAGGCGCTTGGTCAGCAGGACGCGGCGTTGGGCCGGCGTCACCGAAGGTTGTGGCAAGGCTGTGGTGCGCGGCATCGAGACGACGGGAATATTGTCGAAGTCGTTGACGCGAAGCACTTCCTCGACGAGATCGGCCTCGCCATCGACATCGGCGCGCCAGCTCGGCACGCTGACCGACCAGTTATCGGCGCTGTTTTCGCTGACCGTGAAGCCGAGTTTCTCGAGAATATCCTTCTGGGTTGCCGCCGGCACGTCAACGCCGCCGAGACCGAGCACCCGGGCCGGGTGGAAATCAAGCGACCGCTGCCAGGCCGGCTCGCTGCCGGCGATGCTGGCGGCCGAGGCTTCGCCGCCGCAGAGATCGAGGATCAGCTGCGTCGTGACATCGAGACCCCAATCGGCCGAGGTCGGATCGACGCCGCGCTCGAACCGATAGCGGGCATCGGAATTGATGTTGAGCTTGCGGCCGGTACGGGCGACGGCGATCGGATTGAAGAGCGCGACTTCCAGGAACACATTGGTGGTCGCATCGGAGCAGCCGGTTGCCTCGCCGCCTATGATGCCGCCGATCGATTGCGGGCCGTTCTCGTCGGCGATCACCGTCATGGTGGGATCGAGGCGATAGGTCTTACCATCCAGCGCCAGGATCTCCTCGCCATCCGTGGCGAGGCGCAAGGTGGGGTCGCCTTTCAGCTTGTCGGCGTCATAGACATGCAGCGGCCGGCCGAGATCAACGGTGACGAAATTGGTGATATCGACCAGAGCCGAGATCGGCCGCAGGCCGATCGAGGTGAGGCGGTCCTGCAGCCATGCCGGGCTGGGTCCGTTCTTCACATTGCGGAACAGGCGACCGGAAACCTTGGGGCAGTAATTGCCGTCATCGGCGATGCGCCACTGGATCTTGCTCTCGAAGGTGCCGTCGCTCTTCTTCGCCGGCAAGGGCTTCAGCTTGCCGAGGCCGGCCGCTTCCAGGTCGCGGGCGATGCCGCGGACGCCGAGGCAATCGGCACGGTCGGGGGTCAGCTTGATTTCGATCACCGGATCGTCGAGCTTCCGGTAGGCGGCGAAGCTGGTGCCGACCGGCGCGTCTTCCGGCAGTTCGATGATGCCGTCATGATCATTGCCGATGCCCATCTCGCGCACCGAGCAGAGCATGCCATTCGATTCGACGCCGCGAATGACGCCGGGCTTCAGATCGACTCCGGTACCGGGGATATGGCTGCCCGGCGGGGCGAAGACGCCCTTCATGCCGGTCCGCGCATTCGGGGCACCGCAGACCACCTGGATGATGCCCTTGCCGGTATCGACCATGCAGACCCGCAGCTTGTCGGCATTGGGATGCTTCTCGGCCGAGACGACATAGGCCACGGTGAAAGGGGCCAGTTCCTTCGACCGGTCGCTGATACCCTCGACTTCGAGGCCGAGCGCCGTCAGCTTCTTGGAGATCGTCTCGAGATCGGCAGTGGTGTCGAGATGCTCCTTGAGCCAGGAGAGAGAGAATTTCATCGCGTCAGCCCTCCGACCAGCGACGGCACATCCAGCGCCGGGAATCCGTAATGCTTCAGCCAGCGCAGGTCGCCGTCGAAGAAGGTGCGCAGATCGGGGATGCCGTATTTCAGCATGGCGATGCGCTCGATGCCCATGCCGAAGGCGAAGCCTTGATACTTGGTGGGATCGATGCCGCAATTCTGCAGCACCTTGGGATGCACCATGCCGCAGCCCAGGATCTCCAGCCAGTCCTTGCCCTGGCCGAGCTTCAACTCGCCGCCCGAGCGGTCGCAGCCGATATCGACCTCCGCCGAGGGTTCGGTGAAGGGGAAATAGCTGGGGCGGAAGCGCACCGGGAGATTGTCGAGATTGAAGAAGGTGCGCACGAAATCGATGAGACATCCTTTGAGATGGCCCATATGCGTCGTCTCGTCGATCACCAAGCCTTCGACCTGGTGGAACATCGGCGTATGGGTCATGTCGGAATCGCAGCGATAGGTGCGGCCCGGGCAGATGACGCGAATCGGCGGCTTCTTCGACTGCATGGTGCGGATCTGCACCGGCGAGGTATGGGTGCGCAGGACCATGCGGCTGCCATCTTCCTGGGGCGGCAGGTAGAAGGTGTCCTGCATCTGGCGCGCCGGATGATCGGGCGGGATGTTCAGTGCCGTGAAGTTCTTGAAATCGTCCTCGATATCCGGACCTTCGGCGACGCTGAAGCCCATCTCGCCAAAAATGGCGATGATCTCGTCGATGGTCTGGCTGATCGGGTGCAGGCGGCCGTCGGTCTCGGGACGCGGCGGCAAGGTAAGATCAATCGCCTCGAAAGCGAGCTTGGCATCCAGTGCCGTCTGCTCCAGCAGCTCCTTTCGGGTGGCGATCGCCGCGCTGACGGAGTCCTTCAGGACATTCAGCCGCTGGCCGGCTTCCTTGCGTTCCTCGGGCGACAAGGTCCCCAGGGACTTCATCAATCCGCTGATCTCGCCCTTCTTGCCCAGGGCATCGACGCGAATCGCTTCCAGCGCATCGACATTGCCGGCATCCTGTACCGCCGCCAGCCACTTATCCCGTAAGCCATCCAGATTCTGCATCTTCCGTTCCGTCCGCCTGTTGTCGCGGTTATCACTCGTATCGCCGGGCAGAATTAAAAAGGGGGAGGCGGATGGATTCCGGCCTCCCCACATTCAACATCCGTTGCCGGGCCGTTCAGTCGAGCTGCAACTTAATGAGATTGAACGGCAAGGTCAGCAAATTCTGTTCTTCGCCATCCACCAGCACCCGGTCGATGCCGACCTTCTGGGTCTGCCGGTTGTTGACGAAATCGAAAACCAGATGGTGTTCCTTGCCGCTGCGCCCGATCTGCTTGATCGTCGCCGTCACCAGAACGATTTCGGTGTCCTTGAAGCGGTCGGGCTTCGAGCCGGTCCAATCGACCGAGCCATGGGCGCCGGCCAGATCGTTGACCAGTACCTCGTTATTCTTGCCGGGAAGGGTTTCCGCCTTCTTGACGGCGGCAATGTCGTCGCCATAGCCGCAGGCCGCCAGCACCAGGGTGCCGGCGAGGGCCAAAGCAGTGATGAGGCGACGACAAAGACCGGTCATTCGCACGGAAATCCGACCGAAAGGCCGTTAGGCCTTCTTCAGGGCGTCCTGGGCTTGCTTCACGATCGCCGCGAAAGCCGCCGGTTCCCGGATCGCGAGATCGGACAGCACCTTGCGGTCGATCTCGATACCGGCGCGCTTCACGCCGGCGATGAACTGGGAATAGGTCAGGCCGTGCTCGCGGGCGCCGGCATTGATGCGCTGGATCCACAGACCGCGGAAATCGCGCTTCTTGGCGCGACGGTCGCGA
Source organism: Rhodospirillaceae bacterium (assembly GCA_008012315.1). Lineage (GTDB taxonomy): Bacteria > Pseudomonadota > Alphaproteobacteria > Dongiales > Dongiaceae > Dongia_B. The sequence continues at coordinate 56,534 of SSEL01000009.1, forward strand.
TAGGCGTATTGCAGGCCTTTTTCGACCTTTTCCAGGGCGATACGGTAATTGTTATTGGCGCGTCCGACATAGCCCTTGGCGAGGTCCAGGACCTTCTTGTGCCGGGCGTGCGAGGTGACGCCGCGCTTAGTGCGTGCCATGTGTTGTCTCCTCTATCTCTTAAAGCCCGTAGGGCAGGAAGAATTTAACGACCTTCTTCGCATCCGCTTCCGCCATGACTTCATTGCGGCGGCTCTGACGCTTCATGCCGGTCGGCTTGTTGATGAGGAGGTGGCGCTTATTGGCCGGCTTGAATTTCACCTTGCCGGTCGCGGTGAGCTTAAAGCGCTTTTTGGCGCTGCTCTTGGTCTTCATCTTGGGCATTTTCTATGTCCTTCAATGGGTTACATATTCCGGTCGCGGTTGGGCATGCCCGATGGTTCGCCGTGGCCGCTCTGTGCCGGACGCGCGGTTATACCGATATCGCTATGCCATTGCAAGGACGGCGAAACCGGGCTGAAAAGTCCGGAAAACCGCGGTTTTCAGGGCGCGCGTCAGCCGACGGGATCGAGGGCCGGCGCACCGCCCGGATTGCCACCCCGGCTGCTGCTGGGGTCATCGTGGCCGGCCTGATCGCCGGGCACGATATCGCTGTGATCGGGCCGGCCGGGCAGGGTGCCGGAGGCCAAGGCGGCATAAAGCGCCAGCATGTGCTGGCACATGACGTCGCGGTCCGAGCGCTGGCGCAAATTGGCGATCACCTGTTCGGTCCGCATCTGCCGCTCTTCCAAGGGCAGGGACAGGGCGTCGCGGATCGCCCAGGCCAATGCGGCCTTATCTTTGGGCGGGGTCAGCCAGGCCATGGAACTGCCGTCGACCATCTCGCGCGCGCAGGGGAAATCCGAGGCGATCAGCGGACGGCCCAGCGCCTGGGCCTCGACGATCACCCGGTTATAGGTCGAGGGCTCGACATAAGGTGCGACGACCAGATCGGCCAGCATCAGCGCCGCCGGCATGTCGCGGCATTCGTCGGCCAGCTGGATGCGGTCGTCCAGGCCATGGGCGCGAATCTTATTTTCCAGCTGTTCGCGATAGGCGCCGCCATCCGGCGAGGGGCCGACCATGATGCAGCGCAGGTCGACATCCTTCATCTCGGCCAGGGCTTCGATCAATTGACCATGCCCTTTCTGCGGGACGAACCGGCCCGGCAGCATGATGATCGGCTTGTCATCCGGCATGCGCCAGAGATTGGCGAGCTGGATCACGCGCTGGGCGGTGACGCGGGCGGGATCGAACCGGCTGAGGTCGACGCCATAGGGCACCACGCTGATCCGCTCCCGCAGTTCCGGCATCGCCCGAGCGATCTCGTTGGCGGTCAGGTAAGACAAGGTGACGATATGATCGCTGGCCGCGAAGGCGGCCCGGCTTTTCTTCTTGAGGGCCGCGACATGTCCCGGGCCGTCATGGAAGGTGGTGACCAGGCGGCAGCCCGCCTTCTTGGCTGCCGCCTGTCCGATGACCGCCAGGCTGGCATTCTGCGCGTGGACGATGTCGACCTTATGCTGGGCGATGACCGCGACCAGTCGTCGCACCACGTTATAGGCGGAGACCGGGTTGCGGCTGGTGAGCTTTTCCTCGACCGGTGTGATGCCGTAGCGGGTCAGTTCATAGGTCGCCGCCTCGCCGTCATAGGCGATCAGCGCCCGGCCGCCGGCATCGCACACCGTGCTCGACAATTCGATGGCGATACGGCCGCTGCCGCCGCCATCCAGCCGGCTGATCAGTTGTAAAACAGTGGGATGGCTTTGCACCGCAAGCCCATGCGAGTCATTTGACGAGAGGTCGTTTTCGGCCGACATTCAAACCGCGATTTAGATCACGATACATTTCAGCGCCCGGTAGCATGCCGTCTCAATCCTTGGCAACAAACAAATCATTTAAGGATGCATCGTCTGTGTCCGCGATCACGCAACAAACCTCTGCCCCCATCATGCAACTGGCGCGTCCTGGCGGCCATCATATGGCTTATCATCGACAGCCGGCCAGTGGATTCGGCAAACGCATGCCAGGTGTCGTCTTTCTGCCGGGATTTAAATCCGATATGAGCGGCAGCAAGGTGACGGCTTTGGAGGAATTCTGTCGCTCGCGGGGACAGGCTTTCCTCTCTTTCGATTATTTCGGTCATGGCCGTTCGTCCGGTGCCTTCACCGATGGGTCGATCGGCCGCTGGGCGGCGGATGTCGTTGCCGCCCTCGATGCGCTCAGTGACGGGCCGCAGATCCTGGTTGGGTCGAGCATGGGCGGCTGGCTGATGCTGCTGGCAGCGTTGCAACGTCCCGAGCGGGTTCACGCATTGATCGGCATCGCTGCCGCGCCGGATTTCACCGAAGACCTGATCTGGTCATCCCTGTCGGCCGCCGATCGGGAGAAGATGACGAGCGAGGGACAACTGGCCCAGCCATCTGATTATGCCGACGAGCCCTATGTCATCACGCGCTTGCTGATCGACGAAGGACGGCAGCATCTTCTCTTGCGGGATAATATCGCCATCGACCGGCCGGTGCGCCTGCTGCACGGCTTGGCGGATCCCGACGTACCCTATGCGGTTTCGTTGCGGCTGGCCGATCGCCTGGCCTCGGCCGATGTGCAGGTCCGGCTGATCAAGGATGGCGATCACCGCCTGGCTCGGCCGCAGGATCTCAAGCTGCTGTTCGATCAGGTCGCCGCGCTATCGGCTTAGCTTTTTTCGCCCTTGCTCTTCCCGTTCATCCGTTTCCGGCGTTGGCCGCCATCGTCCTGGTGGATGGCTTCCAGTCCCTGGCGGTAGCTGGGATAGAGCAAGCTCACGCCGAGCTCGCGCTTGATACGCTCGTTGGAGACGCGCTTGTTGTCGTCATAAAAGCTGCGCGCCATGGGCGATAATTCGGCTTCGGCGAAGGGAATGACCGGCGGCGGCTGGCGGCCCAGCAATTCACAGGCATAGGCGATGACATCGGCCGGCGAGGCCGGATCGTCGTCGCAGACATTATAGGCGCTGCCGGGCGATGGATGATCGATGGATGCCATCAGCACCTGGACGATATCGTCGACATGGATGCGGCTGAAGACCTGGCCGGGCTTGTGGATGCGCTTGGCGCGCCCGGCCTGAACCGTTTCGATGGCCGAAGAGCCCGGACCATAGATGCCGGCCAGGCGGAACAGATGCGCCGGCGGCGACAATTGCAGCCATTGCCGCTCGGCGGCGAGGCGCCGGGCGCCGCGCATGCCGCTCGGCGTCAGCTCGCTGGTTTCATCGACCCAGCCACCCTTGCGGTCGCCATAGACGCCGGTGGTGGACAGATAGCCGATCCATTGGAGATGCTCCCGGCCACGCAGGTCGTCGCCATGGAGATCCAGGACCGGATCGCCGCGGTCATCCGGCGGCACCGAGCTCAAAAGATGGGTGACGCCGGCGAGCAAACCGTCGATTTCCGCCAGGGCCCGGTCGCGGTCGAAAAGATGCGCCTCGATCCCGAGGCCGCGCAACTCGGCCTGCTTTTCTTCATCCCGGCAGGTCCCGCTGACCTGCCATCCGGTTGAGGTCAGTTTCCGGGCCAGATTGGTTGCAGTGTAGCCGAGGCCGAAACAGAACAGATGGCCGGGTTGACTCGAATTGCTCATCACTCACCAGTCCGTGAACTCAACATGTTGTTCGTTCTTGCTTTTTCTCGCCATACAACGGAATCTGCGACGCGACGCAATAACAATCTCTTGACCGTAAATAAGTCTAGCCGGATTCACCGTGACGCGCACTTCCTCACGCCAGCTCCAATCGCCGCCGCCGCGGCCCTATCGCTGCCGGGCCATGCTGGCGGGCCTCGTCACGCTTGCGGCGGCTACTTGGGGCGGGATGCCCGCTTACGGGCAATCGCTCGACCAGGCGAAGGAATACAATGACTGCCTGCTGCTGGCAAAACGGGCGCCCGACCAGGCGGTGGAAAGCGCCGTCGCCTGGGAAAAGCAGGGCGGTGGCGATGCGGCACGGCATTGCAAGGCGCTGGGCCTGATCAATATGGGGCAGGTGGAAGACGGCGCGCTGGAGCTTGAGCGCATTGCCCAGACCATGCCGCAGGAAAAGGCCAGGATCGCGGCGCAACTTTTCGGCCAGGCGGCACAGGCCTGGATCCGCGCGGAAAAGCCGCAGCTTGCCTTGCATGACCAGAATGAAGGGTTGAAGCTGCAGCCCAAGGATGTCGACCTGCTGATCGACCGCGCCACGACCTACGGCAATGCGGGGATGTATTTCGAATCGCTGGAAGACCTCAACGCCGCCGCCGAGCTCGATAAAAGCCGGCCGGAAATCTATGCTTTCCGTGCCGCCGCCTATCGCCATCTGGAGAACCGCGCCATGGCGATGGACAATGTCGATCAGGCCCTGAAGCTGGATCCGAATTTTGCCCTGGCGCTGCTGGAACGCGGCAAGCTCAAGCAGCAGCAGGGCGATATCGCCGGGGCGCGCCAGGATTGGCTGAAGGTGGTGCGGCTGGTGCCCAATACGCCGATCGCCGATGAAGCCCAGCACGGCATCGAGCAGATCGATCTGAAAGCCGATTAGCCGCGCCGGCGCGCGGCGGAAGTCAGCCGGTCAGAGCTTTATGAGGTCACCTTTTCTTCACGCGAACCGGTGCCCACTTCGCTCGAAAACGCTCTAGAAATCCAGGTCGGCGTAATAAGCCGGCGGCTGGGTGCCCGGCAGATGGTCGGCCAGAAGCGGCCGGAAGCTCGGCCGCGACTTGATGCGGGCATACCATTCCTTGGCGCCGGGAAATTCATCCCAATTCACATCGCCCAGATAGTCGATACAGGAGAGATGCGCCGCCGCCGTCAGATCGGCGAGGGAAAAGCTATCGCCGGCCAGCCAGTTGCGGCGATCCACCAGCCAAGCGATGTAATCGAGATGAATGCGGATATTGGCGCGCCCGGCGCGGATGGCGCCGGAATCCGGTCCGCCCTGACCGCAGATCCGCTTGATCAATTTTTCGTGCAGCAGATTCTGCGTCACGTCGCGCTGGAACTTGCCATCGAACCATTGCACCAGCCGGCGGGTTTCGGCCCGCTCCACCGGCAACGCGCCCAGCAGCGTGCCGCCCGGCTGGATCTCTTCGAGATATTCGGTGATGGCATAGTCGCCGCAAATGATGCTGCCGCCCGGTTCCATCAGGACCGGTGTTTCACCCGCGGGGTTCAGCGCGAGGAATTCCTCGCGCCGGTCCCAGGGCCGCTCGGCAATGGCCTCGCATTCCAACTGCTTTTCTTTCAGGAGCAGGCGGATCTTGCGAGATTGCGGTTGGAGCGGAAAGTGAAAAAGCCTGCGCATCGGTTCGTCCGGTGATTCGCCGGGAGCATAACAACCTGCCGCAGGCGGTTCCAGTCCGAAGCATCCCCCGATGTGCAAAGATTCGTGTACCGGACAGGGGCGGGCCCGGGCAGGGAGCCGATCCTGTGACCGGCTCCCTGCTGCCGGTGATTCCTGTCAGGCCAGGGCGGCGACGGGGCGATCGCCGAGCGGCTGTTCAAGCCGGCTCAGCATTTCCTTCGGCACCACTTGCCAGAACCTGCCGCGTTCCAGCTCCCAGTCATTGAGCAACCGGCCGGCGAAACGCGATTGGGTTTCCGCTGCATGTTCTTCCACCATCAGGCGCAGCCGGGTCTCCCAGTAATCGGAATCGAGGCGTTGCCAGACCACGCTGTCCGGGTTGACCCGGTCGGGGAAGGTACCGGCATCGTCATAGATGAAGACCATGCCGCCCGACATGCCGGCGGCGAAATTGTCGCCCACCGCGCCCAGGATCACGGCCAGGCCGCCGGTCATGTATTCGCAGCCATTGGAGCCGCAGCCCTCGATCACCGTCAGGGCGCCGGAATTGCGGACCGCGAAACGCTCGCCGGCTTGGCCGGCTGCAAACAATTTACCGGCCGTCGCGCCATAGAGCACCGTATTGCCGATGATGGTGTTTTCATTGCTGGTCAGCTTGCTGGACGGCATCTGCCGCACCACGATGGTGCCGCCGGACAGGCCCTTGCCGACATAGTCATTGGCATCGCCGAAGACTTCCAGCTTCAGCCCCTGAACCGCCCAGGCGCCGAGCGACTGGCCGGCCGAGCCGCGCAGCCGCACCGTGAGGTGGTTGGGCCTTAACCCCGTCATGCCGAAGCGCCGGGTGATCTCGGCCGACAGCCGGGTGCCGATGGCGCGGAAGGTGTTGCGGGTGTTGTACTGCAACTGCATCTTCTCACCGGCATTGAAGAGCGGGCCGGCATCCTTGATCATCTGTGCATCCAGGGTGTCGGGCACCTCGTTGCGACCCTCGATGGTGCAGTAGCGCGCCTGGTCGCCGGGATCGGCCTGGGCCAGCAGCGGGTTGAGATCGAGATCGTCGAGATCCGAGGCGCCGCGGCTGATCTGTTCCAGCAATTCGGTGCGGCCGATCACATCGTTCAGCGACTTGACGCCGAGCGAGGCGAGAATCTCGCGCACTTCCTCGGCGATGAAGCTGAAGAGATTGACGACCTTTTCCGGCGTGCCGGTGAATTTCGCCCGCAGCTTCTCGTCCTGGGTACAGACGCCGACCGGGCAGGTATTGGAATGGCATTGCCGCACCATGATGCAGCCCATGGCGACCAGCGAGGCGGTGCCGATGCCGAATTCCTCGGCGCCCAGCATCGCTGCGATGACCACGTCGCGGCCGGTTTTGATGCCGCCATCGGTGCGCAGCCGCACCCGGTGGCGCAGGCGGTTGAGGGTCAGCACCTGATGCGCTTCGGCGAGGCCCATCTCCCAGGGCACGCCAGCATATTTGACGCTGGTATGGGGCGAGGCGCCGGTGCCGCCGACATGGCCGGAGATCAGGATGACGTCGGCCTTTGCCTTGGCGACGCCGGCGGCGATGGTGCCGATGCCGCTGCGCGCCACCAGCTTGACGCAGACCTTGGCGGTCGGGTTGATCTGCTTCAGGTCATAGATGAGCTGCGCCAGATCCTCGATCGAATAGATGTCGTGATGCGGCGGCGGCGAAATCAGCGAGACGCCGGGTGTTGCATGACGCAGCCGCGCGATTTCCAGCGTCACCTTGAAGGCCGGCAACTGGCCGCCTTCGCCGGGCTTGGCGCCCTGCGCGACCTTGATCTCGATCTCGCGGCAATTGCTGAGATATTCCGCCGTCACGCCGAAGCGCCCCGAGGCGATCTGCTTGATTGCCGAATTGGCGTTGTCGCCATTGGCCTGCGGCTTGAAGCGCGCCGGATCCTCGCCGCCTTCGCCGCTATCGGATTTCGCGCCGATCCGGTTCATGGCGATGTTCAGCGTGCCATGAGCCTCGGCGCTCAAGGCGCCCAGCGACATGCCGGGCGTCACGAAACGCTTGCGGATCTCGGTGATGCTTTCGACTTCATCGACCGACACCTTCTGGCCGCCCGGCACGAAATCGAGCAAGTCGCGGATCGCCACCGGCGGCAGTTTGTGTACTGTCTCGCTATAGCGCTTGAAGCTCGAATAAGACTCGCTGCTGACGGCGCTTTGCAGGGTGTGGATGAGATCGGGTGCCCAGGCATGGGTCTCGCCGCTCTTGCGGTAGCGGTAGAAACCGCCGACCGGCAAGGCGACGATATCGGTCGCCCAGGCGCGATTGTGCAGGTCCAGCACGCGGCGCTGGATGCCCGGCATGCCGATGCCGGAGATGCGTGACGGCATGGTGGGGAAATATTCGGCGACCAGGGTGCGCGACAGGCCCAGCGCCTCGAAATTCGCACCGCCGCGATAAGACGAGATGACGGCGATGCCCATCTTCGACATCACCTTCAACAGGCCTTGATCAACCGCCTTGCGATAGCGTTCCAGGCAAGTGTCTAAAGCCAGGTTGCCGAACAGGCCGCGGGCCTGGCGGTCGGCGATGCTGGCCTCGGCAAGATAGGCATTGACCGTGGTGGCGCCGACGCCGATCAGCACGGCGAAATGATGCACATCGAGGCATTCGCCGGAACGCACATTCAGCGAGATGAAGGTGCGCAATTGCTGGCGCAGCAGATGCACGTGCACGGCGCCCGTCGCGAGAATCATCGGGATCGCCGCGCGATCCGGACCGATACGGTCATCCGACAGGATCACATGGGTGGCGCCGCCGCGTACCGCGTCCTCGGCCTGGCGGCGGATCGCCTGGATGGCGTCGCGCAGGGCATGGTCGCCGCCCTTGGGGTCGAAGGTGCAGTCGATTTCGGCGGCACTCTCGCCCATATAGGCGCGCATCGCCTGGAACTCGGCGGTCAGCAAAACGGGGCTGTCGAGCTGCAGCAGCCGGCACTGGCTTTCATCCTCGTCCAGCACATTGCCGAGATTGCCGAGCCGGGTCTTCAAGCTCATGACCCGGGCTTCGCGCAGACTGTCGATCGGCGGATTGGTGACCTGGCTGAAATTCTGCCGGAAGAAATGATGCAACCCGCGATATTGCTCGCTGAGTACCGCCAGGGGCGTATCGTCGCCCATGGATACGATGGCTTCCTTGGCCTCTTCGACCATCGGCTGGAGGATCAGCTCCAGGTCTTCCAGCGACAAGCCGGCATCGATCTGGCGGCGGCGCAGCAGGTCGCGGTCGAAGATGGCGGGCTCGCCCCGGGTCTCGCGCACCAGATCGTCGATCACGGTGATATTCTTGACCCAGCTGCCGAAATCGGCGCTGGCGGCGAGGTTGTCGAGGATCTCGTCATTCTTGTAGAGCTTGCCCTTGGCAAGATCGACGGCGATCATCTGGCCGGGCCCAAGCCGCGCCTTGGAGAGGATGCGTTCCTCGCCGAGCCGCACCATGCCAGTTTCCGATCCGGCGACCAGCAGGCCATCCTCGGTAACGGCATAGCGCAGCGGCCGCAGGCCGTTGCGATCGGTGAAGGCGACCACCCAATTGGCAGCGAAGCCGCAGATCGCCGCCGGACCGTCCCAGGGCTCCATGACCGAGTTGCAATAGCTGAAGAGATCCTTATGGGCCTGCGGCATGGCGATACGGCCGTCCCAGACATCGGGCACCAGCAAGCAGCGCACCATGGGCAAGGGCCGTTCCTCGGTCACCATGATCTCGAAGACATTGTCGAGCACCGCGGAATCCGATCCGCCGGATTGGACGACCGGCTTCAGCTCCGCCATATGGCCGCCATAGATGCCGGATTCCATCCGCGTCTCATGCGCGGTCATCCAGTTGACATTGCCTTTCAGCGTGTTGATCTCGCCGTTATGGGCGATGACGCGGAACGGCTGGGCCAGGCTCCAGGTCGGGAAGGTATTGGTAGAATAGCGCTGGTGATAAATCGCGAAATTGGAAACGAAGCGGTCGTCCACCAGATCGGGATAAAAGGCGGTGAGCTGTTCGGCGAGGAACATGCCCTTGTAGATGACCGACCGGCAGGAAAGCGAACAGATATAGAGCTCGCCGATGCCTTCGGCGGCGGCGGCCTTCTCGATATGGCGGCGGATGATGTAGAGATCGGTCTCGAACTGCTCTTCGGTGACGCCGCGATTGTTGCAGATCATGATCTGCTCGATCTCCGGCCGCGAGGCATTTGCCTTGTCGCCGATGATGCCGATATTGACCGGCACCTGGCGCCAGCCATAGACCGTATAACCGTAATTGAGAATCTCGCGTTCGACGATGACGCGGCAGCGTTCCTGCTTGCCGAGATCGGTGCGCGGCAGAAAGATCTGGCCGACGGCGAATTTCTCGTTGTTGATCTCCTGGCCGCCCTTGCGGATGAAATCCTCGAAGAAGGCATGGGGGATCTGCACATGGATGCCGGCGCCGTCGCCGGTCTTGCCATCGGCATCGACCGCGCCGCGATGCCACACCGCTTTCAGCGCCTCGATACCTTTCAGCACGACCTCGCGCCGCGGCTTGCCGTCGATGGCGACGATCATGCCGACGCCGCAGGCATCGTGCTCGTCGGTCGGATCGTAAAGTCCCTGCGCCGCCAGTTGCGCGCGTGCGCGATACCAGTAGGGAACTTGCTCGGCCATGATGGTCTCCCTTTCGACGGCACTCACGATGCCGCCTCGACTGCGATTGGTTTGTTATTCCGCCGCTTTGGCGGCGTGTTGTGCCGTGGCGAGATATTGCGCCATGGCGGTCGCCGCATCGCGGCCATCGCGGATTGCCCAGACCACCAGGGATGCGCCGCGCACGATATCGCCGGCGGCGAAGACGCCGGGAATGCTGGTCATCATGGTCTTATGATCGATGCGGATCGTGCTCCATTTGCTGACCGATAATTGCGGCACGTCGAAGCTCTGCGGCAGGTCTTCGGGATCGAAGCCCAGCGCCTTGATCACCAGATCGGCCTCGATATGGAAATGCGAGTCCTCGATCACGCGCGGTGTCTGCCGGCCGGTCGAATCGGGGAGGCCGAGATGAATGCGATGGGCACGCACGACTTTGACATTGCCGGCGCCATCATCCAGGAACGCTTCGGGGGCCGCCTGCCAGACGAATTCGACGCCTTCTTCCTCGGCATGCGCCACTTCGCGCTGCGAGCCCGGCATGTTCTGGCGGTCGCGCCGATAAAGGCACTTCACCGATCGGGCACCCTGGCGCACCGCCGTCCGCACGCAATCCATCGCCGTGTCGCCGCCGCCGATCACGACGACATTCTTGCCGGCGGCGTCCAGATTGCCGCCATGATCCGGCACCTGATCGCCGAGCCCGCGCCGGTTGCTGGCGATCAGATAGGCAAGCGCCGGAACGATCCGCGCCAGTCCCGAGCCGGGTGCGGCGATGTCGCGTGCCTTATAGACGCCGGTCGCGATCAGGACGGCATCGTGCTGATCGCGCAGATCGATAAGACTCAGGTCGCGGCCGATCTCAATGCCGCCGCGAAAGACGATGCCGGCATCCTGCAGATGCTGAATGCGGCGGGCGACAATGGTCTTGTCCAGTTTGAAATTGGGGATGCCATAGATCAGCAAGCCGCCGAACCGGTCATGCCGGTCGTAAACGGTCACCTGATAGCCCTGGCGGCGCAGCTGTTCCGCCGCCGCCAATCCGGCCGGCCCGCTGCCGACGATGCCGACGGATTGTGGCAATTCCTGGCGCGGCCGGATCGGCCGGACCCAGCCCTTTTCCCAGGCGGTGTCGGTGATGTGCCGCTCGACGGCGCCGATCGTGACGGCACCATGCCCGGCTTGTTCGATGACGCAATTGCCTTCGCACAAGCGGTCCTGGGGACAGATGCGGCCGCAGATCTCCGGGAAGGTATTGGTGGCGCTGGAGATTTCATAGGCTTCTTCCAGCCGGCCTTCGGCCGCCAGCTTCAGCCAGTCGGGGATATTGTTGGAGAGCGGGCAGTGGACCTGGCAGAAGGGCACGCCGCATTGCGAACAGCGGCTGGCCTGGGCCGCCGCCTGGGCCGGCTTGAAATCTTGATAGATCTCGCCGAAGTCCCGCCGCCTTTCGCCGGCCTTGCGCTTATCCGGCGATGCCGGTCCCAGTGACACGAATTTCAGCAGCTTTTCGGCCATCGCATTCTCCCTTCGGCCAGGATCCCGTCGCGAATTTCTTCCGTCGCGGGGCCCCCAATCTCGGATTTCCCATCACGGGTTTCCTGGGCCGTCTAACCGTCTCTGCTTGCCAATGTCCCTTGCTGAACCTCATCCAAGCTTCGCCGTACAGAATAGGTCAGATTATGCGACCAATCTAGTGCAAATTGCCGAATGAGGCAGTAATACTGCCTTATTATTTGAAAGTTCCCGCCCTTATGTCGTTCGGCCGTCCAAATGGGTCGAATCTGATGTCATATATAGTACCAGAATTGTACTATTAGCCCGATAGGCGAGACTCGTTGGCTCATGCTATAGGTTTCGCCGCCTGGGGGCCTGGCCTCAACCCGTGAAGCCCGAGCGGTGACTGCGTGCCTAATATCGACATTCTGGTTCTCGCCATTGTCCAGGGCGTGACCGAATTCCTGCCAATTAGCTCGTCCGGACATCTCATCCTGGTGCCGATGTTCTTCTGCTGGCCGGACCAGGGATTGACCCTGGACGTGGCAGCCCATGTCGGCACGCTGGTGGCGGTGCTGGTCTATTTCTGGCGTGACGTTGCGGGGCTGGGGCAGGGTGTCTGGCAGATCGTCCAGCGGCGGCGCGACCCGCGGGCCCGCCTGGTCACCTATTTATTGGTGGGGTCGCTGCCGGCTTTGGTGATCGGCTTCGTCCTGGATCGCTATGCCGGCGACAGTTTGCGCAATCCCACCGTCATCGCCGTCATGCTGATCGTCTTCGGCCTCATCCTCTATGCGGCCGACAAGCTCGGTTTGACGGTCCGCCGGCTGGAGCACATGAATATCGGTCATGCCCTGCTGATCGGCATCTGTCAGTGCCTCGCCTTCATTCCCGGCACCAGCCGGTCCGGTATTACCATGACGATGGCGCGTTTCCTCGGCTATGAGCGGATCGACGCCGCGCGTTTCTCGTTCCTGCTGTCGATCCCGACGATTGCCGCCGCCGGACTCTATAAGGGCGTGCAACTGGTCCTCAGCGGGTCCGCCGCGCAGATGCAGGCTGCCCTGCTGATGACGGTCTGTGCGGCGATCGCCGGTTTCCTGGCCATCGCTTTCATGATGTATTGGCTGCGCCGCGCCAGCATGGCGCCATTCGTCATCTACCGGGTCGGGCTCGGCCTTTATCTGCTCTATGTGATCTATCGGCTGCCCGGATTGTTTTGCTGAAATGGCAGTCGGACAGCAAGCGCGTTAGACGCGGGCGAAGGCCGTGCGCATGAAATTGTCGTAGATCTGCCGCGCGGCGCGATTGAATGCTGGCATCTTAGCGCCGGCCTCGGCATCCAGGCGCGGCATTGCGCCGGCGCCCAGACTCTCGTCGAGCGCGCAGGAATAAGCCGGTATGGCACCCCATTCCCCAACCGTGTCCGATGTGAGCTCGACATGGTATTGCAGGCCGTAGGCGCGATTGCCGACGCGCATCGCCTGGATCGGGCAAAGCGGCGATTGCGCCAGGATGACGGCACCCGGCGGCGGCACCTGCACCTCGGCTCCATGCCATTGCAAGGCCTGCTGCGTCTTCGTCATGCCGGTGAAGATCGGGTCCGAGCTTCCCGCTTCGGTGAGCGTCACATCGAGAATGCCGACTTCGGGCCTGGCCATCTTGCCGACATCGCCACCGAGGGAAGCCGCCAGCAATTGATGGCCGAGGCAAAGCCCGAGATAAGGCAGGCCGCGCTGCTGCACCGCTTCCCGGATCGCCTGTTTCTCGGCGACCAGCCATGGATGCTGATCCTCTTCCCAGACATCCATCGGGCCACCCATGACCCAGAGTGCATCGTAATCGGCAAGTGCGGGGATCGCGGCGCCTTCATCCAGTTCCACGGCGTCCCAGGCGATGCCGTCGGCGGCGAGGAAATCCCGCAGGATGCCGGGATGCTCGCAGGCGATGTGTTGGAACACCAGAAAACGCATGACGTCGTCTCCCCCTTATTTACGGTCATAACCGCCGCGTGGGCGATACTTGTCAAGATAAGTCGGCAGGATGACTTCGACCGCCGTCGGCGCGATGCCGAGGTCGGCGAGGCCCTTGGCGCCGGGGCTCACGACATTGTCGCGCTTCAGCAGGCGAACCTGGTCGAGCGTCAGCGGCGGCGAGGGCAGATATTGCAGCAACGCCCCTTGAAGGCTGGCAAGGGCAAAGGGAATGGGAATCAGCAGGCGGCGCCGGCCGATCTCCTGCAACAGCAGCTGCATCAGCTCGCGGAAGCTATATGTACCGGGCCCGCCAAGTTCATAGGTCTGGCCGGCGGCGTCCGGCCGTTCCAGGGCGGCGAGCACGGCATCTGCCACATCGACCACATAGACCGGCTGGAAACGGGTTCGACCGCCGCCGATCAAGGGCAAGGCGGGGCTGAGGCGGGTCATGGCGGCGAATCGGTTGAAGAACCCATCCTCCGGGCCGAACACGATGCTGGGGCGTAGGATCGTCGCCGCCGGGAAGGCGGCGCGCACCGCCTGTTCGCCGGCCGCCTTGCTGCGCCCATAGGCCGCGGGACTGGCGCTGTCGGCGCCGATTGCCGATATATGCACCATCTGCCGCACACCAGCCGCCGCGGCGGCAGCGGCGATCCGGCCGGGACCTTCGGCCTGAACCTTGGCGAAGCGTTGCGGGCCGGATTCGAAGAGGATGCCGACCAGATTGATGACGGCATCGGCGCCGGCGATAACGGCCTCGACCGAGCGCTGGTCGCGGATATTGGCGGCGATGGGCGCGATCTGGCCGAGCTGGCCGGCGGTTTTCAGGAACAGGGCGTCATCGGGCCGGCGCACCGCAACCCGGATCATCCAGCCCCGCTTGGCCAGTTTTTCCACCACGTAGCGGCCGATAAAGCCGGAGCCGCCGAAGACAGTGACAACGGGATCACGCATATCATCACCCCGAATTTCGACCGTATCATCCGTTCTTTGCTAACATAATTTGCAGCCCGGCGCAGTGCGTGTAAAAAGACGTTGACTTTGCCGGCATTCTGAACAGAATGCGCCGCGCCGCGTATGGCAAGCTCAGGATCCGCTGAAAATCCTGTACTCGTCATAGGTCAGGCGCCCAGGTGGCGGAATTGGTAGACGCGCAGGTTTCAGGTACCTGTGGGGCAACCCGTGGAAGTTCGAGTCTTCTCCTGGGCACCATCCTTCAAGTAGTCCTTGCGCGACAATCCGGTTTTCCGTCGATTGCGCAGTGGGGAACTTCAAATGACGATCGAATTGCATCGTGGCGATCTGCCAAACGGTCTCAATCTTGGTCCGGTGGTGGCCGTCGACACGGAGACCATGGGGCTCAATCCGGCCCGCGACCGGCTTTGCCTGATCCAGCTTTCCGCCGGCGATGGCGTCTGCCATCTGGTGCAAATCCCCCTGCTGCGCCCTGGCCAGCAGCATCACGCGCCAAATCTTAAGGCATTGCTGGAAGACCCGGCGGTCCTGAAGCTGTTCCACTTCGCCCGTTTCGATCTGGCGGCGTTGCGGGCTTATCTCGGCGTCAATTGCCAGCCGGTCTATTGCACCAAAATCGCGTCAAAGCTGGTCCGCACCTTCACCGACCGGCACGGGTTGAAAGATCTGTGCAAGGAATTGCTGGGGGTCGAACTCTCGAAGCAGCAGCAATCCTCCGACTGGGGCGCGGACGAACTCACCAGCGAGCAGCAGAAATACGCCGCCTCCGATGTGCTTTACCTGCATCAGTTGAAGGCGAAACTAGACATTCTCCTGACGCGTGAAGGGCGGATGGAGGTAGCGCAAGCCTGTTTCCGCTTCCTGCCGACCCGGGCGATTCTCGATCTGGCCGGCTGGGAAGACCCCGATATCTTCCACCACTGATTCTGCTTATGATCTGAGCCACAGCCCTCGGAAAGAGGCGTGGCTCTCCCTATCTAAACAGAGTAAAAGCTACCGACCACGCAAGACAAATCGGGTAAAAACCCTATAGATTCGTGGGATAAGCGGCGCTATGGTCGCCTAAACAGTTGTATTGTGAGCATTATGTCGAAGGTCATGCCGGTCGATCGGCCGACGCCCGAACAACAGCACTTTGCCTCCGAGGGCTTGGCTTCGGCGGAACGGGTGCTGCGCCAGGAAGCGACCGCGCTCTCGTTATTGGCCGATTCGCTGAATGATCATTTTCCGCGTGCCTTGGACCTGCTGATGGCGGTGAGCGGGCGGGTGGTGGTCACCGGGATGGGCAAGAGCGGGCATATCGCCCATAAGATCGCGGCGACACTGGCCTCGACCGGCACCCCATCGCAATTCGTGCATCCGGCGGAAGCGAGCCACGGCGATCTTGGCATGGTCACGCCGAAGGATGCGGTTCTTGCGCTCAGCAATTCCGGCGAAACCGCGGAACTGTCGGATCTCATCAATTACACCCGCCGCTGGCACATTCCCTTGATCGGCATCACCCGGGGCACGGGTAGCGCTTTGGGCAGCGCCGCCGATGTGACCCTGGCTTTGCCGAAGGTGACCGAGGCGGGCACGCTGGGGCTTGCTCCCACCACCTCGACCACAATGATGCTGGCCCTCGGCGATGCAATTGCCGTTGCCCTGCTGGAGCGAAGAGGTTTCTCGGCGGAAGATTTCAAGCAGTTTCATCCGGGCGGCAATCTCGGCCAGCGGCTGCTGCGCGTTGCCGAGCTGATGCATGTGGGCAGTGAGGTGCCGCTGGTCACGCAGGATACGGTGATGTCGGTCGCGATCCTGGAGATGACGGCGAAGACCTTCGGCTGCGTCGGCGTCGTCGACGGCGAGGGCCGCTTAACGGGCATCATCACGGATGGCGATTTGCGTCGGCACATGGGCAAGGATCTGCTGGAGATGCGGACCGATGAGGTAATGACGCATGCGCCGATGTCGATTCGCCCTTCCGCTTTGGCGGCCGAAGCGCTCGGCATCATGAATGACAGGTCGATCACCAGCCTGTTCGTGCTCGAAGACGAGCGTCCGATCGGCATCATCCGCCTGCACGACTGCTTGCGCGCCGGCCTGGTCTGACGAGGATGACGGTGGCAGAAAACAGCGACCAACTGAAGCCGGCGCAGGTTCAAAGCGAACATCTGCGCGGCCCGGCTCAGCGCCGCTCCAAGCGCCGGCGGCCGCTGGTGCTGGTGATGAAAATCGGCCTGCCGGTAATTGCGATCGTCACCATGAGCTATCTCGGCTATTGGTGGTACGTCCACAATCGGGAAAGCGTCATCACGGTGGAGACCTTGCAGAAGGCCATTCCCGGACAACCGACCGTCACGCTGAACAATTTCAAATACAGCTCGGTCGATAACAAGAACCGGCCTTACACCATCACCGCGCCGTCGGCCAGCCAGCCCCAGGGCAATAACAAGGACAACATCACGCTGGTGCAGCCCAAAGCCAATATCACCCTGGAGGATAATGGCTGGATGGCGGTGACGGCGCAGAACGGCCTTTATCACCGTGATGCCGATCTGGTGGATCTCAAGGGCGATGTGACGCTCACCCATGATAACGGCATGTCCTTCCACAGCACGTCGGCGCAGGTGGATCTGAAAGCGAAGATCGCCGCCGGATCGGATCCGGTCCAGGGGCAGAACAAGGATTGGGCGATCACCGCCCAGGGATTCCGCGTCTTGAATGATGGCGACCTCATCATCTTCGAAGGACGCTCGCATCTCACACTCAATGGCAAGGGAAAGGACGGCAACGGATGACGCCGCGCTTCGATTTTCCATTCGCGCAGGCCTCGCGGCGTCGCGCTTATCGCCGTCACGTCATCGCCGCCTGCGCCGTCGCATTTGGTCTCGGCGGTCTTGCGCTGGCGCCGGCCGATTTTGCCGCGGCCCAGCAGGCCACCGATAGTGCCGCGACCGGCAGCAATGATTCGGGCGGCGGCGGATTTGATTTCAACAGCAGCTCGAAGCCGATCGAAATCACCGCTGATAACGGCATCGAGTGGGACAAGAACCAGAAAGCCTATACCGCCCGGGGCAATGCCTTGGCCGTGCAGGGCGATCAGTCGATCGCCGGATCGGTGCTGAACGCTTACTACAGCGTCGACAGCAACAAGATCGACCGGATGACGGCCGAGGGCAATGTCGTGGTCAAGAATTCGACCGAGACGGCTTATGGCGATCATGCCGATTACGATGCCGGCAAGAAGCTGCTTGTGCTGACCGGCAAGAATTTGAAATCAGTCACCGATAAGGGCGATACCGTGACGGCGCGCGATGCCATGGAATATTGGAAGGATCGCGATGCCGTGGTGGCCAAGGGAGCGGTCTTCATCGATCGCGGCGATACGAAGATTCATGCCGACACCGCGACGGGCTACTTCCATCGCGACAGCGCCGGCAAGAAGGTGATGTATCAGATCGAGGCGGTCGGTCGGGTCCGGACCGATACCAGCAAACAGACAGCCTGGTCGGATAAGATGGTCTACAACCTGGAGACCAAGGTAGCGGTCCTGACCGGCCATGTCCGCATCAACCAGGATAACAACGTCTTCACCGGCGATAAGGCTGAGATCAACACCCAGACGAATATCAGCCGCCTGCTGGCGGATAAATCCAAGGGCGGCAGCGGCCGGGTGAAAACGGTGATCGGGCCGAAGAACAAAACCGATTCGAACGGCAGCACGACACAGCCATGAGCGACCCGAAGCACACGGCGAAACTGCGGGTGGTGAACGGCGGCGGTGGGGATTTTCCCGCGTCGACCGGTACCGAGGGGCATCAGCCGGGCATGATCATGGTGGATGGGGTCGCCGTCGACCCCACAACGGTCGATGGCCTGGTCGCCTATCATCTTGGCAAGCAATACCGCAAGCGGCCGGTCTTGCGCGATGTCACCATCGGCGTGCGGCGGGGCGAAGCGGTCGGTCTGCTGGGACCGAACGGCGCCGGCAAGACGACTTGCTTCTATATCATCACCGGCTTGGTGCGGCCGGATGCCGGGGCGATCTACCTCGACGGCCAGGAAGTCACCGAACAGCCGATGTATGAGCGCGCCCGTGCCGGTGTCGGTTATCTGCCCCAGGAAGCCTCGATCTTCCGCGGCATGACGGTGGAACAGAATATCCTGGCGGTGCTTGAAGTGGTGGATCGCGACGCCGATTCGCGCCATGCCAAGCTCGACAAGCTGCTTGACGAGTTTTCCGTCGGCCATCTGCGCAAGGTGCCGGCGCTGGCGCTGTCGGGTGGCGAACGCCGCCGGGTGGAAATCGCCCGCTGCCTGGCAACGCGGCCCAACTATATCCTGCTGGACGAACCGCTTGCCGGCATCGATCCGATTGCCGTCGCCGATATCCGCGATATCGTTTCGCATCTCAAGGATCGCAGCATCGGTGTCTTGATCACCGATCACAATGTCCGCGACACGCTGGAAATCGTCGACCGCGCCTATATCCTGCATGAAGGCGAGGTGCTGCGCGAAGGCGCCCCCCGCGAGATCGTCGCGGATGAGGCTGTCCGGCGCGTCTATCTGGGCGAAGGCTTCTCGCTTTAACGTCCCACCCGCTTCGGGTATTTCCCTTCAAGCAATTGTCATGCCGAACGGTGGGAAGGCCGTGCAACTTGCGTTCTAATTTGCTAGGCTAGCGATGCCATGGCAGTGACGCAACGACTAGACCTACGCCAATCTCAAACGCTGGTCATGACGCCGCAGTTGCAGCAGGCGATCAAGCTGCTGGAATTGTCGAACCAGGAACTGACCAGTTATGTCGAGCAGGAGCTCGAGCAGAACCCGCTCCTGGAGCGGGGCGATGATGCGCGCGCCGAGGGATCGGAGATGGCCGATGGCGCCGCTGACACGGCGATTGACGGACCGGACGAAGAGGGCGCTGACACGGCATCGGATAGCCTGCTCGATGCCAGCGATTACGGTCGCCGCGAGGTCCTGCCCGATGAGCGGGATTCGCCGCTCGATACCGATTACGAGAATGTCTATAGCAGCGACGGTGCAGCCGATGGCGCGGCCGCGGTGGCGGATCTCGCCGGTCTCAATTCGTGGCGCACGAGTGGTGGTGGCGGCGATTTCGGCGATGGCGACTTCGGATTGGAACAGACGCTCAGCCGCGACCTGACGCTGCATGAACATCTCGAGCAGCAGCTCGGCCTCGATATCACGGATCCCACGGAGCGGCTGATCGGCCTGCAATTGATCGACCTGGTCGACGATGCCGGTTATATCCGCACCGAGCTCGCACCCATCGCGGAACGATTGAACTGCGATCTCGTGCAGGTCGAAGCCGTGCTGCGCAAATTGCAGCAATTCGATCCGATCGGCGTCTGTGCCCGCGATCTGGCGGAATGCCTCGGCCTGCAATTGAAGGAACGTGATCGCCTCGATCCGGCGATGCAGGCCTTGCTGCAGCATCTCGACCTTCTGGCCAAGCACGACCGCGCACAGTTGATGAAATTATGCGGCGTCGATGCGGAAGACCTCGCCGATATGATGCTGGAGATTCGCAGCCTCAATCCGCGGCCGGGCGCCAGCTTCGACAAGGTCGAGGCGCAGACCATCGTGCCGGACATCCTGGTCTATCGGCAACCGGATGGCAGTTGGGGTGTCGAATTGAATGCCGATACCTTGCCGCGCCTGCTGGTCAATCAGCAATATTATACCCAGGTGTCCGGCCGCACGCAGTCGAAGCAGGACAAGGACTATCTCTCGGAACGTCTCTCCGCTGCCAATTGGCTGGTGAAGACGCTGCATCAGCGCGCGACGACAATTTTGAAAGTCGCTTCGGAAATCGTCCGTCAGCAGGAGGGCTTCTTCCTGCATGGCGTGCAGCATTTGAAGCCGCTGATCCGCCGCGATATCGCCAATGCGATCGAGATGCATGAAAGTACGGTCAGCCGCGTCGCCACCAACAAGTATATGGCGACGCCGCGCGGGCTCTATGAAATGCGCTACTTCTTCTCCGCTGCCATTCAGGGCGCCGACGGGATGGCCAGTCACTCTGCCGAATCCGTTCGTTCGCGCATCAAGGAACTGATCGATGCCGAGCCGGCCGATGCCGTCCTGTCGGATGATCAACTGGTCGCAATCCTTAAGGGTCAGGGCGTGGATATAGCCCGGCGGACTGTTGCTAAGTATCGAGAATCGTTAAAAATTCAGTCTTCTGTCCAACGCCGGCGCGAGAAAGCCTTGCGTTCTGTCTAAGGGGCGCTACATGATTCTTTCAGGGAGGTTTCCAATCAGCGGCCGATGGCCGTCCGTCTCAATCCTTAACAAGCCAAGTACGGTTTCCCCGGCGGCCTTGACTCGGTCGAGGGCGGTTCTTATGGTCCCGGCTTCTTTGCGTCAGTCGGGATCGGAGGAGCGGTAAAGGACGCCATAATTCCGATTGGGCCCGTTAACCTGGACGTGGGAAATGAATCTGACCGTTAAAGGTAAGAACCTGGATGTCGGCGCAGCCTTGCGTAGCCACATCGAGGAAAATCTGGACAGCATCTTCGGGAAATATTTCGGCAATCCGATCGAAGCAACTGTGACGCTGTCGAAACAGGTGCATCTGTTTCTGGCGCAGATCTCGGTGCATGTCGGACGTGGTATCCAGCTGCAATCCGAAGCCGAAGCGGATCAGCCTTATGCGGCCTATGATAAAGCATCGGATCATATATCGACGCGGTTGCGGCGGTATAAGCGGCGGCTGCGTGATCACCATCGCACGGCAACGGATTCGCAGCTGACAGATTCGTACCGGGCGGCACAGTATATTTTGCCTGCCGATGGTCACGACGCGAGTGACGCGCCGGAGCCGGCGCTTGATGCGGCGCCGATGATCATCGCCGAGATGCAGACGGATATTCCGGCGCTGACGGTGAGCGAAGCAGTCATGCGCCTGGATCTGTCGGATCAAAAGGCGATGATGTTCCTGAACCGCGCCCATGGCGGCTTGAACATGGTTTATCGCCGCAATGACGGCAATATCGGCTGGGTCGATCCCCGAATGCAATCGGAGGCATCGGCACAGCATGCTTAGTGCTGGTCGGACGCGCGATCTCCGGAAAATGCCTGACATTTATCCGTGACGCGTCGTCGAGACTGACTTGGGACACTGGCGGTTGGCTCTGGGGCGGTTGGCTCCGGGAAGGCAACCGTCAGGACGAGGGAACCAATGGAAATAGAAGATTTGATTACGCCGGCCCATGTGGTTGCTCGGCTGAAGGCAACAAGTAAGAAGCAAGTGCTGCAAGAGTTGGCGAAGCGGGCGGCAGAGCTGACCGGCCTGCATGAGCGGGCGGTCTTCGATGTCTTGCTGGAACGCGAACGCCTCGGCACGACCGGCGTCGGCAATGGCATCGCCATCCCGCACGGCAAGCTGCCGGAAATGAAAACGCTGTTCGGCCTCTTCGCGCGGCTGGAAGAGTCGGTCGATTTCGATTCGATCGACGAACAGCCGGTCGATTTGATCTTCCTGCTCCTGGCGCCCGAAGGTGCCGGGGCGGATCATCTCAAGGCTTTGGCGCGGGTCAGCCGCCTGCTGCGCGACCGGGGTGTCTGCGAGAAGCTGCGCGGCACCGATCAGCCCGAAGCGCTTTATGCGTTGCTGACCGACAGCACGGCGAGCAACGCCGCTTAGTCAGTCATCGATATATGTGCGGAAGCGGCGCAACCACGTGGTTGCGCCGCTTATGTTTCGGTTGATGACCTGAGCCAGCGCTCAGAAGCCGTAAATCTCGGCCGGATTGTCGACCAGGATCCGCTTGGCGGTCGCGGCATCGCCGCACCAGCCGGCGAACAGATCCAGCAGATGCGAGTCGTTCGGCGGATCATTCGGTTTGCTGGGATGCGGCCAGTTGGTGGCGAACAGGCAGCGTTCGGGCGCATCGGCGATGAGGGCCCGGGCGAGCAGGGCCACATCGGCATAATCCGGTGCACCCGTCACCGATGTCTCATAAACGCCAGAGGTCTTGACCCAGGTGCGCCCGCCATTGATCAACTGGCGCAAGGCGCGGAAACCCGGATGGTCGGTGCCGACCGGCTGCAGGAATTTGCCGTTATGATCGATGACCAGCCGGCCCGGCAGGCGGGCAAGACGTGGGAGTGTGTCATCCAACAGCCGGCCATCCATCTGCATCTGCACATGCCAGCCGAAGGCCGCCGTCTTGGCGGCAAGGAGATCGAGATCCTCCCATGTCAGCGCACCGCCGCCGATCATGAAGAAACGGATGCCGCGGACACCGAGTTGGGTCAGCCGGTCGAGCTCCGCCTCCGATACGTCGCTAGGCACGACAGCAACGCCGCGCGCCGCCGAACCGAGCACCGCCATGGCGTCCAGCGTCGCCTTGTTGTCGAAGCCGTAGACTGAGGGCTGAACGACCACGGCGCGTTGCAGGCCGAGCCGGTCGCGCAGCTTGAGATAGGCGGCGATATCACCACCGGCGACCGGTGGGAAAGGCGAATCGGGGCGTGGCGGATAGAGCGCCGGATCGCCATAGATATGCATGTGGCAGTCGCAGGAATCGGGTGGCGGCCGAAAGGCAGGCGGCTCGGCGGGCAGCAGGCGGCTGGGCGCTCCGCTCATGCCTGCCCCCACCAGCGCGTCGCCCGATGCGGATTGACGGCCAAAGGCGGCAATGTCCCTTTTAGCAAAGCGCGGACCTGCGCCACGGTCTCCAGGGCCTGGTGCTCCGACGGCTCCGGCATCAGCGCGGCGGAATGCGGCGTGGCGACGACATTCGGCAGTTGCGCGAGTTTCAGGCTCGGCTGTTCATCCGTGCCGAGGCCGACATCCAGCCCGGCGCCGGCGATGGTGCCGGCCTGCAAGGCCGCATGCAGATCGTCTTCGTTCACCAGGATCCCCCGCGAGATGTTGACGAAATACGCATCCCGCCGCATCCGGGCGAAGGCCGAGGCATTCATCATGCCGGTCGTCTCCGGCGTGGCATAGGCAGCGCAGACCACGAAATCCGGTTCTGACAGCACCTCGTCGAGGCTCACCGAGCGGACCGCGCCGTGGCCGATATTGGCATAGGGATCGTAGACCGAGACCTTCATCGAGAAGGCCAAGGCCAGTTCGACGATGCGCCGGCCGATCGAGCCATAGCCGATGACGCCGACATGGGCGCCGGCAAGCTGGCGGCGAAACACCATGCGATGCTCGGCGATGCCGGCATGATAGCGCTCGGCGGTCTCGGTGATGCCGCGGGCGAGATCCAGCATCAGGGCGATGGCATGTTCGCCGACGGAATCGGCATAGCCGGAACTGCAGCGGCAGACCAGGATGCCGGCATCGGAAGCGGCATCGACATCGATGTTGCGAATATCGACCGCACATCGGGTCAGCACCTTGACACCGTCCAACCGTTGCAGGACCTCGCGCGGTGCGGCGGCGAGGCGATCGGAGATCACCATCTCGCAGCCTTCGGCGGCGGCCACCAGGTCGTCTCCCCGCAGCGGCCGGTCGGAATCGTTCATCCGCAGATCAACGATCTCTTTCAACTGCGCCACCGCCTTAGGGCTGTAGAAGTGTTTGAGCAAGTCGCGGTTATGCGTGAGAAGAACGCGCATCATTCAAATACCCCTTCGAGGATGTGGGCTGGCAGGCGTCCTACCACCCAGCGGTTCATGGCCAGGATCATGTCGTCCCGCCAGCAGAGCTGGCCTGGGCGGGCCAGCCTGGACGACAGGCCGCGTTGCTGTTTTTCCAGGATGCCGACATCCTCGCGCGCGACGGCTTCCCAGCGCTTGTAATAAGGTGCCGCCAGTTGCGGAAAATCCGGCTGTTCCGTATAGGCGCGCGGGAAGCAGCCGCCGATCGACAGGATGGTATGATCGACCGCGACCGGCCGCACCGCCAGCCACCAGATACAGTCCTGGGCGCTGGCGAATTGCGTGGTCGGATGGATCAAGGTGAAATGCGTGCCCTGCTTCGAATGCTCGTTCAGCCCTTCGATTGGCGGGAAGGGGGGCTTGTCGTTGAGCACGGCAATGGATTGTGTCGAGAGCACCTGGAAACTCTGCCATTCGCCAACCGTGGGAAAGCTCACGCTGCGCTGCGCGCCGATCGTTGCCGCATGCACGATGCCGGTGTGATAGGTCTCCATGGCGTTTTCCAGCAGCATCTTCCAATTGCACCGGGTCTCGATCTCGGTGCGCCAGGTGCAGACCATCTCGCCGAAACGGTGCGATCCCAGCAGATCGGGCAGATTGCCGAGATGCTCGGCGAGGCTCGGTGCCTCATTGTCGTAATTGAGGAAGATCGCACCTTCCCAGATCTCCATGCGGATTTCCGCCAACGTATGCGATGGGTGCGACGGATCGAAATTCGGCACCTCGCTCATATTGGGCGCACCCGCGAGCGTGCCGTCGAGCCGGTAGCTCCAGGCATGGTAGGGACAGATGATCCGGCGGGCATTGCCGCATCCTTCCAGCAACGTGGAGGAGCGGTGCCGGCAGACATTGGCAAAGGCCCGCAACACGCCGTCATCGCCGCGCATCAGCAGCGCCGGCCCCCCGACGGTATCGAATGTACGGAAGTCGCCGCGCTTCGCCACTTCATCGACGCGGCCGGCGAAGAACCAGTTCTTGAGATGGATATGCTCCATCTCCGCCTTGAAGATCGCCGGATCGGTGTAAAAGGCCGGCGGCAGGCTCTTGGCCTCGCCCAGTGGCGGCTCGGACCAGATATAAGGTCGGGGGTTGAGTGTTTGATGCACCTTGTGATGGCTGTTCATGATCGATCGCTCCGCTTTAGCGTGACCGTTACATCTGATTTGACCGCCTTGCCTGGCCGAGTTGGACAAGGTGCATGGCGATGACGGCGACATGGCCGGCCAGCATGGCGGCCATCCCGGCGACATCATGCGGCGGGCTGAGCGTGTTGATATCGACGCCGACGATATCCAAACCGGCCAGGCCATGCAGCAGGTCGAAGCTTTCGGACACCGGCGGCCCGCCCCAGGTCGGCGTGGCGACACCGGGCGCGGCGGAGGGGTCGAAATAATCCATGTCGAAACTGAGATGCACCGGCCGGCCGTCGAGCGTGCGTTTGACCATCGCGGCGATCTCGGCGGGGCCGTGCTGGCGGACCTCCTCGCCGGTGATGAGATGAAAGCCCAAGGAGCGGGTATAGTCGTAAGCGCCGGCAATCGGCATGGTGCCGCGCGCGCCGATATGGAAGGAGCGCCGCACATCGATCACCTTTTCTTCGGCGGCGCGCGCGAAGGTGGTGCCAGTATTCAATCCCTCCCAGGGGTAACTGTCGGTATGGGCATCGATATGAATCAGCGTCAGGTCGGGAAACCGCCGGGCCAGCGCCCGCAACACGGCCAGCGTCACGGTCCCGTCGCCGCCGACGCAGAGTGGCACGGCCTCGGCTTCGACGATGTTCGATACCGCCCGTTCCATTGCCTGGAAGGAGGGGACGATATCCGAACTCGTCACCTCGACATCGCCCAGGTCGACGACGCGATTTCCCGCGCGCGGATCGATATCGGCGAGCGGCGGATAAAACGGCCGGATCTCCGATGACATGGCGCGGAAGGCGGCCGGCCCCTGCCGGGAACCGATACGGGTGGGGTTGGTGCCGCAATCGAAAGGCAGGCCGAGAATGGCAATCTGTCCGGCTTCGGCCTGCGCTGCCTGGGGCACTTGCAGAAACGTCCCAAGCCGCAAGCGCGGCTGCTTTGTGGTTGTGTCGAACCCATCGCTTGTCACAGCACCTCTCCCATATAAAAAGCCTTCACCAGTTCCGGGTCGATCCTTGCCCCGGTATCCTGGTGGACGATGCGCCCAAGGCGCATGATGTAGACATGATCCGACAGCCGCATCGCCTCGATCGCGTTCTGCTCGACCAGCAATACCGTCGTGCCCTGGCTGTTGATCCGCTGCACCGTATCGAGAATTACATCGATCATCTTGGGCGAGAGTCCCATGGTGGGCTCGTCCATCACCAGCAGCGACGGGCGTGACATCAGACCGCGGGCGATTGCCAGCATCTGTTGTTCGCCGCCCGAAAGCGTGCCGGCCATCTGCGCGAACCTGTCTCCGAGAATCGGAAACAACTCGACCATGACGGCAATGTCTTGCTCGATGCCATGCCGGTCATGCCGGATATAACTGCCGAGCACGAGATTCTCCCGGACACTCATGCCGGGGAAAAGCCGCCGCCGCTCCGGCACATGGGCAATGCCGCGCCGGACGCGCAGTTCCGGCGCCAGATGGGTGATATCCTCGCCGCCGAACCGGATACGGCCACCTGACAGCGGCAATATGCCGGACAAGGCCGTCAGGCTGGTCGTCTTGCCGGCGCCGTTGCTGCCCACCAGGCTGACGATGGTTCCGCTGCCGACCTGCATCTGCAGGCCGTCGACGGCGCGGATGCGGCCATAATTGACATGCAGGTCCTCGATCTCAAGCAATGGCATCGGCACGGGGGCTGTCAGCGGCGCGTTCATACGCGTTCCCTCCCCAGATAAGCGGCCTGCACGGTGGGATCGGCAAGGACCTCGCAGGGCTTGCCGTCGGCCAGCCGCTTGCCGTAGTTCAGCACGGTGAGGTGATCGCAGAGCGACCGCATGATCTGCATGTCATGCTCGATCAGCAGCACGCTGACGCCCTCGGCGCGGATGGCGCAAACAAGATCGGCTATTTCGGTCTTCTCGTGACTGTTCATGCCGGCGAGAGGTTCGTCCAGCAACAGCAGCTTCGGTTTCGACATCAACGCGCGGGCGATCTCCACACGGCGCTGATGGCCATAGGACAACGTTGTCGCGATGCGTCCCGCGAAGCTGCTGCCGAGGCCGACGAAATCCAGCACATGGTAAGCCGACTCGATCATTTCCCGTTCGGCCCGGCGTGCGGCGGCGGAGCGAAAGATCAGGCCGATCGGCGAGCTGTGGAAATGCAGATGCGCGCCCACCAGAATGCTCTCCAGCACCGTCATCGACCCGAACAGGCGGATATTCTGGAAGGTCCTGGCGAGGCCCGCGGCGGCGATGCCGTTGACGCCCAGCCCGCCGATCTCGCCACCGGCGAAGAGCAGCCGTCCCGTGGTCGGGCGCACGAAACCGGTCAACACGTTGAGCACGGTGGTCTTGCCCGCACCGTTCGGGCCGATGAGACCGTGGATCGCTTCGTTCTTGACCTTGAAATCGAAGGCGGAGAGCGCTTCGAGGCCACCGAAACGCACGGTCACCGCCTCCGTCGAGAGGATCGCGCTCATGATGCGCGCTCCATGCCGACGCCTGGCATGGTCAATTTCACCCGGGCTGTCGCCGCCAGGCCTTGCGGCCGGAACAGCATCAGGCACATCAGGATCACGCCGAGCAGTGCGAAGCGGATTTCCGGGAAGCTCTGTACCAGCGGAATATCAAGGGCGAGCTGCAGGAAGACCACCCAGATCAGCGCGCCGATGAAGGGCCCGATGAAGGTGCCAAGCCCGCCCAGCACCACCAGCATGAGAATGACGATGTTTTCGAACAGGCTGAAATTCAGCGGGCTGATGAAAAGCTGGTAATGGGCATAGAACACGCCGACGAAGCCGCCGACAAAGCCGCTGACCGCATAGGCATAGAGTTTATAGCGCGCGGTCGGCACGCCCATCGCCTCGGCGGCATGTTCGTCTTCGCGGATGGCAACCCAGGCCCGGCCGACATAGGATCGCACCAACCCGCTGATGGCGAACAGGATGACGGCCGTCAGTGCCAGGGCGACGAAGTAAAAGGCCATCGGCGACTTGACCTGCAAGCCGAACAGGAACGGCGCCGGCACATCGGGGATACCCATCGGTCCACGCGTCAGGCCGATCCAGTTGGTGGCGACGATGCGCACGATCTCGCC
Source organism: Rhodospirillaceae bacterium (assembly GCA_008012315.1). GTDB lineage: Bacteria > Pseudomonadota > Alphaproteobacteria > Dongiales > Dongiaceae > Dongia_B. The sequence goes on from SSEL01000009.1 coordinate 84,830, forward strand.
GAAGCCAAGCGTCATGATCGCCAGGTAATCGCCGCGCAGCCGCAAGGTCGGCGTGCCCAGGATCATCGCGATGAGAGCCGAGAGCAGGCCGCCGATGATCAGATTGACATAAAACAGCCACCAGACCGATTGAGCGTCGATGCCGAATGCCTGTTTCAGCACCAGGACGAACAGGATGGAGGTGAAATATGAGCCTACCGCCCAGAAGGCGACGAAGCCGAGGTCCAGCAGGCCCGCGAATCCGACGATGACATTGAGGCCGCTCGCCAGCATGCCGTAAATCAGCACCATGGTGAGAATGCGCAGCCAGTAATCGGAGGGGATGATGAGGCCGGCGACGATGGCGACGGCCAGCGCGGCGACCTTCATGCGCGCACCGCTACCGGCAAGCCAGGCAAAGCCGGCATCCAGGCGGCCGAGCAGCGACTGCATCCCGCCCTTGCCGACCGTGGCAACACCATCCAGCAGGCTGCCGGCGCCGGCGGAATTCAGTTCCGGCCGGCCCAGCAATCCTTGCGGGCGCATGAACAGCAACAGGATCAGGATGGCAAAACTGATCGCATCCTTATAGGCTGACCCATCCGGGATATAGCCGGCACCCAGCGCCTCGATCAGGCCGAGCAGCACGCCGCCCAGTGCCGCGCCGGGGATCGAGCCGATACCGCCCAGCACCGCCGCCGTCAGCGCCTTGAGGCCCGGCAGGAACCCCATCGTGGCATGGGCGAAGCCGTAGGATTGGGCGTAGAGCAGGCCGGCGAGCGCAGCGAAGCCGGAGCCCAGCGCGAAGGCAGCGGCGATGGCGCGATTAACCGGGATGCCGAGCAGCGTCGCCGCCATCGGATCTTCGGCACTGGCGCGCATGGCGCGGCCGAGCTTGGAATAGGCGATGAACAGCGACAGCCCGACCATCGCGAGGATCGCCGCCGCCATGACGACGACATCCATCACACGGATATAAATCGAGTCGAAGAACACGATCGGGTCGAGATCGGCCAGTCCGAAATCCGGAAAATGCACCTGCTCGGATCCCCAAATGGTCTGCGCCACGCTTTGCAGCACCACGGAAACGGCGATCGAACTGATCAGCGGCGCCAGTCGCGGCGCCTTGCGTAGCGGCCGATAGGCGATGTAGTCGATGAGGATGCCGAACAAGGCCGTGAGCGCGACGGCGAACAGGGCAGCCACAGGAAAAGGCAGAGCCGGCATCGCCACGGCCGTGCCGAAAAGCTGCACCTCGCTGGTCATCAGCGAGATGGTCAGGAAAGCGCCCAGCATGAACAACTCGCCGAAGGCGAAATTGACCAGGCGGACGACACCATAGACCAGGGTATAGGCGACCGCCGTCAGCGCATAAATTGCGCCGAGTACCAGGCCGTTTGCCAGCAACTGACCGAAATAATCCATTTCTTGAAACCCGGATCACCCAGATGCGATGTGAAAAAGGCTCCGCCGGACAGGCGTCCGGCGGAGCATGGAGGGATCACAGTTGCTTGGGGGCGAGGACGAATTTTCCGTTCTTCACGGTCAGGAAATAGAGCGATCCGGAGCGGTCACCGCTCGGCTCGAAGGTCGTTGGCCCGGTCACGCCGGGAACATCCTTCAACTGCTTGAACGCGTCATTGATCGCCTGGCGCGTGACGCCGCCGTCCTTGGTGGCGAGATCGACGGCTGCGCCCAGCGTCATCGTCGCATCGTAGCCGAGTGCCGCCCAGGCGCTGGGCTCCTCCTTGTAAGCCGCCTGATAAGCGGTCAGGAAATCGGCCGTGGCCGGCGTCTTGATCGAGGGATCGAACATGCCATAGATCACCATGTTCTCCACGGCATTGCCGCCAAGCTTCATCAACGCTTCATTCAACGCGCCGTCGGTGCTCAAAAATTGCACCTTGACGCCGAGCTGCCGGGCTTGCTTGGCGATCGCGGCCGTCTCGGTATAGAAGCCGCCGACGAAGATCGCATCCGGCTTCGCCGCGCGCACCTTGGTCAGCAGCGTGCGGAAATCCTTGTCGCCGAGCAAATAGGCGTCGGTGCCGATGATGGTGCCGCCTTCCTTGACGGCGGCATCGCTGAAGGCCTTGGTGACACCGATGCCGTAATCATCCTGCTGATGCAGGACATAGATTTTTCTTCAGACCAAGTGTCTTCACCGCATAGGTGCCCATCATGGCGCCCTGCACCGCATCGGTCAGCACATTGCGATGGAAATAGGGGCTGGAATTCGACAGCGCCGGGCTGGTCACCGCCGAAGCCAGAACCGGCAGCTTGCAGTCATTGTAAACCGGCATGGCTGCCAAAGCGATGGAGGAAACGGAATAGCCCATCACCACATTCACGGCCTGGTCCGAGCAGAAACGCTGGGCGATCAGCACACCTTCGCGGGCTTCTGCGCGATCATCGACGGCTTCGACCTTATAGGTCACGCCGCCTTTCTTGTTGAGTGCCTCGACGGCCAGATCGACGCCCTTCTTCATGTTCACGCCATAGGCCGCGTAATCGCCGGAAAGCGCTGCGGTGAAGCCGATGGTCACGGTGTCGGCGGCATGTCCCGCCACCGGTCCCAAGGCGAGGCATAGCCCGAAGGCGGCCGCTGCAAATCGTTTTATCGCCATCTCGTTTCTCTCCCTGATATCGCGGCTTTTTGCATGCCGCAGGTTTTATGCGATTGATTGGTCGCTTGAACGCCGGTCAAAATCTGACCGCAAGGGCGCGCCAGGTGATGGCAAGATGGCGTGGAGATCATGCGATCTCGACGGTCATCCAGGTTTCGAAGCAATAATCATCGGCAAGCGACATGACGCCGATGGCGGCGCGCGGGCCAACCCCGATCTCGGGGCCGAATACCTGCTCGAACAAATCAGTGAGACCGCTCGCCACTTTATGCGGCGCGGTGAAGGCGGGGTCACAGGCGATGAAATTCAGCGACCGCACCAGGCCCTTGACCCGGTCGAGATCGCCGATCGCATCGGCGATGCAGCCGAGGCAGTTGAGGCCCGTCAGGCGCGCCGCCTGATAACCGTCCTCGAGGCTGACCTCGCGGCCGACACGGCCCGGATACATCACCTTGCCATCGACGAGGCCGGGGGTTTGGCCCGAGAGAAAGAGCAGCCGGTCGCTGAGATAATGCGGCTTCATCTTGCCGTATTGCTTGCCGTAGTAATCCGCGCCGCCACCCCGCGATGGCAAATGCAGACCAAGTTCCGCGAGACGTTGCGCGACGGACATATGCTCCTCCCCTGCTGACTCTTACGCTTTTGATCAGCGTCGGTTTTGCAGGAAATGATCGAAGCAGGGTCGCATTTTTGTCAAACGCGAATGATGATGAATTCCATAACCCCGGGTTATAGCCTCTTCCGGGGAAGCAGCGCCGTCATCACGCCTTCTTTCGTGCGCGACCAGCGGCGCGGCCGGCCGTGCGTGGTGCCGCACGCCCGGATCGGGATTTGTTGCCTATGGCCATGAAAGCCCGGAACGCTTCCATGAAGTCAGCAGAGATCCGCGAGGGCGGCCGCAGGCTGGGCCGAAACATGCCGAAACGATACGGAATCACCGGCTCGAAGGGGACCGCGACGAGGCCGGCGCGGGCATAGGATTGTGCCGTGACCGGATCGACCACCGTCACCGCGCCGGTTTCCTGCACCATGGCGCAGGCCGATCCGAAAAACTCGGCTTCGGCGATGACGTTCCACTGCGCCCCGCTGCGATAGAACGCCTCGGCCAGCGCGATGGTGGTGATGTGTTCGGGAAACAGCGAGATGAAGGGACGCGTCGCGAGCTGTTCCGGGCCCACCACGCTTGCGCCGGCCAGGGGATGATCCGGACGCATCACGCACATGCAACGCATTTCAAACAATTCCAGCGACGCGACGTTGTTTTCGATCGGCAGCTCGGCAAAGCCGACATCGAAGGCGCCGATGGAACCAAGATCGCGGACCACATTGGACGATCGGGTGATGAAGCGCGCCGTCGCGCCCGGATTCTTCTTCAGCACCTGGGCGATGATGCGCGGGAGGATGTAGGTCGCCAGGCCCGGTGGGCTGGCGATGCGCAAGGTCGCTGACGACAATCCCTTGAGGTTGCGTGAGATCGCAACTGTTTGCTCCATCGTATCGAGCATGCGGGCGATGGCGACTAGGAATATCGATGCTTCCGGCGTGGGTTCCAGCCGACCGCGCGTGCGATGGAACAGCTTGACCCCGACCTCATCCTCCAGCCGGCTGATCAGTTTGCTGATCGCGGGCTGGGATTTTTTCAGAACCGCCGCGGCGGCGCTCATCGAGCCATTTTCATAGATGGCCCTGAAGGCCTCGAAATGCCGCGTGTCCATGCGTGCCATGCCATCCGATAAAGTTGGACCTCCAGACAGCCCAACTCTTTAGCACGCTTATTGGCAGGCTGATATCCATACGGTGTCGCGCGACATGGCGGATTGGATGCAAAGGCGGCGCAATCATCACATTGCGCCGCGCTCGCTTACGTTGCTTTGCTGGAAGTACCGATCGGCTGGCAAGCCGCGGCTTGCGGCTGCGGGCGAGTTACTGGAGGGCGACCGGCGCCATACCGTTTTCCCACACGGCGGCGACCGCCGCATTGCGATCCGGCATCAAGGCGATCTGCTGGCCGTTCGCCGCATGGATCGCAACTGCCGTGCCGCCATCGACCTCGATCTCTTTCAAATAGGCAATGTCCTTCAGGCCGAGGGCCAATAACTCCTGGGCACTGATCTCTCTGATACGCTCGGTCGTCATCATGATATCTACCATCCCTTCCCGCGCTTGCCTGAAAGCGAAACCAGGTAGCGCAACGCCTTAGTCGTGCTGTTCAACCTTCTGCGGATGACCCGCCTTGCGGATCGGCACGCTCTTCACCTGGGAAATGACCTTCGGTCGCTTCAGCTCAATCGACAGCAGGCCGTTATCCAGCGTCGCGCCGTCGACCTCGATGCCCTCGGCCAGCACGAAACTGCGCTGGAACTGGCGGGCGGCGATGCCGCGGTAAAGGTAAATCCGGTCCGGATCATCCTTCTGTTTGCCGCGGACGATGAGCTGGTTGTCTTCCAACTGGATGTCGAGGTCTTCCAGGGCAAAGCCGGCGACCGCCAGAATGATCCGCAACGTATCGTCGCCGATCTGCTCGATATTGTAGGGCGGGTAACCTTCAGCGCCGGTCTTGGAAATCCGGTCCAGGGTCCGTTCGAAGTGATCGAACCCCAGCAGCAGTGGGCTGTTGAATAAGGATAGTCGTGACATCTCTGGCTCCTCCTGCTGAGCGAGCATCTAAATTCAGGACATCGACACCCGATTGTCCGGCATGCCGATGCGGCCAGCGGATCGTCCGCAGCGCCTACCCGAAGTAGTTAAGATATTTCCCGGCGGAATCAAGGGTAGCATCGCGCCGAAACGCAGGTGCGACCTCACCAGGATCGATTGTGGAAAAAATACCTAGTTAATATTTCTGATTTCAATGTCTTTTTTGCTATTATTCGGGCCCGACACAGCATGGCGGCAAAGATGGTTTTGGACCCCCAGATACTTCTGAAGCTGGCCCAGAATATTAGCCTATTTGCGTTGGTGGTGCTCGCTTATGCAAATATCCGCCGCCATCTCGGCTATTTCGGCAAAGCTTTCGAAGGCTTGGCGCTCGGTTGCATCTTCGGCTCGACCGCCGTCCTCTCGATGATCGTGCCGATTAATTTCGCCCAGGGGGTATTTTTCGACGGCCGGACCATCACCGTGGGGCTGGCTGCCTTGTTTGGGGGCCCCCTGGCCGGCGCCACCGCTTTGGCGATCGCGGGATCTTATCGCTACTGGATCGGCGGAATCGGCTGGGCCCCGGGCCTGGCCTCTCTGACGGCCGCTTTTCTGCTGGGGACTGGTTTCTTTATCGGCTTGCGGCTCGACCGGCATCGGTTGCGGTTCAATTGGCTGTTGCTGTTCAGCATTCTCTCCAGCATCCTGCTGCCATGCCTGACGCTCCTGCTGCCTGAGCCCAAGCTGGTTGCGACGATTCTGCATACCATGATCGCGCCGCTGACGATCGCCACCTTCCTCGGCACGGTGTTGTTCGGCACGATGCTGCTGAATGAGGATCATCGCGCGCAGCTGCAGCGCGAACTCGCCGAGCAAAGCCAGACATTGCGGCTGATCATCAATTCGATGGGTGATGCGCTGATCGTCGCGGATTCCGACGGCAAGTTCCGGCTCTTCAATCCGGCGGCCGAACGGCTGGCAGGCGTCAGCCAGGCCGATCTGCAACCGGCTCGCTGGCCGGAAACCTATGGACTTTATCGGGCCGACGGCGACACGCCTTTATCGGTGGAAGAGGTGCCGCTTTTCCTCGCCTTGCGCGGCCAGGCGACGGACGAAGTAGAGGTTATCTTGCGGCCGGACCGGTCCCAGCCGGGGCGTATGGTTTGCGTCAGCGGCCGGCCGATGCTGGATAATGCGGGGCAGGTGAGGGGCGGGCTGGTGGTGTTCCGCGATATTTCCGAGCGCAAGAAATCCGAGCTGGCCTTGCGGGCGAGCGAGGAGCGCTATCGGTTCCTTGCCGAGAACGTCACCGACATGATCGGTCGGATTTCGGTGATGGGCCTCAACCTCTACGTTTCGCCGGCCTGCCGCGACCTGGTCGGATACGAGCCGATCGATTTGATCGACCGCAACTTCATCGAATTGATCGATCCCGAGGACGCGGGAAAGGTCAGGGAGGTCATTGCTTGCCTGCGGGACGGCGCGCTCGCGCGCGCCGCCGCAGTCTACCGCATGCGGCATCGTGACGGCCGGTATGTCTGGGTCGACACCACCTTCAGGCTGGTTCTGGACGAAAGCGGCAAGCCATCGGAAATCCTGTATGTCGTGCGCAATTTCAGCGAGCGCAAGGAATTTGAGGACCGGCTCGCCACGGCGAAGGATCAGGCGGAGCAGGCGAGCCGGGCGAAATCCGAATTCCTGGCGATGATGAGCCATGAAATCCGTACGCCGATGAATGGCGTCATCGGCATGAGCGGCCTGCTGCTGGATACGCCGCTCAGCGATGAACAGCTGCGCTTTGTCCGTGCGGTCCGTGAGTCGGGTGAAGCGCTGCTCGGCATTCTGAATGACATACTTGATTACTCCAAAATAGAAGCCGGTCGATTGGAGCTCGAACATATCGACGTCAATTTGCCGGCTTTGCTCGATAGCGTCGCGACCCTGATGCGGCCTCGCGCCAAGGCAAAGGGCCTCGACCTGACACTCGTACTGGCGCCCGGACTGCCATCATCGGTGATTTCCGATCCGGCCAGATTGCGGCAGGTGCTGTTCAACCTGGTCGGCAACGCCATCAAGTTCACCGAACAGGGCAGTGTCACGGTGACGGCGCGGCATCGCAATCTCGGCGCCGGCCAGATCGAACTGAGGCTGGATATCGTCGACACCGGCATCGGGATAGATGCCGTTGCACAGGGCCGGCTGTTCGATCGCTTCAGCCAGGGCGATCCGTCAATCGCGCGGAAATACGGCGGCACGGGCCTCGGCCTCGCCATCAGCAAGCGGCTCGTATCGATCATGCAGGGTGAGATCGGATTCAGCAGCGAGGCCGGGCGTGGCTCGGTCTTCTGGTTCACCATCCGTTGCCCGATCGGCGCGGCTGCGCAGCCGGTTTTCGCCGCCGCTTCGCCGGCCGCCGAGGTGATCGAGCCGATGGTGCGCCATCGCATCCTGATCGCCGAGGATAATCACATCAATCAGCTTCTGATCGTCAGCATGCTGAGCAAAAGCGGCTATCAGGTGGAACTGGTCAATAACGGTCACGAAGCGCTGTCGGCGGTCCAGCGCGGCGATTTCGACTTGGTGCTGATGGATGCGCAGATGCCCGGCATGGACGGGATCGAGGCCACCCGGGCGATTCGCCGGCTGGATAGCGCAAAAGCGAGCGTGCCGATCGTCGCCCTGACGGCAAATGCGATGAGCGGCGACCGCGATATCTATCTGGACGCCGGCATGAACGACTACGTCGCCAAGCCCATCCGGCTGCCTGAACTCCTGGCGGCGATCGATCGTTACCTGACGCCTGAGAACGGGCGACTGTCACGCGAGGCTGAAGATTCCCGGAGCGAGTCTGCGGCCTCACTGTCTTCCGGTTGACGTTGCCACCCGGCTTCGTCATTCTACCGGTGATGGGGATGGGGTTCCCCCGATAAACGCCGCAAGGCTGATGACTCCTGCCGCATTGTTCATCGCGGCGGGAATCCGTCCGGCTTCCGCCCGATTGGCAGCGAGTGCCATTTTTTGAGGAGGAAGCATTGATTCCGATCGCCGCAACCATGTCGTTTCGCTGTCGGCCGCAAGGCGCAAGGGCCGCTGGCCATCATCCGCAGACCTCTCGCGGTTGATCCCATGCTCACCTATTTCTGGATCGCGGTTGGCAGCGCTCTCGGCGGCATGGGGCGTTACTGGTGCTCGGGCTTCGTTGCTCATCGTATCGGCGAAACATTTCCCTGGGGCACGATTTTCGTCAACATCACCGGCTCTTTCGTCATCGGTTTCTTTGCGACCTTGAGCGGCCCCGACGGACGGCTGCTGGTCTCGACCGAGGCGCGCCAGTTCGTCATGGTGGGGTTATGCGGCGGCTACACCACCTTTTCATCCTTCAGCCTGCAAACCTTGAATCTCATGCGCGAGGGCCAGTGGCTGGCGGCGGGAGCCAATATCGGCCTGTCGATGTTGTTCTGTCTGGTTGCCGTCTGGCTGGGGCATCTCTCGGCGGCCGGCATCAATCAGTTGCGATAACGATTGCGAGGAGGGTGGCGTCATGATCTTGCCCCAACAAGCCATGCGGCTGCGGATATATCTTGGTGAAAACGATCGTTGTGACGGGTCTCCGCTTTATGAGGCGATCGTGCTGAAGGCGCGGGAACTGCATCTTGCCGGCGCAACCGTGTTTCGCGGTCCCATGGGATTTGGCCATAGCAGCCGACTGCATACCGCGAAAATCATGCGGCTCTCGGAAGACCTGCCGCTGGTTGTCGAGGTGATCGACAGCCGTGAGAAGCTGGAAGCCTTCCTGCCGCATCTGGAGAAGATCATGGGCAGCGGGCTGGTGACGCTCGACCCGGTCCGGGTCCTGCGTTACGGCGTCGACGCGCCGGAACCGGACGCGCCGGGGCCAGGCTAACCGATAGGGGCTAACCGGTACACCGCTAACGGCATGCTATTTAACCGGTCGCCAAGGCCCGGCCCGCCTAATATAGTGCGGAAAATTGCCGACTTCGGACCCGCTGGAACATGATACAGAACGGACAGATCCACGCCGCCACACGGAATCTCACGCGCCAGGATATCAAGACCCTGGTCCTCGCTTCACTTGGCGGCGCGCTGGAATTCTATGATTTCGTGATCTTTGTCTTCTTTGCGGCGGTGATCGGGCAATTGTTCTTCCCGCCGGATATCCCCGACTGGCTGCGTCAGTTGCAGTCCTACGGCATTTTTGCCGCCGGCTATCTGGCACGTCCGCTGGGCGGCGTGGTGATGGCGCATTTCGGCGATCTGTTCGGCCGAAAGCGCATGTTCACGCTCAGCGTTTTCCTGATGGCGGTGCCGACATTGCTGATCGGCTTCCTGCCGGTCTATGCCAATATCGGCTATGCCGCACCGATCGCCCTCCTGGCACTGCGCGTGCTGCAGGGGGCGGCGATCGGCGGCGAGGTGCCGGGCGCCTGGGTCTTTGTCGCCGAACACGTGCCGCCGCGCCGGATCGGCGTCGCTTGCGGCTTGCTGACGGCCGGGCTGACATTCGGCATCCTGCTCGGCTCGCTGGGGGCGACGGCGGTCAATGTGATGCTGACGCCGGAACAGATCCAGGATTACGGCTGGCGGCTGCCTTTCGTGGTGGGCGGCGTCTTCGGCTTCCTAGCCGTCTATCTGCGGAGCTGGCTGGAAGAAACGCCGATCTTCCTGGAGATCCGCCAACGCAAGGCGCTGAGCCAGGAACTGCCGCTGAAAGCGGTGATCCGCTATCACGGCAAGGCCATCCTGGTCTCGGCCCTGACCACCTGGACGCTGACCGGGGCGATCGTTGTCCTCATCCTGATGACGCCGACCTTGCTGCAGAAGCTTGCCGGCTTCAGCCCGGCCGCGACGCTGGAAGCGAACAGCCTCGCCACGCTCACCCTCTCCATTGCCTGCGTGCTGGTCGGTATGGCGGCCGACCGCTTCGGCGCCGTGCGGGTTCTGGTCCTGGGCGGCATCGGCTTGGTCTTCTGCGGCTATCTCATGTATGTCGGCCTCTACAATGCGCCGCAGATGCTGCTGCCGTTCTACGGTCTGACGGGCTTCTTCGTCGGCACCATCGCGGTGGTGCCTTTCATCATGGTCCGGGTCTTCCCGCCGGCCGTTCGCTTCAGCGGCGTTTCCTTTGCCTACAACGTGGCCTATGCCGTCTTCGGTGGCCTGACGCCTCTGGTCGTCTCCCTGCTCACCGCCAAGGATCCGGTGGCACCGGCTCACTATGTTGCCGCGACGGTGGTGATCGGTGTCGTGGCAGTGCTGGTGCATGGCCGCTGGGCGCGTCATCTGCCAATCGGGCGTGTCCAGGCGGCGGAATAACGGGCCGTCATTCGCAAGCAAAAAGCCCCGCGCGAGGATGCGCGGGGCTTTTGTTTTGGTGGACCCAAGCGGGATCGAACCGCTGACCTCCACAATGCCATTGTGGCGCTCTCCCAGCTGAGCTATGGGCCCGGGAAAGTCTTTGTCCGGCTGGCCGTCCGCCGCAGCGGTCGGGTCCGGAACGCGGGGCAGAACCTATGGAGCTTGCCCGGCGAATTCAAGCGAAAAATGCAGCTGCTCTTTTCGCTCGAGAAAAAAGCCTACTGGTCTTCGTCGACGCCTTCGATCACCTCGGTGACGTCATCATCGTCCTCGCCGAGTTCCGAGGTATCCTCCATGACCGAATCGTCTTCATCGCCCATGTCTGAATCCTCGACCTCGACATCCGGCAATTCCTCATCCGGTGCCGGCTTGGCCGGCGCAGGCTTTTCCACGACGCGGCTGCGACGCGATTTCAGCACCGCTTCCGGATCGTACGTGGTGCCGCATTTCGGGCAGACGATCGGGTCCTTGCGCATGTCGTAAAAATGCGCAGCGCAGCTCTGACAGGTACGCTTTGTTCCCCATTCCGGCTTGCTCACAATGCCACTCCCTAAAATTCCTGGGCGCTGCAATGGCGGGCTGGACAATCTCCAGTTCATGCGGCGCCGGGTCCGGCGCCCAATTGCCACGAAGCCAAGCACCTGTCAACGCAGGAAAACGGTCGCCTGTCCGGTCGGTTCGTCCTTCACGGGATCGCGAGGGAATCCGCCCCCTCGCAGCCGCTTGGCTGCGGCGCTGGCGCATCCTTTCGGGTAGTGATCGGCCATCCGGTTATGCTAAGGGAAGCGCCGTTCGTGCTGATGCCCTAGCTGCTGAGGTTTTCGCTTGGCTCATTCCACAATTCTGCCGCTCACCTCCGGTTCCGCCGGTGCCCTTTCCGGTTCGGTCCAGGTGCCGGGCGACAAGTCGATCTCCCACCGTTCCCTGATGCTTGGGGCCCTGGCGCTGGGGGAGACGGAAATTCACGGCCTGTTGGAAGGCGAGGATGTGCTGCGCACCGCCGCCGCCATGCGGGCGTTGGGCGGCGAGGCGGAACGGGGTGCGGACGGCGTCTGGCGTGCCCGCGGCCGCGGTATCGGCGGCCTGGTCGAGCCGGCGGATGTGCTCGATCTCGGCAATGCCGGCACCGGGACCCGGCTGTTGATGGGGCTTGTCGCCGCCTATGATTTCACGACGTTCTTCACCGGCGATGCCTCGCTGCGGTCGCGCCCCATGGCGCGGGTGGCTGAGCCGCTGACCCGAATGGGCGCGCAAATCGTCGCCCGCAGCAAGGGGCGGCCGCCACTGGCCGTCATCGGCACGGCAGGACCCTTGCCGATCAGCTATCGCCTGCCGGTCGCCTCGGCCCAGGTCAAATCGGCAATCTTGCTGGCCGGCCTGAACACGCCGGGCATCACCACGGTGATCGAGCCGGAACCGACCCGCGACCATACCGAATTGATGCTGCGCGGCTTCGGCGCGGAACTGACGGTTGAGCAGACGCCGGAGGGCCGCGCGGTCAGCCTCAAGGGACAGCCAGAGCTGACCGGCCGCAAGATCACCGTTCCCGGCGACCCGTCCTCGGCGGCTTTTCCCTTGGTGGCGGCGCTGATCCTGCCCGGGTCGGATGTCACCTTGCCCAATGTCGGGCTCAATCCGCACCGCATCGGCCTGATCGAGACGCTGCTGGAAATGGGCGCCGATATCCAGATCCTCGACCGTCGGGAAGTGGCGGGCGAGCCGGTCGGCGACTTGCGGGTGCGCGCCGGCAAGCTGCAGGGCATCACCGTGCCGGCTGAGCGGGCGCCGTCGATGATTGATGAATATCCGATCCTCAGCGTCGCCGCCGCCTTCGCCGAGGGCGAAACCAGGATGCTTGGACTGGGGGAACTCCGGGTCAAGGAAAGCGACCGGCTGGGCACCATGGCCCAGGGACTGGCGGCTTGCGGCATCGATGTCGTCGAAGGCGCGGACAGCCTGACGGTGCGCGGCACGGTAAGCAGCGGGGGACCGCGCAAGCCGGCCGGCGGCGCCACCATCGCCGTCAAGCTGGACCACCGGATCGGCATGTCGTTCCTGGTGCTGGGCCTCGCCGCCGAAAAGCCGGTCGCCATCGATGACGGTGCGGCGATCGATACCAGCTTCCCCGGCTTTGCCCGGCTCATGAACGGTCTGGGCGCCGGGATCGCACCCTTAAAGGCCTGAACTGCAAGGTTAATTCATCGAATGTCTCTGATCATTGCGCTCGACGGGCCGGCGGCAGCCGGCAAGGGTACCCTGGCGCGGCGGCTGGCCGGTCATTATCGGCTGGCCTATCTCGACACCGGGGCGCTCTATCGCGCCGTCGGCGTTGCTGTTTTGCGCCAAGGGCTTGATCCGGCGCAGGAATCCGCTGCAGTCGCGGCTGCCGAGACGTTGTCGCCGGCGCTGCTCGTCGATCCGGAAATCCGCACCGAGGCGGGCGGCCAGGCGGCCTCCAAGGTCGCGGCCATCCCGGCGGTGCGGGCGGCTTTGTTGGATTGGCAGCGGCGCTTCGCGACCCGGCCGCCGGCCGGGGCGGATGGCCAGGCTGCGGCGGGGGCGATTCTTGACGGCAGGGACATCGGTACCGTGGTCTGCCCGGATGCCTCAGTTAAGCTTTTTATCACCGCTTCCATGGAAGCCCGCGCCCAACGCCGCTTCAAGGAGTTGCAGGAAAAGGGGGCAGGGGCTATATACGCCCGGGTTTTGCAGGACATGCAGGAGCGTGATGCCCGCGACCAGGAACGCGCGGTGGCGCCTTTGACGGCGGCGCCGGATGCCCTGGTCATCGATACCTCGGCCATGACCGCCGATCAGGTTTTCGATCAGGCCATCGCGTATATCGATCGGATTCTTGCGGCGTGATATCCTGGCTGATGCTGGTATAACCGGCATTGCCTGGCATCGCCATCAGGCCGATCAAGACTGACCCGATCGATCACCGGATCGGACGTGGTCCCGCATCACTTATCGTCGTTGTTTGAAGACCGCCGGAAACAACCGGTTGGCCGGAAAAACGTTTTGAAAGGAAACTTTGACATATGGCTAAAGCAGCCCTGAAGGAAACCTCCGGTAAAGAAAGCTTCGCCGCCCTGCTCGAAGAGAGCTTGGGTGCTGCGTCGGGTCTGGAGGGTAGCGTCCTGACCGGTACCGTTGCCGGTATCGAAAACGAATTCGTCCTCATCGATGTCGGTCTGAAGTCCGAAGGTCGCGTGGCGCTGAAGGAATTCGCGCTTCCCGGCCAGAAGCCGGAAATCAAAGTCGGCGACACGGTTGAGGTTTATCTCGAGCGCATGGAAGACAAGAATGGCGAAGCCGTTCTCAGCCGTGAGAAGGCGCGCCGCGAAGAGGCTTGGATCCAGCTCGAAAAGCAGTTCAAGGACAACCAGCGCGTGACCGGCGTGATCTTCGGCCGCGTGAAGGGTGGTTTCACCGTCGATCTCAATGGCGCCGTGGCGTTCCTGCCGGGCAGCCAGGTCGATATCCGCCCGGTCCGCGATGTTGGTCCGCTGATGGGCACGCCGCAGCCGTTCCAGATCCTGAAGATGGATCGCGCCCGTGGCAATATCGTCGTCTCGCGCCGTGCGGTTCTGGAAGAAAGCCGTGCCGAAGCGCGCAGCGAGCTGGTCGCCAACCTGAAGGAAGGCCAGGTGCTGCAGGGTGTTGTGAAGAACATCACCGATTACGGCGCCTTCGTCGATCTCGGCGGCGTCGATGGTCTGCTGCACGTCACCGATATCGCCTGGCGCCGCATCAACCATCCGTCGGAAGCCCTGCATATCGGCCAGACCGTCAATGTCCAGGTCGTGCGCTTCAATCCGGAAACCCAGCGCATCAGCCTCGGCATGAAGCAGCTTGAGGCGGATCCCTGGGAGCAGGTCGGGGCGAAATATCCGTCCGGCAGCAGGTTTGTCGGCCGCGTCACCAACATTACCGATTACGGCGCCTTCGTGGAGCTGGAGCCGGGCATCGAAGGCCTGGTGCACGTGTCCGAAATGAGCTGGACCAAGAAGAACGTCCATCCGGGCAAGATCGTCTCGACCAGCCAGGAAGTCGAAGTGATGGTCCTGGATGTCGATCCGGTGAAGCGGCGCATCAGTCTTGGCCTGAAGCAATGCCTCGACAATCCGTGGTCGGCGTTCCTCGACAAGCATCCGGTCGGCAGCGAGCTGGAAGGCGAAGTCAAGAACATCACCGAATTCGGCCTGTTCGTCGGCCTGCCGGGCGATATCGACGGTATGGTTCACCTCTCGGATCTCGATTGGGATCGTTCGGGCGAAGATGCCGTCCAGGATTACAAGAAGGGCGATGTCGTGAAGGTGAAGCTGCTCGACGTCGACGTCGAGAAGGAGCGCATCAGCCTCGGCATCAAGCAGCTGACGCGTGACAATTTCGCCGAAACCGCCGGCGCCCTGAAGAAGGGTGACGTGGTGACCTGCACGGTTTCGCAGATCACCGATGGTGGCATCGAAGTCACGCTGAGCGACGGCCTGACCGGCTTCATCAAGAAGGCGGACCTGTCGCGCGAACGTGGTGAACAGCGCCCGGATCGTTTCGCCATCGGCGAAAAGGTCGATGCGAAGATCACCCAGGTCGATGCCAAGACCCGCAAAATTGCCTTGTCGATCAAGGCCCGCGAGGTCGAGGAAGACAAGCAGGCGATGGCCGAATATGGCTCCTCGGACTCGGGCGCCAGCCTTGGCGACATCCTGGGCGCCGCCCTGTCCAAGGCCAAGAAGGCCAAAAAGGACGAATAAGAGACTCGTCTCATAGCGACAAACATGTCGCTATGAGGATAAAGTCGGCCGGGATGGGCAACCATCCCGGCCTTTTTTCGTGCTGAAACACCACGTTTTCAAAAAAACGTATAAAAATGAGCGACTTATCCTTGACGGGCTAAGTTTCCGCTGGCAGCCTTAACCTTACAGCGTGAATTCGGCAACAGGGGGTTGCCGTGTCGCCACAGGCAGTTAGATGCGTGGGCGGGATTGTCTCTTGAAGAGCCGGTCTTTCGTCTGCACACCGATCGCCGGTAGCGGGTCCGTTACGCTGATGGGGAACGCCAGACCTGGAACGGATGCCGGTGTGGACGGGCGACGGGGACAGCAATGACGAAATCCGAATTGATTTTGCGCATCGGAGCTTTGAATCCGCATCTCTATCATCGCGATGTCGAGCGCATTGTGACCACCATCTTCGAAGAAATCACCAATGCTCTGGCGCGGCGTGACCGGGTCGAGCTGCGCGGCTTCGGCGCCTTCTCGGTCAAGGAACGCGATGCGCGCAAAGGGCGCAACCCACGCACCGGCGAGACTGTTGCCGTGGAGGAGAAGGTGGTGCCGTTCTTCAAGACCGGTAAGGAACTGCGCGACCGGCTGAACGGGCGCAGCGATGTTCCGGGCACGGGCGGCGACGGCAATACCTTGACCTCGGCGGCCAGCGGCGATGCCGGCCTGCACAAGGAATCCGGTAATCCCGGTGGAAACTAATCATTTCAATCGATTGATCTGATCTCAGCCGGCCGGCGCCTCGATGCCGGCCTGTCTTTTCGGCGGTTCGGCTGTTGTGGTTCCCGCCATGCCGGCTAGAGTTGGATGCTCACAAGTGGAAGCAAAGCTGCTTCAACTTGAAACCATCGCGCTCTAGACTATCGCCCCGCAATGCCAAGGGTTTCCGCCACCGGGGTGGAGCCGCCGGATAGCGGGGTTTTCGCCGTCATCCTCAGCCGTCAATTACGGGGCCGCCATGCGACGTTTTACCTGGATCATCACCTTGCCCATCACCATCCTCGTGGTGCTGTTTGCGGTGATGAACCGGGAGAGCGTCACCCTCAATCTGTGGCCATTGCCCTGGGATATCGGGGCGCCGCTTTATCTTCTAACCCTTGGCTGCGTGCTCCTCGGCTTCCTGTTCGGCCTGCTGGTCATGTGGCTGAGCCATAGCGGGACCCGTCGCCGCAGCCGTGATTTGTCCCGCCGGGTTGATGCACAGGCCAATGAACTCAATGCGTTGCGCCGCAATGTCCAGACTGGCACCCAGCCAGGTACCGCTCTCGCGACGAGCAAAATCGACAGCTCATCACAGCGATTGGTGCCGCCCGCCATCTGATCGCCTCCCATCAGGATCGGTAGCGGGCAAGTATCGGATTTACTTTTCGATTTCGGTTTCCGGGGCTCTCGGGCCGCGACCACCTTGTTTCCTTGACTCGTCCGGCCGAAAAGCCTAGTTTCCGCCCCGCTTAACCGCTTTTGGGAGAGCCTCGGCCCCGAGGGGTCCCGTCCGTCCGCGAGTTTCGCGCACGGGCGCGAAATCCGTTGTCTTCATATGCATGCCTATTGCGGGCGGCGATAAATGAAGATGCGGGACCGGGAAACCGTTTTGTAACGACCGGATCGCAACGACGCATGTTCGACAAACTGTCAGAACGCCTGAGTGGGGTCTTTGACCGGCTGACCAAGCGCGGCGCGCTGTCGGAAGCCGATGTCGATGAAGCCCTGCGCGAGGTGCGCATTGCACTTCTGGAGGCCGATGTCGCCTTGCCGGTCGTCAAGGATTTCATCGCCCAGGTGCGTGAAGGCGCGGTGGGCGAGGCGGTGGTCAAATCCGTCACGCCGGGCCAGATGGTCATCAAGCTGGTGCATGACGCGCTGGTGAAGATGCTCTCGGCGGGCGACCAGACCACCACCGCCATCAGCCTGAATGCGCCATCGCCCGTGCCGATCATGATGGTCGGCCTGCAGGGTTCCGGCAAAACCACCAGCACGGCGAAGATCGCCAAGCGCCTGGCCGACCGCCAGGGCAAGAAAGTGCTGATGGCCTCGCTCGACACGCGCCGCCCGGCGGCGCAGCAGCAATTGGCGATTCTCGCCGAGCAGATCGGCGGTCGTTCGCTGCCGATCGTGCCGGGCGAGCCGCCGGTCGCGATCGCCAAGCGCGCGCTTCAGGCGGCGCGGCTCGAGGGCTTCGATGTCGTCATGCTCGATACCGCCGGCCGCCTGGCGATCGATGAAGAGCTGATGGATGAGGTGGCGCAGGTTCACGCCGCCGCCAATCCGCATGAAACCCTGCTGGTCGCCGATGCGATGACCGGCCAGGATGCGGTGACCGTCGCCAAGGCGTTCAAGGACCGCGTCAATGTCACCGGCATCGTGCTGACCCGGGTCGACGGCGATGCCCGCGGTGGCGCCGCCTTGTCGATGCGCGCCGTCACCGGCTGCCCGATCAAGTTGCTGGGTGTCGGTGAAAAGATCGATGCCCTGGAAGACTTCCATGCCGATCGTATCGCCGGCCGGATCCTCGGCATGGGCGACATCGTCAGCCTGGTCGAAAAGGCGATCGAGACCACCGAGCAGGAAGAAGCCGAGCGTCTTGCCCGTAAGATGCAGAAGGGCGAGTTCGATCTCGACGACATGGCCTCGCAACTGCGACAGCTCTTGAAGATGGGCGGCCTCGGCGGGATCATGGGCATGCTGCCCGGCCTCGGCAAGATGCAGAAGCAGCTCGAAGGCAAGGTCGACGACAAGATCGTCAAGCGGTCGATCGCCATCATCGAATCGATGACGCCGAAGGAACGCAAGAATCCGGACATCATCAAGGCGTCGCGCAAGAACCGCATCGCCAAAGGAGCCGGCGTCCAGGTGCAGGAAGTCAATAAGCTGCTGAAGCAGCATATGGATATGTCCCGCATGATGAAGCAGGTCAGCAAGCTCGGCAAAAAGGGCCTGATGCGCAGCGGCCTCGCCGGCCTGATGAAGGGCGGTGGCGGCTTGCCGCCGATGGGTCCCGGTGGCGGGCTCGGCGGTGGACTTGGCGGACCGGGTGGTGGATTCCCCGGCGGCTTTCCCGGTATCGGCGGAGGCAAGAAATGATCGATCATCTCTCGCTCGGTGTCTCCAATCTCGCAGCCGCGCGGCAATACTATGACCGCGTCTTGGCGAGCCTCGGCTATGTCCGGCTGAGAGATGTCGATATTCCCGGCCAGGGCCTGGTCGCCCATGGCTATGGCGAGAAGGGTGGAAATTCATCCTTCTGGATCGGCGTGCCGGAGCAGGTGAAGCCGGAAAGCAACCGCTGCGGTGGCGTGCATCTCGCTTTCGCCGCCAGAAGCCGTGCCGATGTCGATGCCTTTCATGCAGCGGCCCTGGCTGCCGGCGGCACCGATAACGGCGCCCCCGGCCTGCGGCCGCAATATCATGCAGATTACTACGGCGCTTTCGCCTTTGATCCGGACGGCAACAAGATCGAAGCCTGCTGCCATCATCCGGAACCGTAACCCGAGTTTATCGCATTCAAGAGATCAGCGTTTCAAAAGGAGATAACCAAATATGTCGTTGAAGATTCGTTTGTCCCGTGGTGGCGCCAAGAAGCGCCCCTTCTACCGCATCGTCGTGGCCGAATCGCATTTTGCCCGTGACGGCAAGTTCGTCGAGAAGATCGGCACCTACAACCCGATGCTGCAAAAGGACGATCCGAACCGCGTGGTGCTGAACACCGAGCGCGCCCAGCATTGGCTGAAGGTCGGTGCGACGCCGAGCGATCGCGTTGCCCTGTTCCTGGCCCGCGCTGGCCTGGGCGAGGCGCCGAAGCGCCGCGAGCAGCCGAAGCAGTCGCAGCCGAAGGCGAAGGCCCAGGAGCGCGCCAAGGCCGTTGCCGAAGCTGCCGCCAAGGCTGCCGAAGCCTGAGCTGACGGTCAGTTGGCTCTGGCGGAACCCGCTGCGTCCACATGACGTCAGGCAGTCGCAAGACGGTTGGAGAGAAGATGGTGCTGGTCGGTGCGATCACAGGCGCGCATGGCGTCCGGGGCGAGGTGAAGGTGAAATCCTTCACGGCCGAACCGGCGGCGATCACGGCCTATGGTCCGCTCTTCGACGAGAGCGGTACGCGCCGCTTCGACCTGACCCTGACCGCCAAAGGTGGCGATCTGCCGACCAAGGCGGCGTCATCGAAGGCGCTGCTGATCGGCCGGATCGACGGTATCGTCGATCGCACCAAGGCGGAAGCCCTGAAGGGCCAGCGCCTGTTCGTGCCGCGCGCGCAACTGCCGGCCAATGAAGATCCCGAGGAATTCTACCTGACGGATCTGATCGGCCTTGCGGTGCGCGACAAGCACGGCGCCGATTTCGGCCGGGTGATCGATGTCGCCAATTACGGCGCCGGCGATCTGCTGATGGTGGAGGGATCGGCTGAAGGCGATTTCGATGTGCCCTTTGCCAAGGCCTTCGTGCCGGAGATCGATCTGGCCGGCGGCTTTCTGACGGTCGACCTGCCGGACGATTTCTTCGCCGCGCCCAGTTTCGCCGCCGCGCCAGGCCGCGATGGCGAGGATGTTGGCGATGAGGTCGAGACGGAAGGCGAGGTGCATGACCGGTGACCGACGCTGTTCGGGTTCCCGCGTGGCGGGCACGTGTGCTGACCTTGTTCCCGGAGATGTTTCCGGGGCCGCTCGGCCACAGTCTGGCCGGCCGGGCGCTGGAACGCGGGGACTGGCGTCTGGAGGTGATGGATATCCGCAGCTTTGCGCTGGATAAGCATCGCTCGGTCGACGACACCCCGTTCGGTGGCGGGCCGGGCATGGTGATGCGGCCGGATGTGGTCGATGCCGCGCTGGCGGCGGCGATGCAGCCGGATGACGGTGCGGTTTCGCCGAGTTCGGGTTCGGTAGGGCCGGCGATCTATTTCAGCCCGCGCGGGCGGGTGCTGGATCAGACGCTGGTCAAGGAACTGGTCCGCGAGCCGGGTTGCGTGATGCTTTGCGGCCGCTATGAAGGCCTCGACGAACGGGTCATCGAGGCCCGCGGATTGATCGAAGTCAGTCTCGGCGACTTCGTTCTGTCCGGTGGCGAGGTGGCGGCGCTGGCGCTGATGGATGCGGTGGTCCGGCTGATACCCGGTGTGATGGGTGCGGCCGAAACGCTGGATGAAGAGAGCTTCGAACGGGGATTGCTGGAATATCCCCATTACACGCGGCCAGCCGTCTGGCAGGGCCGCCCGGTGCCGGAGGTCCTGCTGTCCGGGCACCATGAGAAGATCAATGCCTGGCGGCGACGCCAGGCGGAAGACGTGACGAGATTGCGGCGGCCCGATTTATGGGCGGCCTATGAGAAACGCGCCGAGAAAGACGAGGCGTAACAGATACCGGTGTCCACGCCTTCGAAAGCCTGGACGCCGGACGACATTACAAGGAAGGAACTGTGTCATGACGACATTGCATGATTTCGAGAAGGACCAGGTTGCTAAGCTGGCTGCGGCATCCAAGCTGCCGGAATTCGCGCCGGGTGATACCGTGAAGGTGAATGTGAAGGTGGTCGAAGGCGACCGTGAACGCGTCCAGGCTTTCGAGGGCGTCTGCATCGCCCGCAAGAATGCCGGCGTGAACTCGTCCTTCACCGTGCGCAAGATCTCCTACGGCGAAGGGGTGGAGCGCGTGTTCCCGCTCTACAGCCCGCGCCTGGTGAGCGTGGAGCTGGTGCGTCGTGGCGATGTGCGCCGCGCGAAGCTCTATTACCTGCGCGGCCTGCGCGGCAAGGCGGCCCGTATCGCCGAAAAGACGACGACGGCGCCGACGACCGCGGCCAGCGAATAAGGCCGCTCATCGGGTCGCCAGATCCGATGATACTGGACCCGGCTTAGGCTGGAGGGGCCATGCCCGGCATCGGTGCGCCCGATGCGGTCAAGGCGTGGCCCCGGCAGTGAGTGACAAGATTCCCGGCGGGGCCGATTTGCCGCCGTGGATGTTGTAATCGAGGCATCACCGCGATCGTGCCAGCGGCCTCCGGACCAATGGCCTTGGAACGATGCGGGACATTGACGATCAAGGACGTGTGGCCGCCATGGCACAACCGAAGACGCTGTTCGACAAGATCTGGGACAATCATCTGGTGCACCGCCAGGACGACGGTACCTGTCTCATCTATATCGACCGGCATCTCGTCCATGAAGTCACCAGCCCCCAGGCCTTCGAGGGGCTGCGCAATGCCGGCCGCAAGGTGCATCGTCCCAACGCCACGCTGGCGGTCGCCGATCACAATGTCCCGACCTCCGACCGGTCGAAAGGCATTCAGGAAGAAGAGAGCCGCATCCAGATCGAAACGCTGGAGCAGAATTGCGCGGATTTCAGCATTCCCTATTTCCGGATGGATGATCCCCGCCAGGGGATCGTGCATATCATCGGTCCGGAACAGGGCTTCACGCAGCCCGGCATGACCATCGTCTGCGGCGATTCGCACACCTCGACCCATGGCGCTTTCGGCTCCCTGGCCTTCGGCATCGGCACCTCGGAAGTGGAACATGTCCTGGCGACCCAGACGCTGATCCAGCGTCCCGCCAAGAACATGCGCATCACCGTGGAAGGCGACCTGCCGGTGGGCGTCACCGCCAAGGATCTGGTCCTCGCCATCATCGGCAAGATCGGTACCGCCGGCGGTACCGGCCATGTCATCGAATATGCCGGCAAGGCGATCCGCGACCTCTCCATGGAAGGCCGCATGACGATCTGCAACATGTCGATCGAAGCCGGCGCCCGCGCCGGCCTGATCGCGCCGGATGAGACGACCTTCGAATACCTGAAGGGCCTGCCGCAATCGCCGAAGGGCGGCGCCTTTGAGCAGGCGGTGGCGTTCTGGAAGACCCTGCCGTCGGATCCCGATGCGAAATACGACACCGAGATCGTGCTGAAGGCTTCGGATCTGGTACCGCAGGTGACCTGGGGAACCAGTCCGGAAGACGTGCTGCCGATCACCGCTTCGGTGCCCAATCCGGTCGATGTCGCGGATGAAGCCAAGCGCAAGGCAATGCAGCGCGCCTTGGATTACATGGGCCTGACGCCGGGGACACATCTGACGGATGTGAAGGTCGACCGGGTGTTCATCGGTTCCTGCACCAACGGCCGGATCGAGGATCTGCGCGAAGTCGCCAAGGTCGCCCAGGGCAGGAAAGTAGCTTCCCATGTCAATGCCATGGTGGTGCCGGGTTCGGGCCTGGTGAAGGCGCAGGCGGAAGAGGAAGGCCTCGACAAGATCCTGATCGAAGCCGGTTTCGACTGGCGCGAGCCCGGTTGCTCGATGTGCCTCGCCATGAACCCGGATCGGTTGTCGCCGGGTGAGCGTTGCGCCTCGACCTCAAACCGCAATTTCGAAGGCCGGCAGGGCCGTGGCGGCCGAACCCATCTGATGAGCCCGGCCATGGCGGCGGCGGCGGCCATCACCGGCCATCTGGCGGATGTGCGCAATATCGGCTGATTCCGGCTTAGCCAGGCCGCCCGGCCTGGCTTACATCCCATTACGTCGAGCAAGGGGCGGCATCTCTGTGATGCCGCCCCTATGTTTTTGATCCGTTTAGATTCTTTTTTCCCAACGGCTTTTTCTGTAACCTTGCCTTTGCGTCAGCTTGCTGACAGGCCAGCTTTCTATGCTCCATCCCGTTGCGGCCGCTTCGCTGCGGTCGTGACGCCGAACCGCAGCCTCCGGCTGCTCGCGACACCATCTGCCGGGGACACCGTTTTTCGGCGGCCATCGGCCAATTAAGGGACTGGAACAGAATGCGATTGCTGTTGATCGAGGATAACGACCGTCTGTCGGAATTTCTGGAAAAGGCGTTGCGGGACGCCAATTTTACCGTCGACCGGGTGGCGGATCTTCGTGACGCCGATGCTGCCATGGCGGGCGCCCGTTTCGATGCGGTGATTCTGGATCTCGGTTTGCCGGATGGCAATGGGCTCGACTTGCTGCAGGCTCGTCGTGCCGCCGCCGATTCGACGCCGATCCTGGTGCTGACTGCCCGGGACGGCCTCAGTGACCGGGTCGATGGTCTCAATCATGGTGCCGATGACTACATGACCAAGCCCTTTGCCATGGAAGAGCTGGTCGCGCGCATCAAGGCCTTGCTGCGCCGCCCTGGCGCCGCCCTCGGCGTGCAGCTCAATCTCGGCAATGTCAGCCTGGATACCTCCGGTCCGGCTTTGATGGTGGAAGGCAAGCGCGCCGGACTGACGCGGCGCGAGCTGGCGCTGATGGAAATCCTGCTGCGGCGTCCCGGCAATGTCGTCAATCGCACCATCATCGAGGACGGCATCTATGGTTTCGATGATGAAGTCGGTACCAATGCCCTGGAAGTGCTGGTCTCCCGTTTGCGGAAAAAGCTGACCGCCAATGGCGCCGATATTCATCTCCACACTGTCCGTGGCGTTGGGTATATGGTGATGGAGCCTCATTGATTGCTGACCGACCGGAGATTGCCTGACGCGCGATTGCCTGACGGGCGTATCGATCAAGGAGGCGGAAGAGCCGTCGGTTCGGGGACGGCGAGCTTACCGGGCTCCGCGGTCATGGGTCAGTTCAAACGTGCCTTTACCAACCGCTCGCTGCAGTCCCGCCTCCTCCTCAGGCTGGGCGGGGTCTGCATTTTCTTTTGCCTGCTGGTCGGCGCAGCGCTCTTCCTGATCTATCGCAGTGCCAATAGCGACATCCTGTTCGGCAAGCTGCAGGAAATCACCGACACGGTCGAACGCAATCTGCAACACCAGCCGGATGGCTCCTGGCGGCTCAATCCCGACGGCATTTCCAGCGGCGTCACCTACCTCATCCGCGATATGACGGGGCGGGAATTGCTGCGCGGCGGCCATAATCCCGATCTCATCCAGCCATTGCCGATCATCGGCCTCGATGGCGAGGACGATATCAGCGATTTCCTGATCCAGCGGCCGCTGAAGGACGGCCATCCGCTGAAGCGGCACGTCTTCACCCTGGTCAGCGTGCTGACGATCGACAATCAGCGGTTGATCGTGCAGATCACCGTGCGGCCCAGCGCCACGATGGTCGGGATCGATGCCCTGACCCAGGAATGGCTGGGGGAATTCCTGCCCTTCGCGATTCCGATGTCGCTGGTCCTGCTTGCCGTTCTCAGCCTCACCGTGCGATCGGCCCTGGCGCCGCTTGAACGGCTGCAGCGTTTCGCCGCCGCAATCGGCCCGTTGCGGACCGATCTTCGATTGCCGACCGACGATCTGCCGGCCGAACTCCTGGAACCGGTCCGCACCATCAATGGCGCCCTTGGCCGGCTGGATGACGGGTTCCGCCTGCAACGCGATTTCATGGCCGATGCGGCGCATGAATTGCGCACACCGCTGGCGGTCCTGGCGGCGCATCTGGAAAGCCTCGGCGACGACCGGGACCTGCAGCCGCTGCGGGCCGATGTCGAGCGCATGACCCGGCTGGTGGGCCAGATGACAATGGTGGCGCAGCTCGAAGCCCTTACCATCCAGAGCAGCGACAGCGCCGATCTCAGCGCCATTTCCATGGAGCTGGCCGCCTTGATGGCGCCCCTGGCGATCAGCCAGAAGCGGGGAATCGCCGTCAATGGCGCGGAACAGCCGATCCTGGTGCGCGGCAATCCCGATGCGATCTACCAGGCCTTGCGCAACCTGGTGGAAAACGCTTTGCGTTACACGGCGGAAGGCACCGAGGTCGAGTTGACCCTGGATCCGGCCGGCAAGGTTGGTGTCGCCGATCGCGGGCCGGGCATTCCGCCGGCGGACCGCCAGCGCCTGTTCCACCGCTTCTGGCGGGCCGACCGGCGCAGTACCGGCAATGCCGGATTGGGCCTGGCGATCGCCCAGCGGATCGCCGAGCTGCATCACGGCAGCCTGTCGGTCGACGACAATCCCGGCGGCGGCGCCCGCTTCACCTTGCAGGTGCCGCTGCTGAGCCGGGCATGAGGTTGGCCGCGATCGAGGCGGCCTGCAATCACCGCGCAGCTGCCGCCCGGCACCTGCGCGGACTCCGGACTTGTTTCAAGGGGGTTGGCGTGACATAAAAGCCGGCGATCCGGCCGGTCATGGCGGGTCGCCTATGTGCGGCACCGTCCGATCCGGCCCAGAAAGAGCCGGGAATCATGCAAAAATTCAACGTTTTGACTGGTGTTGCCGCCCCGCTGCCGATGATCAATGTCGATACCGACATGATCATCCCGAAGCAGTTCCTGAAAACCATCAAGCGCACAGGACTCGGCAAGAACCTGTTCGACGAGATGCGCTATACGCCGGATGGCAAGGAAATACCGGATTTCGTGCTGAACAAGCCGGCCTATCGCAAGGCCGAGATCCTGGTGGCCGGCGATAATTTCGGTTGCGGTTCCTCCCGCGAGCACGCGCCCTGGGCGCTGCTGGATTTCGGCATCCGCTGCATCATCGCGCCGAGTTTCGCCGACATCTTCTACAACAACTGCTTCAAGAACGGCATCCTGCCGATCAAGCTGCCGCAGGAAGAGGTCGACAAGCTGATGGACGACGCCAATCGCGGCGCCAATGCGGTCATCACCGTCGATCTGGAGAAGCAGGAATTGCGCGGTCCCGATGGCGGCGTCATCCACTTCGACGTCGATCCATTCCGCAAGCACTGCCTGCTGAACGGCCTGGACGATATCGGCCTGACCATGCAGAAGGCACCGGATATCGCCAGCTACGAAAGCAAGAACAAACTCAGCCAGCCCTGGCTTTGGTAATCTGCCCCCGGCGACGCGCTCATGTGTCGCCGGCTTCATTTCATTCTGCGGCCAAAGTTTCCTGAAAGCGATTGACCAAATGGCATCCAATAAGAAGCTGCTGATTCTCGCCGGCGACGGCATCGGCCCCGAAGTCATGACGCAGGTGAAGCGTGTCATCACCTGGTTCGAAAAGAACCAGGGCCTCAGCTTTTCGGTCAATGACGGCCTGGTTGGCGGCTGCTCGATCGACAAGCACGGCGTGCCGCTGACCGATGAAACCATGGCCGAGGCGATGGACGCGGATGCCGTTCTGCTGGGCGCGGTCGGCGGTCCGAAATGGGACAGCCTGCCGTTCGAAATCAAGCCGGAACGCGGCCTGCTGCGTCTGCGCAAGGATATGGAGCTGTTCGCCAATCTGCGCCCCGCGCTGGTCTTCGACGCGCTGGCGGAGGCGTCCAGCCTGAAGACCGACCTGGTCAAGGGCCTGGACATTATGATCGTCCGCGAATTGACCGGCGGCGTCTATTTCGGCTCGCCGCGCGGCATCGAGACGCTGTCCAATGGCGAGCGCCGCGGCATCAACACTCAGGTCTATACGACCAGCGAGATCCATCGCGTCGCCCGCGTCGCCTTCGAGCTCGCCCAGAAGCGCGGCCGCAAGCTGTGCTCGGTGGAAAAGGCCAATGTGATGGAAAGCGGCGTGCTATGGCGCGAGGAAGTCACCAAGCTCCATGCCGATTATAAGGATGTCGAGCTCAGCCACATGTATGCCGATAACTGCGCGATGCAGCTGGTGCGTCAGCCGAAGCAGTTCGACGTCATTGTCACCGACAACCTGTTCGGCGATCTCCTCTCCGATTGCGCCGCCATGCTCACTGGTTCGCTCGGCATGCTGCCTTCGGCCTCGCTCGGCGCGCCCGATGCCACCGGCAAGCGTCGCGCGCTCTATGAGCCGGTGCATGGCTCGGCGCCGGATATCGCCGGCGAGGATCTGGCGAATCCGCTGGCCTGCCTGCTCAGCCTGTCGATGATGCTGCGCTACTCGTTCGATCTCGGCAAGGAAGCCGATCTGCTCGACAAGGCGGCCCAGGAAGTCGTGGCCGGCGGTTTCCGCACCGGCGACATCATGGCGCCTGGCTGCACCAAGGTCTCGACCACGCAGATGGGCGACGAGATTTTGAAGGCGTTGGACCGGCTGGCGGCCTGAGCCGGCGGAAATCAGTCCTCGGCTAAAAGGACTGTCGGACAACCTTTCCGGCAAAGACTACCGAAGGCGCTTCACCAAATGGTGAGGCGCCTTTTCGCGTCCATAGCCCGCAATTTCTTGACTTGGCCCAGCGGGAGACCCACATCTTTTAAGGAAGACACGTGGTTACGAGCTTGCCAAAAAGGGGGTCTGCCGATGAGCATCAAGCACATCCTGGTTCCACTCTTGGGTATCGAAACCGATCGATGCGCACTCGATGCGGCATTAGCCGTCGCGAAAACCTATCAAGCCCATATCCAGGCGCTGCACGTCCTTGCCGATCCTCTGCAATCGACACCGATGTTGGTTGGGGTCGGTTTCGCCATCGCCGAAGCGGCCGATGTGACCCGCAAGCATAGCGAGGCCCTGGCCAAGACGGCGCGCGCCACGTTCGATAAATGGGTGGTGGATCGCGGCATCACCCTGTCCGACCAGCCGATCAATCCGGGCGCGGAAGCGGCCGGCGTCACCACGCAATTCATTGCCGAACAGGAACAGGAGCTGATCCGGGATCCGCTCATCATCTATTCCCGGCTGACTGATCTGATTGTCTTCGCGCGCCCCGATCAGGGAGACGATTTCGCCTTGATGTCGATCCAGCTGGAAGACGTTCTGTTCGCCGCCGGCCGGCCGGTGCTGCTGGTGCCGAAGAGCATGTCGGAAGCGGCGCTGCAGGCGATCCAGACAGGCACCGCCTTGATTGCCTGGAACGGCAGTATCGAGGCGGTCCGTGCGGTGCAATCAGCGCTGGACCTGCTGCCCGGCCGGGCCAAGGTGCGTGTCGCCACCGTGCCGGAAGGCGAGCAGGGCAATGCCGCGATGGAGCTGGTGCGTTATCTCGCTTGGCAGGGCATCGAATCGGCGGCGGCGGAAGTCCCCAAGGAAGGCGGCACGTCGCAGCGCCTGCTGCAGACGGCGGCCGAACAGCAGGCCGGGTTGCTGGCCATGGGTGCCTATTCGCATGGTCGCTTGCGGCAGATGGTGCTTGGCGGCGTCACGCGCGACATGATCCATCACGCCGGCCTGCCAGTCTTGCTGGCGCATTGACCGGCTTATCCGGTCGATGGAGGACCGGTAAATCGAGCACGTAAACTGAATGGATATCAGCCATGCCGAAGAGCGATCGGGCGCAGGAGCCCTCATTGGTCGCGCGGTTGCAAACCATTCGTTTGGAACTGGCGCGGACCCGGGAATTCCCCCAGGGGAATGCCGGTTGCGGTTATGAATTCGTTGCGCCGCTGGATGCCAGAGGACATCTGGATCTCGACGCCTTCAAGCACCTGAAGGCCCATTGCCGGGTACACCGGTTCTGGGCCGGTGAGAAGACGCAGGTCGGCGCCTTGCTGCATCTCGGCCGGGACCGCTGGGTCTTCTCCTATGATGCCGGCAGTGAGGATGACGAACCGGCCTTCAAATTCGACCGGCATGAATTCGTGCCCGGGGAATATGTGTCCATCACCGAGCATGACGGCGGAACTTTGCCCTTCCGGATCGCCTCGATCCGGCCCTTCACGCCCTGAACGGCCGCACGTTGAATAGTCACATCCTGAACGGCATTCCTTGTTAACCTTTCCGGGCATCCCGGCGAATCGCCGGGCAAAACGGCGACTCGACAAGAGGCCGACGGCGGGTATAAAGTTGGCTGGTTGGTGCAAAGGATGATTGATCCGGCGATGAAACTGGCGCTTGCCATGATGACGGTTCTGTTCGGGCTTGCCGCTTTGTCGGTGAGTGCGACGGCCTGTCCGCGCGCGGCCGACCAGTCTGCCGCCAATGGTCAGTCGACGTCGACCACCACCGCAACCACCACCACCGGTAAAACTACCGGCGGCTGACGCATTGCGGCTTATAGGGTTGTTCCATGGGCCGCTTGATGCGGCCTTTTTCTTTATCCAGACGATGCAAATGAGAGGACATGATGGCGTATAAAGTTGCAGTGGTGGGTGCCACGGGGAATGTCGGGCGGGAAATCCTGCAGACCCTGGCCGACCGCCAGTTCCCGGTCAGCGAGGTGGTGGCGCTGGCCTCCGAACGCTCGGCCGGCAGCGAGGTTTCCTTCGGTGAAGAAGATGTGCTGAAGGTGCAGCGCCTCGACACCTATAACTTCAAGGGCGTCGATATCGTCCTCTCTTCGCCCGGCGCCAAGGTCTCCGCCGTCTTCTCGCCCAAGGCCGCCTCGGCCGGCGCGGTTGTCATCGACAACACCTCGCATTTCCGCATGGAGCCGGATGTGCCGCTGGTGGTGCCGGAAGTGAACGCGCAGGCCATCGCCAACTACACCAAGCGCGGCATCATCGCCAATCCGAACTGCTCGACCATTCAGATGGTGGTGGCATTGAAACCGCTGCATGATCTCGCCAAGATCAAGCGCGTCGTCGTCGCCACCTATCAATCGGTTTCCGGCGCCGGCAAGGAGGGCATGGACGAGCTCTTCAACCAGACCCGCGCGATCTATATGAACAGCCCGGTCGAGCGGCAGAAGTTCACCAAGCAGATCGCCTTTAACCTCATTCCTCACATCGATGTCTTCATGGAAGACGGCTACACCAAGGAGGAATGGAAGATGGCGGCCGAGACCCGCAAGATCCTCGATCCGAATATTCCGGTGACGGCGACCTGCGTGCGGGCGCCGATCTTCATTGGTCACTCCGAAGCGGTGAACGTGGAATTCGAGAACCCGATTACGGAAGAAGAAGCGCGCAGCGCTTTGCGCAACGCACCCGGCGTGACGGTGATCGATCACCGCGTCGACGAAGGTTATGTCACGCCGGCGGAATGCGCCGGTGAAGACGCGGTCTTCGTCAGCCGGTTGCGCAAGGATCCGACGGTGCAGCATGGCCTCAATTTCTGGTGCGTCTCCGACAATCTGCGCAAGGGTGCTGCCCTCAATGCGGTGCAGATCGCCGAAGCGCTGGTGAAGGAACATCTCGGCAAGAAGGCGGCGTAATCCGCTGCCGCATCGCGGAAGCTCCTGACAACAGAAAACGGCCCGCTCGAGATCGCGCGGGCCGTTTCTCTTTGATGAGGCGGTATCGGCTTTGCCGTATCAGGCGATGCGCGTCGCCGCGGCGGCCGGCAGATTGGCCCATTTCTCCTGGCTGCCGATGATGACCAGTTCATCATGCGCCTTGGCGGCGGTGGCGGCGAAGATCTGGCTGGTGCCGGTGACGGCGGCGGCCAAGGCCTGCGACAGATCGCGCTGCCGCAGATAATGCCCGATGAACAAGGCGGCGAAGCTGTCGCCGGCACCCGATGCCGGCACTTCGACCCGTTCTCCTGCCGCCCGCCAGGTGCTGTCATCGTCCATCGCGATGGCGAAGATCGAGTCCGGCATCGATGGTTCGGGCGCGCCGGTCGCCACCACGATACGGGCCTTGCTGCGCTGTTTCAGCGCGCGGGCGGCAGCGATGGTGGTGGCGTGATCATGAATGTCGCGGCCGCTGAGCCGTGACAGCTCGAATTGATTGGGCAAGAGAATATCGGCGCGGCGCACGAGTTCTTCTGCGATTCCTTCGGCCAAAGCCGGCCTGACATAAAGTTTGCCGTGATCACCCATCACCGGGTCGCAGGCATAGATGAGGTTGGAATGATGAGCCCGCAGCCGGTCGACCAGCTTTGCCACCAACGGCACATTGCCCGCATCGCCAAGATACCCCGTGACGATCGCATCGACCCGCTCCAGCACGCCGAGCTTGTCGAGACCGTCGATCAGTGTTGCTAGATCGTCCGGCGGCAGCACCCGGCCGGTCCAGCTCGGCCGGTCCAAATGATTCGAGAAGAGCACCGTCGGCACCGACCAGACATCGTGGCCGAGGCGCTGCAGGATGAACTGGGCGGCGGAGTTGCCGACATGGCCATAAACCACCTGCGACTGGATCGATAGGATATTCATCGTATTCTGGATGTCGTGTTTCGGGCTTCGCGTTTGAACTTCGTGTTCTGGGGCCTGTGAAATCGAATTGTCACCTTGCCATGCCGCCGGATTGGCGAAAACAGACAACTTGTCTCGCAACAATCGCTGCCTTGCTGCAGCGTCCTTGCCTTCACCGATCACCTGTCGATAATGGTTGCACTGCAACATAAGTGCGGCACTCAAAACCGAGCAGGGGAAAATGAAGACCAATCCGGGCAATTACTTCGAAGACTTTCGGTTGGGGCAGGAAATCGTGCATGCGGTCCCGCGCAGCATCAGCACCGGGGATGTCGCGCTCTATATCGGCCTGACCGGCTCGCGTTTCGCCCTGCCGAGTTCGGACAGTTTCGCCCAGTTGATCGGCCTGCCGCGGGCGCCGATCGACGACCTGCTGGTCTTCCACATGGTTTTCGGCCGGACCGTCGCCGATATCTCGCTGAATGCCATTGCCAATCTCGGCTATGCCAATTGCAAGTTCGGCGTGCCGGTCTATCCGGGCGACACGGTCAGCGCCCGCTCGACCGTGATCGGGTTGAAGGAGAACTCCAATGGCGAGACCGGCGTGGTCTATGTCCATTCGGTCGGCCGCAACCAGCGCCATGAAATCGTGCTCGATTATGTGCGCTGGGTGATGGTGCGCAAACGCGACAAACCGACGCCGGCGCCGGAAGCCAAGGTGCCCGATCTGCCGAGCGGGGTCGCCGGCGTTGATTTCGTCCTGCCGGACAGCCTCGATTTGACGCGCTACGACGCGGCCCTGGCCGGCCAGCCGCATCTCTGGGACGATTATGCGCCGGGCGAAAAAATCGATCATGTCGATGGCATGACCCTGGAAGAGAGCGATCACATGACGGCGACGCGGCTCTACCAGAACAATGCCAAGGTGCATTTCAACCAGCATAGCGAGGCCAAGGGCCGTTTCGGCCGCCGCCTGATCTATGGTGGCCATATCATCAGCCTGGCGCGCGCGCTCAGTTTCAACGGCCTGGCCGGCGCTTTCAAAATCCTGGCGATCAATGGCGGGCGGCACGTCAATCCGAGCTTTGCCGGCGACACGATCTATGCCTGGAGCGAGGTGCTGGAGCGGGTCGAGTTACCCGGCCGCCGGGATGTCGGCGCCCTGCGATTGCGGACGGTGGCGGCCAAGGACCATCCCTGCAGCGATTTCCCCGGTGCGGTTACGGCCAAGGGCGGCCAGCCGCCGGCCGATCTGGTGCTCGATCTTGATTACACCGTGCTGCTGAAACGCCGTTCCTGATCTTAATGGCGCTTTTTGGCGCATCAGCCATGCTTTTACGATAGACCTGCGTAAAGTTGACGCTGCAATGCGAAAGAGTTATCACAAGCGCAGCCTTACACGCCGCGGTGTAGGGTAAGCGTTTTGTAGTTAACGCATCCTCGGGATGAATACATGGCCAGCCATCCGCGACCAACTTCGCCGCATCTGCAGATCTATAAGCCGCAACTTACCTCCGCCACCTCGATCTTCCATCGCTTGACCGGTGTTGGCCTGGCAATCGGCACGCTGGTGCTGGTTTACTGGCTAATCGCCGCCGCGATGGGCAATGAAGCTTTCGATATGGCGGAGACGATCGTCGGCTCCGTCATCGGCCGCATCCTCCTGTTCCTCTGGTCGCTGGCCTTTTTCTATCACCTGCTGAACGGCATCCGGCATCTTGCCTGGGATGCGGGCTTCGGCTTCGAATTGCCGGCGGCCTATCGCAGCGGCTATGCCGTGATCATCGGCACCGTGGTGCTGACCCTGCTGGCCTGGGTGCTCGGCTATATGGCGCGGGGGGCGTTCTGATGGCGATGCAAAAGGAATTGCGCAGCGACCTCGGCCGCGCCCGCGGCCTCGGTTCCGCGAAAGAAGGTGTGGGCCATTGGTGGCGTCAGCGCCTGACCGCTCTGGCGCTCATTCCACTCTCCTTGTGGTTCGTCGCCTCGGTGGTCTTCCTGACCGATACCGATCATGCGACGGCTGTCGCCTGGCTTGGCTCGCCGGTGACGCTTGGCCTGATGGTGCTGTTCCTCGGCACCACCTTCTATCATGCAGCGCTCGGCATGCAGGTGGTGATCGAAGATTACGTCAGCAATCACGGCTGCCGCACGGCGCTGATCGTGCTGACCAATTTTGCCTGTTTCGCCTTGATGGTGGCTGCAGTGATTTCGCTGCTGGTCATCGCCTTCGGCGGTTGAATTTTCTGTAACGGGATCGATCCGGATCATGGCTGAGACAAACGCGAATGGCAGCCCGAAGGCCAATGGCCCCCATATCAATGGGACGGCCTATCCTTTTGTGGATCATCGCTATGACGTCGTGGTGGTGGGCGCCGGCGGCGCCGGCCTGCGCGCCACTTTTGGCATGGCGGAAAAGGGGCTGAAGACCGCCTGCATTTCCAAGGTTTATCCGACCCGCAGCCACACCGTGGCCGCGCAGGGCGGCATCTCCGCCTCGCTCGGCAATATGGGCGAGGATGACTGGCGCTGGCACATGTACGACACCATCAAGGGGTCGGACTGGCTGGGCGACCAGGACGCCATCGAATACATGGTGCGCGAAGCGGTGCCGGCGATCATCGAGCTGGAGCATTACGGCGTGCCCTTCAGCCGCACCGAAGCCGGCAAGATCTATCAGCGTCCGTTTGGCGGGATGACCACGCATTTCGGCAAGGGCATTGCCCAGCGCACCTGCGCCGCCGCCGATCGCACCGGCCACGCGATCCTGCACACGCTCTATCAGCAGGCGCTGAAGCATCAGGCGGAATTCTTCGTCGAATATTTCGCCATCGACCTGATCATGGATGAGGAAGGCGCCTGCGTCGGCGTGGTGGCCTGGAATCTGGATGACGGCACCATCCACCGCTTCCATGCCAAGACGGTGGTGATGGCGACCGGCGGTTATGGCCGGGCCTTCTTCTCCTGCACCTCGGCCCATACCTGCACGGGCGATGGCAATGCCATGGCGCTGCGTGCCGGGCTGCCGCTGCAGGACATGGAATTCGTGCAGTTCCATCCGACCGGCATCTATGGCGCCGGCTGCCTGATCACCGAAGGCGTGCGCGGGGAGGGTGGCTATCTCACCAATTCGGCCGGCGAACGCTTCATGGAACGTTATGCGCCCTCGGCCAAGGACCTCGCCTCGCGCGACGTCGTCAGCCGGGCGATGACCATGGAAATCCGCGAAGGCCGCGGTGTCGGCCCGCAGAAGGATCACATCCATCTGCATATCGAACATCTCGATCCGAAGGTGATTCACGAGCGCCTGCCGGGCATCGCCGAAACGGCGCGGATCTTTGCCGGCGTCGATGTGACCCGCGAGCCGATCCCGGTGCTGCCGACCGTACATTACAATATGGGTGGCATCCCGACCAATTATCACGGCGAGGTGGTGACGCTGAAGGGCGGCAATCCGGATGCCATCGTGCCCGGCCTGATGGCGATCGGCGAAGCGGCCTGCGTCTCGGTGCATGGCGCCAACCGCCTGGGCTCGAACTCGCTGCTCGATCTCGTGGTCTTCGGCCGCGCGGCGGCGCATCGCTGCGCTGAGCTGATCAAGCCGAACGAGAATCCGCGGCCGCTGCCGAAGGATGCCGGCGACCTTGCCATCAGCCGCCTCGACAAGGCGCGCAATGCCAAGGGCGATATCCCGACGGCGCAATTGCGCCTCGACATGCAGCGGGCGATGCAGAATGACTGCGCCGTGTTCCGCACCGGCGAAAGCCTGAAGGAGGGCGTGGAAAAGATCCATGCGCTCTGGGCCCAGCGCGACCGGATCGCCGTCAGCGACCGTTCGCTGATCTGGAACAGCGATCTCGTCGAGACGCTGGAACTCGACAACCTGCTCTATCAGGCGGTCGTCTCGATCGAATCGGCGGTCAATCGTGAGGAAAGCCGCGGCGCGCATGCCCGAGAGGATTTCCCGGAGCGTAATGACCAGACGTGGATGAAACATACCGTCGCCTGGTGCGGTGAGGACGGCAAGCCGCGCCTCGATTACCGGCCGGTGCATCTGCAGCCGCTCAGCAATGAAGTGCAATCCTTCCCGCCGAAGGCGCGGGTCTATTAATCGGGGCGAGGGCTGACATTATGGCCGAATTGACCTTACCCGCCAGCATGAAACCGGTTGCCGGCAAGACCTTCAAGGCGCCGGCCGGTGCGAAGCGGCTGAAGACCTTCAAGGTCTACCGCTGGGATCCGGATGTCGGCGGCAATCCGCAGATCGATAGCTATGAAGTCGATCTGGACAGCTGCGGACCGATGGTGCTCGACGCCATCATCAAGATCAAGAACGAGATCGATCCGACCCTGACCTTTCGCCGGTCGTGCCGGGAAGGCGTCTGTGGTTCCTGCGCGATGAATATCGACGGCACCAATACGCTGGCCTGCACCAAGGATATCGGTGAGATCGGCGGCGAGGTGAAGATCTACCCGCTGCCGCATATGCCGGTGGTGAAGGATCTGGTTCCCGATCTCAATCACATTTTCGCGCAATATGCGTCGATCGAGCCTTGGATGAAGGCGAAGAGCCAGCCGCCCTCGCGCGAGCGGCCGCAATCGCCGGAAGAGCGGGCCAAGCTGGATGGGCTGTGGGAATGCATCCTGTGCTTCTGCTGCTCGACCTCCTGCCCCAGCTATTGGTGGAACGGCGACCGATATCTCGGTCCGGCCATCCTGCTGCAGGCCTATCGCTGGATCGCCGATACGCGCGATGAAAGCGCCGGCGAGCGCCTGGACGAGTTGGAAGATCCGTTCCGGCTGTATCGCTGCCACACCATCATGAACTGTACCAAGACCTGCCCGAAGGGGCTCAACCCGGCCAAGGCCATCGGCGAAATCAAGAAGCTGATGATCGAACGGCGGTAACGGTCTCGCCTTATCCCGGTCACGGGATCGGCACGGTATTGACAAGATCCGGGCGTGATATGCCTCACACCCGGATCTTTTCGTTTGCCGGATTGCCACGCCTATCGAGCGGTAAATCTGTTATGGTGAAGCACAAGCCCGGCCGCATGCCGGGCCAATTTATTTTGGGAGTCACGGATGAGAATTGGGAAACAGGCCGGTCGCCTCGCCGGCATGATGCTGGTGGGCTTGATGTTGACCGCCTGCGACAAGGGACCGGATCGCACTCAGGTGGCTGCAACCCTGCAAAAGGATGTCGAAGCCTATCTGGCGCAGATGGAGGGGCCGGTTGACCAGCGCAGCCTCAGTCACGGCGCCGTTACCGTCGCGCCGCAACAGGATGCCGGCTATCTGGTGACGATCGACGGCGTCAAGCTGACGCTGAGCGATACCGGCTACCTGGATATCGGCAAGGTGAGCTATGTCCTGACCCCCAAAGACGACAAGACCTACCAGGCCGATCACCTGTCGATGGCGCAGACGATCCCCTTCAAGACGCCGGACGGCCAGCCCGCCGGCCAGGTCACCCAGACGCTCAAGGCCTTCGAGGGGACCTGGCTGAAGGAAGCCTCCAGTTTCACTAAGCTCGATCTCCAAGTGGCGGATGTCGCGGTCGATGATCCGCAATCGGGTGGCGACCTGAAGATGGCGGGCGTCGCCTTCAATGTCGACAGCACCGATAAGGGGCAGGGCCTGTGGGACCAGGTCGGCAAGCTGACCATCAGCGGGTTGAATGCCGACGACAAGGGTGGCGGCAAGGTGGCGATCGCCTCGATCGATGCGAGTTCGGCCGCCAAGGGGCTGAAGCTGATCGATTACGCGGCAAAAATGCGTGCGTTGCGGGAGGCCGGCAACAAGCAGGCCGCCAGCCAGCAAAGCGAGGCGGCCAAGCAACCGGCCGACAATCAGCCCGCGGACAACCAGGCTGCCGACAATCAGAATGATGCCGCTGGCAATGCCGGTACGGGAACATCTTCCGATGCCGCTGCCGACGCTACTGCCGACAAGGCGTCCGGCAATGCGGCGCCGGATAACGCGATGCAGGATTTCATCAAGGCTCTGCCGGGTCTGATCGCGGCCTCGACCGTCGATCTGCATGTGTCCGGCTTCACGTATCAGGAACGTGAAGGTGGCGAGGCCCTCGAGCTCGGCAAAGCCGGCATCAGTTTTGCCGCGACCGGTATCGACCAACCGAAGGCAAGCTTGAGCTTCACCCTCGACCATGACGGTCTTGTCCTGCATACGCCGGAGGCGGAACGTCCCTTCGCGAAAGCAAGCCTGCCGGCGAGCGGTGCCCTGACGGTGTCGTTGATCGATCTGCCGACGGCCGATCTCGCTTCCGTGATGGCGGATGGTGCCGCCGCCTATGCGACGGCTGATCCGGCGCAGATCGATGCCAAGACGGCGGTCTTCATGATCCAGTTGCAGCAGCTTCTGCAACAGGACGGCGTGAAGCTGCGTGTGGAACCGTCGCATCTCAGCTCGGCTGCCGCCAATCTCACCGCCGATGGTGATTTCGTGATGAAGCCGGCGGCGATCTATGGAGCGACGGGCGCCTTGAATGTCGCGATCACCGGTATCGACGATCTGCTTTCCCTCGCGCAGAAGGAAGCGGAAGAGAAGCCCGAAGCTATGCAGTATGTCGCTGTGCTGCAGGCATTGCTGAGCTATGCGTCGCGCGCGACAGGCAGCAACGGCAAGCCGATCGATAACTTCAAGATCGACGTGCCGCAGAACGGCATGATGACGGTGAACGGCAAGCCGCTGCAGTTCTGATCGACGCTTCCATCAAGATGAAGCCGCGCCGATGCTCCTTGCTCGGCGCGGCTTTCGTTTGTGCCTGCAACACCAGACCGATCGCGTGTCGCGATGCCATCATGCGCATCAAGAAGAAGCGTCGAGGCGCTCACTCATCCGGCGTGAACGACGTCATGCATGCGGGATAATGCATGCGCCAAAGACGATCTTCTGTTGCATCAAAGACTCAGGCCGCACAAAAAAATGCGTCATCAAAACGCAAGTGTTTCATTTCGGCATGGCGAAATGACGAAAAATGTGATGTCATATCTGCAACATGCATATTGACCGAGTCGCCGCCTTTCACGTGTCCGATGCGTTGGTCTCCTCCATGATGGAAGAAGGGCCGCTTGCCGCCTATCGCGCGCGGCAACGTGACGGTCAGCTGCAGCATGATGCAGCGCAACTTCTCGCAGCGGAAAAGCTGCAATCCCTCTTCAATGCTTTGCGGGATTATCAGCCTGAGAAAGCGACGAGCTGGCGCGAGCGCCTGGGCTTGGCGCGCCGCCGCGAAGTCGATGCACCGCAGGGGCTTTATATCTTCGGCGGCGTCGGTCGCGGCAAGTCGATGCTGATGGATCTGTTCTTCGCATCGGCGCCGGTCGAGAAGAAGCGTCGGGTGCATTTCCATGCCTTCATGCTGGAGGTGCACGACACGCTGCATCAGTGGCGGCAAGAGAAGCCGAAGCAGGTCGATCTCATGCCGGCGCTGGCCGACAAGCTGGCGGCGGAGAGCACGCTGCTTTGCTTCGACGAATTCCATGTCACCAACATCGCCGATGCGATGATCCTCGGGCGTCTGTTCGAGGCGCTGTTCGAGCGCGGCGTGGTGGTGGTGGCGACCTCCAACTGGGCGCCGGACGATCTTTACAAGGATGGTCTGCAGCGCGACCGCTTCCTGCCGTTCATCGCCCTGTTGCAGCAGAAGCTGGATGTGCTGGAGCTGGATGGCGCGCGCGATTATCGCCTGCAGCGCCTCAAGGACATGCGGGTCTATCACTATCCGCTTGGCGAATTGGCGGCGCGGCATATGCGCGATAGCTTCGCGCGGTTGACCGGCGGCAAGGAGTCGACATCGCGGACGCTGACCGTGCAACAGCGCAAGGTCGATATCCCGCGCCAGGCCGGATCGGTCGCGTGGTTCGATTTTGCCGATCTCTGTGCGAAGCCGCTCGGCGCCGCCGACTACCTCGCCATCGCGACCCATTATTCGGTCGTGCTGATCGATAATGTGCCGCGCCTCTCCGCCGATCTGCGCGATCAGGCGCGGCGGTTCATGGTGCTGATCGACGAGCTTTACGAGCACAAGGTCATGGCCGTGATCGCCGCAGCCGATGCGCCGGAGCGGCTTTATCCAAGCGGCGACGGCGCCTTCGAATTCGAACGGACGGTGTCCCGGCTGAATGAAATGCAGTCGGTTGATTATCTCAGCAGACCGCATTTGACGTGACGCAGCGGCGGGTAAAATGTGTGTTTTACAAGTTGGCCGCGAGTAACACTTGCTCTTGAGGGAAAATGATAGTATTAACACAACAGCTAGTGTTGTGCGTAATGGGGAAGTGGGCGTTGCCGAAACATGCGGTGGCAATGCGTAACCTGCTCCGGGATGGGTAATGGCACGCACGAAGATAGCGCTGATGAATGCCGGTGGGATCGGCGGATTGTGGCGCTACGGGCAAGCCTCAGGGAGACAGGTGACAAGTTCTGTGTGACGGGGTTCCGGTCGGTCGGATCGACGCTTCCGCTGTGAGCGATCGCGAGTCAGTTCGGAATTTCCCGGTAAAGGAGCTCAGGGGTTCGGCCAAGGAAGATGGCGACGCGCCTTGTGATTAGGGTGATCAATGCGCCAGCCGTCACGTCACCAGTCGAACTTCATGGAATGAACTGGACCGTCAAGATGGGGTTTGCCGCGATCACACGGCATAAGCGCGATGTCGGGTTCGATGATCGTAAACCACTTGCAAACCAGTTCAGTGTTTATGCTCCGCTGGCCGTCGTCTGATCTGGCGGCGGGTCGGAGTAAAAGGGCTCTATGTCGGCGTGCCGGTGATCGGCGCCAGCGACGTGGAGAAAGTGGTCGAGATCGATTCAAGCAAAGCCTGAAAGGCTCTGTTCAACGGATCGGTCGAGGCCGTTTAGGGGCCTCATCACTGTGATGGGGAAGCTTCAAAGAGGAGAGAAGCAAAATGACTGAGACCATCCTGTTGGCCGCCAAGAAGGCCGCCAAGAAGGCCGCGAAGAAGCCGGCCGCGAAGAAGGCTGCCAAGAAGGTCGCCAAGAAGCCGGCGGCGAAGAAGGCCGCTGCCAAGAAGCCGGCCGCTAAGAAGGCCGCGAAGAAGCCCGCCGCCAAGAAGAAGTCGGCTGCGAAGAAGAAGACCGCGAAGAGGTAACATCGCTTTTGCGGTGACTGGCCCGTCTGTTCTAAATGCGGGTCAGATAAGCGCTTCGCGCAAAGACCGGCGACGGCGACAGCCCTGTCCCCGACCCGGCGGGTTGAAGTTCAATTGGCTTGAACCCGCCCTGGAAGGTGATAGAGTACGGCTTGCTGCACCACAGCAAATCGTTGGCTGTCGCTGTCGCCCGCTTTCTTGGAGCGCATTTGATGTCGGTTCCGGGGCGTTTTTCTGACGTTCCTTCCTTTTTTGTGCTCTTTAAGCTTTTTAGCTGGGCTTTTCAGCGCCCCATGCGATATGCATGCGGGTGCAATTTGCACTGCAACATTCACGGTAGCCGGGCATGAATATTCACGAGTATCAGGCCAAGGCCCTCCTTGGCAGATTCGGTGTCGCCGTTCCCCAGGGTCATGTGGCCTATACGCCTGAGGAAGCGGTCGACGCAGCGCGCAAGCTTGGCGGATCGGTCTGGGTGGTCAAAGCCCAGATTCACGCCGGCGGACGCGGCAAGGCGGGTGGCGTCAAAGTCGTCAAATCGATCGATGAGGTGCGCGACGCCGCGCAGAAAATGCTCGGCATGACGCTGGTGACGCACCAGACCGGCCCGCAGGGCCGCCTAGTGAAGCGCATCTATGTCGAAAGCGG
The DNA here is from genome assembly GCA_008012315.1 of Rhodospirillaceae bacterium. Classification (GTDB taxonomy): domain Bacteria; phylum Pseudomonadota; class Alphaproteobacteria; order Dongiales; family Dongiaceae; genus Dongia_B. Next base: position 125,825 of record SSEL01000009.1, read on the forward strand.
CTGCGACATCAAGCGCGAGCTCTATCTCGGCATGCTGGTGGACCGGGCGACATCGCGGATCACCATCATGGCCTCGTCGGAAGGCGGCGTGGAGATCGAAGAGGTCGCTGCGACTCATCCGGAAAAGATCATCAAGATCGCCGTCGATCCGGCAACCGGCATCCAGCCCTTCCATGCCCGTGAAGTTGCTTTCGGCCTCGGCCTCGAAGGCAATCAGATCGGCTCCTGCGTGAAGTTCGTCACCGCGATGTATCGCGCCTTCACCGAGCTCGATTGCTCGATCGTCGAAATCAATCCGCTGGTGGTGACCGGCGCCGGCGATGTGCTGGCGCTCGATGCCAAGGTGAATTTCGACGACAACGCGCTCTTCCGTCACAAGGATGTCGAAGAACTGCGCGATGCCGATGAGGAAGATCCGGCCGAGCTGGAAGCGGCGAAGCACAGTCTCAACTACATCAAGCTCGACGGCAATATCGGCTGCATGGTGAATGGCGCCGGTCTTGCCATGGCGACGATGGATATCATCAAGCTCTATGGCGGCGCACCGGCGAATTTCCTCGATGTCGGTGGCGGCGCCACCAAGGAACGCGTCACCACGGCTTTCAAGATCATTCTCAGCGACGCCAATGTCGAAGGGATTCTGGTTAACATCTTCGGCGGCATCATGCGCTGCGATGTGATTGCCGAGGGTGTCGTCGCCGCTGCGCGCGAGGTCAGCCTGCACGTGCCGCTGGTGGTGCGCCTCGAAGGCACCAATGTCGATCTGGGTAAGAAGATTCTGGCGCAATCCGGCTTGCCGATCCTGTCGGCCGACAATCTGGCCGATGCGGCGGAAAAAGTCGTCAAAGCCGTGAAGGAGGCGTGAGGTAATGGCCGTTCTCGTCAATAAGGACACGAAGGTCATCTGCCAGGGCTTCACCGGTTCGCAAGGTACCTTCCATTCCGAACAAGCAATCGCCTATGGCACCCGCATGGTTGGCGGCGTCACGCCCGGCAAGGGCGGCACCAAGCATCTGGACCTGCCGGTCTTCGATACGGTCGCCGCGGCCGTTTCCAAGACGGGCGCCAATGCCAGCGTCATCTATGTGCCGCCGCCCTTCGCGGCCGATGCCATCCTCGAAGCCAGCGAAGCCGGCATCGAGCTGGTGGTTTGCATCACCGAAGGCATCCCGGTGCTCGACATGGTGCGGGTCAAGCGCGGCCTGTCCGGTTCCAAGACCCGCCTGATCGGCCCGAACTGCCCCGGCATCATCACGCCGGGCGAATGCAAGATCGGCATCATGCCGGGCCATATCCACAGTCGCGGCAAGATCGGCATCGTCTCGCGCTCCGGCACGCTCACTTATGAAGCGGTGGCGCAGACCACGGCGGCCGGCCTCGGCCAGACGACCTGCATCGGCATCGGCGGCGATCCGGTCAACGGCACCAATTTCGTCGACTGCCTGGAGCTGTTCCTGGCGGATGACGAAACCCAGGGCATCGTGATGATCGGCGAAATCGGCGGCAATGCCGAGGAAGACGCCGCCGCCTTCCTGAAGGCGGCAAAGAAGAAAAAGCCGGTGGTCGGCTTCATCGCCGGCGTCACCGCGCCACCGGGCCGCCGCATGGGCCATGCCGGTGCAATCATCTCCGGCGGCAAGGGCGGTGCCGGCGACAAGATCGAAGCCATGCGCTCGGCCGGGATCCTGGTGGCGGATTCGCCCGCCAGCCTGGGCAGTACCATGGTCAAGGCAATGGGCAAGTAAACCGGTGCGCCGCGGAAAATTGCCACCCGCTTATCATGAACGGGGACAGATTTCTGCGGCGTCATACCGGAAGGACGGTTATAAAACGCGGGATGCCGCCGGTCGGGTGCGGCTTCCTGCAGGTAGCTTCGATAGCCCCGATGTCCTTTTCGGACGGTGGTTGCCGAGCGCCGGTTTGCCAGGGGTTCTATACGGGCCGCCGCCCGATCGCGGCCTTGGCTGCAGTGAGTGATCGAGCATGGATCAGACCAGTTTCCTTTCCGGCCCCAACGCCCCTTTCATCGAAGAACTCTACGCCAAATATCTGGAGAACGCCGCATCGGTCGATCCCAGCTGGCGCAGCTTTTTCGATGATTTGCGGGACGACGCCACCACCGTCCTGCAGGATATCCGCGGCGCCAGCTGGTCGCCGCGCGAGCGCGCGGTCGAAATCGGCGACGGATATGAAGAGGATGGCGCGGCCGAGGATGTCGCCCGGCCGCGGGCGACATTGCGCGATCGCAAGAAAGCCGCCCTCGACAGCTTGCGGGCGATGATGCTGATCCGCGCCTATCGTGTGCGCGGCCATCTCGAAGCCAATCTCGATCCGCTGGAATTGAAGCCGCGCGGCAAGCATGCGGAACTCGATCCGCGCACCTATGGCTTCACCGAAGCCGACATGGATCGCGAAATCGTCATCGACAATGCCTTCGGTTACGAGAGCGCCACCCTGCGCCAGATCGTGCATGCGGTGCGGCAGACCTATTGCGGGTCGATCGGCATCGAATACATGCATATCGAGAATCCCGACCAGAAGAAGTGGCTGCAGATGCGGGTCGAAGGCAGTCGGGCGCAGCGCGACTTCACCGGTCGCGGCAAGCGCGCCATCCTTGCGCGCCTGACCGCGGCGGAGATGTTCGAGCGCTTCCTCGACAAGAAGTTCACCGGCACCAAGCGCTTCGGCCTCGATGGCGGCGAAACCACGATCGCGGCGCTGGAACAGGTGATCAAGCGCGGCAGCCAGCTTGGCCTCAAGGAAGTCGTGATCGGCATGGCCCATCGCGGCCGCCTGAACGTACTGGCCAATTTCATGAACAAGCCGTTCTCGGCGATCTTCTCGGAATTCCAGGGCAATTCCGCCAATCCGGAAGACGTGCAGGGCTCGGCCGACGTCAAATACCATCTCGGCACCTCGGCCGACCGCGAATTCGACGGCCATGTGGTGCATCTCTCGCTGAACGCCAATCCGTCGCATCTGGAAGCGGTCAATACCGTGGTGCTCGGCAAGGTGCGCGCCAAGCAGCGGCAGCGCGGCGACAAGAACCGCGAGCAGGTCATGGGGCTTCTGATCCACGGCGACGCGGCCTTTGCCGGCCAGGGCTTGGTGCCGGAATCGCTCGATCTTTCCGAGTTGAACGGCTATCGGACCGGCGGCACGATCCACTTCATCATCAACAACCAGATCGGCTTCACCACCAATCCGGTGGCGTCGCGGTCGGGGCCCTATTGCTCGGACATCGCCAAGGGCGTGCAGGCGCCGATCCTGCATGTCAATGCCGACGATCCCGAAGCGGTACTGTTCTGCGCCGGCCTTGCCATGGAGTTCCGCCAGGAATTCAAGCGTGACGTCGTCATCGACATGTTCTGCTATCGCCGCTATGGCCACAATGAAAGCGACGAGCCGGCTTTCACCCAGCCGCTGATGTACCGCAAGATCGCCAACCATCCGACCACCCGGGCGATCTATGCCGACAAGCTGGTGCAGGAAGGTGTGCTGAGCCAGGCCGATGTCGATCAGGTCCTGCAGGATTTCCAGCATCACCTGGAGACGGAATTCGAAGGCTCGGCCAATTACAAGCCGAACAAGGCCGACTGGCTGGAAGGCGCCTGGGCCGGGCTCGCCATCGCCTCGGGCGATGAGCGCCGCGGCGAAACCTCGATCATGCCCGATGGTTTGCAGGAGGTCGGCAAGGCGCTGACCACCGTGCCGGCGACCTTCAATGCCAACCGCAAGATCGCCCGCCAGCTCGCCCAGAAGGAAGAGATGTTCAAGAGCGGCGAGGGGATCGACTGGGCGACCGGCGAAGCCCTGGCTTTCGGCACGCTGCTGAATGAGGGCGTCTATGTCCGCCTCTCTGGCCAGGACTGCAAGCGCGGCACCTTCTCGCAGCGCCATGCCGTCCTGATCGACCAGGAAAACGAAGCCGAATACACGCCGCTCAACAATATCCGCCCGGGGCAGGCGCATTTCGAGGTGATCGACAGCCCGCTTTCGGAAGCCGGCGTGCTCGGCTTCGAATACGGCTTCTCGCTGGCGGAGCCGCGCGCTTTGGTGCTGTGGGAAGCGCAATTCGGCGATTTCGCCAATGGCGCCCAGGTGATCATCGACCAGTTCATTTCCTCGGGCGAAGCCAAGTGGCTGCGCATGTCCGGCCTGGTCATGCTCCTGCCCCATGGTTACGAGGGCCAGGGACCGGAACACAGCTCGGCCCGTCTCGAGCGCTATCTGCAGGCCTGCGCCGAAGACAATATGCAGGTCGTCAATGCGACCACGCCGGCCAATTATTTCCATGTGCTGCGCCGCCAGGTGCACCGGAATTTCCGCAAGCCGCTGATCATGATGACGCCGAAATCGCTGCTGCGTCACAAGCTCTGTGTCTCGAAGCTCTCGGAATTCGGCCCGGGCACCAGCTTCCATCGCGTGCTGTGGGACGATGCGCCGCTGCAGGACAAGGACATCAAGCGCGTGGTGCTGTGTTCCGGCAAGGTCTATTACGATCTCTTCGAGGAACGCGAAAAGCGCGGCATCAAGAATATTTATCTGCTGCGCGTCGAGCAGCTCTATCCCTTCCCGGCGAAGTCGCTGGCGGCCGAATTGAAGCGCTTCCCCAAGGCGGAAGTCGTCTGGTGCCAGGAAGAGCCGAAGAATATGGGCGCCTGGACCTTCGTGATGCCGGAAATCGAAGCCGTCATGGAAACCAACGGCCATCGCCAGCCGCGCCTGATCTATGCCGGCCGGCCGGCCGCGGCAGCGCCGGCGACCGGTCTGTTCCGACGCCATGTGAAAGAACAAGCGACACTGATCGACCAGGCCCTGGGCGTAACCAGCCGGGCCTGATCGATCGAGCTGAAACCGCCGGTCTCGGCCGGCATCCATCGAAGCGCGCATGCCGGAGCATGCGCCGAGGCTGACGAGGTGAAATGATGGCCACGCCTATTGTCGTTCCGGCTCTTGGGGAATCGGTGACGGAAGCGACGGTTGCGAAGTGGATGAAGCAGGTCGGCGACCAGGTGAAGGTCGACGAAGCGCTGCTGGAACTGGAAACGGACAAGGTGACGCTGGAGGTCTTCGCGACCGCCAATGGCACCCTGGGTGAAATTGCCGCCCCGGCCGGCGCGACCGTGGCGGTCGGCGCCGTGCTGGGCCAGATCACCGATGGCGCAATTGCCGGCGGCGAAATTGTCAGCGGCGCCAATGGTGGCGGCGCAACGCCCAAGGCCGCGGCGACAGCCGCCAAAGCAGCCGCCGTGCCGGCGAAAGCATCTGCGGCACCGGCTGCCAGTTCGGCAGGCTCGGCGACGCCAATCACCGTTCCGGCCCTCGGCGAATCGGTGACGGAAGCCACCGTGGCCAAATGGAGCAAGAAAGTCGGCGATGCGGTCAAGGCCGACGAAGCCCTGCTGGAACTGGAGACCGATAAGGTCACGCTTGAAGTTTTCGCGCCCACCAGCGGCACGCTGGGCGAGATCGTGGCGCCGCAAGGGTCGACCGTCGCGGTCGGTGCGGTTCTCGGCCGGATCACCGATGGCGCCGTCGTCAGCACCAATGGCAGTGGTGCTGCTGCTGCGGCGGCGCCGGCGGCAACATCGGCACCGGCCGCCAAGGCTGATGATCTCGCGCCGGCGGTCCGCAAGCTGGTCGCTGAAAACAATCTCGATCCGGCGAAGATCAACGGAACCGGCAAGGACGGCCGCCTGCTGAAGGAAGATGTCCTGGCTTATCTCGAAAAGCAGAAGAGCGCTCCGGCGGCCCAGCCGGCAGCCCCGGCACAGCCGGCACCGGTCGCGCGTCCGGCGACGCCGCCGCAGCCGGCAGTCGAACTGCCGCATGTGCCGCGGGCTTTGGGGCCGAATGAAGAACGCGTGCCGATGTCGCGCCTGCGCCGCCGCATCGCCGAGCGCCTGAAGCAGGCGCAGAACAATGCCGCCATGCTGACCACCTTCAACGAGGTGGATATGGGCGCGGTGATGGCGTTGCGCGAAAAATACAAGGACGGCTTCGAGAAGCGCCACAAGGTGAAGCTCGGTTTCATGGGCTTCTTCGTGCGCGCCGCCATCCAGGCCTTGAAGGAAGTGCCGGCGGTCAATGCCGAGATCGACGGCCCGGACATCATCTATAAGAACCATTACGATGTCGGTGTCGCGGTCGGCACCGAGCAGGGCCTGGTCGTGCCGGTGGTGCGCGATGCCGACAAGATGAGCCTTGCCGAGATCGAACAGCGTATCGCCGAGCTCGGCCGCCGCGCCCGCGACGGCAAGCTCTCGATTGAGGAGCTGACCGGCGGCACCTTCACCATCTCCAATGGCGGTGTCTATGGCTCGCTGATGTCGACGCCGATCCTCAACCCACCACAATCCGGCATCCTCGGCATGCATAAGATCCAGCAGCGGCCCATGGTGGTCGACGGCAAGATCGAGGCGCGGCCGATGATGTATCTGGCGCTCAGCTACGATCACCGCATCATCGACGGCCGCGAGGCCGTGACCTTCCTGGTGCGTCTGAAGGATTGCCTGGAAGATCCGCAGCGCCTGATCCTGGAGATCTGAGGGGGAGCTCATGCCGGCTCGTCGTAAAGCGGCGGCGAAACCGCGCGCAGCCAGGAAGGTCGCGCGCAAACCGGCGGCCCGCAAGGTCGGTATCGCCGCCAAGCCGCGCCCGGTCGCCTATTACAACCAGTCCACCGGCTTCACCTGCGGGCCGTCCTCGCTGATGATGGCGATGAACGCGCTCGATTCGAAAGTGAAGATCGCCCGGACGCTGGAACTGCAATTGTGGCGCGAGGCGACCACCATCTTCATGGGGGCCGGCCATGGCGGCAGCGGCGCGCTGGGCTTAGCGCTGGCGGCCAGGCGGCGCGGCTTTTCGGCCGAAGTCTGGATGAACAAAGGCGGGGTGTTCCTCTCCGACCGTCTCGATGACAAGGATCGCGTCCAGGTGATGCGCTTGCTGCAGCAGGCCGATCTTGAAGAAGCGAAGCGCCTGCGCATCCCGGTTCATCGCGGCAATCCCTCGATTGCAGAACTGAAGCAGGCGATGGCGGCGGGTGCCATTCCCATTGTGCTGGTTTCGACCAATCTGTTCCATGGCGATGATACGCCGCATTGGGTGGTGGTCAGCGCGATCGGCGACGATGAAATACGGGTGAACGATCCCTGGATCTCGCGCGAATTGGGGCAGACGGCGCGGCAGCAGACCGGCCGTGCGGTTTCCCATGCCGATTTCAAGCGCATGACGGTCTATGGGCCGAAGAAGGAACGGTCGACCGTCCTGATCCGGCGCGGCTGAGGCCGCCCGGTGCGACGGCCGGGAACAGATTGAAGAAGGAGCCGATGATGGCGGAAGACAGTTTCGACGTGGTGGTGATCGGTGGCGGGCCGGGCGGTTATGTCTGCGCCATCAAGGCGGCACAGCTCGGCCTCAAGACCGCTTGCATCGAGAAGCGCGGCGCGCTTGGCGGCACCTGCCTTAATGTCGGCTGCATTCCCTCGAAGGCTCTGCTGACCTCATCGCATAAATATGCCGAGGCGGCGCATGACTTTGCAGCCCATGGCATCAAGGTCGGTAAGCTTGACCTCGATTTGAAAACGATGATGGATCGCAAGAACAAGGTGGTTGGCGATCTCACCAAAGGCGTCGAGTTCCTCTTCAAGAAGAATAAGGTCACCTATCTGAAGGGGACCGGCAAGCTGCTGGGTGGCGGCAAGATCGAGGTCAGCGGGGAGAAGGCCCAGGCCGTTTCGGCCAAGAGCATCATCATCGCTACCGGTTCCGATGTGACGCCGCTGCCCGGTGTCGCCATCGATGAAAAGCAGATCGTTTCCTCGACCGGCGCCTTGTCCCTGGAGAAAGTGCCGGAGCACCTAGTCGTCATTGGCGGCGGGGTGATCGGCCTGGAGATGGGTTCGGTCTGGCTGCGCCTCGGCGCCAAGGTAACGGTGGTCGAATTCCTCGACCGGATCGTGCCGAGCATCGATACTGAAGTCAGCACCCAGTTCCAGCGCGTCCTGACCAAACAGGGCATGACCTTCAAGCTCGGCACCAAGGTGACCTCAGCGAAGAGTGCCAAAGGCAAGGTAACGCTCAGCCTGGAACCGGCCAAGGGCGGCGCCAAGGAAGAACTGGTGGCCGATGCGGTGCTGGTGGCGATCGGCCGCAAGCCCTATACCGAAGGCCTCGGCCTCGACACCGCCGGCGTGGCACTGGATGAGAAAGGCCGCATCAAGACCGATCATCACTTCCAGACCAATGTGCCCGGTATCTATGCGATCGGCGACGTCATCGCCGGCCCGATGCTGGCCCATAAGGCGGAAGAGGAAGGTGTGGCCATCGCCGAAATGCTGGCCGGCCAGGCCGGCCATGTGAATTACGAGACGGTGCCGAATATCGTCTACACTTGGCCGGAACTGGCGAGTGTCGGCAAGAGCGAGGACGAATTGAAGGCGGCCGGTGTCGACTACAAGATCGGCAAGTTCCCCTTCCTGGCGAATTCCCGCGCCAAGGCCAATGCCGATACCGACGGCCTCGTCAAGCTCATCGCCGATGCCAAGACTGACCGCCTGCTTGGCGCCCATGTGCTGGGGCCGGATGCCGGCACGCTTATTCATGAATGCGTCATGGCGATGGAATTCCACGCCTCGGCAGAAGATGTCGCCCGCGCCTTCCATGGCCACCCGACTTTCAATGAAGCTATCAAGGAAGCGGCTCTGGCGATTTTCAGCAAGGCCATTCATATCTGATTGCGTCACGCGATTGCCTGATTTGCGTCAGGCAATCAGCTGCGTTGTGGCTGCGCGAAGCGATCCGTGGCGGCAATGATGGCATCTTCCATACCCGGATCGCTCACCGAATGGCCGGCTGGTGAAATGATCACAAGTTCTGCGTCGCGCCAGACCCTGGCCAATTGCCAGGCCGTCACCAGCGGCGCGCCGAGATCGAGACGTCCCTGAATCAGGATGCCTGGAATACCGGCCAGGCGGCTTGCCTCTTTCAGCAGAATTCCTTCTTCCAGCCAAGCGGCATGGCGAAAGTAATGCGTCACGATGCGGGCCCGCGCGAGCCGGAACTGCGGGTCCGACCAGCTCGCTGGCGGTTTCGCACGAGGATCGATGGACAGCGAGGCGGCCTCCCAGTCGTGCCAGTCCCGGGCGGCCTTGGCTCGAATAGCAGGATCGGCATCATTGAGCAGGCGATGATAGGCGGTCACCAGATCGTCCGCTCGCTCGCTTGCTGGCACACCGTCTTGAAAGTGTTCCCATTCTTCCGGGTAAAGTGGCGCGATACCGCGATAGAGCCAGTCGATCTCGCTCCGGCGTGTCGTCGTCACACCGGCAAGAATGAGGGCTCTTACTTGGACGGGAAGTTGTTCCGCGTAAGCAAGGGCCAAAGTGCTGCCCCAGGAAACGCCAAATACCAACCAGCGATCGACCTTCAGATGATGGCGCAGGCATAGGATGTCCCGCACCAAGTGATGCGTGGTGTTGCACGACAGATCGGTCTCGGGTTCGCCCGCATGTGGCAGGCTGCGACCGCAACCACGTTGATCGAAGAGGATAATCCGATAGGCCGTCGGATCGAAGAAACGCCGCGCCGTGTCGGTGCAGCCGGAACCTGGTCCGCCATGCAGATAGAGGACCGGATGGCCATCCGGATTGCCGCAAGTCTCCCAATAGATTTGCTGATCGTCACCAACCGCGAGAAAGCCGGAATCGTAGGGGGCGATTGGCGGATATAGCTTTGGCATTAACTCACCATCGGCATGCAGATGGTGAGCTAATCGTGAAAGGCCGGCTGCAGCCAGCCTATAGAACGACAGTCGCCGGCAGCCTCAGCCGGCGACTGCCTTCCGTGATTTGCTTACTCCGCCGCCTTTGGCATCTCCACATGGGGCAGGCGCGAGCGATATTCGAGATCGTCCAGTACCAGATGGTTGCGCATATAGCTGGTGCTGGCATCGCGCAGCGGCTGATGGTCCCAACTCGTATGCTTGCCCTGCGACAGCGCCTGATAGACCAGGCGGCGGCGCTGCTGGCTGGCGAGAACCTGTGCATGGAGCGCCGGGACATCCCAGCGCTGGGCCGCTTCGGCGCGGAAGTCGCTCAGGATCCTGGTATGGGCGGGATCGGCGGCGAGATTGGTTTTCTCCAGCGGATCGGCGGACAGGTCGAACAACTGATCCGGATCGGGTGTCGAGCAGACATATTTCCATTGGCCGCGCCGGATCATCAGCACGGGTGCAATGGCACCTTCGCCGCAATATTCGCCGATCACTTCGTCATGGCCGCCGCTCCGGTTGAGATGCGGCAGCAGCGACCGGCCGTCGATCGGGGCGGCCGGCGCGAACTTGCCGCCATCGGCGGCAATCTCCGCCAGGGTTGGCAGCAGATCGATCGATGAGGTCGCGGCACTGACACGGCCGCTCTGGAACATGCCGGGGGCCGAGACGATCAGCGGGATGCGGCAGGAATCCTGGAACCAGCTCATCTTGTACCAGAGGCCGCGCTCGCCCAGCATATCGCCGTGATCGGCGGTGAAAACGACGATGGTGTTCTGATCGAGGCCGGTTTCCTTCAGCGCCTGCATCAGGATGCCGACCTGGCTGTCGATATAGGTGATATTGGCGAAATAGGCATGACGGGCGCGGCGCACATGCTCGTCGTGGATCACATAGGCCTCCATGTCGGAGACATGGCGCAGCCGCGCCGAATGCGGATCGAGCGGCACATCCTCGCGCCGCACCAGCGGCAGGGGGATGTCGTCCTCACGGTAGCGCGCCATCAGTTCCGGCTGGGCGGCATAGGGGTCGTGCGGATGGGTCCAGGAGACGGTCAGGCAGAAGGGCCGTTCATCGGCGCTGCGCGCCATGTCGTAGAGATGGCGGCGCGCCGTATAGGTAACCTCGTCATCGAAATCGAGCTGGTTCGACCGCACGGCGGGCCCCGCCTGCAGGACCGAGAGCATGTTATGATACCAGCTCGGCCGCACATCGAAATGTTCCCAATCGGGGGTCCAACCGTAATCAGCGGGATAGATGTCGGTGGTCAGCCGTTCCTCGAAGCCATGCAACTGGTCGGGGCCGCAGAAATGCATCTTGCCGGTCAAGGTGGTGCGATAACCGGCGGCACGGAGATAATGGGCGAAGGTCGGGACGTCGCTGCTGAAATCCGCGGCATTGTCGAAGGCGCCGATCCGCTTCGGCAGGGCGCCGGCCATCATGGTGAAGCGCGACGGCGCACAAAGCGGGGCATTGGTGTAGAAGCTGTCGAAGGTGACGCCCTTCTCGGCGAGCGCCGAGAGATGCGGCGCCTGCACCACCTTATGGCCATAGGCCGGCAGATAACTGGCGGCGAGCTGGTCCGCCATGAGGAAAAGAATGTTCGGTTTGCGTGTTGCCATGATGGCGGCTTCTCCCAACTGATCCGGCCCTCGGCCCCGCTTATATCCGCGATTTGGGGGCGCTTTACCGGTTTCCTGCGACAAAGCCTTAATTTATGCTGGAAAGCATCGGTCCGGAACGCGGCCAAGCGATATGAGTGATATAAGTAAAACAAATATCCCAGGTGGCCTGCCGCCCTTGGCCGCTTTGCCGGCTTTCGAGGCGGCGGCCCGTTTCGGCAGCTTCAGCAAGGCGGCCCAGCATCTCGGCACCTCGCAACCGGCCATCAGCCAGCAGATCCGGCAACTGGAAGCGGCACTGGGCCAGAAACTGTTCCAGCGGCGCTCGCAAGGTGTCGCGCTGACCTCCGCGGGGGAGGAGCTCCGGCAGGCGGTGGAAACCGGCTTCCAAGCCTTGCGCCAGGTGACGCAAGCACTGCGGCAGCCGGTGACTCGCGCCGAAATCACCGTCGCGACCGATTTCGCTTTCGCGGCCTATTGGCTGTTGCCGCGCCTGGAGCGCTTCAAGGCGGTGATGCCGGCGGTCGATGTGCGGATCCTGACGGCCCAGCATGTCCACGACCTGGGGAGCGCCAGCGCGGATATCGCGATTCTGTTCGGCAAGGCCCCGGCCGCTGGCCGCCGCAATCGCGGCAAGCTTCTTTTCGCGGAAAAGGTTTATCCGGTCTGCGCGCCGACTTATGGCTGCGGGCCGTTGCGCGGCAAGCCCGACTGGATGGCCGAGGCGGTCCTGCTGCATCTCGACGACATGCCGGCGCCGTCCTCGCCGGACCGCCGCAGCGAGCGCTGGTTCACCTGGGCCGATTGGCTGCGGGAAGCGCAGTGCGATGAAAAACTGCGCGGCCGGCAACTGCGCTTCAACAATTACACATTGGTGCTGCAGGCGGCGATCGCCGGCCAGGGACTCGCCTTGGGCTGGGCGCCTTTGGTGGAGCCACTCATCGCGGCGGGGCAACTGCGCCGCGCCCATCATCATGTCAGCCAATCGCCGCGCGGCTATTTTCTCTCCCGCACCGACCAGCAGAATCCATCGACCGATGCCTTCATCGACTGGCTGCAGCGGGAAGCGGCGGCGCGCTAGAGCGCGATCGTCTTTGATGGCTGCCTTATGCTTCCATCAAAGACGTGAATCGCCCTCTATCTTATGGATGAGAGGCGGATTCACGTTTTAGACAAATCGCCAAGCGATTCCGTCTAAAACGATCCGGCTCTAGTCACGGCTGAGTGGCAGGGTCATCCAGTCGAGTTCCTCGATCATCTCGCCGCCGATCCGGTGATAGAAATCATAGGCCAGGTGATTGGGCTTGAAGACCGACCAGATCAGCCGCGTGGCGCCGCGCCGGCGGGCGAGATCGCCGGCGGCCTGCATCAACCCCTTGCCGACACCGTGGCGGCGGCCGGCCGGCTCCACCCAAAGGTCGATCACCATCAGCTCGCGACAGGCAAGGTCGCTATTGTAACTGGGACAATGCAGCAGATAGCCGACCGCCTCGTCGTTCAACACCGCCAGGAAACCGCCGAAAGCCGGATCCGGCCCAAAGCCATCTTGCAGATAGCGCGCGCGGTTGAATTGATAGTCGTCGGTATCGCCGAGCGCTTCCAGGTAGTGCCGGAAGTTCAGCGACATGGCGCAGACGGCATCGGCATCGGCCGCCGTGATCGGCCTGATATGAAGTTGTGTCGGCTTCTCCGACATTTCATGCTCCCTGACAGTGTCTTTCATTGGGGATAGGATCGTCCCCACGATAATTTGCGCCTGATATTCTGCAAATGGCGGCAGCTTTGTCATTCATGAAACGACCTACGATGTGGGGGCTTGCAATCGGCATCGCCCTTCTGGTCGCCGTCTTTGCGCAGCATGATCCCGGCGCGATCTTCGCTGCGGTCATCGGCATCGGCTGGGGTGCCTTCGCCATCCTTCCCTGGCGCATCGCTTCGATCTTCAGCAGTGCGGCAGGTTGGGCCTGCCTCTATCGCCGCGCCGAACGATTGCCTTACTTGCATCTGGTGCAGGGACGCTGGATCAGCGAGGCCGTCAATCACCTGCTCCCCATGGCGCAGATCGGCGGCAATGTGGTCCGTGGCCGGCTGGCCTATCGGGCAGCGCGATCGCGTCGACCCGGCCTCACCGGCACTGCCGTCGCGGCGATCCTGATTGTCGATATCACTGGCGCCTTGGCGGCACGGGTGATTCTGGTAGCGGCCGGCTTCCTGCTGCTATGGCAACGGCAGATACTTGGTTTCGCCGGAGCGATGCTCGGCATCGGACTGTCCGTGGTGCCGCTACTTTTCCTGCTGGCGATCCAGCACCGCCGCCTGCTGTCGGGCGCGGCAGGGTTGTTGCACCGGCCGAAATGGCATCGGCTGCTGCAAGCGGTCGAGGCCACGGCACAGGATCTGGCAACGCATCTCGTCGCACTCTATCGCCGATGGGTCGCGATGACGCTGGACATCGCCTGGCATGTGATCGCCGGGCTTTTCCGGGTCGGCGAGACCTGGACGATCCTGCTGCTGCTCGGCCACCCGGTTTCCATTGTCGAGGCGCTGCTGATCGAGGTGATGGCCAGCACGGTGCGCGCACTGGCTTTCCTCATTCCCGGCGGGCTCGGCGCCCAGGAAGGCGGCTTTCTGTTGATCTGCCATCTGCTTGGCGTCGCCCCGATCCTGGCCCTGGCCCTGGCGGTGACGAAGCGGGCGCGCGATGCGGCTTTGGGCCTGCCGGCTTTGCTGGATTGGCTGATTCTGGAACGCCGGATTCGAACTGGCTAGCTTTTCGCGCGTGGATGCGCGGCGTTGTAAACCGCCATCAATTGCGCCGCATCCACCTCGGTATAACGCTGCGTGGTGGAGAGCGAGGCATGGCCGAGCAATTCCTGGATCGCGCGCAGATCGCCGCCGCCGGCCAGCAAATGGGTGGCAAAGGAATGCCGCAAGGCATGCGGCGTGGCGGTTTCCGGCAGGCCGAGTGCGGCGCGCAAATGCTGCATCGCCCGTTGGATCAGCCGTGGATTGAGCACATCGCCGCGCGCGCCGACAAAAAGCGGATCGCCCGCGCCGCCGCCATAGGGACAGGCGGCGAGGTAATCGCGAATCGCGTCGCTGACCACCGGCAGGATCGGCACCACGCGCTCCTTGCGGCCCTTGCCGAGGATACGCAGCAAGCCCACACCGTCCTGCGCCGGCACATCGCCACGGGTGAGGGAGAGCGCTTCGCTGATGCGCAGGCCGCAGCCATAGAGCAGTGTGAGGACGGCGATATCGCGCTTGCCGATCCAGCTTTCATGTTGCTGGTCGCCGATGGCGGAGACAGCTTCCATCGCTTCCGGAGCGGTCAAGGGCTTGGGTAGGCTGCGCGGCAATTTGGGCGTGCGCAAGGCGGTCAGGCTGGTCTGGTCGATCAGGCCGCGCTTGATGGCCAGCCGGTAGAAGCTTTTGACCGCGCTCAAGGCCCGGGCCGTGGAACTGGCCTGCAAGCCGCGCGTCGACCGCCGGGCCATCCAGGCGCGAAAATCGGCGCGGCCAAGCGCTGCGATCCGGGCGAGATCCGGCTGCGCGCCGAGATGGCCGGTGATGAAGCCGAGAAAATCGGCGAAGTCGCGGCGATAAGCATCCACCGTCAAATCCGCAGCGCGGCGCTCATCGCCGAGCCAGGCAAGCCAGATGGCAATGGCTTTCTTCAGGTCGGCCGCGACGTCGAAGCCCGCGGCAGCTTCCTCACCAGAGGGAACGGCGAGGTCCGATTGCCCCGCCATCTTCCTGTTCGCCGCCTTCTTGTTCAAGGATGCGGCAGGTCCAGCCATGCGCGGATTCCGAATTCGATGATCTTGCCGAGAAAGCCCAGCAATTCGGTTGCCTGGCCGGGATGGAAATAGCCGGGATGGCGGGTGCCGAAAGCGACCAGACCATGCGGCGCGGCGGAGCTTATATGCAGGCGCAGCAGCGCATCGGACCGCACCATATCGGCGCAACCGGCGAAGATCTCCGGATCGCCGTCGATATCGTCCCGCAGCAGGATATCGCGATTCTTGCCCATGATGCGATCGACCGCGCCGCGTTCCAGGATCAGCACGCCATCCACCGCCGGCCGGTTGAAGCTGAGATCGGTCATCTCGATGCAAAGATTGACCACATCGACATCCAGCATCAGCACCAGGTCGCCGGTGACGATTTCGATGAACTGCTCGAAGGTTTCCGCTTCCAGCAGTGCGAGCGATGCCTGATGGATGCGTTCCTGGGTGTTCAGGTTGTCCCGGCTGTTGGCGATGATCTCATCCTGGTCGGCGCGCAGCCGCGCCACATCGCGGCGCAGCTTTTCCACCATCGCCTGCTGCAGATCGACCACCGTTCCGCCCTGATGGCGCGCGGGCGCATCCTGCAGATCCAGCAATTCCGGATGCCGCAGCAGGAAATCGGGATGCCGCCGCAGATAGGCGATGACCTGCGCCGCCGTCGGCAAATTGCCGGCGGCCTTCTTGGTGTTTTGGCCGCCCGCGGCCGTATCGCCCTTATCTACCATAACAGGTGTCTACCATCTCGTATCGTCCGCAATCTGATCGTCACAGCATCATCATTATCATCATTAGAGAATCGATTGCGCCGTCTTGGCCCAATCGGCGATATGACCAGCAACCGCCGCGACCAGCGCCTGAGTCTCGAAATCCGGATAGGTATTATAGATCTGCACCACATCGGCAATCAGTTGCAAGCCGTCCGTGCCCAGATCGGCCGTATCGATGAAGAACTTCATGATTCTGTCCGTCCCTGACGCGATATCCGGCGATCTGTCCCGATTGTTGCGTGATGGCGACAAAGCCTGCACTCGGTTAAAGTGCCGCTTTGCGAGATCCGATGGCGATGACTCAAGCCGGCGGATCGCAGCAGTCGAATCAACCGCAGCCGAGTCTAGCCCATGCCGGCGGAAATCGCCAGTTCGTCACCCGATCTTCCTGACGCCGTCGCTTCAATGCCACGGGGCCATGGGTACATGGCGGCTTTGCGCGATGGATCGATCGATGTCGGGTGACGCCATGATCGCCGAGCCGTTTCTGATCGAGCCGGCCGCTGATAGCGATCAGCGTGTCGGCATCCTGCTGCCCTTGCCTTTGGGTGGCACGCCGGGAGGTATTTACGATTATCGCTGCCCGGCGAATCTTGCGTTGCAGCCGGGCGATTTCGTCGAGGTGCCGCTCGGCAAGCGCAGCCTGATCGGCGTGGTCTGGCAGGCGGGCAGCGGCGATATCGCGGCAAGCCGCCTGAAGGATGTGATCGCGCGGCTCGATGTGCCGCCGATGCCGGACGTGACGCGGCGCTTCGTCGATTGGGTGTCGTCCTACTGCATGGCGGCGCCGGGTGCGGTGCTGCGGATGGCAATGAGCGTTTCGGATGCCTTCCAGCCGCCGCGCTCCTTGACCACCTGGCGTTGCAGCGCGACGGCACCGTCTTCCACGGAAAAATTGAGTCCGCAGCGGCAGCGCGTGCTGGCGGTATTGCGCGAGCGGCCGCCGATGCAAGCGACCGACTTGGCCAAGGAAGCCGGCGTCAGCGCCGGTGTCATCCGCCAGATGGCGGAGCGCAGCCTGATCGAGTCAGTGGCAATGCCGTTACCGGCGCCCTTCGGTGAACCGGATCAATCGCGGCAAGGACCCGCTTTGTCGCCGGAGCAGCAACATGCCGCCGACCGCTTGAGCGAGGCCGTGCGGGCCGGCAGCTATAGCGCCACGCTGCTGGATGGCGTCACCGGCTCAGGCAAGACGGAGGTTTATTTCGAAGCGATCGCCGCCTGTCTCGCGCAGGGCAAGCAGGCGCTGGTACTGCTGCCGGAAATCGCACTTGGCGCACAGTGGCTGCGCCGATTCGAGGCACGCTTCGGCGCCTTGCCGGCGCAGTGGCATTCGGAACTGACCGGGCTTGAGCGCCGTCTCACCTGGCGTGCGGTGCTGCATGGCAAGGCGAAGGTGGTGGTCGGTGCACGCTCGGCCCTGTTTTTGCCTTATCCCGATCTCGGCCTGATCATTGTCGATGAGGAGCATGAAGCGGCCTTCAAGCAGGAAGACGGTGTCATCTACCAGGCGCGCGACATGGCGGTGGTGCGGGCGCATCTCGGGCAGATACCGGTCGCTCTTGCTTCGGCGACGCCGTCGCTGGAAAGCCTCACCAATGTCGAGAGCGGTAAATATCGCGCCCTGCATCTGCCGGATCGTCATGGCGGCGCGCAATTGCCCAGCATGCATTTGATCGACCTGCGGCGCGACAAGCCAATGCGGTCCAGCTGGCTCTCGCCCACCTTGCTGACGGCGTTGGAACGGGCCCTGGCGGCCGGTGAGCAGGCCCTGCTGTTTCTCAATCGCCGGGGCTATGCGCCGCTGACTTTGTGCCGCGATTGCGGCCATCGCCTGCAATGTCCGCATTGTACCGCCTGGCTGGTGGAGCATCGCTTTCACCAACGGCTGCAATGCCATCATTGCGGCTTCAGCACGCAGATGCCGTCGAGTTGCACCAATTGCGGATCGACGGGCGGTTTCGCCGCCTGCGGTCCCGGCGTCGAACGTGTGGCAGAAGAAGCGGCGATGCGCTTTCCCGACGCGCGGCGCCTGATCCTCACCAGCGATACGGTGACCGGCCCGGCCAAGGCGGCCGAACTGGTGCGTGCCATCCAGGACCGCGAGATCGACCTCATCATCGGCACCCAGATCATCGCCAAGGGACATCACTTTCCGGATCTCACTTTGGTCGGTGTGGTCGACGCCGATCTCGGCCTCAATGGCGGCGACCTGCGTGCGGCCGAGCGGACCTTCCAGCTGCTGCACCAGGTGGCGGGGCGCGCCGGCCGCGGCAGCAAGCCGGGCCAGGTCTATCTGCAGACTTACGACCCCGACCGGCCGGTGATGCAGGCCTTGGCTTCGGGCGACCGGGAAGGGTTCCTGGCGGCCGAGGCCGATGACCGCGCGATGGTCGGCATGCCGCCTTTCGGCCGGCTGGCCGCCGTCATCGTGGCTGGCAGCCAGGAAGCGGCGGTGGAAGATCTCTGCCGAGAGCTGGCGCGCAGCGTGCCGCAGATCGACGGCGTCAGCATCCTGGGACCGGCGCCGGCACCCTTGGCCGTTTTGCGTGGTCGCCATCGGCGGCGTTTTCTGGTGAAATGTCGGCGCGATGTGGCGCCGCAGGCGGTGCTGCGCCGTTGGTTGGACGGCAAGGGGCTGGAGGGCAAGGGACGCAAGGGCGACCCGGCCATCCAGGTCGATATCGATCCTTACAGTTTCATGTGAGCGGATGATGCGCGAGGCGGAGCAGGAGCAGCGACAGCCGGATGTATCGGTGATCATCGCCGCCTTTCAGGCGCGGGATTTCATCGACACGGCGCTCGCCAGCGTGCTCGCGCAGCAGCATCAGGATTTCGAAATCGTGGTGGCGCCGGACGAGCCGGATGATTACCAATCCCTGGCGCAGCGCGACCCGCGCATCCGCGTGCTCGCACCGGTCGCCGTGCCGACCGGGCCGGCAAAAGCGCGGAACCGGGCCACGGCGGCGGCGCGCGGCCGCTTCATCGCCGTGCTCGATGCCGATGATTGCTGGTCGCCGAACTACCTGTCGCGCCTGCTGCCGCTGGCGGAACGTCACGGCACGGCTTACGGCCGTACCGCCATCAGCGATTGGCAGGGGCGGGAATTGCGGTCGATCCCGGCCCGCGACCATCAGGCGACGATCGGCTTCCACGAATTCGCCGCCGCCTATGGCTCGCTGCACGGCGTGACGCGGCTTGATCCCGGCCGGCAATGGCAGGATCTGCTGGCGGAGGACGTGCTCTACGATCTGGAAAGCCTGGCGCTGGCCGGCGGGGCGGCACCTTACGCATCGGATGCGGTCTATACGTTGCGGATACGACCGCAATCGCTGTCCCATAGCGACCATTTTATCCAGCGCATCGATGCCGGCTATGAGCAGTTGATCGGCCTCATTCGCGGCGGCGCGACGGCGATCGCCAAGCCGCATTTCGAACCCGCGGCCGCCGTCTTCCATTCCTGGCAGCAGATGAATGCCAAGTTCGCCGCCGCCTGGCAGGCGGACCGCTCGATTGAATTCCATGCCTTCGTTGCCGGATCGGCTGGCGCGCCCGCCGTCGAATAGCCCGCCATCGACCAGGTTGCGTCAGTTTATATGTTCTCTTATTGTTCCTGGCATCGGTTTCGGCGAGGGGATGCGGCGTGGCGATTCAGCTTTATCTTGGTCCCTTGAGCCTGTTTTCCCGCAAGGTGGAGATCGCGTTGCAGGAAAAAGGCTTGGCTTTCGAGCGCATCCGCGTGCCGTTCAGCCAAGAGCGGGGCTATGAGCCGCGCCATCCGGCCGTCCTGGCTTCTAATCCGAAACGCCAAGTGCCGGTGCTGGTCGATGGCGACCTGACGCTTTTCGATTCGACAGTGATCTTCGAATACCTTGAGGATGCTTATCCCCGGCCGGCACTATACCCGGCCGGCGCCAAAGTCCGGGCGGATTGCCGGCTGTTGGAGCTGACCGCGGATGAGATCCTGTTCGCACCGGTGCGGAACCTGCTTTACCGGACCGAACCCGCCCATCCCGACGCAACACGGCAATTGGAGCGAGAGCAAGCGGGGCTGCGGGCCGAATCAGCGATTCGCGATCAGTTGTCGGACCTGGATAAGCGGCTGGCCGGGCATGATTTTTTCTGCGGTGACTTGTCCGTTGCCGATATCGGTCTTTTCATGACGGTGCTCTTTGTCCGGCGTCTGGGCGGCCCGGCTTTGACAGATTTTCAACACCTCGCCGCCTGGTATGCGCGGCTTCTGCAGCGCCCAGCTTTCGGCATGGTCGCTACCGATATCGCCGCTGCTGACAGAAAGCTTTCTCCCGCATTGCACCGCTGATAGCGTTAACCACCTGCGCGGCTGCAACCGGACAAGGAAGCCGGTCCAGCGAAAGCCCATGGGACGCCTCGTCGCAGGCCATGCCACAGGCTTGTACGGGCCCGCTTTTTTTTGATGTTTACGATTATATTTCAATCCGTTAATGCTGCCCGCGCGGTGCTGTTGCAGACCCTGACAGGTTATGTTACACACCGCACGCCTTTCACGCCTTCAAAGGGCTGTGCAGGGCTGTCCTGACGATCGTCTGAGGGGGCGAAAGTCAGGAAAGTTAAGACGATCAGTCATCGTTTATCCGAAGACAACCAGGGACGGGGGCAGAAATTGGCAGCCCAGACATCTGAGCAAGGCGGGCTGGCGACGCGTTACGCCGCGGCGCTGTTTGAATTGGCTGAAGGCAAGCATCAACTGGATGCGGTCGCGGCCGATCTGGCCGCTTTGGCGAAGATGGTCGCCGACAGCGCCGATTTGAAGCGCCTCATTAACAGCCCGGTCCTCAGCCGTGCCGAGCAGGGCCAGGCGATGGCGGCCGTGCTCAAGGCCGCCGGCCTCGGCGAGCTCACCCAGAAATTCATCGGCCTCGTCGCCCAGAACCGCCGCCTTTTCGCGGTGCCGGCGATGATCAAGGCCTTCCAGAAGATGCTGGCTGACAAACGTGGCGAGATGACTGCAGAGGTCACCGCCGCGCGGCCACTTACCGATGCGCAACAGGCAGCCGTCAGCGACGCGATCAAGCGCGTGGTCGGCGGCAAGGTCGCCATCGACGTCAAGGTAGATCCCAGTTTGCTCGGTGGCCTGATCGTCCGGATCGGCAGCCGCATGATCGATAATTCGCTGAAAACCAAGCTGCAGAAGCTGCAGTTCGCCATGAAAGGGGTTGGATAATGGAAATCCGCGCCGCCGAAATTTCCGCCATTCTCAAGCAACAGATTGAGAATTTCGGCAATGAGGCCGACGTCACTGAAGTTGGCCAGGTGCTGTCCGTCGGCGACGGTGTTGCCCGCATCCATGGTCTGGACAAGGTCCAGGCCGGTGAAATGGTCGAATTCCCCGGTGGCGTCCGTGGCATGGCGCTGAACCTCGAAACCGACAATGTCGGTGTCGTGATCTTCGGCGACGACCGCGCCATCAAGGAAGGCGATACCGTCAAGCGTACCGGCACCATCGTCGACGTACCCGTCGGGCGCGGCCTGCTCGGCCGCGTGGTGGACGGCCTCGGCAATCCGATCGACGGCAAGGGTCCGCTGCAGGATGTCGAGCGCAAGCGCGTCGAAGTGAAGGCCCCCGGCATCATCCCGCGGAAATCCGTGCATGAGCCGATGCAGACCGGCCTCAAGGCCATCGACAGCCTGGTGCCGATCGGACGCGGCCAGCGCGAGCTGATCATCGGCGATCGTCAGACCGGCAAGACCGCCGTCGCCCTCGACACGATCCTGAACCAGAAGTCGATCAATGCCGGCGGCGACGAATCGAAGAAGCTCTATTGCATCTATGTCGCGGTCGGTCAGAAGCGTTCGACCGTCGCCCAGTTCGTGAAGACGCTGGAAGACAACGGCGCGCTGGAATATTCGATCGTCGTGGCCGCCACGGCCTCGGAACCGGCCCCGCTGCAGTTCCTGGCGCCATATACCGGCTGTACCATGGGCGAGTTCTTCCGCGACAACGGCATGCATGCCGTCATCATCTATGATGATCTCTCCAAGCAGGCCGTCGCTTATCGCCAGATGTCGCTGCTGCTGCGCCGTCCGCCGGGACGCGAAGCCTATCCGGGCGACGTCTTCTATCTGCACTCCCGCCTGCTGGAACGCGCGGCGAAGATGAACGATGCCAATGGCGCCGGTTCGCTCACAGCGCTCCCAGTGATCGAAACCCAGGCCGGCGACGTCTCCGCTTACATTCCGACCAACGTGATTTCGATCACCGACGGTCAGATCTTCCTGGAAACCGCGCTGTTCTATAAGGGCATCCGCCCGGCGATTAACGTCGGTCTGTCGGTCAGCCGCGTCGGTTCCGCCGCCCAGATCAAGGCGATGAAGCAGGTTGCCGGCAAGATCAAGCTGGAACTCGCTCAGTATCGTGAAATGGCGGCTTTCGCTCAGTTTGCCTCGGATCTCGATGCGGCGACGCAGAAATTGCTGGCCCGCGGTGCGCGCCTGACCGAACTCCTGAAGCAGGGGCAGTACCAGCCGATGCCGGTCGAAGAGCAGGTCGTGGCGATTTTCGCCGGCGTCCGCGGTTTCCTCGACACCATCGACACCAAGGATGTGAACCGTTTCGAACATGCCCTGCTGGGCGAGATCAAGGCGAAACACGCCGATCTGCTCGAGACGATCCGCAAGGAGCGGGAGCTGTCGAAGGCCACCGAGGACAAGCTGACCGACATCATGACCCACTTCGTGAAGTCCTTCGCCTGAGTCGGCATCGGTATCGCTGAGACGGCAGAACGTAACGAAGGCATTGGGAAGGGTGAGGGATGCCAAACCTCAAGGATCTAAAGGTCCGCATCAACAGCGTTAAGTCGACGCAGAAGATCACCTCCGCCATGAAGATGGTGGCGGCGGCGAAGCTGCGTCGCGCGCAGGAGCAGGCGGAAGCCGCCCGCCCCTATGCGGAGCGGATGGAACGCGTGCTCGGTTCGCTGGCCGCGTCGATGGCGGGGATCGAAGGCGCACCGGCATTGCTGGCCGGCACCGGCAAGGACCAGGTGCATCTGGTGGTCGTGATGACCTCGGATCGCGGCCTGTGCGGCGGTTTCAACGGCTCGATCGTGCGCGGTGCCAGGAAGCATATCCGCGACCTGAAATCCGCCGGCAAGAGCGTGAAGATTCTTTCCGTCGGCCGCAAGGGCAGCGATCAGCTGCGCCGCGAATTCGCCGGTGACATGATCGGCACGATCGAAGACGTGGGCAAACCGCGCCTCAGCTTCGAGGCGGCGGAAAAGATCGCCTCGCGGGTTCGTCACATGTTCGATCATGGCGAATTCGACATCTGTACGGTGATCTACAACAAATTCAAATCGGCGATCAGCCAGATCGTTACCTATCAGCAGCTCATTCCCTTCTCGGTCGGCGGTGCCGCCAATGAGAATGCGGATGCGCAGCTGGCGCAGTACGAATACGAGCCTGATG
Organism: Rhodospirillaceae bacterium; assembly: GCA_008012315.1. Taxonomy (GTDB): domain Bacteria; phylum Pseudomonadota; class Alphaproteobacteria; order Dongiales; family Dongiaceae; genus Dongia_B. Next base: position 149,226 of record SSEL01000009.1, read on the forward strand.
AAGGCGCCATCCTCGCCGATCTGCTGCCGCGCAATATCGGCATGCAGGTCTATCGTGCGCTGCTGGAGAATGCCGCCAGCGAACAGGGCGCGCGCATGACGGCGATGGACAATGCGACCCGCAATGCGGGTGAAATGATCAACAAGCTGACCATTACGTACAACCGGACACGTCAGGCCAATATCACCAAGGAGCTGATCGAGATCATCTCCGGTGCGGAAGCGGTTTGATAAAGGCCAAAAGCGGTCAAAGGAGCTAACTCGATGTCGAAGAATATCGTCGGCAAAATTACACAGGTGACGGGCGCCGTCGTCGACGTGCAGTTCGAAGGCGATCTGCCGGCCATTCTCAACGCGCTGCATTTGCAGAACCAGGGCCATCTCCTGGTGCTGGAAGTCGCGCAGCATCTCGGCGAGAACACCGTGCGCGCCATCGCCATGGACTCGACCGACGGTCTGGTGCGCGGCACCGAAGTGACCGATACCGGCGCGCCGATCTCGATGCCGGTTGGCCCCGAGACCCTCGGCCGTATCGTCAACGTCATCGGCCAGCCGATCGACGAGCGCGGCCCGATCGGCAACAAGAAGACCCTGCCGATCCATCGCTCGGCGCCGGATTTCTCCGAGCAGTCGACCGAAGCCGAAGTGCTGATCACCGGCATCAAGGTCATCGATCTCCTGGCACCTTACGCCAAGGGCGGCAAGATCGGCCTGTTCGGCGGTGCGGGTGTCGGCAAGACCGTCACCATCATGGAGCTGATCAACAACGTCGCGAAGGCGCATGGCGGTTACTCGGTCTTCGCCGGTGTCGGCGAGCGTACCCGCGAAGGCAACGACCTTTATCACGAAATGATCGAATCCGGCGTTATCAAGCTGGATGGCGGCGATTCCAAATGCGCCCTGGTCTATGGCCAGATGAACGAGCCCCCGGGAGCCCGCGCCCGCGTCGCGCTCTCCGGCCTGACCCTCGCCGAATATTTCCGCGATGAAGAAGGCCAGGACGTGCTGTTCTTCGTCGACAATATCTTCCGTTTCACCCAGGCGGGTTCGGAAGTGTCGGCGCTGCTCGGCCGTATCCCCTCGGCCGTCGGTTATCAGCCGACGCTGGCGACCGATATGGGTGCGCTGCAGGAACGTATCACCTCGACCAAGAAGGGCTCGATCACCTCGGTGCAGGCCATTTACGTGCCCGCCGACGACTTGACCGACCCGGCGCCGGCGACCTCGTTCTCGCACTTGGACGCGACCACCGTGCTCAGCCGTCAGATCGCCGAGCTCGGCATCTTCCCGGCCGTCGATCCGCTCGACTCGACTTCGCGCATGCTTGATCCGCGCGTGATCGGTGACGAGCACTACGAGGTCGCCCGTGACGTGCAGCGCGTGCTGCAGAGCTACAAGGCGCTGCAGGACATCATCGCCATTCTCGGCATGGATGAACTGTCGGAAGAAGACAAGCTGACGGTCGCCCGCGCCCGTAAGATCCAGCGTTTCCTCTCGCAGCCCTTCCATGTGGCCGAAGTCTTCACCGGTACGCCGGGCGTGCTGGTCAAGCTCGAAGACACCATCAAGGGCTTCAAGGGCATCGTTGCCGGCGATTACGACGACCTGCCGGAATCGGCTTTCTACATGGTCGGCACGATCGAAGAAGCGGTCGCCAAGGCCAAGAAGATGGCCGAGGCCGCCTAACAGGCTACATCGACCGAGACCGGCGTCGCAGGCGCGGCGCCGGTACGGATTTGAAGAAGACGATCCGCGGATCGCCGCGGTTTAAGAAGGGTGAAACATGGCGGATCAGGTGCGTTTCGAGCTCGTCTCGCCGGAGCGTCTGGAACTGGCGACCGATGTTGAGATGGTCGTGGTGCCGGGCGTCGAAGGTGATTTCGGCGTGCTGCCGGGCCATATGCCACTGATTTCGACCATCCGTCCCGGTGTCATTGCGGTGTTCCGCGACGGCAAGGTGGCGGAACGGATTTTCGTCGAAGGCGGTTTCGCCGAGGTGACGCCGGAAAGCTGCACGGTCCTGGCGGAACATGCCAAGCCGGTCGCCGAGCTTGACCAGGCGAAGGCGGCGCAGGCTGTCCAGGATGCCAAGGAAGACGTCGAGGACGCGAAGGACGACGAGACCCGGCAGGAAGCCAGCAAAGCGCTGGAAGTCGCCGAGGCCCGCCTGGCGGCCGCCGCGGAACCGTCGCCGTACTGAGGTGTTAATTAAAGCGGCGCGGCCTGTAGTCGGCAGCGACTCGGCCGCGTTGTTTTTTTGATGACGCCGTCAGCTTGTCGTTAATGAACTGATGGCAGATCGAGGGCGTGGGCCGGAATGCACATATTGCAATGCTCTGGCGCAAGTCGATCAGCATATATATCCGGGGTTGCGGCGGCGATTGTCATCGTCTTGTCAAGTTGCCGTCCCTGACCTAGTCTCCTTGGGACCGGCCCAGGCAGATCGGGGATCGCGGGATTACGGGTCGCACCTGGGGTAAGCCCGGCAAAGTCAACCAATTAACGTATCTACAGCCGCATGAGTCACTGGACGCTCGAACAGATTCCCTGGTCGTCGTTCGACCGCAGCAAGATCGATCCTGATCTGGTCAAGGTCGTCAAGGCAGCCGCCATGGTGGAGTACAATGGTGGCGACTATGCGACTTACCTTTGCGCGGTCTTCAATGATGACCCGACCTTTCAGCGCGTCATCCGCGCCTGGTCGGTCGAAGAGGTGCAGCATGGTGCCGCCTTGGCACAATGGGCCAAGCTGGCCGATGCTGATTTCGATTTCGATATCTGCTTCGCCCGGTTCACCGAGGGCTATCAATTTCCGCTCGATGTAACGTCCTCCATTCGCGGCTCGCGCGCCGGCGAATTGGTGGCGCGCTGTATCGTCGAGACCGGTACGTCGTCCTATTACACGGCGCTGATGGAAGCGACCGACGAGCCGGTGCTGAAGGAAATCTGCCGCAACATCGCAGCCGATGAGCTGCGGCATTACAAGCTGTTCTACAGCCATTTGAAACGCTACCTGGAGCGGGACGGGATCGGTTCGTGGCAGCGCGTCAAGATCGCGCTCAGCCGCATCACCGAATCGGAAGACGATGAACTGGCTTATGCCTATTACGCGGCCAATCATCCGGACGAAGCCTATGAGCGCCGGCGTTTCACGCGGGCCTATGCCCGGCGCGCCTATCGCTATTACCAGCGCCGCCATATCGAGCGGGCGATGGCGATGATCCTGAAGGCGACCGGCCTCAACCCGACCGGGCGGCTCAACCGCTGGCTGACCAATCTCGGTTTCTGGTTCCTGGCCTCGCGGGCCCGGCGGCTTGCCGCCGCCGACGCATAGACCCGGGTCTCAACCGGCTTTTCTCATCCCAGCTTGAGCTTCTGGATGCTTGGCCGCCGTCGCATCCCTTCCCACCAGCTTGCCAGGCGGCGGTGTTGCGCCAGGAGGTCCCGGCCCTCGGTCGCCTGGACGACATATCCGATCATCGGCACGGCATGCAGATCGGCGAGGCTGAGGGCCGTGCCGACCAGCCATTGATCGTTTGCCATCAGGTCTTCGATGGCCGTCAGGCAACGCGCTGCTTTTGGCAGCGCCGCCTGCAAGCGCACCTCGTCGGTTGCCCGGCCTTCCCGGGGCGCGGAAACGCGTTCGACATAGATGTCCCAGACCAGGGTCCGGTAGGCATAATTGTCGAGGATGCCGGTCATCTGGTTGAGGCGGGCCCGGGCCTCAGGTGTCGTCGGCTGCAAAGCAGGGCCGGCGAAAGCCTCATCGATATAGCGCTCGATGGCACCGCTTTCATAGAGCTCGAAGCTGCCATGCCGGAAACTGGGAATGCGGCCGAATGGATGGCGCCGCAGATGGTCGTCCGGCACGCCGCCTTCGGCGAAGACATCGATCTCGACCAGCTCATAGGCAACGCCCTTTTCCGCCAGCGCCAATCGCACAGCGCGCACATAAACGCTATAGGCCGCGCCGTAAACGATCGGCAGGTCGGTGTCATGCGCCATGGCGGGAACCCCCCTAGTTGTTGCCGCGGTCATTGCCCCTGTCGTTGCCTGTGTCGTCATCTGGGGGATTGAGCTCCATATAGCGCCGGATGGCACGGACGCTATGGGATATCGCCTGGCGGCGCAGCAGCACCAGCAGGACCAGGATGATGGCCGCGAGAAAGGCGATCGCGCTGCTGAGCCAGGCCAGCCAGGCCAGGGCAAAGTAATAGCAGCGGATGCCGGCGCCGAAACTGGCAAGCGCGCTGCTATAGACGATAGCGACCTGATCGGCCATTTCCCCGCGATGCGGATGTTCGTCCTTGGCCAGCGGCGCCGCGCCGATCAAGGCGCAACAGTAATTGTACTGTCGCAAGGCCCAGGTGAAACGGAAGAAGCCGTAGACGAAGATGGCGATCAACCCCACGAGCTTGAGCTGGAACGCATCCGTCGAGCTTGGCGTGACGAAAAACCAGCTGCTGATCACCCGGTAGGCATCGGTGGTCTTGCCGAGCAAACCGAGCAGGCCGGCGATGACCAGGATCGTGGCGGAACTGAAAAAGGAGATCGACGCGACGGTATGGCCGGTCAAGGCGGAATCGACGATCCGGTCCGGCCGGTCCATCATTCGCTGCATCCAACTGCGCCGGACTTGATGCAGCACCGAATTGAGGTTGCCGCCGCCGGTCAGCAGCCGGGCAATGTACCCGTAGCCGAAGAAGATCAGCAGAAAAACCGCCAGGCTGAACCAGTCGAGCGGCGCAAAGTCGGTAGTCATTTCAGCTCATTCCACGCCGCGTCGATCAGGCGTCTGATGACGGCCGATTTGCGTCAGGAATCCCGCTTGAACTGCCGGCTGAGGCATTGTTCGAAGAAGTCATAGATCTGGGGATCCATCTGTTCGAATTTCAGCGCGACTTCCCGCGTCTGGGTATCATGCCGGATGACACGGGCGGGCAGGCGCAGATGGACATCGGCCTGACCGTCCTTGGCCTTGATCTCCGCCGTGATGACGCTGTCTTCCGTCAATTCGCCGACAAAATCGGAAATCAGCAGGCCGCCCAGCGACCAGTTGACGCTGGAGCAGATGATGCCGTTCAAGTCCACCGTAAAGACCGGCAGCAGCAGCCGCTTGTCCTTACGCTTTTCGGGGCCGCGCACCTGTCGGTACCCCATTGTGTATGAAGACATTAGTCGTGCTCCCCTGCATCCGAGGGCCCACTGTAACAGATGCTCGCCGGTCCGTCTGTAGCGCCGGGGCCGTCAGAAGCTGCTATCGAGGACATGGCCATCGGAAGCGGCGACGGCGCTGGCCGGCCAGATCGCGACCCAATGATCCCGGGCGACCCCGCGATAGATCGGCAGGGCCGGCAAGCGAATCGGACTGCCGTCGAAATAGGTCAGGATGGCCCCGCCCGGATGCCGGTCCGCCCAGAGCCAGGCCTGTTGCGGGGTCTCCACCACATCGGGCGCTTTCAAGAGACGGCCCTGGAAATCGAATTCGCCGCGGTAATCGCCATAGATGGCGATCGGCTGGCCGGCCTGCTGCATGGTCTGCAGCCGGCTGGCGACCGGCGTCAGGTCGAAAAACTGCGCCAGATTGGTGGGAAATTCGATGTTGAGGCAGGTCATCAGCAGGCTCGGCAGCAAGGCGACCTGCAGCGTGCGCAGCAACTGCTGGCGTGGCGAGATCTGCGCCAGGATATAGCCGGCGATGAGCAGGATCAGTCCCGAGGTGAGCCCCATCCCGCCGAGCCAGATCGGCAAGGACACACCGAACAGCCAGCGCCAGACGACGTCGAGATGGGCGGTCGGGATGATGTTCATCAAGAAGAAGATCAGCCCGATCAGCAAGGCGAGGAAACCCGGCACCACGCCGTGGAAGTCGCGAGCCTTGATTTCCTGTGTCGCCAACAGCCGCGCGCCGATCAGGCAAAGCGGTGCCGCAACCGGCAGCAGGCCCTGCAATTCCCAGCCGCCGACGAGGCCGGCGATGATGGCGGCCACCAGATAGGCGGTGCCCAGCCGCAGGCCGGTGCCGATCTGGTCGCGCAATGAGCGATTGAGCGCCCGCCACAAGGTCTTCCAGCAGATCCAGGGGTAAAGCATCACCGGGAAGAAGAGCAGGCTCCAGGCTTCCCGGCGCGACGCTTCGGTGGCGGGGTCCAGCCAGCCATTGCCGAACGAAATCCAGTGATCCAGCGATCCCAGCATGTCGAGCCAGACCAACGCCATGATGGCGGCCGGCAAGGAGGCGAAAACGATTTCCCGCCACCATCGTCCGAGGACGCGCAACCCCTCGGGGCGCGCGGTGCCGCCGCTATTGGCGGAACTGCCGGGGTCGAGAAGCGGTGCCAGCGCACCGGTGACCGGCAATGTCAGCCAGGCGGCCCAGCCGGCCGCCATGATGATGCCGGTCTGCAGCACGATCAGGACCAGCAAATGGAGGAAGCGCTGGCTTCCCGACAGCGGCAGTGTCCACAGGCGCGCCATGAGGATGAAGCCCGCCAAGGTCATCGGCAGAATCAGCATCTCCGGCACGATCATCGAGAGGGTGATGACGAAACCACCCAGGCCGATCAGCAGGATGCGCGCGAAATGCACCGTGCTGCGCCGATGCGGCCAGAGGGTCAGCGCTGCCGGCCGCATCAGCCAGATCGTTATCAGGCCGGCGAAAGGCGAGAGCAGGCGCGGCCACCATTCATTGACATCGGTCCAATGCCAGCCGGCGAGGATCAGCCAGAGCTGAAGCGGCGGAATCTGCGGGGTGGGCAGTTCATTGCGCAAGGGCTGCCAGACATCATTGCTCCACATATGCCAGGCGGAAGCCAGGGTTTCCAATTCCAGCGGTGCCGTCGGCGGTCGCAGATAAAGCGATGTGATCGTGACAATGGCCCACAGCACATAGGGGGCAATCTGGCCGGTCCGGCGCAGGCCGAGCGGCAGATCGGTCGGCTTGGCGATGATCTGTGTGCTCTCGCTCATGCCGTTATCGCCCGTCAACGAGGTTGCCCGAAGATATCGAAATCGATGACGGCCGTTTCCGCCGCCGCGGCCGCTTCCCAGGCCTTGAAGGCCGGCCAATCCAGGATCGCCGCCATATAGGCGGCACCAACCTCTTCCAGGGTCACGCCATAGGTGCGGAAACGGCTGACCACGGGCACATACATGGCATCGGCGATGGTGAAGCTGCCGAACAGGAAGGGGCCGTCCATGCGGCGGCCGAAACCCTGCCGGGCCTGGCGCCAGATATCACCGATCCGGGTGATATCATCGGCGGCGAGATGAGCGCGGGATTGCGCCCGGCGGTCCGACCTGACATCCATCGGCAGGTTCTCGCGCAAACGGGCAAAACCGGCATGCATTTCATGGGCGATCGATCTGGCATGGGCGCGTAGCGCAGGATCGCTCGGCCATAGCCCGGCCCCGGGCGCCAGCTCCGCCAGATATTCGCAGATCGCCAGGCTTTCCCAGATGACGACGTGACCGTGATGCAGGACGGGAACCCTGCCGGCCGGCGACAAGGCGAGGAAGCGCGCCTTGCTGTCGGGTTGCCGCAAGGGCGAGACGATCTCGCGGAAGGGCAATCCCGAATGCTGTAGAACCAGCCAGGGCCGCATTGACCAGGATGAATAGTTCTTGTTGCCGATATAAAGCGTCAACTCGTTCACGGATTGGGCTTTCGTTATCTGCCATCCTTCATGCCGGATAATCCTTGCAGATGGATGGCTATTTTTAGCATGTGACCCAGCCGTCAACTAAGCCCCAAAGTTTCAGGCGGCGATTGCCCGGCGAAGAGTAGATTTGACATGACCGGCGGCGCGATTTTGCGTACAGATTCAGACCCCGTTGCGGCTACAATCCGCCACGGAAACCGGCGCGGATGCCGCCGATTCTGTCGCAATGCTGTCTTAGGAGTTGCCATCTTGCCCGACCATCTCGTCGACCGCGCCGCCAATGCCGTGGTCATCACGCCGATTCGCGCCGCCCGCCTGGGTGATTGGCTGAAGGCGCAGCCGGGAAGCGTGCAGCGGTGGGTCAAGAGCGTCGATTTCCAGGCCAAGCCAGGCAGTATCTGTCTCGTTCCGGCAGGCGACGGCAAGATCGAGCGCATCCTGCTCGGCGTCGAGGAGGGCCAGGATCGCTGGTCGTCGGCCGTCCTGCCGACGGCTCTGCCGGCCGGCGCCTATCAGCTCGATGCCGAAGCCGGTTTCGATGCCACGGCCTTTGCCTTCGGCTGGGCGGTGGGCGGCTATCGGTTCGAGCGTTACAAAGCGGCGGATAAGGCACTCGCCCGCCTGGTCTGGCCGCAAGGCGCCGACCGGGCATTGGTGACGCGGCTGGCCAAGGCGCTCTTCCTCGGCCGCGACATGATCAACACCCCGGCCAGCGATATGGGGCCGGCCGAACTGGCCGGCGCCGTCAAGGCCGTCGCCAAGGCCCATAAGGCGAAGATTCGCGAAATCGTCGGCGACGATCTCCTCAAGCAGAATTATCCCACCATTCATATGGTGGGCCGCGCCAGCAGCCGGGCGCCGCGCCTCATCGACCTGCGCTGGGGCAACGAAGGGCCGAAGCTGACTTTGGTCGGCAAGGGTGTCTGTTTCGATACCGGTGGCCTGGACCTGAAGGGCGGCAGCTATATGCGGCTGATGAAGAAGGACATGGGCGGCGCGGCGCTGATGCTGGCTTTGGCCCAGGCGATCATGGATGCCAAACTGAAGGTGCGGCTGCGCCTGCTGGTGCCGGCGGTGGAAAACAGCGTCTCCGGCAATGCGATGCGGCCGTTGGATGTGGTCAAGACGCGCAAGGGGATCACGGTCGAAATCGGCGATACCGATGCCGAAGGGCGGCTGATCCTGTGCGATGCCCTGGCCGAGGCGGAGAATGACAAGCCCGACCTGATCATCGATGCCGCCACCTTGACCGGCGCAGCGCGGGTTGCCCTGGGCACCGAGATGCCAGCCCTGTTCGCCACCGATGACGACCTTGCCGATGCGCTGCTGCTGCAGGGGCGCGGCCAGGACGATCAGCTCTGGCGCCTGCCGCTGAACAAATCCTACCGGCGCATGCTGGACAGCAAGGTCGCCGATATCAACAACTGCTCCGAAAGCGGCTATGCCGGCGCCATCACGGCGGCGCTCTATCTGCAGGAATTCCTGACGCCCGGCACCAAGTGGATGCATATCGACACGATGGGCTGGAATGTGAGCAACCGGCCCGGCCGTCCCGAGGGCGGCGAGGCGCTGGGTCTCCGGGCGCTTTACGCCTTCATCGCCGACTGGTCGAAGCCCAAGGCCAAGGGGGCGGCCAAGATCATCGCCAAGACACCGGTGCCGCGCCCAGCACCGCGCAAGCCCCAAACCTCGCGCTTGCGCCGTCGCTGAGCGTCACGGCGCCGCCTGACCGCCGGCCTCGCACTTCGTTCAATCACACACTCATTTGTCACCCGGACTCGATCCGGGGGCCATCGGTGAGGCCGGGTGCGGTTGTTATGGATCCCGGATCAAGCCCCGGATGACAGCCTGTTTGTGGTTAGCGCCCTGCGCGGCCGGCAATTTCGCCAAGCTTTATCCGGCCAGACAATCGTGGATCAATAGCCGGCTTGCCGGTCGACCAGATGGCGCAAGGGCTGGCCGGCTTCGAAATCCAGGATCTGCTGCCGGATCGCCAGCACGGCAGCACCTGCTTCGGTCATGCTGGCATTGTGCGGCGTGATGAAGAGGCGCTTCTGCTGCCAGAAGGGGTGATTGGGCGGCAGCGGTTCGGTCTGGAAGACGTCGAGCGTGGCGGAGCCGATCTGGCCGTCCTGCAGGGCGGCGAGAAAATCCGCTTCATTGAGCTGGGCACCGCGACCGGCATTGATGAGGGCCGCGCCGCGCGGCAAATGCGCGAAGAGATCAGCGTTCAGCAGGCCACGGGTTTCCACCGTCAGCGGCAGCAGGCAGACCAGGATATCGCAACCCTTGAGGAACGCCGGCAGCTCCTCAGCGCCGGCGAAGCTCTCCACATTGCGCAGCGATTTGCGATTGCGGCTCCAGCCGCGCAGCTTGAACTTGAAATCGGCCAATCGTTCAGCCGCCGCCGCGCCGATCTCACCCAGCCCCATGATGCCGACGGCGCGGTCCCAGGGCGCAGGATAGCTGTGATCCAGCCAGACGCCGTTCGCTTGCGCCTCTTCCAGCTCCCAGACCCGACGGTGATGGTAGAGCACCTGCCAGAGCACATATTCCACCATGCCCTTGGTCAGCCCCTGTTCCACCATGCGTACGATTGGCAGATGGGCGGGGATGGTTGCATCGGCGAGGATGCCGTCGACCCCGGCGCCAAGCCCAAACACAACCTGCAGATTGGGCAGGGCCGCCAATTCGCCGGGCTTTGGCCGCCAGGCCAGGCAATAGCGGATGCTGGCAGGATCGGCCGCCGCCTCCTCGGGGGACGCAATGGCGATCTCCGGCGCCTTCTCCGCGAAGACCGAGCGCCAGGAGGGATTGCGGTCGTAGATGCCAGCAAAATGAAGCCGCCGGTTCGATGTCGTCGTCATTGTTGCACTGTTTCCTGATGCGCCACCCGATGCTGCAACGCCGCTGCCAGCAGGGCCTTGGTGTAATCTTGTTGCGGGTGATCGAAGATCTGATCGACCGCGCCGGTTTCAACGATCTCGCCGGCGCGCATGACCAGGACCCGGTCGCTCATGGCCCGCACCACGCGCAGGTCGTGGCTGATGAAGAGATAAGCAAGATCGTGGTGCCGCTGCAAGTCGCGCAGCAGATCGACGATCTGCGCCTGGACCGACATGTCGAGCGCCGAGGTCGGCTCGTCCAGCATGACCAGGCGCGGCTTCAGGATCAAGGCACGGGCGATGGAAATGCGCTGCCGCTGGCCGCCGGAAAATTCATGCGGATAACGATGCCGGCTTTCGGGATCGAGCCCCACTTCGCGCAGGGCCTCGATCACCGCCGCCTCGCGATCGGCGGGCGTCGCAGCAAGATCATGCACCTGCAATCCCTCGGCGACGATCTCGCCGACCGAGAGACGTGGCGAGAGGGCGCCATAGGGATCCTGGAACACGACCTGCATCTCGCGCCGCAACGGCCGCATGCCGCGCTTGCCGAGGCCATCGATCCGCTGGTTGTCGAAGCGGATCTCGCCGGAACTGCGGATGAGCCGCAGCAAAGCGAGCCCCAATGTCGTTTTTCCGGAGCCGGATTCGCCGACGATGCCGAGCGTCTCGCCGGCGCGCAATTGCAGATCGGCCCGTTCCACCGCATGAATATGGTCGACGACGCGGCGGAAGACACCCTTCTTGATGGGGAACCAGATCTTGACGTCGGTGGCGGTGAGCAATTCGGGTGCCGATTCCGCAACCGGCTCCTTGCGGCCGCGCGGCTCGGCGGCCAGGAGCTGCCGGCTGTAGGGATGCTGCGGCGCGCGGAAGAGATTCTCCGTCGCGCTGGCCTCGACAATGCGCCCGGCCTGCATGACGCAGACCCGATCGGCCATCTTGCGCACGATGCCGAGATCGTGGCTGATCAGCAGCAGGGCCATGCCGAGCCGCGCCTGCAAGTCCTGTAGTAAAGCGAGGATCTGGGCCTGCACGGTGACATCGACGGCTGTGGTCGGCTCGTCGGCAATCAGCAGATCCGGTTCGTTGGCGAGTGCCATGGCGATCATCACGCGCTGGCGCTGGCCGCCCGATAACTCATGGGGAAAGGATTGCAGGCGCCGTTCGGCATCGGTAATGCCGACCAGTTTCAACAGCTCGACTGCCCGCTTGTGCGCGGCGTTGCGGTTTGCTGATGCGCCATTGGCGGCGCGATGCAGCGTCAACATCTCGACGATCTGCCGGCCGATACGGTGCAGCGGATTGAGGCTGGTCATCGGCTCCTGGAAAATCATGCCGATGCGATTGCCGCGGACGCGCCGCAAGGTTGCGGCCGGTGCTGTCAGCAGCTCCTGGCCTTGCAGCCGGACACTGCCGCTGGGATGGCTGGCGACAGGATAAGGCAGCAGTTTCAGGATCGAGAGTGCCGTCACCGATTTGCCGGAGCCGGATTCGCCGACCAGCGCCAGGGTCTCGCCGCGATGGATGGTGAAGCTCACCTGCTCGACCACGGTCTTGCCACCGAAGGCGACCGAGAGGTTGTCGACTTCCAGCAGCGGCTGCGAGCTATTTTTTGTCTCTCCGGTCATGCCGATGTCTTCCTTGGATCGAAGGCATCGCGCACCGCCTCGCCGATGAAGATCAGCAAGGTGAGCATCAGGCCAATGACGATGAAGCCGGCGATGCCGAGCCAGGGTGCCTGCAGATTCTGCTTCGCCTGGCTCAAGAGATCGCCGAGCGAGGGCGAACCGACCGGCAAGCCAAGGCCGAGGAAATCGAGCGCCGTCAGGGTGGTCACCGATCCGGCCAGGGTGAAGGGCAGATAAGCGAGCGTCGCCACCAAAGCATTGGGCAGGATATGCTTCAGGATGATGCGGCCATCCCCCATGCCGAGCGCGCGGGCGGCGCGCACATATTCGAGATTGCGGGCCCGCAGGAATTCGGCGCGCACATAGGGCACCGGCCAGGTCCAGGTCATCAGTAGCATGATGCCGAGCAAGGTCCAGAAGCCCGGCACGATGACGCTGGCGAGGATCATCAGGATATAAAGCGTCGGCAGGCCACCCCAGATTTCCAGGAAGCGCTGGAACAAGAGGTCGAGCCAGCCGCCGAAATAACCCTGGATTGCCCCGGCGATGACGCCGATTGCCGTGCTGACCGCCGTCAGCAGCAGGCCGAACAGGACGGAGATACGGAAGCCATAGATGACCCGCGCCATGACATCGCGTGCCTGGTCATCGGTCCCCAGCCAGTTGATGCTGTCGGGCGGCGAGGGCGCCGCGCCGGGCAGGTCGGTGATGACGGTATCGTAGCTGAAGGGAATCATCGGCCAGATCATCCAGCCCTTTGCGTTGATCGCCCGTTGCAGCGAGGGATCGCGATAATCGGCATTGGTCTGGAAGCTGCCGCCGAAGGTGGTCTCGGGATAATCCTTGAGCACCGGCGAATAGAACGCGCCGTCATAGCTGATCAGGATCGGCCGGTCATTGGCGATGAATTCCGCGACCAGGCTGACGCCGAACAGCAGCAGGAAGAAGACCAGGGCGATATAGCCGCGCTCGTTGTTGCGGAAGGCCATCAGGCGGCGCCGGTTGAGCGGGCTGAGCCAGGATTTCTTCGCGTTCGCCGCCGACTTGAGATGCTGGCGCTCGCTCATGTCTCGCGCGCCTCGAAATCGATCCGGGGATCGACCAGCATATAGGTGATGTCACCGACGAGCTGGGTGAACATGCCGAACAGGGTGAAGATGAAGAGGGTGCCGAAGACGATCGGATAGTCGCGGTTGAGAACCGCCTCATAACCGAGCAGGCCAAGCCCATCGAGCGAGAAGATGATCTCGATCAGGACCGAACTGGTGAAAAGGATGCCGATCAGAGAGCCGGGAAAGCCGGCGATGACGATCAGCATCGCATTACGGAAGACATGGCCGTAAAGGATGCGGTTCTCGGTCAATCCCTTGGCGCGGGCCGTCGTCACATATTGCTGATTGATCTGATCGATGAAGGAATTCTTGGTCAGCATGGTGAGGCCGGCGAAACTGCCGATCACCATGGCCGTCACCGGCAGCACCATATGCCAGAGATAATCGGTGACCTTGTGCCACAGGTTTAGTTTGTGCCAGTTGGCGGAGACCAGGCCGCGCAAGGGGAACCAATCGAGATAGCTGCCGCCGGCGAAGACGACGACCAGCAGGATGGCGAACAGGAAGCTTGGGATGGCGGCGCCGACGATCAGGGAAATGCTGGTCCAGACATCGAAATGGGCACCGTCCCGCACCGCCTTGGCGACACCGAGCGGGACGGAGATCAGATAGACCAGCAGCGTCGTCCAGAGACCGAGCGAGATCGATACCGGCATCTTGCTGACGATGAGGTGGATCACGCTGCCGCCCTTGAACCAGCTCCGGCCGAAATCGAAGGACAGGTAGTTTTTCATCATCATCCAGAAACGTTCCGGCGCCGGCTTGTCGAAGCCGTACATCCGCTCGATTTCCTTGATGAAGCGCGGATCGAGGCCGCGGGCCCCGCGATACTGGCTGTTGGCGTTGGAAAGCTGGATCGTCTCGCCGCCGGCGCTGGTGATATTCGCCGTGGCGCTGGTGGCGGTGCCTTTCAACTGGGCGATGGTCTGCTCCACCGGGCCGCCGGGGGCGAATTGTACGATGACGAAATTGATCAGCATGATGCCGAACAAGGTCGGGATCATCAGCAGCAGGCGCCGGATCAGGTAAGCGATCATCGGCGGCCTCGCGCGGCAATGGGTGTCGGCATGGCGTGATGCATGTCGCGCGGCATCACTTCTTCCGGCCCAGCCGGCCTAGGACGAAGCCGACCACGACACCGATCAGCGCGCCATAGATCGGCGTCTGGCCGCGATCCTGGCTGGGTGCCGGCGTTGCGGCGGGCGTGTCGGCTTTCGGTGCTTCCGTTTTCTGCTGCGCATCGTTTTTCTGCTGTGAGGCGTCGCCGCCAGAGACTTTCGCCTGTTCCTGCTGCGCCTGCTCGATCGCATGGGATTGCTTCAGGTTGGCGACTTTGGCCGGGTCGATCCACCAGGAATCCCGGCCGATCCCATAGGCCGGGTCGGGCCGCCTGGCGGGCTGGCCGAATTTGTCCCAATAGGCGATGCGGGTAACCTTGCTGACCCAATGAGGCACCATGTAGAAGCCCCATTGCAGCACGCGGTCTAGTGCGCGGGTGGCCGTCACGACATCATGATGGGTCGGCGCCGTGACCAGTTTTTCGATCAGCGCATCCACCACCGGATCGCGGACCCCCATCAGGTTGCTGCTATTGGGTTCATTGGCGCTCTGCGAGCCGAAATAATCGCGCTGCTCATTGCCGGGCGACAGCGACTGGCCGATGCGAATCACCGTCATGTCGAAATCGAAATTCTTGGTGCGATTGTCGTATTGCGCCGTATCCACCGACCGGATGGTCGCATCGATGCCGATGCGCTTCAAATTCTGCACGAAAGGCAAGGCGACCCGCTCGAAGGTCGGGCCGTTGAGCAGAATTTCGAATTGCAGCCGCTGCCCGTCATGTTCGCGCTTGCCGTTGACGATCGGCCAGCCGGCGGCATCCAGCAATTTCGCCGCCTTGTCGAGATTGGCGCGGGCATCGCCGGAACCGTCGGTCTTCGGCGGTTGGTATTCCTGGGTGAAAACCTCGTCGGGAATTTTGCCGCGGAACGGTTCCAGCAGCTTCAACTCTTCGGGCGAGGGCAGGCCGGTTGCCGCCAGTTCGGAATTGTCGAAATAACTGCGGTTGCGGCTATAGGCGCCGTAGAACAGCGTCTTGTTCGACCATTCGAAATCCAGCGCATAGATGATCGCTTCGCGGACATGGCGATCGGCGAAGATGGCGCGGCGGGTGTTGAAGGCGAAACCCTGGAAGCCATAGGGCGTTGCGTCAGGCG
Organism: Rhodospirillaceae bacterium; assembly: GCA_008012315.1. Classification (GTDB taxonomy): domain Bacteria; phylum Pseudomonadota; class Alphaproteobacteria; order Dongiales; family Dongiaceae; genus Dongia_B. Next base: position 164,730 of record SSEL01000009.1, read on the forward strand.
CTTCCTCGCGCTTGATCTGGCCGTTCCTGACCGCCGGGATGTCGTAGCCGGTCGCCCAGTTCTTGGCGATATTCTCCTGCCGGAAATCGACGGCACCGGATTTGAACGCCTGAAAGGCGATGGTGGGATCGCGATAATAGTCGTAGCGGATGGTATCGATGTTATCGCGGCCGATATTGATCGGCAGATCCTTACCCCAATAATCCGACACGCGCTGCAAGGTGATGGAGCGGCCCATCTCGTAGCTCAGGACCTTATAGGGGCCGCTGCCGATCGGCGGTTCCGGCAGCGGATCCTCGAGGTTCCGCTTCTCCCAGATATGCTTCGGCATCACCGTCAACTGCCCCATGATGATCGGCAGTTCGCGGTTATTGCCGTCGACGAAGCTGAATTTGACGCGGTGCTTGTCCAGTGCTTCCGCCTTGGTGACATTGCCGTAATAGAAGCGATAAACCGGTGGCCCCTTCTCTTTCAGGACATTGAAGGAGAAAACCACATCATCCGCGGTCAGCGGTTGGCCGTCCTGCCAGCGCGCTTCAGGCCGCAGATTAAAGATGATCCAGGTCTTGTCCTTCGCTAGTTCCATCGATTCGGCGAGCAGGCCATAGCCGGACTGGACATCGTCATCGGGGCTGGCGGTGAGGGTTTCGAAGACGCCGGGCATCTGGGCCGCGGTGCCCCGGATGGTGAAGGGATTGAAGTTGTCGAAGGTTGCGCCGTCGCCCTGGCCGGTCACCGCATAGGTCGCGCTGCCACCTTTCGGCGCGTTCGGGTCGACGTAATCGAGATGCTTGAAATCGGGGCCGTATTTCGGCTGGTCGAGGAAGGTCAGGGCATGAAGCTTCTGCCCGTCTTCGGCAAAACCGGGATGCGCGGTGGCGACCGAAACGGCCAGAAACAGGAAGCCAAGAAGCGTTCTGCAGGTCTTTCCGGAACCGATCAAGCCACGTCGCATAAGCTATCCAATGCTGCCTAACTGTTGGGCGGGCAGTGTAACGGAAGGTTTACGGAAATGGAAAGCGAACAGCCGTGAAGACGGGGCCTGTGGCTCAGTCCTGCAGCAGCGGCAGGGTCTCGGCATGCACGCGGCGATCGCCGCAGGCCAGGACCCTGTCGCCGGAATGCCGGGTCAATGGCTCGCCTTGCCAATTGGTGATGACGCCGCCCGCACCCTGGATGATCGGCGCCAGCGCCAGAAAGTCGTAGATACCGAGATTGGCCTCGATCACCACATCGATGAAGCCGGTGGCGACCATGCCGTATTGATAGCAGTCGCCGCCATAAGTGGTCGTTTTCGCCCGGTGACGAACCGATTCGAATTTGTCGAAGGACGGCCGGTCCGGGAAGGCCAGCGGCGAAACGGTCGAGAGATAGGCGGCCGACAGGGTAGCGCAGGGGCGGGCGGTGCAGGTCTCGCCATTCAGCGTGGTGGCCCGGCCGGCGGCGCCGATCCAGCGGTCGCGCAGCACCGGCATGTCGATGATGCCCATGATCGGGTGGTCGCGGTGGAGCAGCGAAATCAGCGTGCCATAGAGCGGCCGGCCGGTGACGAAGGCCTTGGTGCCGTCGAGCGGGTCGAGGACCCAGACATAATCGGCGTCGCCGCGCTCGGTGCCGAATTCCTCGCCGACGATGCCATGCGCCGGAAAGGCCTCGGCGATCATCTTGCGCAGGGTCGATTCGCATTCCCGGTCGGCCTGCGTGACCGGTGTTTCGTCCGGTTTGTCGATGATGGCGACTTTGCGCCGGTAGTAATTGCGCAGGATCGTCCCGCTGGCATCGGCCAGACGGTCGGCCAGGCTGATGAAAGCCTGGTCGACCGGTGTCTGGTTCTCGCGATCCGTCGGGACGCTGCTTGCCATGAACTGCAGCTTATTTCGGCAGTTCGGGCGGATTGTCGTTCTGATCACGCAGCCAGCGCAGCAGGGCCGCACGATCTTCCGGCTTCTTCAGGCCGGCGAAGGTCATCTTGGTGCCCGGCGCGAAATCCTTCGGGCTGTAGATGAAGTGATCGAGCGATTCGAAATCCCAGGGCTTGCCGAGCTTCTTGATGGCATCGGAATAAGCGAAGCCTTCATGGCTGCCGGCCTCGCGACCGATGACGCTCCAGAGATCCGGACCGATCTTGTTCGGGCCGCCCTTGGCGAAGGTGTGGCAGGTCAGGCACTTCTTGGAGATGGCCTCGCCCTTGGCCGGGTCGGCCGCGGCGATCATCGACAGCGAGGGCTGGAAGCCGCTGGCTTCACCGCTACTGGCCGCGGGCGCTGCGGCATTCGATTCCGGCTTCGGCGCTTCCGCCGCCGGCTTGGCAGCCGCTTCCTGGCCCTTCTTATACTGGTCTTCCGCCGCCTGGATATCGGCGTCGCTGGGCAGCGGCGCCGGGCTGTCCGACTTGGTGCGGATGAAGGCGATCACATTGGCGCGGTCCTCGGCCTTCGGCAGGCCCGGGAAGGTCATCTTGGTGCCCGGCGCATATTGCTTCGGATTGGCGATGAAATGATTGATCATTTCATAGGTCCAGGGCTTGCCGATGGCCTTGATGGCGTCGGAATAAGCGAAGCCTTCATGGCTGCCGGCCTGGCGGCCGATGACGCCCCAGAGATCCGGGCCGACCTTGTTCGGACCGCCCTTTTCGAAGGTGTGGCAGGTCATGCACTTCTTGGCGATGGCTTCGCCCTTGGCCGGATCGGCGCTGGCCAGCAACTTGCTGATCGGCTCGATGGCGGCCGGTGCGGCGGCTGGCGCCGGCGCAGCGCCACCTTCTTCACCGCCGGCGCCCTCTTGTGCGCCATGTTCAGGCTTGTAGATCGCGTTGGAGACGATGCCGACACCCAGGGTCAAAATACCCCCGACCAGAATGGCGGCTGCGATCTTGTTCATTTCCAGTGATGACATTCGTGCAATCCCTCGGCCACTTTCGACGATCGGATCCCGATAGCGCGTGCCTGCCAGCTATTCCGGTAAAACAGGTGGAAGAAACAGACAGACCGGCGCAATCCCCTAGCAGACCGCCGTGATTTCGGCTCGGAATTTAGCGGCTTTGACCGCCGCTGTCCAATGGCCGGTGCCGTTAAAACGCGCGCGCCGAGGGCCGGCGTAAGAGGCCGGCCGGGAGGCAGCTGAAACGGGTATCGGCACGGCCGGACGCAAGCAATCGGGCGATTTTCCCGTCCCGGCGCGCTGCGTGCGAAGGGGTTGGTGGATTTTCCCGCCTTCGCGGCATAATGTCGCGCCCGACCGGTGGCGGGTCATGGAAGCAGGGCGGAAGGTTAATCTCTTTCTCTCGTCTCCCCGTCCTTGCCCGCCAGGGAAACATAACGTTAAGCGACATTCCAGGTTTTCAGCATGAGCGCCATTTCGCCCATCGTCCTCATCCCGGCCCGTCTCGGCTCGACCCGGCTGCCCGATAAGCCTTTGGCCGATATCGACGGGCAGCCGATGATCGTTCAGGTCTGGCGCCGCGCCATGGAGGCTGAGATCGGCCCGGTCTATGTGGCTGCGGCCGAACCCGCGATCGTCGAGGCCGTCCGCGCCGCCGGCGGACAGGCCGTCCTGACCGATCCCGACCATCCCTCGGGATCCGACCGTATATTCGAGGCCTTGGGCCATATCGATCCGGTCGGCCGCCATGACGTCGTGGTCAATGTGCAGGGCGATCTGCCGACCATCGACCCCGCCTTGATCCGGCGCTCGCTGGTGCCCCTGGAAGACCCGTCGGTGGATATCGCCACCCTGGCGGTGTCGATCACCCGGGAGGAAGAGCGCCATGATCCGAATGTGGTGAAGGCGGTGGCGGCCTTCGCGCCGGGCCGCGATGTCGCCCGGGCGCTCTATTTCAGCCGGTCCACGGTGCCGGCCAATGAGGGGCCGCATTACCATCATATCGGGCTCTACGCTTATCGCCGCTCGGCGCTGACGCAATTCGTCGCCTTGCCGCCCGGCGTGCTGGAGCGGCGCGAAAAGCTTGAGCAATTGCGGGCGCTGGAAGCCGGCATGCGGATCGATGTGGCACTCGTTGACACGCTTCCGCTCGGTGTCGATACTCCGGCCGATCTCGAACGCGCCAGGGCGATTCTGAAGGACAGGGCGATCCTGCGGGAACAGCAACGATCCTGATCGATCCATCGCCATCTCGCAGATGGACCATCAGTCTGTGGGATCCGGCGCAACAGACCAAACGGAGTAAACGTGGCCAGCACGACAGACAACATCATCGCCTTCCAGGGTGTTCCGGGCGCCTATTCCGATCTGGCGTGCCGCGCGGCCTTTCCGTCGATGACGACGCTGCCTCGTGAAAGCTTCGAAGATGCCTTCGCGGCGGTGCATGCCGGTGCCGCGAGGTTGGCGATGATCCCGATCGAGAATTCCCTGGCCGGCCGTGTCGCCGATATCCATCATCTGCTGCCGGAATCGGGACTGCATATCATCGGCGAGCACTTTCAGCGGGTGAATCACAATCTGCTGGCGCCCAAGGGTGCCACCTTGGCCAATCTCAAGACCGTCGCCAGCCATGTCCAGGCCCTGTCGCAATGCCGCAAGGCGATTCGCGAACTGGGCCTGACGCCGGTGGTGCACGCCGATACGGCGGGAGCGGCGGCGCAGGTTGCGGCGCAAGGTGATCCGACCGCCGGTGCCATCGCCTCATCCCTGGCGGCGGAGATCCATGGCCTCGATGTCCTGAAATCCGATATCGAAGATGCCGATCACAACACGACCCGCATGGTGGTGATGAGCCGCGAGCCGATCGATCCCGATCCGGCCAAGGGGCCGGTGATCACCAGTTTCGTCTTCCGCGTGCGGTCGGTGCCGGCGGCGCTGTACAAGGCGCTGGGGGGCTTTGCCACCAACGGCATCAATATTACCAAGCTGGAGAGCTATCTGCTGGACGGCAATTTCACGGTGGCCCAGTTCTATGCCGATATCATGGGGCATCCAGATCAACGTCCGGTCCGCCTGGCGCTGGAAGAATTGAGCTTCTTCTCGCGCGAGGTCCGCATCCTCGGCGTCTATCCTGCCAATCCGTTCCGCGATCAGCAGGCATAAGGCCGACCGGAAAGGGGGCAACCGGGCGGCGAATCCGCATAGCTGTTCACGCAAATTCGATTGCGTCACAGCCCGATAAAGCCCTGGCGTTTCGCGGAACTCTTACCCATCTTTATTGCTAGGTCATTTACTGTCGCCAGAGGGCGGCCAATGCTGCCGGTGCGCCAAGCGCTGCCGGGGAGGTGAGACATGCGAGTGCCGGCAAAAATAAGACGATTGATCGCCAAGATCGGAGATGCAGTCAGCTCGCTGCTGACGCCGATTTCCCTTCCCACGCCCAAAGCCGTCCCGGTACGTGTCCGCCGCCGCGACGGCTACCGTTAATCCTCCAGCCAGTCCTCGATCAGACGCCGCGAGATTGAATCTGCGCGCGGCAGCCGGAAATGATCGTCGTCGGGCGACCGCCGGAGTTCGTCCTTCGTTAGCCAGCGGGCGCTTTCAAGTTCCGTCGGATCGAGGGAAAAGTCGCTATGGGTAGCTTCCGCGGTGAAACCCAGCATCAGCGATGACGGGAAGGGCCAGGGCTGGGACGCGAAATATCGGATGTTTCCGATATGAAGGCTTGCTTCTTCATAAGTTTCCCGCGCCACCGCGGCCTCGAGGGTTTCCCCGGTTTCGACGAATCCAGCGAGAACGGAATGCATGCCGGGCGACCAGTTGGATTGCCGCGCCAGGAGAATGCGTTCGCCGTATCGCGGATGATGATGGGTGATGCGCATGATGACGGCCGGATCCAGCCGGGGAAAATGCTGCAGCGCGCAGGACGGATTGGTGCACCGCCGCTGATGACCGGCTGCCTCGGTTGCCGTGGGTGAGCCGCAGCGCCCGCAAAACCGATGGCGTTCGTGCCAATGTGAAAGGCCGCGGGCATAAGCCATCAGCGCACCGTCGCGCTGGGGCGTCACCTGGCCGATGCTCCGTAAATCGACGAATTCACCGAGTCCCGTGACGGCGTCCTCGCTCAGGTCGGAAATATCGAGGGCGAAATAGGTCGCCTCGCTGGTGCGGCCCAGCAGAATGACGTCCGTTTGCGTCCTGATCAAATCTCGGTGATCGAGCAAAGACAGAAAATGGGCGCGCGGTATTTCCGCGTTCACCACAAGATTACGGCCCCGCCAGACGAGATGCAGCAAGCTATAGGGGTCTTGCAGACGCTCGACAAGCCAAGCAGTATCTTGGCGAATCGTCGCGCAGCGGTCGAAATCACCGGTTGCATAAAAGCCGAGTGCGTGAAAATTGACACCGCTATCTGAACTGTCGATCATTTTGCCCAGTCAATCATTTGCCAAGCCGCCTTGCGACAACCTTTCTTGCGGCGCATACCGCAATAACTGTCGGGATTCGGAGTTGTTGATGATCCAAAGCCTGAGCGCCGTCAACCGGCTCATGATCCGCACCGCCGGCTGCCTGCTGGCCATCGTCCTCTTTTTCGGCAGCTTTGCCAGCAGCGATGCCGAAGCGATCACCGCCTCGGATGCACCGTCCGGCACCTTCATCTATCAGGTGATGCGCGGCGGCCAGGTCATCGGCGAACAGCGCCTTACCTTCGATCGGCGCGGCGATGATCTCACCGTCATCACCGATGCCAAGATCGATGTCAAACTACTCGGCCTCAGTCTTTATGACTTCGATCAACATGTGGAAGAGGTCTGGCAGGAAGGCAAGATGGTGTCCTTCAGTTCGGTTGCCGATGATGATGGCCAGGACAAGAAGGCGGATATGGCCCAATCGGGCGAGAAGCTGACCGGGACCTATAACGGCAAGAAGCGGGAAGCGCCTCTCGGCATCTATCCCAGCAGTTTCTGGAATGCCGATTCGGTCAAGCAGACACAGATCATCGATACCTCCCGCGCCAAGATCCGCGCGGTCACCATCAAGGACAAGGGGGCCGTGACCGTGAAACTGCCTTACGGCAATGTCAAAGCCCGGCATTACACCGTCGAGGGCGATATGCAGCGGGAACTTTGGTATGACGAGAATGGCGTGCTGGTGGCCGGCGAGCTGACCGCGAAAGACGGCTCGACGGTACGTCAGGAACTGCTGCGCGCGCCCTGATCACTCGGGTCGGCAGGATGATAAAGGCCATCGGCCAGCAACATATCCTGCACCGCGCTGGCCGGGATCGGCCGGCTGAACAGATAGCCCTGGCCGAGATCGCAGCCCAATCCTTTCAGCAATTCCATATGTGAACTGCGTTCGATGCCTTCGGCCACCACTTCAAGCCGCAGCAGGTGGCCAAGCTCGATGATCAGTCGAGCCATTTCCAGGTTGCGCGCCGCATCGGTCAGCGGCCGAATGAAGGATTGATCGATTTTCAAGCTGTCGATCGGCAGGCGATGCAGATGCGAGAGCGACGAATAGCCGGTGCCGAAATCATCGATCGAGATACGGAAGCCGATATGGCGCAGTTTCTCAATCACACGAATGGCGGCGTCGGGATTGTGCATGACCGAACTTTCGGTCAGTTCCAGCTTGATCTGCCGCGGATCGGCACCGGTCTGATCCAAAATCCAGCTGACTTCACTGACCAGATGGGGATGCGCCATCTGCAGCGCCGAGAGATTGACGGCGACGAAAAGATCGGCCGAAGGCGCCAAAGCGCGCCAGGCGACCAGTTGCTCGCAGGCGCGCCGCAGCACCGTCTGGCCGAGTGGCACGATCAATCCCGACCATTCGGCAATGGGGATGAAATCGGCCGGGCTGATCAGGCCGCGCGTCGGATGCGACCAGCGGGCGAGAGCTTCGAAGCCGGCCAGCTTGCCGTCCTGCATCTGTATGATCGGCTGATAAGCCAGCCACAATTCATCGCCATTCTGCAACGCGCGGCGCAAGTCGCCTTCGATCTCATGCCGCAGCATCAAGGCGGTGCGGATGCTGGGGTCGAAGAAAACCGGTCCGCGATGATCGCTGCTATCGGCCTCCAGGGCGGCGATCTCGGCATCTTCCACCAGATCGCCGATATCGGCTTCACTGTCATTCATGCTGGCAACGCCGATTCGCGTGCGCAAGGTGACCTGGCGCCGACCGAAAGCAATCGGCTGTTCGCAGATCGTGTGGATGCGGTCGGTTACTTCGCTGACGACATGGGGCGCCCGGTTGCGCAGCACCAGCATGAAATCCGAGGTGCCGAGATGCGCCAGCCAAAGATTGCTGTCGCTGCTGAGGCGGGTGGCGAAGAGGATCAGGATCTGCTCGGCGATATCGACGCCGAAGGTGCTGCGCAGGATCTTGAAATCCGCCACCTGAACGCAGATCAGGGTGATGTCGCGGGTCTGCGTGATCAGGCTTTGCAGATGCTGCCGCAGATTGGCTTCGTTGGGCAGGCCGCTCTCGCTGTGGTGATAGGCGAGCTGCTTCAGATGCTGTTCGTATTCTTGCTGCCGCGTGGCGTCACGCCACAGGCAGATCGTACCACCCCCTTCCAGCATGCGCTGCTCAAGTGACAGCCATCCACCCGCCGCGAGACGGAGTTTCAGGTCAAGCTCCTGCGGCGCCGAACCGGCGGTATGGCGGAGCAGGCGCTCGGCGCAATCCGTTTCCAGGGAACCGGCTATTTCCCTGAGATGATCCGCGTAACTGTTGCGCGACCGGCAATAGGCTTCCACCACCGGAAAGAAGCGCGTGTAGATTTCATTGTTACTGACGAAGGACTGGTTGGCATCGAAAAGCACATAGCCGATGCCGATGCTGCCCAGGGTCTTCTTGATATCGAAATGTCCCAGCCGTGCCACATGGCTGGCGGTGATATCCTGCCAGATACGTGCCCAGCCGCCCCGTGCCAGGCGCAACACACGGCAGCGCAGCCAGCCACGCCCCGGCACGAAGACGGTATAGTCGGTGCCGTCCTGGCGCAGGCCGCTCAGCGAGGACTGGATCACGGTTTCCAGCTCAGCCTTGCCGCGATCCGGCAAGGCGAGGCTGTAGAAGTGGCGAATGCCTTCTTCCAGCCGGCGGCCGGGCTGCAAATGCCCGGCGAGTTCCGGAAAAAGCCGCAACATCGCTGCGTTACAGCGAATCAGCCTGTCATCGGCGTCGTAAATCGCCAGGCTGCTGCCGTCAGTCTCGCAAAAGCGCCAGAGCAACCCGGTTTCAGCGAGGTCGCGCTCGCGCAGATCGATATCGGCGATATCCGTCCTCCGCACGGTTTTAGCTTCCAAATTGCTAGCAAGAGGCGCCACGCGTAACCTATGATCTTAAAATGTAAGGCTTTTCCGAGCCAAAAAAAGGCCGAAGGATACAGTTGCATAGTGATCGTAAAATATTGGTATAATGGCTGCGGGAGGTTGGCGGCGGACGGGCGTCTCGCCAACCCGGTCAGGTCCGGAAGGAAGCAGCCGTAACGAGTTTCGCGCTCGGGTCGTTGTCCAGCCTCCCACCCGTTTCCGCGCTGTTGGCATGCGCCGGAAATGCAGGGCACGGCCCGCTTGGCAGCAATTATCCGACATTCAGATCGACCGCGTATGACCGAGCCGACTTCCATCTCCGAGACAGAAGCGGCCCAGCTTCCTGCCGCGCCGACCGCGGAGGCTGAAAAAGCTGGCGACGGCGTCTATCGCGTCCTGGCGCGAAAATACCGGCCGAGCGATTTCACCACCATGATCGGCCAGGAAGCCCTGGTCCGCACCCTGACCAATGCGATCGCCCAGGGGCGGCTGGCGCATGGCTTCATGCTGACCGGCGTGCGTGGGGTCGGCAAGACGACCACGGCCCGCATCCTGGCCCGCTGTTTCAATTGCGTCGGGCCGGACGGCACCGGCGGGCCGACCGCCAATCCCTGCGGCGTCTGCGACAATTGCCGCGCCATCGCCGAAGACCGGCATGTCGACGTCATCGAGATGGATGCCGCCAGCCGGACCGGTATCGACGACATCCGCGAGCTGATCGACGGCGTCCGCTATCGTCCGGTCAGCGCCCGCTACAAGGTCTATATCGTCGACGAAGTTCACATGCTCTCGGAAAAGGCGTTCAATGCCTTGCTGAAGACGCTGGAAGAGCCGCCGGCCCATGTGAAATTCATCTTCGCCACGACGGAAATCCGCAAGGTGCCGGTGACGGTGCTCTCGCGCTGCCAGCGTTTCGATCTGCGGCGTGTCGAGGCGGAAGACCTGGCCGCTCATTTTGCCGGCATCGCCGCACGCGAAGGCGCGAAAATCACCCCGGCTGCCTTGGCCTTGATCGGCCGAGCCGCCGACGGTTCGGTGCGTGACGGGCTGTCGCTGCTGGATCAGGCCATTGCGCTCAGTGATGGCGAGATCACCGATGTCGAAATCCGCGACATGCTGGGCCTGGCCGACCGCACGCAGCTTTTCGATCTTTATGACCGCATCATGCGCGGCGATATCGCCGCCGCTTTGGCGCAATTGGCCGCCATGTATCATGGCGGCGCCGATCCGGTGGTGGTGATCCAGGACCTGCTCGACCTGACCCATTGGCTGACCCGGGCCAAGATCACGCCCGATGTGCTGAACCAGCCGGCCACGCCGGAAGCCGAGCGCCAGCAGGGCAGCGCGCTGGCCGCCAATCTCTCGGTGCCGATGCTGGGCCGGACCTGGCAGATGCTGCTCAAAGGCCTGACCGAGGTGCAGCAGGCGCCGCAGCCGCTGGCCGCGGCGGAAATGGTGCTGATCCGCCTGACCCATGCCGCCAATCTGCCGACGCCGGGCGAGCTGGTGAAGCAGGTGACGGAAAATGGCGGTCCGACGGCAGGTGCCGGGCGCCCGATATCGCCATCCGGCGGCCCCGGCGGCGGTTCTGGCGGCGCGCCGAATGGCGGCGGCATGGCCATGGCGGCCGGTGGTGGTGCGATGGCCGCGCCACGCGTCCTGGTCAACCCGTCGCCGCAGCCGAGCAGCCGGCCAAGCGCGGCGCTAGCGAGCGCCGCTCCGGGGACAGCGGAGCTGCCGCAACCGCAGAGTTTTGCCGAGGTCGTGGCGCTGTTCAGCATGCGGCGGGAAGCGATCCTGCATGCGCATCTGCAGAAAGACGTGCATCTGGTGCGTTTCGAGGCCGGCCGCATCGAATTCCGGCCGAGCGAGACGGCGCCGCGCGACCTCGCCAGCCGCCTGCAGGCCAGGCTCGGCGAATGGACCGGCAAACGCTGGATGATCAGCGTCTCCGGCGACCAGGGACAGGCGACGCTGAAGGAACAGGCAATCGCCAAGGCCGCAGCGGCCAAGGCCGAGGCAGCGGAACATCCGCTGGTGAAAGCCGTATTGCAGGCCTGGCCCGGTGCGGCGATCGAGGAAGTGCGCGACTTGACCGCCGGCATCGCAGGCGATAAGCCGGCTGCCGCCCCGGCGCCGGCGACCGCCGAAACCGAAGATGCGCCGGAGCTGGATGCCGATTATCCGCTTGAAGCGGATGCGGCGCTCGACGGCTTTGCCGGCATGGATGGATTAGGAGACGACGAGACATGAAAAATCTCGGCCAGATGATGAAACAGGCGCAGCAGATGCAATCCAAGATGGCGGAGATGCAGGCGGCGCTGGAACAGGCCGAAGTGACGGGCCAGTCGGGTGGCGGCATGGTCAGTATCACCATGACGGCCAAGGGCGATCCGCGCCGCGTCAAGATCGACCCCAAGCTCGCCGATCCGGCCGAGGTCGAAATGCTGGAGGATCTCATCGCGGCGGCGCTGAAGGATGCCCGCGCCAAGGCCGATGCCCATGTCAGCGAGGAAATGTCGAAGCTGACCGGTGGCCTGCCGCTGCCGCCCGGTTTCAAGCTGCCGTTCTGACGCTGCGTCACGACGCTGCCCGCCGGATGCCTAGATGGCCGTCAACGATATCGATCGCCTGATCCAGATCTTGTCCCGCCTCCCGGGCCTTGGGCCGCGCTCGGCGCGGCGTGCCGTGCTGTTCCTGATCAAGAAACGGGAATCGCTGCTGCTGCCCCTCATTCAGGCGATGCAGGATGTCGCCGGCTCGATCAGGCCCTGCTCGGTCTGCGGCAATCTCGACGACCAGGACCCCTGCGCGGTCTGCAAGGACGATCGCCGCGATGGCGCCAGCATCTGCGTCGTCACCGATGTCGCCGATCTCTGGGCGCTGGAGCGCACGGCGGCCTATCGCGGGCGCTATCACGTGCTGGGGGGGGTGCTCTCGGCGCTGGATGGAATCGGGCCGGAACAGCTCAATCTCGCATCGCTTTACCGCCGCGTCGAGGACGGCGAGGTCAAGGAAGTGATCCTGGCTTTGGGCGCCACGGTGGATGGCCAGACCACGGCGCATTACGTCAGCGACCGGTTGCAGGGCTTCAATGTCACAGTGTCCCGCCTCGCCCATGGCGTGCCGGTGGGGGGCGAGCTGGATTATCTCGACGATGGCACCCTGATCCAGGCTTTGCGGGCGCGCAGCCGGCTCTGAGCTGTTTTCACCTCGCGCTGAATTGTGACGGCCACGCCATATTTTCACGTGCGCTTCGTCATAGTTTTTCCGCAATTGCGCGTTCAATATGCGCTGTCGAGTTTCATTTCGGGAGCGGATATGCGATCCAACTTTCTCGCCGCCACGGCGCTGATCTCCGGCCTCGCTGTTGCGGGACTGGCCGGCGGTACGGCATCGGCCGACGAAACCGCGGTCACGCCGGAGCAGCAGACCTCGGTTGCCGTCACCATCTACAACAACGATCTGGCGCTGATCCGCGACAGCCGCAAGGTGACCCTGGCCCAGGGCGAGAATGACCTGGCCTTCATCGACGTGTCCGGTGGCATGCGGCCGGAAACGGCGCTGCTGACGGCGAAGGATGCACAGCTTTCGGTGATCGAGCAGAATTTCGATTTCGACCTGCTGACCTCGCAGAAGATCCTGGAAAAATCCGTCGGCCAGAAGATCCGTGTCATCCGCACCAATCCCGAGACCGGCGCAGATACATCGGAAGATGCGACGGTGCTCAGCGTCGCCGATGGCAGCGTGGTGCTGCAGATCGGCGACCGGATCGAAACGGCGGCGCCCGGCCGCCTGGCCTTCAGCGCCGTCCCGGCCAATCTGCGGGCGCGGCCGACTCTCGTTGTGAAACTGAACAGCCCGCAGGCCGGTGAGGTGCCGGTGGTGCTCTCTTATCTCAGCCGCGGCCTGTCCTGGTCGGCGGATTATGTCGCCGAACTGACCCCCGATGAGAAGACCATCAATCTCAACGGCTGGGTGACGCTGACCAATCAGAGCGGTATCACCTATAAGGATGCCAAGCTGCAATTGGTCGCCGGCAACGTCAACCAGGTGCAGCAGGAATTCGCCCGCCCGCTCAACATGTCGGCGGCGGCGACCGACATGATGCCGGCGCCGAAAATGCGCGAGCAGGCTGCTTTCGAATATCATCTCTACAGCCTCGATCGCCCGACCACGATCAAGGAGAACCAGACCAAGCAGGTCGCCTTGCTGGATGCCGCCGGCATTCCCGTGACCAAGACCTATCTGTTCGAGAACCTGTCCCAGCGCTACGGCAGCTATTTCGACCGCAACGCCGCCGATCCGAAGCGGGTCAATGCCAGCGTCCGGGTGAAATTCGACAATACCGAAGCAGCGAAACTCGGCATGCCGCTGCCCCAGGGCACGATGCGGGTCTATAAGGCGGATGATACGGGCGAGGCGATCTTCGTCGGCGAAGATCACATCGACCATACGCCGAAGAACGAACATGTCGATCTGACGCTGGGCGAGGCATTCGACATCACCGCCCGGGCGAAGCAGGTAAGCTTCGAGAAGATCAGCGACAAGGTCTATGAATCGTCCTACGAGATCGAGTTGAAGAATGCGAAGAAGGAGGCGATCACCGCCACCTTGCGCGAAGTCCTGCCGGGCCAGTGGAAGATGCTGGACGAATCCGCCAAGCATGAACAGGTGAATGCCCAGACGGCGCAATGGCAGGTCCAGGTGCCGGCCGAGGGCAGCGCCAAGCTGACTTATAAGGTACGCATCTCGATGTAAAAGCGGTCAGTCTGCATTGCAGGCTTCGCCCATGCGTACAGGCTCGAAACAAGTAATTTACTTCGGTTGCGCCTTTTTGACTTTACTCGCCTCAGGATGTGCAACGCCGCCGCCTTTGGATGACGCAAAGTTAAACGAAGTGAGGCTTGCAACACTGGAGGATAAAAGGAAAAAAGCATCGGCAGAGAGTGAATATCAACGAGCGATATTCGGTGGCGCTACTGTTCCAGATCAAGGCAAAGTAGTCGTCTTCGGCAAGGATGATTATGATGCTTATTTGGCGTACGTCCGGGCTCATGAAACGAGCCTTGCCCTTGATTCCATAATTAGGCAGACCAAATGGCCATGGCCCGTACTGTATATCTCGTTTTTTACCAAGCAGCGGCTTGTTGAATACGAGTCCGGCACGGAACCCGATGCGGTAGTGTATTCCTGCGATGAAGCGGATATTAACAATATCGGCAATAGCGCTCCAGGCAGGTTATTATGGCATGGTCATATTGTTGCCGACTGGGTTGCGCCACAAATAGATGCGGCCTCGAATAGCGGCGCTGAGCCCCAAGAATTTGAAGTTATCTTTCCCTACATGCTCTCCAAGCGACGCCAAATCGAGAGTGGTGTCATTGAGGTTGAGCTAATGATGCCAGAAGGCGATTTATGTCTTGCCGTAAGGCGAATTGGCTATCCCACCTTCTACGGGCGGCCCTTAAGAATTCCAGGACAAATGGTGAGAAATGTCCTTCGAGTGGTTCCCCTTAAAATGCGGAGCAACGTCACAAAGTGAGGCATGATCGCTTCAACTTGTTAGGCTTTGGCCGCCTTTCAAAAGGCGCTTCTTGATTAAAGCTGCTAATGAATTGGGCAGGATAAAGGTGTCCCTCTATCCTGCCCAATTCATGTAATCCTAACGACTATAGCTAATTCTTCATGAAGCCTCCGGCCTTGAGGTCTTTCATCGTCGCTTCGATCGACTGGCGCAGGATGCCGACCAGTTCATCGACCTGGGCGCGGGTCAGGACCAGCGGCGGGGAGATGATGTTGAGGGCGCCGATCGGCCGGACGATGAGGCCAAGGCGTTCGCAATGATCGGCGATCCGCTTGCCGATATTGACCTCGTCGGGGAACAGCTCCTTGGTCGCCGGATCGGCCACGTTCTCCACGCACATCATGAAATGGTGGCCGCGGACATCGCCGACGATCGGCAGGTCGCGGAGCGTGTTCAACTGCTCTGTCAGATAGGGGCCGACTTCGCGCACATGGCCGCAGAGATCCTCGCGCTCCATCAGCTCGATATTCGCCAGGCCCGCCGCGCAGGCGATGGGATGGCCGGAATAGGTATAGCCGTTGGTGAACCAGCCATCCGGATCCGGTGCGCTGATCACCTCATGCATCGCATCGGAATAGATGCAGGCGCCGAGCGGCTGGTAGCCGGAGGTTAGGCCCTTGGCGCAGATGATGATATCCGGCTCGATGCCGAAGACATCCTGCGAGGCGAAGAAATGGCCCAAGCGGCCGAAGCCGGTCACGACCTCGTCCGAGACATAGATCACGTCGAGCTTGCGGCACAGTTCCAGGGTCTTCTTGTGATAGCCTTTGGGCGGGACGATCACGCCGCCGGCACCCAGCACCGGCTCGGCGAAGAAGGCCGCCACTTTATCGGCGCCCAGCTCCAGGATCTTCGCTTCCAGTTCGGCAACGAGCTGGTCGCAGAAGGCTTCCTCGCTCATGCCCTCCGGCCGGCGATAGACATTCGGCGAGGAGACGTGATGCACGAAATCGGTGATGAAATGCAGGTTGGGGCTGCGATCGGCCGGCTTGCCGCTCATCGACCCGGTCAGATAGGTGCTGCCGTGATAGCCGTCGCGGCGGCAGATCACATGCACCTTGTCGCGCTTGCCGCGCCGGCTCTGGTAATACTGGATCAGGCGGACGGCGGTGTCGTTGGCGGTCGAGCCGCCGCAGGTGAAGAAGACGTGATTGAGGCTGCCCGGCGCCAGTTCCGCCAGCTTCGCCGCCAGTTCCGCCGCCGGAATATTGGTGGTGTCGACGAAGGGGTTGAAATAAGCGAGCTGCAGCGCCTGGCGGCTGATCGCATCGGCGATCTCGCGCCGGCCATAGCCGATATTGACGCACCACAGGCCGCCGATGCCGTCGAGATAGCGCTTGCCCGAGGCGTCATAGACATAGGCGCCGTCGGCCGCGGCCATGATCAGCGAGCCGTCTTTCTTGAAACTGTCGAAATGGGTCCAGGGATGCAGGAAATGATCCTGGTCCTTGCGCCAGATCTCCTGGACATCATTGCGGTTCAACGCCTGAAAGCCGGTTGCCGGCACCGCTGCTGAGGCGGTCATGGGATCCTCCAAGATTGGGTCTTTTCAAGAATGGTTATAAATTTATAATGGTTTCAAAATTCCTCGGCAAGCGCTTCTTTTGAGGACTTGCAGGCCTGTGGGGGATCGCCCTCTATTTTGTTGAATAGAGGCGGATTCAGATCACAAATGCAGTCGCTTCAGCGATTGCACTTGTGATCATCCGGCTCTAATGGTGACGCAGGCCGTGGGAAATGGCGAATCGCATGAGGGTGCCGGCAACGATATGAGCGGGTTGCGCGATCAACAGAAGAAAAAGCGGCGCGAGGCCATCCTGGCCGCCAGTGCCGGCCTGTTCGGCAAGCAGGGTTATGCCGCCACCAGCATGGAAGAGATCGCCACGGCGGCGGAGTTGTCGGTTGGAACCCTCTACAACTACTTCAAGTCCAAGGGCGACATCACGCTGGCACTCTATCGCGCCGATCTTGAAATGGTGCGCAAGGCGAGCGAGGCCGTGATCCTCGAACCCTCGGTCGATCCGGTGAAGGCGATCATCAAATTGATGGAAGCCGATCTCAACACCACGCCCGATTATCTCGACGGCAATGCCTGGCAGGAACTGCTGGTGGCGGCCTTTACCAGCCCCTCATCCAGCATGGCGGTGGAATGGGAAGGCGGCGATCTGATGCGGGTCGATCTCTTCAGCCGACTGCTCGGCGCCTTGCAGGAGCGCGGCCATATCGGCGAACAGGCGGATATCCGTAGCGTCGCCGAAGTTCTGGGCGCGCTCAGCCTGACCTATTTCATGCATTGGCTGGTCAATCTGAAAGCCGGCCGTATCGACCAGGATAGCTGCCCGATCGCCGGCCCCACCAAACGCATGCTGACCCGCCAGGTGAAGCAGTTGGTGGCGGGGATGGTGGCGTAATTCTTGTTGTGACGGCCTAATGGACGAGCCGGCAGGTCATCAGCGCCAGAAAACTGAAGAGCGTGTCGTCGTCGTTTAGAGGAATGCGGTAACACGCCATCGCTTTGAGATGCTGGATCGAAAATGCAGCCAGTTCCCAGGCGATTTCGTCGTCGACGTCTTTCATCCTCGACGGTAAAAAGCGCCAGCCCGGTAATATCCTTTAATTCGCGCAACGCGCAGGCGCGATGGCGTAATGCCGGCACGACGGATTCGTTACTCCAGGCCCATTTCCAGGTGGATGATCGTGTGGAGAAACTGCCGATATCGATGATATCTGCCTCGACACCCAATCTCCCATCGCTCTTGAAAAACTGTAATGTCGCGCTCTCCTGGTCGAAGTGCCAGCGCTCTATCAGCCCCTGCCTTGAGTATTTACTGAGCAGCTTCTGCTTCTCGTGCAACTCGTCTATGGCGCGCTCACGGAAAGCGTCGAACTGCTTTTCGTTCATTGCCGGTCCGATTGCTCGACTTTCAAGATCGTCCCGTCGACGCCGGTCACCGTGACGGCACTGCCGGCCGGCATATCGGCACCCTCGACCCGCCAGACGGTGTCGTTGATGCGGGCGGTGCCACGGCCATTGACGATCGGCTCAGTCAGGGAGACGGTGCGGCCGACCAATTGGGCGCCGCGCTGATTGAGCGTCGTCGTCTGGGTGGCGCGCATCAGGCGCCGGCCGAGGCGCTGCCAGGCGATGATGCTGATGATCGCCAGCACGGCGAAGATCAGGATCTCCGCTTCCCAGCCGAGACCCGGCAGGACCAGCGCGACCAGGCCGGTCACCACCGCAGCACCCGCCAGCCAGATGAAGAAGAAACCGGGGGCGACGATCTCGATGATGGCGAGCAGCGCCGCCAGGATCCACCAATGCCAGAAGGCGATATGCGACAGAAACTCGATCATGATTTTGATCCGATCGAGCTTCAGCTATTCGGCACGCGCGGCACGCTGCCGCCGCGGCTGGCGGTCTGCTGCGTCATCGCCTGTTTCGCCAGTTCGGCGATGCCGCCGATGGCGCCGATCACATTGGCCGCTTCCAGCGGCATCATGATGATCTTCTGATTGGGCGCCGAGGCGACCTGCTGCAAAGCCTCGACATATTTGGTGCCGAGGAAGTAGTTGATCGCCTGGACATCGCCCTTGGAGATCGCTTCCGACACGACCTGCGTTGCCTTGGCTTCAGCCTCGGCCGAGCGCTCGCGGGCCTCCGCTTCGCGGAAGGCGGCTTCGCGGCGGCCCTCGGCTTCCAGGATGGCGGATTGCTTCTCGCCTTCGGCACGCAGGATGGCCGCCTGGCGCAGACCTTCGGCCTCCAGGATGTTGGCGCGCTTGTCGCGTTCCGCTTTCATCTGCCGGGCCATGGATTCCACCAGGTCGCGGGGCGGGGCGATATCCTTGATCTCGATGCGGGTCACCTTGACGCCCCAGGTGCTGGTGGCGTCATCGACCACATGCAGCAATTGCGTGTTGATGCGGTCGCGCTGCGACAGCAATTCGTCGAGATCCATCGAGCCCATGACCGTCCGGATATTGGTCATGGTCAGGTTGAGGATGGCGTTTTCCAGGTTGTTCACTTCATAGGAGGCCTTGGCGGCATCGAGCACCTGATAGAAGACGACGCCGTCGACACTGACCATGGCGTTGTCCTTGGTGATGATCTCCTGGGTCGGGACGTCCAGTACCGATTCCATCATATTGATGCGCGCGCCGATGCGGTCGATGAAGGGCACGATGAAGGCGAGGCCGGGGCGCAATGTGTGGGTGTAGCGGCCGAAACGTTCCACTGTCCATTCGCGGCCCTGGGGCACTGATTTAACCGCCATGAAGACGGTCAGAAGTACCAATACGAGAATCGCCAGCGCGAAAATGCCAAAGCCGCTCAACATGTCCACCCCTCTTGTCGCGGTTATTACCGTCCCAGCCTCATTGTTTACACCATTTGGCGATCGCCCGCCCGATTGCAAGTAACAGATCGGCGGTAGACCATTTTTACACGTTTTTGGTTTGGTGCGACCTTGGGGGGCAAGGTATCGACAAGCTTCAAGGTATCGCCAAGTTAGAGCGAATCCAGCGGCAGCTTGAGATAGCGGCGGCCATTGGCTTCCGGGACCGGCAGCAGGCCGGCGCGGATATTCACCTGGATCGCCGGCAGCAGCAGATCGGGCACCGACAATGTGCGGTCGCGGGCTTCGCGCATGGCGATGAAGTCCGCCTCAGTAACGCCGTCATGAATGTGAATATTGCCGGCCCGTTGCTCGGTAACGGTGGTTTCCCAGGCAGGCTCACGGCCGCCGGGCTGGTAATCGTGGCACATGAAAAGCCGCGTCGCCGGCGGCAGGGCGAGGACGCGGCGGATCGACCGGTAGAGTTGGCGCGCATCGCCGCCGGGAAAGTCGCAGCGGGCGGTGCCGTAATCCGGCATGAACAGCGTATCGCCGACAAAAGCGGCATCGCCGATCACATAGGTGACGCAAGCCGGCGTATGGCCGGGCGTGTGCAGGACGATACCGTCGATCCCGCCAAGGCCGATGGCATCGCCGTCATGAAACAGATGATCAAACGGCGCACCATTGGCTTCGGTCATATCGCTGAGGTTGAAGAGGTGCCCGAAATGGCGTTGCGTCAGCCCGATCTCGGCGCCGATCGCAATCTGGCCGCCCTGGCGGTGCTTGATATAGGCGCCGGCCGAAAGATGATCGGCATGGGCATGGGTTTCCAGGATCCAATCCAGGCGATAGGCGCGGGCGGCAATGAAAGCCAGAAGCAGATCCGCCGTGTCGGTGCCGGTGCGCCCTGATTTCGGATCGAAGTCCAGCACCGGATCGATGACGGCGCAACGCGCCGCCTGGCGATCGGCGACGACATAACTGACGGTCTTGGTCGGCTGGTGAAAAAACGGCGTTACTTCCGGCTGCACCGCTTCCGACTGCTCCGATTCCGCGTGCATCGTCCCGGCTCCTTTGCCGCTGTGATCCTGACGGCGCACTGTAGCACAGCCTTCATGCCGATGTGGCGAGACGATGCGGTGCCGTGATGGCGATCACCCCCGACTATTTTCACTCCTGACTATTTTCCCGTCAGCAGGAATCATCCGCGCGACAGGGCCTGCGCCTCCGCGCCGAGGCCGGTGGGAAAGTCCGTGGCGCCGTTGGCTGCATCGCCCAGTTCCAGCTCGGTGATTTCGCTACCCCGGCGGGTGATCTTTTCGGTCGAGATGCGGATCTTGCGGAGATCTTCCGCGCCCTGGTCGTAGTGTTTCTGTAGCTGCCCGACGCGGTCGTCCAGGCGTTCGACATCCTTCACCATCTCGGCGATCTTGGCCTGGAGCACATGCGCCTGCTCGCGCATCCGGACATCCTTCAGGACCGCCCGGATCGTGGTCAGCGTCGCCATCAGCGTCGTCGGCGAGACGATCCAGACCCGCAGCCGGGCCGCTTCCTCGACCAGGCCGGCGAAATTGGCGTGCAATTCGGCATAGACCGCTTCCGATGGCAGGAACATCAGCGCCGATTCCGCCGTCTCGCCCGGCACGATGTATTTCTCGGCGATGGCGCGCATATGGGTGCGGATCGCCGTCGAGAAATCCCGGCGCGCCACGACCTGGGTGGCGTCGTCGCGGGCATCGCGCAAGGCGCGGAAGGCTTCCAGCGGGAATTTCGCGTCGACCGCGATGGAACCCGGCGGATTCGGCAGTTTCAACAGGCAATCGACCCGTTTGCCATCGCCCAAAGCGGCCTGGAATTCATAATGCGCCGGCGGCAAAGCCGATTGCACGATGTCCTGCAACTGGATTTCACCGAAGGCGCCGCGTGCCTGCTTGTTGGAAAGAACGTTCTGTAGATCGACCACCTGGGAGGAGAGGTCGGTGATGTTCTTCTGCGCGACGTCGATCGCCGCCAGTCTTTCACGAAGATCGGTCAGCGTCTGGGTGGTGATGGTGGTGCTTTCCTGCAAGCGGTCGCTGACCCGGTGCGACAAAGCGGAGAGGCGCTCGTCCAGGGCGGTTGTCAGGGCCCGTTCCTGCAGTTGCAGCCGTTCCGCCAGACCGGTCTGGGTGGCTGCTTGCATGGCTGCCTGGGCGCTGGCCAATTGCTGGATCTGGCCCGCGAGTTGGGTCAGCCGGGCATCCGCTGCTGCCGCCTGCTGCAAGGCGGCCTGCTGTGCCGCCGCTTGCTCGGCTGCCAGTTGCTCGACCACCGCCGGATTGGCGGCATTGCCGGTGCCGCGCCGGAGCAGCACCGCCAGGATCGCGACCAGAAGGATGGCCAGACCTGCAAGAATCGCAGCCAGGAGCAGGGTGGAAGAGTCCAACTGTGTGAAATTCATGCACTTTTTCCAGAAAGAGGCCGCTATCGACTCGGCCTGAAAACGAGGTCTCTCGCTTGACGATACAAGGGGAAAACCATAGGTAAAGCCGAAAGGATATTTGCCATGGCCCTGCTGCCCATTTTGACCGCGCCGGATCCCCGGCTGAAAAAGACCGCCAAGCCCGTCGCCGCCGTCGATGACGCGGTGCGCAAGCTGATGGATGACATGCTGGAGACGATGTACAAGGCGCCCGGTATCGGCCTTGCAGCGCCCCAGGTCGGCGCCCTGCAACGGGTGATCGTGCTGGATATCGCGCGCGAGGATGAGCCGCCGCAGCCGTTGCGCATGGCCAATCCGGAGCTGACCTGGGTTTCGGATGATGACGCGGTCTATAACGAGGGCTGCCTCAGCGTGCCCGACCACTATGCCGATGTGGCCCGCCCGGCCGCGATCAAGGTCCGCTATCTCGACGAAAAGAACGAAGCCCGGGAACTGGAGGCGGATGGGTTGCTGGCCACCTGCATCCAGCACGAGATCGATCATCTCGACGGCATTCTCTTCATCGACCACCTGACGGCATTGAAGCGCAACATCATCCTGCGGAAGTTGCTGAAGGCGAAGAAAAGTGGTGGCGACAAGGCCGGGGAACCGGCCGGCGTCACCGGCGGTTTCTGACGGGCAGGTCCTGGCCGCCTGACGGATGCAGACCGACAGATGCAGATGCCTGTTGCGAGGGAGCGATGATGGAAACCGGATCCGGGACCGACAGGCAGAAGCTGCGGATCGTGTTCATGGGCACGCCGGATTTCGCCGCCGTCGCTTTGCAGGCGCTGATCGCCGCCGGCCATGATATCGTCGCCGTCTATAGCCAGCCGCCGCGCCCGGCCGGACGCGGCCAGCAATTGCAGCCGAGCCCCGTTCATGCTTTGGCCGAGGGCCGGCGCCTGCCGGTGCTGACGCCGGTATCGTTGCGCGCGCCGGAAGCGGTGGCGGCTTTCGCAGCCCATCACGCGGATGTCGCCGTGGTGGTCGCCTATGGCCTGCTGCTGCCGAAGGCCATCCTCGATCTGCCGCGCTACGGCTGCCTCAACATCCATGCCTCTTTGCTGCCGCGCTGGCGCGGCGCGGCGCCGATCCAGCGGGCGATCGCGGCCGGTGATGCGCGCAGCGGTGTCTCGATCATGCAGATGGAAGCCGGGCTCGATACCGGTCCGGTTCTGCTGGTGGATGACTTGCCGATCACCGACAAGACAACGGCGGAGACCCTGCACGATTCGCTTGCCGAAATGGGGGCGCGCCTCATCCTGGATGTTTTGGAAAGATTGCCGAAAAGCGATCTCAAGCCGGTGCCGCAACCGGTGGATGGCGTTACCTATGCGGCGAAGCTGAGCCGGGCTGACAGCCAGCTCGATTGGCGCCGTCCCGCCGAGGAATTGGAGCGCGCCATCCGCGCCTTCACGCCCTGGCCGGGCGCGGTGATGGATTTCGGCAGCGAGAAGATCAAGGTGCTGGCCGCGCAGGTGGTCAAGCTCGATAAAGCGTCCTCCGTCCCGGGCGCCATCATCGATGATGATCTCACCATCGCTTGCGGCCATGATGCGCTCAGGCCGCTGATCGTTCAGCGGCCGGGCAAGAAGCCGATGCCCGTCGCGGAGATGCTGCGCGGATTCCAACTACCGCCCGGCCGGCTCTTGCCGCTGCCGGCCGCCGCCTGATCGCGATGACAACCCGTTTCAAACTGCTGATCGAATATGCCGGCAGCAATCTGGTCGGCTGGCAGCGCCAGGATAACGGCCCCAGTGTGCAGCAGGCGATCGAGGAAGCGATCGAGAAAACCACCGGTGAAACGGTGACCGTGCACGGTGCCGGCCGGACCGATGCCGGCGTGCATGCCTTGGGGCAGGTGGCCCATGCTGATATCGCCTATGCGATCCAGCCGGAACGGCTGTGCGAAGCTTTGAATTTTTATCTGCGGCCGGCCGCACCGGTGGCGATTCTGGCCGTCGAGGTCGCGCCAGCGGAATTTCATGCGCGCTTCAGCGCTACCGGCCGCGCGTATCGATATCGGATCGTCAACCGCCGGGCGCCATTGACCGTCGATCTCGGGCGGGCCTGGCACTTGAAGGTGCCGCTCGATGCCGGGGCGATGCATGATGCGGCGCAGCGCCTGATCGGGCAGCACGATTTCTCCACCTTTCGCGCCACATTTTGTCAGGCGAAATCGCCGATCAAGACGCTCGACAGGCTGGATGTCCGCCGGCTCGGCGAAGAGATCGAAGTGATTGCCGAAGCGCGTTCCTTCCTGCATCACCAGGTCCGAAACATGGTGGGCAGCCTGTCATTGGTGGGAATCGGCAAATGGTCAGCGGATCGCCTTGTTGCGGCCCTGGCGGCGCGCGACCGCACCAAGGGCGGCCCGACCGCTCCGGCGGACGGGCTTTACCTCACCAGTGTCCGGTATTGAAGCTGTCCGGTTACGATAGCTGATCGGCGCCAAGCTATTTATGGCGACGACGCCAATCGCCCGGCGTGATCCCCGCCATCTGCCGGAAGCGTTTGCTGAAATGGCTCTGTTCGGCAAAGCCGCAGGCCTCGGCGATCTGCGCCAGGGACATGTCGCTGGCGACCAACAGGGTTTTCGCGAGATCGAGCCGCTTCGACAAAAGCCAATGGGCCGGCGGCTGCCCCCTCGAAACTTTGAAGGCGCGGGTGAAATGGGAGACCGAGAGGCCGACCGTCTCCGCCAGCCGCGGCACGCCGATCTGCTTGCCCGGTTCGGCATCGACCAGCAGGTCGATCCGGCGCAGTTGCCAGGCCGACAGGCCGCCTTTGCCAGTATTCTTGTCAGCTTCGTTCTTGTCGGGCTCGGCTTGCCGGCCGGCACAGGAATCCGCCAGTATGTCGCATTCCCGAAGCCGTGCCTCCGACGCAAAGGGAAAGGCATCGGCGCGGGCGCGGGTATCGGCGATCAGTTGATTGAGGCTCCAGATATGCAACTGCATCGTGGCGCCGAGGCGGTTGGCGAGTTCGGCTGTCAATGCCAGCGCCGCCCATCCGTAATCGCCGTCCGTCGCGGGCTTGCCGCAGCCATGATGCCCGACCAATGTCGCGACCTTCCGATGAAGCGACAGGATCTGCTCAAGCCGGGCGGTGAAAATCTCGGCCGTCTGCCAAGACGGTGTGTTTTCCGGGATAGACGGCCAGACGGCGAATTTGAGCGCGTCCGCCGGCCCGGCGGTCTTTTCCGCGATGCTCGCGCCGAGACTGGCAAGATCCTGACGATGGCGGGTGAAAATGAGCGCCGCCAGACTGGTGGGCGCATCCGTCAGGTACTGATCGTATCGGCTGATCAAGGCATCGATCTTCTGGCGCAAGCAATCAATTCCCACCGGCCGGCTGGCCATATCGGCAACCGGCCAGGGCGCCCCGGCACCGTCATCGACGGATGACGAGTTGTGGGCAGACTGATCAGGCGGCGACTGATCGGAAAGGCCGTCTTCTGACCTGGGTGAGGATAAGTCGATCTCGCAATCCATGCGGTCCCCCGGCAATAGAAACGAGCAATTGTGGAATGGAATAAGGACTTGATATCGTTATCGCCCGGACCTGTTTCAAGCCATGCCTATCGCAGTTGCACAAAACAGCAGGAATAGACCAGGAAGGGCGGGAATGTATCTCGCCGCCGGGCCATCCGCCGGATTAGACTGATCTCCTTCCCAGGCACCGGCACAGCCTCCAGCCTTGCCGGCGCTTGCGTGATGGCGCCTGGGATGGCGCCCTGTGCCGGTCATAAAAAAAACTTTAATCCACCACCCTAACGACAACTGACATCCTTCTGTCACGGAGCGATCCCGTCATGCATGCGCATTGTGATGCCAGTCATTGCCATGTCAGGCAGCGCGGTCAACCGGGGGCAGGCCGAGAAGGAGAACAAGCATGATTCAACTATCCATCAATGGCCAATCTCATGATCTGGACGTGCCGGCGGAGATGCCGCTGCTTTGGGCGATCCGCGATGTCGTTGGTTTGACGGGAACCAAATTCGGCTGCGGCCAGGCCCTGTGCGGCGCGTGCACGGTACATCTCGACGGTGAACCGACCCGCTCCTGTCAGACCCAGGTCGGTGATGCTGCCGGCAAGAAGATCACCACCATCGAAGGTGTATCGGGCGATGTCGCCAAGGCGGTGCAGACGGCCTGGCAGAAGCTCGATGTGGTGCAATG
This sequence comes from Rhodospirillaceae bacterium, assembly GCA_008012315.1. Lineage (GTDB taxonomy): Bacteria > Pseudomonadota > Alphaproteobacteria > Dongiales > Dongiaceae > Dongia_B. The sequence goes on from SSEL01000009.1 coordinate 190,505, forward strand.
CGGCTATTGCCAGTCGGGACAGATCATGTCGGCGATCGGCCTGTTGAGCGGCAACAAGGCGCCAACCGATGCCGATATCGAGAGCGCGATGGATGGCAATGTCTGCCGCTGCGCCACCTATGTGCGGATTCGCGCCGCCATTCACGAAGCCGCCAAGTCGCTGGCTTGAAGGAGGGACCGCCATGTATAGCACCCTGAGATTGACGGCAGCGGCAAAGCCTGAGCTTCCGGCAACGCTGATCCCAAGCTCGCGCCGGGCGTTCCTGAAGGCGTCGGGCGCCATCGCCGGCACGCTGGTGATCGGCTTTTATCTGCCGTTCCGCAGCGCGGCGGCGGCCGACCTGAAAGATCCGCCGGCGCCCAATGCTTTCGTCAAGATCGCGCCGGACAGCACGGTCACGGTGATCATCAAGCATCTGGACATGGGGCAGGGCGTCACCACCGGCCTGACCACCATCGTCGCCGAAGAGCTCGACGCCGATTGGGCGCAGATGCGCAGCGAATTCGCACCGGCCGATGCCAAATTGTACAACAATCTGTTCTTCGGTCCGGTCCAGGGGACGGGTGGGTCGACCGCGGTCGCCAATTCCTGGATGCAGTTACGCAATGCCGGTGCGGCGGCCCGCGAGATGCTTGTCACTGCCGCTGCCGCCGCGTGGAACCTGCCGGCGGGCGAGATCACGGTGAAGAAAGGCGTCATCAGCCATGCCTCCGGCAAGACCGGCAACTTCGGCGATTTCGCCGCCAAGGCGGCCACCTTGCCGGTGCCGCAGCAGGTGACGCTGAAGGACCCGAAGACTTTCACCTTGATCGGCCAGCCGCATCTGCCGCGCATCGATTCCATCGATAAGACCACGGGCAAGGCAATCTATGCGCTGGATGTGCGGCGGCCGAACATGAAGACTGCGGTTCTGCTGCATCCGCCGCGTTTCGGCGGTGTGCCGGGCAAGGTCGACGATGCCGCCGCCAGGAAGATTCCCGGTGTCCTCGATGTCGTCACCGTTCCCCAAGGTGTAGCGGTGATTGCTGAACATACCTGGGCGGCCCTGCAGGGGCGTGACGCGCTGAAGGTCACCTGGGACGACAGCAAGGCGGAAATGCGCTCCAGCGCCGAGATGGTGGAAGCCTATAAGGCCATGGCGGCGAAGCCCGGTGCCGTGGCAGTGAAGAAAGGCGATGTCGATCAGGCCCTGTCCGGCGCGGCCAAAACGGTCGAAGCCGATTTCGTCTTTCCCTATCTCGCCCATGCGCCGATGGAGCCGCTCAATTGCATCATCGAGAAGCAGGCCGATGGCAGCGTCGAATGCTGGGCCGGCTCGCAGTTCCAGACGGTGGAGCAGATGACGGTGGCGCAGGTTTTCGGCATCAAGCCGGAACAGGTGACGATTCACACCGTCTGGGCCGGTGGCTCCTTCGGCCGGCGCGCGACACCCAATGCCGATTATTTGGGCGAAGCGGCGGCGATCGTGAAAGCGACCGGCGGCAAATATCCGGTGCATCTCGTCTATAGCCGCGAAGACGATATTCGCGGCGGGCGCTACCGGCCGATGTTCTACCACAAGCTGCGCGGCGGCCTCGACAAGGACGGCAATCTGGTGGCCTGGGAGCAGCGCCTGGTCGGGCAGTCCTTCATGATCGGATCGCCGTTCGAGAAGGTGATGGTGAAGGACGGTGTCGATGCGACGGCGGTGGAAGGTGCCGCAGACATGCCTTATGCCGTGCCGGCGATCCAGGTAGACTGGCATCATGCGACCTCGCCCATCACCACCTTGTGGTGGCGCTCGGTCGGACACACCCATACCGCCCAGGCGGTGGAGGTGATGATGGACGACCTGGCCCATGAGGCCGGCAAGGATCCGGTGGAATTTCGCCTGGCCTTGCTCAAGGATCATCCGCGACATGTCGGGGTCCTCAAACTGGCGGCCGAGAAAGCTGGCTGGTCGGGCGACAAGATGCCCACGGGCCGGGGGCGCGGCGTGGCGGTGCATGAAAGCTTCAACAGCTATGTCGCGATGATTGCCGAGGTGACGGCCAAGGGCGGCGAGGTCAAGGTCGACCGGGTCGTTGCGGCGGTGGATTGCGGCATCGCCGTCAATCCCGACGTCATCAAGGCCCAGGTCGAAGGCGGCATCGGCTATGCGCTGGGCGCGGCCTTGCGCGACCAGATCACCCTGACGAAGGGTGTGGTCGATCAGGCGAATTTCGATACCTATGAGCCTTTGCGCCTCTCCGACATGCCGGCCATCGAGGTGCATATCGTCGAGTCGTCGGAAGCACCGACCGGTATCGGCGAACCCGGCGTGCCACCGCTGGCGCCGGCGGTATCGAATGCGATCTTCAATGCCACGGGTAAGCGCCTGCGGTCGCTGCCCTTCGATCTGCAGAGCCTGCAGGGGGCTTGACCCGGGAATAGGCCCCGAACCGAGCCGGGCTCGACCCGTGAAACGGCCGGCCGTGTCATCGTGCTGAGCGAGACCCGGCCGGCCGATCCTATGGTCGTGTTGCGGATATTTGTCGGTGGCACAGAATTTAATCCGGCAGCCCAGAGCGCGATGGCTTCAAGAAGCATGCATGCTTCGACTTGAACGCTGAATCGCTCTCTATCTTTTTGAATAGAGGCGGATTCAGCGCGCAAGTGCAATCGCTCCAGCGATCCACGGCGCGCGGCAAGTGGAACCAGGCCGTGCCCTATACGGCGCAGGAAGACGAGATCGGCCACATGGCGCGCGCCGTCGAGGTCTTCAAGGATAATGGCCTGCCGAATGAGTGGCTGCAGGCGGAACGCGAATTGGCCGCCCAGGAGCGGGAACGCCGCCAGGTCGAGGTGCAGGAGGCGCTCCTCACCTTCGAGCGGGATGTCTCGGACATCATCGGCTCGGTGGCCAGCGCCTCGACCCAGCTGCGGGCCAATCCGAATCGCTGATGGCGATGGCCGACCAGACCACGCGCCAATCGACCGATGTGGCGGCCTCGGCGGAACAGGCCCCCGCCAATGTGCAAACGATTGCCAGCGCGACGGATGAACTCACCTCCAATTCCGAAGAAGTCGGCCGTTAGGCGAGAACGTCGGCAGAAATGTCGGACCAGGGGCCGAAGTGGCGGACCGCGCCAATACCAATATCCATAGACTTGCCGACGCGGCCAAACGCATCGGCGTGGCCGCCAAGCTGATCGAGGAAATCGCCGGCCAGACCAATCTGCTGGCGCTCGATGTGACCATCGAGGCGGCGCGTGCGGGCGAGGCCGGCAAGGGCTTTGCGGTGGTGGCATCGGAAGTGAAGAATCTCGCCACCCAGACGGCGCGGGCGACGGAACAGATCAACGGACAGATCACCGATATCCAGGTGTCGACGCAGGAAACCGTCAAGGCGATCGAATCGATCGGCAGCTCGATCACCCGCATGGCGCAATCCTCGATGGCGATTGCCGGCGCGGTGGAGGAACGGATCTCGGCCACCGCGAAAATCGCCCGCAGCGTCGATGAAGCGGCACGCGGCACCGGCAATGTTTCCGATGGCATCCAGAGATTGAATGTTGCGGCGCGCGAAGTGGGCGAGGGGTCGGGGCAGGTTCTTTCCGCCGCGACCGAACTCAATCAGCAGGCCGAGTTGCTGCGCAATTCGGTCGACCGCTTCATCCGCGCGGTGAAGGTGGCATCGAACATTTTCGATCGCGCATTTTTGAGCGAAGTGGGTGCCGGTTCGCGTGAAGGAAGTGCGATGAAATAAAGCGCTAGATGACCGGCGCAGGGTTTTCCACCGGTTGCCTGGCGAGATGGGCAAAACCGCCGGTGATCAAGGTGTCGACCCAGCCATGGGCGATGCGGCTGGCTTCCTCGGCGGTGAAGGAGGTCGGGTCCAGGCAGTATTCCAGCCATAACCCGTCCATCATCGCGGTGAAACCCAGCACGGCCAGCCGTACATCGAGATCGAGCTTGCGGCTTCCGGCGATATCGCCCACCAGCTTTTCCAGGCTTTGGCGGTAACCGCCATAGATCTCGGCATGAATGATGCGGATCCGGGGATCGCGCCGCACCAGGCTCCAGAAGGCCAGCCAGACCTGCAAGAGATCGCTGTCCAGCATCGACGACCGGAAGCTCGCATCGATGAACGCCCGCAACCGCGCCAGCGGATCGTCGCCGGCACCGGCCATCGCATTGTCCAGCATAGCGGCGACCTGATCCCCGACATGGGCATAGGCGGCCGCGATCAAATCGTCGATCCCCTCGAAGTGATGGGTGACGAGCCCGGGCGAGACGCCGGCCCGGGCGCAGACCGCGCGCACCGAGGTGCCGGCATGGCCGAGCTCGGCCAGGCATCGGAGGGTGGCCTCGATCAATTGACGGCGGCGGACCTCCGGATGGTCGCGGGTGAATTTGCGAGTCTTCTCCATGCATTTCCTATAGCCCATCCGGCATGGCTCGTCTTGAGTCATGATGAAAGGGGCAAATGGTTTCCCTCTGTCGATCAAGCGGTGATCCGGGCGGTGCGGCGCGGCCTGGCAGCCCGGCGATGTCTAAAGCGTTGAAATACATCGGTCCTGCATGCCGGCCACACCCCTCATGCAATGGGGATGGATTGACAGTTGTCCGATGCCATGGCCTTCTCGTCCCCGGCTTGCCTGCAGGCGGTTTCTTTTCACACCAGTTACCGGGCTGCCTCGTGCCATGAGACGTCGGCTTTGTCTCAGCCCCGCATCGATCGTTATCGATCCTGCCCGTTGGTTTGCGCGAAGCGCGACGGGCCTTGCAGATGATCGGTGTCCAAACCGAATATAGAGTGCCCGCCATGTCCAGTTTTGCCCGCATCGCTCTCGTCCTTGGCCTGCTCGCCGCGATCGGGCCTTTTGCGATCGATATGTATCTGCCGGCGCTGCCGACCGTATCGGAGAACCTGCATGCCAGCATCGCCCATGCGCAGGCGACGCTGATGGCCTTCTTCTTCGGCTTCGGCATCACGCAGATCATCTATGGCCCGGTCTCCGATATGGTGGGGCGCAAGCCGCCGCTTTATTTCGGCCTCGGCGTCTTCATCCTCGGCTCGATCGGCTGCAGCCTGGCGCCCTCGATCGACTGGCTGATCGGCCTGCGCTTCATCCAGGGCATCGGTGCCGCCGCCATGATGGTGATGCCGCGCGCCGTCATCCGTGACCTGCATACCGGCGTCGAGGCGACCCGGTTGATGTCGCTGGTCATGCTGGTCTTCAGCGTCTCGCCGATCCTCGCCCCGCTGGTCGGCAGTGCGCTCATCGTGCCCTTCGGCTGGCGCGCGGTCTTTGTTGCCGTCACCATCGCAGCCCTTCTCGGCCTCCTGCTCACCGCCTTTACCCTGGAGGAAACGCGCCCGCCGGCGCAGCGGATCTCCGCTGACCTGGGGACGGTGCTGTCGCAATACTGGCTTCTGCTGCGCGACCGGCATTTTCTCGGCGTGACCTTCATCGGCGCCCTCGGCATGTCGAGCTTCTTTACCTTCCTCGCCACCTCCTCCTTCGTCTATATCGACCATTTCGGCCTGACGCCGACGCTGTATAGCCTGGCCTTCTCCGTCAATGCGGTCGGTTTCATCGGAGCGTCGCAATTCAGCGCCAGGCTCGGCCTGCGCTTCGGGATGGGGCGTATGGTGCTCGGCGCCGTCATTGCCTATGCCGCTTCGGCGGTGGTGCTCTTTGCCGTGGTGTTGAGCGGCTTCTACAATCTCGCCGGGCTGATGGTCCTGCTTTTCGTGACCTTCGCTTTCCTCGGCCTGGTCATCCCGACCACCATGGTCCTGTCGCTGGAACGCCACGGGCCGATCGCCGGCATGGCCTCGGCGCTGGGCGGCACCCTGCAAATGGCGACCGGGGCCGTCACCATCGCCATCTCCAGCCTGTTCTTCGATGGCTCCGCCCTGCCGATGGTCACGATCATCGCCATCTGCGCGGCCGGCGCCTTCATCCTGGCGAAGCTCACCCTGACCGATAAGGAAATCGCCGCGCCGGCAACGTCCTGAGCGAAGGCCCGGGCTTGCAGGATCGGCAATTTCTATTATACAATCGTACAATAATTCAGAGCCGGCCGAATCGGCCAAGCTGACATGAAAAGGCGAGGGAGAAGCAGATGACGGCATTACTGCGCGGTGCGACGCTTCGGGACCAGGACGTGGAACTGAATTGGACCGACGGGGAACCGAGTCTCGCTTTGTCGCTGTTCTGGCTGCGCGACCACTGCCAGTCGCCGCAAAGCCATCATCCGGATACCCGCCAGCGTCTGCACGATACCTTCAAGATCCCAGCCGGCATCGCCGCCCAGGCCGTCGGCCTTGAGGATAACGGCCGGGTGCTGCGCATCGACTGGGCCGGCGAGGATCATGTCAGCCGCTTTGATGCGGCTTTCTTGGGAGCACTCCGCCGCGATCCCGATGTCCTGCCGATCCGCCGCCGCACTTGGGACAGCGATATCATCGCGCGGGTGACGCCGCAGGTTCCCTATGAAGGCTTCCTGAAAGACGATGCGGTCCTGAAGGACTATCTGGAGAAGGTCGAAAGCTATGGCTTCGCCTTCATCGAGGGCGTTCCCGGCACGCCGGAAGCGACCCAGGCGGTGGCCAGGCGCATCGCCTATATCCGCGAAACCATCTTTGGCGGCTATTGGGACTTCACCGCCAATATGGAGCACAAGGACACTGCCTATACCTCGATGGCGATCGGGCCTCATACCGACGGCACTTATGCCTTCGATGCGCCCGGCTATCAGATGTTCCATTGCCTGGCGGCCGATTGCACCGGCGGCGAGAATGTTTTGATCGACGGTTTCATGATCGCCGAGATCATGAAGCGCGATCATCCGGCCGATTACAAGCTGCTGACCGAGATCGCCATTCCCGGCCAGTATCTCGATCATGAGAACGGCATTCATCTGATGGCGCGGCGGCCGCTCTTCCGCCTGAACGATGCCGGCGAATTGGCCCAGGTCAGCTATAACAACCACGACCGCGCGCCCTTCACGCTGAGCCCGTCGCAGCAGACGGCATTCTACCGCGCGCTCGCCACCTTCGCGCGGCTCTGCGCCGATGAGAGCCTGCATTATCGCCGCCGGCTGCTGCCGGGATCGGTGCTGCTGTTCGATAATTGGCGTGTGCTGCATGCCCGCGATGCCTATACCGGCTATCGCCGTCTGGCGGGCGTCTATCTGAACAAGGAGGACGTCGAAAGCCGCCTGCGTGTGCTACGTATCAAGGCTGGCGAACCAGTCTGATAGGGTAACCATGGCACCCAAGGGTACATTGCCGACGATCAATCCGGATCGTCTGATGAAAGATCTCCGGCGGTTGCGCCAGTTCGGCGCCCAGGGCAGCGGCGTTGTGCGGCTGGCCTTGTCGCCGGTCGATCTGGAAGCCCGCCACTGGCTGGTGGAGCGCATGAGCGAAGCCGGGCTCGATGCGGCAATCGACGGTGTCGGTACGGTCTTCGGCCGGTCGCGCAAACCGGGACCGGCGCTGCTGATCGGCTCGCATAGCGACACGCAGCCGACCGGTGGCTGGCTCGACGGGGCGATGGGCGTGGTTTTCGGGTTGGAAATCGCGCGGGCCCTCAGCGAATGCCCGGAAACCAGCAATCTCGCCGTCGATGTCGCCTCCTGGATCGATGAGGAAGGCACGTTTGCCGGCTATCTCGGCAGCCGCAGCTTCATCGGCGAGCCGGTCGAGGCCAGCATCCGCACGGCGACCAACCGTGGCGGCGAGCGCCTGGAAGACGTGCTGCAGGCAGCCGGTTTGCGTGACCGGCCGCGGGCGCAATTCGACCCAGGCCGCCACGTTGCCTATCTGGAGCCGCATATCGAACAAGGCGGCCGTTTGGAGGCTGCCGGCAAATCGATCGGCGTTGTCACCACCATCGTCGGCATCCGGGAAAAGCGCATCACCTTCACCGGCCAGCGCAATCATGCCGGCACCACGCCCATGGCGATCCGCCGCGATGCCGGAGCCGCTTTGATCGCTTTCGCTCATGACCTCAACCAGGCCTTCCAGCGCCTGGCCGATGCCGACACGGTCTGGACCGTCGGGCGGATCGAACTCGATCCGGGCTCCTTCAGCGTCGTGCCGGGCAAGGCCGAATTGCTGCTGCAATATCGCGACGCCAAAGCCGACCGCCTGCGGGCGATGGATGCCGCCCTGGCGGATCTGGTGCGCCGTACCGATTCGGCCGGTCCTGTCCGCGTTTCCCTGGAAGATGCCGATCCGCCTTGCGAGCCGGTCGATATGGCGGCGGCCTTGCAGGCACATATCGCGGCGGCGGCGGACGCCATCGCGCCCGGCCAATGGACCCGCATGCCCAGCGGCGCCGGCCATGACGCCCAGTTGATCGCCGAAAAGCTGCCCAGCGGCATGCTCTTCGTGCCGAGCATCGGCGGCGTCAGCCATGATTTCACCGAGGATACGGCGGAAGAGCATATCGTTCTCGGCTGCCGGGTCGCGGCGGCCGCGGCGGTTGCGATCTTGCGCGACCGGCAGGTCGCGACGCGCGCCTGACCCCGCTCAGGCGCTCTCCATTAAAACAGGGAAGCGGCGCCCATCCGGTCGGCCAGGCTGAAGACGAGCTGGCCGAGGATGAAATCCAGCATGACCAGAGCGGCAGCCGACAGGCCGGGAATCTGCAGGGCGATGGCGAGGATATAGCCTTCGCAGATCAGCGCGACCAGGAAGGTGGCGAGATCGAGCAATTGCAGGATCGACCAGTCCAGGCCGATCAAGGCCAGCAGGATGATCGGCACGTTCAGCAGGATCAGCAGCAGCGACAGCCAGTTATAGACGGCGATCGTGCCGATCACCTGGGCTTCCCGTTTGAGCAAAGGGCCAAGGCCAAGCAGCACCAGCGGGAAGGCCATCCAGTTGATCGCATAGGCGATCAGGACCGAGGCCAGCATGCGCCCGTCGATCGGCAGGTCCCTGGGATCGTGCAGGACATAGAACCGGATCATGAAGACCGGCAGGAACACCGCCGCCATCCAGAATGATCGTCCGGCGCCGGCACGGCTGCGGTCGAAATAATGGAGGAAACCTCGGTCGAAACGCAGGATGCGGCCGATGCCGCGCAGGGCGATGCCGGTCTCAGCGAGGCTGATCATCAAAGAAGGCCTCAAGCACGCTCTCATAGATCCGGCTCAGGGCCTGGATATCGGCAACCGGCACGTTCTCATCGACCTTGTGCATGGTCTGGCCGGCCAGGCCGAATTCGATGACCGGGCAGTAATCCTTGATGAAGCGCGCATCGGAGGTGCCGCCGGTGGTGGAGAGTTCCGGCGTACGGCCAAGCTCGCGGGCGATGGCGCCGCTGACGATCTCGCTCAGCCGGCCGACCGGGGTGAGGAAGGATTCGCTGGACGAGCCGATCGTCAGGTCATATTCGCCGCCGACCTCATCCAGCCGGCGGCGGATCTCCGCCTCGAAGCTCTCGATGGTGAAGCTGTCGTTGAAGCGGGCGTTGAAGGTGGCCTGAACCTCGCCGGGGATGACATTGCTGGCCGGGTTGCCGACATCGACGGTGGTGAATTGCAGCGAGGTCGGCTGGAAATGCTCGGTGCCCCGGTCCAGCGGGATTTCCGTCAAGGCGGCGACCATCTTCGACAGGCGATGGATCGGGTTATCGGCGAGATGCGGATAGGCGGTATGGCCCTGGATGCCGCGGATCCGCAAATGGCCGGTGAAACTGCCGCGCCGGCCGATCTTCGCCATCTCGCCCAGCTTCTGCGGATTGGTCGGTTCGCCGACCAGGCAGGCATCCCAGGCCTCGCCCTCGGCGGCCAGGGTTTCCAGCATCGGCTTGGTGCCGTTATAAGCGGGGCCTTCCTCGTCGCCAGTGATCAACAACGAGATGCTGCCGCTGAAGGCGCTGCCGCGCTTGGTGAGGAAACGTCCGGCGGCGGCGGCAAAGGCCGCCACGGCGCCCTTCATGTCGGCCGCACCGCGGCCATAGAGCCGGCCATTGGCGATCTCGCCGCCGAACGGATCGATCGACCAGGCTTCGCGCTTGCCGACGGGCACGACATCGACATGGCCGGCGAAGCAGAAATGGCGCGGCTTGTTCTGCCGGCCGGCGCCCGATTGGGTGACTTTGGCGTAGAGATTATCGACGCGTTCGGTGTCCGGCTGCTGGAACGGCATGCGGCGACAGGTGAAGCCGATCATCTCCAGGGCGGTCGACAGCGTATCGAGCGCTCCGGCCTCGGCCGGCGTAACGCTGGGTCGCCGGATCAGTTCGGCGGCCAGCTTGACGGGGTCGAGGACGGGTGCGCTCAAGATCAACCTCAGGCCTTGATCCGCTGGTCGGAATCGCGCAGGAGATCGTTGATCGAGGTCTTGGAGCGGGTCTTTTCATCGACCCGCTTGACGATGACGGCGCAATAGAGGCTCGGGCCCGGTTCGCCATTGGGCAGCGGCTTGCCCGGCATGGTGCCGGAAACCACCACGGAATAGGCCGGCACTCGGCCGTAATAAACTTCGCCGGTCGCACGGTCGACGATCTTGGTCGAGGCGCCAAGATAGACGCCCATGGACAGCACCGAGCCTTCTTCGACAATGACGCCCACGGCCACTTCGGCGCGGGCGCCGATGAAGCAGTTGTCTTCGATCACCACCGGCCCGGCCTGCAGTGGCTCCAGGACACCGCCGATCCCGGCGCCGCCGGAAATATGGCAGTTCTTGCCGATCTGCGCGCAGGATCCCACCGTGGCCCAGGTATCGACCATGGTGCCGGAATCGACATAGGCACCGACATTGACGAAGCTCGGCATCAGCACCACGCCCGGGGCGATATAGGCGCTGCGGCGCACGACGCAATTCGGCACGGCGCGGAAGCCGGCATCGTCGAACTCGGCCTTGCCCCAGCCGGCGAATTTCGACGGCACCTTATCGAACCAGGCAGCCTTGCCGGTGCCCAAGGAAGCATAGTCGCCGCCACCGGGAATCGCCTGGGAATCGTTCAGCCGGAAGGACAGCAGCACGGCCTTCTTCAGCCACTGGTTGGTTTCCCATTTGCCGTCACGTTTCTCGGCAACGCGGAGCTCGCCGCGATCCAGCGCATCGAGGACCGCCGTCACCGCCTGGCGGGTATCGCCGCCGGTCGCGCTATTGATCTCAGCGCGCTTTTCCCAGGCGGTATCGATCGTGCCCTGTAACTGCGAAATGTTCATCCCGGTTTCCTATCCCTGGTTCGTTGTCTTCTTGATGACCGTGTCGTTGAGCCAGCCCGCCAGATCGGCCGTGGCATGGTGCACGAAGCCCATGTCGTCCAGCGCCTGCGCCCAGTCATTATGGGTCTGGATCCAGACCGTCGTCATGCCCAGATCCGCCGCCGGCTGCAGATTACGCGGCATGTCATCGAACATCGCCGAGCGTTCGGGCGCGATGCCGAAGCGCTCGATCATGGCGCGATAGCTGCCGAGATCCGGCTTGGGGATGAAATTGGCATCGGCGATGTCGAACATGTCCTGGAAATGATGCGCGATACCCAGCCGGTTCATGACATTCTCGGCATGCTTCACCGTGCCGTTGGTGAAGATGACCTTGCGCCCCGGCAGGTCGGTCAGGGCGGCGGCGAGGCGCGCATCGGGCTGAACGCCGCTGACATCGATCTGATGGACGAAGTCCAGGAAATCACCCGGCTCGATGCCATGATTTATCATCAGGCCGCGCAGGGTGGTGGTGTGTTCGCGGAAATACTTCTTCTGCAGTGCGCGCGCCTCTTCCGGCGGCAGGTTGAGCAGTTGCTGTACATAGAGGCCGATTCGCTGGTCCACCTGGTCGAACAGGCGGCAGGAAGCCGGGTAGAGCGTATTGTCCAGGTCGAAAACCCAGCAATCGATCTCTGAGAGCGACGTCGGCATCTATTCCTCATTCATTGAATGAGGCGCACCTTAAGAGCAGCCGGTAGCGATGGCAAGCGAAGTGACGGCTCTCCCGGCAAATTGACGGCGCCGATGCCGTTCAAGGATGATCCGGAGAAGAAAAAGCGCGGCACCGGGGGATGCCGCGCGCTCAGGGAAGGACAAATGAGCAGATCGGATGCGATTAGACGCGCGGCTTCAGGCCGAGATCCTTGATGGCTTCCTGAAGCTTCTTCACGCCATCGGCCTGCTTGCCGGACTTGCACATATCGCCGCCACTGGCGCGGGCCTGCTTGGCGTCCATCGCCTTCGGCGCATTGGCGTGCTTCTTGATCGCGGTGTCGAACTGATGTTCCAGCGTGGTGCACTGTTTCGCCGGGGTAGTGGTGGCGGCGAAGGCGGAGCCGCTGACGGCCATCAGAGCGCCGGCGGCCAGGACCAGAGAAAGCTTCTTCATGACGGTTATCCTCTTCTTGTGCCCCGCTATCGCGTGCGAGGCAGGATGATCGCGAAAATCACGTCCAGCCCACAGCTCTCGTCTCCTGCCGCTTTGGATCGGATATCTGCCGATGGCGGATGGAGGATCGCCGTCCCGTGCCGCCGACGGATGCAGAGTGAAAACCGGCCGACGGTACGTGCTGTTGGAGGAAGGCTAAGCGCCGTGTGTAACGTCGAAATGTCCGGCGAATCGGAATTTGTAACTATCTGCAACAAGGCCAGGGCTGTTACGCGGCGTTACCATTTTCCGGCACGGAACGGGCGATCACGAGGTGCGTGATCAGGGGCGCATGCCCGTCTGGCGCAACAGCCAGTCCACCAGCCGGATTGCCTGTACATGCTTACGCCTGGTTTCCAGTTCCAAGCCGACCGAGCTGACCCGGCCATCCTTTATTTCGCGCACCACCAGCTCGACGTCGCCCAGTTCCAGGCGATCGCCGACCACCAGGGTCTTGCCCAGGCGCTGATGCAGCAGATCGCCCAATGTCTCGTCCCAGATCGGCTGGAACACCTCGCCGTCGCGCTTGCCGAGGCTGTCGACCGGCAAGCCGTAGAGCAAGGCGAGGTCGCGGGCGGGCGTGTCGGCGGCAAAAACGAATTCACCGAAGCCGACCAGTTCCGCGACCTTGTCCTGCTGCCGCTCGCCGAACAGGCGCTGCAGGTTGATGATGTCCTCCGCCGGCGCCAGGGCGATGACATAATCGGCGATGGCGGGCCGCTTGCCGGTGAAATGATCGAGCGGGTGATTGCCGCGAATGACCGAGAGGAGATGGCTGCCTTCCGGTAAAGGGAGCTTGTTATAATCCAAGGTAAGTGCCCGCGCCCGGGCACCGATCCGAATGCCGCACAATTCGCGGGTGCCTGCAGCGCCGAGGCCCAGATCGGGGTAATCCTCGTCATGCGGCTGATCTGGGACTTCCAGGCCGAAGAATCGGCCGGCGCGGGATGCGGTCCAGCCCTGTATCAGCAGGGAGGCCAGCACCGTGACGAAAGCGACGTTGAAATAACTCTGGGCATTCGGCAGCCCGGCCAGGATCGGGATGGAGGCAAGGAAAATCGGCACCGCGCCGCGTAATCCAACCCAGGCAATATAGCCTTTCTCCCGCCAATCGAAGCGAAAGGGAGTCAGGCAGAGATAAACCGCCACTGGCCGGGCGATGAAGATCAGGCCGAAGGCGATGGCAAGCGCGAAACCGAGATCGGCGACTAGCGCAGAGGGCGTCACCAGCAGGCCGAGCAGCAGGAACATGGTGATCTGCGCCAGCCAGGCAAGCCCGTCGAGGAAGCGGCCGATCACTTGCTGCGCGCGATGCGGCGCCGAGGCCAGCATGACCCCCATCAAGTAAACCGCGAGGAAGCCGCTGCCGCCGGCCAGATTGGCACCGGCAAAGACCGTCAGCACCGAAGCGGCGGCCAGTACCGGATAGAGGCCGAGCGACAGGGTCAGGCGTTCCAGCATCACCCGCAAGGCGAGGCCGCCGCCGATGCCGAAGACCACGCCGCCGACCAGCTCCAGCAAGAATTCCTTCAGGACAAACCAGCCGACACTCAGGTCCGGATGTCCGACCAGTTCGATGCAGATCAGGGTCAGCAGCACCGCGACCGGATCGTTGATCCCGGATTCCATCTCCAAGGTGCCGGTAACGCGCCGATTGATCGCCTGGCCCTTGCCGTGCAGCAGCATGAAGACGGCGGCGGCATCGGTCGAGGCGAGGACCGCGCCGACCAGCAGGCCTTCCTGCGGGGTCCGTCCGCCGAACCAGACGGCTGCCAAGGCAACGATGGCGGCGGTGATCAGCACGCCCAGGGTGGCCAGGGTGAAGGCCGGCGGGCCCACCAGCCGGGCGACGTCGCGCGGCATCTTCAAGCCACCCTCGAACAGGATGATGGCCAAGGCGACGCTGCCGACCGCGAAGGTCAGGCGGAAATTGCTGAAATGCAGGCCGCCGATCCCGTCTTCTCCGGCCAGCATGCCGAGGACGAGGAAGATCAGAAGCAGTGGGGCGCCCAGTCGAGCTGACAGCCGGGTGGCGAGGATACTGATGACCGCGAGCCCGCCGCCAAGAAAAATCAACTGATTGACGACATCCACGCGGCGGCTGCTCCCTCTGGCTCGGATCGGTTGATGGCACTCAAGGTGCCGGATCGACGATATCAGATCAACGGGCGAATGGCGCGGAACGTTAGATTGTTGTCATCGGCGTGTTTCAACCGCGGGTGACCAGCGTGCCCTGGCCGGCCGGCGTGAAAATTTCCAGCAGCATGGAATGCGGCACCCGGCCATCGAGAATGACGGCGGCCTCGACACCGCTTTCTACCGCCATCAGGCAGGTTTCAAGTTTCGGAATCATGCCGCCGGAAATCGTGCCGTCGGCGGTGAGGGCGCGCACCTGGCTGGCCGTCAGGTCGGCCACCAGCTTGCCGGATTTGTCCAGCACGCCGGCAACATCGGTCAGCATGACCAGGCGCACGGCACCGACAGCGGCCGCGATGGCACCCGCCGCCGTATCGGCATTGATGTTGTAGGTCTGGCCGTCGGGCCCGAAACCGACGGGCGAAATGACGGGGATGATGCCGGCCTGTTCGAGGCAGGAAATGATGCGCGGATTGACCGTCGAGGGTTCGCCGACCAGGCCGAGGTCGACCGGCTTGCCGTCCTTCACCATCTCCGCCCGCTTGGCCAGCAACAGGTTGTCGTCCTTGCCGCTGATGCCGACGGCATGGCCGCCGGCGGCATTGATGGCGGCGACGATCTGCTTGTTGATGGTGCCGGCCAGCACCATCTCGACCACTTCCACCGCGGCGGCATCGGTCACCCGCAGGCCGTCGATGAAACTCGACTGGATATTCAGGCGCTTCAGCATCTCGCCGATCTGCGGCCCGCCGCCATGCACGACGATCGGCAGGATGCCGACCTGGCGCAGCAGCGTGATGTCGTCAGCGAAAACCTTGGCCAGTTCCGGGTTCACCATGGCATGGCCGCCATATTTGATGACCAAGCGGCGCCCGGCATATTTCTGCATATAGGGCAGCGCTTCGGTCAGCGTGCGGGCAGTCCGCAGCCAGTGCTTGGTATCGGTGAAGTTGATCTGGGACATCGGCGTGACCTGACCCCTGTTCAAATGGGTGGCTGTCTAATAGGTGGCTGATGGATGATGCATGCGCATTAGCGCGTGCAGAAAGTGCGGTTTCCCGCCGCGGAAATCAACAGGGTTAAGCCTGACCCTTGGCGATCAGCGCCAAATTGTCACGCAATTCCGTCATGCCGATGCCGTCATGGGCGCTGGTGACCAGGATTTCCGGGTGGCAGGCGCGCCGCTTCGACAAATGCGCCGCCAGCTTGGCGCGCATCGCCTCAAGCTCCGGCGCCTTGACCTTGTCGGCCTTGGTCATCACGACCTGGTAGGACAAGGCGGCCTCGTCCATCAGGTCCATCAGCTTCTCATCCGATGCTTTGGTGCCATGCCGGCTGTCGACCAGCAGCATGACGCGACGCAGGCTTGGACGGGTGCGGATATAGGTTTCCGTCACCGCGCCCCATTGCTTTTTCTGGGCCTTGGAAACCTCGGCATAGCCGTGGCCGGGCAGATCGACCAGCCAGAGATGCTGGCCAAGCTGAAAGAAATTGAGCTGCTGGGTCCGGCCCGGCGTGTGCGAGACCCGGGCCAGGTGGTTGCGGCCGGTCAGGGCATTGAGCAGGCTGGATTTGCCGACATTGGAGCGGCCGGCGAAAGCCACTTCGGTCAGGCCGAGCGGCGGCAGGGCCGATGCGCGGTCCGCGCCGGCGACGAACTGGCATTCCTGGGCAAACAGCCAGGTGCCGTCATAATCGTCGCCGGGTCGGCTCATCTCGCTTCCTCTCGCTGGTGAACGGCGCGCTGCCGCCTCACGCTTTCACGTCGTCTCACGCCATCACACCTTCACGCCCATGCGCCACATGATGAAGCGCTGCTGCAGGATCGACAGCGTGTTGTTCCAGGCCCAGTAGATCACCAGGCCGGCCGGCATGGTACCCAGCATGAAGGTGAAGATGATCGGCATGGCAGTGAACAGCTTCGCCTGGACCGGATCCGGCGGGGTCGGGTTGAGGCGCTGCTGCAGCCACATCGTCAAGCCCATGATCAGCGGCCAGATGCCGATCGAGAGGATGTGGATGACGCTGCCCACCACCGGCATGGTGACGTAATGCGACGGGTCCCAGGGCAGCAGGCCGAACAGGTTCATCCAGTTGGTCGGATCGGGCGCACTCAAATCCTTGATCCAGCCGAAGAACGGCGCCTGGCGCATCTCCATGGTCACGTAGAAGACCTTGTAGAGCGAGAAGAAGACGGGGATCTGCACGAAGACGGGCAAGCAGCCGGCGGCCGGATTGACCTTCTCCTTCTTGTAAAGCGCCATCATCTCCTGATTGAGCTTCATCTTGTCGTCGCCGAACTTCTCGCGCATCGCCTGGATCTGCGGCGTGAGCTGCTTCATCCGGCTCATCGACTTGTAGGACTTGTTGGCGAGTGGGAACATCAGCGCCTTGACCATGACGGTCAGGATCAGAATGGCGATGCCGAAATTGCCGACATGGTGATAGAGCCAATCGAGCAGCAGCATCAGCGGCTTGGTGAAGAACCAGTACCAGCCGAAATCGATCGCCAGGTCGAAATTGCTGATCTGCTGATTGTCGCGATAGGCGCGCAGCAGATTCACTTCCTTGGCGCCGGCGAAGAGCCGCTGCCGCGTATCGACGCTGGCGCCGGGCGCGATGCTGCGTTCGCTGCCGACATAATCGGCCTGATAGGAATCGGTCTTCGGCTCGTAGAAATACTCGCCGGTGAGCGCCTCCTGGTTATCGGCGATCTGCGCGACCAGCCAGTATTTATCGGTGATGCCGGCCCAGCCGCCGGTGCTGGCATAACTGTAGAGCTTTTCCGGCTCCTCGGCCCGGTCCCGGACCTTGCCGTAGGACGGATCGGCCAGGGTGCCGTTGAAATCGCCGATCATGCCTTCATGCAGCACATAGCTCTGGCTGGGATGGGCCGGCGTGCCGAAACGCTTCACCCGCGCATAGGGACGCAATTTCACCTCGGCGCCGGTCTTGTTCTCCACCGATTGCGTGACGGTGAACATGTAATTGTCGTCGATGGCATAGGCCCGCTTGAAAAGCAGGCCCTGGCCGTTATCCCAGCTCAAGGTCACGGTCTTGCCAGCCGCCAGATCGTTGCCATCCGCCTGCCACAGCGTATCGGCGCCCGGCACGGCGGTTTTCGGATCGGCGCTGGTCCAGCCGGAATCGGCGTAATAGGCTTCCTTGGTGCCGAGCGGCGAGAGCAGCACGACATTCGGGCTCCCCTTGTCGACGGTCTCCCGGTAGTCCTTCAGGATGAGGTCGTCGAGCCGGCCGCCTTTCAGCGAGATGGAGCCCTTGAGGCGCGGGCTGTCGATCGTCACGCGCGGGCTCTGTGTCAGTGCGGTAGCGCGGTCCACGGTCTGGGGCGCCGACTGCTCCGTCGGCACGCTCGCCTGGCCGGGTGTCGCGCCGCTTTGCGCGGCCTGGCTGTCCGGCGATTTGCCCTCTTTGGCCAATTGTTCGGCAGCCTGCTGCTGGGCGGCCTGATGCGCCCGCATCTTCGGCGCTTCATACAGGAATTGCCAGCCGAGCAGAATCGCGACGGTCAAAGCGACGGCAATAAGTAAGTTTTTTTGTTCCATGACTGTCCCAAATCGGCTCGTCTACTGAATGTCAGGCTCGGTCCATCGGATAGCTTGACGGATGATGCGTGTGATTGTGGCCATTACAGGCCGGCGGCACCGGATCGAAGCCACTACCGCCCCAGGGATGGCAACGCAAGAGGCGTCGCAGGGTCAGCCAACCACCGGCCAGCACGCCATGCCGGGTGATGGCCTCGACCGCATAGGCAGAGCAGGTCGGCTGATACCGGCAGGCCGGCGGCAGCATCGGCGAAATGACCCATTGATAGAATCGAATCGGCAGCAGGACCGACAGGCGCAGCGTCGCGCGGAAAAACGCCGCCAGATCGCGTCCCGGTTGCTCTTTCATGTCGGGCTGTTCCCGGCAGTCTGCTCCGCCTGCGGCCCGGCTTCAATCTGATAGGCGCCCAGCTTGCGCAGGCCCCGCGTCAGGTCCGCCACGAGATCGGTGAAAGCGCGATCCAGTGTTGATTGGCGGGCGATCAGGACGATGTCATGACCCGGCGCACCATGGATCGGCACGACCAGCTCGGCGGCAGCTTTCAGTCGACGGCGCGCCCGGTTACGCCGGACGGCGTTGCCGACCTTGCGGCTGGCGGTGAAGCCGACACGCATCGGCACCGCTAGGCGCGGGGAGAGCATTTGCTGAGAGGATGTGCAGGCGCTGTCAGCATCGCTGACGATTGGCCGCAGAACATCATCGCCACCGCGATGGGTGGCGTTGACATTCCCCGAAGTGCGGCTGTGGCGGCAGACCTGCAGGATCAAGCCGGGGGCAACCCACTTCTTGTTGGCCGCCGCGACTTGAAGGTACTCGGCCCGCCGCTTCAGGCGGCCGAACACTGCCGAGGCCCTTAGGCGCTGAGACGCTTGCGGCCCTTTGCGCGGCGAGCGGCAACAACCTTACGGCCGCCGACAGTTGCCATGCGCGAACGGAAGCCATGACGGCGCTTGCGGACAAGCACGCTGGGCTGATAGGTGCGCTTCACGGTAATTCTCCACTATTTCAGCATGTTGCAATTGCGGCGGGTGTATAAAGAAAGGCCTCGCCAGAGTCAATTGCGCGACACGTCCCAGGCACGGGTTTTGCTGGCTCATCGCCGTCCGCCGATGGTCCTCTATCTGCCTCAGGCTTTGTCTTTAGTCAAGAAAATGTCAATTAACTACTTGATAA
Organism: Rhodospirillaceae bacterium; assembly: GCA_008012315.1. GTDB lineage: Bacteria > Pseudomonadota > Alphaproteobacteria > Dongiales > Dongiaceae > Dongia_B. The sequence goes on from SSEL01000009.1 coordinate 209,734, forward strand.
AATTGAAGAGTCGCGGTAGCTACGCGGTCCGGGCAAAATTGGCCGGCGGTGGCGTCGACGAAATTTATAAAAGATGCCGGATGGTGCCCGTATCAACCGTCTTCCGCCCGCATCGATGCATATGATTTCATGAAGCGGTTTTGAGTTTCCGGGACAAGCTGAACCAGCGGACCGGATAGCAGGAGGGTGCCACGCGTAAAATGGCGGAGCCGGACGTCACCTTGCCTGGATTTGGCCGTGGCCTCTCGGCGCGCGTGCTGATACTCACCATCCTGTTCGTGATGGTCAGCGAGATCCTGATCTACACGCCCTCGATCGCCCGTTTCCGGATGTCCTGGCTGGAAGCCAAGCTGAACACCGCTCATCTCGCCATCCTCGCACTGGAGGCAACCCCCAATTACATGATCGACCCGCAGCTCGAACTGAAGCTGCTGGACCATGTCGGGGCCTATCTGGTCGCCCTGCGTACCACCGACGGCAAGAATCTGATGCTGCGCGGGTCTTCGCCGCCCTTGATCGTCAATGCCACGGTCGATCTCGACAATCGCAGCTGGACCGACGATTTCAGTGAGGCGATCCAGACCCTGGGGCAATCGGAGAAGAGGCTGCTACGGGTCAAGGGTTATGCCGACCGGGCGCCGGATACCCAGGTCGAGATGGTGATCGACGAATGGCCCCTGCGCCAGGCCATGATCGCCTATTCCTGGCGGATCCTCGGTGTTTCCATCGTCATTTCGCTGATCACCGCCGGGCTTATCTTCGGCGCCCTGCAATGGCTCATGATCCGGCCGATGCGGCGGCTGACCAAGCGCATCCTGCGCTTCCGCAAGAATCCCGAAGTGGCGGTGGATGATTTCGGCATGAGCCGGCGCAGCGATGAAATCGGCGTTGCCGAGCGCGAATTGACGGAAATGGAAGACAAGGTCCGGCAGGCCCTGACGCAGCATGCCCGCCTTGCCGCGCTCGGCACGGCGGTCGGCAAGATCAATCACGATCTGCGCGGCATCCTGGCGACGGCGCGGCTGGTCGCCGACCGGATCGTGGAAAGCGATGCACCGGAAGTGGCCAAGGCGGCGCCGGCCTTGGTGCGTGCCCTGGACCGGGCGGTCGATCTCTGCTCGGACACCCTTAATTTCACCCGCGAGGGGCCGCCGAAGCCGGAACTGTCGCAGTTCTCGCTGGCCGACCTGCATAGCGAGATCGGCGAAAGCCTGGCCGCGCAATTGAACGGCAGCGGTGCCTGGCAGGCCGATTTTCCGACTGATTTCAGCCTGACGGCCGATCGCGAGCAATTGTTCCGGGTGATCCGCAACCTCACCGAAAATGCCCTGCAGGTCGGGGCGCAGCATGTCTGCCTCAGCGCCGACCGCGCCGATGGCTGGATCAGGCTGCAGGTGCGGGATGACGGCCCGGGCCTGCCACCCAAGGCCCTGGACAATCTTTTCGTGCCGTTTCGTGGCTCGGCGCGGGCCGGCGGCACCGGCCTTGGCCTGGCGATCGCGCGGGAATTGGTGCGGGGGCAGGGCGGCGATCTGAAATTGACCAAGAATGACAGCAGCGGCGCCACCTTCCGGCTGGAACTGCCGGACCGGATGGCCTGACGGGGCACCGCGCGCCTGAGGGGGGCAATAAGCTGCGACGATCGGCCGATTGCGCGGCCTTTGCCCCTGGCCTATAACCGTGGCGATTTTTGATCTTTCCTGGGATGGGGCGACAGGTGATGCAGGACCTTGTTCGAATCGGCATGACTTTCTTGATCGGCATTTTCGGCGTTGCCGGTCTTTTCGTCGCGGCGAATGCCGGACATGGCGTGCCCTATTGGGGCGGCCTTTTGTTCTTCCTGTTCGCCATCCTGCTGATGTTCTGGCAGATCGCCAAGGGCGACCAGCACACCGCCCACTGACAGGCGTTCGGACGATTGATGAAAGGGCGCGGCTGGCCGCGCCCTTCTGTTTTGTGGAGGATATCCGCCCGGCTTAATCGAGCTGCAGGGTCAATGCCTTGAGATAGGCGCTTTCCGGCAAGGCCGGATGCACCGGATGATCCGGCGCGGCGAAGGTCTGGAACAGGATGCGGCCCAGGCGATTGGCGTCGTTAAGGCCCCGCGCCACCTGCCGGCCGAATTCATCCACCGGCATGTTATGCGAGCAGGAGGCGATGAACAGGATGCCGCCCGGTGCGACCCGCGCGGCGGCAAGACGCGCCAGTTTGCGATAGGCGCGGGCCCCCTGGTTGAAATCCTTCTTCGACTTCACGAAAGCCGGGGGATCAGCCACCACCACATCATAGGTCGGCGAGGTCGCGGTCGCTTCGAGAAACTCGAACACCTCCGCCCGTTCGGTGCCGAAGCGACCGGCGACATCATTCTGCGCCGCCGCTGCCGTGGCGGTGCGTAGCGCGAGCTCCGAGCGATCCACCGCCAGCACCGATTGCGCTCCGGCCAGCGTCGATTGCAGCGCGAAACCGCCCATATAGGTGTAGAGATCGAGCACCCGCCGGCCGGCGGCAAAGCGGGCGACCAGAGCGCGGTTGTCGCGCTGATCGAAGAACCAGCCGGTCTTCTGGCCCTCACGGGGATCGGCGAGGAAATGCGCCTGGTGCTCGATCACCGGCACCGGACCGTCGATCACGCCTTTCAGCATCCGGCTATAGGCCGGCAGGCCTTCCATCTCGCGGGCCGGGCCGTCGCCGCGCATCAGGATGGCGCGCGGCTTGACGACATCATCAAGCGCTTCCGCCAAGGGCTCCGCCAATCGCTCCATGCCGGCGCCGGCGGCATGGATGACGATGACATCGCCATAGCGATCGATCACCGCACCGGGCAGGCCATCGGCCTCGGCATGGGCGAGCCGGTAATGCGGCACGCCGATCAACCGCTCGCGCAACGCAAGGGCATGCTTGAGCCGATCGCGCAGAAACGCGGCATCGATCACAGCCGCGGGATCGCGGCTCAGCAAGCGCGCGCTGATCAACGGTTTCGGATTGAAGAAAGCCGTGCCGAGCGGCTTGCCGTCGGCACGCTGCAGGGTGACGATGCTGCCCGGCGCCAGCGCCTTGGCGGCCTGGCTCATCTCGATTTCGTTGGAATAGATCCAGGGATGGCCCGTCAGCAGGCGCCGGTCACCACCAGCTTTCAGGCGCAGGGTCGCGCGGTCGGTCATGTGTCACTCCGTGGGCGGCGGCCCATATCATCAATCGCCAAGCGCCACGCCGTCACGCCGGGGATCGCTGGCGCCGATCAACTGGCTGCGGCGGAAGGCGACGATATTGAGGCCGCTCATCAAAGGCTTTGTTTCGATCTTCTGCCCAAGCTGCTCCAGCGCCGGCACCAGTTTCTCTGCCGAGGTTCCCTGCTCGATCAAGGTTGGGCCGTTGCGGTTCAGGACATGCGGGGCGGCCGCGGCCTCGCCTGGCGTCGCCTGCCAATCCAGCATCAGGATCAGGGATTGTGCGACATAGCCGATGATATTGGGGCCGCCGGGTGAACCGACCGCCAGGACCGGGCGATTACGCTGGTCGAGCACGATCGTCGGCGCCATCGAGCTGCGCGGACGCTTGCCGCCCTCCACGCGATTGGCGACGGCGCGTCCTTTATCGGCCGGGCGGAAGGAAAAATCGGTCAGCTCGTTATTGAGCACGAAGCCGTCCACCATGAGATGTGAGCCGAAAGCGCTTTCGATGCTACTGGTGAAGCTGACGATATTGCCGCTGTCATCCACCACCACCAGATGGCTGGTGGAAGGCGGCTCGAACTGATGCTGGCTCGCCTGGCCGACCGTGAGCGGATCGCTGATCCGGCCCGGCCGCGCCACATCCATCGCTTGGTGTTTGTGAATCTGCCCTGCGCGTCCGGCCAGATATTCCGGCGCCAGCAAGGCCCGCACCGGCACCCGCACTTTCGCCGGATCGCCGACATAGCGGTCGCGGTCGGCAAAGGCTAGTTTACTGGCCTCGATCAGCAGATGCGTGGCGGCGACGTCATTGGGTGGCAGGCTGGCGAGATCGCTGTGATTGAGGATGCCGAGAATTTGCGCGACGGCGAGGCCGCCGGAGCTGGGCGGCCCCATGCCGCAGACGCGGTAGGCACGATAGGTGCTGCAGAGCGGCTCTCGTTTGACGGCGCGATACGCCTTGAAATCGCTCACCTGCATGGCCGTCGGTCGGCCCGCATGGGCATTGACGGTGGCGACGATATCCTGGGCGAAACGGCCGAAATAGAAAGCATCGGCGCCGTGAGTCGCGATCTCGCGGAACGTCGCCGCCAAAGCGGGATTGTGCAGGATCGCCCCTTCCGCCAGCGGCTTGCCATCCCGGCCGTAGAAGTACCTGCGCATGGTGGGCAGATGGGCGATGTCGGGATCTTCTGCGATCGCCGCCGCCAGGCGCGGCGGCACCGGGAAGCCCTGTTCCGCCAGACGGATCGCGGGCCGGAAAAGGGTCGCCCAAGGCAGCCGGCCATGATCCCGATGGGCCAGGTCCAGCATGCGCAGGACACCCGGCACGCCGGTCGATTGACCGCCGATCTGGGCGCTATGGAAATCGATCGGCTGGCCGTTCTTGTCGAGGAACAGGTCGGTGCTGGTCCGGGCCGGCGCGGTTTCGCGGCCGTCATAGCTCTCGATCTGCTGGCGCGCGGCATTATAGTGCAGCAGGAAGCCGCCGCCGCCGATGCCCGAGGATTGCGGTTCGACCAAGGTCAGCACGGCCTGCATGGCGATTGCCGCGTCGATGGCATTGCCGCCTTCTCGCAGGATTTCCAGCCCCGCCGCGCTGGCCAGCGGATTGGCCGATGCCACTATATGGCGATTGGCAATAACCTCCGGCGCCCGCGTCGAGGCAAGTACGGCCATTGTCGGTGGCGGTGCCGTCTGGTCGCTGCCGCAACCGGCCAGCAGCAACAAGCCCAGGCCGAGAAGCAATCCTTTCAAGGGATTGGTGCGGTAGCTGGATGGTTCCGGATGATTGCCGCTACCGGCGTTTCTGAGGAGGGATAAGCTGCCCACAGCACGCTGCCAGTCGAAGTGATCTGCGAGCCGCCTAGAGCCGGATGGTCACAAATGGCATCGCTTCCGTGACGTTCATAGCGGCTTTGTCGCTGCAGGGAAAGCATTGTGACCAAAGCGGCAAGCTTACGCATCGATGGGATGTCAGGCTTGTTATGCAATCGGCGCCGGTCAATTGGCCGGAAAGACTATTGTGCAGCGCAATAGGATCGCCGAAAATACCGTATCGGACATCGGTTGCCCGGTCAGTTCGACCATCTGGGTTATGCGAGGCCGGGTTATGCGTGGGAGGGAAGCGTGAGCGTTCATCTGCCGGAAGGACAAAGCACAACTGGTCAGAAAACGGGTGCGCAAACCGGCGCCCGTCAGATGCGCGTTTCCTGTCCCGAGCTGACGGCGCGCAAAGGCGGCGAACCGATCGTCTGCCTCACGGCTTATACGGCGCCGATGGCGCAGCTTCTCGATCCCCATGTCGATCTGCTCATGGTTGGGGATTCCCTTGGCATGGTGCTCTACGGTTTCGACAGCACCTTGCCGGTGACCATGGAGATGATGATCGCCCATGGCGCCGCCGTACGCCGTGGCTCGCAGCATGCCTGCATCGTCGTCGACCTGCCTTTCGGCAGCTATCAGGAAAGCACTGAACAGGCCTATCGCAACGCCGTCCGCCTGATGCAGGAGACCGGCTGTTCGGCGGTGAAGATGGAAGGTGGCCGCGACCTGGCGCCGACCGTGGAATTCCTGGTGAAGCGCGGCATTCCGGTCATGGGCCATGTCGGGCTGATGCCGCAATCCGTGAACGCGCAGGGTGGCTATCGCGCGCGCGGCCGCGCCACGGATGAGGCGGCGGCGGTCATGGCCGATGCCATCGCGATCTCCGAGGCAGGCGCCTTCGCCATCGTCGTCGAAGGCGTGATGGAGCAACTGGCCGAGGCGATCACTGCCCGTATCGCCGCACCGACGATCGGCATCGGCGCTTCCGCCGGCTGCGACGGCCAGGTCCTGGTGGTGGATGACATGCTGGGCCTCTTCAGCAGCTTCAAGCCGCGTTTCGTCAAACGCTATGCCGAACTCGGCAAGACCGTCAGCGAGGCGGTCCAGGCCTATGCCGCCGATGTCCGCAGCCGCCGCTTCCCAGGCCCCGAACATATTTTCGGCAGCATCAAGAAGAGCAGCTGAACCGGGTTCCGCTGTTCGCGCATTGCCTATCAGGATTTGGTTTTCAGATGACGCTATACGTCACGCGCACCATTGCCGATCTGCGCGCCGCGATCGGTTCCTTCCGGCGTGCCGGGGCCGGTATCGGCCTCGTGCCGACTATGGGCGCGCTGCATGACGGGCATCTCGCTTTGATCGGCGCCGCCAAGGCGCGCGGTCTGAAAACGGTCGCGACGATCTTCGTCAATCCCCGGCAATTCGGTCCGCGCGAGGATCTCGCCACCTATCCGCGCGACGAGGCCGGCGATCTCGCCAAGCTGGACCAGGCCGGGACCGATCTGCTCTTCGTGCCCGATGTGACGGAGATGTATCCACAAGGCTTCTCGACCGCGGTCAGCGTCAGCGGCATCACCGAGCACCTTTGCGGCGCCATGCGGCCGCATTTTTTTGGCGGCGTGGCGACGGTGGTCACCAAACTGCTGCTGCAGGCTTCGCCCGATGCCGCCTTTTTCGGCGAAAAGGATTTCCAGCAATTGCAGGTGATCCGCCGCTTCACGCGTGATCTCAACATTCCGGTGGAGATCGTCGGCGTGCCGACCGTGCGCGAGGCGGATGGCCTTGCCATGTCCTCGCGCAACCGCTACCTGTCGCCGGACCAGCGCCGGATCGCCGGTCACCTGCCGCGCGTTTTACGGGCTTTGTCTGCGGAGCTTGCCGATGGCAAGGTGGCGGGGGCACGCCTCGATGCTGCCCGGAACGACTTGCTCTCGGCCGGCTTTGATAAGATCGATTATCTTGAGCTTTGCGATGTCGAGCATCTGCAGCCGATCCCGGCGGCAATCGCGCCCAGCCGGGTATTTGCCGCGGCGTTCATCGGCAACACCCGGTTGATCGATAACTGGCCGGTAGGCTGACGAAAGTGCTGGCAGGAAAGATGGATCTGACCGCGTTCAAAGCGACCCTTACCCAATCCCAGCCGCCGGCGGATCTCGCCCCGGCGCTGCAGGCCTTGTGGTGGGATGCCAAGGGGAATTGGGACCAGGCGCATGCTTGTGCCCAGATCCGGGAGGATATGCCGGGCAATTGGGTGCATGCCTATCTGCACCGCAAGGAAGGCGATCTCAGCAATGCCGGCTACTGGTATCGCCGCGCCGGCCAGCCGGTTGCCACGACGACCCTGGCTGATGAATGGGCCGAGATCGTCACCACGCTGCTACCGGCTGCTTGAAGCCGGCTTTCAGCCGCGCTTCATCTTGGCGATCGGCTGCACGAATTGCGGCTCGATGTCCCAGGGGAAATAGATCCAGGTATCCTGGCTGACCTCGGTGATGAAAGTATCGACCAGGGGCCGGCCGGCCGGCTTGGCGTAAATGGTGGCGAAATGCGCCTTGGGCAGCATCTCACGCACATATTTCGCCGTGCGGCCGGTATCGACCAGGTCGTCGATGATCAGCCAGCCCTCGCCGTCGCCACCGACACCTTTCAGCAGGTTGATCTCGCCCTGCCGGTGATCGTCGGAATAGCTGGTCATGCAGACCGTATCGATCAGGCGGATATCAAGCTCACGGGCGATAATCGCGGCCGGCACCAGGCCGCCGCGGGTGATGGCGATGATGCCTTTCCATTCGCCGATGCCGATCAGGCGCCAGGCCAGGGCTTTGGCGGTACGATGCAGTTCCTCCCAGGAAACCGGGAAGTGTTTCTGCTGACTGACGGACATGGGGCCCTCTCGGCTGGCGGTGGTGGAGAATTGGCCGGGATGATTACTCCAGGATGGCGGGCCCGGCAAGATGCAGGTGACGGATCAGCGACCCGGGTAAAACGAAACCGGCGCCTGTATGGGCGCCGGTCCGGTTCGGGGTTACGCCTGACCGCGATCAGGGCGTAGAGGGTTAACTTGCTTGCCGCTGGCGATCGTTCAGCGGACGTAAATCTGGACCTCGTTGGTCGGGACATTCGGGTCCGTCACCTGGGTGACGTTCACCCGGTCGGCCGGCAGCCCCATGTTCAACAACGAGCGCATCACCTTATTAGCATTGGTGCGGGAGATGTCGCTGTTCAAGGCCACTTCCGCCGGACTGCCATTGGCCGGGGCCACGGCGACCAGGTCGAAACCGGCATTGGGGCGGCGCTCCAGCGCCTTGCTGGCGGCTTCATAGAGCGCCTGCTCGTAATTCACCGTGCTGCGGTCGAAGCGGATGACCACCAGCGGCCGGCCGGAACTCATGCCGGTACCGGGCTGGGCGACCGGCGCGGGGACGGGCTCGGTCCGGCCCGCCAGGGAAGTGCCATAGAATTCGCCGTTATTCACCGCCATCGCCAGCTGGGTCAGGTTGCTGCGCTCGATCCCGAGGAACCGGTTCTGGCGGTTGATGTCGTCGCTCAGCTGGTTGAGCAGGCGATCGATGGAGACCGCCGTCTGCTGGGTGGAATCTTCCAGGATCCGCAACTGCCGGTGATCCTCATCCACCGCGCCCGAGGCGGTATAGGCGGCGCGGATCGAATCCAGCAGGTAAGAGGCGAAAGAAGCGTTGTTGGCGGCATCATTCGCCAGCAGGTTCATCTGCGCCACATCGGTCTCGACGCCGCGCAGCTGGCCTTCGGCCTGGCGCCAGGCCTTGATCACGCCGGGATTGCCCCGCGTGGTGCCGAGCTGCAGCTTCGCATTGATCGCCCCGACGGTCGTCTGATACCCGCCGGCATTGCTTTCGGCGTCCTGGCGCAATTGCTGGTGCCGGGTTGCCTGTTCCTGCACGCCCTGCTGCAGCTTGGTCAGATCGTCACGGAATTGAATCACCCGCTGGCCGACCAGGGTGCCGGTCGGCTTGCCGGGCTGAGAGATATCCAATTGTGCCGCTGTCAAGGACCCGCTCGACGCGCCGTTATTGACGGCATCTGTCGGCGCACCCACCGGGGCCCCGGATGCCGTCGAGGCGTCCAAAGTCGTTGATCCGGTTGAGTTTTGTGTCGATTGACAGGCGCCCAACGCCATCGCCGCGGTGATCAGGACCGCGATTTGCCCCAGCTTATTCATTGATGCCCGAACCCCACCAAGCGGCCGTCGACGATGACCGATTCTTCATTAATAGTTCTTGGCAGTTTTTGGGTAAAGAATCAACCGCCTTCCCCCTGATGCGAGAGGGGCGATAGAGGATGGGTCCGGCAACGGCGCCATCGTTCCGGCTTGTCCGGGACGCTGTCGAACCCGTCTTTGAAGGCCTGTCCGGGCCCGGTTAAATCCAGGCGGATCAGACGATTAGAGCGTGTGAACCGGATTTTGCAGGGAAGCTGCATTCGGGACTTGCCAGCACGCCAGCGGACGTGTAGGTTCCGCCACCGAAATGAGGACGGTGGGCCTTCCGGCCCCTTCTCGACCGTCCCGGCCAGTGCGCCCGTAGCTCAATTGGATAGAGCATCTGACTACGGATCAGAAGGTTAGGAGTTCGAATCTTCTCGGGCGCGCCATCGCTTTCCATGGCAGGCGATCTTTGTTCTTCCGTTGGTAAACGCGATCAGACCTTGCTCGGCTCCAGTGCTGCTTCCTGGCGACTGCCTTCTGCGTCCTTCCGCTCGGATAGATACCAGCCGTGTTGCGGCGACCATGTTGGCGACTTCTTCCTGAACATGCTATCTGGGCCTGATCTTGTCGTGATCTGGCCGCAGGTTGCGTCGGCACCGCATCCGGGATCGCGGCGCTTATCGGTTGTCTCGCTGCTGCCGCCGGCACGACAGATGGATCACAGCGTCACGAGATATATGCAGGATGAATATGAACGGCCAGGAAGACGACTACGTCTATGATGAGGCAATCGGCGAGTGGCGACCTGCTTCCGAGATCGCGGCGGAGAAAGCCAAAGCCGCCGAGGTGCGCGATGCATCCGGCAATGTTCTCGCAGATGGCGATTCGGTCATCCTGATCAAGGATCTCAAGGTCAAGGGCGCCGGCCAGACGCTCAAGCAGGGGACGGTCATCAGGTCGATCCGGCTCACGGACAACCCGGAAGAAATCGACTGCCGCCACGATGCGATCAAAGGCCTGGTTCTGCGCACCGAGTTCGTGCGTAAGCGGTGATCGAGCATCTATATCGCCTTTTGATAAATATTTGAAATATAATGTAAAATGATGCTGGATATTCGGGGAACGCCTCCCCCGGATATCCTGGCGAAAATCGACCTGCCCCAGCCGTCTTGACGGCGGCCGGCGTCACGGTTGCCGGTCGCGCCACCCTTCCATGCCGAATACTCGGTTGTCATCGCCAGTTGCGATGACGATTCTGCTCACCGATTTCACGCCGTTTTCCCAGCCCCCAGCGCAAACCGGCACCGGACCCCTCAGCACGGGCACATCAGTATATGACCGCTCCAGAAGACCAGCCCGAGCAGCTTTTTGCGACTCAGCGTGATCCCCGACTGCGGCTGCTCATCCCCCTGGTCGTCGCCTTCGCCTTCCTGATGGAGCAGATCGATTCCACCATCATCACCACAGCCATCCCGCAGATGGCGGTGGAGCTCCATACCAGCGTCCTGCGGATGAATCTGGCGGTGACGGCCTATGTGCTCACCTTGGCGGTCTTCATTCCAATCAGCGGCTGGTTCGCGGACCGGTTCGGCGCGCGGCGGATCTTCATTCTGTCCCTGCTGGTCTTCACGCTCAGTTCCGTGCTCTGCGGCATGGTGCAGAATTTCACCATGCTGGTGGCGACCCGGGCGCTGCAAGGCCTGGGCGGGGCGATGATGACGCCGGTCGGCCGGCTTATCCTGCTGCGCAGCTTCCCGCGCAGCGAGCTCGTGACCGCCATGATCTATATGAGCTTACCGGCGCTGCTGGGGCCGGTCATCGGCCCGCTGCTGGGCGGCCTGCTGACCAGCTATGTGTCCTGGCGCTGGATCTTCTTCATCAACCTGCCCTTCGGCATCGTCGGCATCATCCTGGCCTTGCGCTATGTCGAGGATTTCCCCCGCGACCGGAGCATACGATTCGATATCTGGGGCTTCCTGATGGTTGGATCGGCCTTGGCGCTGGTTCAATTCGGCATCGAGAATATGAGCCGGCCGGTGATCTCATCGACGATGCTCTATGCGGTCATGGCCGTTGCCGTCATGTTGTTATTCGCCTTCGTCTGGCATGCCGGCAGGATCAGCTTCGCGGCGGTCGATCTCTCCTTGTTCAAATTCCGCTCCTTCCGCATCGGGACTTTGTCCGGCGGTCTGTGCCGGATCGGCATGAACGGCGTGCCCTTTTTGCTGCCGCTGATGTTGCAGGTCGGCTTCGGCATGAGCTCGATCGAATCGGGATCGCTCACCTTCGTCACCAGCGTCGGCGCCCTGGTGATCCGTCCCATTTCGACGCGGCTGCTGAAGAGCTTCGGCTTCGACCGGGTCCTGCTCTATAGCGCGATCATGTCATCGCTGGTGATCGCCGGATTTGCGCTGATGGATGCGAATACGCCGCGCTGGTGGATCATCGTCTATGTCAGCATTTTCGGCCTGGTCCGCACGCTGCAGTTCATGAGTTCGAACACGCTGTCTTACGCCGATATGCCGGCCGGTCAGTTGAGCAAAGCCACCAGCCTCGGCGGCGTATTGCAGCAGCTCAGCGTCAGTTTCGGCGTCTCCTTCAGCGCCATGCTGCTTGAATTCGTGGCGCGGCCCTCGGCAGTTCTGTCGCAGCAGGATTTCCATGAAGCCTTCCTGCTGGTGGCGCTTATCCCCCTGTTGTCGATCCCGGGCTTCCTGCTGCTGAAACCGGAAGACGGCGTGGCGGTGAGCGGCCATATGCGCGGGAAGCACCCTCGGGACAAGAAGCCGACGGAGACTGAGCAGGGATAGCGGTCAGGGCGCGATGACAGGCAATTTGTCGATCGCTTTCATGCCCGGGCGAGTACGCCAGCGGATTTGCGTCTCGTCCACCGCCAGCGCCAGATCCGGCCAGCGTTCGAACAGGGCCTGCAAGGCGCATTTGCCTTCGATCCGCGCCAGTTGATGACCCAGGCAAAAGTGAATGCCGGTACCGAAAGCGAGATGCCGGTTGGGCTTTCGCGTGAGGTCGAGGCGCTCCGGATGCGGATTTGCGCCAGGGTCCAGGTTGGCGGCGGCCAGCATGGGCATGATCTTCTCGCCCTTCTTCAGCCGGACGCCGGCAAGCTCGATATCCTTGCGGATATAGCGCGCTTGGTGAATTGCACGGGCGAGATGAAGCGGAGAAATTCTTCGACGGCGGTTTCGGCATGGCTCCAGTCTTCGGCGAGCCAGTTGCGCAGGCCGGGGTTTTTCACGAGTTCATAGACCGATCCGCTGATCAGATGCGTGGTCGTTTCATGGCCGGCGAAGAGCAGCAGGAAAACCATCGCCACGATTTCATCGCCGCTGATCCGCCCGCCTTCCTTTTCTGCACGGACCAGCTCGGCGATCAATCCCTCGCCGCCATCTTGGCGCACGGCCTCGAGATGCCGCTGCATATAGCGCTTCATGGCAAGGATATTGGGGATCACGCTCAGGAAGCCGAGGGCGCCGGTGAAACGCGTGAAACCGCTGGCCCAGGCGCTGAATTTGGGCCGGTCGGCCAGCGGCAGGCCGAGCAGCTCGCAGATCACCGAAAGCGGCAGTTTGCGTGCATATTGGTCGATGAGATCGGCGGGGCTCCCCGCCGCGAACAGCTCAGCCGCCAGCTCGCGGCCAAGCGCCAGGATGCGCGGCTCCATCTCCAGCACGGCCCGGCGGCGAAAGGCTTCGTCGACGATGTCCCGCAGGCGGCGGTGATCCGGCTCATCCATCGACAGCATGTTATTGGCAAGCGTCCGCAAGAGGCCGGGCATCCACCAGCGAAAGCCGGCAACAACACCGTCATCCTTGCGCAGCGTGAACGTCTCGCTGTCCTTCAGGACCAGATCGGCCAGGTCCTGCGTGGTCGTCGTCCAGACCGTTCCGACAATGGGGAAGCGGACCTCGACGACCGGTCCGGCTGCTCGCAGCTTTTCGATCTCGGCTGCGGGATTGCGAAAATACGCCTGGCTGCTGAAGTCCGCCTGCAAAGCCATGATAGATCCCTAGCCGTGGCGAGGACTGCCTATTTAGGCCGTAATTCCTTCGTCATGCAAATGGCGAGGCGTCGAGCCACGCCGGCCGTCGGTAAAGCGGGCGACAGGCAAAAAAACGGGGCGAGATCGCCCATGGCCATCTCGCCCCCGGGAGGGTTCATATCTCCGGCAGAGGGTTACACGACCCACCAGCGTTCGACAGCGCGCCGGCCATCGAAGCTGTTGTTCGAGGCGATCGGACCATGACCGACCGAGGCGTTGCGGCCCATGATGTAATTGGCAAAGCAGGGGATCAGCGCGCCGCCTTGTTCGTTCAGGATCTTCTGCATGTCGTCATACATGCTCTTGCGCTTGGCCTCGTCCAGCTCGGCGATCGCCTCCTGGCGCAGCGATTCGAATTTCTCCTCGGTCCAATAGGTATCGTTCCAGGGCGCTTTCGGCGCATAGCCGAGCGCGAACATCTCGCCTTCAGTCGGATAGCCGCCCCAATAGCAGACGGAGAAGGGCTTCTTCATCCAGACATCGTCCCAGTAGCCGTCCGATGGTTCGCGCCGGACATTGATGTTGATGCCTGCCTTCGCGGCGTGCTGCTGGAACAGCAAGGCGGCATCGACCGCGCTGGCAAAGGCGGCGTCGGATGCGCTGAGATCGATCTTGAGGCCATCCATGCCGGCTTTCTTCAGCAGGAAGCGTGCCTTCTCGGGATCATAGGTGGCCTGCGGCAGGTCTTTCGCGAAGTAACGATAGGAAGGACCGATCGGCGTATCGTTGCCGATATGGCCATGGCCAAGCAGGATCCGATCGAGCAGGTCCTGCCGGTCGAGCGCATGCTTGATCGACTGGCGGACATTGTTGTCGGTGAAGGGCGCCTTGTCGGTGCGCATCGGGAAGTCGTAATGCAGCGGGCCTGCCGCTTCGTCGATGGTGATGCCGGGGCTCTGCTTGATAAGCTCGACAGTCTTCGGATCGATGCCCTCGATCGCCATGACCTGCCCGGTGATCAGGGCGTTCATGCGGGTGGCGGAATCGGCGATGGTCAGCAGCTCGACTTCATCGGCAAAGGCGCGGTCATCGCGCCAGTAATTCGGATCGCGCTTCAGCAAGGTGCGGACGCCCGGCTGATGTTCGGCGATGGTATAGCCGCCGGTGCCGATGCGGCTCTTCCAGTCAATGCTGTCGCCATCCGCCGGGAAGATGGTGAAGCCCGGCGTGTTGAGGCTGGCCGGCAAATCGGCATTTGGGCTTTTCAGGACGATGATGAGATCCTCGCCATCGGCTTTGACCGTGTCGAAGAGATCGGCGATGGGCTTGACGAAGGATTTCGACGTCTCGCCGCGATGATAGTTGAGCGAGGCGACGACATCCGCCGGCGTCATGGTCTTGCCGTTATGGAAGCTGACGCCGCGACGCAGCTTGAAATGCCAGGTCTTGGCGTCCTTGCTGTCCCAGCTTTCGGCCAGCACCGGGCCGATGCTGCCGTCGGGCAGGATCTCTGTCAGCGTGTTGCTATAGGCAAAGGCCAGCAGCCACTGGAAACCGTTGACCAGCAAGGCCGGATCGGTGGTATCCGTGGTCGATCCCTGGCCGCTGCCGAGAATCAGCCGGCCGCCGCGCTTCGGTGTATCTGCTTGGGCCTTGCCGGCCGATAAAGTCAAAGCGGGCAAAGCCAGGGCGGCGCCGGCACCGGCGGTCAGCCGCAATGCCTGGCGCCTGGACAGGCTGAACGTTGGCAAATGCCATGAGCTCGTCATGTGATTTCCTCCCGGATTATCGAATTGTCATTGAAGTTTCAGGCGGCAACATGGATCGGCGGCCGCAGCCCAGACCAGGGGCGCGCCCGCTCCAATTGTCCGCCGAGCTGGAACAAGGTCGCCTCATCGCCATTGGCCCCCGTCAGCTGAATGCCCACGGGCAGCGGGCAGCCATCGACGAAATGCGGCAGGACCAAAGCCGGCTGGCCAGTGATGCTGGCCAGCGGCGAGAAGGCATAGAGCTCGCCCTCTTTGCGCCAGAAGCTGGTATCGCCCTGCTTGTATGTGCTTGCATGATATTTGCCGACCTCGCAGGGGAGCTGTGAGACCGCCGGTGTCAGCAGCACATCGTAGCGCTGATGCAGTTTCCCCATCTCGCGGCTCATCCACACCGCCCGGTCGAGGGCGCGGCGCAATTCGTCGGTGGTCTGCCGGCGCGACTTCTGCAGCGTCGCTAAAGTCGGCGGCTCCAGCGTGTCCTCGCTTGCCGGGATGCCGGTCATAGCGCTGACCGCCAGCACACCGTCCGACATGCCGGGCAGGAACAGCTCGAAACAGACATCGGTCATTTCGAGATAGGAAATGTCCGGCCGGACTTCCTCGACGATATGGCCGAGGCGCTCGAAACATTTGGCCGCCTCGGTTGCGGCCTGGACGCAGGTCGGATCGGTCGGCGAGGCATCCAGCCAGTTGGTGCAAAGGGCGATGCGCAACTGGCGCGGCTTGCGCGAGACTTCCGAGAGAAAGGTCTTTGCCGGCCTCGGAACCGGGATGAAATCGCCGGACAGCGGCCCACAGGTCGCATCCAAGGCGGCGGCGGTATCGCGCAGCGAGCGCGAGACGACATGCTGGGCAACCACCCAGGCATTGCCATCGCTCATGGCAGCGCTTGCATAGGGATTGCGGCCACGCGACGGTTTCAGGCCGACGAGACCGCACCAGGCGGCCGGCTGGCGGATTGATCCGCCGCCATCGGTGGCATGGGCGACCGGCACGATCCCGGCTGCCACCGCCGCGGCACCGCCGCCGCTCGATCCGCCGGTCGACCGGGTGACGTCCCAAGGATTGCGGGTTGGCCCATGCAGCACCGATTCGGTGACGGCATTCATGCCGAATTCGGAACTGGCGGCGACCCCCATCAATTGGAAGCCCGCCTGCTTGAAGCGCGCGGCGATCGGCCCGTCTTCGCTGAATTTGAGGCCGACCCCAAGCCGGCTGCTCATCGATGACGGCGCACCGGCCCAGCGATGGCCAAGATCCTTGAGGACGAAGGGCACGCCGGCAAAGGCGCCGGCTTCATTGGCAACGGGATGCACCGCCGGATCGACCAGATGCACCACGGCATTCAGCGGTCCATTGACGGCGTCCAACGCCTTCTCGGCAGCCGCAGTGACCTCCGCCTTGGAAACCGTCTTGGTCGCAATCAGCTCGGCAAGGCCGAGTCCGTCAAAACGGCTGTATTCCTCTAAATTCATCTCATCCCCTGATGCCAAATCTCTGCCGGCGAACATGGCCACGGATGGCCCCTTTGTCCGTGTCGAACAATCAGGGAAGGGGTGAAATCTTGTCAAAGTCGCGACTTGCTGTAACATGACGCGAATTGTCCTTAACTCGCGTCAAGTCGCGTCTAAATGAGATCCAACGACTCACTGCCCCATAATTTGAAACTGCTTTGTTCGATGCATAGCTCCGTCTCGGATGTCTGCCGGCGCATCGGCATGAACCGGCAGCAATTCAACAAGTATCTCTCGGGCGAAAGCCTGCCGTCTGCACATAATCTGCGTCGCATCGCGCTCTATTTCGACGTGGCTTCCGACGAGTTGTTCCTGCCGGCTGCCGAGTTCAATACGCGCCATGGCGGCCGCATTGCCCGGCCCGATCCCCAGAAAGGCGATGCTTTTTCCCGGATCATGGCGCAGGCCTTCCCCGGCGATCTGCGGCGGCTGCGCCCCTTGCTCGGCTTCTATCACAGCTATTTCCTGGTGCCGCACTCCCCGAAAAGCATCGTGCGGGCGCTGTTATGTCTGGAGGAGAATGATGGGCGCGTCTATTCGAAAGATATCGAACGCAGCAGCATCGGCACCAGCATCCGGCAGCGCGGCTATCTATCGAAATATGACGGCATCGTCAGCTATCTCGGCAATTGCATCTTCATTCTCGAATTTGAATCGCTGACCGCCGATACCCTGACCGAGACCATTCTGTTTCCCTCTTATCGCAAGCGGCTGGATATCCTGACCGGCATGACGCTGGGCGTCACTTCGCGGGTGCATCGCCAGCCGTTCAGTTCCCTCATTGCCTGGAAATATCTCGGCCAGAACATCGATATGCGCCGGGCGCTGTCGCAGTGCGGCTCTCTCGCGGAAAGCGACCGGTCGATCGATCCCAATATCCGCGCATTTCTGCTCTCCGGCGATCAGCCGACCAGCATGAGCTTCGATCCGCGCGACCATTGACCCGTCAGTCTGTATTCCGATTGGCGGAATCCGGCGTGGCCATGGCGAAGGTGTCGATCTCGATGATCATGCCGGGATAGGCCAGGGCCGGGAACGGAATGCCGGTCGTGGCGGGCCCTGGCGCACTGAAATAGGAGGAGCGGATCAGCAGATTGTTGTGGAGCTCATCCGCATCGCTGCGTCCCTCATACATCGTGGTGATCTTGCAGACATCGGTGAAATCGGCACCCAGCTCGCGCAGGATGGTACCGATATGGGTCATCGCTTGGCGGGTCTGCCGCCGCATATTGCCGGGATCGACCGCGCGCCCCTGCTTGTCGAGCGAGACCTGGCCGCCGAGGAAAATCATGTCGTGGCATTTGAGGCCGTGCCGATAGGGCAGATGCACGGTCCAGTCCCACAGGCTTTCGGGCCAGACGTGCCGCCGCGGCAAACGCTTGCCATCCTCGCCCAGCATCGCCACCACCTCGATCTTGATCGCCTGGCCGTCGCGCGGGAAATGCGGCACGGGGATGCCGGTGGCGGCGGGTCCCGGCTCGTTGAAATGCGCGGCGCAGGCAAGGGCGGCCGGTTCGAAATCCTCGATGCTGCCTTGTCCCAGATACCAGCGATTGAGCTTCACCACATCGTCGAAATCGGCGCCGAAGTCGGACAAGGCGCGGCCGATCTGGCGCATCACTTGCTTGGTCTGGGCGACGATATCGCCGGGATGAGCGAGCCGGCCGTCTTCCATCGCCGTCTGGCCGCTGACGAAGATCATCTTGCCGCAGCGCACGGCCTGGACGAAAGGCGCGGGCAGCGGAGAGAGGTCGGGGGCGGTGTTGAGCTGGCGTGGCAGTTCCGCACCATCGGTGCCGCGCATCGCATAACCTTCGATGGCGACCGCCATGCCGGGATAAGCGAGATAGGGAAGCGGAATCGCGGTAACAGCCGGCCGGACATTGGCGGGCAAAGCGGCGGCAACCAGTTCCAGAAAAGCGGTCTCGCCGACCGAGCCGTCATCCACATAGAAGCACAGCAGCTTGACGAGGTCGGTGAACCGGCAATCCAGGTCTTCGAGCACCTGGCGGAAATAATCCAGGCTGTTGGCGATCTGCCGTGAGAGATCATGCGGGTTCCGCACGGTGCCCTCGGCGGTGAGATCGGCCTGTCCGCCAACCCAGATCATCTGGCCGCACCGCACGCCATGCTGATGGCTGACCTCGACCGGCCAATCCCAGTGGTCGTGCGGCCAGGCATATCGCTTTTCCATCGGCTCTCCCCTGACTGGTCGCTCGGCTGTCGATTCGTGCTCTTGATAATTCCAGCCGAGGAGGTGTTATAACATATTTCGAAAATCCGTCAGATCGCCAGGTGCCGAATAGATGTCGGTTATGCAGCCTCTCTCCCTCGAACCCTTACACGAGCGCGCCTATAACGCGTTGCGCGGTGCGTTGCGCTCAGGCCGCTTCCGCCCCGGCGAGGCCATGACGATTCGCGGGCTTGGCAAGGAGCTCGGCATCTCGGCGACGCCGGTGCGTGAGGCATTGCAGCGTTTGATCGCTGCGCAGGCGCTGCAGCTTCTGCCCAACCGCACCATCATCGTGCCGGTCCTGACGCGCGGCCGCTTCGAAGAAATCACCAAGATCCGGGTGCGGCTGGAAGGCCTTGCGGCGCAGGAAGCGGCGGGGCGCATGTCACCGGCGGATATGCGGGTCCTGGAAGACCACACGAGCGAAATGGAGACGGCGCTCGCCGAGCGGCGTTTCAACGATTACCTGTCGCATAACGAACGCTTCCATTTCGCCATCTATGAAGCGGCCGACATGCCCTATCTGCGGCAGATGATCGAATTGTCCTGGCTGCAGACCGGGCCTTGGCTGAACATGCTGGCGAGCGAAGGCCGGTTCCGGGAAATCGCGAATTCGATCCACGATGAAATCATCAGGGGATTGGTGGCACGGGATCCGGATGCTACCCGTGAAGCTGTGCAACGCGATATCCTGGAGGCCGCCCGACACCTTGCCCATTTCCTGCCGGAATAGATAATTCATTGATATAATGTTGTTAATTCAGAAATGACGGTCCGGTGACAGAAACCTGTTGCCATCTGGAAAGTCTTTGCTCTAGTGTTATAACATATATCAGACACCATATTGTGAGGCAGTATGGCGAAGCCACCCGCTCTCTTGCAGCGGCACGGCCGGTCTGAAAACAGGATGGGAGGAGAGCGGCCTTGATCGACGAGCCGAAATGGCTGCGTGTCGCCACGCATGCGATTTTGATTTTTGCCAGCGCGGTCATTCTGCTGCCCCTGCTCTGGGTGCTGCGGACCTCCTTTGCCGATAAGGTCATCGCCTACAAGATTCCGCCGGATCTCTTCTTCACGCCGACCTTCGACAATTATCGGGACATCCTGCTGCAATTCGATTTCGGCAGTTTCTTCCTGAACAGCCTGCTGATCGCCGTGATGACGACACTGATCGCCTTGGCGATCGGTGCTTTGGCGGCTTATGTGATCGATCGTCATCGCACCGGCGGCCCGGTGGCGCCGATCGCCATTCTAGCAACGCAGATGATGCCGCCGATCGTGCTGGTGATCCCTTTCTTTCTGATCTTCAAGAAGATCGGCCTGACCGATACCCATGCCGGCCTGGTGATTTCCTATCTCACCTTCAATCTGCCTTACGTCATCTGGCTGCTGATGAGCTTCTTCAAGCGGGTGCCGCGCGAATTGGATGAAGCCGGCCTGATCGACGGCTGCTCGCCCTTCACCGTCTTTCTGCGCATCGTGCTGCCGGCGGCCCTGCCGGGCATCGGCGCCGCGGCGGTGTTGAGCTTCGTTCTCTGCTGGAATGAATTTCTCTTCGCGCTGATGCTGACCGGCCAGGAGACGAAGACGCTGCCGGTTGCGATCTCCAGCCTGGTGACGCAGCAGGGCACGGCGATCGGCGCCGTTTCAGCCGCAACGATGCTGGCGATCACGCCGATGGTCATCGTCTATTTCGCGATCCGCAAGCTGCTGGTTGCCGGTCTCAGCCTGGGGGCGGTGAAGGGATAATCCTTTCGGTCAAGCCGGCCAGGGGCCGGACATCTTCAGATTACTTCATGAAATCAAAACGGGAGGTTGGCTCATGCGTAAGTTTCTCAGTTCAGCCGCTCTGGTGGCGATGGCATTGCCATTGCTGACCGGCGGCGCGAATGCAGCGGCAAGCGATGTCTGTAAAGGCCAGGACATCAATATCCTGATGGAAACCGTGCCGGATACGACGGCCTTGCAGGGCGTGAAGGAC
This sequence comes from Rhodospirillaceae bacterium, assembly GCA_008012315.1. GTDB lineage: Bacteria > Pseudomonadota > Alphaproteobacteria > Dongiales > Dongiaceae > Dongia_B. The sequence continues at coordinate 230,411 of SSEL01000009.1, forward strand.
GAGTTCGAAAAGCAGTCTGGCGCCAAGGTCAATATCGAGGCCGTCAACTACTCGCTGATGCATGAAAAGCTGGTGCCCAGCCTGACTGCTTCGACCGGCACCTATAATGTGCTGATCGTCGACAGCTACTGGGTCGGCGAATTCAAGACGGCGGGCTGGATCATGCCGCTGGACGACCTGATCGCACGAGACAAGGTCGATACCGGCGTCTATGTGCCGAGCTTGATGGAGCTGAACGGCAAGGTCGACGGCACGACCTATATGCTGCCTTTCTGGCAGTATGCGATGGGCCTGCTCTACCGCAAAGATATCGTCGACGATCCGGCTTTCCAGGCGGCCTATAAGGAAAAGTTCCAGCGCGACTGGCGCCTGCCGGAAAGCTTGGAGGAATATGCCGAGGTCGCCAAATGGGCCGGCGAATACAAGAAGATGTATGGCGTCGCCATGGCAGGCCAGCGCGCCGATCCGGTGGTGATGGAAGCGACCAACTATCTTTTCAGTGAAGGCGGCGATTTCTATGACCGCAACAGCTGGAAGTCGACGATGGACAGCCCGGAAGCGGCGAAGGCCGTCGGCGTCTATGCCGATCTAATGAAAAATGCCGCACAGCCGGGCGCGCTCGGCGCCAATTTCGACGATGTTGCCAACACGCTGAAACAGGGCAAGGCGATCTTCTCCATCAGCTATCTCTTCCTTTTCCCGACCTTGCAGGATCCGAAGGACTCGCAAGTCGTCGACAAGATGATGTTCGCGCCGATGCCCGGCAAGGACAGCTTCCTCGGCGCCTGGGGCTGGGCGATCCCGAGCAATGCGCCGAACAAGGATTGCTCCTGGGAGTTCCTGAAATGGGTCGAGTCGAAGGATGTCGCGCTCAAGCGCGCCATGGCTGGCGGCCAGCCGACCCAGGCCTGGATCTATGACGATAAGGATTTCATCGCCAAATGGCCAATGATGGCGCAAGTCGGTGACGCCCTGAAGCATGCGAAGGGGCTGCCGATCATGTCGCGCTCGACCCAGTTGGTTGAAACCTTTGCCGAAGTACTGGGTGCGGTATTGGCCGATGGCGCAAAGCCGGAAGAGGCACTGGAAGAATCGGTGCCGAAGTTCAACCGGCTTGTGAAGGGCGATCCGCTTCTGCATAAGCAGTAAGCGCGAGGGGCAGTAAGCGCGATAGGTTCGGAGAGAATGACGGTGACGACCGACACGGTGAGAACTGACCATGGGGTGCCGGGCGCCCGTAACCGGGCAAAACGGAGCGGCGCCCGGCACCGCCTCGTGACCCATTATCTGTTCATGGCGCCGACGATTATCGTGCTGGCTCTGGTTGTCGCCGCACCGTTATTCTACTCCTTCTATCTCAGCTTCCACGAATTCATCATCACCTACGGCCAGGGCGATTTCATCGGCTTCGACAATTATGTCGGCGCCCTGGCCGATGATTTCGGCGAGGTGTCCTGGGTCACGATGAAACTGACCTTCTTTGCGGTTGCCCTCGAATTCCTGGTGGCTTTCGGCCTCGCTCTCCTGCTGAACCGGCCGACCCTGCGCTTCCGTGAAGGCTATCTTGTCATCCTGATGATTCCCATCCTCATGACGCCGGTCGCTGTGGCCTTGATGTTCCGGCTGATGTTCAATCCCAATCTCGGCATCATCAACTGGGTGCTCAGTCTGCTTTACATCCCCGGCCAGGGTTGGTTTGGCGATCCCGCCATGGCGCTTCCCACCGTGATCTTCGTCGATGTCTGGCATGAGACCTCGCTGATGCTGCTGATGCTCTATGCCGGCCTGAAATCGCTGCCCAGCGAGCCGATCGAAGCGGCCCGTATCGACGGCGCCTCCCGGCTGCAGATCATCTGGTATGTCATCGTGCCGCTGATGCGTCCGATCATTCTGGTGACCCTGTTGATCCGGATGATTTCCGCCCTGAAGAGCTACGATCTCATCTACATGCTGACCCAGGGCGGGCCCGGCAAAGCGACGGAGACCATCAGCTTCTATGCCTATCGGCTTGGCTTCCGCTTTCTCGATATCGGCCAGGCGGCCGCGGTCTCCTTTGTGCTGCTCGGCGTCGTCATCATCCTGACCCTGCTGCTGCTGCGGGTCATGCGGGAGAATTGATCATGGCCGATACACCCAACCGCTGGCGTCGCTTCGATGAATGGGATGACCGGCCGCTGCGCTTCGATCGTTTCGCGGTGGACAATGCCGAAGCCGGTTTCGCCGTCTTCCGCAGTCCCTATGATCCCGACGCCTCGGTCGGCATTGCCGGCGGCAAGGTCGTCATGCTCGATGGCCGGCCGGCACCTGACTTCGACATCATCGACGAATTCATCGCCAACCATCATCTCGACCAGGATGTGGTCGAGGAAGCGATGGCGATGGACCCGGCGGCGGTTGCCCGCATGCTGGTGGATATCAATGTTCCCCGCGCCGAGCTGGAACGGCTGGCGCGCGGCATGACACCGGCCAAGCTGGCCGAGGTTGTCGGCAGCATGTCGGCGCTGGAAATCACCTTCGCCTATGCCAAGATGCGCCAGCGCCGCACACCCGGCAACCAGGCGCATGTCACCAATGCCAAGGACGATCCCCTGCAATTGGCGGCGGATTCGGCAACCGCCGTGGCGCTCGGCTTCGATGAGATCGAGACGACCATGCGGGTTGCCAGCAACAGCTGGTCCAATGCCCTGGCCTGTACGGTCGGCGCTGCCGTCGGCCGTGGCGGCGTCTTGTTCCAGTGTTCGATCGAGGAAGCCGAAGAGCTGCAGATCGGCCTCGCCGGTCTCGCCTCCTATGCCGAAACGGTCTCGGTCTATGGCACCGAGCGGGCCTTCATCGATGGCGACGATACGCCCTGGTCGAAGGCTTTCCTGACGGCTGCTTATGCCTCGCGCGGCATCAAGGCGCGCTGCACCTCGGGTGCCGCGTCGGAATTGCTGATGGGTTTCCATGAGAAGCGCTCGCTGCTTTATCTCGAAGCTCGTTGCCTCTGCGTGCAACGTGCCATGGGGGTCCAGGGGACGCAGAATGGTGGCATCGACGGTGCGCCGCTGACCGCCTCCATGGCCGGCGGGTTGCGCGAATTGATGGCGGAAAACCTGCTGGCGGTCTGGCTCGGCCTGGAATGCGCCTCGGGAAACGATACGCGGGTGAGCGAGTCGGAGATCCGGGTCGGTGCCAAGATCACGCCTTATCTCTTGGCTGGTTCAGATCTCATCTGCTCGGGCTTTGGCTCGGTCAAGAAATACGACAACTCCTTCAATGCCTCGCTGTTCAACGGCGAGGAGATCGAGGATTACCTGGTCCTGCAACGCGATTTCGAAGCGGATGGCGGTTTGACGCCGATCGCCGAAGACCGCGTGCTCGATCTGCGCAGCCGGGCGACGGAAGCCCTTGCCGCGGTATTCGATGAGCTTGGCCTCGCCATCGTCGATCGCGAGATGATCAGTTCGGTGATCTTCGCGTCCGGCTCGGATGAGACGGCGAGCTTCACCGCCGGCGAAGCGACGCAGATCAGCGAGCGCATTCAGGCCGACCGGATCACCGCCTTGGATGTCGTCGCGGCGCTGGCACGGCGCGGCTTCCGCCAGGAGGCGGAAAATCTGCTGCTGATGCTCCGCCAGCGTATTTCCGGCGATTACCTGCAGACCTCGGCGATCATTCGCGACGGCCATGTCATCAGTGCGATCAACGATCCCAACGACTATGCCGGACCGGCAACCGGCTATCGGATGCCGCCGGCCCGCTGGGATGCGGTGCGCGGAATCCGTGGCACCGTCTCGCGCGAGTCGGTTCTGGCCACGGAAGCGGTCGGCGATCATGTGCCGGCGTCGTCGATGCGGCTGGTCGAGAGCGGGCCGGCGACGCAAGGCAGCGACAAGCACGAAGTCGTCATCGGCATCAGCCCCGCTTTCGGCGAGAAGCTGCATCGCACCACGGCCGGCCATGCCGTGTCTGATGTGCTGGCTGCTTTGATGGCTGGCATCAGCGAGGGTGGCGGCAAGCCGCGCATCGTCCGTCTGCGGCACACCGCGGATACGTCCTTCCTCGGGCTCTCGGCGGCTCGTCTCTCCGGCTCGGGCTACGGCATCGGCATTCAGGCCAAGGGCACGAGCGTTCTGCATCAGGCCGACCGGCTGCCGCATCTCAATCTAGAACTCTTTTCCAATGCGCCGCTGGCCAGCCTGGATCACTACCGGGCGCTGGGGCGCAACGCCGCGCGGCACACCTATGGCGAAAAGCCGGAGCCGGTGGTGGTACCGGTCCGTGGCGAGGCCCTGGGCGCGCGCTTCCATGTGCGGGTGGCCATGCTTTACGCTATCGAAACCGATCTGGTCGACCCGGCGGCAGCGCCGGTGACGATCGATATCCTGCATGACGGGGCATGACGGCGATGACATCTCCAGCCAATCCGCTCGATCTCTATCCGGTGGCCGAAAAGGCGCCGGACCGGGTTCAGACGCCCAATGGCCTCAAGCTGACCGATCTGACGGTCGAGGCGGTGCTGGCCGGCAAGGTCAAGCGCGAAGACATCGCCATTACACCGCAAGCCCTGATGCTGCAGGCGGAAATCGCGCGGGCGGCGGGCCGGGAAGCTCTGGCGCGCAACTTCGAGCGCGCGGCGGATCTCGTCCGCGTGCCGCAGGATCTGTTGCTCGACACCTATGAATTGCTGCGTCCGGGCCGTGCCGTCGGTGCCGATGCCTTGCGGGCGCGTGCCGCCGAGTTGCGGCGCGATTTCGGTGCCGAGCGGGTTGCCGATTTGATTGAAGAGGCTGCCGCCACGTATGAGCGGCGCGGCCTGTTCGCGAAAAGATTTTAGAAAGGAGATCGCCTTGGCCAGCGTGACAGTCAATCAGGTCACCAAGCGTTTCGGCGCTGTCGGCGTCCTGGAGAAGCTCGACCTCTCGGTCGCCGATGGGGAATTCGTCGTCCTGGTCGGGCCGTCGGGCTGCGGCAAGACGACATTGTTGCGGATGATCGCCGGTCTCGAGCCGGTGACCGACGGTGAGATTCGCATCGGCGAGCGGGACGTCACCTGGGCCGCACCGAAGGACCGCGACATCGCCATGGTGTTCCAATCCTACGCGCTCTATCCGCATATGACGGCGGCGGAAAACATGAGCTTCTGCCTGCGTCTCAACAAGACGCCGAAACCGGAGGTCGAAAGCCAGATCGGCCGCGCCGCGCGCATGCTGAAGATCGAGCAACTGCTTGGCCGCAAGCCGCGCGAATTGTCCGGCGGCCAGCGCCAGCGTGTCGCCATGGGGCGCGCCATCGTCCGCCGTCCCGCACTCTATCTGTTCGACGAGCCGCTCTCCAATCTCGATGCGCAATTGCGCACCAGCATGCGGACCGAGATCAAGCGCATGCATCTCGCCGAAAAGCAGACCGTCATCTATGTGACGCATGACCAGATCGAGGCGATGACCTTGGCCGACCGCATCGTCGCGATGAATAAGGGCGAGATTCAGCAGATCGGCTCGCCCGACGATCTCTATAACCGGCCCGCTTCCCTGTTCGTTGCCTCCTTTATCGGCTCACCGGCGATGAATTTCCTGCCGGGCACGGTTACCGGTGGTGGAATCAGCCTGGGGGCAACCGGAAACGGCGCGGGGCAGGTCGTTCCCGTGCCGCAGGCCTGGCAATCGGCCTTGGCTGGCCATGAGGGCCGCCGCGTGGTGTTCGGCATCCGTCCCGAAGCGGTGACCTATGGCGAGCGTGCGGGCTGGCCGAGCTTGCAGATGACGGTCGGCGTCATCGAACCCTGCGGCGCGGAGGTCTATGTCATCGGCGAGGTGCTTGGCACCGAGATGACGGCGCGTTGCGCGCCGGGGCAGGTGCCGGCCTTGGGCGAGGTCGCGCGGTTCTCGCTGAACATCGACCAGATGCATGTCTTCGATGCCGAAAGCGGACGGAGCCTCAGAGCATGATGCTGAAAGAGCGTATCGCCATCGTCACGGCGGCAGGATCGGGGATCGGCCGCGCCGCAGCCCAGATCATGTCGGCCAATGGCGCCCATGTCGTCGTGACCGATTTGTCGCCGGCCGGTGCGGCCGAAACGGTGGAGGAGATCCGGCGACAGGGCGGGAAGGCCGAAGCGCTGGGCCTCAATGTTGCCGATGGCGACGCGGTCAACAAGCTGCTGAGCGATGTCCGCCAGCGTCACGGCCGGATCGACATCCTGCACAACCATGCCGGCATCCAGGTTGCCGGCGAGCTGGAACAGATCACGACGGAACAATTCGACCGGTCCTGGGCGATCAATGTCCGGGCGCAATTCGAGGCCTGCCGTGCAGTCGCGCCAATCATGCGTGAGCAAGGTGGTGGCGTTATCCTGAACACGGCCTCGAATGCCGGGGTTTTTCTCGACAAGGGCATGCTGGCCTATATCACCACCAAATCGGCGGTGATCACCATGACCAAGCAGATCGCCCTGGACTATGCGCGCCATAATATCCGGGTGAACGCGTTGTGTCCGGGCTGGATTGACACGCCCTTCAACGCCCCTTACACGCAACAGCTCGGCGGCCGGCCGGCACTGGAGAATGTGGTCGCGAATATGGTGCCGATGGGCCGGTTCGGCCGGCCGGAAGAGGTCGCGGAAGCGGTCCTGTTCCTGGTGTCGGATCGATCCTCCTTCATCACCGGTCATGCCCTGGTCGTCGATGGCGGCGAATGCCTGGCCGGCGGTGTGAACTCGACACCTTGACCGGGGCATCTTGATCGGCTGGCCCCGATACGATAACCCGGCAGCAATCATCAACGAAGAACGGCGGCAACCCTTTGAGCGACATCATCCATACGGCCGGGCAATCGGCCGCCGGGAAAGTTATGCCGATACTCGGTATGCCGGATTCATCCGATTCCGGAAGTAACAACGCCTCGCTGTCCTCGCCACCGCCGGTTTTTTCGGAAAGCGAGGCAGAGGGACTGGCAAAAACCCATTTCGGCGTGATCGGCACGGCGTCACGTCTGACCAGCGAACGTGATGCCAATTTCCGCCTCAAGACCGCTAGCGGCGTTAGTTATGTGCTGAAGATCGCCAATCCGGCGGAAGATCCGCTGGTCACCAATCTGCAGACCAAGGCGCTGCTGCATATCGCCGCCATCGATTCCAAGATCCCGGTGCAGCGCATCCATCCGACGCTGGACGGCGCGCCGGAATACGCGCTGCCGGACGGCACCGGCCGCCACATGATCGTCAGGTTGTTTTCATATTTGGAAGGCGAACCGCTGTATCAGGTGAAAAGCCGCCCCGCCTTGCGCCGCAATCTGGGCGCCGCTTTGGCGGAACTTGGCTTCGCCCTGCGCGGCTTCTTCCACCCGGCGGCGGGTCATGAGCTTCTCTGGGATATCAAGAATGCCGGCCGCATGTGGGATCTGCTGTCCTTCGTCGAGGAGCCGTCGCAACGAGCGCTGCTCGAGCTGATCCTGACGCGCTTCAACGAGCATGTCACGCCGGCTTTGCCGAGATTGCGGGCACAGATCGTCCATAACGATCTCAATCCCTATAACGTGCTGGTCGATGCCCAGGATCATAGCCACATCACCGGCATCCTCGATTTCGGCGACATGGTGCATACATCATTGATCAATGATGTCGCCGTTGCGGCCTCCTACCAGTTATCGCTGGAGGGTGATCCGCTGGCTGATGCCGGAGATTTCGTTGCCGCCTATCACGCGGTCACGCCGCTGGAGCCGATCGAGATCGACCTGCTCTATGATCTGATCGGGGCGCGGCTGGCGACGACGGCAACCATCACCAGTTGGCGCGCCGCCCGCTATCCGGAGAATCGCGCTTACATTCTACGCAACGCACCGCGCGCCTGGGCCGGGCTGGAAGCATTTGCCGCTTTGCCACGGGCGCAGGCGCAGGAGCGGCTGCGTCGTATCTGTGGTCTTTAACGCGCCGCGCGGCGGCTGGAGGTCTTGAATGTCGATGGTGAATGCCTATATCTCGGGCCGCGAAGGGGACCTCAATGCCCGCGATGCCGATCTGATCCGGCGGCGGGAGAAGCTGCTGGGGCCGGCCTATCGTCTGTTCTATGAGCAGCCGCTGCACATCGTGCGGGGCGAGGGGGTCTGGCTCTACGATCCCGAGGGCAATGCCTATCTCGACGTCTACAACAATGTCGCCTCGGTCGGCCATTGCCATCCGAAGGTGGTGGAGGCGCTGACCCGGCAGGCCGGCATCCTCAACACCCATACGCGCTATCTGCATGAAACCATCGTCGATTACGCCGAACGGCTGCTGGCCAAGTTTCCGTCTGAACTGCAGCATGTCATGTTCACCTGCACGGGGAGCGAGGCCAATGACCTCGCCTTGCGCATCGCCCGTTCCTATACCAAGCGGACCGGCTTCATCGTCACCAAGCTCGCCTATCACGGCCTGACCAGCGCGGTGGCTGAATTGTCGCCCTCGCTTGGCGATTATGTGCAGCGCGGCGATCATGTGCGCCTGGTCGCGGCCCCGGATACCTATCGCGGCGGCCGCGACATCGGCGAGGAATTCGCCGCCGGGGTGAAGGCGGCGATTGCCGATATGCAGGCCAAGGGGATTGAGCCGGCGGCCCTGCTGGTCGACAGCATCTTCTCCAGCGACGGCATCTTCCCCGATCCGGCCGGCTTCCTGCGCCCGGCAGTCGAGGCCGTGCGCGCCGCCGGCGGCCTCTATATCGCCGATGAAGTGCAGCCCGGCTTCGGTCGCGTGGGGCCGGCCTGGTGGGGCTTTGCCCGCCACAATCTGGTGCCCGACATGGTGACGATCGGCAAGCCGATGGGGAACGGCCATCCGATCGCCGGCGCTGTGATGCAGCCGCATCTGGTCGAGGAATTCGGCAACAGGTCCCGCTACTTCAACACCTTCGGCGGCAATCCCGTCTCTTGCGCCGTGGGGCGCGCGGTGCTGGAGGTGATTGAGGGAGAGGGGTTGGCGGAGAATGCCGGCACGGTCGGCAAGTATATGCTCGACGGCCTGAAGACGCTCGCCGCCCGCCATGCGATCATCGGCGATGTGCGGGGGGCGGGCTTGTTCCTCGGCGTGGAATTCGTCAAGGACCGGGCGATCAAGGAAGCTGCTCCGGAAGAGACCGCGCGCGTGGTGAATGATCTGCGCCGCCGCCGCATTCTCATCAGCGCCACCGGACCGCGCGCGAATATCCTGAAGATCCGCCCGCCGCTGGTCTTCAGCCGCGAGAATGCCGATATGTTCCTCGCAACAATGGATGATGTGCTGAAAGCGATCTGAGGCTCAGCTCTCCACAGCCAGCAGATCTTCCAGCCGGATCGGCAGGTCGCGGATGCGGAAGCCCGTTGCGTGATAGACGGCATTGGCGACGGCAGCATTCGTGCCGACATTGCCAAGCTCGCCGAGGCCTTTGATGCCGAGATCGTTGATGGCCTTGTCCTCTTCGGGAACGAAGATGACCTCGACCTCGCGCACATCGGCATTGACCGGAATCAGATATTCGGCAAGGTCGTCGTTATAATAGCGCGCCGAGGCTTGATCGATTTCGGTTTCCTCATGCAGGGCGGAAGACAGCCCCCAGATCAAGCCGCCCATCAACTGGCTTCTGGCCGTGCGCGGATTGACGATGCGCCCGCAGGCAAAGGCGCCGATCAGCCGGGAGCAGCGGATTTCCTTGGTCAGCCGATGGATGCGCAGTTCGACGAATTCAGCGCCGAAGGCGAATTGTATCCGGTCCTTCAGTTCTGAACCTCCGGCAAGCATGGAATGACCGTGATAAAGCTTGCCGATACCTTCCTGTGTGGTGCCATGGGGCAGGTTCTCGGCATAGGCTTCGATACCGTCCTTCGGCAGATCGTTGAGAACCGCATCCAACGGCATGCCTGAGATATCTGTCGCGCTGGCGGCATTTGACTGTTGAAAGAGCTGCTGCCGCAAGCGGTCGCAGGCCTTTGCAACAACGTTGCAGACACTCGCTGTAGTATTCGATCCGCCGGCAACCGGGGCCGGCGGCAAGTCGGAATCGCCGATCTGCACCTCAATATTCGCCAGCGGCAGGCCCAATCTCTCGGCCGCCACCTGGCCGATCACGGTATAAGCACCCGTGCCGATATCATGCGCTGCCGTCTGTACGATGGCTTTTCCATCCGGCATCAGCCGCACTTTGGCCGCAGCCGGCGCAACGGCCGTGGGATACATGGTGCTGGCGCAGCCCCATCCGACCAGCCAGTCGCCGTCGCGCATGGCGCCCGGTTTCGGATTCCGCTCATGCCATCCGAAGGCCTTTGCCCCGGCATCGAAACAGGCCATCAAGGATCGGCTGGTATAGGGCAGTCCCTTGATCGGCTCGACCTGCGTATCATTGATGCGCCGCAGCTCGATGGGGTCGATCCCTGTCGCCACGGCGAGCTCATCCATGGCGCTTTCCAAGGCAAAGAGATACGGAAGTTCGGGCGGCGAGCGCATGAAGCCCGGCGTGTTCCGGTCGGCATGGGTGATGGAAACCTTGGAATAGATATTGGGACACTGGTAGAGCCGTGTCGTCGCCTTGGTGCCGGACACCATGTAATTATCCGGCCGGCTGGTGACTTCCCACGCCTCATGCGAGAGGGAGACAAGCTTGCCGTCCGGTGTGGCTCCCAGCTTCACATGATGCCGGGTCTCTGCCCGGTAGGTGGCAATGGTGAAACCCTGATCGCGCGTCGGCACCAGTTTCACCGGGCGTCCCAGCTGCCGGGCGATCTCGGCGATGATCGCCGTGCGCGGCGTCAATGAACCGCGCGACCCGAAAGCACCGCCGATAAAGGGCGATAGGACGCGGATGTCATTGGGATCGATGCCGAGCTGTTCCGCCAGGCCATATTTGTAGCCCCAGACATTCTGCGACGATTCCCAGACCGTCAGTTTCCCGTCCGACCAATGGCACAAAGTGGTGAAAAGCTCGATGGGATTATGGTGCTGTGTCGGCGTGCTGTATGAAACATCGATACGGAGAGCGGCTTGCTGAAAAGCCGTTTCCGCATCGCCGACCTTTGGATCCTCGTGCGTCTTCGATGCCTCGCTGGCGGCAACGGTCTCGACGCTCGCATCGTCGAAGCTGGCGCTTGCCGGCTGCCGCTCATAGGCGACATCCAGGCGATAAGCACCTTCCCGGGCGGATTCGAAGCTCTCGCCGATGACGACGGCGACGATCTGGCCGTCATGCAGGATATCGGGCGAGGTCAGCGGCTGAATGCTCGTTCCCAGATACCCGCCATCGGCCATCAGCTTCCCCGCTTTGACTTTGCCGGCGATGTCGCGATGCGTGTATATGCCGATGACGCCGGGCACGCGGCGCGCGGCGGTTTCGTCAATGTGGCGGATGCGGCCACGTGCAATCGTGCTCGTCACCAGAAACGCATAGGTCTGGTCCGGCAGGGCGAAATCGGAACCATAGGAAGCCGCACCGGTGACTTTGCGCGCGCCATCGATCCGGGCAACATCCTTGCCTATAACGCCTTCGGCTGTCTCGGCCATCTAAACCTCCATCTCGGCAAGCTGGAGCAGTGCACGGGTCAGGGTCTGCTGGCCGAGATCGACCTTATAGCGATTGCCCGGGCGCGTTACGGCAGCGGCAAAGGCGACCTTCGATGCCGCTTCAAATGCCGGAAGATCGGGCCGCCTGCCGATCAGTTGCTGTTCGGCTTCATGAGCCCGCCATGGCTTCGTCGCCACCCCGCCCAAGGCAATGCGCACATCCCGGATGACGTTGTCGTCCAGATGCATGGCGACGGCGGCGGAGACCAAGGCGAATTCGTAGGATTCCCGGTCGCGGATCTTCAGATAGAGCGACCGTCTGGTCCAGGGGCCGATTGGCACATGGAAACCGGTGATGAGCTCACCGGGCAGCAGGACGGTTTCGCGTTCCGGTTCGCTGCCCGGCGCCAGGTGCAGTTGATGAAAGGGAAGCGTCCGTGTTCCATGGAAGCCGAGAATATCGACGCGCGCCTCCAGCGCGACCAGCGCCTGGCCAAAGTCGCCGGGATAGGCGGCGATACAATGGTCGCTGACCCCCAGAATGGCGTGCTTGCGATTGACACCCTCCATCGCCGCGCATCCCGATCCCGGCTGGCGCTTGTTGCAGGCCGTCCAGCCGGTTTGGCGGAAGTAATTGCAGCGGGTCCGCTGCAGCACGTTGCCGCCAAGGCTGGCCATGTTGCGGATCTGCGGGCTGGCCGCCAGGTCGAGCGACTGGGCGATGACGGGGAAGTCGCTGCGAATGCGGGGATGATCGGCGGCCGCGCTCATGCGGACAAGCGCGCCCAGTCTCAATTCATCATCCGCCCAGGAAATATCGCCATAGTCATGGGCGAGGCCATTGATATCGAGAATCTCGGCCGGGGCGAGCGTGCCGAGCTTCATGAGGTCAAGCAGTGTCGTCCCCCCGGCCAGGTAGCTGACCGCTTTGTCGGCTTCGCCTCGCTGGCGCTGCTGCGCCGCCTTGAGAGCTTGCGGCGTGTCGATACGCTGATAGCCGAAGGGATACATCGCATGCTCCCGTCAAATGTTGTGTGGTCAGGTGCTGGTCATCTCGCCTTTGGCCTGTTCGATGGCGGCGACGATGTTGGGATAGGCGGCGCAGCGGCAGAGGTTGCCGCTCATATATTCGCGAATGGCATCGCGTGTATCCGCATGGCCCTCATTGACGCAGGCGATCGCCGATAGAATCTGGCCCGGCGTGCAATAACCGCATTGAAAGGCGTCGTGATCGATGAAGGCCTTCTGCATGGGGTGCAGCTCGCCAGTCGCTTGCTGCAGGCCTTCGATCGTCGTAACCGGCTCCCGGACGCCCGCGGCCAGGGTGAGGCATGACAGGACTCGCTGTCCGCCAACCAGGACGGTGCAGGCGCCGCATTGACCGTGGTCACAACCTTTCTTCGTCCCCGTGAGGTGCAAGGTCTCGCGCAGAACATCGAGCAATGATGTTCTTGTGTCCAGCGCCAGTTGATGCGGCCGTCCATTGACATGGAGCTCGGTATAGGCAGCTTGAGGGGTCGACAGGGTCGTCATTTTTCCCTCGGCGGGGTGGCTGAGGAGGCTTGCGAAAGCGGGAGTCACGGCAATAACGGCTGTGCCGGAAAGAAGCTGTCGGCGGTTCATGCCAATGCCGGTTGGCAAAACGCTGTCAATCGTGCCGTGATCGCATTGCATGACGGTCATCTCCGTCGGAAACGAGGATCCTATTTACTGGCGGCAGCACCACGCACCGACGGCTCCCGCGCCCAGATACGTTGCTGCTTGGCCATGTCGAGGAAGGTGCCTATGCCGCCCGTATTGCCATCCAGCACGACAATGCCTTCATCCGCCGCCACATCGATTTGCGCTTTTTCGAAAAGAAGCTCCGCGGCCGTATGGTAGGCGATGATCTTGAGATGGGCGAAAGCGTCCCTCAGCCAATCGATGGCGGCGGCCTCCTGGGCCAAGGCCACGACGCCCTCTTTCGACGGAAGGATGGCGACGGCGTCGAACAGCACGGAGGGCCCCGCATACAGCGCGTGATCCGCCGCGATGTGGCTGCCGTCACTGGCGCGAACGCCGCCAATGCGCGGTGCCACAATTGCCGTCTCGGCGCCGGCACTCGTGATCTGCCGTTTCAGCTTGCCAATCAGATCGGTCTCACTGCCATCGGTGACGAGAAGACCGATCTTGCGTCCTTGCAGTGTTTTCGGCGCCTTCGCCAAAATGCTGAGAGCAGGCGAGGGCTTGTCGTCCCGCGGCTTCACCGCCGGTTTCGCCGGTTCCGTCCGTTCCATTCCCAAGGTCGTCGCGACCCGCTGGCCCAGTTCGGGGTGGATCGTCATCAGATGACCGAGCATCCGTTGCCGGATGGCCGGCCGCGCGACCTTGCCGAGTTCGAAGGAAAACGCGCTGACGATATGTTGCTGCTCGGGCGGGGTCATCGAGGCCCAGAAAAGCCGCGCCTGGCTATAATGATCGGCAAAGCTCTCGGCGCGGATGCGCCGCTTTTCGCTACCGCCATCGGCAGGATAATTCGCCGGATATGTCTGGAATCCGGTTTCCGGGCATTCGCGTGGCGCGTCCTTCGCGATGCTGTTCGGCTCATAGGCGACCTCACCGGGTGCGACCGTCATGCGCATATGCCCGTCGCGCTGGAAGTTGCGCCAGGGGCAGACCGGGCGGTTGATCGGGATTTCGTGGAAGTTGGGACCGCCCAGGCGGATGAGCTGCGTGTCGAGATAGGAGAACAGCCGTCCCTGTAGAAGCGGATCGTTGGTGAAATCGATTCCAGGAACGACATGGCCGGGATGAAAGGCCACCTGCTCCGTTTCGGCGAAGAAGTTGTCAGGATTGCGATCCAGGATGAGTTTGCCGACCATCTGCAGCGGCAGGATCTCTTCCGGAATCAGCTTGGTCGCATCGAGGATGTCAAAGTCCAGTTTTTCGGCGAAATCTTCATCGAAGACCTGCAAGCCCAGTTCGAATTCCGGGAAGTGCCCCTTGTCGATTGCATCCCACAAGTCGCGGCGATGGAAATCAAAATCCGCGCCACCGAGTTTGACGGCCTCGTCCCAGATCAGTGAAGCCGCACCGATGGTGGGGCGCCAATGAAACTTGACGAATTTGGCTTTGCCCCGCGCGTTGATCAGCCGGAACGTATGGACGCCGAATCCCTCCATCATGCGAAAGGACCTGGGAATCGCGCGGTCCGACATGGCCCACATCAACATATGCATGCTCTCAGGTGTCAGCGAGACGAAATCCCAGAATGTGTCATGGGCACTTGCCGCCTGGGGAAAGCCGCGATCCGGCTCCATTTTTACCGCATGGACCAGATCCGGAAATTTCATCGCATCCTGGATGAAGAAGACCGGTATGTTGTTGCCGACCAGATCGAAATTGCCTTCCGAGGTGTAGAACTTGACGGCAAAGCCGCGCACATCGCGCGGCGTGTCGATAGAGCCGGCGCCCCCGGCGACTGTCGAGAAGCGGACGAAGACGCGTGTACGTTCCCGCGGGTTTTGCAGGAAGGCGGCTTTAGTGATGGTCGACAGCGATTCATAGACCTGGAAATAGCCGTGTGCGGCCGAGCCGCGCGCATGAACGATGCGCTCCGGAATGCGTTCATGGTCGAAATGGGTAATCTTCTCGCGAAGGATGAAATCTTCCAGCAAGGTCGGGCCACGCTCGCCGAGCCGCAGTGAATTCTGGTTGTCGGCGATGACGACACCTTGATTGGTCGTCAAACGGCCATGAATGTTGCCGGAGGCCGTTTGGTGTAACTCTCCGCCGTGCCCGGTATGCGCGGGAATCGTGGGATCGGGTTTCTTTCCGGGAGATCCGGAAGATTTTGGCTCTTTCGATTTCCCTGGATCCTTTGCCATGACAATTCCTCAGTCGCGGAAGATGGAAAGCGGTATGGAGCGAGTCCGGAAACGGCGTTGGCGAGAGGAAGTCGCCAAGCAAGCTTACGCCGGGTAATGAAGGCGGCCATGCCGACTCGCAGTACCCAATCGCATTAGGTAACTATTCGCTGCTGGGATTGTTCCAAGATGAGAGTCGGACTCGCTGCTGACATCGTCTTGGCCAGGCCGCTCCGAGACACCAGGCCACATAAAGCAATATGAGGGATGTGTTTAACTGCGCTTCCGTCGGCGCGGCGCGTGTGGCTGCTCTTCGCCCTGATCGGCCATGCCCGGAAAGTCGCCTTGATTTTCAATCGCCTCCGGCGGCTCAACAGGCGTAGATGTCGCGCTCTCACCGGTGGCTGGCCTCGATTTGGTTGCGAGAGACTGGTTCTCTTCGATTGCGGCCAGTTCTTTTGCCCGCTCCCAGAACTCCCTATCCCGTCCGTTGGGCTTGCCGGCCTCTTCCCATAACTGATACGCGTGGCGACGGATACGTTCCTCGTCCATTGATCGATATTCCCGCTGCATGAGATTCGACGCTTCGCTTCGGTTGCGTTTGAAAAGAAACATGAGAGATTGCAAATCGTTCCGCGACGTGGAAAATGTGCCCAGAAGACACGGGATTTTAGACTCACGGGATTTCCCATCATCCTCCGCTGTTTCACGCCCGCCATGGTTGGTGAGGTGGGACAGCATTCAAATTGTCCCAAAGATGTGGCGCCGCCGCGTGACAGCGAAGCCGCGGCGCGCAGAGCAGAAAGAAACTGAATATAAATCTTTGGGTCCTAGGCTGACGGATAGTCCCCTATGCGCATGAGCATGATGTGCAAGTGCGGCGATGTGTGGACGCGGCGAGATCGTTCGCTGTCGTCTTTAGCGGGAAAAGCCATCTATTGCTCGCCGCGTTAAGTACAGGACCGCACCAGCTTCTGAAATAGACGGTGCTATTGCGTAAGCCCCATGGGCTCGGTTGATAGCTCCCAAGAAGGAAGGATTGTACCGGTTTGACGATGTTCTCCGATTTGTCCAAGCTCAAGGACAAAGAAGCCATCCGCCGCTCGCTCGAACGGCATCTCCTGCAATCGACGGGCATGGAGCCGGAAGCGGCGCAGGCGCAGCATTGGCTTGGCGCCACCATCGGCCTTGCCCGGGAATTGGTGTTCGAAAGATGGGCCGAAGCCCGGCGCAAGAAGGAGCGCCAAGGGGCCAAAGAAGCCTGCTATTTCTCCATGGAATTCCTCATCGGCCGCCTGTTGACCGATACCTTGCGCAGTCTCGGTGTCTATGACGTTTGCGCCGAGATGCTGGCCGGGGTTGGTTACAATATCGAGGATATCGCCGAGCTTGAAGTCGATCCCGGTCTTGGCAATGGCGGGCTCGGCCGGTTGGCGGCCTGTTTGCTCGATAGCACGGCGGCGGTCGGCATTCCCGCTTATGGCTATGGCCTGCGTTACGAATTCGGCATGTTCGCCCAGCGGATCAAGGAAGGCTGGCAGAACGAAGAACCCGAGCAATGGCTTCGTTTCGGCGGGCGCTGGGAATTCGCGCGGCCCGATCTCACCTATCCGGTAAGGTTCCATGGCCGTCTCGCAGAAAGCGGCAAGGATGGCGCCACGGCATCTGATCAATGGATCGAATGCGCGACGGTACTCGCGACCGCCTTCGATATTCCGGCTGCCGGCTATCGTTCCGATACGGTCAATACCCTGCGGCTATGGTCCGCGCGAGCGATGCAGGAACTCGACCTTGCGCGCTTCAATGCCGGCGATCATCTCGGCGCTGTGCTGGACAAGGCGCAGTGGGAAAGCCTGACGCGCGTTCTCTATCCGCATGATGGAACGGATGCCGGCCGCGAGTTGCGTTTCAAGCAGCAGTATTTCCTGGTCAGCGCCTCCCTGCAGGATATCATCGCTCGCATGAAGCGTCAGGGTTGCAGCCTGGAGATGCTGCCCACACGAATCGCCGTGCAGATCAACGACACGCATCCCGCCATGACGGTGGCGGAATTGATGCGGTTGCTGGTGGATGAGAACGGCCTCACCTGGGATCATGCCTGGGATATCACGCGGCGGGTGATTTCCTACACCAACCATACCTTGATGCCGGAGGCGCTGGAGCGCTGGCCGCTCAAATTCTTCGAAATCATCCTTCCGCGGCATCTTCAGATCATCTATCGGATCAACGATGCCTTCCTGAAGGAAGTCGCCGCCCGCTATCCCGGCGATATCGATCTGCTGCGGCGCGTCTCCTTCATCGACGAGGATGGCGGTCGGCATGTTCGCATGGCCAATCTCGCTTTCGTCGGCAGTCACCGGATCAATGGTGTTTCGAAGATCCATACGGAATTGATGAAGCGGACGGTCTTTGCCGATCTCGATCGTCTGCTGCCGGGACGGATCATCAATATCACCAATGGTGTTGCGCCGCGGCGCTGGCTGGCCCAGGCCAATCCGGATCTCCGCGACCTGATCGCCGGTAAGATCGGCGATGGCTGGATGCGTGACCTGTCGGAGCTGAAACGGCTTCTCCCCTTCGTGGAGGATGCGGCGTTCAGAGCGGATTTCCGCGCCGCCAAAGTGGCAAACAAGCAGCGCCTGGCCAATTATATCGAGGCGGAAACCGGCCTTTCGATCTCAACCACCTCGATTTTCGATGCGCAGATCAAGCGCATTCACGAATATAAGCGCCAGTTGCTGAAGCTGCTTCACGCCATCGCGCTCTATAATCGCATCCGGAACAATCCCGGCGCCGACCATACGGCGCGAACGGTGATTTTCGCCGGCAAGGCAGCGCCGGGATATGCGATGGCGAAGCTGTTCATCAAGTTGATCAATGACGTGGCGCATGTCGTTAACCAGGATCCCATGGTCGGCGATCGCCTGAAGGTGCTTTTCCTCCCCAATTACAGCGTCAGCTTGGCGGAGCGCATCGTGCCTGCCGTCGATCTGTCGGAACAGATATCTACGGCCGGCACGGAAGCCTCCGGCACCGGCAATATGAAAATGGCCATGAACGGCGCCTTGACCGTCGGCACGCTGGATGGCGCGAATATCGAGATTCGCGATGCGGTCGGTGCCGAGAATTTCTTTGCCTTCGGCCTGACAACGGATGAAGTCGCCTATCTCGAGAAGGGGCATTACGATGCCCTCTCTTATCTGCGGCGCGACAATGACTTGCAGCAGGCGCTCGATATGATCGGCAATGGCTTCTTTTCGCCGAACGATCGGGATTTGTTCCAGCCGATCATCCAGAGCCTGACCCGTGGCGGCGACCGTTTCTTCGTGCTGGCCGATTTCACGTCTTATATGGAAACTCAGGCACAGATCGAAGCCTGCTATACCGACCAGGAGGAATGGTCCCGGCGCGCGATCATCAACACGGCCAATATGGGAGCATTCTCCAGTGACCGGGCCGTGGTCGATTATGCCCGGGATATCTGGCAAGCGCGGCCTCTCGCGGAATAGTGTCCCTCAGCGTTGAGGCATGCCTTATCTTTCGTGGCCAACCAGGATGGCGATTGGCAGGTGAGCGAACGCATCATCGATCCGCAGTTCGCCGTCCTGGATCTTCTGTGACGCGCCTGTCGTGACATCGACCAGCTCGGTTTGTTTCACCGGCAAGGTGGCCGAACAGCCAGCCCAGGATGATTGCTGGGGCGATTGCCTGGCATCGATGTCGCCGGCATCTTCCGTCGCGCCGGCAAAAAGGCGGCCGCATAAGGTGACGCAAATCTTGTCGCCATAGCGCCGGGCGAAACCAAACAGGCGGCTTGCGGCTTCGCCGCTGATATTGAGCGGCTCATAGCTGCCATGGAAAAACAGTTCCGGCTCACGGCGGCGCAAATTGAGAACCGTGCTGGTCAGGGCCTGCTTGATTCGGCCATCCTGCCAGTTGGTCAGCCATTGCCGTATCTGTATCTGCCGTTCCGGTGGCGGCCGCATCATGGCGGCATCCACCTTCGCCAGGGCGTCGCGCCGCTTCTCGAAATCGACCGCACGACGGTTATCTGGGTCCATCATACTGAGATCCCACAATTCGCCGCCCTGGTAAATATCCGGAACGCCGGGGATGGTCAGTGACACGCCAAGCTGGGCAAGGCTTTTCATCATGCCCAGCCTCGCTATGCGGGCCTGGAACGGCCGGAAGTCATCGAGAAAGGGATTGCGCTGGTTGACGTCGATGATCTTCTCGAGAAAGCTGAGGCAGGCGGCTTCATATGGTTCGTTCCGATTGTGCCAGCTCGTGTGCTGCTTGGCTTCGCGGATCGCTTTCAAGATGGCATTGGACAGGCGCTCACGAAAGGCAGCAATCTCGTCGGATGACAGGGCGTCGGTTGTCGTCAATTCAATCGGCCAGGCGCCCAGCAGCATCTGGTAGATCATATATTCGTCATTTCGTGTCGGCATGCGGCCGTGATCGGATTTTTGCCGGCGGAAGCGGTTGAGGGTCGACCACCGGCGGAGACGTTTGTTCCACTCCCCCGGTATTTCAGACAGGACATTGAGCCGTGCGCGCATATCCGCGCCGCGTTTGGTGTCATGCGTGGCCAGTGTCGACAACGCATGGGGCTGCAGTTTCAGACGTTCCTGCATCAGATGATGGAACGCGGAATCGGAAACGCCGAACTGCCGGGGATCGCCGCCCACTTCATTGAGCGACAGCAGGCGGTTGTAACGATAGAACAAGGTGTCTTCCAGCGCCTTTGCCATGACGGGTCCGGTATATTGCTGGAACCGCATGGCAAATTTCAGAACTTCCTGGCGCTTATAGCTGGAATGACGATCCGACAACGTCGCCGTCAAGGCCGCATGCACGACGTCCAGGATTTCCGGATCCAGGCCACGATATGTCTTCTTTGCCTGACTGACAGCCCAATCGATATCCCGGTAGTCCTCGGCGGAGATTCCATCTTTGTTGATATAGGTTCGATAGACCGGAAAACCGGCAACGACTTCGCGCAAGGCCGCGCGCAATCTGTCCTGCGTATAATCCCGCGTGCTCCAATGCTGCTCCGAGAGATTATCCAGTTCGCCGGAAAGCCGCTCGATCTCGCTGCTCAACACCGTATCGATGATATGCGTCTTGCAGGCATGGAGCATCGCATCGTAGTCGATAGGTTCATCGATAAACTGCCTATAGGCCCGATCGAGCGTTTTCTCTCCGTCCGAATCGACGAACAATCCGTTCACGAGGTTCAGGCATTCATACCCGGTCGTTCCGGCGACCGGCCAGCTATCGCGAAGTCGTTCGTGGCGAGCCGTGATTTTCTCGACCAGTATATAGAATGGCGAAGTCGCGGTGGATTGCGCATCCGGATCTCCGCCGCGTTCGTCACGATGCCGCTGCACAAAAGACTGCAGCCGGTCGAGATAGGTTGCGGGATCGAAGAGGCCGTCGATGTGATCAAGCCGCAGACCCTGCAGCCTTCCTTCCCCGACCAGCCGGCCGATCAGCCGATGCGTGGCGGCGAAAACATCCCATCGCTCCATGCGTATACCGGCCAGTTCGTTGATGTCGAAGAAGCGCCGGTAGTTAATTTCCTCTGCGGCAACTCGCCAGAAAGCCAGCCGATAAACCTGCCGCTCGAGAAGATCATGCAAGGCGCGAAAGCTGTCCGGTTGTCCGGGCGATCCATTGAATTCTTCGGCGGCCGCCTGCAATTCCCCTGCTAAGAGCGACTCACGTTGCGCCATCTCTGCCAGCGCCTGCTTCAGGCCGTCGACGATGGCGCGCTCGGCACTGCGCGACGAGCTTTCCTCGGCGGGTGGCCGGATGGCCGCGAAACCGCGCCTAAAGTCACTGAGGGCGTCGATCCGCTGCAAAATGAGCGGATAGGTGCTGGGATGCAGCGGAAATCGGTGATCGAAATACCACACGCTGAAGCTGCCGGATGCAGCATCGAATTTCAGCTTTAGCTCGCCGCGTTCGAGCACATGTCCATATTGTTCGCCGAGTAGCGGCAACAGGATCTTGTCTTGCAGTGCCGTCTGTCGTGGCCTCCAGTTGATATCGAAGAAGGCAGCGAAAGGCGAGTTGCGTCCCCATTCCAGGACATCCAGCCAATAGGTGTTATCGTCATGGCCGATTCCCATGTGATTGGGCACGAAATCGAGGATCTGTCCCAGGCCTTCCTGCTGAAGCTTCGCGCAGAATGCTGAGAATGTCTCCCAATCGCCGATCTCGGGGTTGAGGCTGTTATGGTCCGTGATGTCGTAGCCGTGGGGGCTGTTGGGCCGTGCTTTCAGATAGGGCGATGCATAGACATGACTGATCCCCAGTGCCCGTAAATAGGGCAGGAGTTCAGCCGCCTGGGCGAAGGTCATGTCCTTGTTGAGCTGCAGGCGATAGGTTGCGGTCGGTGTCGCCGTGATGTCGTGCCGGGCGGGACTCTTGAGCGTCTCTTCCGCGCCACCGACGCGTTCCTCGGCCACGCTACCCAGCACCTGCCGCACATGCGGGTCGGTCATGATCTCATCGATCGTGCGGGGCAGCTTGTGCCGCCAATTCGGATGTTCATCGACGGTGCCCGGCACATTCATCTGCTTGACGATACCGAGCATATCCTCGAGCTGGATCATGACCAGCTTGCTCCGTGTCCGGGCGAGATAGCGATGTACGGCTTCAACCGGAACATGACCGTCGTCGTCAGGCTCGAGCCTTTCGTCATGCAGGGCCTCCATCAGCCTGGCCCGATCGGCAGCCCGCAGTCTTTCCTCTCGCTCCGGCGCGCCGGCATCCGTGTAGATGCCCAGGCGGGTTTTCAAGGCGATATCGACCTCCTTCCAATAGGCCGGCAGCGTTGGCAGGTCATGGGTCGTTACGGTCGCCAAGGCCAAATCGGGCCAGTCGGCCGGCTTCTTGAAGCGACCTTGTGCGTCGCGCTCGAAATAGAGCAGCCGGTAAGAGAGGATGTTGGCGGCGACCAATTGTTCCTGCAGCCCCTCCGGGACGGTGCCAAGATCCTCGCCAATGACCACGCAGCGTTGGCGCCAGCTCTCCAGTGCGATCACGGCGATGAGATCCCGGAAGGGGTATTGGACATAGGCGCCATCAGCGGCGCCAGCGCCTTCCGGGATCCAGAACAACCGCATCAGGCCCAGGATATGGTCGATCCTGACGGCGCCTGCAGCATACATATTGGCGCGCAAGGCCGCGCGGAAATCGGCATATCCGCTCTCGGCCATCAACCGGGGATGTGCGGGCGGAATCCCCCAGTTTTGTCCGCCGGGATTCCAATCGTCGGGCGGCGCGCCGACACTCCAGTCATCGACGATATAGTCCTGGGCGGCCCATGCCTCGGCTGAATTGCGGGCGACACCAACGGCGATATCCCGATAGAGGCCGATCGCCATGCCGGCTTGGTGCGCGCGCTCCCGGCAGAACAGGAGCTGGCGATGGGCGTGCCATTGCTGATATTCAAAAAATTCTATCCGCGCGACATGCGTGCGGGAAAAAGCGCGAACCGCCTCGCTTCCCGGGTCGCGCAGGTCTTCCGGCCAGTCATGCCAGGAGAGACGATGCGGGGCGCTTTTGTTCAGATGCTCCTGCAAGGCGTGAAATGTAGCAAAGTCACGCAAGGCTTGACCATGCCGGTGCTGGAAGGCGCGAAATTCCCGCCCGAACGGGTCGCTCTTTTCGAGATGACGCTGGCGGAAATGATGGAACAAGAGCTCCAGAATTTCCTGTTTCACCTCCGTGACGCCCGCATAATCGACCAGCGGCTCGGCTCTCAATTGCTGCAATCTGCTCTCGAAGGCCGGCTCGTCACGCAGGCCACGCGCCGCCACGCATTCGGCGAATTCCGGCATTGCCTCGGGATCGACGTAGATCGTATTGAGGAAATGCCGACTGCTCGGGGCATATGGGCTTGCCCAGTCGGGATGATCGGGAAAAAGCGCATGCAGCGGATTGAGGCCGATGGTCGCCGCACCGGCCGCGGCGGCGAAGCCGATAAGATCGGCGAGGTCGGTGAAGTCGCCGATGCCCCAATTGCGCGCCGATCTCAGGGCGAAGAGCTGAACGGAAATTCCCCATAATCGTCCGGCGCCCGACAAAGCCAGCGGCAGAAAACAGCGTCGCGGCGCGACGATCACGGGCAGAGAAAGTGCCACGGCGTCATCGGACCGGGTTCGGATCGTCAGGCGGTGATCGCCGAATGGAAGTTGGCAGGGGATGCTGACAAAGCCATCCTCCATCGCGACATCGCCGGATAGGTGATCGCCGTCTTCGGCTTCGATCTCCCAGCGGAGCCGGGCTTGTGGCAGCCTTTCCTGCTCGATGCGTATATAGCCAAGTTCGCCGCGCTCTTGCTGAAGGATGAGGGGGCGCTGCCCGGTGCCAGGCGAGGAATCAAGGCGTTCAGCGAGGCGCCTCAACGTCTGCTCCGAGGCCTCTCTCAGATTGCCTGAATGGTCCTGGTAACGGCGCTGGATGCCGCATCGCCGGCAGATCTCGTCAAACGGGTCGACCGTTGTCACGCGGGCTCTCCATCGTCATCCCGGAGATACCAGGCGACATACCAGGCGGGAAGAGGCTTACCGTCATCTTGCGCGTGCGTCACGTAAAGTGGCCGCATCCTTACGGCAGAGGCTTCATGAGCGATGGAACGATCGCTCAGATTGGCGACAAGTTGCAGACGGCCGGTGCCGAGGCGCCACTCGGCCAGCAAGACGCCATGTTCGATCCGATAGCCGGCATGGCCCGTGCCCATGCCGAGGCGCGGCATGATCTCACGGTGACGCAAGGCGAGAAGCTGGCGATACAGATCGAGCACAGCCTGATGCGTCTTTCGGTGGCTCCAATCCAGCTGCGACTGCCGGAAGGTCTGGAGGGCATTCGGATCGGGAATGCGCGCCTGGCTCTCGGGATCCGCGAAAGCTGGGAAACGTTCGAATTCCCGCCGGCGGCCGTTGCGTACCGCTTCCGCCAGTTCGCCATCGAAATCGCAGAAGAACAGGAAGGGATTCGTCTCGCCCCATTCTTCGCCCATGAAAAGGAGGGGGATTTCCGGCGCGAGCAGCAATATCGCGGTCATCGCGCGATAGGCCTCAGGCGACGTCAATCCGATCATCCGGTCACCGAAAGCGCGATTGCCGATCTGATCGTGATTCTGCAGAAAATTGACGAAAGCGCACGGCGGCAGGTCCTTGCTTGGCTCGCCGCGTTTTTCGCCGTCTCGGAAGGTTGACGGATCGCCCTGATAGACAAAACCTTCCGTCAAGGACCTGCCGAGACGGTCGACGGTTTCCGATGCAAAGTCGCCGTAATAGCCATCACGCTCGCCGGTCAAAAGAACATGGCCGACGTGATGAAAATCGTCATTCCACTGGGCGTCATAATAAGCCGCCCGGCCTGTGGCTTTCCGCTGCAGGAAGCGCGCGATATTCGCATCGTTTTCCAAGACTAAATGGATGTCACGGTCGCTGCCGATCTGCCGGCGGACGGTTTCGGCAAGTTCGGTCAGGATGTGAACCGGGCTGTCATCGGAAATTGCGTGTACGGCATCGAATCTCAAACCGTCGAAGCGATATTCAGTCAACCAATAGAGCGCGTTGTGACTGAAGAAGTCACGAACCGCCGGGCGGGAGAAATCGATCGCGTCGCCCCAGGGTGTTTTATGTCGGGATGTAAAGAACTGCGGCGCGTATTTTCCGAGATAATTGCCGTCCGGCCCGAAGTGATTATAGACGACGTCCAGAAAGACCATCAGCCCGCGCTCATGGGCCGCGTCAATCAAGGCTTTCAGCATCGCGGGATCGCCATAGGCATTGTGCGGTGCAAAAGGCAGGACACCGTCATAACCCCAGTTCCGCTGTCCGGCGAAGCTCGCGATCGGCATGAGTTCGATGGCCGTGATGCCAAGATCGATCAGATGATCGAGATGCCGCCGAATACCGTCGAAATTGCCCAGCGCCGAAAAAGTGCCCGTATGCAGCTCATAGATGACGGCTTCCTGCCATGGCCGTCCGCGCCAATCGGGAAAATGCCAGTCATAAGATGCGGGATCGATAACGATGCTGGGGCCATGCACGCTGTCTTTCTGCAGGCGGGAGGCGGGGTCGGGAACGAAGAGTCCGTCTTCCAGTTGAAACTGATAGGCACTGCCGACGCTGGCGGCAGATGTCGTCAATTCAAACCACCCGTCTTCCAGTGCATCCATGATCGAAATCGTGCCAGCCTCCTGGAGATAGAGGCCGACATGTTGCTGGCCGGGTGCCCATAGCCGGAAACGGACGGCACTATCCGGCAGAACGGCCGCGCCAAAGGGCATATGATGTGCAAAGCTGGTCATTCCCCGGTGGCCTCGCTGTCCACCGATATATCTGCCCCGAAGATGGCCAGGGACCGGCCCGGCATCGGGTAGACTTGCTCCGGCCGAAGGGTCATCGGCTCAGGCTGTCCCTGCGAATCGACGGTGTCGATGAGCCGTCGCCAGCTCGTGACGGCAGGTAAGGATGGAAGCGTAAAATCCACCACATCGTTATGCGCGTTCATGACGATCAGCAGCATATCGTCGCCGGCGGGCTGTTTGCCGGTCATCAGGGACGGATGCGAGCGGCCGTTCAGCAACACGCCAACGCAGCGTGCCAAGCCGTCTTGCCATTGTTCCGCGGTCTTTTCCGATCCCTGCGGCGTGAACCAGGTGATGTCCTTGATTTCATCCGGGGAACGGACGCGCCCGTGCATGAAACGGGTACATCTGAGAGCCGGATGCGCCTGGCGAAAGGCGATCATGCGGCGCAAGAATGAGACCAGCGCGCCATCATCGCTATCGGCCCCCCAATCTAGCCAGCTGATTTCATTGTCCTGGCAATAAGCATTGTTATTGCCTCGCTGCGTATGGCCCCGTTCATCGCCCGCCAAGATCATCGGCGTGCCCTGGGATAGCAGTAAGGTCGCCAGGAAATTCCGCCTCTGCTGCGCACGCTGGGCGATGATCGCGGGATCGTCCGTTTCCCCCTCGACGCCGAAATTGTAGCTCCGGTTCTCCGAGTGGCCGTCGCGATTCTCCTCCTGATTGTCGTCGTTATGCTTGTCGTTATAAGAGACGAGATCGTGCAGCGTGAAACCATCATGGGCGGTGATGAAATTCACGGTCGACCACGGCCGGCGGCCGCGATGGTCGAAAAAATCGGCCGAGGCGCAAATGCGTGCGGCAAGCTCCGGCAGCATGCGCTCATCACCGCGCCAATAGGACCGTAACGTATCGCGATACCGGTCATTCCATTCGGACCAGCCCGGCGGAAACTGTCCGAGCTGGTAGCCACCCGGGCCGATATCCCAGGGTTCGGCGATCAATTTGATCTGCCGCAGCCAAGGGGCCTGGCGGATCGCATCGAAAAATCCGCTGCCCTGGTCAAAGCCGTGATCTTCGCGGCCGAGGGTCGAGGCCAGATCGAAGCGGAAGCCGTCGACACGCATTTCCGTCACCCAATATTGCAGTGAGTCGAGCACCATCTGCAAAACCCGCGGATGCGACAGATTGAGCGTATTGCCGGTACCGGTGTCGTTGATGTAGTGGCGCTTCTCATCCGGCATCAGGCGGTAATATGACGCGTTATCGATGCCACGGAAGCAAAGCGTCGGGCCGAGGTGATTGCCCTCCGCCGTGTGGTTATAGACCACGTCGAGGATGACCTCGATTCCCGCATCGTGCAGTTGCCGCACCATGGTCTGGAATTCGGAGACGAGATTTGTGGAGAGCAGCCGCAGGTCAGGGGCGAAAAAGCCGATCGTGCTATAGCCCCAGTAATTCCGCAGGTTCTTCTGCAGCAAGCTGGTCTCATCCGCCATCGCCTGCACGGGCAGGAGCTCGATTGACGTGATGCCGAGGGATTTCAGGTAATCCACGACCGGCTGGCTGCCCAGGCCGGCACAGGTACCGCGCAGCGGTACCGGCAAGGCCGGATGCTGCATGGTGAAGCCGCGCAGATTCATTTCATAGATGATGGTTTCGGACCATGGCCGTGCCGGTCGCCGGTCATCGCCCCAATGAAAGCTCGGATCGACCACCCGGCATTTGGGCACGGCGCGTGCGCTGTCGCGCCGGTCGAAGGAGAGGTCCTCGCGCGGCGATCCGACGCGATAGCCGAAAATCGCATCAGTGCGATGGAAACGGCCCGACAAGGCTTTGGCATAAGGATCGAGCACGAGCTTGTTCGGATTGAAGCGATGACCGTTCTTCGGCTCATAGGCGCCATATAGGCGATACCCATAAAGCGTTCCCGGCCGGGCGTCCGGCAAATAGCCGTGCCAAACTTCATCGGTATATTCGGGCAGCGACACGCGAGCGATTTCCCGTGTGCCGCTGGCATCGAACAGGCAAAGCTCGACCCGCTCGGCATGGGCCGAGAAAATGGCAAAATTCACGCCCTTGCCATCCCAGGTTGCGCCCAATGGATCGGACTGCCCCGGCAAGACGCGCATCTTCGGTGTTGTGGTGAAAGGCGAAGCCGGCGTTTCGCGCTGCATCAACCTGCCTCTCGCGCCAGAATCACTGTTGCCAAAGGCGGCACCGTCAAATTGAGGGAATGCGGATGGCCATGCCAGGGAACGGGTTCACTGGATATGCCCCCGCCATTGCCCATATTGCTGCCACCGTAAAAGGCCGAATCGGTATTGATGCGTTCGGTGTAGAAACCGGGAAAAGGCACGCCGATCCGACAGTTCTGACGCGGAACCGGGGTGAAGCTGCAGACAGCAACGGCGATGGCGGCCGGATCCTGCCCTCGCCGAAGGAACGAGATCATGCTGCGTTCATGGTCGCCGCCATCGATCCATTCGAAGCCCTGGGCTTCGCAATCATACTGATGCAGGGCCGGCACCGCGCGATAGCAATGGTTGAGGTCGCGGACGAGGGCCTGCAAGCCGTGATGATTGGGATCCGAAAGCAGATGCCAGTCGAGGCCGGCATCGTGATTCCATTCCCGCTCCTGGCCGAATTCGCAGCCCATGAAGAGCAGTTTCTTGCCGGGATGCGCGAACATGAAGCCAAGATAGGCCCGAAGATTGGCGAAGCGTTGCCATTGATCGCCGGGCATGCGGCCAAGCAGCGAGCCCTTGCCATGAACCACTTCGTCATGACTGATTGGCAGGATGAAGTTCTCGCTGAAGGCGTAGAGCAGACCGAAGGTCAGGTCGTGATGATGCCAGGTACGATGAATCGGCTCCTTGCCGATATAGCGCAGGGTGTCATGCATCCACCCCATGTTCCACTTATATCCGAAGCCAAGGCCGCCGACATAGGTCGGGCGCGATACCGCCGGCCAGGCGGTCGATTCTTCGGCCACCGTTATGGCGCCCGGTGCATTGGCATAGACCAGCTCATTCAGCCGGCGAATGAAGGCCGTGGCTTCCAGATTCTCATTGCCACCATAGCGGTTCGGCAACCACTGGCCGGGCTGCCGGCTGTAATCCAGATAGAGCATGGAGGCGACGGCATCCACCCGAAGCCCATCGATATGGTATCGGTCCAACCAGAACAGTGCATTGGCCAGCAGGTAATTGGCCACCTCGCGCCGGCCGTAATTATAGATGAGCGTGTTCCAATCCTGATGCATGCCGAGGCGCGGATCTTCATGCTCATAAAGGTGCGTGCCGTCGAAATAAGGCAGGCCATGGGCATCGGTGGGGAAATGGCCGGGCACCCAGTCGAGAATCACACCGAGACCGGCATTGTGGCAGCGATCGATGAAGCGGCCGAAGGCTTCCGGCGGGCCGTGGCGGCTGGTTGGCGCATAGGCGGCGATCGGCTGATAACCCCAGGAACCATCGAAGGGATATTCGCTGATCGGCAACAGCTCGATATGGGTGAAACCCATCTGCTGGACATAAGGAATGAGGCGGTCGCTGAGTTCGTCATAAGTAAGATAGCGGTTTCCCTCCTTGATGACGCGTGCCCAGGAAGGCAGGTGGCATTCATAGATCGACAGCGGCGCCGATCGGCTGCCGGCTGCCTCCCGTGCGCTCATCCAGGCGCTGTCGTTCCAATCGATGTCTGGCAGGCCGTGGATGATCGAGGCGGTGTGCGGCGGGTGTTCCGCCTGGAAGGCGACCGGATCGGCTTTCAATGGCAGCAAGCGCCCATCGGACGACTTGATCTCGTATTTGTACAGCTCGCCGGGTTCGATCCCTGGCAGAAATATCTGCCAGACACCTGCATCGATGATCTTGCGCATCGGATTGCGGCGCCCGTCCCAGTCATTGAAGCTGCCGACGACGCTGACCCGCCGGGCATTTGGCGCCCAAACGGCGAAACCCACGCCAGGGATGCCGTCCAATTCCGTTACTTGGGCGCCCAGGCGTTCGTAAAGATGAAGATGGTTGCCCTCCACCAGCAAATGCACGTCAAGCTCGCCGAATGTCGGTGGGAAGCGATAGGGATCTTCGATATCGGCGACATGAGACGGCCAGGTCACCCGTAACCTATAAGGGAGCCGCTCCTTGGCGCCGATGGGGCCGGCAAAAAATCCGGCCGGATGGCGTTGTGTCAAATCCGCCAGGATTTCGCCGTGCCGATCGATGACGGAAACATGGGTCGCGCCGGGATGAAAGCAGCGCACAACGATGCCGCCTTCGGCATCCGGATGCGGCCCCAGCAAGGCAAACGGGTCACCATGATCGCCGCGCACCAACAGGTCGATTTGATGATCGAGATCGACCGGAGGCTGCTTCTGTTCTGGTCCGGCTCCGGCAGACGCGCGCCGCCGCGGTGGCGTGGCGCCTTTCGGCCGGGCAGCCGGTTGACGTTTATCGGAGCTCACCATGATTAACCTTTCGCAGCCGCAAGCGAATTGAGCAGCCTGTTCAAGCCGGCTATGGGAATGCGCAGCCAGGATGGCCGGTTCGCGGCTTCGTAGTTGATTTCGTATAGGGCTTTTTCAAGCAGAAAGAGGTTGAGCAACGCCATGGCATCGTCACGGTCCGGCGGGCAGCCGACGCTATCGTGCACCGTTTCGAAATAGCTGTTCAGGAAACTCTCCTGGGCACAGCTTCGCCACGCATCCGCCACCGGCTCAAGTTTGACGAAGGTATCCGGCTCGTGCTCCTCGCGGGCGAACAAGGCGGCCCAACCCGCATATTCGAAGGACCGCAGCATACCGGCGACATCCTTGAAGGCGGCATATTTCGCGCGCCTTTCGGCGAGGCTGCGGCTGGGTTCGCCTTCGAAATCGAGGAGGTAGAAATCGTTTTGCGCGATCAGGACCTGGCCGAGATGGTAATCGCCATGAATCCGGATTTTGTAGGCGGCCGTCTTGCCGGTCGTCAGCCGTTGAATCGCCGCCAGGCATTCCTCGCGCCGGGACAGGAGTTTTTCGGCGGCACCGCGAATGATCTCGTCCGGATCGCTGAGGCGGCGCTTAAGGGCGGCGAATGCCTGTGTGGCCTGCTTGCCGATGCTCTTGCGCCATTCCTGGAAATCGCCGGCCTCGATCGGCTCGGGTTTGAACGCCGGAGACGTGGTGTCGCTGGCGAAGGCGAGATGCAGCTCGCCCGTCCGGCGCCCCAGCATCTTGGCCTTTTCCAGATAGGCCGCATGTTGTTCCGCGGGAGGCGGCGTGTCTGCCGCCTCGGTCAACCGCGTCTCGTCGAAGAAACGGTCCAGGTATCCGAGGGTATAGGTCCAGCCATCGCCCTGATTTCGGACAAAAGCCGTCAACACCGCCAAGGCATGCAATGACCCATCCCCGTCCTGCTGCTCGGCCGTGCCCAGCAGTGGCGGTATATTCGGATAGCCCGCTTTCTGCGTCAGGAACCGGGCGATTTCGATTTCCGGATGCTCGCCCGTCGTCAGGCGCCGATAGATTTTCAGAACCGCCTTGTCGCCGATGACGACGGAACTGTTGCTCTGCTCGACGCCCATGCGGGTGACCTGGACATCGTTCAGGTCCAATTCCTGCAACGTCTCGGTCGCCCGGAAAATCGTTGTTCCTTGCGGCCCCCGTATTTCAGCGTTCTTGCACATCGCCTCAATGACGGCCAAAGCGAAATGATCGGCGGCGAGCGCGTCATAGATCGCGCCGACCTTGGCATGGCGCCGTGCCTTGGCCAGCATGAAGGGCGTCAGCGACCAGCCGGTCGTGCCGGCGGCATCTTCCCAGGACTTATCCAGCGGAATGAAATACCGCTGCGTTTCGCCGCTATTCGCCAGGGAAAGCTCGGACTGGAGCAGCAGATATTCCCTGTCTCCATGAGCCAAGGTTCCATAGGCGATCATCCTGGCGCTCGCGATGCGATCGTCCTTGGCGGCGAACCATCGCTGCTGGGCGATGAATTTCGGCAGGACGTTATTGGCAAGCTCCTGGGACTCGCGGCCAGCGGTCAATGAGTCCCAGCCGTCGCGCATCACCAGGGTCGAGAATTCAGGCAATGGCTCCGGCGTGGCGGTGTGCCAGCGTGGCGCATCCGCCAATTCGGGCAGGATGAACCAGAAGATGCCATAGCTCGGCAGGGTGAGAAGATAGGGCAGGTCACCAATCGGGGGGAATGGGCTGCGACCTATGAGCTCCACTGGAACGCGCCCCTTGAACCGCGACAGGTCCAATTCGACGGCCTGGGCGGAACGGGAGAGGTTGACCACGCAGAGGACGATCTCTTCCTCATGCTCCCGCAAATAGGCCAGGACCTTGCGATTGCCGGGATAGAGGAAGCGCAGGGTTCCCAGGCCGAAGGCCTTGTGCTGCTTGCAGACGGAGATGATCCGCTTCATCCAGTTGAGCAGGCTGGAGGGGCTGCGCGACTGGGCCTCGACATTGACGGCTTCATAGCCATAGATCGGATCCATGATGGTCGGCAGATAAAGCCGTTCCGGGTCGCAGGTGGAGAAGCCGCCATTGCGATCGGAGGTCCATTGCATCGGTGTGCGGACGCCGTCGCGATCGCCGAGATAGACATTGTCGCCCATGCCGATTTCATCGCCGTAATAGATGATCGGCGTCCCCGGCATCGATAGAAGCAGGCTGTTGAGCAATTCGATCTTCTGGCGATCGTTGCCGAGTAGCGGCGCCAGCCGGCGCCGGATGCCGAGATTGATGCGCATGCGTGCATCGGCGGCATAGAAGCTCCAGAGATAGTCACGCTCCTGGTCGGTCACCATCTCCAGGGTGAGCTCATCATGGTTGCGCAGGAAAATGCCCCATTGGCAATTGCCGGGGATCTCCGGCGTCTGGCGCATGATGTCGGTGATCGGATGGCGGTCTTCCTGCGCGATCGCCATATAGATGCGCGGCATCAGCGGAAAGTGGAAGCACATATGGCATTCATCGCCATTGCCGAAATAAGCGGCGGCATCTTCCGGCCATTGATTGGCCTCGGCGAGCAACATCCGATCCGGATAGCTCGCATCTATCTCCTGGCGGATCTGGCGGATGATGTCATGGGTCTCCGACAGATTCTCGCAATTCGTTCCTTCGCGCTCGACAAGATAGGGAATGGCATCGAGGCGCAGCCCGTCCACCCCCATATCCAGCCAGAACCGCATGATCTTGATCAGTTCGCGCAACAAAGCGGGATTGTCGAAATTCAGATCCGGCTGGTGCGAGTAGAAACGATGCCAGTAATAGGCGCCTGCCACCGGATCCCAGGTCCAGTTCGACTTTTCCGTATCGGTGAAGATGATGCGCGCGTCGGTATATTTTTGATCGGTCTCGCTCCAGACGTAGAAGTTTCGTGCGACCGATCCCGGCTTTGCCCGGCGGGCACGTTCGAACCAGGTATGCTGGTCGGAGGTATGGTTGATCACCAGCTCGGTGATCAGGCGGATGCCGCGATCGTGGCAGGCGCGAACGAGACGCCGGAAATCGCGCATCGTGCCATAGGCGGGGTTGATGGCCGCGTATCTCGCGATGTCGTAGCCGTCATCCTTCAAAGGCGACGGATAAAAGGGCAGCAGCCAAAGCGCGGTGATGCCGAGATCCTGCAGGTAATCGAGCTTCTGGATGAGCCCGGCAATGTCGCCGATGCCGTCATTGTTCGAATCGTGGAATGCCTTGACATGAACCTCGTAGATCAGGGCGCGCTTGAACCAGAGCGGATCGCTGCGATCGAACGCGGCCTGTGGTCGCACCAATTGCAAACTTTGGCGGCTTTGACGATTCATGCCCGTCCTCCGACTGGCGATAGGCGCCAAATAGCGCAGGGATTGGCTTGCGGATCGAGTGCGACATGCTGCATCTTGCCGTGCCAGCGAAAGGCCTTTCCGGTGAGCAGATCCTCGACATCGATCGCCGCATCGTCGGACAGACCGAACTCCCATAAAGGTGCTTCGAAGTCTGCCGATTGCACATGATGCGGATCGAGATTGACGGCGATGAGAATCGCATTGTCCTTTGCCGCCGTCATTTTCCCGTAGAGCAGGATTTGATCGTTAAACGCATTGTAGAAGGTCAGATTGGTAAGCTGATGCAGCGCCGGATTGTCGCGCCTGATGCGGTTGAGGCGCGTGATGTGAGCGCGAATATGGCCGGGCCGGTTCCAGTCCCAGGCTTTGATCTCGTATTTTTCCGAGTTGAGATATTCCTCCTTGCCCGGCACCGGCGTCGCTTCGCAAAGCTCGAAGCCGCTATAGATGCCGTAGATGCTGCTGAGCGTTGCCGCCAGGGTGGCGCGGATGATGAACATCGGGCGGCCGCCGGTCTGCAGGTGATAGGGATTGATATCGGGCGTATTGGCGAAGAAGTTGGGGCGATAATATTCGCGCGCCTCGCTGCGGGTCAGTTCCAGGAGGTAATCGGTCAGCTCCTGCTTGGCTGTGCGCCAGGTGAAATAAGTATAGGATTGTGTAAAACCTACCTTTGCCAAGCGTTTCATCATCTTCGGACGGGTGAAGGCTTCGGCGAGGAAAATGACCTCGGGATAGGTTTTCCGGATATCGGCAATCATCCACTCCCAAAACGGCAATGGCTTGGTATGCGGATTGTCGACGCGGAAGACCCGGACGCCGTGGTCGATCCAGAAAAGAATGACGTCGCGCAAGGCATACCAGACAGCAGGCAGGGCGCCGCGATAGAAATGAAGATTGACGATATCTTCGTATTTCTTCGGCGGATTTTCCGCGAACTTGATCGTGCCGTCCGGCCGCCAGTCGAACCATTCGGGATGTTCGCGAATCCAGGGGTGGTCGGGCGAACATTGGATCGCGAAATCCAAGGCGATTTCCAGCCCATGGCGATGGGCTTCCCGCACCAGCCGGTCGAAATCGTCGATGGTGCCGAGGGCGGGGTGGATCGCGGTATGTCCACCGGCCGCGGCGCCGATCGCATAAGGGCTGCCGGGGTCTTCAGGCTTGGGGGTCAGACTGTTGTTGCGGCCCTTGCGATTGGTGCTGCCGATCGGATGAATCGGCGGGAAGTAAAGCACGTCAAACCCCATGTCGCGGACATAGGGCAACCGGGCGATGACATCGTCGAAATTGCCGCTGCGCAGCGCCGAGCCGCCCTGGGACCGGGGCATCAGCTCATACCAAGCGGAATACAAGGCGGCCTGGCGGTCAACGGTGACGCGGAGCTCGTGCTGATAGCGCGACAGATTGGCAGGTTCTTCCCAACGCAGCATCAGGTCGTGCACGGCCGGATCGAGCAGCAGGGCCGATCGTTGATCCGGGTCATTCTGTAAACGGGCGGCCTCCGCTAGAAGGCGGGCAAATGCATCGCTGCCCGCAGCCTCGGCGCGCTCTGCGGCCTTGCCGACCAGGGCCAAGCCTTCTTCGAGTTCCAGCGCGATTTTTTGGCCGGCATCACGTTTCTTGGTGATGTCGCTGCGCCAGCTGCCGAAGAGATCTCGCCAAGCCTCGATCGTGTAGATGTAGTCCGTGTTTTCCGTCAGGCCGATGCGGCCGACCCAACGGTCATTGTCATACAAAGCCATGGGCGATGAGGACCAGTCGGCGGTATGAACCGGCCGGTATTTGATACAGGCCTGCAACTTGTCATGCCCGTCGGCGAAAATATCCGCCCAGATTTCCAGGACATCGCCCACCGCTCGTTTGATGGGGAACCTGCCGCCGTCGATCTCCGGATAGACGGTCTCGATCGCCACCCGGTTGGCGGAGAATGCCGAGGGGTCGACCTCGATGTCCTTCGCGCCGTCTCGATTGCTCCGGCGCGATGGTTTGCGGCCTCGAAAGACTCGAGCTTCGAGCGGCTCAAGGATAAGTCGGTCCTCGGGCGCGAGGGTCGTTTGTGTGGTGCAGGGTGTTACATCCATGAAATCGCTGAAATATCCACCCGTTTCATTGAAAAGCGGACCGATGGCGAGTTCGTGTGATGATTGCCGGTCGGCATTGAACAGGAGCAGGGCGCATTCGGTAGCTTCGCCCACATGGCCACCGGTAAGTCGCAGCAGTCCCACAATGGGCGACGAGGGCGCCGTGACACGGCATTGGTAGCCCTCGACATTCAAGGCCGGCACGGCTGCCTTCATGCGATTGACGGCGGCGACGAACTCGCCGATGTCGATGCCGGTCGCTTCCCAGCTCTCGGGACGGGTATAGACGACGTCGAGCTTGCGGCGGAAACCGTATTCATAGCCGATCGGCATCATATAGCCGGCGGAGAAGGTGGCAGCGAAGATCAGGTGGAATTTCAGGCTGGCCGTGATCGCCGCTGGATCGCCGGCATCCACCAGGCTGGCCAGGCGTTCGGTGTCATGGCTCTCGGGAAAGGCGATCGACGGCGCGATCAGGCGGAATTGGTCGTATTGATCGAGCAGCCATGGCGCGGCAAAGTCCCACCACTTCGCGCTGTTGAAGATATAGCTGAAGCCGGCCCCGGCCAGCGCTGCAACCTGCTCGGTGGTGCAACCGAGAGTCTCGGCGAAAAAGATCAGATCGGGGTGCTCGCTGCGGCTCATCTCGATCAAGGTTTTCCAGACGGGCGCCGGCACCTGATAGGCGGCGTCGCAGCGGAAACCGCTGAAGCCGAGCCCGGCATAATGCCGGATATAGGTAGACCAATAGTCAACCAAAGCAGCCCGGGCCGATGGCGTCTCGTAATCCAGCTCGGCCAGATCCCCCCAGATCGTTACCTTTTGGGGGTCATCGGGATCGACTGCGCGGGGGCTGTAGGGCGATCCATCGGCATTGCGCCGATACCATTCCGGATGGTCGCCGACGAGATCGGCGTCGGTAGCCGTATGGTTGATCACCAGATCCATCATGACGGCAATGCCGTGCCGCTTGGCCGCGGCAACGAAGTCCCGCAGCGCAGTGTCAGCTTCCTTGGGAGCGATGCCGGCACCGGCCCAATCGCTCAGTGCATAGGGATTCTTGATTGCATAGAGGCTGCCGGAACCGCCCGTTGCATGAAACGGATTGAGATAAATCCAGTTGAACCGCATACCCGCGATACGCGGAAGCTGCTCAGTCCATTGCCGGACGGAACCTAGAAGGGGCGGAAACAGATTATAGATGCGCGGGCCGGCAGGCGCGGCGTCACCATCGGAAACATCACCCATGGTGGCGGCCGATGCTTTAGGGACGGATGTCTTTGTGCCGGACTGCTTTTTCGTTGATTCAGCCACCGGCCTTCTCCCCTGGTGACAAATTGACTTGGCGGTGCGTGGAGTGGGGTCATGCCGAGTGATTATTTAAACAAGAGAAGAGCGCCCAAGGTTCCCTCGGCTGGTGGCCAAGTGTCAACCGCCAGCGGCGATCCGGCTCAATGGCGACCCGACACGAGCACGTTCACGAGGTAACAAATGCCATCGATCCGATGACGCGGCCATTCCGCTTTATGCGCGCCGGGTGACTTACCGGCCCATTCGGTGAGCCGGTCTGGCGGCTCCGGGGAGCAAGTTCGCAGTAAATCCTAGTTAAACGACGTTTGGTGAAGATAACCGCTTTTGTGGCCATTTAATCAGTTCGTTCATCGGCCCTCTCGGCGCCAGCCTTCCGGAACAGGCTGCCACCTCGCACGGCATGACATCAACAACCGGAAATTCACAAGTTTTTGAGGAAGGCCTGTGGTCGGGCTCGATTGCAAGGTAAGAGCGTGAAATTGGTTTTCAACTTCATGCCAAAATTGGCCGATCATCGAGATAAACGTGCTATGAATATTTAGCCAATATCAGGTGACTTTATGACCGACAGGGTAAAACGAACCGACGTATTGCTGATGGACCCGAACCGGTACCGGATTCTGGTCGACGCCGTCATCGATTACGCCATCTATATGCTCGATGCAGAGGGTTATGTCGTCAGCTGGAATTCGGGTGCCGAACATATCAAGGGATATGTTCCCGACGATGTCATCGGCCGTCATCTGTCGATTTTCTTCACGCCGGAAGATCGGGCAGCCGATGTGCCAGGCCGGATGCTGCGAATCGCCGGGACGGTGGGGCGGTGCGAGGGCGAGGGCTGGCGCATCAAGCGCGACGGCAGCCGCTTCTGGGCGCTCTCCGTGATCGATGCGGTTCGCGATGAAAATGGCGATGTCATCGGCTTTGCGAAGGTAACCAGGGATATCACGCAAAGATACCTGGCGGAGCAACGCCTGGTCGAAAGCGAACGCCACTTCCGCATGATGATCGAGAGTGTGGCCGATCATGCGATTTACATGATGGATATCCAGGGATGCGTGAGCACCTGGAATGGCGGCGCCGAACGCATCCTGGGCTATGCGGAGGATGAAATTGTCGGTCGCAGTTTCGCCTGCTTTTACGCCGAAGAAGCTGCGGCCATGCAGGAGCCAATGGTGGCGATGGAAGCTGCCGCGCGGCTTGGAAAATTTGAATCCGAAGGCTGGCGCATCAAAAAGGACGGCTCGAAATTCTGGGCCAACACCATACTGGACGCTATCCGCGATGAACACAATGTCCTGATCGGCTATGTCAACATCATCCGCGATATCTCGGAAAAGGTCGAAACGCAGCGCAACTTGGAGATTGCGCGGGAAGAACTGTTCCAGGCGCAGAAAATGGAGGCGCTTGGTCAGCTGACGGGCGGTGTGGCGCATGATTTCAACAATCTGCTGACGATCATTTTGACCAGTGCCGAACTGGCGCAGCGCCATATTGCCGATCAAACTCGTGTCGAGCGTGTCCTTGGTAACATCTGCAAAGCGGTTCGCCATGGCGAAATGCTGACAAAGCATTTGCTGGCTTTCTCGCGCAAACAGTCGCTGCGGCCAGAACTGCTGCGCATCGAGGAATGCCTGGAATCCGTCGCAAACAACTTGCTGAGTTCGCTGCGCGGCAATATCCGTATCGTAAAGGAAATTGCCAGCGATCTCTGGCCTGTCGAGGTTGATGCGAACCAGCTGCAATTGGCGATCCTGAATATCTGCCTCAATGCGCGAGATGCCATGCCCCATGGCGGCACGATCGTCTTGCGGGCGAGAAACCAGCGCGTTCAGCAGAAGCAAAAGGACCTCGGTCCCGGAAATTATGTCGAGGTCTCGATCGTCGATGACGGGATCGGCATTCCGGTCGAAATGCGGGATCGGATCTTTGAACCGTTCTTCACGACCAAGGAAGTCGGCAAGGGTACCGGCCTAGGGCTCAGCCAGGCCTATGGCTTTGCCAAGCAATCCGGCGGTTCCATGAGTTTCAGCAGCGTCGAAGGCCAGGGAACAATCATGTCGCTCTTCCTTCCGGCGGCAAAAAACCAAGTGGAAGAGGCGGTTAACCAGCGCGAAAAGGTTCTGGTGGTGGAAGACAACAGCACCATCGCCGAACTGGCGGTCGAAATGCTCACGGATGCAGGCTATCGTGTCAGCTGCTGCGGAACCGCGCAAGATGCGCTTAACCTTCTCAAGCTCGAGGAGATCGACATCCTCGTTTCCGATATCGTCATTCCGGGCGGCATGAATGGCTTGGAGCTGGCTGAAGAGGTCAAAAGACGGTGGCCGAATCTGAGCATTGTCCTGGCCACTGGCTATGCCGCTTCCATGACGATGGCGAAAGCGGCCAATTTCCACTTGTTGATGAAGCCATATAATTGCGAGCGGCTGATTTCGGCGATTGAGCAATCTCTGGTGACGCGGCGGGCAAGCTAGCGAGACCGGCTGCAACATCCGGGCGGGAACGACGGCATAACGCGGCTGTTGACCGAGGTTCGCTTGGGGGATGCCGGCGGCGAAAGGAAGGTTCTAACTGCAGGCCAGCGCCATGTGTGAACGGGGCATGGGGAACAAGGGCGTGCGAGAACAGGCGGGGAGTGCCATATGCAATCGCTTGATTATAGGGATGTTTCCATTCCCCAGCATCGCTGGGAGCCCGGCATCGGTGACGTCTTCAACCTGTCGAGCCATATAAGGGCGCGTCAAGCCATTGACCTTGCGCTTTCCATCATCGGGCCGGATTTCAACGTTATTCTGATCGGCGACGAGAATGTTGGCCGCATGACGGCCACGGTCGATTATCTGCGCTATCGGCGCCCCATTGAACATCTGGTCCGCCAGGACTGGCTTTATTTGCAGAATTTCTGGGTCGAACATGAACCCCGGGCATTTGGGGTCAATCCCGGCGAAGGACGCCGCTTCGAGGAACATCTGACACATTACGTGAAACGCGTCTTCACGATGCTGAAGGCAGCCCTCGACAGCGAAACCCATCGGGCACGTCTGGAAGAGATTTATCGCGACGCGGAGCGGGAACTGGACGGCAAGCAACGGCAACTGCGGCGCGGAAGCGAGCGCAATGGCAGCGCTAGGCGGGGCGCTGCCAGAAAGCTGGAAGCCACGTTGCGCCTAAGCCAGGCCGATGAAGATCCCGAGGCGAGGGCGACATCGCGGGGGCTGTTCGAGAATCCGACGGAATTCGAAGAGGAAGCTGGGAAGATCAAAGCCGCGGCTGAATATGCGGCGACGGAACTCGACCGTAAAACGCTCGAAGCGATAATTATGAAAGAGCGGGCCGCGTTCTCCGATCAGTTTGCCCAGTACCAGGACCTGTGCAACTGGATCGACGATCTCAATACCGACATGCTGTCGAATGTCACGACCATCGCGCGCCTAGTGCGCGATGGATCGGTGGATGTGCCGGTGCGCTACCGGGCCAATCTTCTCATCGACCAGACCGACAATGACGGCGTTCCGGTCATCCTCGAGCCCAATCCGACCTATGAAAATCTCTTCGGCGCGATCGAATATCGTCGCCAGCAGGGTTCGTTCGAGACCGATTTCTCGCTGATCCGACCCGGCGCCCTGCATCGTGCAAATGGCGGAATCCTGGTTTTACGGGCGGAATCCCTGGCGAAGGATGACAGCGTCGTCGACGCGCTGAAGGCGGCCTTGCGCGATGGCATGATCGCCATCGAGGAGCGACATCGGATGGGGTCGATGCCGGTTGCCAACACGCCCCGGCCACAGCCGATTCCCTTGAGCCTGAAGATCATCGTCATCAGCTCACCGGGAACTTTCTACCAGCATTTTTCCGATGACACCGAATTCAGGGCGCATTTCAAAATTCGGGCGGAGATCGATCCCGACATGCCCGCCACTCTGGAAAATGCAGCAACCCTCGCGGCCATCCTGCAGCGCACGATCATGCGCCATGGCATGCAATACACGACG
The DNA here is from genome assembly GCA_008012315.1 of Rhodospirillaceae bacterium. Lineage (GTDB taxonomy): Bacteria > Pseudomonadota > Alphaproteobacteria > Dongiales > Dongiaceae > Dongia_B. The sequence goes on from SSEL01000009.1 coordinate 271,291, forward strand.
GATGCCGTGGATTGCTTGCTCGGCTTGTCGTCGAAAATTGCGGGTCGCAGGGACATTCTCAGCGCGCGTTTCGAGCTGCTTGACGATCTCATCCGCGAGGCGCAACGCCTCGCCGAACCCTCGAAGGCCCTGTCGCGCGAAGAGATATTGCTGGCCTGGAATGCACGCCGGCATCGCAATCGCCGGGCAGAAGAACGGTTCCTGGAAAGCATCGCGCGCCGGCACATCGCGATCTCGACGGAAGGCACGGCGATCGGGCAGGTCAATGCGCTGACCGTGCGGGAGGTCGGCGACTATGCCTTCGGCCGCCCCAGCCGCGTTTCGGCCCGGGCTTCCATCGGTCGGAAAGGCGTCGTGAATATCGAGCATGTGACGCAACTCTCCGGCCGCAGTCAGCAAAAGGGAGCGATGGTCGTCGAAGGCTATCTGCGCGGTCAGTTCGGCCGCCTGCGGCCGTTGTCATTCGATTGCTCGATCACCTTCGAACAGAATTATGGCCGCATTGAAGGCGACAGCGCCTCGGTCGCCGAATTCGTGGCGATCATCTCGGCGGTTTGCGGCCTGCCAATCCGCCAGGACCTGGCAGTTACCGGATCCTTCAATCAATTGGGCGACGTTCAGGCCGTGGGGGATGTGACCGAGAAGGTCGAGGGATTTTATGAAGCCACCGAAGGCAATCGCCGTAAAGATCTTCTCAGCGGTGTCATCTTGCCGTCTGCCAATATCGGCGACTTGGTCTTGGCGGAAGAAGTTGCCGAAGCGCTCGCCCAGGGGCGTTTCAAGATCTGGGCGATCGACCGGGTGGAAGAGGCCGTGGCGATCTTCGCGGCACCACCGGGCGCCGACCTGTCGAACCGAAATGCGCAGGACCTGACTCGCCAAGCCGCAGCCATCTATGCCCGGATGGATGGCAATCTGGCGCAATTCTCCGAAACGCAGCGTCTTTACGACAGCCGCCCGCCCCAGCGCTGAGCATAGCTAAGCCTCTGAGGCTTAGCGGTCCGCGACCTTCTTGAGGCGCAACGGCGCGCCATCCCGGCCTTTGCAGGCCCGCGCAAATTCAATGCGGCGAAGCACCAGGGAGTCGTCCGACATGAGCCGCTTCAGCTCATAGCGCGCACGCGATACCCGGCTTTTCACCGTGCCGACACAACAATTGCAGATCTGTGCCGCTTCGTCATAGGTCAGGCCCTCCGCCCCCACCAAGGTCAGAACTTCGCGTTGGTTGGGTGACAATTGCCAGAAAGCACGCCGGAAATCGTCGAATTCCAGATTGGCTTCCTGTTGTGGATCGACCTTGCGCAGATTCGCCTGATTGTCGGTCAGCGAAACGACACGGCCACGCCAACGTTTGACTTCGTTGTAGAAGTGGTTGCGGAGGATCGTGAATATCCAGGCACGGAAATTCGTTCCCGGTGTGAACTGCTCCGCAGCGTCCAGTGCGCGTAGGACGGCGTCATGAACCAGATCATCCGCGAAATCGGCGTTATGGGTCAGGGAACGCGCAAACGCACGAAGATGGGGTATGGAATCGACGAGGAATGCCTTGAAGTCAAAGGTTTCCGCATCTGTTTTCTGCATGGTGTTAATCAATCTTCGCCCTCACTGTTTTGCCTGCCGGGCCAAATTTTGCCGGCTGAGCCAAATGGCCCAGCGGCGCGTCAATGACGTCAGAATGAATTCTTCAGTTCCGTGATCAGTCGTGAAAGATCATCGGGGAGTTCTTCCGAAACGACTTCCCCATATAGCCGCTTCACCTGGGCGTCGAACCATCGGTCGATCACGATCGGCGCCCGCTCCTCGATCGAGATGCAGTTCGTCGCGCTGGCTTCATCGGTCTTCGAGCAACTCTCTTCACCACCGATATTCCGGCGCTCGTCTTTCAACATGCTCGGCTTCTTCTCTGAATGCACAATCAGTACCGTGAAAGCTTCAAATAAACGGCGCTTCACTGCCCGCCGTGAGGCTCACTGCCCAACCGAACAGTGCCACTGCATTAACCTCAATCCTAATATGTGCACATAGTTGCCGGGATTAGGGAAGAATGCACGAATTCACGAAAATGTGTGGCTCACGGCCCTTAAGGGGGGCTAGTCTCTAGGTGAAAAGCTGTTTCGGAACAGGAGTTGGGGAATGAAATCCGGTCACGACCTTTCCGAGGCGATCGTTGCTAATGTCAGATATTTGCGCCGTTATGCGCGGGCATTGCTCGGTTCGCAGAAATCCGGCGACATGTATGTGCGGCTGTGTCTGGAAACCGTTCTGAATCAACCCTCTGTCATCTCGGCGGAAGGCGATGTCCACGTGCAGCTCTTTAAGCTGTTTCACGACGTCTGGAAAATGACGCCGGGGGTCGCGGGTGGCGCTGAGGCCAACGCGGAAGATTCGCCGGATCGGTCGATTCAGGCTCGTCTCGATGCCCTTCCGACCACCGAACGGCAGGTCTTGCTCCTGACGGTCTTGGAAAAATTCTCGACATTGGATGTTGCGACCATTCTGGGCCTCTCCGAGACGGAGGTCGTCGACCTTCTCCGGGATGCCTGGGATACCGTGAAGAAACAGCTATCGACCTCGATCCTGGTGATCGAGGACGAACCGGTGATCGCCTTCGACATTTGCAGCCTCGTCATCGAGATGGGGCATAAAATCGCCGGCACGACGTCAAATCAAACCGAAGCGATTGCTCTGGCGGCAGCCCGCAAACCAGGCCTCATCCTGGCGGATATCAATCTCGGCGCCGGTGGATCGGGCCTGACGGCGGTAACTGAAATATTGGCGTCATCGGATGTGCCGGTCATCTTCATCACCGCTTATCCGGAGCTTCTACTGACGGGCGACCGTCCCGAGCCGACCTATCTGGTGACGAAGCCGTTCGAGCCGGATACGCTGCGCGTCACCATTACCCAAGCTCTTTCCAGCCGGACCGGTAATCAATCGGGCAATGGTCCGGAACGTCAAGCGACTGGTTAACCTTATACCGGTCGCGTGACACGCGGCCTGATCGCGAGCGCATTTGAATCGACGTTATTGACCACGAAACATGCGGCAACCGCTTTTCGATTCATTGCGTTACCGTCTGGTTCTGATTTTTGCGCTCGCCGTTCTCATCCCGAGTTTGTTCGGGATCCTCATCGCTTCCCGTCATTACCAGAATCTGATGGAAGCGGGACGCGCTTCCATCGCGCGATATGGGGTGCTGATCGCCGAACATCAGCGGCACGATTTGCAGCGTAGCGAGCAGCTTCTTCAAAGCCTGACCAATGATCCCCTCATTCTTGCCGCCGCGGCCGGGCAATCCAAGGCCGGTCAGGATGGGAACGCGCAATGCGCAACCTTGCTGAATCAGGTCCTGAAACCCTATCCGGGCTTCAGCGGTGCTGTTCTGGCCGATTTGCAAGGCAATCCGGTTTGCGATCCTGTCGGGCAGAAAACGGCCCCGAACGTGGCACGGTCCGGCTGGTTCAAGGAGGTGGTCCGCGCCGGTAAGCCGGTGTTGAGCGGATCGCTGCAGGGCCGCGTGACGAATCAGCCGATCTTCGTTCTGGCGGCACCGGTTTCCGAGGCCGATGGCCGTGTGCTTGCGGTTCTTGCCCTGGGCCTGCGTGTCGACTGGCTGGCGGCGCAGTATACCGACACGGCTCTTCCCGAAGGCTCCAGTCTCTATCTGCTGGACGATGATGGAAAGGCCGTGGTCGAGGTGACGCCGACTGGCACGCAAAAGCAGGAGGCCCTTCCGGTCGCAGCGGAGAATCACATCGTTCGCGACGGACTACGGCACGAATTCGGCGCCAGGGGGCGGGATGGCGTGGACCGATTCTACACCCTTATACCGGTCACGGATTATCCCTTCTATGTCCTTCTCGGCATGCCCCTGGCCGATCTGCAGCAATCGCCGAGGAACAGCCTCTTCTCTCAAATCCTGGTTCTATGCCTGATCTCGGCGGCAGGCATCGGTGTTGCGCTGGTGGGAACGCGTATCCTGATCACCCGATGGACCGAGCGGTTGACCCAGGTCGCACAGGATATCAGCCAAGGCAATCTGTCGCCCGAGATCCGCCTCGCCAAGGCGCCTCGCGAGCTCCGGAATTTGGGAGACACGCTTGAGGAGATGACGCAGAAAATCCGTGACCGGGACGCGGCGCTGAATGACATGGTCGATCAGCGGCAACGGATGCTGCGCGAGCTGCATCACCGCATCAAAAACAACCTTCAGATCGTCATCAGCTTCCTCGGCCTCTATTCGCGGCTGCCGATGAGCGACAAGGAGCACGCAGGCATTTCTGATCTCCAGCTGAGAGTGAGTGCTTTGGCGCTTGCCCAGCGGCATCTCTATGAAAAAGAAGATATGAAGTCGGTGGCGTTGCAGCCTTTCGTCGATGCCCTTTGCACGCTCCTAGGCGGACATCTGCGCAAGCGTGGCGATTTCCGGCTGAGCACCAGCATCGTCAGAGAAAATCTGGCTATAGACAAGGTCGTCCCCCTCGCGCTTGTGATCACGGAGATCGTTTCAAACGGCGCCAAGTCTTTTCCCGAGCGGTCCGTGGTGGAGATCGGCTTGACTTTGACTTCGCCCGACAATGAACAGGCGATGCTGATGATTTCGTTTTCAGGCGGCGCTCCTACGCCGCCGGCCGACTATCTCGAACGATCGAGCCTGGGTGCTTCGCTTGTCCAAGCTCTGGCAAAGCAGCTTGGGGGAGCCATTGAAAGCACCGAAAGCAATCCCGGTGCGGCAACTGTTCACTTCTTCCTGCATGAGCAACCGGCGGCTCCTGCCGATACGCGCTAGAAGCATGCCGCCGTGCCGTGAGAGAGGCCATGCTGAATTTCAAGTGCCGTTTCGCCGATGCAGCGGTGCGATAACCATCGATAAATTGAGGTTGAAGCGCGGCGGGTCCCACGTTTAATTATATATGTCGGTCCGGTGCGTTCAATTTCTCAAAGCAAGATTGCCGGAATGTACCCTCACATCAGATGTCAGTGGGCAGCATCCCGGGAATGCTGATGTGGCGGCAATGCCATTCTGCGCAGGTCGGGACGCCGGCAATAGCCGGCACGGCTTAAGTGTTGCGAGGGGGCAGATGCAAGGTCGCATTTTGTTGGTCGAAGACGACGTTATTCTTCGCTCCGTTGCGTCGGAAGTGTTGCAGGACATGGGATGGCAGGTCGAGGAAGCCAGTAGTTCGTCGGATGCCAAGGCCAAGTTCCGGGCACATGCCGTCGATATAAAAGCAGCCATCATCGATATCGGTTTGCCGGATCGAAAGGGGGACGAACTGGCACGGGAGCTCCGGCAGATGAACGATCGCTTGCCGATTGCACTCGTGACCGGTTACGGCAGCGAAAGTCTGGAAGAAAATTTCAAGGATGATCCTCTCGTCGCCTATCTGGGAAAGCCCTATGACCTCGATCAGCTGGAATCATTGCTGGAGAAATTCGATCTAAAAAATTCATGAGAATTTTCACCAGCCGCGCCGTGGCGGACAGTTTTTGATCGATTTGTGCAAAAGGGATAGATTTAAAGATGCCGATGGCTGATGCCCAAGTTAGGGCAGCCGTGGGATTTCTTGTCCTGTCGTCTTCGCAATTTCCTCGGCAGGCTCCGACAGGTGTACCGGCTCGGGCGTCATTGTCTGCGCCCGGTTGCTGGAGATGCTCAGAAGATGAATGAGCGCGACCGGCCAGGCGAAGGCGCCATAGATCAACCAGGTTTCGACAGGTTGCCGTCGCCAATGGGCGATGCCGGCGACCAGCAATCCCATCGTCACATTCAGTAATGCTGTCAAAACGCTGAAAGAATAGGGAATCTGCAGGACGAAAAGGCAAAAGAGGCATTCAACGATGAATGCCCCAATCGTGAGTGTTGTCAGCCCCAGCCAGAACATCGTGGCGCCTATCGGGTTAAAGAAGACAGGCATCAACAGGGCGAACGTTGATTGGTTCCGTTCGCACAAAATTAAGATCACGCATAAAATGCATAAAATCTCATCCAGGCCGGAACAGTTATCCGTGTCCCGGGTTACTGCGCTGCCATCCCGTCAGGAGAAGAGCTGCCATGTCGGCTATCGCTTCGTCGCCTTCCCAGACCCCACAGGCTGGATCGCAAAAAGCAGACGAAAAAGTCGCAGGTGAAAAAATCAATCGCATGACGTCTTCGATAGCCGAGCAGCAGCAACTTGCTGACGTCGCCGCGCAGGGCCGCATTCTTTATGTCACATCGGAAATTGAAGATTATGTGAAAGCCGGCGGCTTGGGGGAGGTTTCGGCGGCCTTGCCGCGAACGCTCCGGAAATTATGCGACATCCGCGTTCTGCTGCCGGGTTATCGCGAAGTGCTGGCGCGCCATCCGGCGATGGAGATCCTGTCGCATCTGCCGGCCTCGGCCAGCTTACCCGCGTGTTCGATCGGACGGGTGCAAACGCCTGACGGCCTGGTCATCTATGTCGTCCGGTGCGACGAGCTTTATGCTCGCGATGGTACACCCTACCAGGATCTCCAGGGGCGGGACTGGCAGGACAATGACATCCGGTTTGCCCGGCTCAGCCTGGCTGCCGCAGAAATTGCCGGCGGCCTCCCGGGCCTCGACTGGATACCGAACTTCGTCCATCTTAACGATTGGCCTTCCGCCCTGACATCGGGCTATCTGAATTGGCGGGGAATCAAGACGCCGACGATGCTGACGATCCATAACCTGGCTTATCAGGGCCTTTTCGATTATCAGCGATTGGCGATGCTGGGCATTCCTCCCGAAGCCTTCCAGGTTGAAGGGGTGGAGTTCTATGGCCGCCTCTCCTTCCTGAAAGCAGGCATCTTTTATGCCTCCCATATCACCACCGTCAGCGCGACCTATGCGGAAGAAATCACCTCGCCTGAATTCGGCTGCGGTCTTGACGGCCTGCTGCGCAAGAGAGCACAGGAAGGGCGGCTCAGTGGAATTCTGAATGGCATCGACGAGCACCGGGACCAGCACTGGAACGCGCACTGGGATGCGAACCGGGTTCCGAAGCCGCGCGCCGGCAAGTCCCTGCGGATTGGCGACTGGGCATCGAAACGGCGGAATGCCGCGCGCGTCCGCGACTCCTTCGGTCTCGCGGTGTCGCAGGGGCCGCTTTTCGCCATCGTTTCGCGCCTGGTTCATCAGAAGGGCGTAGATCTGGTGCTGCAGGCTGCCGACCTTCTGGTCGAACAGGGCGGTCAACTGGTGGTGACGGGGCGGGGCGAGCCGGCGTTCGAAGCTGCCTTGAAGGACTTGGCCACGCGCCATCCGAAACATGTCGGCGTCAAGATCGGCTTTCAACAGGATGAGGCGACACGGATGTTCGCCGGCAGCGACTTTCTGCTGATGCCGTCGCGCTTCGAACCTTGCGGTCTCAGCCAGATGTATGCGCAGCGTTTCGGCTCCCTGCCCATTGCGCATAGGACCGGCGGGCTGGCGGATACGATCGAGGATGGCCAGACCGGCTTCCTGTTTGCCGGCCCCACCCTGCCGTCGTTCTTCGAGGCGATCAAGCGCGGCCTGGATACCTTCTCTTCCAGCCGGCGATTGAACAAGATGCGCCGCCAGGCCATGACGCGGTCCTTCAGCTGGCAGCAATCCGCCCTGCGTTATCAGGAAATCTACAACATGGAAGCCTGCGGCTGATCGCCGTGCCGGCGAAGAAGGTTCCGTGAAACAGGAGTGTCTTTTATCCGGGCCTTTTGTATCCTTCGACTGACCCGATGCACGGGTAGGGAAGGGCAATGCCGGTTCGGCTGTTCACATCACCGGAGATCGACCGAAACCTGCCGCTTTGGCAGCGGGCCTTTCCGCGGCTGGCGCACCGGCTCGGCCAGTCGGAAAGACCGGCAACGGCGCTTCGCCAGACCGCTCTCGCGCTTTGGCGCGAAGGTCGGCTGAGCGAAGCGGCATCGCTGCTGACCGCGGCTGTTTCCCTGGAGCCAAACGATGCTGCGATCTGGAACGAGCTTGGCGGCGTCTCGCAGGCATCGGGCCAATCGGCGGTGGCGGAGGACTGCATCAAAGCCTCGCTGGATATAGATCGCGAGCAGCCCCAGGCGTGGTTGTTCCTGGCCACCCTTGCCACAGATGCACAGCGCTATGATGTCGCGGAAGAAGCATTTCTCAATGCACTCGCGCTGGCACCCGATCTGGCGGAAGCATCCCTCGGCCTCGGCATCCTGTATTTCCAGCAGCGTCGCTTCGGTGAAGCGGTGACATGGCTGCGTGCCATGAGGCAATCAGGTGATAGCGCGGCATCCGCTCAGGCCTTGCTCGGCCAGGCGCTTTTCCTGACAGGAGATTTCGTCGGCGCCGGCGCCGCGCTGGCGGAAGCAACACGCCTTTTGCCAGATGAAGCGGCGCTCCGGCAAAAACTGGCGATGTCGCGGTTCCTGGAGACCGTGATGGCTGCCTCCGTCGACGAAGCCATGGCCGCTTATCGGGACGTCGCCGGCGCGGCGGGGGAAGATCCGGCCGTCATCGTCGAGAAGGCCTTTCACTTGCTGAGCGGCTTTGGCCAACGCGAGGCAGCCATCCGCGTCGCGCAATTCCGCCTTGCGCACCAGCCGGATGATCCGATGCAGCGTTATCTTCTGGCCGCCGTCAAAGGCGAAAAGATGCCCCAGGCCCCGGCGGATTACCTGCGGGCCTATTTCGATCGCTTTGCTGACAATTTCGACAAGCAGCTTGTCGAGGTTCTCGACTATCACGTCCCCGCAGCCCTGCATGCGCTCATTATCCAGACAGATGGGGTCCAGGCAGGTCGGCGCTTCCGGCACATCCTCGATCTTGGTTGTGGGACCGGCTTGGCGGCCCCCTTATTGGCGCCGCTTGGCGATCGGTTGACCGGGGTGGATATTTCGTCGGGCATGCTGGCGAGGGCGGCGGAGCGCGGGCTTTACGGCAATCTGGTCGAGGCGGACGTCGTCGATTATCTCGCGACAGCGCCGGGAACATTCGACCTCATTCTGGCGGCGGATCTGCTGATTTATATCGGGGATCTGGAGGCGTTGACGGTGGAAGTAGCGGCCGCCTTACGGCCTGGCGGTCTTTTTGCTTTCAGCATCGAAACGACGGATGAATCGGATTACCACCTGTTGCCCTCCGGTCGTTTCGCCCATCGTCCCGGCTATATCGAGCGTATGACGGTACGCGATTTCATCCTCTGTCAGGCGCAAATAACCAGGATTCGACTGGAAGCCAATAAACCGGTGCCGGGCATGCTGTTCGTGCTGCAGCGCCGCTGACATTCGCGAAGAATGCGGCGCTCGCCGGGGCGTGGCGGCGGCGGGCTCGGCGCGCCAGAATGCCGGAGCCGGAGCAAGGCGCCGGCTGCGGCGAAGACCCAAATGCCGGTGATGACGACGGCAGGGATGATTCCTGCAAGGCAGGAGGAGAGGCAGCAGATCAGCGCGCTCAGGAAATGCAATATCGCGAAGGCATAGCCATGGGCCGGCAGGAGGGAAACACGATTGAAGGCGATGGCTGTGACCAGCACGACGATGCTAATGGCAAAGAGCGTGCCGGCGTCCTGGGTGCTGGGCATGACGAATCTCCAGCTTTAGCCGGGTCGTCCCGACGGATACCACAAGGCAAGGTCGTCCTTGCATCCGTCATCATTCTCCCTTGATTGCGAGATGTCAAACCCCCGGTTGCAGGCGCCACAAACCCGTGAAGGCGTCGGTTCCAATGTCTGGCCATGATGGTATAGAGTGCCCTGAGGGAATCGATTGAAGGGCTTCATCTTGGTCGGCGATATCAAATCTATAATGGATCTGCGCATTCGTGAAACACCGAAGACTCTTCGCGAATTGGCGCTGGATCGCATGCGCTCGGCCATCATGGAAATGCGGTTTCAACCCGGCGAACGCCTGACCGAGCGTGACCTCTGCGCGCAGCTCGGCGTCAGCCGGTCGGTCGTGCGCGAAGTAATCCGCCATCTGGAAACAGAGGGCCTGATCCAGAATGTGCCGTTCCAGGGACCGGTGGTTGCGCGCCTGGATCCGGAGCAGGTCGCCGAAATCTACGAAATCCGCTCGATGCTGGAATCGGCGGCGGCCCGTGCCGCTGCCGAACGGGCGACCGAAGCGCAGAAGGATGAGATGCAAAAGGCGCTGCGGCAGATCGATGCGGCCTATGAGCGGGAGGATTTCCGCGCGGCCCTGAATGCCACGACTCGTTTCTACGAGGTCATGTTCCAAAGTGGTGGCAAGACCGTCGGATGGGAGATGGTCCAGCGCCTCAACGGACGGATCAGCCGCTTGCGCGCCATGACCGTTTCATCGCCGGGCCGAAAGCTGGCGGGCATGAAGCAATTGCGTAAAATTTGCGATGCCATCCGCAAGGGCGATGGCGAGGTGGCGGCGGATGCCTGCCGCAGCCATCTGAAGAATGCCGCTGAAATTGCCCAGGCGGTGCTCCGGGTACAACAGGAGACGGCGCCCCAGACCGCTGCCGATGCCGGCTAACCGGGCTCCCGCCGGGCGTCTCGCATCTTGACCGGTTTCACGACGTGCTCATGATCGGATTGCGGATCGGGCGGCATCCACGACAGATGCCCCCGCAGGGGAGGGATATGTCATGCCGCAATCGGACTCCGTGCTGGCGACCGCCTATCGCTATTTCCTGTCCGTGGCGGAAGCGGGTTCCGTTCGTGCCGCCGCGCGCAACCTGAATGTCGCGGCCTCGGCCGTCAGCCGTCAGTTGCTTCTGCTGGAAGCGCAGCTCGGTATCGAACTGTTCGAAAGGCATGGCCGCAGCCTGACGCTTTCCGCCGCCGGGACAATGCTGCTGAAAACGCTGAAAGTCTTGCAGAGCAGCCACGAGGAAACGCTGGCGGCACTCAGCGGTTTCCAGGAACTGAAGCGCGGCCGGATTCGCCTGGCGACGGTGGAAAGCATCGCCGTCACGATTCTGCCGGATCTCGTGACGGCCTTTAATCGCAGTTATCCGGGCATCCAGATATCGATCACGGCGGCGGGCTCCGACGCCGTCATCGAACTGGTCCGTGATCACGACGCCGATCTCGGCTTTGCCTTCAATCCGACGCGGCTTGAAGGGCTGGCGGTCGATTTCGAGCAGGGTTTTCCTCTCGGCGCGACCATGGCGCCCAGCCATCCGCTGGCGGACAAGGCGAGGTTGACGCTCGCCGATTGCCTGAAATTTCCGGTCGCCTGGCCGTCGCATGGTCTCAGCCTGCGGGCGATCCTCGATGAGGCGCTGGCGGGCGCCAAAGCGGGCCAGCGGTCGCCCGAAGCGGGGTTCGAATGCAATTCCCTGCGCTTCATGGCTGCGCTGGCGCAGCGCGGCGCCTGCATCGCCTTTCAGACCCGGATCGGCATCGAGCAGGATATCAAAGCCGGCAGTCTTCTGTTCCGCCTGCTGGCTGACCGGAGCCTGCCGCCCGACCGGCTGATGCTGGTCCGTCGGCCGAGGCTGGCGAAGGGGACAGCCGCCAGTGTTTTTGTCGAGCTTGCCCGGCAATATCTGCAGAAAATGGAGCGGCGAGGCGTGCTGTCCTGAATATTCGCACATATTGTCATCAAGACTATTCTTTTTCGCACAGCGATCTCATGATTAAATAGTTGGAATCCGTGGAGGGCCGAGCCAAGCAACGAAGGCTTCGGGACCGAAAAAAAGCGGAGCAACTGGGATATCCGGTGTCGAATGAGCCGGATCGGGAGGGGAGTTGAGCGGTCTGACAACGCATGTCCTCGATGTGGCGACCGGCCGGCCGGCCGAAGGCTTGGCCATTGAGCTCTGGGTGTTGCGTGAAGCGTTCGATCTCGTCAAACGCGTGACCACGAATGGCGATGGCCGGGTCGATGAAGCCCTGCTCGCCGGCGATGCCTTCAAGGTAGGCGTCTATGAATTGCGGTTCTTTGCCGGCGACTATCTGCAGCGGGCGGGACTCGCGCTGACGCAACCGGCTTTCCTGGATGTCATTCCGGTCCGTTTCGGCATCGCTGATGCGGCGCAGCATTATCACGTGCCGCTGTTGCTCTCGCCCTATGGCTATTCCACTTATCGCGGCAGTTGAGTGTGATGACCCGCAAGACGATTCGTTTCATCCGACGTGGCAAAGTGGTCGAGGTGCCGGGGTTTCCGCCAACCCGGACCTTGCTCGACTATCTCCGCTTGGAAGAAAAATCCCGTGGTACCAAGGAAGGCTGCAACGAAGGCGATTGCGGCGCCTGCACCGTGGCGCTCGGCCGGTTGCGTGACGGCCAGGTGGTTTATGAACCGGTCAATGCCTGCATCCAGCTGCTGGGCCAGATCGACGGCACGGAATTGATCTCCATCGATGACCTCGCCACCGGCGGCACCCTGCATCCGGTGCAGCAGGCCCTGGTAGAGCGGCATGGCTCGCAATGCGGCTTCTGCACGCCGGGGATCGCCATGTCGATGTTCACGCTCTATCATCGTGACCGGCCGGCGACGCGCCAGGATATCGTCAATCAATTGGCTGGGAATCTCTGCCGCTGCACCGGCTATCGCCCCATCATCGATGCGGCGCTGGAGGTTTGCAACGGACAAGCCTCGGATCGCTGGGGCGCGGATAAAGACGAGATCCGGGCTCAGTTGACCGCATTGCAGGAGAGCACCGATATCTTTGTCGGCGATGCCGACAGCTTTTTCGCAGCACCGGCCAACGGTGACTCATTGGCGGCACTTGCGGCCCGCCACCCAGATGCGACGATCCTTGCCGGTGCGACGGATGTCGCGCTCTGGATCACCAAGCAGATGCGTACCTTGCCGAAGATCATTCATCTCGACCGGATCGCAGCCTTGCACCGCATCGAAGATCATGCCGACCGGCTGTCGCTCGGTGCTGCCACCACCTATGCCGAGGCGGAAACGGCGCTCGCGGCGATCGATCCCGATATCGGCGAATTGCTGCGCCGGCTGGGCTCGAAACAAGTGCGAGCTTCCGGGACGATCGGCGGCAATATTGCCAATGGCTCGCCGATCGGTGATACCCCACCCGTCCTCATCGCCCTCGGCGCCAGCCTGACACTGCGATACGATGCGGCATGGCGCATGCTGCCGCTGGAGGATTTCTTCATCGCTTATGGCAAGCAGGATCGCCGGCCCGGTGAACTGGTCTGGCGGATCGATATCCCGAAGCTCCAAGCGAACGATTCCTTCCGCTGCTACAAGATTTCCAAGCGTTTTGACCAGGATATCTCCGCCGTCATGGGCGCCTTCAAGATCACGCTGGACAACGACCGCATCTCCGCCGTACGGATCGCCTTCGGCGGCATGGCGCCAACGCCAAAGCGGGCGCCGGCGGCCGAGCGGGCCCTGCTTGGTTTGACAATGACCGAGCCCGATTCCTGGGCTGCCGCCATCGCTGCGCTTGCACAGGATTATCAGCCGATCAGCGATATGCGCGCTTCCGCCGCGTACCGCCTCTCCGTCGCCCAGGGGCTGCTGCAAAAGGCGCTGACTGAAATCGCCGGCGAACGGACCGAGCGGACGCGGGTCGTCGGCCGGCGCGAGAAAGAAGCGGTGGCGTGAGATGACAAGCCGGTCGCTCCCCCATCAAATCGATAAAATCGAAACCGAGACTGTCGGCCTGTCGCTTGCCCATGACAGTGCGGTGCTGCATGTCCAGGGTTCGGCAGTCTATATCGACGATATCCGCGAACCGGAGGGGACATTGCATGTGGCGCCGGGCTATGCCCCGAATGCCGCTTGCGGTCGCATCCTCTCCTTGTCGCTCGATGCGGTCCGTGCCGTGCCGGGCGTGGTTGCCGTGCTCACTGCCCGCGACATTCCCGGCGTCAACGATTGCAGCCCATCCGTCGGCGACGACCCGGTCCTGGCCGATGATCGCATCGCCTTTCACGGCCAAGTGGTTTTCGCCGTGATTGCTGAAACGCGCGAGATCGCGCGGCGGGCGGCCCGCTTCGGCAAGATCGAGATTGCCGTGGAAACGCCGGCGGTCACGGTCGGAGACGCTTTGTCGCAGCAGACAACGGATGTGCTGCCGAGCTATGCCTTCAAGCGCGGCAATGTCGGGAAAGCATTGCGGGCCGCCAAGGTCCGGATTGAGGACAGCTTCCATATCGGCGGGCAGGAGCATTTCTATCTTGAAGGCCAGGCCGCCCTCGCCGTGCCGGATGAGCGCGGCGGTGTCATCGTCCATTCCTCGACCCAGCATCCGACTGAAGTGCAGCATTGCCTGGCGAAGATGCTGGCGGTGCCCGATGCAGCGGTCACCTGCGAGTGCCGCCGCATGGGTGGTGGATTCGGCGGCAAGGAAAGCCAGGCGGCGCAATGGGCCGCCTTGGCCGCTTTGGCTGCCCGGTTGACGGGGCGACCGGCCAAATGCCGTCTCGATCGCGATGACGACATGGTCATGACCGGCAAGCGCCATGACTTCCGCGTCGATTACGCGGCTGGCTGCGACGAGACCGGACGGCTGACGGCCGTCGATGTCACCTTCCTCTCACGCTGCGGCTATTCCGCGGACCTGTCCCAGGGCGTGAACGACCGCACCATGTTCCATGCGGATAATGCCTATTTCTATCCGCAGGTTCATATCCAGTCGCGGCGTCTCCGCACCAATACCGTCTCCAATACCGCTTTCCGGGGCTTCGGCGGGCCGCAGGGCATGTTGTTTGCGGAGCGGATGATGGAGGCGATTGCCGTGCGGCTCGGCCTCGATCCGCTCGATATACGTAAGCGCAATCTCTATGAAGCCGGCCGTGATGTCACGCCATACGGCATGAAGGTCACGGACAATATCGCCTTGGCAGTGATCGAGGAACTGGAGGCGTCGGCCGATTACCGGCGGCGGCGCGAGCACATCGTGGCCTTCAATGCCGGCAGCTGCTTCCTCAAGAAAGGCATCGCCCTGACGCCGGTCAAGTTCGGCATCTCTTTCACCTTGACGCAGATGAACCAGGCAGGCGCCTTGGTGCATGTCTATACCGATGGATCCGTGCATCTCAATCACGGCGGCACCGAGATGGGGCAAGGGCTCTATGTCAAGGTGGCGCAGGTCGTGGCCGAGGAATTCGGTATCGATATCGACATGGTGCGCATCACCGCCACGACGACCGGCAAGGTTCCGAATACCTCGCCCACGGCGGCCTCTTCCGGTTCCGATCTCAACGGCATGGCGGCGCGTAATGCGGCCATCGCCATCAAGAACAGGCTCATGGATTTCGCCGCCAAGGAATGGAAAGTGGCGAAATCGGCGATCCGTTTCGAACGCGGGCAGGTCATTATCGGCAATCATGCGATCACCTTCGGCGATCTGGCGAAGAAGGCGCATCAGGCACGCATTTCCCTGTCCTCCACCGGCTTCTATGCCACGCCGGGCCTGGTCTGGGACCGCGACAAGGCCAAGGGGCGGCCCTTCTATTATTTTGCCTATGGGGCCTCCTGCTCCGAGGTCACGATCGATACCCTGACCGGCGAGATGACGGTTGACCGCGTGGATATCCTGCATGATGTCGGCCGCTCGCTGAATCCGGCGATCGATATCGGCCAGATCGAAGGCGGTTTCGTGCAGGGCATGGGCTGGCTGACCATGGAAGAACTGGTCTTTGATGACAAAGGACGGCTGCGCACCCATGCGCCGTCGACCTACAAGATTCCCTGCGCATCGGATCTGCCCGCCGATTTCCGCGTCAAGCTGTTCGAAAGCGCCGGCAATCCGGCGGATACGATCTATCGGTCGAAGGCCGTGGGCGAACCGCCGCTGATGTTGCCGATCTCCGTCTGGTGTGCCGTGTTGAACGCCATCGGCAGCCTCAAGCCGAGCAGGATGCCGCCGCTGGAAGCGCCGGCGACACCCGAAGCAATTCTGGCCGCAGTCAAGGCAATGCAGGCATGATGCTCTGGTCGACCATTTTGAACGCAATCGAGACCCAGGGGCGATGCGCCCTGGTATCGGTCGTGCAGGTCGATGGCTCGTCGCCGCGCGAGGTCGGGGCACGGATGATCGTCCTGCGCGATGAGATCGCCGGCACGATCGGCGGCGGATCGCTGGAATGGCAGGCCATGGCCACGGCGCGGGACCTGCTGCCGGCGGGTGCCATGTGCCGCCAGACGGTCCATGCCTTGGGGCCGGATCTCGGCCAATGCTGCGGCGGCCGGGTCGAGCTGATGACGGAAGTCTTCGATGCGACCTCTCTCCCGGTCGTGCGGGAATTGGCCGAGCGCGAGCGCAAGGGAGCCTTCACCGTCATCGGCCGGATCGTGAGGCCCGATTTCGCCGAAACCTTCGGGCGGAAGCAGCGGCCGCTTTTGCTGTTCGGTGCGGGCCATGTCGGCCGCGCTCTGGTTTCCGCTATGGCGCCGCTGCCGTTCGACATCGCCTGGATCGATTCCCGGGCCGACATCTTTCCGGCAGAAATGCCGCCGAATGTCATGCCGCTCTGGCGCGACGATCCGGCCGGCATGCTGTCCGGCGCTGAATTCGGCAGCTTCGTCCTGGTCATGACCCATAGCCATGCGCTGGATTTTGAGATCGTCGAATCCGCCTTGCGGGACCGCCGTTTCGCTTATGTCGGGCTGATCGGCAGTGCGACCAAACGAGCACGCTTCATCAGTCGCCTGCATGTATCCGGTGTGCCCGCCGACCGGATCGATGCCTTGACCTGCCCGATCGGCCTGCCCGGATTGCAGTCCAAAGAACCTGCCGTGATTGCAGCCGCAACGGCGGCGCAATTGCTGCTCACTGATGAAGCGCTGCATCCGGCCATGTCACGCAGCAAGACATCAGCATTGCGCGATGCCGGCTGTCAGGGAAACGGATCGCCCTTCTGTGCGCCCTGCGCCGATAAAGGAGCGGCAACGATAAAGCAGGCCGCCACCACCAGGGGAGATGCCGTGAGGGGAGATAAAGCCGTCCGATGAGCCCGTTCTTTGCCGACTGGCTGAATCTGCTGATCCGGTGGGGCCATATGATTGCCGGCATTGCCTGGATCGGGACGTCATTCTATTTCGTTGCCCTCGATTTCTCGCTGAAACGTCGCCAGGCCTTGCCCCAGGGTGTCGCGGGCGAGGCCTGGGAAGTGCATGGCGGCGGCTTCTATCATGTCCAGAAATACATGGTGGCGCCGGCGCAGCTCCCCGATGATCTGATCTGGTTCAAATGGGAGGCCTACCTCACCTGGGTCACCGGGTTTCTCCTGCTGATCGTTCAATACTATCTGAACGCGACCGCCTATCTGATCGACCCCAGCGTCCTGCTCCTCGCACCCTGGCAGGCGATCCTGATCTCGGTCTCCGGGCTTGCCGCCGGTTGGGTCGTCTATGATCTTCTCTGCCGGTCTCCGCTGGGGCAGCGGACGGGATTGCTGGCGGTGCTGGTCTTCTGCCTGATCCTCGCGGCGGCCTATGGCTTCACCCATGTCTTTTCCGGCCGCGGCGCCCTCATTCATATCGGCGCCTTCATCGGCACGATGATGGCGGCCAATGTCTTCATGGTCATCATCCCCAACCAGCGCAAGATCGTGGCGTCGCTGCTCAAAAGCGAGACGCCGGATCCACGCCTTGGCGCCATCGGCAAGCAGCGAAGCCTGCACAATACCTATCTGACCTTGCCGGTCCTGCTGATGATGATCTCGAATCATTATCCGATGATCACCAATCATCCGCATGCTTGGATCATCGTCGGCCTGATCGTGATCGGCGGCGGCGCCTTGCGGCATTTCCTCGTTCGCCACGAGGTCGGCGATCCGCTGCGGCAGCTGGCCTGGACCTTTCCCATCATCTTTCTGGCACTCTTCGCCGCGTTGATCCTGACGGCGCCCCAGGTCAAGCAGTTCGCGGCAAATGTCTCCGACCAGGATGCACTGTCGATCACGCAGACAAGGTGCATCATGTGTCATTCATCGAAGCCGACGCAGCAAGGTTTCGCCGAAGCGCCAAAAGGCGTGAAGCTGGAAACCGTTGCCGAGTTGAAACGCTACGCGCCCTTGATCGATCTGCAGGCCGTCAAAAGCAACGCCATGCCGCTGGGTAACGTGAGTGGCATGACGGCCGACGAGCGCAGCAGGCTCGGTCAATGGATCGCACAGCAATAGCGGCCGGATCATGAAAACGATCGATGCCATCAATGCCATGAGCGTGGAGGATTTTGTCGCGGCCTTCGGCGATGTGGCGGAACATTCTCCGTGGATGGCGCACAAGGCCGCCGAGGCGCGCCCGTTTGCGTCGCGGGAGGCGATGGTCGCCGCTTTCGAAGCTGCATTGCGCCGATCGGACGAGGCGTCCCAGCTTGCCTTGATCCGCGCCCATCCCGATCTTGCGACACGAGCAAAGCTGACCCAGGATTCCAGTCGCGAGCAGGCCGGCGCCGGTCTGGACAGCCTGACGCCGGAGGAGTTTTCCCGCTTCACCGATTGCAACAAGGCGCATTGGGAGAAATACGGCTTCCCCTTCATCTTTGCGGTGAAAGGCGCGACCAAGCATGACATCCTGGCGGCGTTCACGGCGCGGAACGGCAATACACCAGCCGAGGAACGTGCCGTCACGCTGGATCAGGTCTGCCGCATCTTCCGCTTCCGGATCGAAGACCGGGTGGCGCCGTGATGCAGGTCATCCGGGGACAGCTCGTCAGTTTTGCTAATCCGGTGGGCCAATATTGGCATGAGGTGCGGGGTGCGCTTGTCGTCGGCCCTGACGGCCGTGTCCTCTGGCTCGGCGCCGCCGCCCGGATGCCGAATGTCTATGCAGATGCCCCGGTGAGTGATTATGGCGACTGCCTGATCCTGCCGGGCTTCATCGATGCCCATGTCCATTTTCCGCAGTACCGCCTTCTGGCCGCACCGGGCAAGGATCTGCTGGACTGGCTCCATCGCTTCACCTTTCCGGAGGAAGCGCGTTACGGCGATCCGGCCCATGCCGCCGCGACGGCACGCATTTTCATCGACCGTCTGTTTCAGCACGGCACCACCGCCGCCGCCGCATATTGTTCGGTGCACAAGACTTGCGCCGACACACTCTTTGCCGAGGCGGAACGCCGGAACATGTCGCTGGTAACCGGCAAGACCTTGATGGATCGGCTGGCGCCGGACGCGCTTTGCGACAATGCCAACAGCGATATGCGTGAGACGGTGGAACTCTATCGCCAATGGCATGGCCGCGGTCGCTTACGCTATGCAGTAACACCGCGCTTCGCGATCACCTCGAGCGAGGGGCAGCTCCAAAGATGCGGTGAGTTGATCGCCGATCTGCCGGAAGCCCTGCTTCAGACCCATTTGTCGGAAAGCCCCGGCGAACTTGCTGCGGTTCGGGAACTGTTCCCCGATGAACCGGATTACACCGCTGTCTATGACCGCTTCGGCCTGGTGACCGATCGCAGCCTGTTCGCGCATGGCATCCATTTGTCGGAACGCGAATGCCAGCGGTTGCATGAGGCAGGATCCAGCGTCATTCACTGCCCGACCTCCAACAACTTTCTCGGCTCGGGCCTGATGCGGTTCGCCCAGTTCCGGGACAGCGCGCGGCCGATTGCCTATGGCATCGCCACGGATGTCGGCGGTGGGACCAGCTATTCGATGCTACAGACGCTGGGTGAAGCCTATAAGGTCCAGATGCTCTCCGGCTACCGGCCGACGGCGATCGAGCTTTTCCATCTGGCGACGCGCGGCAACGCCGAGCGATTGAAACTCGACCACGAGATCGGTGCGCTCGAGACGGGGAAATGGGCCGATCTCGTGGTGCTCGATCCGCGCGCGACACCGGTTCTGGCCGATCGCGCCGATCTCTCGGAAACGCTGGAGGATACGCTCTTCGCGCTCGCGCTGCTGGGAGATGACCGTGCCGTGCGGGCGACCTATGTTGCAGGGAGCAAGGTTCATGAACGTCTATCCGCGTGATCTCAAGGGCTATGGCCGCGTGACGCCGGATCCGCATTGGCCCGGCGAGGCCTATGTCGCGGTTCAGTTCGTGCTCAATTACGAAGAAGGCGGCGAAAACAATATCCTGCATGGCGATGCGGCTTCGGAAGCCTTTCTCTCGGAAATCGTCGGCGCCCAGGCCTGGCCGGGGCAGCGCCATTGGAACATGGAATCGATCTATGAATATGGCGCCCGCGCCGGCTTCTGGCGGCTGTGGCGCCTCTTCACGTCGCGTCACGTGCCGGTCACCGTCTATGGCGTTGCCACCGCCTTGCAGCGCTCGCCGGAGCAGGTGGCGGCCATGAAGGAGGCAAATTGGGAGATCGCCTCGCACGGGCTCAAATGGATCGAGCACAAGGATATGCCGGCCGATGCCGAGCGCGAGCAGATCCGCGAAGCGATCCGCCTGCATCAACAGGTGACGGGGGAGAGGCCACTCGGCTGGTATACCGGCCGCTGCTCGATGAATACGACGCGGCTGGTGATGGAAGAGGGCGGCTTCCTCTATTCATCAGATTCCTATGCCGATGATCTGCCCTACTGGATCGGCAATCCCACCGAAGGCAGGCATCTCGTCATTCCCTATACGCTCGATGCCAATGACATGCGGTTTGCGACGCCACAGGGCTTCAATGCCGGCGATCAGTTCTATGCCTATCTCAAGGATAGCTTCGACTGTCTTTATGAAGAAGGCAAGGCCGGCGCGCCGAAGATGATGTCGGTCGGGCTTCATTGCCGCCTGATCGGCCGGCCGGGCCGCGTGCAGTCACTGGCGCGTTTCATTGATTATGTGCAGGGACATGAACGCGTCTGGCTGCCGCGCCGCATCGATATCGCGCGGCACTGGCATGCGACTTTCTAGCCCTGACCGGTTGGCTATGCCAGCCGGCCGAAAACCCGCAGGCGTGAGATGCCGCCATCGGGATAGATGTTCAGTTTGACATGGCTGACCGCACCGAGGCCGGCAAGCGCCTCGCCGCTGAAGCTGTGGATCTGGTCGGCCTGCAGCTTCTGCTTGCCCAGCAGCTCAGGCCAGAACATGGCCTCGGTCACAATGGAGCTTTCGGTTGCCGAGGTGACGAGGGCAGCTTGCAGGGAACAGGCATCGGGATAATTGCCCTTGTAATGGCAGGTATCGACCTCGATGCGCTCGACGATGCCCGGCGCCCCCAGCTTGACGATGATCCAGTCATTGCCGGGCTCGCGGCGGCGGCGGGTTTCCCAGCCATCGCCCATATTGACCCCGCGTCCCGTCGTCAGCAGGGTCCAGACCGAGCCGTAATGGGCGTCGTTATAGGCGAGGATGCGGCCGCCATTATTGGCGAGCGACAATTCATGCGTCGCGCCGCGATCCTTGCTCTCCCAGGCCGGCACCGGCTCGCCATAGACCCGCAGCCGGGCGACGCCGCCATCGGGATAGATATTGAGCTTGAGATGGGTCCAGGCCCATTCATTGTTGATGGCATGGAAATGATGCGCCGAGGGGCCGAGCGAAACCGGCGCCAGGATCGGCGTCCAGATGGTCTTGTCGTCGGGATCCTCAAGGCTGACGCAGGCGTCGAGCGATGCAGCCGGCGGGTAATTGCCGGTGAAATGGCTGGTATCGATATCGGCGCCGCGAATGACGCCCTTGGTGCCGAGCTTGACGATGCAGTAATCATGGCCGCCATTGCGCCGCCGCTTTGATTCCCAGCCATCCATCCACTTGCCGTGATCGTCATATCTGTCGGCCTGGAAGATGGCGGGCGTGTCCTGCAGCATGCGGGACTTGTCGGCGAAGAAATCGTCGGTGGCGTAAAGCGCCTTCGCCCCCAACCGTGCGGAAGCGAGATTGATGGCATTGATGGCAAAGGCAGGCAAATCGCTTGTCGTCGCTACCATGGTCCAACCACCGTCATTGATCGTCGATTGAAGGTAGCAGGGGCCGGTACTTTGTCAAATCCCCGCTGCGTCGCCACGGCACGTCAAGCTGCGGCGATCTTGTGGCGGCGAAGCGACTATGCTTTGTTCCTTCCGGATATGTCGCAATCAGGGACGATGGAGGAAATGATGACGGCCCATAAGGAAGAACTGGTGACGATCCCCGCGCGCAAGGGCAAGGCGGCGCGGATGGCCAAGGGCGGACGCGTCAAGGTGATCAACACCCATGGCAAGCAGGTGATCGATACCTGGGCCTTCAATGCGGCCGATGTCCGGGAATTCATGTCGATGGAGCACAGCCGCGCGCATCTGCTGAAGGTCATTCCCGCGGTCGGCGATGCCATGCTGACCAATCATCGCCGCCCGATCCTGACCATCGTCGAGGATACGACGCCGGGCATCCACGATACGCTGATCGCCGCTTGCGACAGCCATCGCTACAAGCTGCTGGGCGTCGAGGGCTATCATGAAAGCTGCACGGAGAATCTCGCTTTGGCGATGCGGGAGATCGGATCGGAGGCACCGGAGACGCCGAGCCCGCTCAATCTCTTCATGAATATTCCGGTGGCGGCGGATGGTTCGCTGTCCTTCCAGGCGCCGGTCAGCAGCGCCGGCCAGTACATCACCCTGCAGGCGGAGATGGATCTCATCATCGTCTTCTCTGCCTGCCCGCAGGACATCATCCCGGTCAACGACTTGATGCCGACCGAGGCGCATTTCGCGATCCTGTGAAACTGATAACCGGCAGGTGAAAAGGCCCGGCAATTTGCCGGGCCTTTTGCTTGGCAGTATGCCTGACCTGCGATCAGGCGCTCGCGGCGGCTTTCGGCGGCGCGGCGCGGACCGGCGTGCGCGAGGTCTTGCGCATGTCGGTGCGGATGAAGCGCGTTTCATAGCCGTTGAGCAGATGCCCGATCAGGCCGCGCCTGAGGTCCGAGGTGCCGAACAGCCAATCGGCGATCGGGAAGGTCAGGTTCATATTGCGCTCCATCATGATCGACTGGTCGTGATGGGCGGTGTGATGCCGGCGGATGGTATTGACGAAGGGGCAGTGCCGGACGAACCAATTCTCATCGACGTGACAGCAGAAATGCATGAACTCATAGGTGAGATACATGCCGGTTGTCGTGCACATCACGAGCCAGCCGACCGCCGGTGTCAGCAGCCAGCCGAGAATGGCGGCCCCCGGTATCGACATCAGGATGAAGATCACCAAGGCATAAGGCGGGAAGAAGGTGACGCGCCAATCCTTGTCATCGCGAAATCGCATCTCGGTTTCGGTGAAGAACTGGTGATGCATCAGGGTGTGGCGGGTATAGATTGCCTTCATGCCGGGGAATTTCAGCGGCCGGTGCATCACATGGCGATGCAGGAACCATTCGAAGAAATTGCACAGCAGGAAGACGACGGGCACGGTCAGCCATTCCCACCAGGCGATGGGCCGGTCCAGCGACCGGAGATTGGTGACATAGACATACATCGCCGTCAGGCCGATCGCGTAGATCACCGCGACATGCAGCCAGCCATTATACCAGCCGGCAATGCGGATCCGGTATTGTTCCCGGTAATTCCGCTGACGGTCGCTCATAGGTGAGTTGGTAATATCCATGGCTTTCATCTCCTGTCTGTTCAGGCGCGGCCGAGTTGCGTGAGGGCGGCATCGAGATCGGCGGAGGTCATCTCCCATTCATTGCCGAAATTGGCCACCACGATGCGCATGAAGGGGGTGCAGAACTGCAGCGCCGCGCGGTCGTCGCCGAGATGATCGGCCAGCAGCGCCAAGGCGAGCTGGGCCGGCTCGCCGCCCTCATAGCTCCATTCGAACCCCTGATCCGAAAATGCCTTCAGATCGGTTCGTTGGGGCAGGGGACGGCCGTCCACCGTCACCTGGACGCCGTCGATCGTGCGGTCGCCGTGATATCGCCTCATCTCCGCCCTCGTTCTTCCTGCTTGGCGTTTCTTCCCGGTTCGTGGCCAACGAGATTGCTCCTCGTTCCACTATCTGATATATCACTAATATATATCAAGATTCGACGCTACAGGAAAACGCAATTGCCCGTGATCTCGGCATCGACGATCTGGATCAGCCTGGCCTATGGCTGGGCGGTTTTCTGCGCCGCGGGCATCGCCATCCAGGCAAGCGGCTATTTCCCCCGCCGGGCCCGGCCGCGCCTCTTGCGAGGGCGGGTGGATGAGCTGCTGATCCTGCTGCTTATCCTTTGCGGCTTCGCGCTTCTCTTGCTGGCCTTCCGGACGGCCTTTCAGTTGCTATCCTGGCCGGTTGCGGTGATCGCCGGCGGCCTCGCCATCCTGGCCGCACCGCTGCTCTGGCAGATCCTGCCGCGCGACCTGCTCGACAGGCGGGCGGGCATCGTCGCCGTCGCTGCGGTCGCGGCGGGAACCGCTCAGGGCTTGGCTTTGCTGCAACGGCCTTAACAACGGAGAAACCCATGCCGCCACGCATCAAGATCGTTCTGTCGCTCCTGGTGGCCATCGCCGCCGTGATCGTTCACCTGTTCCAGAATGCGGCCGGTCAGGACGTGACCAAATGGGTCGTCCTGGGGCTCGGTGCTTTCATGATCTTTTCGCTCTGGCTGTTTCCCGAAACCGGCAGGCGGGACCGCTAATTCTCTCTTTCCGGCCGAGGGATGAACGGGGATGTCGAACGAGGGGTGTTGAACTCGACCCTGCCTCCCGGTTAAACCAGGAGAAACGAGGATTCGGAACGGCATGACTCGCTCGAAAGGTTTATCGCTGGCCAAGACGCGGGCAACGGAGAAGGCACGCGCGACGGCGGCCGAAGCCAATGATGATGGCAAGGCCCAGCGTCAGGCAAGCCAGACCGATCAGGCCTATCAGCGGCTTGAGGAACTGATCGTCACGCTGGAAATCGCCCCGGGGACCGTTCTCACGGAACAGATGCTGACGCAGATGCTGGATATCGGCCGCACGCCGATCCGCGAGGCCCTGCAGCGTCTGGCGCTGGAAGGCCTGGTGGTGATCCTGCCGCGCCGGGGCATCCTGGTTTCCGCGATCAATGTGCGGAGCCAGTTGGAGCTGCTGCGGCTGCGGCGCGAGATCGAGCGGCTGATGGCGCGCTATGCCGCCTTGCGCTGCACCGCGCCCGAGCGTCAGCATTTCCATAAACTCGCCGAGCAGATGAAACAGGCGGCAAGCGACAACGACGATGTCGGTTTCATGCGGCTCGATCAGGAGCTGAACCTGCTGGTGGCAAAAACCTGCCGCAACGAATATGCGCAAAAGGCGATCCGCCTGATGTCGGGCCTCTCCCGGCGCTTCTGGTACCAGCATTACAAGCAGGCCCTGGACCTGCCGCGCTGCGCCCGCCTGCATGCCGCGCTCGCCGAAACCATTGCCGGCGGCGATGGTGATGCGGCGGCGGCCAAATCCGATGCCCTGGTCGACTATATCCAGGAATTCACCCGCGCCACGCTGGAAGAAGACCGCGCCTGAGCGGCCGGCCGCTCGCGCGGTTACGTGCCCATTATCTCGGTTTTCGTGCCTGCCTGCCGGCGATCTGCGCATTGCTGCCTTCACCAAGTTGTGTCGAGCAACGCAGGCCGGTTCCATTATCATCTATTGACATATCACTGATATTTCACCAGCATACCTCCAACGAATAAGAAAGATGCCGCCGTGCATCGACAAGGGATTGCGGCGGCCGGCCTTGATCGGCCGCCGGGCTCAAGCAGTCCCGATCACCTGGGTGGATGAACGATATGGGGAGGGTCCAATGGACAGACCACAGGCTGTGCCGGCTGGCGGCATGAGCTATGCGGCAACGGGTACCGCTGTTGCCGGCTCGACCGAACGCATCGCGGCACGGCTGGAACGCCTGCCGCTGACCTCGTATCAGCGCGGCCTCTTCGCCATCATCGCCACCGCCTGGTTTTTCGATTCGATCGACCTCGGCTCGCTGACCTTCGTCCTCGGCTCGATCAAGCAGGAATTCAACCTTACCACGGCGCAAACCGGCCTGCTCTCCAGCATGAGCTTTATCGGCATGTTCCTCGGCGCCGGTCTTGCCGGCATCGCCGCGGACCGCTTCGGCCGCAAGATCGTCTTCCAGATCAGCATGATCTTTTGGGGATTGGGCAGCCTGTGGTGTTCCTATGCCGGCGATGCGGAATCGCTGAGCTATGCCCGCCTGCTGCTCGGCTTCGGCATGGGCATGGAATTCCCCGTCGCCCTCGCCATCGTCTCCGAGATCATCCCGGCGGCCAAACGCGGCCGCTACATGGCGATCCTGGAAGGCTTCTGGCCGATCGGCTTCATCGCTGCCGGCCTGCTCAGCCTGGTCATCCTTGCGCAATGGGGGTGGCGCGATGTCTTCCTGCTGCAGGCGATCCCAGCCCTCTTCGTCTTCATCATTCGCCGCTTCGTGCCGGAATCGCCCCGCTGGCTGGCGGAGCACGGCCGGCAGGACGAGGCCGAAGCGACGATGCGCAAGATCGAGGACAAGGTCCGCCATCGCTTGGACGGTGCCGAGCTTCCCGCGCCGCAAGTGGCCGCAGCGCGCGATGTGGTGAAGGGGCGGTTCTCGTTCTTCGAGCTTTGGACGCCGCTCTATGCCAAGCGCACGGTGATGATCTGGGCGACCTGGTTCTTCGCGCTACTTGGCTTCTACGGCCTCACCACCTGGCTCGGCGCCTTGTTGCAGGATGCCGGCTACACGGTGACCAAGTCGGTCAGCTATACGATCTTGATCTCGCTGGCCGGCTTGCCCGGTTTCGCCGCCGCCGCCTGGCTGATCGAAGCCCGGGGCAGGAAGCCGACCTGCATCCTGATGCTGCTGGGCAGCGCGGTTTCCGCCTATCTCTACGGCAATGCCGGGTCGCTGGCGATGTTGATCACCTTCGGCCTCTGCATGCAGTTCTTCCTGTTCGGCATGTGGTCGGTGCTCTATGCCTATACGCCGGAACTCTATCCGACCCGCGCCCGCGCGACCGGGGCAGGATGCGCTTCCGCCATCGGCCGTGTCGGCTCGCTGATCGGTCCCTATGCGATCGGCGTCATCCTGCCGACATTGGGTCATGGCGGCGTCTTTGCACTGGGGGCCGGGTCCTTTGTGATCGCCGCCCTGGTGGTGTGGATCCTCGGTGTCGAAACACGCGGTCGCACGCTCGAGGAAATCGCGCAATAGCCGCTTTGCAGGGCCGCTCGCAGTGCGGGCGGCCTCTTCCTGATGACTGATTGAGCAACGCCGTGAACAAGCCGATTGCCGATGCCGCCGAGCGCAAGAAGCGCACCATCACGGAAATCCGCGACTCAAAGCATCGCGGCGAGAAGATGGTCTATATGTCCGTGCCGGATTACACCTCCGCGCGGTGGGCGGAGATGGCCGGCGTCGATGTCGCGGTGGTGGGCGACAGCCTCGCCATGGTGGCGCATGGCTATGACAGCACCGTGCCGGCGACGATGGATATGATGGTGATGCATGCAGCGGCGGTTCGCCGTGGCGCACCGGCGACCTTCACGCTGGGCTGCATGCCTTATCAAAGCTATCACACGGTGGATCGCGCGCTTACCAATGCCACACGCTTCATGCAGGAGGGCGGCTGCGATGCGGTGAAGCCGCAAGGCGGCAAAAGCCAGGCGCATATACTCAAGGCCCTGGTCGATGCCGGGATTCCCACGGCGTCGCATATCGGCCTGACGCCGCACACCATCGCCATGTTCGGCGGCTTCAAGATCCAGGGGCGGACGGCGCCGGAAGCCTTCCGTATCCTGGAAGACGCTCTGGCGATCCAGGATGCCGGCTGCTTCATGCTGGAATTCGAGGCGGTGCCCGGCCGCATCGCCACGGTGATTTCCCGGCAACTGGAAATTCCCACCATCGGCATCGGTGCCGGCGTGGGGACGGATGGACAGATCCTGTTATGCTACGACCTGCTTGGCGTCTTCACCGACTTCAAGCCCAAATTCACCAAGCGCTACGGCAACCTGACGGATATCGCCGTAACGGCGATCCGCGACTATGTCGATGAGGTCAAAACCAGCCGCTTTCCCGACGAGGAGCACACCTATTCGGTCACCGATGCCGAATATGAAAAATTCCTCACCCTGGTCGAGCGCCGCAAGCAGGTCTGACGCACCCGTTCCGGCCGACACTCAGCCAAGCCGCATCATGCCGATCAGTTCCTCGGCCGTTACGACATGGCAATAGATCATGTTGATGATGGCCAGTTCCTGTTCATGCAAGGCATGCGAGCCGGCGGCGCAGCAATCCTCGACCACGACGACATTGAAGCTTTCATCCGCCAGGCTGCGTACTGTCGACGAGACGCATTGATCGGTGAAGATGCCGGCGCAGATGACATTCTTGACGCCAAGATTGTGCAGGATGAGCCGCAGATTGGTGCCGGTCAGGGCGCTATCGGTCGTCTTGGTGACGACGATCTCGTCGCCTTGGGGCGCCAGTTCCGGCACGATCTGGGAAGCCTGTTCGTCCTTCGGCAGCAGCAGATTGTTCCAGCCGGGCATCTTCTGGCTGAGTGAACGGTCGCGGCCATCCTTGGTCTGGCAGGCGATGCGGGCGAACAGGCATTCCATGCCATTGCGCCGGAACCGCTGCAGCAGGTCAGCGGTGCGCGGAATGACCAGATCGCGCATCCGCTCGTGAAATGGCGTCCAGGCATCGTAATTGGCCTGCTCGGCTGTCGAAAGGCCGGCGCGGTCGGGGCGGGCGAGATAGGTGTTCTGGACATCGATCACCAGCAAAGCGGTTTCCGACGGCGACAAATCAAGGTCGGCCGGCTCGGGGGCATCCTGATAGTAGAAGGAACGGTGGCGCGTTTTCCAACTCATGAAGCACTCTCAAAGCGATAGATGGACAGTCTCGCGGCGACCCGTTTGTCAAACCGACCTTCCGGCGTAAGGGCAGTTCTTTCAAGATATTAAGTCGATCCGCGCAGGGAATCTGGATAAGTCCCGTCGGATTAAATCCGGATGAAATATGGGCGTCTCATCCATCCCGATGATGACGTTACCCGACGGTACCCCTAACGTCGATAGGCGGCTAAAACAACCGGGGGTATTTGATGCATCTCGCTGCGATCAACCGATCCTGCCTGACTCAGTTCCTGCTGGCCATGTGGCTTGCGGGTTGCGCAAGCGAAAGCGAAACCACGGAGACGACGCCGGTCAATTCACCGGTCTTTGCGGCGCGCAGCCAGCTCTCCGGCGATCTCAAGAAATGCACCGCGACCTATGGCTACGATCCCTATAAGACCACGGGGATGCCGGAGCATGGCCTGGCGCCGAACGAGCTCCCGTGGCGGCAATGTGCTTATGACGCGGTCCATGACTATGAGCAGGCCAATCCCGCCATGGCGGCGCAGTATCAGCAACTGGTCGCGGAAGATATCTCGATGACCACGGCGATGCAGCAGGGCACCATGACGCGCACCCAGCGCAAGACGCGGCTTGAGGAACTACTCGAACAGATTAGAGCAGGCGAGGAGAAACAAATCCAGGCCGATGCCGCGGCGCAAGAAGAACAATCGCAGCAGGTGCGCGATCTGGTGGAAGGCTTTCGCGGCTTCGCCAGATAAGGCCGGCGCAGTCGTTGCGGCCGGCATCGCGGCCGGCCGCCAAACGGAGGCGAGCGGCTATTGTGCCGCTTTCATCTCCAGTGGCTCCACGGCGCCAAGCAAGTTGCCATGCAGCGTGGTGTCCTTGTTGCTCCAGGTCACGGCGGATTTATTGATCGAAACCTGATAGCAGTTCTGCTTCCCCGCCAGCATCTTGGCCCAGGTCACGCAGACATCG
Organism: Rhodospirillaceae bacterium; assembly: GCA_008012315.1. Taxonomy (GTDB): domain Bacteria; phylum Pseudomonadota; class Alphaproteobacteria; order Dongiales; family Dongiaceae; genus Dongia_B. The sequence continues at coordinate 300,865 of SSEL01000009.1, forward strand.
CCGTCTTTATCCAGCATCCAGGTGCCGTGATCATTCGTGCCATTGGCGTCTTGATATGTCGCCGTGCCACCCGGCAGGAAATAGGCATTGAACCGGACACCCTCGGCATTCGTGCCACTCAATGTGTTTCGCTGGACGACGTTGATGAAATTGTAGCCGCGTAGTGACTCGGCTTGTGCCGCGAGCGGCAGGATCAATGCTGCTAGTCCAAGCATCAGGATAGTCTTCTTCATCGAAGTCTCGCTCCTCTGGCCAGGGAATGACATAAGGGAAATGACATATCCTCTACGCCATCAAAGCATGCATTCTGTGATTCCTCCACAGGTAAAAGTATTACCCTGTCGATTAGGCATCCAGATATTGCCGCTGCAGATGCTGGCGGAAATAAGCGGGATTCAATGCCTCGCCCGAGGCCGCGCGGATGATCTCGGCCATGGGCCGGCTGGCGCCTTGGCTGTGGATGTGCCGGGTCAGCCAGGAACGCAGGCCGCTGAAGTCGCCGCCGGCAATGGCCTGTTCCAGGTCCGGCAAGGCCCGTGAGGCCGCATCGAAGAGCTGGGCCGCGATCATCGCGCCCATGGCATAGCAGGGGAAATACCCCCAATAGACTGTGTACCAATGGATATCCTGCAGGCAGCCTTCGCCGTCATGGCGAACCTCGACGCCCAGCAGATCCTTGACGCCGTCATTCCAGGCCGAGGGCAGGTCGGCAACGGCGAGCTGCCCGTCGATCAGCGCCCGCTCCAGCCGATAACGCAGAATGATATGCAGCGGATAGGTGACTTCATCGGCTTCGAAGCGGCGCGGGGAGGGATTGATCCGCGTCAGCAGCCGATGGATGTTTGCCGGCGTGAAAGCCGCCTCATGGCCGGGAAATGTCCGGTTGGCGAGCGGCGACAGATAGCGGCAGAAAGCCGGATGCCGATAGAGCTGGTTCTCGATCAGCAGGGATTGGCTTTCATGCAGGCTCATGCCGCGCGACCGGCCGACCGGCTGCAACCGCCAGTCGGGCGGCAGATTCTGCTCATAAAGCGCATGGCCGGTTTCGTGCAGGATGCCCGGCAATGATGTCAGCAGGAAATCGTCATCCTGATAACCGGTCGTGATGCGCACATCCGCGGGTGTTTCGGTGCTGAATGGATGCAGGCTGGTGTCGAGACGGCCGTGGCGGAAATCGAAACCGAGATCGGCCATGATCCGCTCGCCCAGGGCTTTTTGCCGGCCCCGGTCGAACGGTCCCGCCGCCGCAACCGGCGGTGCCTGGCGGGCCTGATATGCCGAGGCCTCGGCAATGAAGCCGGGGGCGAAGGCGGCATAGTCATCGAACAGACGGTCGATCTCCACCATCCGTGCGCCGGGCTCCCATTGGTCCATCAGCGCTTCGAACGGCAGGCAGCCGAGCTTTTCAGCCTTGGCTTGGGCGGCGAGACGGTTGAGCTGCACAACTTCGGCGAATACCGGCCGCAGGTCGGCGAAGCGGCCGCTCGCTTTCGTGCGGTGCCAGGCGTCGGTGCAGGCCGAACTGGCCTTGGATAAAGCCGCCACCAGATCGGCATCGAGCGCCGTCGCATGGACCTGCAAGCGGCGCATCTCCGCGAGGTTGGCACCTTGCCAGTCGTCCAATCCGTTCCGGTCGGCTTCGGCCGCGACCAGCAGGTCGCCGGTTTCCGGTGCCGCGAGGATCTCATGGCTGGCCAGGTCGAGGGCGGCGTTCTGCTCGCTGCGGGCCACCGCGCCGCCGGTCGGCATCATGACCTCCATGTCCCATTGCAGGACATAGGCCGCCTCCCGCAAGGCCGACCAGCGGCGGAACCGGTCGGCTAACCGGCGATAGGCGGTGATGGGCATGGATTTGCGCGTCCGAAATTGTATCAGGTAGCTATCTAGCACGGTTATCCGAAGGCCATGCAATCGGCAGGCTTAACCGGTTGAAAGAAAGTGCAAATATGCTATATTACTATCGTCCAATAGGAGGTCTAGCCATAATCTCATAACAGAATAACCATTACAATTTTTTCGCTTCCAATCGCCGGACGAAGCCACCAATGTCCCGGACGATTGAAATTCAACTGTCACACATGGCCGGCTTTTGAGGCATATGCCTGGGGAGCGGGCCGCTATCTGGGGGACCTCATGAAGACTTTGAGTTTGAAGCGACGCCATTTCCTGGCGGGCAGCGCCGCCACCATCGGCCTCGGCATGGTGGGTTTGCCGACCGCCTGGGCCGAGGGCAAGACGCTGAAAATCCGCAATTACGCGGATATCCAGAATCTAGATCCGGCTTTTAACACCGCGCAGGCCGATGCTGTCATCACTGACAGCCTGTTGCTGGGCCTGGTCCGTATGAAGACCGGCACGGAATGGGGTTGGGAAAAGGAAGCGGCAGCGGAAATCGAGCAGGTCGACCCGACCCATGTCCGCTTCAAACTGAAGTCCGGCCTGAAATGGTCGAACGGCTATGGCGCGCTCACCGCCGAAGACGTCAAATACAGCTTCGAGCGGGTCGCCAATCCTAAAGTGGAATCCCCCTATATCGATGACTGGGCGACGCTGGATCATGTGGAAGTGCATGACGAACTGAGCGGCACCATCGTCCTCAAGGAGCCCTTCGCCCCGCTCTGGACGACGACGCTGCAGGGCTGGGCCGGCAAGATCGTCTGCAAGGCGGCGATGGAAAAGCTGCCGGACCAGAAATTCACCACCACCATGCCGGCCGTTTCCGGTCCCTATATGATCAAGGAATGGGTGCCGAAGCAGCGCCTGACCCTGGTCCGCAATCCGGATTACAGCGGCGGCGAAACGGCCTATTACGACCAGATCGAGGTCTATCCGATCGAAGACGAAAAAGCGGCGGAAATCGCCTTCGAATCCCGCGATCTGGATTTCACCGATATCAGCCTCAGCTCGCTCAAGACCTATAAGGACAAGGGCCTGCAGGATGCGAAGATCACCGAGCATCCGGCGCTGTCTTATGTCTGGTTCGGCCAGAACCAGGAAAACCCGGCGCTGAAGGACCCGAAGGTCCGTGAAGCGATCCAGAAGGCGATCGACGTCAATACCGTGCTGGATGCTGCCTATTTTGGGGGCGCGACCCGTGCAACCGGCATCATCGCCCCCGGCCTCGTCGGCCATCGCGAAGCCAATCTGACCAAGTTCGATCCCGATGCGGCGCGCGAGGAGCTCAAGGCCGCCGGCGCCGAGGGGCTGAAGGTGAAGCTCTCCTTCCTGAACAAGGCGGAATGGGTTGCCGCCGCCCAGGTCATCCAGGCCAATCTCGCCGATGTCGGCGTCGACGTGACCCTGGAGCCGCTGGATTCCGGTACCTTCTGGACGATCGGTGACGAGAAGTCCGGCAATGGCTGGAAGGACCTGCAACTGCTGCTCGGCCGCTTCTCGATGAATCCGGATCCGGCCTGGGCGACCGCCTGGTTCACCTGCAAGCAGGTCGGCGTCTGGGACTGGGAGCGTTTCTGCAGCAAGGACTTCGACGAGATGCACGAAGCCGCCTTACGCGAGCTTGATCCCGCCAAGCGGGGCGAGATGTATGTGAAGATGCAGGACATTATGGAAAAGTCGGGCAGCTATCTGTTCCTAACCCATGAAGCGACTGCGGCGATTTATCGTAATACCGTTGCACCGGCCCTGAAGCCGGATGGCACGGCGGTTCTTTGGCGCTTCGGAGCGGCTGCCTAAGCGTCTATTATCGGAAGACCGGCAATGGCGGCGGGGTATCGGCCCTGCCGCCATTGCCGCTTAAGGAATTGAGGCTCGGTGATGTGGCTTTACGCCCTGCAACGCTTTGGGATGGCGCTTCTGGTCTGCGTGCTGTCGGTCACTGTACTGTTCTGCATCGCCTATGTGATTCCCGGGGATCCCACCGCGATCGCGCTGGGCCCGCGCGCGACGCCGGCAATGCGCGAGGCTTTGCGCATCCGCATGGGCCTGGGTGAGCCTATCTATATCCAGCTCTATCACTTCTTCAGCAGCCTGTTGCGGGGCGATCTTGGGGTGGATGTCTGGAGCAATCGCCCCGTCATCGATATCGTCAAGGAGACCCTGCCGAAGACCATGATCCTGGCGGTGACCGGCCTCGGCTGGGCGGCCGCGCTCGGCATTCCGCTCGGCTGCTATTCGGCGATCCGCCGGAACAAGCTGGATGACCGCATCATCGGCATCTTTTCCATCGCGATGATTTCGACGCCGTCCTTCCTGACGGCCATCTATGCCCTGCTGGTCTTCGCCGTCACCTTGAACTGGCTGCCGGCGATCGGCGCCGGTGAGCCGGGGAATTTCGGTGACCAGGTAGTGCATCTCATTCTGCCGGCCTTCGCCATCGGCTTTGCCTGGGTCGGCTATCTTTCGCGGCTGGTGCGCGCCACCATGCTGGAAGTGCTCAACGAGACCCATATCCGTTTCTCCCGTGCCTTCGGCCTGCCGGAATGGAAGATCACGTTGAAATATGCGTTGAAGATCGCCGTCCTGCCGACCATCACCCTGCTTGGGATGGCCTATGGCGGGCTGCTGTCCAGCGCCGTCTTTGCGGAAATCATCTTCAATCGTCCCGGTGTCGGGCAATCGGCGCTGGCGGCGGTGAATACCCGGAACTATCCGGTCATGATGGGGCTCACGCTGTCGACGATCTTCGTTTTCACCATGTGTACGCTGATCGCCGATCTGCTGGTCGCCGCGTTGGATCCGAAGATCCGGAAGGGATTGTGATCATGGCAGTGGAACAATCGCAATCGACCCGGCCGCAATTGACTGCGCGCATTCCGGAATTCTTCAAGGATCCGGTCACGATCTTCGCCTGCTGTATCGTCTTCGCTTTCTTCTTCCTGGGCTTTTTCGGCGAATATCTGGCGCCTTACAAGATCACCGCGCTCGATATGACGCATCGTTTCGGCGCCCCCAGCTTGGCGCATTGGCTCGGCACCGACAATCTCGGCCGCGATACCTTCTCGCGCGTACTGGCGGGTACCCGCGTGGCGCTGACGGTCTCGATCCTGGCGATCGGGGCTTCCGTCTCCTGCGGCATCGTGCTCGGCCTGCTCGCCGGCTACGGTCCGCGCTGGCTCGACAATCTGCTGATGCTGCTGCTCGATAGCATCTATTCCTTCCCCTATATCATGCTGGCTTTGGCAGCGATCACGCTCTTCGGCTCCAGCCAGTTCATCGTCGTGCTGGTGGTGGCGATCACCACCATGCCGACCTATGCCCGCCTGATCCGCACCTCGACCCTGTCGGTGCGCAACCACGAATACATCCTGGCGGCGCGGTCGATGAATATCGGTCATCTGCAGATCGTGCTGCGCCATATCCTGCCGAACGTGATCGGCCCGGTCTTCATCCTGGTCAGCATGGATATTCCCGTGGTCATCACCGTCGAGGCGGCCCTGAGTTTCCTCGGTCTCGGTGTGCCGCCGCCGGCACCGAGCTGGGGACGCATGCTGAATGACGGCTATACCCTGATCCGCCAGACGCCCTGGCTGGTCATTGCCGGCGGCATCCCGCTGATGCTGACGACGCTCGGCTTCACCCTGCTCGGCGAAAAGCTGCGTGATGTGTTGGATCCCAAATTGCAGGTGCGCCGGGCATGAGCAGCAAAATGGAGATGGAAAAAAATGCACCGGTGCTGGAGATCAACAACCTCTCCGTCGGTTTCAACGGCGCGCGCGGCCAAGCCATTGCGGTCAAGGATGTCAGCCTCACCGTGCCGCCCGGCAAGGTGGTCGGCATTGTCGGCGAAAGCGGCTCCGGCAAGACGACCCTGATCTCCGCCGCTCTGGGGCTGATCAGCCGGCAGACGGCCGAGATCACCGGCAAAGTGAAATTCGAGGGCCGCGATATCCTGAACATGAGCGAGCGGGAGCTGCGGGCCATTCGCGGCACCGATATCGCCATGATCTTCCAGGACCCGATGACGGCGCTCAATCCGTCGATGTCGATCGGCACGCTGATGACCGATATCCAGTATCGCGACCGCGGCGTCAGTATGACGGAGAAGCGCCGAAAGGCGGTCGAGATGCTGCGCCATGTCGGCATTCCCGATCCGGAATCGCGCCTGACGCAATATCCGCATGAATTCAGCGGCGGCATGCGCCAGCGTATCTGCATCGCCATGGCATTGCTGGGGCAGCCGCGTCTGCTGATCGCCGATGAACCGACCACGGCGCTCGATGTCACCATGGAAGCGCAGATCATTCACCTGCTGCGCAAGCTGCAGCGGGATTTCCATACCTCCATCGTCTTCGTCTCGCATAATCTCGGCATCATTGCCGAGATCTGCGACTACGTCGCCGTGCTCTATGCCGGCTGCCTGGTGGAACAAGGCGAGGTCGATCACATCTTCCACAATCCGCAGCACCCCTATACCAAGGCGCTGCTGGCCTGCGATCCGGCCTTGCTGCCGGAACAAGTGACGGATTTTCCGGCCATTCCGGGCGAAGTACCGGGACCGTTCGACCGCCCCACCGGCTGTATTTTCCAGGCGCGCTGCAATCTCGCGGCGGATATCTGCCGCCAGGTATCGCCGCCCTTGCGACCGGTCGAGGCCAATCATGCGGCCGCCTGCCATATGGCGAAAGGGATCTGACATGCTGCAAGTGAAGGATCTCCGCGTCCGTTTCCGCACCATGGGTGGCCTGAAAGCATTGGTGAAGGGAAAGAGCGATCCCTTCATCGATGCGGTGCTGAATGTCTCGCTGTCGATCGCGCCGGGAACCACGTTGGGCCTGGTCGGTGAAAGCGGCTCGGGCAAATCGACCCTGGGCCGCGCCATCATGGGCCTTACCAAGACGACCGCCGGCACCGTCACATTTGACGGCCAAACCCTGATCGCGCCCGGTCTCGACCGGTCGCAGGAAATCCGCGCCCATTCGGCGATGATGTTCCAGGATCCGATCTCCAGTCTCAGTCCGCGCCTCCGGGTGCGTTCGTTGATCGCCGAAGCGCTGAAGATCCGCAACTGGCCAGCCAGCAAGATCGATGCCGAAATCGATCGCCTGCTCTCGACTGTCGGCCTGCCGGCCTCGCTGCGCAGCCGCTATCCGCACCAGCTTTCCGGCGGCCAGGCGCGCCGTGTCGGTGTGGCGCGGGCGCTCGCCTTGCAACCGAAGCTCATCATTGCCGACGAGCCGACCGCCGGGCTCGATGTGTCGGTCCAGGGCGAGTTGCTGAACCTGCTGCACCGGGTGCAGAAGGATACCGGCTGCGCGCTGCTGTTCATCACCCATAATCTCTCGGTGGCGCAGCATTTCTGCGACGAACTGGCGATCATGTATCTCGGCCGCATCGTCGAGATCGGCTCGGCCGATGACGTGGCGCGCCACGCGCAGCATCCCTATGCCCATGGCCTGTTCTCGGCGCAGCCTTATCCCGATCCGCGGCGGCGGCGCACCGATATCCAACTGACCGGCGAAGTGCCAAGCCTGGCGCAGCGTCCGGAAGGTTGCGATTTCCACACCCGCTGTCCGAAGGCGCAGCCGCGCTGCAGCCGGGAAGTCCCGCTGCTGGGCCAGGCCGTGCCGGGCGCCGATGTGGCCTGCTTCTACCCCGAGACAGCGGCCTGACACATCGCAACGCGAGGTGCTATCATGGCTGTGACGTAATGACGGAGCAGTCGCGATGACCGAAGCAGAGGCGAAGTGGAAGCATGACGGCGTGCGGGTCATGCCGGGTAATGCACTGGACGGCAATACGGCGCAGACGCCCGGGATGGACCGGAAGGCTGCGATCAATTACGCCCGCGTCGGCGCACAGAAGCTCTGGGCCGGCACCGTCACCATCCATGCCAATGCGAAAACCGGCGCGCATCATCACGGGGCGCTGGAAAGCGTGATCTATGTCGTGCGCGGCAAGGCGCGCATGCGCTGGGGCGAGAATTTGGAATTCACCGCCGAAGCCGGCCCGGGCGATTTCATCTATGTGCCGCCTTATGTGCCGCACCAGGAAATCAATGCCAGCCGCGAAGAGGTTCTGGAATGCGTCCTCGTGCGCAGCGATGGCGAGGCGGTGGTCGTCAATCTCGATATCGAGCCGGTCGAAAAGCCGGAAGAGGTGCTGTGGGTCGATCCGATCCACAAGGGCTGACAGCGCTAGGAGCTGACAGGGGCCCAGGGGCTGACAGGGGCCCAGGGGCTGACGAGGAGAGAAAGTATGGGGCGGTACGCTGCTCCGTGCCGCCCCATGTCAAAGAGGCTTACTTCTTGCTGCCTTTCGCCGGGCTCGGCACCAGATGGGATTCGATCAGCCAGATCTGCTGGTCGATGCCGCGGGAAATCTCGGTGAAGAGATCGGCCGTGTCGGCGTCGCCGAAGCCGGCGCTGTCGTCGATCGCCTTGCGGGCCGATTTGCCGAATTCCGCCAGCGCCGTGGTCACGGCATCGATATGCGCCGCGCTATCGGCGATCCCCAGCGGATAAGGCTTCAGGAAGGATTTCTTGGCGGCGGTCTGGACACCGCCTTCGGCCGTGCCGCCCAGCGCGCCGGTCCGTTCGGCGATCATGTCATAGAAGCCGACCAGCTCGCCGGCGACGCGGTCGAACAGCTCGTGGATGCCGATGAAATTCTCGCCACGGACATTCCAATGCGCCTGCTTGGTCTGCTGATGCAGGTCGATGGCGGCCGCGAGATGCTCGTTCAGCAGGGCAACCGATTTTGCCCGGACATTTTCCGACAGGGTATTCTTCGTATGGTACATGGTGGCCTTCTCCATCTTGTTTGGCTCGGCAGGGAATTCGGGACAGCCCGACAGGGCAGGGCGGTATGCTCCCTGCTTGCCGGGCTGGCGTCAATCCTTCGTCGCAACGGTCGCGCGATAAACTACCGTTGCGCGACTTCTGGTCACAGATCGAGTTTCAGGCGGGGCGTTTTCGCTCGCGAACAGCAGACGGTCATGCAGTTATTGGCGGCGCGCTCTTCATCCGTGAGAATCTGGTCGCGATGATCCGGCTCGCCTTCGAGGACATTGACGATGCAGGTGCCGCAAATGCCTTCCTCGCAGGCGCTGGGAATGAAAATCCCATTATCCCGCAGCACGTTAAGCAGGCTTTCATCGGCCCCGACGCTGAGGACCTTGCCGGAACTGGCGAGCTCGACCTCGAATGCCTGGTCCGGCCCGGCTTCGGCGGGGCGCAGTTCGGGCGAGGCGCTGAAGGCTTCGAAATGTACCCGGTCGCTGGGCCAATGCGCGGCCGAGGCCTTGACCGCCGCCATCAACCCGCTGGGACCGCAGCAGTAAATCCGGCCATTGGCCGGGACCTCGCGCAACAGCATCGCCAGGTCGAGACCCTTCTTGGGGTCGCCGCCGTCATGCACGAACTCGATCTTTCCGGCGAAGTCCGACTGTGCCAGCAGGTCGCGATAGGCCGTCATCTCGGCGGTGCGAGTGCAATAGTAAAGCCGATAGGACCGTCCGGTCCGGTTCAGGGCACGCGCCATGGAAAGCAGCGGCGTGACCCCGATGCCGCCGGCGATCAGGATATAGGTCTCGGCATCCAGCTTGAGCTGGAAATTATTGCGGGGCGCATCGATTTTCAGCAGGTCGCCGACCTTGACCTGGTCATGCATGAAGTTCGATCCGCCGCGGCTGTCGAGCGATTTCAGCACGCCCAGCTCGTAGCGGTTCCCTTCGCCAGGGTCGTTGCACATCGAATAGTGCCGGATGACACCATTCGGCAGATGGACGCCGATATGGGCGCCAGCCGTGAAGGGCGGCAATGCCTGACCATCCTGGCTGACCAATTCGAACCCTTTGATGCCCCCGGCTTCCTGCCAGATACGGGCGACACGAACCTGTAGAATATCCATGTGCGTCTTACGGCTTTATGGCTGAAACTGATCCCCGATATAGGGCCTTGTGAGGCTTGCGTCGATGCGAAAGAGCGACCTGGATGGACCAATCTCCGACAAGTCGCCATAATCTGGTAGGAAAATCCTACGGGCAACTTGGAGAGGACACGTTTTCATGGGTCAGGAACTCCAGATCAAGCCGGTCACGCCGAATTTGGGCGCTGAGATCAGCGGGATCGATCTCCGCAAAGCGGATGCCACCGTAATCGCAGCGATCGGTCGGGCCTTTGCCGACCATTCCGTCCTCTTCATCCGGGACCAGGACTTGACGCCGGACGACCTTCTGGCGGTCACGCGTCGTTTCGGCACGGTCCTGCGGGTACCTTATGTCAGCGGCATGGAAAGCCATCCGGACATCATCGCCGTCCTCAAGGAGGCCGATGAGCGCAAGATTTCCACCTTCGGCGGAACCTGGCACAGTGATTTTTCCTTCCTGCCCCAGCCGCCGGCGGCCACCCTGCTTTATGCCATCGAACTGCCGGAACTGGGCGGCGACACCGTCTGGTCCAGCCAATATGTCGCCTATGAGACGCTTTCGGCGGGCCTGCAACGATTGCTCGATCCGCTGCGCGCCGTTCATACCGGCTGGCCGCATGGCACCATGGGGCCGTCGCCGGACGTGCCGGTCAGCCGCTCGGTCAAGATGGTCCGCAACGATCCTTCGGCCGATCGCGAGACGGCACATCCGGTGGTGCGGCGCCATCCGGTGACCGGCCGCAAGGCGCTGTTCGTCAATCCGGTCTATACCCAGCGTTTCGAGAATATGACCGTGGCGGAATCGAAGCCGCTGCTGGATTATCTCTATCAGCATAGCGTCCGGGCCGATTTCACCTGCCGGCTGCGCTGGCGTCCCGGCACATTGACGATGTGGGACAACCGAGCCACCTTGCATCTGGCGGTCAACGATTATGATGGCCATCGCCGCCTGCTTTATCGCACCACGACGGCCGGCGAAGTGCCGGTCGGCGCCGACCAGGATGAGGGACAGGCCGCAATACGCCGACGCGCCTAGAGCGCGATCGTCTTTATCTTATGGATGAGAGGCGGATTCACGTTTTAGACAAAATCGCCAAGCGATTCCGTCTAAAACGATCCGGCTCTAGGGCTAGGTCTGAGTCAGGTCCAGCGTGAGATCAAGTCAGGCGTGAGATCAAGTTGTGGAAGCGGCGGGGGTCAATCTCCGCCGCTTTTTGCCGGCCCAGAATCGATGGGCGATGAGTTTCAATCCTGCTAGCGCCAATCCAGCAGCCAATACCCACCAGCCCGGCCGGATATGATGGGCGAAGCTGAGATTGGCAAGCAGGATGCGCTTGCCGCCAAGCCCGGTCATGAACTGATACCAGGCGCTTTCGCCGAACGCTGTCAGTAATCCGGCCAGCACCGCCAGGCCCAGCAACTGCCAGACGGCGAGGGCGCGATCTCCCGTCAGCCGGTAGGCGAGGCGATAGAGCATCAGCCAGAGGAAAAAGCCGCTCATCAAGACCGGCTCGGTGACGTTGACCTTCGATTGCAGAAAGAAATGCACCAGCGCGAGGATAGCGATGGGGTAGGCGAGGTAATGCAGACGCTGCCAGGTCCGGCCGCCGAGCCGCCGCAACGCGCTGTCGGTCGATGTCGCGGCAAGCGTGCACAGGCCGAGCAAGGTGACAAAGCCGATCGTCAGATAAATCCGCAGGACGATCTCGCTGGCGACGAAGGCCAGGCGATAATGTTGCTGCACCACGTAAAGAGACAAATGGATGGCCGCATAGCTGAAGGCGGCGACGCCCAGCAGCCGGCGGACCTGGATCAGGCGCGGCCATTGGCCGATCCGCCGGAACGGCGTGATCGCCAACGACAGCAGCAGAAACCGCACGGCCCATAACCCGATCTGGTGCAGGGCTTCGGTGACCGGCATCGCCCCCAGAGGTAAAGTTCCCGGGGGTAAAGCTCTCGGAGATAAAGCTCCCGGGGGCAAAGCCCCTGCCGGCGCATTGATCGACGGCAGGGATGGTGACCCGCCGAGGGCAGCCCCGATCGCGCCGGATGAGGTATCGTACCGGCCCAGGGCCCAGGCGACAGCGATCCACAATCCCGGCAATAGGACACCGGCGAAAATGATCGCCTTGAAGCGGGAAAACCGTCGATTGCGATCATACCAGGGTAACACGTGCCAGGGGAACACACGGAACTCCTCTTGCGAAGCAGGCGGGATGAAAGGATGCCTACAGCTCTTTATTCGTCCCGCCGCCGCACCCGGTTACGGCCCGCCGGTTACGCGTCGCGGGGCCGCGCTTGCAAATGCCGGCCCCATTTGCCAAGGCTGACCAGCAGCTTGCCGATCAGTTCCCGGCTCACGGCATCATGCAATTTGCCGTTTTCGTCGAATTTCGCCGAGGCATTGGCGATCATCACTTCCGGCTTATTGATCGGATACATGTCGAGAAAGACACAGATCTGACGCAGATGATATTGCGCGCGCGCCGTCCCAAGCATGCTCGGGCTGGCGCCCATGATGGCGACGCCTTTACCGGCGCAAGGCTGGCTCGGCAGGCGCGATACCCAGTCGATCGCGTTCTTCAGGACACCCGGGACCGAATAATTATATTCCGGCGTAACGAGAAGCAATGCATCGGCCGCCTGGATCTTGGCGCCCAGTGTCTCGACCGCAGCCGGAAAGCCCTTCTCCTGGACATCGGCATTGTAGAGCGGGATATCGCCGATCGCCGCCACCTCGATGCGCATGTCGCTCGGCGCCAGTTCGATCGCCGCTTGCAAGGCGGCTTTGTTGAATGATTTCTGGCGCAGGCTGCCGCATATCCCAAGCACATTGACGATCTTGTCGCTCATCTTCCTTCTCCTTCTCAAGCCGCTATTTCTTCTCGGGCGGCAGGATGACGACGGTTGCCGTCTGTCCAGCCACCAGTTTTACACCATCCGGCACATGATCAATCTCGATGCGCACGGGAATACGCTGCGCCAGCCTGACCCAATTGAAGGTCGGATTGACATTGGCCAGCAGATTGGGGCTTGTCGCGCGTTCGCGATCGACAATGCCGCTGGCGACACCGGAAACATGGCCCTCCAAGTCCTGCTGAATCCCCATCAATCGGATTGAGGCACGGTCGCCGACATGGATGCGCGGCAGTTTGGTCTCTTCAAAATAGCCGCTGATATAATAAGTCGAACTATCTGTCAGCGCCATGACGGCGGTGCCGGCATTGACATAGTCGCCCCGCCGCAACAGGAGATTGGTGATATAGCCGTTGGCCGGCGCATGCACCTCCGTGCGGACCAGATTGAGCTTGGCGATATCCAGGGCCGCTTCCGCCTCGCGCGTATTGGCTTCGGCAACGTCGACGGCGGATTGATATTGCTCGCGCTGGGCAACGGAAATCGACACGGTGCTCAGTTTCAAGACGCGGTTGAGGTCGCGCTGCGCCTGGAGCAGCGACGCTTTCCGGCTTTCCAGCGTGGCTTGCGACTGGTTGAGCGCCAGTTGGTAACGGTCACGATCGATGACGAACAGGACATCGCCGGCCCGCACGGTTTGATTGTCGGTGACCCTGACATCGGTGACGAGGCCCGAGACATCCGGCGCGATCTGAATGATTTCGACCCGCACGCGGCTGTCGCGGGTCCACGGCTGCCGCATATAATAGTCCCAGAGATACCAGCCACAGGCCGCGGCAACCAGCAGGACGAAGAGGGTCATGAGCAGCCGCAGGAGCAGGGAAAGGAGACGCATCCTTACCTCCGCGACATCAGGAAGGTGATGGCGGCGAAGAAGATGACGAAAGTTGCGGCATCGAACAGATTGCGATGCCAGATCAGGCGATAGAACCCGACCCGCTCCAGCAGCCGGCCCAGGACCGTATTGGCCAGCAATGCGATTATGGCCCAGGCGAGGAAAGGCGTAATGAAGACGCCGCCGAGATCGATCTCCTTGGTCATGCCGCCATCGCTTCCTGTTGTGTCGCCATATCCATATTGCGCCGCCTGCAGAAGAAGCCAGAATGGCTTTGCAGCAATTGCCGCATGCCGCCCAGGGCCATGACCGCCTGCATCGCCTGCGGCCTCAAGCTGTCTTGCGAGATGTCGTCGATCGCCAGCCCCAAGGCATGACGGCTGATTTCCAATTGTGCCGGCTTGCCATGGCGCCCGCGAAACAGCTCGGCGAGTTCGGCGCGGGCGCGGTGGATCGATTGCCTGGCACCGGGCGCCAGGTCCGGCTCGGCTGATTCGAGCAGAAACAGATTCAAGCCCAGGCGCAGGGCCGCGAGGCCGCCGCGAATGGCTTCGATATCCTGCCTCTCGGGCCGTCGGCGCATGACCAATGTATTCAACCGATCGAACATCCGGGCTTCGAAGGTATTGAGGTCCAGATCGCCGTCGCGGATGGCGGCGAGCGCCAGATCGCGGCGCGTGGCGGCAATCAGGCGCAGCAGAATCACGTCGCTGCCGGCAGAGCGGAAGATGCGCAGAAGCAGGGCGCCGGCGCCGGTGCCGATGATGGTGGCGATGGCGCCATTGAGGAAGTCGTCAAAGGCGAGGGTATAGTTATTCTGGATGGTGATCGACGTGGTGAAGCCCAGGATGATGGGCAGGGCGCCGGGCGCCAGGCTGGGGACCGCCAGCATCGCCCCGACCGGCAGGTAAAACAGCGCCATGCTGGCGATCAGCAGCGGCATGCCGGAAATCGCCGGCAGGATGCCGAGGACATAGATGCCGGCGATCACGGTGCCGATGAGGGTGCCGCGCAGAAATTTCAACGCGAGATCGCCAGGATTGTCGGAAGCGGCAAAAAGCGCGCACATCACGCCGGCCTGGATGACGGCGCCGGCGCCGCTGGGCCAGGCAGTGAAAACCCAGAATGTGTTGCAGAGCAGGATCGCAATGCAGGCGCCGCCCCCGCCAAGCAGCGCCATCATGTGATCGCGATGCACGGCGAGAGGGATCGGCGGCGTTGGCGCGCGGCGCTGCTCGGCAACCAATTGTCTCAGATGGCGGCAATCGTCCCAGAAGCGCAGCAGATCCTTCAGCCGCGCGATCACCGTTGCCAGGAGCAAGAGATGGTGATCCTGGGTAACGGCCCGATCGGCCGGCATGGCGTGCTCGATATCGGCGCGCAATCCTTCCGGCAACGCCACGTCGTCGTCGTCCGTTATCTGCCCGACATAGGTGGCGGCGCGCTCGAAAAGGGAAAGGTGCGGGCCGATCAAGGCGGGCTGTTCCTGCCGCAAGATGGCCAGACGATCCTCGATCGAGACCAGGACGGCCATCAAGCCATGCATGCGGCGCTGCAGCTCGAATATCCAGGTCTGGGTGTTACGCAAGGCAGGGGTATCGAACACCGCATGTTCGCGCAGCGTGTTGAGGGCAAGTGAATCGCTGAGCAGGCGATGCTGATCCGCCAATGCCGCTTCCCCCACGCTCTGCTGCTGCAGGACATTGACGATGGATCGCTTGGCATCCTCCAGCCAGCCATCGATCCGGCGCTGCAGGGCGACGCCGGCGCTGAGGGGGAAAAACAGCTGGTTGGCGACCAGCCCGCAGAGGATGCCGATAATGATTTCCTCGCACCGGGCGACGGCGATATCGAAAATGGCATCCGGCGTATCGACCGCGGGAAAGCAGATGATCGCCGCCGTATAGCCGGCTAGCATGAAGCTATAGCTGCGGGCGGTGCGGTCCAGCAGCGAGAAGTACACACAAAGACCGAGCCAGAGCGCCAGGACAAGCGCCAGGAGGCCGGATGCGGAAGACAGGTTGCCGAGGGCGATAACGGCAAAAACACCGCCGCCAATGGTGCCAATGACACGGTAGAGCGCCTTCGATTGCGTCATGCCGGCGAAAGGCTGGGCGACGATATAGGCGGTCAGCAATGCCCAGGAGGGTCTTTCCAGGTCAAGCAGGAAGGAGATCGACATCGCCAGCATGGCGCCGGCAAAACTCTTCAGGGAAAAGATGATTTCTCTGAAGCCGATCTGCATCTTTCTGGGAATCCCCCTCCGACAGGTTCGCCAGGAACGGTACCCTATCACGGCTTATCCAGAGAGCAAAAAGCGATGGCCGGAACGATAAATATCGCCCAGCCATCAATCTTCGATCCGCGCTGGTGGTCTCGGTTGCGACCGCTACCGCCGGAATAGCCTCATGTGGTTTACCACTTGATCTTGAAGCCGCCGGAAATGTTGTGAACCGTCTGATCGGCGCTGACGAAGGCGTCGTAATCCACCATCATGGCTACCGCGCTGGAGATGTCGGAGGTGAAGCCGGCACCGACAAGGGCACCGTTTCGGGTGGTATCGATACCTTTGACGGTGAAGGCGCTGCCCGGCAGGCCGGCCAGTTCCGTGCTGGTGCTGGATTGTGTATCCAGGAATTCATGCATCCAGCGGGCTCGCAGTTCGGGTACGAAGAAAGTCTCATCGCCGGTCTGGAACTGGTAGGAGATGCGCAGGCCGAGGCCGCTTTTCAGGCTGTTCATGGTCGAGGCATCCGCCGTGAGATCGGCGCCGCCGGCACCATGTTCCTTGAAATTGTCCTGACGCAACCAGGTATATTGCAACGAGGCCAAGGGCTGTAGCGAGGTTTCGCCCAGTTTCAGGACATATCCCGCTTCGCCATAAGCGAAGATGCGATTGCCGCTATAGTCGGACTTGGCATGATCCGTGGTACCACCCAGCACGATATCGCGTTCCGCCTTGTTGCGCAGATAGCTGTAATTGACGATGCCGTCCACATAGAAGGAACCGGTGTCATAGCTGCTATAGAGACCGATATCGTATGAATCGATCTTGGCTTCATCGCTGCTGCCATCGAAATTGGCCGTGGTCCGGGAATAGCCGATGCTGACGCCGCCCAGCAGGTTCTCGGTCAGGTGATGGTCATAGCCGGCGGCGATGCCGCCGGTGGAATAACTGTATCCGGTGGCGTTCGAATCGCCGTCCTGGCTGCCGAAGGTACCATAGCCGCGCAGCCAGAAATCATTGCCGACGGCCGGCTGGCGATTGCCCGACGCATCGGCCACCGCGACCGGCAGGGCAGCCAACTCGCTGTCCAGGTCGCTGCCGAGGTTGCGCGCGGCGAGCTGCAATCCGGTGAAGGAATTCGACAAGGATGCCGTCTGTGGATTGCCGGCCCGCACGGTGCCGATGCGGCCGCTGATCGCCTGGCCGAACTGGCCGGCGGTCTCCATCGAGACATTGGTCAAGGAGGAATGCGCTTCGCCGGTCAGGCTGTCCATGGCCTTGGACAGCGCTGGGGCGCCACGTCCGTTCAGCGTATCGAGCAGGGATGAATCGACGCCGGCATCCGATGCCTTATCGAGCGCATCGGCGATCTCCTGCTGATTGTGACCGCCGCTCGACAGATCGTCGAAGGTCACGCCGCTGAGCTCCGTCTCGACGTCTATGTCGTTGCCGTTCGGTGTCACGGTGAACTTCAAGCGCGGCGCGTTGGAGGTCACGTCGGCGAAATTGCCGGTGACGCCGCCATCCGCGGTGAAGACGGTATAGGTGCCGCCGACCTTGATGCCGCTGGCGGGGGAGAGGACCAGGTGGCCGTCGAGATCGGCGGTGCCGGTGGCATGCAGAAGATCGCTGTCGCCAGCTGCATTGATGCGTGCCTGATAAGTGGCGCCGCTTTCAAACGTTACGTTGCCGTCCACATTGAGCGTGGAACCCGCCGCCGTCGTGCCGCCCTGGCCGAAGCCGCCGCCATCCTTGACGGTCAGGTCGCCGGTGAGGGCGCCGGTTGCCAGCAGGGTCGCGGTATCATCAACCGTGATGCCGTCGCCGTAGCGCTGCGCGCCATTCAGCGTCCAGGTCCCACTTTTCGCTTCGAGCACTTCGAAATTGAGCGGCGCGTCGAAGGTGCCATTGCCGCCTTCGAGGATGACGGTATCCGTATCGTCGCCGCCATCGACCGTGCCGATGATGCGAGAGCCGGCGATGATATCGAGCGTATCATTGCCGCCGCCCATGTCGATGGCCATGCCGCTGCCAGCGCTGATGAGACCGCCATTGATGATGGTGTCGTCCAGGGAGCCGATCAGGGTGATGCCGTCCGTGCCGGCCTGGATCGTGCCGTAGTTCTCTATCTTGGTTGCGCCGAAGGCTGCGCCGCCCTCGCTGTCATCCACGAAAACGCCGCGCTGCACGCTGCGGATAACGGCGTCCGAGGCGTTGTAAAGATTGCCGCCGCCAAAAGCGACGCCATCGGCGATATTGAAGTCGATGGGACCGTTATGCACGCCGGTCGCGCCGTTCGCTTCGATGAGCCCGTAGTTCTCGACAGTCACGTCATTGGCGCCCGGCTTGCCGTCGATATCGACGCCATCGCCATCGCCGTCTTCCGCACCGGGAATGAAATTGCCGGAAATCGTGCCATAATTGACGACCTTGCCATTGCCGTCGAGATTCACGCCGGAACCATTATGGCCAATGATGGTGCCGCCTTTTTCGTTGAGCGTATCGACAAAATCAGAACCGGTGACGCCCGCATGCAGGCCTTCGATGACGCCACCGCTTTTATTGATGACCTTGCCCCCGAAATCCTGAAAATCGATACCGTCGCTTGATTCGTCTATATCGCTGTTTGTCGCGACGATATGTCCGTAATTGGTGACGGTGGTGCTTTGGCCGGGGCGGATGCCGTCCGCATTATTGGCCTGAATGACGCCGGTCGCGGTGTTGATGATGTTGAACGTTGCCGTACCCGTGCCCGGGCCGGCACCGCCGTCGTTTTCGAGGGCGTTGAAATCGATGGCCTGGCCAAATTCGGAAATGATCGTGCCGCGGTTTTCCACCGTCACGGTGCCGCCATTGACATCGAAATCAATCCGGACGGCATCGTCATCCGAATGGATCAAGCCCGTCCTGTCATTCAGGATCGAAATGTTTCGCGTCTTGCCAACCGCATCGTCATTGGAGATGTCGATACCGCGAACATCTTCATCTTCGTTGCTGGCAAGGATTTTGCCGGCATTGGTCAGGTTCAGTGTGGCCGTGTCGCCAATGGCGATGGCGTCGTTGCCGTCGGAGCTGATGACGCCGCCAGCCTTATTGGTGATGTTGACCGAGCCGTCGCTATCGGTCAGTGAGCCAAAATCGATCGCCTGGCCGGCATCTTCGCCGCCATTGGAGGCAATCGTGCCGCTGTTCACCAGCGTGATCACGCCTGCCGTATCGAATTTGACACGGATCGAATCATTGAAACCGATAATCGAGCCGTTATTGGTGAGGTCGAGCGAGTAATCTGCCCCGCCGCTGCCCGACGTATCGAAAGCGCGATCGGTTTTGGATTGAATGGTCCCGTTATTGGTGAGGGTCACTTTTCCCGGTGTGCCGTCATCCCAGGTGATGGCCGTCTCGCTGTCGCTATCCGCGTCGACCGAAAGCGTAACGCCTTTGCCCACCGTCCCCGTTTCGTCGCCGGTGATCGTCTGGCTGGCCGAGGAGTTCGATGTCAGCGAGAAATCATCCGCCAGCGCCCATGAGGGGGCTGCGATGATGAAGAGAGAAAGCGCAATTCGACTCGAGGTCGAGAGAAGTTCAAGCATGCCCCGCCTGCTTAAATTTAACTAAAAGGTGGCGGAACATACGCATTCCTAATGACGGATTTATGTCGCCTTGAAAGTATCTCGGTTGCACTTATGCGTGTGTCGGGAAATTCGCGAGAAGCGATGGCACCCGGCCCATCGGGCCGGATGTCACCATTCCGGTGTCCGACAATGTTCGAGTTCTAATTGCGACGGAGGGTTTGCCTGGGCAGCCCTGCGTAAAAGCATGGCCGGAGGATGCTCTCGGCTGCCTATGCTGACGAAAGCAATTTCAGTATTTGAATAAGCCGCCTCTCGGTCAGGAGGCGCTGGTTTCGACAAGGCGCAGCCGGTAGCCGACGCCGGGCTCCGTCTGCAGATAGACTGGTTGCTGCGGGTCGTCTTCCAGCTTCTGGCGCAATTGCCGGACATAGACGCGCAAATATTCCACATCGTTGCGATGGGCCTCGCCCCAGACCGCCGTCAGGAGCTGCTGGTGGGTGATGACCTTGCCGGCATGCTCGGCCAAAAAGCGCAGCAGATCATATTCGCGCCGTGACAAGCGTAATTCGGTGCCGCGCAGTTTCACGCTGCGCTGGAGGAAATCGATGCTCAGATCGCCATTCTGGAACACCGGCCCATGGCCCTGCTCCTGCAGACGGTGGCGCAAGGCGGTGCGGATACGGGCCAGCATTTCCTCAACCCCGAAGGGTTTCGTGACATAATCATCGGCGCCGTTATCCAGCGCCATGACCTTGCCGGATTCGTCGTTGCGGACCGAGAGAACGATGATCGGCACGGAGGAGGTGGCGCGCAATTGCTTGATCACGTCGAGTCCGTCGAGATCGGGCAGGCCGAGATCGAGGATCACCAGATCCGGTTTTATCTGGCGGTTCAAGGTCAAGGCATCGGCACCTCTCTCCGCCTGTTCCACCGCGAAACCCGCCGCGATCAGCGAGCTGCGCAGGAAACGGCGAATGGCCGGTTCGTCATCGACGATCAGAATGCGTGTCTCGTTGCTCATCTGTCAGTTGGTCGATTTCGCTACGTGGTACGGTTAATTTGCCCGGAAAGGCGATCATGATACAGGCGCCGTTCCGGTCCGGTCGACTCTCGGCGAAGATCCGTCCGCCCATCGCCTCCACGAAGCCGCGGCAGATCGCCAAGCCCAGGCCGGTTCCCGCACGCCGGCGATCGCCGCCCTGCACGCGGAAGAACTTATCAAAAACGCGCTCCAGATCCGCCGGCGGAATGCCCGGACCTTCATCCAGGACCTGGAAACGCAGATCGTCATCGCTGACCTGCGCCCTGATGGTGATGGCGGTGCCCTGCGGCGCATATTTCGCGGCGTTGTCCAGCAGGTTGAACAGGACCTGGCCGAACAGGACGGAATCCAGCCGCAGCAATGGCAGATCCGGCGCGATATCAAGAACGAGGCGATGATGCGCCAACAACCGCGACGCCGCCTTGGTGGCGGCAAAGATCGCATCTTCCGGATCGACCGGACCTTCTTTCGGCGTAAGCGAGCCGGATTCCAGTTTCGTCATATCGAGGATATTGCCGACGAAACGGTTTAGGCGCTCGGCCTCTTCCTGGATCGTCAGCAGCAACTCGTCCCGGGTCTCGCCATCGAAGCTCTTGCCGAAGGAGCGCAGGCTGGTGACCGAACCGATGATCGAGGAAAGAGGGGTGCGCAGGTCATGCGAGATCGAGGTGAGCAAAGCCGACCGCAGCCGCTCCGTCTCGGCGATCACCCGGGCCTGGTCGATATCGGCCGCCAGATTGATGCGCTCGATGGCGATGGCGGCCTGGTCGCTGATCGCATCCAGCAGGCGCCGGCCATCCGGCGTCAGCAGCGGTCCAGGCTGCTCCCGGTCGATGCCCATGACGCCCACCAATCCGCGTTCGGTGCGCAGCGGCAGGAACAGACGGCGCGCGCCCGGCAGGGTTTCGGCCCCGCGCCCGGCTGGCTTGCCCTGGGTCCAGGCCCAGGTGGCCGCTGCCAGATCGGCCTCATTCAACTCGTCTTCCGGCGGATATCCCGCGCGGACCTGCAGGACGCCCTCCTGCGGCAGCAGCAGGATGACATGCAGCTTCAGCATCGAGGCGATCTGGTGTGCCGTCGCCCAGAGCAGGTCATCCATCTCGCCGATCGCCGCGATCTTGCGGCTGAAACCATAGAGCGCCGCCGTCGATGCCGCGCGCTGGCGCGAGGCTTTCGCTTCGAGCCGCACCCGGGCGGCGAGCTGGCTGATCAGCACGGCAACGATCAGGAAGAAGATCAGCGCGACGATGTTCGACGGATCGGAAACCGTCAGGGTGAAGAGCGGGCGCAGGAAAAAGAAATTATAGGCAAGCGTGCTGAGGAGCGAGGCAAACAGCGATGGCCACAGGCCGTAGCGGATGGCACTGAACAGCACCGCCGCCAGGAAGACCATCGAGATGTTCGGCAGGCTGATGCGTTCATTGATCGGAAAACCGATCGCGACCACCAGCGCCACCATCGCCGTACTGACGAGATAGGGCGTGAAGCTGACCGCCGGCAGGCCGGCCGCGAGCGCCGTCCCTTCGCTACCGTCGGTTCTCTCGACAGTTCGCTCGGGACTTTCGCCGGTAACGACGTGAACGCCGATATTGCCCGAGCGCCGCACCAGGTCATGCACCACGGAGCCATGCAGCATTTCGAACCAGCGGGAGCGCCGGGACTTGCCGATGATGATCTGCGTGACATTGTTGCGACGGGCATAATCGATCAGGTCGCTGGCGATATGCCGGCCGGGAATCGTGACCGCGCTGCCACCAAGATGTTCGGCCAGCCGCAGGGCACTGGCGATCCGGTCGCGATCCGCCTCGGACAGTGATTGGTGGCGCGTGGTTTCAATATAGATCGCTTCCCATTTCGCCTGCATGCGATCTGCGGCGCGTCGTGCATGGCGGATCAGGCTCAGCGAACTGGGATGCTCATTGATGCAGACGACCATCCGCTCACCGGCCGCCCAGGGGCCGTGAATGGCATGGGCCTGCATATAAGAGAGCATCTGCTCATCGACGCGCTGGGCGGTGCGGCGCAGCGCCATCTCGCGCAAGGCGGTCAAATTGCCTTCGGAAAAATAATGCGTCAGCGCCCGATCCGCGACATGGCGCGTATAGATCTTGCCTTCCTGTAGGCGCTGCATCAGGTCCTTCGGTGTCAGGTCGATGACCTCGACTTCGTCGGCCTGGTCGATGACGTGATCCGGTAGGGTTTCCCGCACGCGGACATGAGTGATCTGCGCGACGACGTCGTTCAGGCTTTCAAGATGCTGGATGTTGAGCGTCGTATAGACGTCGATGCCGGCCGCCAGGATTTCCTCGACATCCTGATATCTTTTGGCATGCCGACTGCCGGGCACATTGGTATGCGCCAGTTCGTCGACCAGCACCAATTTGGGTTTGCGGGCGAGAATGGCATCGAGATCCATCTCGCTCAAGCTGCGGTCGCGATAGGGGATTTCCCGGCGCGGCAGGATTTCCAGCCCGTCGAGCAAGGCCTGCGTTTCGGCGCGGCCATGAGTCTCGACAAGGCCGATAACGACATCGACACCGTCACGCTGCTTCGCCTTGCCGGCCAGCAGCATTTCATAGGTCTTGCCAACGCCTGGGGCGGCTCCAAGAAAAATCTTGAGCCGCCCCAGATGTCGTTCTGTGGTGGTGGCGAGGAGCGCGTCCGGCGACGGCCGTCGCTCTGCCTCTTTATCAACCGGCTCTGACATCAAAGGCGGCTTTCATCTCATACGGATTCTATTTCCGCAGCGCGTCCAAAGCGAGGTTCAGGGATAGCACGTTCACGCGTTCCTCGCCAAGGAAACCGAGTTGGCGGCCTTGGATCTGGCTTTCGACCAGGTTCCGCACCTGCTCTGCCGGCAGGCCGCGCGCTCGCGCGACACGCTCGACCTGATATGCCGCCGCCACCGGCGTGATATCGGGATCGAGGCCGCTGCCCGAGGCAGTGACGAGATCGATCGGTATCGTCTGGCTGCTGGTTCTCCGCAGCTCGGCGATGCTGCCGCTGACCCGGTCGATCAGCGTCTTCGACGTTGGGCCGAGATTGGAGCCGCTGGAGGCCGCGGCATCGTAGCCTTGGCCGGCGGCTGACGGACGGCCATGGAAATAGCGCTCGCCGGCGAAGGTCTGGCCGATCAGGCTGGACCCGATCACCTTGCCGTCCTTCTTGATCAGGCTGCCATTGGCCTGATCGGAAAAAGCGACTTGTGCGACGCCGGTCACTGCCCACGGATAGGCTATGCCCAATAAGGCAGTCATCACCACGAGCATGAGAATGGCGGGACGTAATTGCGATAACATAACCGGTCTCCTTAGACCTAATTCAAGTTAGACCAAATGCAGGGCCGAAACGACGAGGTCGATGGCCTTGATGCTGATGAACGGAACGATGATGCCGCCGATTCCATAGACCAGGATGTTACGGCGCAACAAAGCAGCGGCCGCGCGCGGGGCATAATGCACGCCACGTAACGACAGCGGGATCAACGCAATGATGATCAAGGCGTTGAAGATGATCGCCGACAGGATCGCACTCTCCGGTGAGCGCAATCCCATGATGTTGAGCAGACCCAGTTGCGGCAGGAAGGCCGCGAACATCGCCGGAATGATGGCGAAGTACTTCGCCACATCGTTGGCGATCGAGAAGGTGGTCAAGGCACCACGCGTCATCAACAACTGCTTACCGATCATGACGATCTCGATCAGCTTGGTCGGATTGCTGTCAAGATCCACCATGTTGCCGGCCTCGCGTGCCGCCTGGGTGCCGGTCTGCATGGCGACACCGACATCGGCCTGGGCCAGGGCCGGTGCGTCATTGGTACCGTCGCCGCACATCGCTACCAGCTTGCCTTTGGCCTGTTCCTCGCGGATCAGCTTCAACTTGGCCTCCGGTGTCGCTTGTGCGAGGAAGTCATCGACGCCCGCTTCGGCGGCGATGGCCGCGGCGGTCAAGGCGTTGTCGCCGGTGATCATTACCGTACGGATGCCCATGCGGCGCAGCTCGTTGAAGCGTTCGCGGATGCCGCCCTTGACCACGTCCTTCAAGTGAACGACGCCGAGAATACGGTCATCCTTGGCAACGGCTAGCGGCGTGCCGCCGGATTTCGCGATCGTCTCGACGATATTGGTCAGCTCCGCTTGCGCCGCATACTGGCCAAGCTTCTGCTGACGGACATAGTCGATCACTGAATCGACCGCACCTTTGCGGATCCGCGAGCCGTCGATATTGATGCCGCTCATCCGCGTCTGCGCCGTGAACGGAACGAACTCGGCGTGAATCGGCGCCATCTCCCGGCCGCGCAGGCCATATTTTTCCTTGGCCAGGACCACGATCGAACGGCCTTCGGGCGTTTCGTCCGACAGCGAGGAAAGCTGTGCCGCATCGGCAAGCTCTTGCTCGCTGACACCGGGCAGCGGGATCAGCGCGGAAGCGACACGGTTGCCCAGGGTGATCGTTCCGGTCTTATCGAGCAGCAGCGTGTCGACGTCGCCGGCCGCTTCGACGGCGCGGCCCGACATGGCGAGCACGTTGAACTTCACCAGCCGGTCCATCCCGGCAATGCCGATCGCCGATAACAATGCGCCGATCGTCGTCGGGATCAGGGTGACGAAGAGGGCGATCAGCACGATGATCGAGATACTGCCGCCGGCATAGGCGGCAAAGCTCGGGATGCTGGCGGTCGCCAGGATGAAGATCAGGGTCATCCCGGCAAGCAGGATGTTGAGGGCGATCTCATTCGGCGTCTTCTGCCGCTTGGCGCCCTCGACCAGGCCGATCATGCGGTCGAGGAAGGTCGAACCCTGCGCCGCCGTGATCTTCACCTTGATACAGTCGGAGAGCACGCGGGTGCCGCCGGTCACGGCCGACCGGTCGCCGCCACTTTCCCGGATGACGGGCGCGGATTCGCCGGTGATCGCCGATTCATCCACCGAGGCGATGCCGTCGATCACCTCGCCGTCGCCGGGAATGAGATCGCCGGCTTCCACCAGCACGATATCGCCGGGGCCAAGAGCCAGCGCTGAAACGCTCTCATAGCCGGTGTCATCCGTCTGCCGCAGCTTCTTCGCCATCGCCTTGCTGCGGGTTTTGCGCAAGGCATCCGCCTGGGCCTTGCCGCGTCCTTCGGCCACGGCCTCGGCGAAATTGCCGAACAGCACGGTCAGCCACAGCCAGAAGACGATCTGGACCGAGAACAGCACGGGTTTGCCAATCGCCAGGTCGCGCAGGACCAGGATGGTGGCGCCCAAGGCGACCACCTCCACGGCAAACATCACCGGGTTGTGCACCATTTTGCGGGGGTCCAGCTTCACGAAGGAGTCGCGGGCCGCCGCTTTCAGGATCCCGCCGTCAAGGATCGAGATCCGTTTCGCTTTCTGCGTCATGATTTGCTCCAGAGATTTATGCCGGCTGGCTCAGAACAATTGTCCGTTCAGCATCGTCAGATGCTCGACCACCGGACCCAGGGCCAAAGCCGGGAAGTAGGTCAGGCCGACGACGATGACGATCACGCCGAGCAGCAGTCCGATGAAGAGCATGCCATGCGTCGGGAAGGTGCCGACGCTCGGCGGGGTCAGCCGCTTCGCCGTCAGCGATCCGGCGATCGCCATGGCCGGGATGATGATGAAGAACCGGCCGACAAACATCGCGATGCCGCCCGTCGTGTTGTAGAACGGCGTGTTGCCGGTGATGCCGCCGAAGGCGCTGCCGTTATTCGCCGCGCCAGACGTGAAGAGGTAGAGGATTTCAGAAAAGCCATGTGGACCGGCATTCAGAACACTCTCCAAGGCCGATGGCAGGATGGTCGCCGTGGCGGTGAAGCCAAGGACCACCAGCGGCACGCAGAGGAGTGCCAGCATCGCCATCTTGACATCGCGCGCCTCGATCTTCTTGCCGACATATTCCGGCGTGCGCCCAACCATCAGGCCGGCAATGAAGACGGCGATGATGGCGAAGATCAGCATGCCGTAAAGACCAGCACCGACGCCGCCGATGATCACTTCCCCGAGCAGCATGTTGATCAGCGGCACCATGCCGCCGAGGGCGGTGAAGCTGTCATGCATGGCATTGACCGCACCGCAGGACGCGGCCGTGGTCACGGTGGCGAAGAGCGCCGAATCGGCGATGCCGAAGCGGACTTCCTTGCCTTCCATATTGCCGCCGGGCTGCAGGCTGCCGGCGAGCTGGTCGACCGGCAGGCTGCCATAGGCAAGGTTGCCCTGGGCTTCCGCCCAGTAGCAGGACACCGCGCCGACGACGAACAGGATGCCCATGACGGTGAAGATCGCCCAGCCCTGGCGCTGATTGCCGACCATACGGCCGAAGACATTGGTCAAGCCGGCGCCGATGGCGAAAATCAGCACCATCTGCAGCAGGTTCGACAGAGCCGTGGGGTTCTCATAAGGATGCGCGGCATTGGCGTTGAAGAAGCCGCCGCCATTGGTGCCGAGCACCTTGATGGCGACCTGCGAGGCGACCGGCCCCTGGGCGATGGTCTGCTGCGCCCCTTCGACTGTGGTGGCCTGGACGTAATCGCCCATGTTCTGCGGCATGCCCTGCCAGACCAGGAACAGCGCCGCCACGAAGCAGATCGGCAGCAGGATGTAGAGCACGCAACGGGTCAAATCGGCCCAGAAGTTGCCGACTCCTTGCGCCTGTTTGCGGGCGAAGCCACGGATCAACGCCATCGCCAAGGCGACGCCGGTGGCGCTCGAAACGAAGTTATGCACCGTCAGGCCGGCCATCTGGCTGAAATAGCTGAGCGTGCTTTCGCCGCCGTAATTCTGCCAGTTGGTGTTGGTCGTGAAGCTGATCGCCGTGTTGAAGGCGAGATCGGGCGCCATGCCGGCGAAGCCGCGGGGATTCCACGGCAGATAGGCCTGCAGCCGCAGAATCGCATAGAGCGAGGCAAAGCAGGCCAGGTTGAAGAACAGCATGGCGGTGCCATAGACCAGCCAATGCTGGTCTTGGTTTTCGCGAACGCCACAGATCCGGTAGATGACCTTCTCAAGCGGCACGAGCACCGGCGAGAGGAAGGTGCGCCGGCCCTCGAAAACCCGGGTCATGTAACCGCCCAGCGGTTTGACCAGCGCAATGATCAGAACGCAGAAGACTGCGATCTGCAGAAGACCATTGATTGTCATGATTGATGTGCCTTTGCTTCAGAGCTTTTCCGGCCAGAGCATGGCAATGCCCATGTAAACGATCAGGCCGACGGTGATGACGGCGCCGATGGCGATATCGAGTGTTGACATGGCCGCCTCCTCACACCCGCGCACAGGCGAAAAGATAGATGATGCCAAGCACAAAGAGGCCGATGCCGGCCCCCAGGAAAATCACGTCCAACATGTTAACCCCGAAGCTATAGTGCCGATCTTGTCGGCTTGAGCGCGACGCAATGGGTTGCGACTGGCGCTTCTGAAAGGGTCGTTAATGGAGCATAAGGAAGCGAGAGGGATCGATATAAAGGGCCGTAAAGACGGTATAAAGAAATACCAAAGAAATGCGGGGCGCTTCCGCTAACGTCTTGCGGGGCAATAAAAGAGATGGCCGCCTGCAAGGCGGCCACGCGAATTCCGGATACGTGAATTGGATCGGCGATCAGGCGCCATAGGTGGCGAAAGCCGTCCCCAATTCGTCTTCCAGGACGGAAATCCCCAGGCCGGCGTCATCGCCAATGGAGATTTTTCCCTCGCGTGATGGCGGAATGCCGGTACCGTTGGGCCGGGTCACCCAGTTATGAAAATCGACCGTATGCAGCCGCTGCTCGACCGGTGTCGAGAGCGACAGGTGAATCATCGCCGCCGTGTCGATCTCGGCGCCGCCGGTATCTTCGACTGTGACGGCGAGGCCAAGCTCCACGGCGACATCGCGGATGCGGGCGGCCCGGGTGACGCCGCCGACCCGGGCGATCTTGATGGTGATGCCGTCGACCACGCGGTCATGATGTGCCTGCAACAGCGCCGGCAGGCAGTCGATCGATTCATCCAGAATCAGCGGGCGGTCGCAATCCGGCCGCAATGCGCGGCAGGCATCATAGGTGGCGCAAGGCTGTTCCAGGTAATAATCGAGATCGCGCGTGGCGCGCAGGAAACGCCGCGCCTGATGGGTCGACCAGCCGCCATTGGCATCGGCGAACAAGGTGACATCACTGCCGATGGCGGCGCGCACCGCCGCCATGCGCTCGATATCCTCATCGGGATCGAGCCCGACCTTGACCTGTAGCCGGCGATAGCCTTCCGCCAGGTATTTGCGGGCACGTTCAGCCATCCAGTCGGGCGCAGCCTGGGGGATCGACCGATAGAGATCGACGCTGTCGCCGAACCGCCCGCCCAGCATCTCCGCCAGCGGTTGCCCCGCACTCTTGGCAAAAGCATCCCAGCAGGCCATGTCGATGGCCGATTTGGCGTAAGGATGGCCTTTGAGATGCAGGTCTATGCGCCGGTTGATGGCCGTGACCTGCCGCGGATCCTGCCCGATCAGCAGCGGTGCGATTTCGCTGAAGCCGGCCCGCGCGGCTGCGGCGAAAGACGGATCGTAGAAGGCACCGAGCGGCGCCATCTCGCCCCAGCCGGTAACGTCGCTATCGGTATCGAGCTGGACCACCAGGGAATCGAAACCCTCGGCGCTGCGGCCGCCGGAACAGGTATAGGTGCCGTCCCGGAAGGGCTGGTCGAGGCGATAGGCGGACAGGCGGCGGATACGCATCTCGAATTCCAAGGTCAGTGAGCGAGCGGTTCACCCTAACATTGCCGACGGGATCCGCGATAGGGGCCTGTCTTAAATCTCGGCCCATTGCCGCAGCAGGTTGTGATAGCAGCCGGTCAGCATGATGATCGACGGATGGTCGGGATGGTCGCGGGTGACCTGGCCGATCGACATGTCGAGATCGAACAGCAAGGCGCGTTGGCTGACATCGCGGATCATGCTCTGCACCCAGAAGAAAGAAGCAAGGCGCGAGCCCCGCGTCACCGGCATGACATGATGCAGGCTGCTGGAGGGATAGACGATCATATCCCCGGCGGCGAGCTTGACGGCATGGCTGCCATAGGTGTCCTCGACCACCAGTTCGCCGCCGTCATAACTGTCGGGGTCGGAGAGAAACAAGGTTGCCGACACGTCGGTGCGCAGGCGCCGGCGCAGCAGATTGCTGCTGCGGATGGCGTTGTCGACATGGGAATCGAATTTCATGGCGCTGTCATAGCGGTTGAACAGCGGCGGAAAGATCTGCTGCGGCAAAACCGCCGAAATGAACAGCGGATTGCGCTCCAGGGCCTGCAGGACCAGATCGCCCAGCTCCCGGGCCTCCGGGCTTTCTTCCGGCAATTGCAAGTTATGCTTTGCCTTGGCCGATTGGTGCCCGGCGGTCACCTTGCCGTCCACCCAGTCGGCGGCATCAAAAACCTGCCGGCAATGGGCGACCTGCTCCGGTGTCAGTACCTGGGGAATCTGGACCATCATGGGGTGGTTCTCCGTCAAAAAGGGGTCGCCCGGCCGCAATCGCGACCGGGCGGGCTACCGACAACCGGTTAGGGATCCGTCGGTATCAAAAGCGAAGATGGGCCGTCAAACTGGCGGAACGCCCCGCTCCCGGCACGGCACGGGAACCCGCTGATTCGGAATAATAGAGTTCGTTGGTGAGGTTATAGACGTTCAACTGTACGCCCATATTCTCATTCCAGTCATAGCTCGCCATGGCGTCGAAGCGCCAGAAGGACGGCACCTTGTTGGTGTTATCCGCATTGGTATAAACGCCGCTTTGGAACGTTGCGCCGCCGCCGACGGTCAATCCTTCGATGACTTGATAGGTCGTCCAAAGCGAGAAGCTGTGCTCCGGCGTGTTCGGCAGTTCGTTACCCAACTGATCTTCGTCAGTGGTTTTGCGGATCTTGGATTTCAGGAAGGTGTAGTTGGCGAAGACCTGCCAGTCGTCGGTGATCCGCCCGGTGATGCCGGCCGCGACACCCTGAACCCGCTGCTTGCCGTCGAGCACCTGCGGACTGGTAGAGAGATCGGGATCTTCCGAGACACGGGCATTGGTCTTGTCGACCCGGAAGACCGAGGCGTTCAAGCCGAGCCGGGCATCGAACAGATCGATCTTGCCACCGATTTCATAGACGTTGTTCTTTTCCGGATCGAGATCGACTGTCCCGTTGCTCAAGGTGCCGAATTCCGATGACGGATTGGCCGAGGTGCCGTACATCGCATAGATGCTGGAATTCTCCACCGGATGGATCACCAGGCCACCGCGATAGCTATAGATGTTATCGGTCTGGGTGAGCGTCACGCGCTCGCCCGTGCCGTGGTTATTGCTATGGAAATCCGTGCGGTACCGGTCCCAGCGGAAGCCGCCTAAAACTTCCACATAGTCGCCGACCTTGACCTGATCGGAGATATAGAGGGCGATATCGGTCAACTTGGTGTCGTTGGCGGTCTTCGGCGCCTTGGTTGTATCGAAGTTGTCGTTATTGCTGGGATCGGCCAGGTTGGTATTGGGCGTCCCATTGATGTTGTGGCGGCCCTGATCGCGGTCTTCGCGGGAGGCTTCAAGACCGGCGACCAGCGAGTGACTGAGGAAACCGGTGTCGAAATTCGCCTGCATATTGGTCTGATTGACCAGGCTCCAATAATCGGTCTCGGTTTGGAAACGCCGGCGCTGAACTTCGATGTCGTGAAGCGGTGTCCCCATGGCTGGCGTGCCAACGACGGAAGCCGGTGATGGGCGGGAGAAACGATCGACGCTGCTATAGCGCAATGTATTGGTCAGTTTGATCTCATCGGTGAGTTCGTGCTCGATGCGCGCCGTGCCGATATGGGCGGCGACTTTTGTCGTATCGGAATCCTCGACACCGTAAAAATTACTGCGTTTGACCGGCGCCGGCTTGCCCCACAGAAAGGGGACGCCGTAATCCGGAATGCTGTCCTCGCCTTGATAAAGATAATCCAGCGTGATGGTTGTCTTCTCGGATGGTGCGATACGGATCGATGGGGCAACACCCCAGCGGTTGTCCTGTACCACATCGCGATCGGCGACTTCCGAATACTGGCCCATGGCGTTCAGCCGGACCTGGAATTTTTCAGAGAATTCGTGATTGACGTCCAAGGTCAACCGGCCGAGCGGATTGGTGCCGCCGGTCAGCGTTGTATCGATGAACGACCCTTCCTTCGCCTGCTTCGTCACCATGTTGATGGCGCCGCCGGTCGAGCCGCGACCGAACAGGATCGATGACGGGCCCATATAGACCTCGGTCGCTTCCGTATCGAACATGTCGCGCGTATACCAGCCATTGTCACGCACCCCGTCCCGGAAGATGTCGTTGCGCGCGGAAAAACCGCGGATGTTGATCGCATCGCCCTGGGTGCCACCTTCGCCTGCCTGGAAGGTGATGCCGGAGACGTTGCGCAGCGAATCCTTCAGCGTCGTGACATTCTGTTCCTTCACGATCTCCTGCGGGATAACCACGATGGTTTGCGGCGTATCCAGCAGGTCGGTCGGCAATCGATCCAGTTTGGGGCTGGCCGTCTTGTAGTCGGTCGCGTCCTTGTTTTGATCTGCATCGACCTGGACGGATGGCAGATTGATCTGATTGCTGTTTGTGGCCGGCGCGCTTTGCGCCGCGGCGCCGGTTGCAGCCAGGACGGAGGCGAGGCCACAGGCAACGGGCCCCATGCTGCCACGCATCAGGCCGCGGATGCCGCCCAGATTTTCGGTTGAAGCGGAAACCCCCTTACCGGTTTTATTCAGTATCCCCATTTGCCCTTCTCCAATACACGTGATGAGACGGGCGTCTTTCCCTGACAGCAAAATCCCTTCCGTGCGCCGACGGCGCGATGATCGGTACCTCCTTATTCAGAGCGGGCTTGGAAAACGGTCACCCCCGTGTGACGTTTCCCGATGCCGTCACTCTCAGTCGATGACGGCTGCAACCGCTCTCTTTTGCTGGTTCGCGGCGTTCTTGCGGTTGCGCTGCTTGAGCAGCCACATGGTGACGCCGGTGATGCTGAAGAGCAGCGGCAGCAGGCCGCTGCAGAAAACCAGGATGCGCCAGATCCATCCCAGGCCGGCGCCTTCATGCAAGGGCCGTTGCCAGGCGAGGATGCTTTCGCCCAGGCTGTAATCGGCCGGGTTGCGGTTGGCGAGAATCTGCCGTGACCAGGGATCGATATAGAGCGTTGCCGGGGGAGCACCATCGGCCCGCGCCGGTTGAGCCAGTGTCAGGCGATAGGGCTGGTCCTTCCGCGCCGGCAGGACAATGTTGCGAAGCACGGCCGATGGTTCCTGCTGCCGCGCCAAAGCGACGACCTGATCGATATCGATGGGCACCTGGCCTGTGATCGGCGCGGCCTTGAGCCGCGCATCCTGGCTGCGCAGATCGCGGGCCGGCAGGACGCTGCCGATGCCGGCCGTGATGACTTGCGGAAAGGCGAGGTAGACGCCGCTGAAGCTCACCACCATGAAGACAGCCAGCCCCCAGATGCCGACGGCGCCGTGCAGATCGCGGTTGAACCGCAGGGGGCGGGCACGCCATTTCACGCTGAAGGCCTCGCGCCAACGCCCGTTGCGCGGCCACCAGATGACGATGCCGCTTGCGCCCAGGGCCAGCATGACGAGGCCGAGCCAGCCGACGACGGTTCGCCCATCGCGGCTGCCGATCAGCAGATTGGCGTGCAGCCGGTGCAAGATCATCATGAAGCTGCCGCCGGGCTGGCGGATATCCAGTACGCTCAACGTCACCGGGTCGAGCCGGATCTGGCCGCCGCCGCCGGGTCCGCCACCGCTACCGGCACGTGGTGCCGCCAGGCGAATGATGGCCGGATCGCCCGGTGCCCGGGGCAGGGTGACGGCAACCGCTTTGCTGCCGTTCATCGCGGTATTGGCAACGGCCTCCTCGGCCGCGGCGATCATGGCGCCGACAGGCTGCATCTCGCCGCTTGTCCGGGCAGGCGGGGTGCCGCCGGCAAGCGCATCGATCTCTTCCTGGAAGACCAGGATGCTGCCGGTCAGGCCGATCAGGACAAGCGGCAGGCAAAGGATCAATCCGCTCCACAGGTGGATCTGGCCCAGCAGCCGACGCATGGAAAACCTGGTGGCGGAAGATGTCGCTCGTTTGCCCATGACTGCAATCCGTTACGAGAAAACCGATCCGGCTGAGGCCGGATAACCGTGTCCCGATCGAGCGATAGCTGAAGGCGTGAGCGCACCTCTCGTCGCGACAACTTGGCCGACGGTGCCCAGGCTGGCCGCAGTGCCGAGGTTGACCGGCGGTGTCAGATTTGACCGCGGTGCCCAGGCGAAGCCGGCAATCGCGACGTGTGTTTAGCGTTAATGAGAATGATTATCAATTTCATTAATGTAAAGTTTCTGTAAAGACTGCCTTCCTGGGCAGGATGATTCTTTGAGATTGCGAATTGTTCGCATTTGCGATATCCAACCCGGGAAACCCGGTCGGTTGGGCCTGCTGGGCCGCCGATCGGCGAGATCGCTTGGGGAATCGGCAGAGGGCAATCCGGCGGCTTCCATCCGGCCGTCAAAGCGCCGGTGATCGCCGGAACCCGATCAAGGAAGAAAGCAGTCACGATGATGAAAGCGGCGAAGATTTCGGTTGTCTTATTGGCGTCGGTCCTGTTCATGCCGGCCATCGGCTGGGCCCAGGATCAGTCGCCGCGGCAAGCGCCGGCGCCGGCGGCGACAAGCGAAATGGCCACTCCTTCTGCCGCCGCACCGTCTTCCGATGCGCCATCTGCCAGCGAAGCGGCGACTCCTGAGCAATCGGCGCAGAACGGCGCGCAGTCCCAGCCATCGACATCAACGGATCCGTCGGCGCCGGATGCATCAGCGCCGCAAGCTGGCGATGCACAGGCCGGCGATGCGCAAGCCAATGATGCGGGGACCGGCGATGCAGGGACCGGCGATGCCGAAGCTGCTACGGAGGCGGCGGGCGACGCGGCGCTGGCGACCGCATTGCTGCCCCATGACCTGTCACCCTGGGGCATGTTCATGAATGCCGATATGGTCGTGAAAGCGGTGATGCTCGGTCTTGCTTTTGCCTCGGTCATCACCTGGACGGTCCTCCTGGCCAAGGCGATCGAGCTCTGGATCACGCGCGGCCGCACGCTCGCGGCGCTGGCGCGATTGTCCGAAGCACGCTCCCTCAGCGCGGCGGCTGAGGAACTAGGCGGCCTGCGCGGGCCCGGCGTCATGCTCTTCAATGCCGTCCAGGCCGAATTCCGCCTGGCGGCCGAAGCTTCGCCGGATGGGTTGAAGGAACGCGTCGCGTCCCGGTTGGAAAGGGGCGAGGCCGCGACCGCCCGGCTGATGGCGCGCGGCACCGGCATCCTCGCGACCATCGGCTCGACTGCGCCCTTCGTCGGCTTGTTCGGCACGGTCTGGGGCATCATGAACAGCTTCATCGGCATCTCGAAGGCGCAGACCACCAATCTCGCCGTTGTGGCACCCGGCATCGCCGAAGCGCTGCTGGCGACAGCGATCGGTCTGGTTGCCGCAATTCCCGCCGTCGTCATCTATAACCTCTTCGCCCGGGCCATCACCGCCAATCGGGCCTCGGTGGCGGATACCTCCGCCGCCATCCTGCGTCTGGTGTCGCGGGAGCTGGATCGCAATGCAGCACCTTACGCCAAGGCGGCGGAGTGAAGCATGGGTGTCCGTCTCGATCATGGTGAAGGCGATCTCGCGGAAACCAGCGATATCAACGTCACGCCTTTCATCGACGTCATTCTGGTTCTGCTGATCATCTTCATGGTCGCCGCACCGCTGGCCACGGTGGATGTGCCGGTGGATTTGCCGGGTGCGTCGGCGAAGCCGCAGCCACGCCCGAGCAAGCCGCTCTTCCTCAGCGTCAAAGCGGATCTCTCCCTGGTGCTCGGCAACGATCCGGTGCAGCGCGACAAGCTCGCCTCGGTGCTTGATGGTGCGACCAGGGGCGACAAGGACCAGCGTATCTTCCTGCGCGCCGACAAGACGGTCAGCTATGGCGACTTGATGTCGGTGATGAATGCCCTGCGCGATGCCGGTTATCTCAAAGTGGCCCTGGTCGGCCTCGAGAAGACGGCGCAATGACCGGAGGCAAGACGGCGGCTGCAACCATGGGGCCGGAGGGCCAGGGCCTAGGGCAGGGACACGGCACGGGCAAAGAGGTCCTGCGCTGGGGCGTCTGCCTGATCGCGGTGCTCGTCGTCCATGCCGCCGGCGCGGCAACGATGCTCGATTGGAGCAAGCCGGCGCCGCCGGTCGAATTGCCGCCGCCCGCCGTCATGATCGATCTCGGCGAAGCACAGCCGGCGCCACCGCCACCGCCTCCGCCGCAACAGGCCGCGATCGAGCCGCCGCGACCGACGCCGGCCATCGAACCGCCGACACCGCCGCAGCCGGAGACCCCGAAGGTCGAGGTTCCCAAGGTGGAATCCGAGGTGGCACTGGACCAGGTAAAGCCGAAGCCGCCTGAGGTACAGAAGAAAAAGAAGAAGAAAAAAGAAAAGCCGAAGCCGGCCGAGACCCCGCCGCCGCCGGTCCCGGCCAAGCCGGTCGAGGATGTCAAGGAAACCGCACAGGTCCCGGTCAAGCCGACGCAGCAGGCGCAGGCTCAGAGCGATGCCGCCGAGGCCGCCAGGAAGCAGGCTGAAATGGCCAGCCTGGCAGCGGCGATGGCGGCGAAGAAAAACTGGGAATCGCAGGTGGCAGCACATCTCATCAAGTTCAAGCGCAGCACCCGCATGCGCCAGCATCGGCCGATGACGACTTATATCGATGTCGCCATCGATCGGCAGGGACAGATCCTCAGCCGCACGGTCTCGCAGAGTTCGGGCGATGACAGGCTGGATGATGCGGCTTTGTCCCTCGTGGACCGTGCCAATCCCTTGCCCGCACCGCCGCCCGCATACGAAGAGTCGCGGCTGCATGCGATCAAGCTGCCGATCGTCTTCATGCCAAAATAGCTGCGGATCGGCGTACCGATCGGGACGTCAATCCGCGGCCGGCTTCTGACGCCGCAATTGCTTGATGGACGATTGGCGGGCTTTGCTCTCCAGACGGCGCTGCTTGGCGGCCTTGCTGGGCTTGGTGGCCCGGCGCGGTGTCGGCGGCACGGCAGCGGCACGGATCAGCTCGCTCAAGCGCTCGATGGCATCCTGTCGGTTGCGTTCCTGGGTGCGGAAGCGCTGCGCCGTGATGACCAGGATGCCCTCCTGGGTCAGCCGCCGTCCGGCCAGCCGCATCAACCGTGCCCGGACATCCTCGCGCAAAGCGGGCGACTGGCGGACATCGAAGCGCAATTGGACAGCCGTCGACAGCTTATTGACGTTCTGGCCGCCGGGTCCCGAGGCTCGGATGAAACGCGTCTCGATTTCCGCCTCATCGAGGGCGATGCTGTTGGTGATGCGGATCATGGCGCGCAATCTAACGAAATAACCTTGGCCCGAATATAGTGACCTACCTTTCCCGTTTTAAGGGAAAAATACGATCATGCTGACAACTGCATAGGATTGCTAGCCGGTCACGGCGTCGAACTTTCCGCTTGCCAAGGCATTCACTATCTCTATTAATTTGATAGAGTATATAGTGATTGGAGGGGACGATGACCGGACCGCTGCGCAGATTGCCGTCCTTGAATGCCTTGCGCGCCTTCTGGGCTTCGGCCCGCCATGGCAGCTTTGCTGCGGCGGCGGGCGAGCTGCATGTCACGGCTTCCGCCGTCAGCCTGCAGGTGCGCCAGCTCGAAGATGAACTGGGCGTGAAGCTGTTCCAGCGTACGCCGAAAGGGCTGCTTCTCAGTCCGCAGGGCGCCGAAATCCTGCCGGGCGTCAGCGAGGCGTTTTCGCAATTACAGGTGACACTGCTGAAAGGCGGCTGGGCGGAAGACACGCGGACGCTGAGCGTTTCCGTGGCGCCGTCCTTCGCGACGAAATGGTTGCTGCCGCGTCTCGACCGGTTTGTCGGCCAGCATCCGGAGATCGATGTCCGCGTCCTCGCCACGGTGGAATTGACCGATTTCACTGCCGAGCCGATCGATCTCGCGATCCGCTACGGGCATGGTCACTATCCCGGCCTGCAGGCGGATCTGCTAATGCGTGAAAGCGTCTTTCCGGTCTGCAGTCCGAAACTGCTGGAAGGCCGGGACTTGGCGGATCTGCCCGCCTTGTTGCGTACCGCCGCTTTGTTGCACGATGACAGCCCTGACCAGGATCCAACCTGCCCCGACTGGAAGAGCTGGCTGAAAGCCTCCGGCATCGGCAAGGTCGACTGGCAACGCGGGCCGCGTTTCAATCAATCCAACTTTGTCCTGGAAGCGGCGGCTAACGGTCTCGGCGTCGCTTTGGCCAAGGCGTCACTGGTGCAATACGACATCGCCGACGGCCGCCTGGTCCGGCTGGGCGACACCGCGACGCCGATCGAACTCGCCTATTTTCTGATCTATCCGCCGGACCGCGCCGCCAATCCGACGACGACGATCTTCCGCGACTGGCTCAGGGCGGAAATCGCCCTCGGCGAAACGGCCGCCACCGGCCGGATAAAACAAGGTCGCAAGAGCAATGCCGCTTGACCTGGCCGTGCCGCTGGCAATGATCGCCTGAAACGTCGTTCAGTGAGTGATGAGATGCGCAGCGCCAACCCCGTCTATGCCGGCCTCGGCACCACCGTTTTCGAAACCATGTCGCGTCTGGCGCGGCAGCATCAGGCGGTCAATCTAGGCCAGGGTTTTCCCGATGATCGCGGCCCGGCGGCGGTGCTGGAACGCGCCGCCGGCGCTTTGCTGGAGGGGTCGAATCAATATCCGCCGATGCTCGGCCTGCCGGAACTGCGCCAGGCCGTGGCGGCCCATGCCCAACGCTTCCATGGCGTCGCCGTCGATTGGGAAAGCGAGACCATGGTGACCTCGGGCGCGACCGAAGCCCTGGCCGCAGCCATCTTCAGCCTGGTCGAACCGGGCGATGAGGTCGTCCTGATCGAGCCGTTTTATGACGCCTATCTGCCGCTGGTGCTGCGTGCCGGGGCGACGCCGCGCTTTGTTTCCTTGACCCCGCCGCATTGGCGGCTGGAGCGTGCCGATCTGGTGGCTGCCGTCTCGCCGCGGACCAAGGCGATCATCGTCAACAATCCGATGAATCCGACCGGCCGTGTCTTCGATGCCGATGAAATGGCGCTGATTGCCGAGATCGCCGACGGCGCCGATGCGTTTGTCATCGCCGATGAGGTCTATGAGCATATCATCTTCGATGACGCCCGCCATCTCAGCCTGCTGGCGCAACCCGGTCTGCGCGACCGGGTGGTCAAGCTCGGCTCCGCCGGCAAGACCTTTTCCCTGACCGGCTGGAAGGTCGGCTATGTCACTGCCGCGCCGCAGGTGCTGAACGTGATCGCCAAGGCGCACCAGTTCCTGACCTTCACCACGCCGCCCAATCTGCAGGTGGCCGTGGCTTACGGACTGACCCAATCCGACGACTATTTTCGCGACCTTGCGGCGGACATGCAACGCCGCCGCGATCGCTTCGTCGCCGGGTTGCAGCGTCTCGGTCTCGATGCCCTGCTCTGCCAGGGTACCTATTTCGCCAATATCGATATTGCCAAATTGGGGCCGGCGAAACTGGGGCAGCCGGACGATGTTGCTTTTTGCCGCGACCTCGTTGAGTGCCATGGAGTCGCCGCCATTCCGGTTTCGGCCTTCTACAGCGCCCGCCCGGTGCGTTCCGTCATTCGCTTCTGCTTCGCCAAGCAGGACCGGGTGCTCGATGCCGCGTTGGAGCGGCTTGCCGGATTGGCATAAAAATGGGCAGCGCCTGAATCTCTGGAATATGGCGCTGCCCGAGTTTGGGGCGATGGTTCTGGGGAGGGGAGGACATCGCCCGGTTGGTTTAACGGCTGCCGTTACCGTTCGTTGGCCGGTACCGGACGATCGACGAAATGGCCGACGCGGTTGATCGCAGCCATCGCCTTCTGGAAGCCGGAGAATTTGCTGCCGTCGAGCAGGCGGAAACGCGGGTCCAAGGCGGTGAAGCGGTAATTCTTGATGTCGGCTTTACTGGCCTTTTCTTCCGTCAGGACGCCGATGACAGTTTCGTTATGGTGAAGAGGGGTCTGGTGAACACGGCTTTGCATGATGTTCTCCGAAGAAGCCATGACCGGAAACTGAGCGAATGGGAGGGCTGACCGCCCGAGCGTCTCGGACGGTCAGATATCGCTACATCGACGGCATGCCGTCGGAGGCCGCCGCATGGGGAGAATGTTGCACATGGCACGATCTCTGTCTGTGACGACGCTCATCTTTGCGTCATCGCTACAGGTCTATAGATCGTTACCCGGCCTTTTCAATCAACCGAGATTACCTGTCGCCCGCCGCGAGCTATGCTCGCGATCTCACGAAGGCCGAGCTATGCGCGCGATCGCGCAGGCTACCTGTCAGCCAGCATGCCAGCCACCAGATCGCCGATGGCCAGAGACGCGGTGAGGCCGGGGCTCTCGATACCGAAAAGCTGGACCAGGTTGGGCAGGCCATGCGCCGCCGGACCGTCGATGCGGAAATCGGCATCGCCCTCGCCGGGGCCGACCAGTTTCGGCCGGATGCCGGTATAGCCCGGCTCCAAGGCGCCATCGGGCAGGTCGGGCCAGTAGCGCCGGATCGCCGGATAGAAACGCTCGGCGCGCGCCGGGTCGATGCGGTAGTCCAGATTGTCGATCCATTCGACATCGGGGCCGAAGCGGGCGCGTCCGCCAAGATCGATGGTCAGGTGGATGCCGAGGCCGCCCGGCTCCGGCACCGGATAGATCAGCCGCTGAAATGGCGAGCGGCCCTGCAGGGTGAAGTAATTGCCCTTCGCGAGGGCCTGTTTCGGGATGAGATGTTCCGGGTAGCCGCGCAACTGCCGCGCCAGATTCCAGGCGCCATGGCCGGCTGCATTGACCAGGTATCTGGTCTTCAATTGCATCGGCGTATCGCCGCCGGTTTCCAGGCGATAGCCATCCCGGGCGATCTCGCCGCGCAGCACCGGTGTACGGAAGGCGAAGAGGGCGCCGGCATTTTCTGCGTCACCTTGCAAGGCAAGCATGAAAGCATGGCTGTCGATGATGCCGGTCGATGGCGATAACAGGCCGCCGCTGGCCTTCAGTGCTGGCTCCCGTTTGCCGATTTCTGTGGCATCCAGAAATTTGAGATCGTCGACGCCATTGGCGGCGGCGCGGGCAGCGACGGCCTCGAGCTGGCCGAGCTGCGCCGGGTCGCTGGCGACGATCAGTTTGCCCAGCCGTGCATGCGGCACGCCATGGCTGGCGCAGAAATCATAGAGCGCATTGCGTCCCGCCAGGCAAAGGCGGGCCTTCAAACTGTCCTTGGCATAGTAGATACCGGCGTGAATGACTTCGCTGTTGCGCGAGGATGTCTCGCTGCCGATGATCGGCGCAGCTTCCAGGACCAGAACCTCTTTCCCCTGTGATGCCAAGGTGCGGGCAATGGCAAGACCGACCACCCCGGCCCCCACCACCG
>SSEL01000049.1 GCA_008012315.1 Rhodospirillaceae bacterium
CAGGTTAACCTGCCAAATCCGAAGACCCGGCAAATCAACGAAGATCCTTACACAAACACGTTCTTGCTTACTGTCCGGACATATCATCCATCCCCGATCAGCCAGATCGCTCCAGCCAACCCAGAAACAGACAACAAGTCCGTTCTTAAGAAGACACGCATTCGGCAATGATCTCAAATACCAGGCCTAAGCCCAATCAAGATCCGCCGCCCGCGTATCCCTTCTCTTCTCTCAACAATGTCAATCAGCAGACACCGCAAGCGCGATGTATCGAGGTCGATTCGACCCGACACGATCGAGCAATATAGCGATGCCGTAACAGCGATTCAAGTGCCCTGACTGGGCTCTCTGCGCCATTCAGATCCGGTCGGCGAAACCGCCTTCCGGCCCAGTCGGTCGCCGGTGTTTGTCACCGCCCCCCGTCTGGTGGCGCGGTTTTTAGGCGAGTCATCCGGAACTGTCCAGCAGAAAAAAACAGGATCGTGATTTTTTTTAAGAATTCGTGGGAAACCGCCTTTTTCCCGTCTTCCGAAGCTACAGATAGCGGCCCGGACGGCTGCAACCACAAGTCCGAATGGGATGAAATCGCGCCGGGATGCGTGAGCGATGCGCGTTTCATGTCTGGTTGCAGCGCGGAATCGGTCGAAGCTTGTCGGCATCGCGTGCGATTCGACTCAAAAAAAGCGACGCCCAACCATCGAAACCGCTCAAAAGACCGGTCAACCGGCTCGTCATGTCACGCGAAGCGCTGCGCGGGCCGACGTGCCACTGCCCGGTACGATCGGCGGGAAAGTCTTTCAGGAGCGCGCCAAGTTCAATCGGCCTTCAATCGGCTTCGCGTAAAATCAACGAACTTCGTCATGCAGCCGTCCACGCAGGGCGCAGACTTTCGGATGATCCCGGTTATCCTCGCAATAGACGAGATAATAGGCGCGCCCGGCATCGAGCTGGATCTGCGGAAATGGCGCAACGAGGCGTCCGGCGGCAATGTCATCCGCCGCCAAAGCACTGCGTCCCAGCGCGACACCTTCGCCGTGAATGGCTGCTTCAATGGCCATGCTGCCATGGCTGTAGACCGGACCGCGAGCGTTGCGAACTTTCTTCACCCCGCCAGCGCGAACCATTGTTCCCAGTTTGCCAGCATGCGTTCCTCATGCATCAGCGTACAATTGGAGAGGGCCTCAGCTACGGCCAGGCCACCCATTTCAGCCTGATAGGCCGGGCTGCAAACCGGCGACACGGTTTCTTCCAATATGCGTTCACCTTGAGCCTGCGGATAGCGGCCGGCCCAATAACGCAAGGCCGCGTCCACGCGTCCATGGAACCCGCCATGCCGGCTAACGGTTTCCTTCCTGAAGGAGGCGTCGGCCTGTTCCCCTTCCCGTGGCGGCTTCTTCCAGGGAGGTCTTTCAATGCCAGCAGACGGCCAGCAAGCGACCCTTTACCGGATGGTGATGCCGGAACATATCTGCCCCTTCGGCTTGAAATCGCGCGATCTGCTGAAGCGCGAAGGCTACGCTGTCGATGATCGCTGGCTAAGGACACGTGCCGAGACCGATGCCTTCAT
The DNA here is from genome assembly GCA_008012315.1 of Rhodospirillaceae bacterium. Taxonomy (GTDB): domain Bacteria; phylum Pseudomonadota; class Alphaproteobacteria; order Dongiales; family Dongiaceae; genus Dongia_B. The sequence continues at coordinate 1,568 of SSEL01000049.1, forward strand.
GGCCGAGCAGCAGGTCAAGACGACACCGCAGACCTTCATCGGCGGCAAGCGGATCGGCGGCTATGACGATCTGCGGCGGCATTTCGGCAAGGCCGTCCGCGATCCCAAAGCCACGAGCTACCAGCCGGTCATCGCGGTTTTCGGCATGGCGGCGCTAATCGCGTTGGCCGCGAGCTGGGCGGCTTTCGGCACGCTGTTGACGATCCGCACGGCGGAATGGTTCATCGCCATCAGCATGTGCATCCTGGCGATCCTGAAGCTGCGCGATCTTGAAGGCTTCTCCAACATGTTCCTCGGCTATGACCTGCTGGCGCAGCGGGTCGTGCGATATGCCTATCTCTATCCTTTCGGCGAAGCCCTGGCCGGCATCCTGATGATCGCCGGTATCGCCTTGTGGCTCGCCGTTCCGGTCGCCTTGTTCATCGGCACGATCGGGGCGGTGTCCGTTTTCAAGGCGGTTTATGTCGATAAGAGGGAGCTGAAATGCGCCTGTGTCGGCGGCGGCAGCAATGTGCCGCTCGGCTTCATTTCACTGACCGAGAATTTGATGATGGTCGCCATGGCGATCTGGATGGTGATCAGATAGCGCCGTTCATGACTTGGCACTATCAGTCATCGCACCCCGCCAACCGCTTCCCGCTGGTCGCTCCGGCCTTGAGCCGGGGGCCATGGATGATGCGGAACACGATGATCAAGCGGGCGATGTCAGCGAGAGGTCATGAAGATGACGGATGATCAGGCAAGGCCGAGGCTGCGCAGTTCCGCCAGCATCTCCGTCGGCAATTCGGCCTCATCGGCGAGCTGACGCAGTGCCTGTTCCTGGTTCGGCAGGTCGGGCGGCGCATCCGCCGCTTCGAGATAGCGCCAGCCCTGAAAGGCGCGTTTTGGCCGCGCCTCGGTCACGATGACAGTCGGATCGTAGACGATGGAACAGAAGGCAGTGCCGGATTCGTCCTCGACCTCGTCGAGTCGCAGGATGCGATGGCGGACACAGACCGATCCGCGGATGACCCAATACAATGAACCGCCATCCAGCACCTCTTCCGCCCGCTTCGGGCGGTGACGGGTCCAATGCTGGTCTTCCAGCGGCTTGCCCTTTTTACCGAGGCGTCGCATCAGGTCCTCGCGATAGGCGACCAGCTCCTGAATGGAACCGATCCCGACACAAAGCTTCACCAAATGCACCGTCATGCCAGTTACCTGTCCCGCTCGCCGTCCCGATCCCGCCGACTTATCCACGCTGGGATCGCATATGTCTTGATAAAAAATTCAGTCCGCTTAGCTTATTACCAGTGTCTCTAGGAGAATTCATGATGGCTAACCCGGCCTCCTCCCCCTTCATCCGTTGCTCACGACCATTGCTGGCATTGGTCCTGACCGCCGGCCTGGCCGGTTGTTCCTCCTATGGCAAGATCGACTACCGGCAGATCAATTCCGGCTATGATCCCGGCCAGGGGCGCTGGATCCCCTATCAGAAGGGCATGCATGCGGATGTGACCGGCAATCCCTTCGCCATGTCGCAGAAGGATTTCAACCAATTGGTCGCCGAGGCGATCCAGCCGAAAGGCTATATTCCGGTCAATAAGGGGCCGCGTGTCCGCTTCGCCTTCAACGAAACCGGCGGGACCGGCGACTATATCTGCCAGAATTCGGGCGACAACGACTCGACGAAGATGGGCCGCGGCGGCGAGGGCACGATCCACGTCGATGCCGCCTACTGCCAGGGCAAGGATGCGGTCACATATGCAACCGGATCGATCAGTGACGTCAGCGGCCCGGATGACCCGCAATTCAAGGCATTCCTGCGGAATTTGACGGTCTATCTGTTCCCGAACCCCGAGAGCAACGGCGATGTGAATTGCTCGAATGGGATGCGCTGCTAGTCCCCTTTGAACCCCCGTCCCGGCAGGGTGCCATGCTGCGGAAGCATGGCACCCTGAGCATTTTGGGGAGGGCCGAAACGCCCCCGGAAAGCCCGGTTTGATTGACAAAAGCCGCATAGTCCCTATATTTCCCGCGATTTTTAGGCAGTCCTGATGGGGCCGGCTGCCTTGAGCGATCCAGCGGCAGATCCGCCGCCGAGACGTCCTCAGGCACCCGATTTCGAGCAAGCATGACTTTTGATGAACTGGGGCTCAGCCCCGAAATTCTGCAGGCGATCTCCGAACTCGGCTACGCCACCCCCACCCCGATCCAGGCCCAGGCCATTCCTTTCGTGCTGATGGGCCGGGACGTTCTCGGTTGCGCCCAGACCGGCACCGGCAAGACGGCATCCTTCACCCTGCCGATGCTGGAGATCCTGCATAACGGCCGCGCCCGCGCCCGCATGCCCCGCTCGCTGATCCTGGAACCGACCCGGGAACTGGCCACCCAGGTGGCGGAAAATTTCGAGAAATACGGCAAATACATCAATCTCTCGATGGCGCTGCTGATCGGCGGCGAAAGCTTCGCCGACCAGGAGAAGAAGCTGGATCGTGGCGTCGATGTGCTGATCGCCACGCCGGGCCGGCTGATCGATCTGTTCGAGCGCGGCAAGATCCTGATGAGCGACGTCAAGACGCTGGTGATCGACGAAGCCGACCGCATGCTGGATATGGGCTTCATCCCCGATGTCGAGCGCATCGTCAGCCTGCTGCCGAAACTGCGCCAGACGCTGTTCTTCTCGGCCACCATGGCGACGGAAATCCGCCGCCTGGCCGATGCCTTCCTGATGAATCCCAAGGAAATCACCGTCGCGCCGCCGGCCACCACCGCCAGCACGGTGACCCAGGGCCTGACCATCGTCGATGAGATGGATAAGCGCGAAGCCCTGCGGCGCCTGATCCGCGCCGAGCAAGTGACCAATGCGCTGATCTTCTGCAACCGCAAGCGCGATGTCGATATCCTCTATCGCTCGCTGACCAAGCATGGCTTCAACGTGGCGCAGTTGCATGGCGACATGCCGCAATCCAAGCGCACCGAGACGCTGGAAAAGTTCAAGCGCGGCGAAGCCACGCTGATGGTGTGCAGCGATGTCGCCGCGCGCGGCATCGATATCGCGGCGCTGAGCCATGTCTTCAATTTCGATACGCCGATCCATGCAGAAGACTACGTCCATCGCATCGGCCGCACCGGCCGCGCCGGCCGTGAGGGCCATGCCTACACCTTCGCGACGCCGGATGACGGCAAGCATGTCGCCGCGATCGAGAAACTGATCGGCAAGGAAATTCCGCGCATCACCATCGACGGCATCGAGCTGCTGCCCTTCGAAGAGGGCGACGGCAAGGGACGCCGCCGCGGTCGCCATGAACGCCGCAAGCCGGCCGGCGAGAAATCCGCCGAGAGTGTATCACGTGACGGTGCGTCGCGTGACGGCGGGCGCGGCGATGGCGGCCGGGATCGCGGCCGCAACCGCCGCGGCAAGAACGGCAAGACCGATGGCCAGGAAATCGCGACGGTGGAAATCGATGCCGCCATCCCGCATCCGCCAGTGCATCAGGGGCGGCATCAGAAGTTGGAATCTTCCGCCGCTTTGCCCGCCGAGCAGGCACCGCTTGAACCGGTCCGCCAGCAGAACCGCCATGAACGGCGCTCCGCCGGCCGCCGCGACCATGACGACGATACGCCGGTCCTGGCCTTCGGCGATCATATGCCGGCCTTTCTGATGCGTCCGGTCCGCCTGCCCAATCCGCGCTGAGCGGATCCCAATCCGCTATCCGTAGCCTTGCCAACGCCCCGGTCTTTTCCGGGGCGGGCGTCGGCCTGCACCAATCGGCATCTCCCGGTATGCCGTCAGGCTCTTTGCTGTTCTGAAGCGGCATTCAAATCGGCAACCACCAGCGCAACTCCCACGCAAGATTCCATATCGATTTTGTGTCAGCCTTGTTGAAGATGCGGCGGTTTGCACCTATGCTGCCGCCACTTTTCATGGCAACCAAAAGGCTCATTTGACCCCGCCGTTTTGACCTTCGGTGCTGGTGGGGCCACTGGAGTTCTGAAAGCATTATGTATGTTCTGAAAGAATTGCTGAGGCGAAAGCTGGCGATGTTCGGGCTTGTCGTCATCCTGCTCATCGTGCTGGCGGCGATTTTCGCACCCCTGCTCGCCCCCTTTGCCCCCGACAATCAATTGGCGAACGGCCTCACCGATATCGGCGAGCCGCTGCCCCCCAACAGCGAATTCCTGCTCGGCACCGATCTGCTCGGCCGAGATCTGCTTTCCCGCCTGATCTATGGCGCGCGTGCTTCACTTATTATCGGCCTGCTGGCGAATGGCATCGCGATTGCCATCGGCGCATTGATTGGCGTCACTGCCGGTTTCGTGCGCGGCTGGCTCGGCACGGCGCTGATGCGCTTCACCGATCTGATGATGGCCTTCCCGTCCCTGTTGCTGGCGATCGTGCTGGCGGCGATCTTCCGGCCCAGCCTGTGGATCGTCGTCATCGTCATTTCCATGGTGAACTGGGTGCAGATCGCCCGCGTGCTCTATACCGAGACGACCTCGCTCTCGGAACGCGAATATGTCATGGCCGAACGCAGCATCGGCGCCAGCACCGGGCGCATCCTGTTCCGTCATATCCTGCCGCATCTGGTGCCGACCATCACGGTCTGGGCGACGCTCGGCATCGCCACCACGGTGCTGCTGGAAGCGGCCCTGTCCTATCTCGGCGTCGGGGTGCAGCCGCCGACCCCGAGCTGGGGCGGCATGATCAACGAGAATCAAAGCTATTTCCAAAGCTTCCCCTGGCTGGTCTTCTATCCGGGTATCGTCATCGCCATCCTGGCCTTGTCCTTCAACCTGCTGGGCAACGCCTTGCGTGATATTCTCGATCCGACCCTGCGGGGGAAACACTGATGTCCGCTTATGTTCTCCGCCGTTTGATCCAAGCTGCGCTGATCCTGCTCGGTGTCAGCATCCTTACCTTCTGCCTGCTCTACCTGCTGCCGGCCGATCCGGCGCGCCAGGTGGCCGGCCGCACCGCCAGCGTCGACCAGGTCGAACGGGTGCGCGAGCAGCTCGGCCTCAACCTGCCGATCTGGCAGCAATATGGCCGCTATCTGTGGAACCTGCTGCATGGCGATCTCGGCCGCTCCTATCTGCAGCGCAGCGAGGTCACTACGCTGATCTTTCCGCGCGTGCCGGCAACCGCCTTGCTGATGTGCGGTGCGATCTTCTTCGAGCTGGTCCTCGGCCTCACCTTCGGCCTCGTTGCGGCCTTGAAACGCAACAGCGCGCTGGACCAGGCGATCATGGCGGCGACTTTCATCTTCATCTCGATGCCGGCCTTTCTGCTCGGCCTGCTGCTGCTCTATTTCTTCGCGGTGCATCTCGGCTGGTTCCCGATCGGCGGCTATGGCCAGTTCAAGAACCTGATCCTGCCCTCGCTCTCGCTCGGCCTCTTAGGTGCGGGCTGGTATGCCCAGCAGATGCGCTCGACGGTGATCGAGGTCTTGCGCCAGGATTACGTCCGCACGGCGCGCGCCAAGGGCCTCAACCGGCTGCGCATCCTGGGCCTCCATGTGGTGCCCAATGCGCTGCTGCCGATCATCGCCATGATCGGCCTGGATATCGGCTTCTTCATGGGCGGCGCGGTGCTGATCGAATCGGTCTATGGCTGGCCCGGCATCGGCCAGTTGACCTGGCAGGCGATTCAGCAGCTCGATATCCCGATCATCATGGGCGTCATGCTGATCGTCGCTTTCGCCGTCGCCATGGGCAGCCTGATCGCCGATTTGATCGCGCCGCTGATCGACCCGCGTATTAAACTGCGTTGATAAAAAAACCCAATATTGCAACGGCCGCCGGGCTGGTGGCCCTAAGGAGGGGAACATGAAACGTCTGATGGCATCTGTATCGGTGTTGGCGCTGATCGCGCTTGGCGCCTGCGACCAGAAGAAGGAAGAACAGCAATCCAGCGCACCCGCCGCGACCGAACAGTCCCAATCCCAGCCGGCCGCACCGGCAACGACGGAAGCGACGCAGCCGGCGGCGACCCAGGTGGCCGCCGGCGCGCCGGCGACGCCGAAGCAGGGCGGCGAAGCCACCGTCACCTTCAAGGACGATATCCCGACCCTGGATCCGGCGATCGGCTATGACTGGAAGAACTGGTCGATGATCAAGGCGATGTTCGACGGCTTGATGGATTACAAGCCGGGCACCACCGAGCTGATACCCGACCTGGCCGAGAGCTATGAGGTCTCACAGGACGGCCTGACCTATACCTTCAAGCTGCGCAAGGGCGTCAAATTCCATAACGGCCGCGAGATGAAGGCCGCCGACGTCAAGTATTCGCTGGAACGCACCTGCGATCCGAAGACCCAGAGCCCGGGTGCCGGCTATTACGCCTCGCTGAAGGGTTTCGACGATTTCCAGGCCGGGAAGGCCAAGGAACTGGCCGGCGTGACGACGCCGGACGATTACACCGTGAAGATCGAGCTCAGCCACCCAGACGCCACCTTGCTGCATCTGATGGCGCTCAACTTCTCCTTCGTCGTGCCGAAGGAAGAGGTCGAGAAATCGGGCGGCGATTTCGGCCATAAGCCGGTCGGCACCGGCGCCTTCAAGCTGGGCGAATGGGTGCCCGGCCAGCGCATCGTCTTCGAGCGCAACAAGGATTACTACCGTTCCGGCGAGCCCTATCTCGACAAGATCACTTTCGAGATCGGCCAGGACCCGACCGTCGCCCTCACCCGCATGCAGAAGGGCGAGATCGACATTCCGGGCGACGGCATCCCGCCGGCCAAATTCGTCGAGGTCACCCAGGATCCCAGCCTGAAGGACCAGATCGCCATCACCGAACAGCTCCATACCGGCTATGTGACGATGAACGTCAACATCAAGCCGTTCGACAACGTGCTGGTGCGCCAGGCGGTCAACATGGCGATCAACAAGGACCGTATCGTCAAGTTGATCAACGGCCGCGCGGTGCCGGCGAACCAGCCGCTGCCCCCCGCCATGCCGGGCTACGACAAGACTTATGAAGGCTACAAATACGATGTCGAGGGCGCCAAGGCGAAGCTGAAGGAAGCCGGACTGGAGAAAGGTTTCGAGACCGATCTCTATGTCATGAACACCGATCCGCAGCCGCGCATCGCCCAGGCGATCCAGAGCGATCTGGCCGCCATCGGCATCAAGGCCAATATCAAGTCGCAGGACATGGGCACGGTGATCGCCGCCGGTGGCAAGAAGGACGGTGCGCCGATGATCTGGTCGGGTGGCATGGCCTGGATCGCCGACTTCCCCGATCCCAGCAACTTCTACACCGCCATCCTCGGCTGCGGCGGCGCGGTCGATGGCGGCTGGAACTGGGCCTGGTATTGCAACAAGGATCTCGATGCCCGCGCCGACAAGGCCAATGCCATCACCGATCCCGCCAAGCAGGGCGAGCGCGCTGCCGAATGGGGCAAGATCTATACCGATCTGATGAAGGATGCGCCCTGGGCCCCGATCTTCAACGAAAAGGCCTATGTCATCCATTCCAAGCGCATCCAGGGGCCGAACGGCGTCTTCGCCGATCCGATTCACATCCCGGTCAATTACGACGTCATCTATGCGACGGATGTGAAGTAACCACGTGACGAAATAATCACCTGACCCGAGGCGCCCGCCCGCTGCAACAGGCGGGCGCCGATACCTAACCGAGACAGAGGGGGATTTGATGAGCAAACGCTTTACCCAGCGGTTTACCCTGGGCGCCACCTTCGCCCTGGCCCTGCTGGCGAGCACGGCCCTGGCCGGCATCGCCACGCCGGGCCATGCCGAGAAAGCGAAGGATGGCGGCAGCTATTCGATCGTATTCAAGGACGATCTCAACACGCTCGATCCGGCGATCGGCTACGACTTCCAGAACTGGACGACCATCCGGGCGATCTTCGACGGCCTGATGGATTACAAGCACGGCACCAACGACCTGGTGACCGACCTGGCCGAGAGCTACGAGGTTTCGCCGGACGGCCTGACCTATACCTTCAAGCTGCGCAAGGGCATCAAATTCCAGAACGGCCGCGAGATGAAGGCCGCTGACGTCAAGTACTCGATCGACCGCGTGGTCGATCCGAAGACCCAGAGCCCGGGCGCCGGTTATTTCACCGCGCTGAAGGGCTATGACGACATGGTCAACGGCAAGGCGGCCGAGCTTGCCGGCATCGAGACGCCGGACGACTACACGGTGATCTTCCACCTGACCCAGCCCGACGCCACCATGCTGCATATCATGGCGTTGAACTTCTCCTATGTCGTGCCGAAGGAAGAAGTGGAGAAATACGGCGCCGATTTCGGCCAGCATCCGGTCGGCACGGGCGATTACGCGATGAAGGAATGGGTGAAGGGCCAGCATATCGTCCTGGAACGCACGCCCTATCCGAATCATCCGGGCCGCCCCCATGCCGATCAGGTCACCATCCAGTTCGGCCTGGAGCCGGTTGTGCAGGTCCTGAAGGTGCAGAACAACGAGGCCGACCTGACGGGCGACATCTTCCCGCCGGCCAAGTTCCTGGAGGTCACCAAGAACGCGGCGCTGAAGGACCGCTTCTACGAAGCGGAGCAGCTCAACCTGAATTACATGACCATGAACGCCCATGTGAAGCCCTTCGACAATCTGAAGGTGCGTCAGGCGGTCAGCTACGCGATCAACAAGGAACGCCTGGTCAAGATCCTGAACAATCGCGGCACCGTGACCAGTCAGGTCCTGCCGCCTGCCATGGCCGGTTATGATCCGAACTTCAAGGGCTACGGGTACGATCCGGCCAAGGCGAAGGAACTGCTCAAGGAAGCCGGCCTGGAAAAGGGCTTCGAGACCGAGCTTTATTTCGCCAATACCGATCCCTGGCCTCGCATGGGGCAGTCGATCCAGAAGGACCTCGCCGCGATCGGCATCAAGGTCAGCCTGAAAGGCCTCGACAATGCCGCCTTCAACGGTATCGCCGGCAAGGTCGACGGCACGCCGATGTCGCTGACCGAATGGTATGCCGACTTCCCGGATCCCAGCAATTTCTACACCCCGATCCTGGGCTGCGCGAGCGCTGCCGAAGGCGGCTACAACTATGCCCATTACTGCAACAAGGAGATCGACAAGCGGGCCCAGGCGGCCAATGCGATCGCCGATCCCGCCAAGACGGCGGAGCGGAACGCTGCCTGGAGCAAGCTGTTCGGTGATATCATCATGCAGGACGCCCCCTGGGTGCCCCTGCTCAACCCGAACCGCTACACGCTGCGCTCGGATCGGCTCGAAGGCGACAAGTCGTACTTCGTCGACGTGATCCACCAGCCGGTTCCCTATGAAGACGTTTGGGTGAAGAAATGACACAAGCTCCGCACAACGTGACCTGCACGATCCACGATCACCAGCATCATATCGGTTGGGACAATTCGCTGAAGCCGATCCACAAGGTCGGTTCCGGCGACGTCGTCGAGTTGCAGTGCATGGAATCGTCGTGCGGGCAGATAACACCGGAGTGGACGGCGGGGGATATCCCCCGCCTCGACTTCAGCAAGGTCAATCCGGTGCTGGGGCCGATCGAGATCGACGGGGCGGAACCCGGCGATGCCGTGAAGGTCACCATGCTCGGCTATAAGCCTTGCGGCTGGGGCTGGACCGCCAATATCCCGGGCTTCGGGCTGCTGGCGGACCAGTTCAAGGAACCGGCTTTGCATATCTGGAAATATGATGCGGGCAGCCTCGCCCCGGCGATGTACGGCTCGCTGGCCAAGGTACCGCTGAAACCTTTTGCCGGCACGGTGGGCCTCGCTCCGGCCGAGCCCGGCCTGCATTCCGTCGTGCCGCCGCGCCGCGTCGGCGGCAATCTCGATATCCGCGATCTCGGCCTCGGCAGCGAGCTATATTTGCCGGTCGAGGTGAAAGGCGGCCTGTTCTCGCTCGGCGATACCCACGCCGCCCAGGGCGACGGCGAGGTTTGTGGCACGGCGATCGAAAGCCAGCTTGATGTCACGGTGAAGCTGGAACTGGTCAAGGGCGCCAATCTGAAGATGCCGCGCTTCCGCACCGCCGGCCCGGTCAGCCGCCATCTCGACGAGAAGGGCTATGACGTGACGACCGGCGTCGGCCCGGACCTGATGGCCGGTGCCCGCGATGCTCTCAGCGGCATGATCGATCTCCTCTCCAGGCGCCACAAGATCAGCGCGGTCGAGGCCTATATGCTCTGCTCGGTCTGCGGCGATCTCAGGATCAGCGAAATCGTCGACATGCCGAACTGGGTGGTCTCGTTCTATTTCCCCCGCATCGTGCTCGACTGAGCACCCGCTTGACTAAACCAGTAGACGGATCGCCCCCGAAAATGACAGCTCAGCCCATCCATCACGACGCCCCGCTCCAGCCCGGCAACGGGCGGAAAATCGGCGAGGTGATCCTCGATCTCCAGGACCTGGCGGTGCAGTTCGGCACGCCGACCGGCCCGGTCACCGTGGTCGACGGGCTCAGCTTCAAATTGCGCCAGGGCGAAACGCTCTGCATCGCCGGGGAATCCGGCTCCGGCAAATCGGTCACCTCGCTCTCGCTAATGGGCTTGCTGCCGAAGCCGGGCGGACGGGTCATTCGCGGCAGTGCGACGTTCAACGGCCGCGACCTGTTCAAGCTCGACGATGTGGCGATGCAGGACATACGCGGCAACGATCTTGCCATGATCTTCCAGGAGCCGATGACCTCGCTCAATCCCGTGCTCAGCATCGGCACGCAGATGACCGAGAGCCTGCGGCGGCATCGCGGCCTGAGCGATGCCCAGGCCCGCAAGCGCGCCGTCGAGGCGCTGCAGGCGGTGCGCATTCCAGAAGCGGCGAAGCGGCTGAAGCAATACCCGCACGAGATGTCCGGCGGCATGCGCCAGCGCGTCATGATCGCCATGGCCATGTCCTGCGATCCGAAGGTGCTGATCGCCGATGAGCCGACCACCGCACTCGATGTCACCATCCAGGCGCAGATCCTGGAACTGATGGCGGATCTGCGGCGCGACACCGGCACCGCCATCATCATGATCACCCATGACATGGGCGTGGTCGCCGAAATGGCCGACCGCGTCATCGTCATGCGCCACGGCAAGATGGTGGAGGAAGGCGCGGTCGAAGCGATCTTCACCAAGCCGCAGCACGATTACACCAAGGCCCTGCTCGATGCGGTGCCGAAATTCAGCGCCGGTGCCCGTGCGCCGAAACTCCCGGTGAAGACGGAACAGCCGAAACCGGTCCTCACTGTGCGCGACCTGGTCGTGCGCTTCGACATCAAGGGCGGCCTGCTGCACCGGACGCAGCAGCGCGTTCACGCGGTAGAGAAAGTTTCCTTCGACCTGATGCCGCAGGAGACCCTGGCCCTGGTCGGCGAATCCGGCTGCGGCAAGTCGACGGCGGCCAAGGCGATCCTGCGCCTGGTTCCCTCGACCGGCAGCATCAGGGTCGAGGGCAAGGATATCGCCAGCATCAGCGGCCGCGAGCTGCAGCATTTGCGCCGTCAGATGCAGATGGTCTTCCAGGACCCCTTCGCCTCGCTCGATCCCCGCATGACGGTGGGCGATCTGGTCGCCGAGCCGCTGGTCATCCACGGCACCGCCACTGGCAGCGAGCTGAAGGACCGCGTTGCCTATCTCTTCCGCCGGGTCGGCCTCACCGCCGAACAGGCGACACGCTATCCCCATGAATTCTCCGGCGGCCAGCGTCAGCGCATCTGCATCGCCCGCGCCCTTGCCCTCAATCCGAAGGTCATCATCGCCGATGAAAGCGTCTCGGCGCTCGATGTCTCGATCCAGGCGCAGATCCTCGACCTGCTGCGCGAATTGCAGGCGGAGTTCGGCCTCTCTTATCTCTTCATCTCGCATGACATGGCGGTCGTTGAAGAGATCAGCCACCGCATCGCGGTGATGTATCTCGGCCAGATCGTCGAGCTGGGAACGCGACAGGCGATCTTCGAGAACCCGCAGCATTCCTATACCCGCAAGTTGTTGTCGGCTGTGCCGATCGCCGA
>SSEL01000016.1 GCA_008012315.1 Rhodospirillaceae bacterium
GAACTGGCATGGTATCCTCGTCGGGCTTGGGATTGTCTGCGGGCGTGCTTGGCCCCTTCAACTCTTCAAGCGTGCACAAGTAGGTGGCAGGAACCTAGATGACAGCGGGTGGTTCACCCGTCCCTCGGACGATTGCCTGCCACCGCTGAAGCGGGGGCGGCCGCCCCCGCTTCAGCACTCAAAGCTTAAAAAACTTCAGCGCCAAGTTTAAACCCATTTCAGCAGACAACCCTCGGACTTGATCCGAGGGTCCACGGTGACGGTTGATGAACGTCACGCACGCCCTACTCCCGCAGCCCGGCCTTGCGCAGCTTGTTGCGGTAATGGGCGAGGTCGCGGGTCTCCTTATAGGGCGCGCGTTCCGGTGTGCTCCAGCTGGTGACGCTGGCCTCGGGGTCGAGTTCCAGGACATGGGCGATGGCTTGCCGCGCCGCCTCATCCTGGTCCAGAGCCGCATGGCTCGCCGCCAGGATCAGGTGGATCGGCACCGTGTCGAGATTGCGCAGGCCGGACAAGGTGGTGACGGCATCCTCATATTGCCGCGCATCGAAATAGATCTGGCCCAGCTGCGCCATGTACCATTCGGGGCAATAGGGGTTGAGGCGCATGGCCTTATGCGCCAGCTCCAGCGCCGCCTGCGGCCGCCCGGCATAATTCAGGCACCAGGCGTAATCGGTCAGCGTATCGGCATCGTTGGGATTGCGCGCCACCGCCCTCTCATATTCGGCGATGGCGGGACCGTAGCGCCGCTTGAACATGTAATAGCCGGCCAGCGCATGATGGCCCCAGGCCTCGTCATCATCGATGGCGATGGCGGCGCTGGCGAATTCCAACCCCTTCTCCAGCGCGGCCGCGGCATCCTCAGCCCAGCCGAAAGTCGCATCGACCATATGGCACCAGGCGATCTTCGATAATGGCTTGGCATAGCTGGGATCGAGCTGCGCCGAGATCTCGAACAAGTCGCGCGCCTGGCGGTTGCTCTCCTTGTTGAAGCTGTGCAGCAATTCCATGCCGCGCAGGAAATAGCTGAGCGCCGGCAGGTTCTTCGTGCCGCCGCTTTTCCGGCCGGCATCTTCCCCGTTTCGCCGCCAGGCCTTGTGCAGCCGGCCGCCATGGGTGCTGGCCAGCGTGCCGACGATCAGCGCCGTCACCTCGTCCTGCACCGCGAAGATGCAGTCGATATGGCGGTCATAGCGTTCGGCCCAGAGATGCCGGCCGGTGACGCCGTCGATCAGCCGCACATTGACGCGCAGCGCCTCGGTGCCGCGCCGCACGCTGCCTTCCAGGATGTAACGCGCGCCAAGATCGCGGCTGATCTCCTGGACATTCACCGCGCAGCCTTTATAGGCGAAGGTCGAATTGCTGGCGATGACGAAGAGATCGCGGAAGCGCGACAGGCCGGTGATGATGTTCTCCGTGATGCCGTCGCAGAAGAAATCCTGATCGGGGCCTTCGCTCATATTGACGAAGGGCAGCACGGCAACCGCCGGCCTGTCGCTCGCCAGCAGATCCGCCGCCACCGTGGGAGAAGAGGCGCCGTGCCGGCCGTTGATCTTCGATGCGCCGTTCATGGCGGGCGTATCGGCGAGGCCGTTCATGCCAACGACCCCGCTGACGACCGTGGGCGTGCCGGCGGCGCGATAGACCCGGACCGGCCGGACGATGTTCTTCAACTGCCGGGCGCCGAGATCCTCGAAGCGGATGCCGACCTTATGGGCGACGTGATCATAGGTCGAGCCGGAGATCATGATGCCGCCGGGTGCGGCGATGCTTTCCAGCCGCGCCGCGACATTGACGCTGTCGCCATAAAGATCGCGTCCCTCGATCAGCACATCGCCGAGATTGATGCCGACGCGCAAGGTGAGATGCCGGTCTTCCGCCACCGCTTTATTGGCCCTGGCCATGCCGGTCTGCAAATCGAGGGCGCATTTCACGGCATTGACCGGGCTTGAGAACTCGATCAGCACCGCATCGCCGGTGACCTTGAAAATACGTCCCTGATGGCGCGCGACCAAAGGTTCGACGATCTCCCGCCGCCGCGCTTTCAACGCATTCAGTGTGCCCACTTCGTCGACTTCCATCAGTCGACTGTAACCGACCACGTCGGCAGCCAGGATTGCGACCAGCCGCCGGTGAGGGGAATTAAAGTCCGACATCGTCGTGACGCTCCCGCTGACCGCAGTCCCCAACTGTGCGCTAGATTAGCGCCTGATCGTCGTCATTGCACCCCTTCAACATTGGATTTTTGTCACGGCGAGAATTTCGGGTGAATATTCCCGTATGCGGTTTTAAATCACAGGAAACGAGCTGATTATCCGCGAAACGGCGGGCGACATCGATGCATTCGGCAAAGGGATGTGATGCGCGTCACGCGGCGTGCCGCTGGATCGTATCTCCCTCGTCACAGCCTCGTGTCGCAGCCTCGTGTCGCAGCGCGCTGAAAACCGGCCTGCAGCAACGCCCCCTCCTCAATCCTCCCGAAACGGGGAGGAAGTTTGACGGCGCATCCTCCGCATCGGCACACGCTCCTCTCGCTCCCCCGCATCGGGGGAGGGCCGGGGTGGGGCCAGGACCGCGGCCGCCACCATGGACCCTCGGGTCGAGCCCGAGGGTGACAAGTGAGTATAGTGTTGAGGGTGTGCAATGATCATCGACGTCACCAGTCATCACACAGCTTCCATGACAAGGAAGGTTGCCACCCCGGCCTCGAGCCGGGGTCCATCGGGGCGACTGATGACCGCGATCATTTACGCCCGACACCGCGCCGCGCTTGCTGCCGGGGCTATTCGTCGGTGCGGCCGGTGGTGTCGCGGTCGCGCTCGTATCGGTGCGCCAGCGGGAATGGCGGCAGCCAGGATTCGCGGCGGATGATCCAGCTTTCATAGGTTGGCGTCAGCTGGTCGGGCGCGTCCAGGGAACCCAGATGCACCTCGATCTCATCCGCGCTGTGGGCGAAAACCGACGAGCCGCAGCGCGGACAAAAATGCCGCCCGGCGTAATCGCGGGTTTCGCCCTCGATCGTCACCGCATCCTGCGGGAAGACGGCGGCGGCGTAAAAAAGCGCGCCGTGATGCTTGCGGCAATCGAGGCAGTGGCAAATGCCGACCCGGTAGGGACGTCCCGTCGCCACGAGCCGGACATTGCCGCACAGGCAACCGCCAGTGAAACGCTCCATGCTGCGCCTCCTCTGAAACCAAGACGCATGTTTACATCGACAGCGGCGCCAGAGCAATGACCGGTCCGCCCATGCGATCCTGACCACGGCCGAGGTGATCGCCGCTTTCCCGAAGGTGTAATCGCTTCCGACGACGGTTGATTGGCGATAGCGCACCATTAGGCATCATCGCCACCCGCGTTCGCACAATGCCTGCACCTCTCACTTGTCACCCACCGGCTTGATCCGAGGGTCCATGGTGGCGGCCGGGCAGATCGCTGAACGACATGATGAACCTGTACAAGCCAGCCAACGATCATCAGTCGCAACGATGGACCCTCGGGTCACGCCCAAGGGTGACAAGCTGGTTTGATGTTGCGTGGTGCGAACTCATTGATGGCGATGTCACAGGCCAGCGCACGGCGTCGATACCAAACACACTTGTCACCCTCGGACTTGATCCGAGGGTCCATGGTGGCCATTGCGCCTGGCTTCAATCGTGGACCCCGGCTCAGGGCCGGGATGACAAGCGGGTTCGTGGCTGGCAGGGTGCGGTGATTGGCGATGCCGTCAGATCTTCACCGCCAGTTCGCCCAGCCGCTTGGTCAGCAGCGGGTTCTCGCGGTAGTCGATCGGCACCACGACGAGCGACGGGCCCTTATGGTCGATCGCCTTGCGCAAGGCCGGGGCGAGGTCCTTTGCCTTGCTGACATATTGCCCCTGCCAGCCGAAGGCATTGGCGAGGTCCAGCCATTTCGGATTGCCGAAGGCGAGATCGGTGTGCTTGCCGAATTCGTTATCCTGCTTCCAGGCGATCAGGCCATAGCCGCCATCTTCCCAGACCATCACCGTGATATTGGTATTGAGCCGCCGCGCGGTCTCCATCTCCTGCACGTTCATCAGGAAGTCGCCATCGCCGCAGATTGCGAAGATATTCGGCTCCGGCTTCTTCTCCTTGCCGGTCGCCGGATTGGCGACGGCAAGGTCCGGCGCCACCAGATGCGCGGCGATCGCGCCCGGCAGCGGCAGGCCCATGGAGCAGAAGCCGTTGGGGATGATGCAGGTATTCGGCTCGTCGCAATGATAATAGCGGGCGATCCACATCTTATGGGCGCCGACACCGGAGAGCAGGATATCGCAGGGGCCCAGCGCCTCGCGCACATCCCACAGCACCTTCTGCGGGCGGATCGTACCTTCCGTCGCATCGTCCTTATGGGCCGCGAGATCCTCGGTCATCTTGTCGCGCCAATGGGCCTGGCGCGGCAGATCGTATTTCGGATGCTTGCCCTGCTCCAGCGCCTCGGTCAGCAAGGCGAGATTGGTGGCGATCTCGCCGGTCAGCTCGACATTGGCCTGGTACTGGTGGTCGATCTCCGCCGGCAGCGTATCGATATCGATGATCTTCTTCTCGCCCTTCGGGTTCCACAAGCGCGGCGGATATTCGACCAGGTCATAGCCGATGGTGATGACGAGATCGGCTTCATCGACGGCGAAGGCCGGATAGTCCTTCTGCTGCAGCCCGATCGTGTAGAGGCAATAGGGTGAGGTCCGCGCCACCGCGCCCTTGCCCATGAAGGTGCTGATGACGCCGATGCCGGTCACCTCGACCAGCCGGCGGAGCTGTGGCGTCGCGCGGCGCCGCATCATGCCGTTGCCGGCGATGATGATCGGCTGCTTTGCCTGGCGAATCAGCTCGACCGCCTCGCTCAGGCTCTTCGCGTCGCATTGCGGCCGGCGATAGCGATGCGGCTCGATCGGCTCCGCCTTGGCATCCATCTTGGCGATGTCCTCCGCCAGTTCCAGCAGCACCGCCCCCGGCTTTTCCGAGCGCGTCAGCCTGACCGCCTTGCGCACCATCTCCGGAATCGAATCCGGATGCCGGATGCTCGCCGCCCATTTCGTCACCGGCTTGTACATCTCCACCACATCCATGATCTGGTGGCTCTCCTTATGCTGGCGCGTCGTCGCGCCCTGCCCGGTGATGACCAGCATGGGCGCCCGGTCCATGTTGCCATCGGCAACACCGGTGATGAGATTGGTCGCACCCGGCCCCAGCGTGCCGAGGCAGACGGCGGGCTCGCCGGTCAGGCGGCCGTGAACCTCCGCCATGAAGGCGGCACCCTGCTCGTGCCGCGTCAGCACGAACTGGATGGAGGATTTCTGCAGCGACATCATGAAATCGGCGTTCTCTTCACCCGGCACGCCGAAAATATACTTGATGTCTTCGCGCTCGAGGCAGCGCACCAGCAGATCCGAAGCTTTCATTATATATACTCCAAGAAAGGGCAAGGTCAGTTCGACCGCAAGGTTAGTGCCGGATGGTGGCAAGATGCAATGATATCTCGACAAGGCAGCCTCCAATGATGAGGCGAGATTCATCGCACCGTCGATCCTCTCCGCCGCCATCGTCTGCCCGCTCTTGTCATTTTTGAATTCTCGTTCAAAAAATTCTTGATCGGCAAAATCGCAGCCGCTAGGCTGGACGCAATGAACAAGAAAGCCGATAAGGGAGGACGATGTGCCGCCGCAACCCAGCTCTTCACAACGTCGCAATTCACAACCCAGTGAGATGCTGACGCAATTGATCGCCGCGCGGAAGCCGGGCCATGCCTTGCAACAGCCCTTCTATAACGATGCCGAGATCTTCCGGCATGAAATGCAGCGCATGATCATGCCGCATTGGCTCTGCGCCGGCCATGTCAGCAGCCTGCCGCAGCCGGGCGATTTCGTCACCGTGGAGATAGGCAGCGAATCCGTCATCATCGCGCGCGGCCAGGATCATGAGATCCGCGCTCTGCTGAACGTCTGCCGCCATCGCGGCTCGCGGGTCTGCACCGAGGCGGCCGGCAATGCCCGCAGCTTCGTCTGCCCCTATCACGCCTGGACCTATGGCAGCGACGGCGCCCTGCGCGCGGCGCGGCTGATGCCGGATGATTTCGACCGCGCCGCCCATGGCCTGAAGCAGATTCACTTGCGCGTCATCGAGGGCCTGATCTTCATCTCCTTCGCCGAAACGCCGCTCGGCCTCGCCCATGTCGAGGAGGTGATGGCCGGCACGGCGAAACCCTATGGCTGGGCCCGGGCGAAGATCGCCCATCGCGCGACCTTCCCGGTCAAGGCCAACTGGAAGCTCGCGGTCGAGAATTACATGGAATGCTATCACTGCAGCCCGGCGCATCAGGAATATTCGCGCCACCACGTCTATGCCCGGCCGCCGGTGCAGAATACCGAGATCGATGCCAAGCTGCGGCACCGCACCACTGCCCTCGGCATCGCGATCTGCGAGATCGACCGCTATGCACCGCATGCCGAGCCGGGCCAGGAAACCGCCGATGCCCTGCGCTCATCGCTGAGCGACGGCGCGCGCAGCGGCAGCGCGGATGGCGGACCGGTGGCGCCGCTGATGGGCGACTTCACCGATTACGATGGCGGCGTCACCTTCTTCGATGTCGGCCCGGTCAGCAACTTCCTCGCTTATCCCGATCACGGCCTGATCTACCGCTTCATCCCGAAGACGGTGGACCGGACGGAGATGGAAGTGATCTGGCTGGTGCGCGACGATGCCAAGGAAGGCGTCGATTACGACCTCGACCGCCTCACCTGGCTGTGGAATGTCACCAGCATCGCCGACAAGCGCATCATCGAGCTGAACCAGCAAGGCATCAACTCCGCCTTCTACGAACCCGGCCCCTACGCCCCGATGGAAGGCGGCACCCGGCGCTTCGTCGACTGGTATCTGCGCTCGATCGGGTGAGCTGCGTCGGGTGGCAATCCGCCAGCCGTCATCAGCTTCTCCGATGGACCCTCGGGTCAAGTGTTAGCCCGAGGGTGACAAGCGGGACGCGTTCGACGTGGCGGAAGCTGGTACGGTGTCGGATGAGGGTGACCCGGCCGGTGTCAGCGAGTCCTAGGACACGGGGCGACACGACCGCATCGCGCCGCAGCCGGTTCACCACCTTTTGATACCATGGCCCAATTTCAAAAACCCCTGCCGTTGCGCTAGACTTCGTATCAGCGCCGACCGTTCAGCATCGCCGGGAGCGAGAGATGAACCTGCGCAGCGACAGCTTTGCCGATGGCCTGGAAATTCCCGCGCAATTCGCCTTGGGCGTGATCGCGCCGAAGACGCATATGGCTTTTTCGGACAACCGAAACCCGCATCTCGCCTGGGACGACGTGCCGCCGGGGACAAAATCCCTGGCGCTGATCCTGCACGACAAGGATGTGCCGTGCCGGAGCGATGACGTGAACAAGGCGGATCGCGAAGTGCCGGCCGATCTGCCGCGGGTGGATTTCTTTCACTGGATCCTGATCGACATGCCCGCCACGACGCGCGACATCGCCGCCGGCAGCCATAGCGATGGCGTCACGCCGGGCGGCAAGCCGGGGCCGCAGGTATCGGCCGATAGCAGCGGCACGATGCGCCACGGCATCAACGACTATACCGGCTATTTCGCCGATGATCCGAAGATGCGCGGCGACTATTACGGCTATGACGGCCCCTGCCCGCCCTGGAATGACAGCCTGGTGCATCATTATATCTTCACGCTCTATGCGCTGGACGTAATGCGGCTGGACGTCAAAGGCGAGCTCACCGGCGCAACCGTGCGCGAGGCGATCCAGGGCCGTATCCTGGCCGAAGCCCATATCATGGGCACCTACAGCCTCAACCCCAACAGGGTCGAGCCGCCGCGGTCGTAGGATATCGCGGTGATGGTCTGGCGCGCTTGCAACAAGCTCGTCACCACCCTTGTTGATGAGGGCAAAACCCATTTCAAAGCAAGCATCATCCTCAGTCGCTCCGGTGGATCCTCGGTCGAGCCCGAGGATGACAAGCGGGGGGATGGTTGGCGCCATGCGAACGCCTTGACAGCGATGTTGCCGGCCATCGCATAGCGCACAAGACAAACCCACTTGTCACCCTCGGGCGGACCCCCGTCGGCGCAGGCCGATCTTCGTCGGCGGGTCCATGGTTGCAGTTGATGATTGGTCGCGGCGATCGCAAGCGGGGCTGGAACTCCGGGCGGCGCGGTGTGTTGTCAGTCCATACACCGCTTTCACCGCCAAAGGGATGAGCCCCGCCGCATGGAGCCGACCGGCCTTAGCCCTTTCGACATCGCCGCGATCCTGATCTTCGCCACCACGGTCCTGGCCTATCTCAATTATCACCTGCTGCATCTGCCGCCGGCCATCGCGCTGACGCTGATGGGCAGCCTTGCGGCGCTGGCGGTGATCGCGCTGGATCATGCAGCACCGGAGCTGATGGCGCTGGAGCAGCTGCGCGGCTTCCTCGACCGGATCAGCCTGCGCGCGACTTTGTTGAACGGCGTGCTTTCCTTCCTGCTGTTCGCGCTGGCCTTGCAGGTGGATTTTCCCGTCCTGCGCCGCAATGTCTGGCAGGTGGCGAGCCTGAGCAGCGTCAGTGTGGTGCTGTCGGCGCTGCTGATCGCCTGCGGCTTCTGGCTGGTGGCGGATTGGCTCGGCCTCGGCATGCCGTTCGTCTGGTGCCTGGTTTTCGGCGCGCTGATCAGCCCGACCGATCCGACGGCGGTCGAAGGCGTCACCGAAAACGCCCGCATGCCCGTTTCCTTGAAAGCGACCCTGGCCGGCGAGAGCCTGTTCAATGACGGCGTCGCCATCGTGCTGTTCAGCCTGGCCGTCACCGCCGCCCTGGCGCCGAGCAGCTATAGCTGGGAAGCCGCCTTGCTGCTCTTCGCGCGCGAGGCGCTGGGCGGCGCCCTGTTCGGCCTTGCCATCGGCTGGCTGGCGCTGCAGGCGGTCCGCCGCATCGATGATTACAAGATCGAGGTGATGATCAGCCTCGCCGTGGTGCTGGGCGGCTATACGCTGGCGCAGACGCTGCATGTCAGCGGCCCGGTCTGCGCCGCCATGTCCGGCCTGATCTTCGGCCATCACGGCGTCGAGCAATCGATGAGCCGGGAGACGCGCAGCTATATGGTGAAGTTCTGGGTCCTGATCGGCGACATCCTGAATGCCGTGCTGTTCCTGCTGGTGGGGTTGGAGCTGGCGGCGAGCCCGGCGCCGAGCTGGCTGCTGGCGGTCGCCGCGCTGGCCGCCATTCCGATCGCACTGGTCGCGCGGCTGATCTCCACCGTCCTGCCGCTTGGCCTGCTGCGCAAGGTGACCACCGCGCCGCCCATCGCCTTCGATATCCTGATCTGGGCGGGAGCACGCGGCGGCGTCTCCATCGCGCTTGCCCTCTCGGTGCCGCGCGGGGAGTACTATCCGCTGATCTTCGCCGCCACCTATGCCATCGTCGTCTTCACCGTCCTGGTCCAGGGCATCACCCTCGGCCCGCTGATCCGGGCGCGGCAGGCGGCGGATGCTTCGATGCCGCCGCCGGTGCTCCCCTCGGCTTCCCCCTCGGCGCCCCCTTCCGCCAAGTCTCCGCCTAATTCGGCGTGAGGGCGGCCTTCAGCACGCCGTCGCGCTGATGGGCGAAGAGGTCGTAGGCCGCGACGATCTGGTCCAGCTTGAAGCGATGCCTGGCAGCCATCGATGCTGACGATCGCTGCTTTCATCTTCGGCATCTCAGTCTCCTTCCGGATGGGAACGGGCTGGCGCATGCTGGACGCAGATTTTTGCCGCAGCATAAGCGCGCCACCTTGCCAAACCAAGGGGACCGGAACCGGAACCCGGCTTTGTCCCGCGTGTTTAACAATTGGAACGTTCGACTGCAGGAGGGATAGAATGACGGTATCTCAGGACCGCATCCGTGCGCGCGCCCACAAGATCTGGAAAGAACAGGGCGATGAGCAGCACAAGGCGGAAGATTACATGGAATTGGCCCGCAAGATGATTGAAGAGGAAGAGGAGCTCGGCCTGCCGGTTAATCCCTACCCGATCAATCAAGAATCCGAGATCGGCAAGCGGCGCCGCTAGGCCGCTGCCGGTCACGGCCTGCCCGGCTGATGGCCGGCTTATAGCGTTTTCATCATGCGTCTCACCTAGCATGACTGCTCCCACCCTCCTCTCCCGGCGAGAGGAGGGTTTCTTTTCATCGTTCGCTATTCGGCCGCGACCGAGATGAGCGGCTCGTGGCGCACTGGAAAATTCATCGAGGCGGCGATGAAGCAATCGGCATGCGCCTGGTGATGCAGCCGCAACGCGAGATCGCGGTCATGGCCGGCGGCGATGATCACCTGCGGGCGCAGCATGACCTCGCTGAAGGCGCCGCCACTGCCCTTTTCCACCATGGTGCCCGCCGCCTTGTCCTCGTAGGCGAGGACATGCAGCTTCGCCCGCGCCGCCAAGGCGAGATAGGTCAGCATGTGACAGCCGGACAAAGCCGCCAGCAGCAGGTCCTCCGGATTGTACCGCTCGGCCTTGCCGAGAAAGGCGGTATCGGCGGTCAACAGCAGCACCGGCTTGCCCGCGCTTTGCACCGTATAATCGCGGCTATAGGCACGATAGGCGCTGGTCGGCCCCTGCGCCGCCCCGGTCCAGATCAGATGCGTGGCGTAATGATGGTCATGCGGCATGGGATGGTTCCTTTGCTGTGTCCTTATGCAGTGCCCGGCCTTGAGCCGGGGTCCATCGTGGCGCCTGATGAACAGTGCCTGTCTTGCATCGCTCCTCACGCAACATCACGCGCGGTTTCTGCCATCAGATACGCCAGAACGGCCGGCAGGTTTCGGGTTGGATATCGGCGCGGCTGAGGCCGAGATCCTTGAGCTGGTCGTCATCCAGCGCGGCAAGGGCGCGGCGCTGGCGGGCCGTTTCCCGGCAGCTTGCCAGCCAGTCGAACCCGGCCAGCAGCAGACTGCCGAGCAGGTCGCGGCAGCCGAGCGCCAGGCGGAAAGCGAGATTGCGGTTCATGACGGCTTCCCCCCTATGTCGAAGCGGCGCCAACCGGAAGCGGCTGGACAGGCTTTCTTTTATGTCCGCATAATTGCCGGTGACAGCCGAAGTTATGCGAAAGGAAGCTGCAAAAATGCAGGCGATCAACTGGAACGATCTGCGCTATATCCTGGCCATCGCCCGGGGCAACAGCCTGGCCGCGGCGGCGCGGCAGCTCGGCGTCGACGAGACGACGGTGAGCCGCCGGCTGAGCGCGGTGGAACGGGCGCTGGAGGCGCGGCTCTTCGTCCGTGTCGCCGGCGGCAAGCTGCTGCCCAGCGAAGCCGGAGAACTCGCCATGGGATATGCCGAACAGGTGGAGCAGGATGTCGGCCGCTTGCACGGCGCCGTCGCCGGCAAGGACGCGGCGGCGATCGGCAAGGTGCGGCTGACCTCCGTGCCGCAGCTGGTCAACGGCGTGCTGATCCCGGCCATGGGCGTGCTGCTGGACAGGCATCCGGGCCTGCAGGTCGAGCTGGTCGCCGACCAGCGCTATTTGAGCTTGACCAAGCGGGAGACCGATATCGCCTTGCGCCTCGGCCGGCCGAACAGCGATATCGGCGCCGCCGTGCTGACGCGCAAGATCGGGCTGCTGGCTTATGCCGTCTATGGGCCGGCCAATGCGGCGCCGCGCGAGGCCGCCGCCTTGCCTTGGATCACCTATGACGAGAGCATGGCGCAGGTACCGCTGGCCAAATGGCTGGCAAACGTGGCGGCGCGGGATAACGCACGAGATAATTGCGGCCCGACCCCGCTCACGCTCAACGATCCGGTCAGCATCGCCGCGGCGGTGCGGGCCGGGATCGGCAAATCGCTGCTGCCGATCGCGCTGATGAAAGGCGATCCGGCCTTCCGGCGGCTGAAGGACAAGGACTGGCCGGCGGCGCCGGAGCGCGAGATCTGGCTGCTGATCCATCCCGACCAGCGGCCGCTGGCCCGGATCGGCGCCGTCATCGACTGGATCGAAACCACGCTGGCGAAACGCGGCATGGCTGCGTGAGGCCGCGAAACGCGGCATGGCTGCGTGAAGCCGCGAAACGCGGCAGGGGCGCGTGAAGCCGCGAAACGCGGCGGGGGCGCGTGAAGCCGCGAAACGCGGCAGGGGCGCGTGAAGCCGCGAAGCGCGGCAGGGCTGCATGAGACAGATCGGCGCATCATCTGCTATACTCAACATCGAAGAAGGACGTATCGCATGGCCGAGCCACTTCGCACTGCCCCGCTTCGCATCGCCCTGATTGGCGATTACAAACCCACCAAGGAAGCGCATCAGGGCATCCCGCCCTCCCTCACCATGGCCGCCGCCACACTGGGCATCGAGATCGGCTTCAACTGGATCGGCACGGAGACGGTGCCGCAGGCGCGCACGGATACGGCGGCGTTCCTGGGCGATTACGATGGCCTGTGGTGCGTGCCGGGCAGTCCCTATCGCAGCATGGAAGGCGCGCTGGCCGCGATCCGCACCGCCCGCGAGACCCGCCTGCCCTTCCTCGGCACCTGCGGCGGTTTCCAGCATGCGCTGATCGATTATATGCGCGAGGTGCTGGACCAGCGCGCCGCCGATCACGGCGAATCAAATCCCGAGGCGGAAATGGCGGTGATCGCGCCGCTCACCTGTTCGCTGAAAGGCGCCACGGGAACGATCAACCTGACCCCCGGTTCGCGCCTGGCGGCGGTCTTCGGCCGCGCCAGCACGATCGAGCGCTATCATTGCAGCTATGGCTTCAATCCGGCCTATCGCGCGCTGATCGACGGCGGCGTCGCGCGTGGCGGCCTGCGCTTCACCGGCTTCGACCCGGCCGGCGAACCGCGCGCCTTCGAACTCGGCGCCAGCACGCTCGACCGCAATGCCGGCAGCAGCGGGCATCCCTTCTTCATGGCCACCTTGTTCCAGCCGGAACGCGCCGCCTTGCGCGGCGAACACCATCCGCTGATCGCCGCCTTCGTCGCGGCCGCAGGGCATCATCAGCGCGGCCGCAAACCTTAAATCCCCTCAATCATCGGGCGGGAAGCGGGTCTCGATATCGGCCCAGTATTGCAGGTCGACGACCTTCTCGAAGCTTTCCATATCGACGCTGCAGCCGAGATCGAGCGGTCGGCGGTCGGGATCACCTTCTTGCCGGACATATGCCCGCAACGCTTCGGCGCCTGCTGGTCCTCGATGAAAATGGCCTGCACGCCGCGATCGGCGAAAGTCGAGACGGTATGCGTCACGTTCTTCGCATCGCCATAGCCGTCGTCGCAATCGACCAGGACCGGCAGGGTCGCCGCCTTGAAAATGCTTTCCACCAGGGAAGTCTTTTCGGCGAAATGCGTCAGGTCGATATCGGGCAGCCCATAGCGCGCACCGATCACCGCGAAGCCGCCGATCTGATCGGCAGCGAAGCCCGCTTGCTGGATCAACCGCGCCGTCAAGGCATCATGTGCCAGAGGCAGAAGCAGCGGCTTATGCGCATCGAGAAGTCGCCACCAACTGGAAGACCGCTCCGTCATGAGATAGCTCTGCGTTGTTCCTGACGAAGCCATCAACAGGCGAAAGACCGCCATGTTCCCGCAGCGAACCGTCATCGCCGGTGCGACTTGCACCGGATGGGGAACCAATAGAGCGATCGTCACTTGATCGGGATCAGGCACGCATCCTCTCGCCGATCGATGCGAGATCGCGAGACGCGGTCGTGTCGAGGCTAAGCACCAGCACGACGATCTTACCCAAGAGGAGTACCGCGATGTACATGCACAACAAGCGACTGATGTATACGGTACGGGTGTCCGAGCCCGATCCCCGCCTGGCGACGCTGATGCTGGAGCAGTTCGGCGGACCGCAGGGAGAGCTGGCGGCGGCCATGCGCTATTTCACCCAGGCCCTGGGCGAGAACGATCCCGGCCGCAAGGACATGCTTCACGATATCGCGACGGAAGAGCTGAGCCATCTGGAAGTGATCGGCAATATCGTGGTGATGCTGAACAAGGGCGTCAAAGCGAAGATGGCGGAAGGCGTGGAGACCGGCGAGCTGCTCAGCGACGTGTTCCGTGGCGGCGAGAGCCATCTGACCTCACTGCTCTATGGCGGCGGGCCGGCTTTGGTGAATTCCGGCGGTGCGCCCTGGACCGCCGCCTATATCGACAGTATCGGCGATCCCACCTGCGATCTGCGCTCGAACATCGCCGCCGAGGCGCGGGCGAAGATCGTCTATGAACGCCTGATCAACGTCACCGACGATCCCGGCGTCAAGGATGCGCTGGGCTTCCTGATGACCCGCGAAGTGGCACATCAGAAATCCTTCGAGAAAGCGCTCTATTCGATCCGCCCGAACTTCCCGCCGGGCAAGCTGCCGGGCAAGGAAGAATTCGCCAGCGTCTATTTCAACATGTCGAAGGGCGACGGCGATATGCGCGGCCCGTGGAACCAGGGCGATCAATGGGATTACGAGGAGGGCGATGCCAAGCCCAAGAAGGGATCCGTCGATATGGGCACGGCCTCGGTCGAGTTGAGTGAAAGCGATCTCGCCTTGGATGAAGCCCTGACCGAACGAACCGCCTCGCTGACCGATATCGACCCGGTCACCGGCGCCGATCTCGGTGCCGGCCCGGGTGCCGGCCGCACCAAGCCGGTGGATGACCTGGCCGAAAGTGAATAGAGCGGATGGTGCATAAGGCCGGGCATCCATAGCTCGGCTACCTGCCGGTGAACCTTCCAGGGCGGCCAAGACAAACATGCTCAAACGCTACGATCCCTCGGAAGACGTGTACCGCGAAACGGAAAACACACAGAAGCCTGGCCCGCCGATAGCGGCGGGCCTCCCTCCTCCTTCGAAAAAAGTACCGATCGGCTACCGGCGCCTGCTGGCAGCGCTGGGTCCCGGCTATCTGGTGGCGGTCGGCTATATGGATCCCGGCAACTGGGTCACGGATATTGCCGCCGGATCGACCTTCGCCTATGACCTGCTGTCGGTTGTCTTCCTCGCCAATCTGATGGCGATGCTGCTGCAGTCGCTCTGCGCGCGGCTCGGCATCGCAACGGGCCGCGATCTCGCCCAGCTTTGCCGCGACGTCTATCCAAGGCCGGTCTGCCTGGTGCTATGGGCGGTGTGCCAGGTGGCGATCGTCGCCTGCGATCTCGCCGAAGTTGTCGGGACGGCCATCGCCTTGTCGCTGCTGTTCCATATCCCGCTCTTGCCCAGCATCTGGCTGACCGGCCTCAGCACCGTTGTCATCCTGCTGGTGCAGAGGAGCGGCCGGCGTTCCCTGGAACTGACGGTGATCTGCCTCACACTGGTCGTCGCTTTCTGCCTGCTCGCGGAATTGATCTTCGCGCGGCCGGCCTTGACTGCCGTGGCCGCCGGCTTCCTGCCGACACCGGATCTCATCTCGACGCCCGAGCGGCTCTATCTGGCGATCGGCATCATCGGCGCCACGGTCATGCCGCATAATCTTTACCTGCATAGCGCGCTGGTGCGCGGCAAACCCACTCATACACAGGATGCGCGGGCACAGAATGCGCGGGGTGACGGCAGGCGCCGTGCCTTGTCCTATGCTGTCTTCGATACCTGCCTCGCCCTGTTCTTCGCCTTCCTGGTCAATGCGGCGATCCTGATCCTCGCCGCCAGCGCCTTTCATGGACGCGGCCTGGCGCAACCGATCGATCTGCGCGACGCCTATCATCTGCTGGCGCCGCTGCTCGGTACCTCGCTTGCCAGCCTGTTGTTCGGCGTCGCCTTGCTGGCGGCCGGGCAGAATTCCACCGTCACCGCCACGCTTGCCGGCCAGGTGGTCATGGAAGGTTTTCTCGGCCTGCGCCTGGCGCCCTGGGTGACGCGCATCATGACCCGCTGCGCGGCCCTTGTTCCCGCGCTGCTGGTGACAGCCTTGGCCGGCGACAAGGCGCTGACTGAACTTCTGCTGCTGAGCCAGGTGATCCTGAGCCTGCAATTGCCCTTCGCCGTCGTGCCGCTCATCCATTTTTGCACCAGCCGGCGCCTGATGGGATCCCTGGTCAGTCCGCCTTGGCTCACCCTCCCCGCCTGCCTGGTGGCCGCCTTGCTGATCTTCCTCAATGCCAGGCTGGTGGCCGATTTCCTCATCTCATCGCCCTGACGGCAATCATCGCAGGCCGGTGGAACCTATCGATGTGCCGGCCATTGACTCACATCACCGATGGAGAGACCTGCATGCAGCCAAAGACCAAGAAGATGGCCAAGAAGATGAAGCGCTATAGCGATTGCGTGGAAACCGCGTCGCACGATTCATTTCCCGCCAGCGATCCACCTGCCTGGATCGAGTGCAAAGCCCAGCCATGCGAAGACGGAGACCAGCATGACGACAGAAGAACCACAGGAAAGCGGCGCGACCACGCGCCACGGAGCTAGGACACATACGCTTTGTCAAATGGGCGCGTTCGCCCTTGCCGTTTGGGGGGCGCGGCATCGCGGCACGCTCGGTTTGCTGGCGGTCGGCGTCAGCGCCCTGATGCTGGGCTATGAGCTCGGCCGCACCCAGCCGCCGCGCGATACCGATGTGGAACCGGATGCGGAAGAACCGACACCGGAAAGCGCGGAACTCGGAACGGCCGATACGGGCCTGCCCTGATGCTTGATCACATCCTGACGCATGATCACCGGCGTCGCGCTGCAAATGTTACCAAGCGCGCAGAAGTCGAGCCGGAACAAGCTTCCATGTCCCGGGTTGGTCTGGTGCCGGTTCGCAGGGACCGAGAAGGCAAATACCTTTCGCCAAGGACGCACCGGCTGCACACCACACTATCCACCACATGATCGATGGAGACACAGATGGCAGAGGATAAACGCGGCTTCGGGTCAATGGACCAGGACAAGCAGCGCGACATCGCCAGCAAGGGCGGCAAGGAAAGCGGCAGCAACTTCAAGAACGACCAGCAACGTGCTTCCGAAGCCGGCAAGAAGGGCGGGCAGGAAAGCGGCGGCAATTTCAAGAGCGATCCGGAGCGCGCTTCCGAAGCCGGCCGGAAAGGCGGCAGTTCCTGAGCAAGCGACGGATCACTGATGATCCATGGGCGGAGACCTGGTCTCCGCCCTTTTTTCATCCCGGCCGCGATGTGTTGCGATGCTCAATGAAATGTCGTGAGCTGGGCGCCGGTATCGGCCACATGGATCGCCATGATGCGCGCGACCTCCGTGGCGCTGGGATTCTCGGCAAAGAGATGAACCGCGCCGGGCGGCTCGAAGAAGCTCTGGCCGGCGTGATAGACCATCGGCGGCAAGCCGGCCAGTTGCGAGCGCACGGTGCCGGCCAGCACATAGACCGTGACCGAGCCGGCATGATGATGTTCCGGCGAGCGCGCACCGGGCTGGAACTCGACCATCTCCACCGTGACCGATTTTCCCGGCACATGGGTGAGCGCATCGCTGGTGACGGGCTTCACGCTGACCGTTGTCGGCCGGCCCATCATCATCACGCCGGGCGCGATCAGGTGATTTTCCGCCGCATCATCCGGCACGGCACCAAGGTGATGCGCCTGCCAAAATGACGGCAGGGCGACGACCGCAGCCAGCAGGAAGGGCGCGGCGATACCGGCGATCATGGCAAGCCGGCGCCAGCCGATCCTCGATCCAGGACCATCGTCCTCTATGGCGATGCCGGTTCCCATTCGGCTGGCCGTGCCTGGGCCGGCCATGCCGAATTGTTTGGTGACATTCAATCTCATCTTCATCTCCCGTCATCGTGATCGAAGACCCGTGTGGAACAAATTAGAGAGCGATGGCGAGACGCGGCACAGAGCCATGACTGCGAAAATCGACTGGACCAAAATCGACGCGATCCGGGCGAGTCGTGTCGTGATGCGCGGTCGCATGATCCGTGCGATGTGTTATCATACTGTCACGGAATCGCGGAATCGCATCGCCTGATCATCCGACCGGAGTGTTCACGGGGGAAAGTGCTATGACCGAGACCAGCGCCATGACCGAGACTCATGCCAGCGAGATGCTGCGCGCCTTGACGGCCGGCGAGGCCGAGAGGCTGAAAGTCAGCGGATTGCAGCACGCGCCTTTCGACGATCACCTGATCCACATCGATCTCAGCGATATCGATCTCGCGCTGATGCCGCAGCCGCGCCTGATCGATCGCGGCCACGGCCTGATGTATGACCGCCTGCGCGACATCACCTGGCTGCAGGATACCAATTACGCCCGCAGCAGCGGCGCGGACAAGGACGGGCAGATGACCTGGGATGCGGCGATGTCCTGGGTCTCGAAGCTGAATTATCGCGGCATCAAGGGTTGGCGCCTGCCCACCGCCTTCAACCGCGACCGTTCCGGACCCTGCATCGGCGATGACTGCCATGAGAGCGAATTGGGCCATATGGTGCATGACCTGTTCGGCCATGCTTCGCCCGGATTGCAATTGCTGAACTTCACGCCCTTCAGCATCTTCTGGACCTCGACCGAGGCCTCGCCGACCGATGCCTTCGGCTTCAAGGTGTCGCTGAGCCGCCAGGGGCCGCTGCCGAAAAATCCCTGGGACCTCGGCGGCGGATCGGGCGGGACCGTGCTGGCCGACGAGATCCGCGCCTGGCCGGTGCATGACGGCGATGTCGGCAGCCGCCTCCACCGCGTCATCGCCCTGCCACGCCGCTGGAAGGCGAAGCTATGGCGGTGAAGGCGGCGATGCATAAACCGTGCGCTGTCGCAGCCGATGGCGAAGCCGCATCGACGTGATAGTTTGAAAGCAGTTTGGATCAGAAAGGTCAGATCCGCTTTACGCCGAAAGCGGCCGGCCGTGATGTTTCCTTCGGATACCATTCCGTCCCGACCTTGCGGAACCGGCTTGTGACGGCGTCCCAGCCGCTGGCCATCGCAACCGCCTCGCGGTCCGATGCATCGGAGCGGCAGCGCCAGGAAAGATTGAACGCATATCTGAAGGCCACTTGCAGAGATGGCGGCAGGTCGAGGCGAATTTCCAAAGGAAGGTCACTATTCGTCAAATATGGAGGCAAGCGGGTTCTCCTGAAGGCGATTACGGAGCGTGCGTCTCTTGGCAGATAGGACCGCCCGGAAAGTCGGCGGTACTGCCGGCGCAGTCGCGAGCGACACCGCCGGCACATCCAAAGGACCCGAACATCCAAAGGATGATGAACACGTCTTTCACGCAAGACGTGAAGGTATACTGCATCCGAACACAAGCAGGATGCGTCTGTCTACGAAACGACTGTATCACGGCAAGCGACTCGATTACTCGCAGAATCGTCCGGTTTGCCGGGAATCGGCGAGCTTTTTCAGCGCCGCAATCATTTTGCCCAGCCCTTGTTTTTCCCGCATGTCGTCACCATTTCTACTAGAGCTGACTTTCCTGGGTTGGAATCGAACCGGTGCCTTGCGGCAGCTCCGCAAGAGGCTGCGCCGTGCCGCTGTTGGCTTCCGCCATTCATAGATGCTTCGCAGGTGACAGAGCGCTGCGGTTGCGGCTGCCGGGCTCGCGTGAAAGCAGCGCCCCTCTCATATCGACCGAAAATCCCGATTGGCGGGGCTTCTCTTACCGGTTGGAGCGATCATGACCAAGAAACCCACCTTGCGCGTATCCGAAGTGCATCTTCAATCGATCGCGGAAGAGCACGCGGCTCTCATCGAGAGAGCCGCTGCGCTTATCGGCAATTTCGAGCGCCGCAAAATCGCGCTGACGGCCGGTCAAAGCCGCCAATTGGATCACGCCTTGGATTGCATCGCCGAGGGGCTGTTCAGCCTGGCTGCTTGCGAATTGGATGATTTCGTCCCGCGACGCCAGCATATCGATTTTGCCAGCGGAGATGTTCGACGGACGGCCGCACGCGCCACCGAAGACGGCGATACGAAATCCGATAGCCAGCAGGAAACGCCAATTTCCCTTGCCGACCTGCGCGGGAAACTGAAACAAGTGAACGATGCGAGGCGAAGCGCACTCAAGCAAAGCGCACCCGGGCGAAATACACCCGGGCGAAACTCCATCGGGACCGGCTGACCGCCGTCGGATCACCGCACCACGAATTAGGACATATCATGCAACAACCGACACATACATATCCCGTGAACAGATATGCCGTGCGCCGCGGCCCGCCGGCCGATGAGGCGAAACCGGCTGGTCCAGCCCAGCCGGCCGCGACGACGACAGCGACGGAGGAGCCGCCGGTCAACGCGTCATCGGCGGGGCAACAAGAAATACTCAGTTTGACAACCGGGGCCGATGGGAAACCGCGCCGCAAAATTCTCCGGGTAAAGAAAAAAATCTAACGCCTCCCGTCCGATGGCCTAGTCATTCCCGCCATATTTGGCTCTATCATCTTCCGCTGCTCCCCGTTACATCGGATCATGATGGCAACAGGAACCGAAAGGCGGGAGCGGGCAATGCAGGACGAGGCGGGGAAGCGTATATTTCTGGCAGGCGCCAGCGGGGCGATCGGCCAACGCCTGGTGCCGCTGCTGCTACAGGCTGGCTATCAGGTGACGGGCACCACCCGCTCCTATCAGAAATCGGCGATACTGATGAAAATGGGCATCGTGCCGGTGGTGGTCGATGTCTTCGATGCGCCCGCCTTGCACGACGCCGTGGTGGCGGCGACACCCGATATCGTCATCCATCAATTGACGGACCTGCCGCCGGGCCTCGATCCCGCGCGCATGGAGGAAGGGCGCAAGCGCAATTCGCTGCTGCGCGAGATCGGCACACGGAACCTGGTCGATGCCGCGCTGGCGGCGGGGGCGAAGCGCCTGATCGCCCAGAGCATCGCCTTTGCCTATGCACCGCTGCCGGCGGAACGCCAGGGCACGCCGATCCGGGAAAGCGATCCGTTGAAGAGCGATGCACGCGGCGTCCTGATGCTGGAAGAAGCCGTGCTGCAGACGCCCGGCATCGCGGGTATCGTCCTGCGCTATGGCGAACTCTACGGTCCCGGCACCGGCTTCGACACATTGGCCAAACCCGGCCGGGTGCATGTCGATGCCGCCGCCCAGGCCGCCTTGCTCGCCATCACCCACGGTGCCCCCGGCGCCTATAACATCGCCGAAGAGGACGGCACGCTCGCAGTCGAGAAAGCACGACGCGAGCTGGGCTGGGAAGCCGGGTTCAGACTGGCGGCGTGACCATGCAGCACGCGGTGTGTTGCCGATAATCATCGCAGGCTGAGAGCATTCAACTGGACTGCAGGCCACAATCATCAGCCGCTTCGGTGGACCCTCGGGTCAAGCCCGAGGTGACAAGCGGGAGGCGGTCGACGGTGTGCGAACGCATTGGCGGGTGGTGCCAATGGTCGTTGCACGTCGCCAGCCACCAACAAGGTTGTTACCCCGGACTTGAGCCGGGGTCCATGGCGGACGTCGCGCGCGATGCGAGACATCCCCCCGCCCATGTGTAATGCAGGCTCCAATCATCAGCCACCCCAACCCTCTCCCCCGAGGGGCGAGGGAGCGCTGTTGCCTCTAGCTGATTCTACATTTCTTTCTATGGCACAGGTTTCCGCTGCGGCCGTGGGCTAAGCCCGAGGGCGGCGGCTGACGAATCCCGGCGCGTTACGCGTTGATCTTCATGGCCTTGGCGATGGCTTCGATGCGTTCGAGGTGCTTTTCGACCATCGGCACGACGGTGACGGCGAAGGTTTTCAGCTCCACCGTCTCGCCGTTATCGGCGTAGGACTGGTGCAGCTTGACGGCATCGCGATGGCCCTGGAGCAGCATTTTCACATAGGCCTTGTCGAAGGCATCCCCGTCGAGATCCTGCAACTGCGTCACCAGGTCCTGATGCGCCTGGTCCATCGCGTTCGGCAGGGTCACGCCGACGCGCTTTTCCTGCACCACCCCTTCCAGCTTCGCCTCCGCTTCCTCATGGTCCTGGATCATGTGGCGGGCATAGGTCTTCACATCTTTGTTATTGCTCTTGGTCAGCGCGAGCTTGCTGGCCTCGATCTCGAACAGATTGTTGATCGCCGCCGTCTCGGCGTAACGCTGCGCCGTCAAGGGCTGGGCGGCGGCCGGCATGGTCGGTTCCGTCACCGGCTTCGGCGATATCGCCGCGGCGCTGTTCGCCCCGCTCGGCGCCAGGCCCGGTGTGACGCCGCCCGCCTGCAACCCGCCGCTCGCGTCGTTATTATCCACCGGCGGATTGCCCTTCTGCTGGTCGTCCTGCTGCCCGTCCTTCGGCGTCTGCTGCTGGTCCTGTGCAAGTTGAGCGGGGGCCTGCTGATTCTGGGCCTGGACGGTACCGATCCAGGCCGCGGGCGCGGCGGCAAGCAGCAGGCCGCTGCCGAGCAAGGCCGTGCGCAGCATGCGGGAAGATCGAAAGGCGTGGTGTGTCATCGTTCAGCTCCCTCGGGATAAGGAGTTAACGATGCCCAGCACGGACGGTTCCCATTTGCTTGCCTTTCGCCACGGATGACCGAAAGATGAGAAAGCGCGTATAACGCAAAACCGGCACGCGAAAGGGAAGCCGAGGCGAAACGGAGACCGGATGAGCGAGCTGGAACTGTTCCATCGCCTGGGCGTCGCTTTGGCCATCGGCCTGCTGATCGGTCTCGAGCGCGGCTGGCAGCAACGCGCAGCGGGCGAAGGCGAGCGCACCGCCGGCCTACGCACCTTCGCCTTGACCGGCCTGATGGGCGGGGTCAGCGGCGCCATCGCCGCCGCCACCTCGCCGCTGCTGCTCGCCCCCGCGCTGATCGTCTTCGCCGCCGCCTTCATCCTGTTCAGTTGGCGCGAGGCGGTGGCGAAAGGCGATCTCGGCGCGACCACGGTGGTGGCCGGGCTGCTAACCTTCCTGCTCGGCGCCTATGCCATTCTCGGCGATCTCACGGTCGCCATCGCCATCGCCGTCGCCATGGCGGTGCTGCTCGCCTTGAAGAAGCCGCTGCATAGCTGGCTGGAGAAAGTGACCTGGCCGGAGGTCCGCGCCGTCCTCATCCTGCTCGCCATGTCGTTCCTGTTGCTGCCGCTGCTGCCGGACCACAAGATCGATCCCTGGCAGACCATCAATCCGGCGGAGATCTGGCTGCTGGCGATCCTGATCGCCGGGCTTTCCTTCGTCGGCTATATCGCCGTCAAGCTGATCGGCGACCAGGCCGGCCTCGCCATCGCCGCGGTGGCCGGCGGCCTCACCTCCTCTACCGCGACGACGGTGTCCTTCGCGCGCTGGGGCAAGGCCCATGAAGATGCCGCCCCCCTGCTGGCCGGCGGCATCCTGATCGCGGGGCTGATCATGATGATCCGTGTCGTCGTCATTGCCGGCGCACTCAATCCGTCGCTGATCCTGGGCCTGGCGGTGCCGCTGGGTGCTGCCGGCCTCGTCATGGCGGCGGCCGGCCTGTTCCTGATCCTGCGCCCGGCCGGCCTCGGCGATGAAAGCGGCGGCGCGCCGCCGAAACTGGAGCTGAAGAACCCGCTCGATCTCGGCATGGCCTTGAAGATGGCGGCGCTGATCGCGAGCATCATGCTGATCTCGGAGCTGGCCACGACCTATATCGGCACCCATGCGATCTATCCGGTCGCGGCGATTTCCGGCGTCGTCGATGTCGATGCCCTCACCCTCTCCATGGCACGGATCGGCGGACGCGGTGATCAAGGCGGTGGAAGTGGCGGCGGGCAGATCGGCGCCGAAGCGGCGATCATCGCCATCCTGCTCGCGGTCGGCGTCAACACCGCGGCGAAGACCGTCATGGCGGCCGGCCTCGGCGGCAAGCGCCTCGGTCTCTATGTCGGCGGGGCAAGCGCGATTGCCCTGATCGTCATGGTGCTCATGGCCTTCATTCCCATGCCGAAGGATCTCGGTTTTCTGCCGGGTTTGCTGAAGATTCCCGAGTGAGATGCCACCGGATGCGCACAACATCGCCCGCCCCCGCTTGTGACCCCGGCCTTGAGCCGGGGTCCATCGTGGCGACCGATGGACGTCGCCGGCGATGCACCGGCTTTCCCCTCTCAGCGTCCAGCTCGGCTTCAACCGTGGACCCCGCCGACGAAGCTCGGCATGCGCCGAGGGTGCTCAAGGCCGGGGTGACAAGTGAGTTGGTTGCAAAGAGCATACAATGGCGACCCACAGGGGTTGTCGCCGGCCGTGAAACAATCGTTGATCGCCGCCGCCTGCCCGATATGCTGAACGCCAGCAGCAGCGGGAGGACGCATCATGACGAAGTCATCGCAAACCCCGGCGGAGATCGAGACGTTTCTGAAGCAGGCGATCGATCTTGCGATGGAAAGCCTGCGCGCGACCGGCGCCCGGCCCTTCGGCGCGGTTCTGGTGAAGGAAGGCCGGGTCATCGCCACCGGCGTCAACGAGATCCTCGCCACCAACGATCCCACCGCCCATGCCGAGCTGACGGCGATCCGGGAAGCGGCCCGCAAGCTGGGCTCGCCGCGGCTCGACGGCTGCGTGGTCTATGCCAGCGGCCATCCCTGCCCGATGTGCCTCGCCGCCATGCATATGACCGGCATCGAGGCGGTCTATTACGCCTATGACAACGAGGTCGGCAAAGTCTACGGCCTCTCCACCGCCGCCATCTATGACGAGATGCGCAAGCCCTTCGACCAGCAGAAACTGAAAATCACCTGCGTACCGATCCGTCCCGAGGGGATCGATCTTTATGATCTGTGGCGGCGCCAGACGACGAATTGACGCCGCTCGTCTTTCGAAAAACTGGGACTGTCATTTTGTCGGCAGGCATCCCCTCACTCCGACGCTCTCCCCAGAGGGAGGTGAGGGGGCTTTCTAACCCCGGCTCAGTCGAAAACCGGCAGGCGCGGATCGAGCGCCGGGGCGTTGGGGCCGCGGGCGGGATCGAAGCCGTAATATTCCAGCGCCAGGCATTGCCGCACCTCGCCGCGCACCAGCAGCGGGAACATCGCCACCTCCACCTGCCAGAGAAAGCCTTTCTTGTCCGGCCAGTCATAGATACCATAGACCGGCTTGCGCAGGTCGCGGCAGGCCATGTAGAGGCCCCCCAGGATCGCCACGGCCTGGTTGCGCGGCCCGTCGGGATTGCGCTTCCCATCATCGTCTAGATCGACGGCGAATTCGTCGAGATAGCGCCCGGTCAGTTCGGTATTGGAAACGTAATCCAGCTTGCTGCCGCTCAGCCGGTAGCGCACGCGAAACGGCCGCTCCTCGAATTCGACGATCATCAGATAAGGCAGCAGTTCCAGAACCGAGCCCGGATCGACCAGATCGTGATCCGGCACGCTACCGTCGGCGAGACTGTGCCAATAGGTGTGAAGCAAGTCGAAATCGCGTGGCATGTCTAACCCGCCGCAGAGTCCCCGGCCTTGTCCCAGCTATCTTTAGTTGCGGCCATGTTAGCCGAAACCCGCCGGATCACTATCGAAAATCGGCACGGAACCATCGCAGGTGCGTCACCCCTCCGCGCCACCCGTCGGTGGCGCGCCTGTTTTGCAAATCAACCGTTTACCCGGCAAACGGCAAGGAGCTCAGTTGCCGCCGACGAAGTTCGTCCAGACGCGGGTACGCAGGCGCTCCAGTTTTAGATCTTCGATCTCGCCGCCGAAGAGTTTTTTCTCGTCCTCCGCGGTCGGATAGATCACCGGGTCATTGGTGATCGCCGGATTGGCCAATGGCTTGGCGGCACCCACACCGCTGGCATAGGTGACGGTGTTGATGCCGTCGGCGGCGATCTGCGCATCCATCAGGAAGTTGATGTATTGCATCGCCGCCTCGGGATGCGGCGCATCCTTCGGCACCGCCAGGGCATCGATCCAGTAATAGGTGCCTTCCTTCGGCAGGGTATAGGCGATCTCGACCCCGGTCTTCGCTTCATTCGCGGTGTTGACGGCGGAAGCGACATCGCCGTTCCAGGCCATCACCAAGCAAAGCTCGCCGGTCGCCAGGGCGTCCTTGTAGCCGGCATTGTCGATCTTGCGGAAATAGGGCCGGACCTTGGCCATCACCTTGCCGACCTCGGCATAATCCGTCTCGCTCTTGCTATCCGGATTATTGCCCATGTAAGCGAGGGTCAGCGGCAGGACGGTCGGCGTGTCCAGGATGCCGATGCCGCAATCGGCGAATTTGCTGGCGACCGCCGGATCGAACAGCATGGCCCAGCTATCGACCGGCGCGTCGGGCATGCGCTCCTTGATCTTCTTGACGTTATAGGCGATGCCGGTCGTGCCCCAGAAATAGGGCACGCCATATTCGTTATCGGGATCGGCGTCGCGCATCGATTTCAGCGCCGCCGGATCCAGGTTCTTCCAGTTCGGCAGCTTGCTCTTGTCCAGCTTCTGGAAGACGCCGCCTTTCAGCTGCCGGCCGAGATAGTTCGAGGTGATGGTGATGACGTCATAACCTGACCCGCCGGCCAGCATCTTCGCCTCCACCACTTCATTGGAATCGAACAGGTCGTAGCGTACCTTGATGCCGGTCGCCTGCTCGAATTTCTCGATCGTATGGGTGCCGATGTAATCGGCCCAGTTATAGACATTGACCTCCTTGTCCTCGGCCCATGCCTTGCCTGCCGGTGCACCGGTTGCCAGCAGGCCAAAGCCAAGCAAGGCTAGGCCCGCCGTGCCGATCCGCGTCATCCGCCGTTTCATGCCCCTACCCTCCACCGGTCGTATTTATTAGTTGTACTTCATGAGAGGCTAGCACCCGTCGGGGCCGGTTGCCCAGGCGCCATGAATTTCTGGGGGCATTCCCTGATGGAATGACAACATGACTGTCTTCCCTCCGCGGCGCGCTCCCTTTAGAGTGTCGCCGCCGAGAGATCGGCATCCAGAGTCGCGGGTCATTGGGGGAAAAATGTTCAGCAAAGCCAAACCGAGCAAGCAGTATCTGAAGAAACTGGATAAAGGCGTCGCCGCCGCCGGTGAGGTGATCGAGCTGATCAACGGCTTGGAAAAGGCGATCGAGACGCAGATCCGCGCTATCGAATTCGTTGATGGCGCCATCCGCCGCGAACTGGCCCGCACCCAGCTCACCATCGGCCTCAGCCGCGCCCATCTCCGCCAACTGACCCAGGCCGCCCACGCCTATCGCGCCGGCCTGACCGAGGGCGCCAAGGCCAAGCCGGCGAAGAAAGCCGCCCCGAAGGGCAAACCCGCCGCCAAGGGCCCCGCCGCCAAGGGCAAGGTAAAACCGAAAGCCAAGGCGAAGGCCGCGAAAAAGGCGAAATAGCCGCCATCAGACATCACGAGCGGCCTTCCCCATGGACCCTCGGGTCGAGCGATGGCGCCGGTCTTGCGGGACGGAGCGAAGTGACACAGGCGGGAACCTGATTCTGTCCGGCCGGTTGTCAGGCATTGTCCTTCGCTCAGGAGATGTCTGATGACCCGCCTCGCCGCATCCTATCTTTCCGGAACCTGTCGTATCGCTGCCGTGGTGATCACCGCCGTGACGGTGTCGCTGGTGGCAAGCAGCGCCGCCAGCGCAGCCGGCCATTCAAAGGACGGAATCCTGCTGGCGCAGAATTCCAATACCGGCGGTGCCACCGGGAATGCCGGCGGCACAAGCTCCGGTTCCGGCAATGATGGCGGCACGAATGCGGGCACCGGCGCGACCATGGCGCCGGCGGAAAACAGCAGCGCTGTCGCGATGAAAAGCCTGTCCGCCGCGAGCAAGGACTATGTCGAGAAGGCGGCGATGACCGACCGCTTCGAGATCATGTCCAGCAAGCTGGCGCTCAAGCAGTCGAAGAATGCCGATATCAAGAAATTCGCGCAGCAGATGATCAGCGATCACGGCAAATCGACCGCACAACTGAAATCGGTGATCCGCAAGGACAAGCTGGATGTCAAGCCGCCGATGAAGCTCGATGACGAACATGCGAAGCTGTACAAGCAGTTGCAGGGCACCAAGGGCGCCGATTTCGACAAGCTCTATGCGAAGATCCAGACCGAAGGGCATGAGGAAGCGCTGAGGCTGCACCAGACCTATGCCGAGACCGGCGACCAGCCCGACCTGCAGGCCTTCGCCGGCGACGTCTCCAAGGTGGTGGAGACACATCTCGCCCATATCACCGCGATCAACAAGGCGCTGCATTAAGGGCGCGCCGGCGCCGTTCATCACCTGCCACGATGGACCCCTCGGATCAAGTCCGAGGGGTGACAATCTTGTTGGCTGCAGGTGGTGCGCGATGACCATCAACAGGGCTGATGATAAAAACGATCGGCCGGCGCGGGCAATTTGCCGCAACGCGCCGGCCGACTCGCCTCCCCCAAGGAGTGCGTCCCGAATTTCCCAACTCTGCGCGTCATTATCCCAGTGACGCCTGCAAGCCGTCGGTTGGCCGCATATGGCGATATGTTGCACCGGATCCGGTTAAAAAAGCGTAACTCCGGCGGAATTTTGAATCTCATAAGATGATGTGCGGTCGCGAGCAACTTTCACGCCTCATATAAC
This sequence comes from Rhodospirillaceae bacterium, assembly GCA_008012315.1. Lineage (GTDB taxonomy): Bacteria > Pseudomonadota > Alphaproteobacteria > Dongiales > Dongiaceae > Dongia_B. The sequence goes on from SSEL01000016.1 coordinate 28,343, forward strand.
AAAACCATCACGCACAACATGAAGCTGCCGGGGAATAAATTGACGGCGAAAAGATTCTTTTCGGCGAGCGTCCTCATCTTCCCGACAGGCTCTTTTGCCATAAAGAATGACCTGCGTGATAGCCATCACACCGGAACAGACGGCGAAGCCATTACGGTGTTGGGGATGCAATCCGAAGCATTCGGAATTTGGGGAACACCCGACAAGTGGATGATCGGCTGAAACTGTGTAGCCATTGGAAGGCATGACAGAAATGAGACTGTTTCCGAAGGAACGGCCGGAAGCTGATGACGGCGCCATCTCCGATCTCGCCGATGCGGGGTTCCAGGAGCAAGGCGCGCAGAAACGATTCTCGAAGCACGATTTCATGCGCCGTCACGAAGAGGCGATGGAATGGGTGCTGCGATTGAACGCGGCCGATGTCACGACCGAGGAACGGCTCGTCTTCACCGGCTGGCTCGCCAGCGAGCGGGCGCATGCCTCGGCCTTTCATCGCGCCAAGCGGCTGCATTGGATGGCGACCCATCCCCTCACCCCGCAGAACTTCCGCCTGCAGGATGCGCCGCCACCGCAAGCGGCCAATAACACCGGGCGGCCGAACGAGGATGTATCGGCGCCGGTCGGCGCGACATCTTCCGACGCTTCGGCAGCCGTCATGGTCGATGCAGCGCCGGCAGAACCTGCCGCTGCCGTAAACGGGTCCGTTACCGTTGAGTCTGTTACTGGCGAGCCGGTGCCATCGCGGCGGCCGGCGCGGCTGAGCGCGCTGGAAAAGCTGGCGCTGCAGCAATCGGCGATGCGAGAGCTGACGGCGCGCGAAGCCAGGCCGCAGCAGCCGGGCACGGCCGGACCGAAAGTGACCACGCCGGCTGGCCGCATCATGGCGCTTGTCGTGCTGGCGGGGCTAACGACATTCGTGATGGCCGATGGGCCGATGCGGCTGCGCGCCGATCTGGTGTCGACCAGCGGGGAGATGCCGCGCATGACCCTGCCCGACGGATCGCAGGTGCAGCTCGATGCCGGCTCGGCCATCGATGTCGCCTATGACATCACCGAGCGGCGGATACGGTTGTTGCGGGGCGAGGCTTTCTTCCAGGTCGCGCGCGATGCGACGCGGCCTTTCGTGGTCGAAGCGCAGAACGGCACCATCACCGGCGGCGTGATCACCGATGATGGCGGCACGCCGAGCGGCGCCGGCTTCGATGTGCGCCTCACCAAGGCCGGCGCCGTCGTCGCCGTCACCGATCAGAGGGTCAACGTCGCGCCGCCCGACAAGCCGAACGGCGATCAATATGCGCCGGTCGAGCTGCAGGCCGGCCAGCGCATCGCCTATGGCCTCGATGGGTCGATGAGCCCGATCCGCGCGGCCGATCCGCAGCAGACGGCCGGTTGGCGGCAGGGCAAGCTGGAGGTCGAGAACCAGAGCTTGGCCTCGGTCATCGAGCAGATCGACCGCCACAGCCCGGCGCCGATCATCATCCTCGGCAATGCCCTGGGCCAGCGGCGCGTCAGCGGCAGCTTCGACCTGACTCATCCGCGCGCCACCATCGACCTGCTGGCCAACCGCTTCGGCCTGCACGCCCTGCATATCGGCCCGCTGCTGACCGTGCTGCGCGACTGACGACGCCACCGCGCCCCTCCTCGATCCTCCCCCGTCACGGGAGGGAAGTTTGGGTGCGCAAGGGAGAATGACGTCCTTAGGAAACGGCGCGCGCTCGTGGCGGTTCGTCGCCTTCCATGCGTTGGTCGAGGAAGCCGCCGGACTGGCGTTGCCACAGCCGGGCATAGGTGCCGCCGAGTTGCAGCAGTTCGGCATGGGTGCCGCTTTCGACGATGCGGCCGTGATCCAGGATGACCAGCCGGTCCATCCGCGCGATGGTGGAGAGGCGATGCGCGATGGCGATCACGGTGCGGCCCCGCATCAAATCGTCGAGCTGTTCCTGGATCGCCGCCTCGACCTCGGAATCCAGCGCCGAGGTCGCTTCGTCCAGCACCAGGATCGGCGCGTTCTTCAGGATGACGCGGGCAATGGCGATGCGCTGGCGCTGGCCGCCGGAGAGCTTGACGCCGCGTTCGCCGACATGGGCATCGAAGCCATGCCGGTTCTGCCAGTCCTCCAGCTTTTCGATGAAGTCCAGCGCATGGGCGCTTTCCGCCGCCGCGCGCAATTCGGCATCGCTCGCATTGGGCCGGCCATAGCGGATGTTGTCGCGGATCGAGCGGTGCAGCAGCGAGGTATCCTGCGTCACCATGGCGATATGGGCGCGCAGCGAATCCTGCGTCACGCCGGCGATATCCTGGCCGTCGATCTCGATCCGGCCATGTTCCAGCTCGTAGAAGCGCAGCAGCAGATTGACCAAAGTCGATTTGCCGGCACCCGAGGCGCCGACCAGCCCCACCTTCTCGCCCGGCGCGATGGCAAGGTCGATGCCATGCAGCACGCCGCGTTCGGTGCCATAGCCGAAATGCACGTCCCGGAAGCGGATACCGCCCTTCTTGACGACGAGCTGCTTCGCCCCGGGCCGGTCGGGCAATTGCTGCGCCACCGCGATCGAGCGCATGCCGTCCTGCACGACGCCGATATTTTCGAAGATCGCCGTCACGTTATGCGCCACCCAGCCGGAGATGCTGACCAGCTGCCAGGCCAGCGGAATCGCCATCGCCACCGCGCCGACGGCAATGCCGCCCGCCAGCCAGAGCCAGACGGCGATGGCGCCGGTGCCGGCCAGCAGCAGCGCATTGAGAATGGCGAGGATGACGACGAAGGACGTCATGGTGCGGAGCTGCCGGCGGAAGGTATTGGTATGCTCGTCCACCGCTTCCTTGACATGCCGGTCTTCGTCATGCGGCCGGGCGAACAGCTTCACGGTCAGGATATTGGTGTAGGAATCGACGACACGGCCGGTCAGCAGGGAGCGGACCTCCGACATCCGGCGCGAGCGGTCACGCATGCGCGGCACGAAATAGCGCAGCATCAGGATATAGCAGAGGAACCAGATGACGACCGGCACCGTCAGGCGCCAGTCGTTGCGCGCCAGCAGCACCAAGGCCGATGTGCCGTAGATGACGATGTACCAGACCGCACCGGTCGCCTGGACCAGGCTTTCACGCAAGGCCGGGCCGGTCTGCATGACGCGGGCGGCGATGCGGCCGGCGAAATCGTTCTGGAAGAAGCTCCAGCTTTGCCGCACCACGTGGAAATGACTCTGCCAGCGGATGAGGTTGGTGAGGCTCGGCCCCACCGCCTGATTGGTGATGAGGTTCTGGAAGAAGACGCCGGCCGGCCGCAGCAGGACGACGACCACCGCCATGAACAGCAGTTCCGGCCAGGCGGCGCGCAGCAGTTCGGCCGAGCTATGGGCACTGACCAGGTTGACCAGCTTGCCGATGAAATAGGGAATGAACGCATCCAGCAGCGCGACCAGCAGGCCGGAGACGAAGAGCCAGAAGATCAGGCCCTTGGCCTGGCGGGCAAAATGCCAATAGAAGGCGACGAGCCCCGCCGGCGGCGTTTCGCCCGCCGCGATCTCGGTCGGTTCCAGCAGGCTTTCGAAATAACGGAAGATCGACATGATGGACTTGATCTGAACCTCTCCTCCCTTGATCTAAACCTCCCCCAAGACCGTCGCAAGAGTGGTATCGCCCCGCCGCCCTCAGGTTGTCGTGAAGAGCCCTTTCTCGCCTGCCCATCCGCAACCTGACAGGCTGCCGAGGACGGTCGGCCGGGAACATTTCCGCCGCTGCCCGGTTTTGTGTTGATGGGTCATCAGGTGCTAAAATCCGATGATCCGAAACGAGCGGGTCGAGATGAGACGGTTCGCAGGTTTCCTGACCGGCTTTCCCCAGATCGCGGCGCGTGTCGTCGTCGCGCTGCCGATGATGACGGTCCCGGCGGCCGCGCCGGCAATGATCGCGCTAACTGCCTTGCCGCTCGCCACGCTGCCCATCGCGCCGGCCCTCGCCGATCAGAAAGACTCCCGCCTGACGCCGCTCTTCGATGCCTTGCAGAAGGCCGGTTCGCCGGAAGAAGCGCAGACCATCGAGACGATCATCTGGTCGATCTGGGGACAGACCGGCGATCACGAACTTGACATGCTGCTGCTGGAAGGCTCGATGGCGATGGCGAATGACAATTACGATATCGCCATGCGCGACTTCAACGAAGTGGTGAAGCGGGCGCCGAATTTCGCCGAAGGCTGGAACAAGCGCGCCACGCTCTATTTCCTGATGGGCAATTACATGGCCTCGCTGTCCGATATCGACAAGACCCTGGCGCTGGAACCACGCCATTTCGGCGCCCTCGCCGGCCTCGGCCTCATCAACCTGCAAATGGATCGCGACCAGGCCGCACTCGACGCCTTCCAGCGCGTCCTGAAAATCGACCCCATGAACGCCGCCGCCCGCACCAATGCGGAAATCGTCAAGCACCGTTTGGGCGACGAGGCGATTTGACGACCGCCGTGGAAGTCATCCCTCGCCACGATGGACCCCGGCTCAAGGCCGGGGTGACAACCTGCTGGTCGCCGGCGGCGTGCGAACCCGTTGAGATCGCCGGCACCGGTCATCGCACCACGCCAACACCAAACACATTTGTCACCCCGGCCTTGAGCCTGAGTCCATGGGGGAGGCTGGACGCGGTCCCCTCCCATAGACCCTCGGGTCAAGCCAAGATTACTGGCAGAACTTGGTCAGCCGGTTGGCGACTTCCATGATGCCGGTGGTATCGGAAGCCGCTTCATTGCCGTCCCAGTTCTTGGCAAGACGGATGCCGGTATAACCGCCGGGCATCAGCACGACGTAATTGCCGCCCCAGCCATCCATCTGCGGGACATAGAGGTGGCAGCCTTCCGGCGACTGGTATTGCGCCTGCCAGAAGGCGGTGAAGTAACGTGTCTCGCCGTATTTGGTCTTGTTGCCGGTCGGCAGGCCGCGTTCGCTGGTGCCATATGCCAGCGCATCGATCTTGGCGGAATCGAGCAATTGCTTGCCGTCATGCGCGCCGCGATCCTGGTAGAGCCTGGCGATCTTCATCAAATCGCCCAGCGTCGGATAATAACCATAGGCCATCAGCGGCTGGCCCGGTTTGTCCGATGCGCGGCCATCGCCTTCGATGGTGCGGTTGGTCGGCGCGTATTGAATGCCGATCGGGCGATAGACTTCCTTGGTCAGCATCGACCAGAGATCGGCCTGCTTGCCTTCCTTCTTCTTCACGAAGGCATCCATCGCCACGCCGAGGATGAACATGTCCTCGTCGCGATAGCGCGCCACCTGTCCCGGCGCCCAGGGATATTTCTTGCCGTCGCGGAACAGTGCCTTGAGCTTGGCCTGGACCGAGCGGCCTTCGTACCAGGCCGGATAGGTGTCGTCGAGATAACCGTCATCGATGCTGTTGGGGTCGCGCTTGGCGCTGCCATTGCCGATGCCGGTCGCCATGTTGATCGCATCCCAGAAGGTCACGTCCTTCCAGTAATCGGCATGCGAGACCGGCTTCGCGTAATCGGTGATCCTGGCCTTATAGACCTCATCGCCGTATTTCTGGCCGAGATGCAGCAGCGCCACCGCATTGGCGGCCGATTTCGTCACCGACCAGACGCCGAAACGCTGGCGGTCGCAATAAGGCAGCGGCCCGGCCGCACTCTTGCATGCCTTCAGATAGAGCGTGCTGCCGTCATAGAGGCCGCTGGTCAGGATCTCGCCGGCCGGCATGGCGCTGTCGAAATTCGCCAGCTTGTCGGCGCCGACCTTGGCGGCGAGATCGTCCCAGCTCTTGATCGGCACGCGGCTGGCGAGATTCGCATCGTAAACCGCTTTCAACTCGGTGAGGTTGCGCGGCACGCCGGGCTTGAGGGCCCGGCGCGGAACCCCAGGCGGAAAAATAATCGACGATGTAATAAGGTGCGGTCTGCTGCACCACCTGGAAGCGCAGATTGCTCACCTTGCCGCCGCGATAAAGGAAGGTGGCGATGCCGTTATGGGTCTCGCCTTCGACCGAATGCACCAGGGAGAAGGGAAAAGCGGCGCGCGACCAGCCGCCATCGCCGGGCTCCGACCAGACCTGGCCCGGCTGCACGATGATGTCCCAGAAGCTGTGGCCGGCCGGCGTCGATCCTGCGCGGATCACATCCTGCGTCACCGGCACGAGATCGCCCTTATAGGTGAAGAAGGACAGCCGCACCGCCGGAAAGATCTTTGGGTCCTTGCCCAGCACCTTGCGCGAGGTGAATTTCGCGGGATTGGTGCCCATTTCGGCTTCCTGCAAGACCAGCGTGCCGGTGAAGTCCTGCAAGGCCGGCTTGGCATCCGCGCCCGGCAGGAACCAGTAGTTTTCCGCCAACCCGGTTGGCTTGCCCTTGCGCAAGGTGCTGGCATCGAGGTCGGAGCGGTCGGCTGCCGCCAGAGATGCCGGCAGCGCAAGCAGGCCGGCCAGGAATGCGATATGGCAAAAGCGTTGCAGTGAGATTCGTTGTGAGATTCGTTGCCGGGAAGTTTCTTGTCGGGAAATCGTCATGAGGTTTCCTCCAACTATTATTGCCACTCGTTACGGATGGCGGCTTCTTGCTGGGCCAGCATCTCATCCTCCGCCCCGCTCGATCTTGTTTATTGATCCTAACCGACAGAACTTGCCCGAAAATACCGCGCATGTTTGTATATGCACCTCTCGCCGGGCGTCGCGACCGAGCCAGGTCAAAAACAATCAAGCAGAGCAGTCAAACAGGGGAGTGTTTGAATGAGCGATCTCGGCAGGCGGTTCCAGGTGCCGGCCATCCGTTTCGAGCGGCATTTCGACAGTTCCATCGAAACAGTCTGGGCGCATCTCACGCAATGCGCCAAGCTGCCCGGCTGGTATGGCGAGGATGGCATCATCGAGCCGCGCGAAGGCGGCAAGGTGCGACTGGCCGGCGGCCATGTGCGCGGCCTCGTCACTCAATGGGAGCCTTATCGCCAGCTTGTCTATACCTGGAACGTCTTCGGGCCGACCGATACAGTCTCGGCTTACCCTGAATCTTATCTGACCTTCGACCTCGCCCCCGCCGCCACCGGAACCGAGCTCAAGCTGCTGCATCTGCCGGTGCTGGAACGGTTTGAAAAACAGAATGCCATGGGCTGGCACACATATCTCGACATGCTCGGCGCCGCCTTGCGTGACGAGCCGGTCGATTTCCTCGAGGTCTATATGCAGCGCAACGCAGCGCGCTACGGCGTCGATCTCGAGAACGTGGAGAGATGAGACTGGCACCGCGCTGAGCAGCGTCTGTTGCCCGGTGTGGCGGCGGCATTGTCCATCAGTTGCCACGAGGGAACCATGCGGTCGGTAAGAGGTTTTCTCCTGAAAGGAGATGTTCAATGACCGGAAAAACCCGTCCGCCGAAAACCCAGTTCCCCCATGATCCCAACCGTGCTTCGGAAGCCGGCTTCACCTATGGCGAGGCCGCGCCGGAAAAAGCCGGCAAGCAGATGTCGACACCACCCCTCACGCCGCCGGAGGTGCCACCGAGCGCCCATGAACGCGAGGCAGCGCGCGAACAAGCCGAAGACCGCGCGGAAGAAACGCATAACCGCAAGCTCGAGAAAAAGCTGACCGTGGAAGAAGAGAAGATCGGGCCCCAAGGTAATTACCGAAGATAGGCGGCAATTACCGCAGGACGCCTACAGCCATTTGGGCACATCGACACGGACATAGTTGTGCAGCTTGCCGATCAGCGCGCCCGGATCCGCATCGACGGATATCGAGTGCCGATGCGGTGCCGGCAGGAATTTCGTATCCACCATATGGTCGATGAATTTCAGGAATGCTGTGAAGAATCCGGCGGTGTTCAGCAGGCCGACCGGCTTGTCGATCTCCGATAGCTGGTTCATGGTCCAGACTTCCATCAGCTCTTCGATCGTGCCGATCCCACCCGGGAGGGCGATGAAGGCATCGGCCAGTTCGACCATGCGCTCCTTCCGGCTGCGCAGCGTTTGAGCGATCTCATGTGTCGTCAGCTTCGCATGCGAGTGGCCGCGCCGATGCAGGCTTTCCGTGATGACGCCATGAACCTCGCCGCCGGCCTCCAAAGCCGCATCGGCGACAATGCCCATAAGCCCCTTCGTCGTTCCGCCATAGACAACCGTGATCCGCGCTTCTCCCAGCGCCCGGCCGAGTGCTCGCGCGCCGTCGGCGAAGTCATCCGAGGCGCCGAAATTCGATCCGCAAAATACGGCAACGGCCTTGATTTGACGCGACGGCATCAGATAGCCCTTTCGTTCAACACGCTCGCTGTCATAGCCGATGCCGCGGAAAAATGCATCCGCAAGGCGCGATCCGCCTTGCCCCTGCTTTCGGCCACCGCCTCGGGCGGGGCGCCGGTCCCCTCAACGGAGAAGAAGGTCAGATCGTGCAAGCCGATCATGCCCAGGATGGTCTTCAGATAGGGGGTCAGGAAATCCGGTTGATGCACGCGTTCCCCGGAAAACCGGCCCCCCGAAGCGATCGCGATGAAAACCGGTCGGTCCCGCAGCATCCCGACCTTTCCCGCCGGAGTCATGCTGAAGGTCCGGCGCGCGCGGACGACGTGATCGATCCATGCCTTCAATACAGAGGGTACGGTGAAGTTGTGCATCGGCGTTCCGATGACGATAAAATCGGCCGCCTCCACCTCCCGAATCAATTCTTCGGACTGGGCCATCGAGCCTTCCTGGAAGACGTCCGCGGACGATCCTTGTGAAATCGCATAGTCTTTGTCGATATGCGACAGGCTGCCATCACCGATCACGCGATTCACCACCATCGTGGCTGGCTCTTTCTGACGCAGAAATCCGATGACCTTTTGCGCTAGCTTGTGGCTTTCAGCGGCTTCGCCGCGCGGGCTGCAGCTCACATGCAGAATTTTCTTCATCTGTCGTTCCAAACCTTGCAAATGCCGTCGCTCATGCCGGATGTCCGGCATTGCCTGGTTGAGCGCTTGGGAAGCAGCCACTCTACAAAGCACATGGCCTATATCCAAGGTCCATGAAGTGAAACAGAAATTGGGCCATGATCGAGCCATCATGGTATAGTCCCCTCAAGTCATCTGCCGAGGCCACTGGTCCATGGATATCGCAAAGCCCCGTCATATCTCACCGCTGGATCCAACGGCGACGACACCTTTTTACCGACAGATCTACGACCGGTTTCGCGATGCGATCGCCAGCGGCGTGCTGAAGCCGGGCGACCGGATACCCTCGGCCAGGGCGCTGACCCAGGAATTGGGACTGGCAAGAGGCACGATCGAAGCGGCTTATTCCCTGCTGGCGGCAGAAGGATATATCCAGGCGCGCGGCCAGGCCGGGACCATCGTGACGCCGGATCTCAAACCGCGCATGCCAGTGATACGGCCCAGGCCGCCATCCGACAGCGGCATTGCTCCAACCAGTTTTCGTCCGGATTCGATTTTGCCGTTCCAGATGGGCCTGCCGGCTTTGGATGCGTTTCCGCGCAAGGCCTGGGCGCGCCTCGGCGCAAGATGCGCTCGCGCGATGCAGCCATCCAGCATGGTTCATCCCGCCATATACGGCCTGCCGGCATTGCGGTCGCAGATTGCCGCTTATCTCCGGGTATCGCGTGGGATCAACTGCGCCCCGTCCCAGGTCTTCGTCACCTCGGGATATCGCCACACCATCGAATTGATCGCCCATGCCCTCTTGAAAGCGGGCGATCGTGTCTGGCTGGAAAATCCAGGCTATCCGCCCACCCGGGACTTGTTCGGCTATATGCAGATCGCTGGTGTCGCCATACCGGTGGACCAGGATGGCATGATCGTTGCCGAGGGGATCAAGCAGGCGCCACGGGCGCGCGCGGCCGTGGTGACGCCGGCGCATCAAAGCCCGCTCTGTGTCTCTTTGTCCTTGCCGCGTCGTCTGGCGCTGCTGGACTGGGCGGTCCGCAACAAGGCCTGGATCATCGAGGATGATTATGACGGCGAGTACCGCTATGTCAGCCGTCCCCTCCCCGCCTTGAAGAGCCTGGATCGCGAGGACCGCGTGCTTTATGCGGGCACGTTCAGCAAGGTGCTTTTCCCCAGCCTCCGGCTCGCCTATCTCGTCGTGCCGGAAGCGCAGATCGAGCGGTTTGAGGAGATCGCCCAGGCCTTCGCGGGGAGCAGTCCCGAACTGACGCAAACCATCGTCACCGCTTTCATCACGGAAGGCCACTTCGCCCGGCATATCCAGCGGATGCGCAAGCTCTATGCCGAGCGTCGGGATGCGACGGCCGCAGGCCTGCAAAGCGTCCTCGGGCAATATATGGAAATCGACTCACCTCCCGGCGGCATGCACCTGATCCTGCGGCCGCGCGGCAAGCAGTCGGACCGGCGGCTCGTTGCGCGCATGCGCGATGTGGGCCTCTATGGCGAAGCGCTTTCCGATTGGATGATGGATCGCCACAAAGCATCGGGATTGCTGCTCAACTTCACGAATATCGATTCCCGGAAGACGGCTGAAAGTCTGGGCAGGCGTATCCTGAAGCTGCTGTGATCATGCCATAGTACGGAAGCTCATTCTTGGCTCTCCCCTACTAGGCCAAGATGCATCACGATGACGTCCTTGATTACAAGCTTTAAGGATTCGTCATGAGCAACCGTATCGACTACGCCAAATCCTCGCCTGAAGGTTACAAGGCCTTCGGCGGGGTATATGTCACCCTGCAAAAAAGCAGCCTGCCAAGCGCATTGGTCAATCTTGTCTATCTGCGGATTTCGCAGATCAATGGCTGCGCCTTTTGCATCGACATGCATTCCCGCGACCTGCTCAAATCCGGCTTGGCGGTGGACAAGCTCGTCCTGGTCCCCGTCTGGCGCGATGCCGGCAAGGTCTTCACCGCGCGCGAGCAGGCAGCGCTCGCTTGGTCGGAAACCGTGACCCGCGTCGCTGAAACCGGCATTCCCGATGCGGATTACCAGGCCGCGGCCGCCGAGTTCAGCGAGAGCGAACTTGCCGATCTCACCTATGCGATCGGCCTGATGAACGCTTTCAACCGCTTCGGCGTCGCCTTCCGCTCGACACCGGCAGCCGTTGCCAAAGCATAGACCTCAAGAGCGAGCGTTTCGGCCATAGACAGATCCATGAGCCGGCGCTCGCTTTTCTCAATTCACGAATGGACCCGTCGCACATGGCTTGGACACTCCTTGGCTTGGCCGGCCTTCTCGAAATCGCCTTCGCTTTCTTCATGAAGTCGTCAGCCGGCTTTACACGTTTGACGCCCGCGCTGCTGACCGTCGCCACCGGCTTATCGAGCGTCGTCCTTCTATCGATATCGCTGCGCACCCTGCCGGTCGGCACCGGCTATGCGGTCTGGACCGGCATCGGCGCGGCCGGAACAGCCATTATCGGCATCCTGCTCCTCGGTGATTCAGCGGCGCCGCTGCGGATCGCCTGCATCGGCCTTATCCTCGCCGGCGTCATCGGCCTCAAGCTGGTCTCGGGAAACTAGCGTCCAGTAAGCGCGCCCACTGCGGAACGCGCAGTGATGGCCGATAGGTAACAGCCGATCAGTGACAGAACGACGTCAGCCGGTTGGCGACCTGCATCATGCCGGTCGTGTCGGCGACATTGGCATCGGGCTTCCAGCTCTTGCCGAGACGGATCGCCGTGATGCGTCCCGGCATCATGACGACGTAGTTCCCGCCCCAGCCATCCATCTGCGGAATGCGCAAGGTACAGCCCTCCGGTGAATCGAAGGGCGCCTGCCACAGCGACCAGGCATAAGTCACCTCGCCGTATTTGTTGAAGTTGCCGGTCGGCAGGCCGCGCAGCTTGTTATCCGCGCCCACCTTCGCTACCTGGAGCTCGCCGAGCTTCTCATCGTCAAGCAGCAGCTGGCCGGCGTGCCAGCCGCGATACTGCAGCAATTGCGCGATCTTCACCATGTCGCCCAGGGTCGGATAATAACCGAAGGCGGTCAGCGGCTGGCCGCCTTTGGCGGTATAGGCGCCCTCGCCCTTCGCCTCGATGGTGCGGTCGGTCGGGGCGTATTGGATGCCGATCGGCCCGTAGACCTCCTTCATCAGCAGCGACCAGATATCCGCCTGCGCGCCTTCCTTGCGCTTGACCAGTCGATCAATCGCCACGCCGAGCAGGAACATGTCTTCGTCGCGCAGCCGCGCCACCTCGCCCGGCTTCCAGGGATATTTCTTGCCGTCCTTGAACAGCCAGTCGAGCTTCTGCTGCACGCCGCGTGCGTCGTACCAGCGGCCATAGGCCTCGTCGATATAGCCGTCGGCGATATTGTTGGGATCGCGCTTGGTGCTGCCGCGCCCGATGCCGGTCGCCATGTTCAGCGCATCGGCAAAAGTGACATCGGCCCAGTCATCGGCATTGTAGCCGGGCCGGACATAATCGACGATCTTCTCGCGGTAGATTTCCGGTCCGTATTTCTGGCCGAGCCGCAGCAAGGCCACCAAGTTGGTCAGCGAATTGCCGATCGACCAGACGCCGAAACGCTGGCGGTCGCAATAAGGCAGCGGCCCGGCAGCGCTGTTGCATTCCTTCAGATAGAGCGTGCCGTCGACATAGAGGCCGCTGACCAGCAGATCCGACGGCGGCATGGCGCTGTCGAAATCCTTCAGCTTGGCGGCGCCGACGCGGTTGCCAAGATCGTCCCAGCTCTTGATCCGCAGGCGCTCGTCGAGATCTTTCTGGTAAGTCGCCTTCAGCTTGCCGAGATTGACCGGCAGGCCGCGATCCGCGGCGCCGCTCGCCTCCACCGTCTTAGTCACGCCGGCCGGGATCGTGCCCCAGGCCGTGAAGTAATCGACCACGTTATAGGGCGAGGTCTGCTGCACGATCTGGTATTGCAGCTTGCTGATGCGGCCGCCTTTATAGAGGAAGGTGGCGATACCGTTATGGGTCTCGCCTTCGCGCGAATTGACCAGGGCGAAGGGGAAGGAGGCGCGCGACCAGCCCTTGTCGGCGGCTTCCGACCAGACCTTGCCCGGCTGCACGATGATGTCCCAATAGCTGCGGCCGCCGGGAATGGCACCGGCGCGGATGACATCCTGCGAAACCGGTACCAGATCGCCCTTATAAGTGAAGAAGGACAGCCGCAGGGCCGGAAAGATTTTCGGATCCTTGCCCTGGATATTGCGGCTGGTGAATTTCGCCGGCTCCGTGTTCATCAGGTTTTCGGAGACCAGCAGCGTGCCGGTGAAATCCTCATGCGCCGGTTTGGCATCGCCACCGGGCACAAACCAGCGATTTTCCACGAGCCCCGAGACCTTGCTCTTTTGTATCTCGCCCAGCGTCAGCTCGCCTCGCTGCGCGACGTCATGCTCAGCCTGCGCCGGTGACGACCAAAGTGGCGGTGAAGCAACGAGCGCTCCCGCAAGCACAGCCGCGCCGCAGACACCCCTGAGCCAAGCCGGCATGGTCCCCTCATGCATTTTTCCGTCGAGCCTCTTTCTCGATACCCCGGAAAACTGAAACTCGGCAAGCGCGATATCAAGATTGCCGTTCCGTCGCCGGCCGGGAAAGAGGCGCGCCGGGAATATGCAGATGCAGGTGTGATTCCAGGAAAAAGTTCGACTGCGGGTTTCGCTGGCGCCAGGATTTCATCGTCATCCGATACCACGTCCGTCGCCACCATGGATCCTCGGGTCGAGCCCGAGGATCCATGGCAATAGCCGTGACAAGTTTGTTTATTTTTACCGTTCTGCGACGCCGGCAACAGCGGAAGCCCGGCGGCCTGCAGTGACCGGCGGCCGCCCTTACGCGCCCATCAGGATGTCGCGGACGGTCTGGCTGAGATCGGTGAGTTCGAACGGCTTGCGCAGGATGCCGATGTCGTTGATCCAGTCGGCGCCCTCCTCCTCGCCCGGTTCGGTCATTTGCCAGCGCAGCAGGTCGCGGGAATAGCCGGTGACAAAGAGGATCTTCAGTTCCGGCCTGATCGCCCGGGCGCGCTCGACCAGTTGCCGGCCATTGATGCCGGGCAGGCCGATATCGGTCACCAGCAGATCGATCGCGGTATCGCCGGTCAACTGCGCCAGCGCGCTGGGACCGTCATGGGCTTCCAGGGTCCGGTAGTTTTCCTCCTGCAACACCTCGATCATCATCGAGCGGAGGAGTTCCTCGTCCTCGACCACCAGGATCGTCGCCTCGATCTTCGGCCTCTCGGTTTCCCCTTCGGCGATATGCCGCGCCGTCGCGGTCGCCGGTCCCTCCTGCTTCAGGTAGAGCTTGATGCTGGTGCCGCGATCGACCTCGCTTTCCAGCACCAGCGCGCCGCCGCATTGCGTCATCAATCCGTAAATCATGCTGAGCCCAAGTCCCGTGCCCTGCCCGATCGGCTTGGTGGTGAAAAAGGGCTCCATCGCCCGCTTCTTCACTTCAGCGGTCATGCCGCTGCCGGTATCGACGACGGCCAGCGTCACGTAATCGCCCGGCGTCAGGTCGACAAATTCGTCGCGCAACCCGTCTACCAAGGTCTCGTTCCGCGTCTCGATGCGGAAAACGCCGCCGCTCGGCATGGCATCGCGGGCATTGATGGCGAGATTGAGCAGGGAGTTCTCAAGCTGGTTCTCATCGCATCTGGTCCAGCCGGGCTGCGCCTGCAGGTCCAGTTCCACCTTGATCTGTTCGCCCATCGTCCGGCGCAGCATGTCCAGCATGCCGCGCGCCAGGTCATTGGCATTGACCGGCCGCAGATTGAGCGGCTGCTGCCGCGAGAAGGCCAGCAGGCGGCTGGTCAGCTTCGCCGCACGGTTGGCGCCGAACAGAGCCGCCTCGATATAGTGGTCGACATCGACCCGCCCGGTCTTGAGCCGGCGCTGCATCAATTGCAGGCTGCCGGAAATCGCCCCCAGCAGGTTGTTGAAGTCATGGGCGATGCCGCCGGTCAATTGCCCCAGCGCTTCCATCTTCTGGCTTTGGCGCAACGCCGCCTCGGCGCGGGCGCGTTCCTCCGCTTCATGACGCAGCTTGCGGTTGGCTTCCTCCAATTCGCGGGTGCGCGCGGCGACACGCTGTTCCAGGCTTTCATTGGCCTGGCGCAAGGCTTCCTCGGCCGCCTGCAGGCGCAGCAGCGCGCGCACCGCCGCGACCAGTTCCTCCGGTTCCACCGGCTGCGTGAGATATGAATCAGCACCACTATCCAGGCCGGCGATCCGGTCCGCGCCGGTGACGAAGGTCGCCGAGGTCTGCAGGATCAACACGGAGGGGAAACGCTGCTTGATCAGACGGGAGACTTCGGTGCCGCTGATATCGGGCAATTTGACATCGAGCAGGACCAGGGCCGGACGCGACACGTCGACTTCCCGCAAGGCATCATTGCCGGTACTGGCCTCGCGCACGATATAGCCGGCGCGCTGCAGGATGCGCGTCTTCGCATAACGCAGTGCCTCGGTATCGTCGACATTCAGGATGGTGACGCCGGAATTGCTCATGTCACGGCTGGCCTGTCACCACGTTCACGCATTAGTTGCCCCTTTCGCGAGATGAAGCTGGTTCAGCATGGCGGAGACCACTTCACGCGTCAGCTCATTTTTCGGCAGGATGGCAGTCGCCGCGGCAAGCCGGTCGCGATCCGCCGGATTCAACACAGAAGACGTGCAAATGACGACCGGTATATCCTTCAGCGCCGGATCGCCTGCCACTTTTTCCAGCACCTGGTAACCGTTCATCGCCGGCATTTGCAGATCCAGGAATACCGCATCCGGATGCCTCTCGCCAATCATCTTCAGGCCGGCCACGCCGTCATTCGCCTCCAGGATGCGGCAGCCGGTATCGACGATGAGCTGGCGCAGCACATAGCGGAAAGCTTCCTCATCATCGATGATGAGGATGGTCTTATCGGCCGGGGCGCCCGGCGAGGGCGCCAGCGGTCCCTCCGCCTGAGCCGGCCCGGGCGCCGCTGCCGGCGCATGGCCGCCGCTGGAAGGGATGTAGAGCGTGAAGGTCGAGCCCTCCCCCAGCCGGCTCTCCAGCATCACCTCGCCGCCGAGCAATTCCGCGAGCCTGCGCGAGAGCGGCAGGCCGAGACCGGTGCCCTTGTGCCGGGCCTGGAGCCGGTTCTCCAGCTGAAGGAATTCGTCAAAGACCGCTTCATGATATTCGGGCGCGATGCCGATCCCGGTATCGCGCACGGCGAAGGCCAGGCGTCGGCGATCCGGGGTCAGGCGCGCCGTCACCCGCACTTCGCCTTCCTCGGTGAATTTCAGCGCATTGGAAATGAAATTGCGCAGGATCTGCGACAGCTTCCCCATATCGGTGCGCAAGGGCGGCAGGTCCCGGCCCTCGTCGAAGATCAGATTGACCTCATCGTTGAGCGAGAGCGGCTTCAACATGCCGCGCAGGCCGCCAAACAATTCATGCACGGTGAAATCGCGCGGACGAAGATCGACATTGCCGGATTCGACCTTGGCCAGGTCCAGCAGGTCATTGACCAGTTCCGTCAACCCTTCCGCCGCCTGGCGGATATAGGTGACCTGGCGCGCCTGCTCCCCGGTCAGGCCGCCATCGAGCTCATCCAGCAGCAGGCCGGACAGGGCCAGCACCGAATTCAGCGGCGTGCGGAATTCATGGCCCATATTGGAGAGGAAGCGCGATTTCAGCTCGCTCGCCTGCTTCAATTGCTCGGCCTTGTCGTCCAGCTCGGAATAAAGCGCGACGACGCCGCGATTGGTGTCCTCGAGCTCCGCGTTCAATCGCTCCAACTCTTCCTGCCGGCTGCGCAGTTCCTCCAGGCAAAGCGCCAATTCGTGGTTGAGATGCTGGACCAGCGCCGCCGGTTCCTCGGCAGAACGGACGGCGAGGCTGGCAGCCAGCGCCCTCAAATCGTCCTCCTGCAGGGACTGACTGCGCGGCAGGCGCTTCTTCATCACGACCCGCGTGCCGGTCGCCCGGGAGCTGTCGATGTCGAAGCCTTCCATCAGCCGGCGCGCCGCGATCAGGCCGAAGGCATTGCCGCCGCGGCCTTGCAGCACATCCTGCAGATGAGCAATGCCCGGGCCATGATCCTGGATATCGACGAGCAAATATTGCGCCATGCCCCCTGTATCGGCACGCCCCGTCTCGGCGCGCTCCGTCTCGGCACGCTCTTCGATCGCGAATTTGATCGTGCCGCCGCCGCCATGCTGCAAAGCATTGCGAACGATTTCCGAGACCGCCGTGGCGATCCGCGTCTGGTCCTGGCGGTCGAAATCGAGATTCTGGGCCAGGCGCTGCGCCTGCTGGCGGATCAGGACGATGTCGTTTTCGTTGCGGATCGGATATCCGGCAAGATCGATCAAGTCCGGACTGGTCCCCGCCTGCTGCATCTCACATTACCCGCGTCACCAGAACCGTGGCATCGTCCCGGCCGCGCTGGAAATCGCGGTAGAGCGTCGCCGCGATCGTCATCGGATGACGATCGAGGAGACCGGGATAGGCATCGAGCGACCAGGACGTGCCGATGCCATCGGAATGCAGGATGACCGTCGCGCCCGCGCCGTCCGACGCCGCGCCGAAAGGATAATCGATTTCCTGGACACGCCGGATGACATGGCCGACCGTGCCGTTATGGGACATCATGCGATGCATGCCGTGCCGTACTGTCGCCCCGTTCCCACCGGTTATCCGGGCGGCGGCGATATTGCCGATGCCGGCGAAATGCACCGCCCGGGCGTCTCGGTCGAGATGAGCGACGGCAATCGCAGCACCTCGCGTATGGCGCATGCCCGCATGCATTGCATCGATGATCTCCGCGGGCCGGCGCTGGTACTGCCGGTCGAAGATCGCCAAAGCCGCATTGGCCGCCTCCGCCGCCAGGAGGCCATGGCCAAGCCCGTCCACCGCGACAGCGATCAAGCCGTCGTCACGCCGTTTGACCTGCCAATTGTCGCCGCAGACATCCTCTCCGGGTTTCGCCACGCAGATGCCACCCCAGTTTTCGCTTTCGCCGCCGATCGCACTGCCCGCGATTCGGCCCCGGCTAAACAATCCGCCGGCTGAAGCGTTCCTTTCCCCCGATTGCCTGCCGGTCGATCGCGCCGGCCGAAGCCTGGCAAAGAGGACCGTGCCGCTTTGCGGCTGAGAATAGATGTCGACGAGATCGGCTTGCCGCAGCACCGCACCCAGGCCGCTGCCCGGACTGCCGGCCGTCGAATAGCCATCGCCCAGGCAGGCATCGATGTCATACATGCCGGGGCCCTTGTCCAGGGCAATGCAATCCAGCACCAGATCAGCGGAATCAGGCTGGTTTTCCACCAACAAGGTGCCGCCGCCGCCATGTTTCAGGAGATTGGTGGCAAGCTCCGTGACGACGAGGGCGATCCGCCCCTGTTCGGCCTGGTCGAAGCCGATCCGTTGAGCGATGGCAAGGATGTCGCGCCGCACCTGGGCGATATGAGAGGTATCCTGAACCGGAAAGCCAAGCATTATTTCCAGCGCGCGATGACGACCCGCGTGCCCTTGCCAGGTGTTGACTGGATGCTGAATTCATTCGACAGCCGCTTGGCCCCGCCCAATCCCAGGCCGAGCCCCTTCCCCGTCGTATAGCCGTCGGTCAGGGCCCGGTCGAGATCGGCGATGCCCCGCCCCTGGTCTTCGAAAATCAACCTGAGGCCCTGCCGGTTGCCGTTCTGTACGGTGAGGAGCGTCGCGGTTCCGCCGCCGCCATGATCCAGCGTATTGCGGGCGACTTCGCTTGCCGCCGTGACGATCTTGGTCTGATCGACCAGGCTCAACCCGATTTCGATCGCTTTGGCGCGGACCGCCTGGCGAACCCGGACAACGTCGTCGGAACCGCTGATGACCAAGACATCGCCCGAATTAGTCTCCATCGGCGATCTCATAGTCATGCAGGCGCTGCTGAATGATCGCCATGCCGCGATCGACATTCAGCGCCGTACGCACGCCCGAAAGCGAAAGGCCAAGTTCTACCAGCGTGATGGCCACTGCCGGCCGCATGCCGACGACGACGGTTTCGGCATCCATCAGCCGCGATACGCCGGCAATATTATCCAGCATGCGGCCGATGAAGCTGTCGATGATTTCCAGGGAGGAGATATCGATCAGAACGCCGCGCGCGCCGCTTGAGGCGATTTTCGCGGCAAGGTCCTCTTCCAGGGCCAAAGCCAGCTGGTCATGCATATCCACCTGAATGGTGATCAGGAGGGCACGCCCCATCTGCAGAATGGGTATGCGGTCCATCGGTCAGCTCCCGATGTTCGCTTGTCCCGTCAAGCCTCCAGGTGCGCTGCCGCGCGAGATCCCGGACGTCTTTGCGTCATTGCTTGAGATCCGCGTGACGCGGCGTCCGGTCTGATGCAAAGCGAGGGCGAAGGCATCGGCGAGCGAGGCCTTCGAGGCGACATTCAATTCGACGCCGAGATGAACCATGGTCTGGGCGATCTGCGGGCGAATGCCGCTGATGATGCAATCGGCCCCCATCAGGCGCGCCGCCGCCACGGTTTTCAACAGATGCTGGGCCACCAGCGTATCCACCGTCGGCACGCCGGTGATATCGATGATGGCGATTTCCGCCCCTTCCTGCACGATGCTTTGCAGCAGGTTCTCCATCACCACCTGGGTGCGGCTGCTGTCCAGCGTGCCGATCAGCGGCAAGGCCAGAATGCCGTTCCATAATTTGACCACCGGGGTGGAAAGCTCGGCGATTTCCTGTTGCTGGCGCAAGATCACTTCCTCGCGCCGCTTCAGGAACTCTTCCATCGAATAGAGGCCGAGCTGATCGAGCAGCATGCCGAAGGCCCAGCTTTCCGCCGAGGCCGTCTCGCTTTTCATCATTTCGAAGACGGGCTGCTTCAGGGAAAAGACGAAGATCGCGGTTTCGCTGGGCGTGAAGCCCTGGGCCGCGCGACTGCGCGAAATATGCCCGAGCATGTCGCGCAGACGGTCGAAGCTGCCGGTGCGGATATCGTCGAGATTGCCGCCCTCGATCGCGTCGCGCAGTTCAGCGAGGAAATCACGGCACTGATCCTGCAATTCCCTTTCGGTGATCCGCCCGCGACCCGTCCTGACATTCTGCGTCAAGAGCCGAAGCCATTGGTCCAGGATCTGGCTTTCGTGTTCCCGCAAAATCTTCGGCAGATCGGACATCGGCGCTTTCGCCATCTTGGCTCCCCTCATTCCTTGGACATATTGAAGAAGACGAAAGAGGCGGTCGCGTCGTCGCGCCCGGCCTGACAGCAGCGCAACGGTAGCCCGGAATCTCACAGCGAGCAAACATCAAAATCCCCCTTCGCCCCGCATCAACACGGCGCGGCTCCCGTAGTTCCGCCGTCACTCCAACAAGGCCGCGAGCCGCGCACGCAGATCGGCGATGCGGATCGGCTTGGTCAATTGCCCGGCGATGTTGAGGCCGTAGGCCTTGCCGAGCTCCGCCGACAATTCGATGAGCTGCGTGGTGATGCCGCTGAAGATCAGGATATGCGCCGCCGACTTGCGGTCGGCCAGGGAGCGCAGCAATTCGATGCCGTCGATCTTCGGCATGGTGATGTCCAGCACGATCACATCCGGCCCGAAGGCTTCATAGGCATCGATGAATTCCGTCGAATCCTGGATCACCTTGGTGTCGTAGCCGCAACCCGTCGCAACATCGCCGATCATGATGCCGATATCGGCATCATCATCCATCACCAGCAATCGCGGCATTTCCCTACTCCTCCCCGGGATGCCGCAGCCGTCCGCACGCCCCTGATCGGGCCGACAGCAATCCCAGCCAAAACGGTCCCTGCTCCCATTCTGGGAACAGGGACCTTGTACACTACCTTCTATCCTAGCTTGTCGAGCCGGGCGATGGAAGCCGCCAGCGGTGCCGCGCTTGCGTCGTAATCGGCCCAGGCCCGGCTGCGCGCCACCAGTTTCGGCACGCTCCGCAAGGTGAAACGCTGCGGATCGAGACCGTCGCGGACCTGCGCCCAGGTCAGCGGCATGGAAACCGTGGCGCCCGGCCGGGCGCGCGGCGAGAACGGCGCCACCGCCGTCGACATCCGGTCGTTCCGCAGATAGTCGAGGAAGATGCGCCCCTTGCGCCGCTCCTTTGCCATGTTCACCACATAGCGGTCCGGGCTGTCCTTGGCCATGCGCTTGCAGATTTCATGGGCGAAGCCCTTTGCCCCGGGCCAATCGACTTGTTTCCTACCGCCGGTACTGAGCGGCACCACCACATGCAGCCCCTTGCCGCCCGTGGTCTTGCAGAAAGCGGCGAGGCCCAGCGCCTCCAGCCTTTCGCGGATCTCCCTGGCGCCGGCGACCACGGCATCGAAGGCAACATCGGGGCCGGGATCGAGATCGAAGACCAGGCGCCCGGGTATGTCCGGCTTCCCTGGCGCGCAGTTCCAGGGATGCAGCTCCAGCGCGGCGATCTGCGCCAGCGCCGCCAGCCCCTCCACCCGGTCGACCTGCAGATAAGGCTGGCGGTCGCCCGATACCTGGGTCAGCTCCAACAGGCTGCTCATCCCTTTCATGGCATGGCGCTGGAAGAACTGCTCGGCCTTGTAGCCGTCCGGCGCGCGGATGATGGAACAGGGCCGGCCGGCGATATGCGGCATGATATGATCGCCCATCGCCTCGTAATAGCGTGCCAGTTCCAGCTTGGTGATCGGCCGGTCGCTTTCGGCCGCATCGCCATCCGGCCAGAGCGGCTTGTCGGCGTTCGACAGCAGCACGCCCATGACGGCGGTCTTGGCCGATTTATGCGCCGCCATGCGTTCCGCCGTTTTCGGCGCGGCCTTCTTCGCCGCGGCCTTGCCTTTGGCCCTCTTTCCCGCGCCGGGTTCCGGCTCGACGATTTCAGTGCGGCTGGGCGATACCGGCATCTCCGCCGCGATCTCTTTCGCCGGCTTGTCGAGGCGCAGGCCCTTGAAGGCGGCCTGGCGGATATTGCCGGCGCCGGTCCAGCCGGCGAATTCGATTTCCGCCACCAGCTCAGGCTTCACCCAGTGGATGTTGCTTTTGGCCTTGGGCGCGGTCTTGCCACCGAAGGGATTCGTGTCGCTCGCCAGCCTTTTGAGATGCGGCATCAGATGCTGCACCACCTTGCCGCCATAGCCGGTGCCGACCCGGCCGAGATGAACCAGATGGCCGCCGCGATAGACCCCGACCAGCAGGGAGCGGAACTTGCGGTTGGTATCGGTCCAGGCGCCGATCACCACTTCATGCCCGGCGCGGCATTTCGATTTGACCCAGGAATGGCCGCGGCCCGAGAGATAGCCGGCATTGAGCCGCTTCGAGACGATGCCCTCCATCTCCAGCCGGCAGGCGGATTTCAGCACCGCATCGCCGCCGCTGGTGAAATGCTCGACATATTGAATGAGCGGGGTCTTGCCGATCGAGCCGTCAAGCAGCTCTTCCAGCCGCGCCTTGCGGGCGCCGAGCTTTTCCTTGCGCAGATCGGCGCCCTCGGCGACCAGCAGGTCGAAAGCGAAGAAGACCAGGGCATCGGTCTTGCCCTCCGACAAGGCCGCCTGCAAGGCGGCGAAATCCGGCGCGCCGCGATGATCCAGCGCGCAGACCTCGCCATCGATGATGGCATCCGGCAGCTTGGCGGCGGCGCGGGCGATGGCGGAAAACTTCTTCGTCCAGTCGAGGCCGCGACGGCTATATAACGTGACCTTGCCCTTCTCGACATGCATCTGGATGCGATAGCCATCGAATTTGATCTCATGCACCCAATCAGTGCCGGAGGGCGGCCGCTCGACCAGGGTGCAGAGCTGCGGGTCGATGAAGGCCGGCATCTGCTTGATCGGCTTGCCGGCAGCCGGTTGGGAAGCAGCCGCCTGTTTCGCGGCCTTGGGTGACGCGGCATCATCCTCCGCCGTCGTGCCCCAGACGGCATCGGCCTCCGGCGCCCTGGCCTGCATGAAGGGTTTCGGCGCCCGCCCTTTGCCGGCGGCGATCTGCGCCATCTTGCGGCCCGAGGCGACGGATTTGTCTTCCGCCAGCACGGCATCGCCATCGCCTTCCACCGCCGCATCGTCGCGATGCTTGATCAACAGCCAGTTATTGCGTTTCTTGCCCCGTCCGGAACCGCGCCAGCGGTCGCCCTTCATCCGCACCAGGACCCAGCTGCCATGCAGGCGCTTGCCTTCCAGGATGAATTTGAGATCGCCCTTTTCCAATCCCCGTTCCGGCGACTGGCCATCTTCCGGGCGCCAATAGCCGCGATCCCAAAGCTGCACCGTACCGCCGCCATATTGGCCTTCCGGGATCGTGCCTTCGAAATCGCCATATTCCAGCGGATGGTCCTCGACCTCCACCGCGAGGCGCTTGTCATGGGGATCGAGCGACGGGCCCTTGGTCACCGCCCAGGATTTGAAGACACCGTCCAGTTCCAGCCGCAGGTCGTAATGCAACCGCGTCGCATCGTGTTTCTGGATGACGAAGCGCAACGGCCGATCGGCTTTTCGGCGCCCCGCTTTCGCCGTGCTTCCCGCCTTCGCCGTTGTTGTGAGCGCGCCGGCCGGTTCGCGGGTCTTGCTGAAATCCCGCATCGACCGATAGGTGGCCAGCTTTCCGCCGCTCTTGCGGCCCACGACCTTACCGCCGGCAGTCTTACGGCTGGCGGTTTTCCTCATCGTCTTTTTCGGGCTGGCTTTCTTGCGGGAACGGGATGCTTGCCTCGTCTGCGCCATAACGACTCCTGACATCGCGCGATAAGCACTAACAGAGGGCTGCGCGGTTCGTTGCGGTGCACTTGATCACGGCAGCGTGATCGGTAGGGCGGTTTATCGACTCTTCGATTCACGGCTCCGTGATTGGGCAACACTCACTCACGCGACAGTGATGAAGCGGTCGGCCGGCTCACGTCACAGTGATGCTGGGGTGACAACCCGATCCGGTATGATTGGTTCATTCGACGCCTTAAACCGTGGCGGTGCGATATCATTGGCGGGGAAACCTGCCGGCGATGAATATCCTCCTGATCCGCCGCGGCTGATACCTTTCAGGACCGCATGGCCCCGCCCCGCTCTCTTCCGCCGCTCCTGTAGCGGATCTGAGCGGGTTAATTTTTGCCCGGGCTAATTTTGCCTGCCTGCCGGTTCGCTCTCCCTCTTCTCTCGCCCGCCTTCCCTTCCGTCGGTACGTCATCAAGACGTGAGCGAGCGGAACTGACGTCGTTAACGGCTTGTTTAATTTTTAAGTTTCGCAAGACGACAGCAAAGAGGAAACGGCGCGTGACTCCGGCATCACTCAAACGAACACAGCGAAACCGAACGCAGCGCGGCCCTAGCTGGTTCAGTCGTGGCATCATCCGCCGCGACGAGCGAGTTGCGGACGACAGTGGGGCGCGGTTCGGACGCACAGGCTTTGGACAGGATAAGATCGACGGGCTGACCGCCGATAACGACTTCGCCGCCTGCCTGAATCGCCCCCCGAGCGGCGATCATTGCCTGCAGCCGGAACGCAATGTCTGGCGCATCGCCACGGCGGAACGCGCCGCTGTCCTGATCGATGCCGCCGATTATTTCGCCACCTTGCGCGCGGCGATGCTGCGGGCGGAACACACCATTCACATTGCCGGCTGGGATGTCGACAGCCGCACGCCGCTGCTGCCGCCGGACAGCCGGCCGGCGGACGGCCTGCCGACACAATTGGGGCCGTTCCTGGCAGCACTCGCGGCGCGCCGCCCCGAGCTGTCGATCAAGATCCTGCTGTGGAACTATGCCGTCATCTATGCCCCCGAACGGGAAAGCATGCCGGCCTTGTCGCTGCGCTGGAACACGCCGCCGCAGGTCGATCTCTGTCTCGATGACTGCGTGCCCCTCGCCTCCTCGCATCATCAGAAAATCGTGGTGATCGACGACAAGCTGGCCTTTTGCGGCGGGCTCGATCTCACCATCCGGCGCTGGGACACTTCGGCGCATCTACCGGTCGATGCGCGCCGTACCGATCCCTATGGCAAGCCCTATCCGCCCTTTCACGACGTGCAGCTCGCGGTCGATGGTGCGGCGGCGCGGGATCTCGGCGAAGTCGTGCGCAGGCGCTGGAAATGCGCCGCCGGCGAAGAACTGCCGCCGGCGGAGGCGGCGGCAGGTGAGCGGCCAAGCGATCCCTGGCCGGAAGACCTGAGGCCCGATTTTCACCGAGTCACCGCCGGCATCGCCCGCACCATGCCGGCTTTCATGGAGATGCCGGAGACGCGCGAAATCGAAATGCTGTTCCGCGACATGATCGCGGCGGCGCAGCGCCATCTCTATATCGAAAGCCAATATGTCACCCATGCCGGCTTCGCCGACTGCCTGGCCGAGGCGATGCGGGCGAAGCCGGAACTGGAAGCGGTGATCGTCACGCCGAAGGAATATGCCGGCTGGGTCGAGAACATGGCGATGACCGAAGGCCGCCAGCGTTTCGTCGATATCCTGCGCGAAGCCGGTGTGATGGACCGTATCGCCTTGCGCCACCCCCATATCGCCGATGAGGCGACGGCCACGAGTGTCGATGTGAAGATCCATTCGAAGGTGATGATCGTCGATGACCGCTATCTGCGCATCGGCTCGGCCAATCTGTGCAACCGGTCGATGGGCAGCGACAGCGAATGCGACCTGGTCCTGGTCGGCGAGACGGCTGAGCAGCGCGCCACCATCCGCCGCATCCGTGACCGCCTGATGGGCGAGCATTGCGGCGCCGAGGCGGCGCAGATGGAAGATGCCCTGGCGAAGACCGGATCGATGCTGGCGGCGATCGACAGTTTCCACGAGCCGCATCACCTGCGGCGGATCGGCGATCTCGCCAGCGAAACGCCGAGCTGGATCGCCGCCGCCGCCATCGCCGATCCGCCGCGCCCGATCGATCCCCTGCTCCTGCTGCAGCCGGCGGACAGGAATGAGCATGCCGATGACTCGACCGAGGTTGCGGCCGATATCGCCACGCAGATATCGGGCGACATCACCGCGATATCGGAAGCGAAAGCCGGCGAACCGCCGACGGCAGAAGGCGCCGGCCCGGCGGCCAAGGTTTCGCAAGACGATGATCCGAAGGACCGCGATGCGCAAAACAGCGATGCCCGAAACAGCGATCCGGTGGGCGAGGATTATCCGCCGCGCCGGCGCGGCATCATCTTTCTTGCCGTGCTGATGGTGCTGGCCGCCGCCATGGCGCTGGCCTGGACGCATACGCCACTGTCTTCCGTCGCCGATGCCATTGCCGATCCGGAACGCCTGCGACCCTGGCTGGCGGCGCATGACGAGGGCGGCAACGCCTTCTGGGCGCTGTTGGCGGTGGTCGGCATTTTCATCGTCGCCGGCTTCATCGCCTTCCCTGTCGTGGTGCTGATCGCCGCCACGGCGGTGGCCTTCGGCGCCTGGCCGGGGGCGCTCTATGCCATTCTCGGCGCCTTGATCAGCGCCGTCTCGACCTATCTGCTGGGCTGGTGGCTGGGGCCGGATCTGCTGCGCCACACTTTCGGGCCGCGCCTGAACCGGATCAATCGGAGCTTGCAGGATCGCGGCATCCTGGCCATGACCGTCGCCCGCATGATGCCGATCGCGCCTTTCACCGTCGTCAACCTGGCGGCGGGCGGGCTGCGGATCAGGCCGCTGGATTTCATCCTCGGGACGATCCTCGGCCTGATGCCGGGCGTGATCGTGATGTCGGTTCTCGGCGAGCGCGTCATCGCCCTGGTGCGCGAACCCAACCTGCTCAATCTCTCGCTGCTTGCCCTGCTTTTCGTCGGCTCCATCCTGCTGGCCATCTTGGTGCAGCGGATGGCGGCGCGGCTGCGGGCCTATTTCAGGTAGCGAGGCCGTCAATCGGGGGGCGACAGCATGAATGACCACGCCAACATCGCCGGCAGCCATCCGGCCCCGGTGCAACATCATCCCGCCAGCATGCGGCTGCTGACCTGGAACATCCATTCGGGAATCGGACCGGACCGGCGCTACGATCTCGAGCGCATCATCGCCCTGATCCGCCATCACGATCCGGATATCGTCGCCTTGCAGGAGATCGATTCACGCGGCCATCCGCATGACGCCCTGCCGCTGAACCTGCTGAAGAAGGTGCTGGGCAGCCATGCCGCCGAGGCGAGGACTATCATCGCGCCCGACGGCCATTACGGCCATGCCTTGATCAGCCGCTGGCCGCTGGAGGACGTCAACCTGCACGATATCAGCGTCTCGCGCCAGGAACCGCGCGGCATTATCGAGGCGGCGGTGCGCACGCCGGCCGGCCGGATGAACATCGTCGCCACCCATCTCGGCCTGCGGTTGATCGAACAGCGCAGCCAGATCCGCACCCTCGCCGCCATCGCCGACCGCCTGATCGGCAACCGGCGGGACAAGCAGAACCTGGTGATGCTGGGGGATTTCAACGATTGGAACGGCCAGGTACGGCGCCTGCTGCAACGCTGGCTGCCGGTGCGCACCGTGCATAAGACCTTCCCGGCGCGGCGGCCGATCTTCAAGCTGGACCGGATTTTCTGCCGCGCCCCCGGCTTATTGCTGCGCAGCTGGACGGATCCCGGCGGCTCGCTGGCCTCGGATCACTTGCCGGTGGTGGGCGACGTGGCGTTGCCGGCCCCGAGGATCGCCGACAGCATGGAGCGCATCGAGGCGCCCGAACTGGCGGACGAACCGCCGAGCGGGGAGGTATTGCCGAGGCCGGCCGAACCGGACGGGCCGGATAGCGGCGGTTCCTGAGCGGAGCCGCGCGCCACCACTTCCAGCCATTCGGAATAGGATTTCGAATCCGCCGCCAGCAGCCGGATCGGCGGCGGCGAGCGGCGCAGGAAGTGAAGGATGCAGCGTTGCAGGGAATCCTGGATGGTCGCCGGGTCGCCGAAGGATTCGAGGGCCAGGGTCCACCAGACATCCGCCTCGACCTGCAAGGCGGCCAGTTCCATGGTGCAGCCGCGCTCGGCCCGGCTGCCGTGAGGGATTTCCTCGGCAAAATCGCCTTCCAGGGACAATTTGCGCTGCCAGCGCCTCTTCTGGACCCGGATCGTGTCGTTCTGACGGTAAAAATTGCGCGCCGAGGAACTGGTGAGGTCGAGCGACCACTTTACCCAGCGGCTGGCCCAGCCGTTGATCTCGCTGGTGATCATCAGGGGCGACGGCTCGCGGCACAGGCTTTTCACCTGTAACTTGCCCTCACGCAGCTTGATCCCGGCACTGGGGCACAGCGGCAGCAGGATATAGTCGTCGCTGCGTTCCTCGGGCTCGCTTCCCAGCATATCGATGGCAAACCATTCGGCCATCGCGCCTGGAATCGGTCCGTGCAGGAACCAGCGGATTTCGGCGCTATAATTCAACATCATAGCGACAACGCCTGACATGCTCGCCGGTTCCAGACAGGCCGTAAGGTGTGAACGAAGCGAAAGAATGCCCGTTTCGGTTGTGGATCGGGGCCGCTATTCGCAGATGTGCGAGAAAGAACCGGCTTATGCATCGTTGATGGGGTCTGCCGGGCTTCTTCAGATGCCTTGCGTCTTCCACGCACGAACGAAATCGAGCACCGTCTCGACAGCATCCGTGCCGATGTATTTTTGCCCCGCCTCGGTCGGATTGATGTCGTTGACGACACGCGCCGCATAGACCGGCGAGAGCGCATCAAGGCGGTCGATCAGCTTGTCGAGCTTATCCTCGACCTCCGGCAGATAGGGTTTCAGCCTGTCGCCGTCATGGTCGATGATGGCGGCCAAATCGAAGACATCCCGCAGCTTGAAGGTCGACGGGCGGTAAAAGATTTTTTTGATCCCCGCCTCCCATGGCGTTTCGATGAGAATCGAACGCCCCTCGAATTCCCATGGCTGGGTCGGATCATCCGTGCGCCGCCCGCCGGAGATGAAATCGATCTCGCCCTGATCCAATTCGAGCTTCAGGTAGTTACCGGGAAATTGGTAGCCGCGACCGGCAAGCAAGGCCTTCGTTGCCGCGTTCTTGTTTGGCGACAGAGCGGTGATGGCATCCGTGTCAGGGAGAAAGATATCGATATCATAGCTGATGCGGTGGCCATAGAAGACCGCCAGCGCGGTGCCGCCGCCGAATGTCCATTTCGGTTGCTCCTTTAGCGTATCGAGGAGCTTGATGGCATCATGCAGCAGACTTTGCCAATCGGAGGTCTGCCATTTCCTTGATCCAGGCGACACTTCCGCCATTTGTTGCTCTCCAATTCCGGGCGGCCCTGTACAGATCCTCAAAGCTGACAACGCCTGCCAGCACGAGGTCATGAATGGCCTCGACCGAGACTTCGTCGAAGAAGGCCTCGATGTGAGGCCGCCATTTGCGATCAGGGTGGTCAGTCGTCAGGCAATGCACAAAAGTCCTGGCGTCGATCGGATGGGGACGCGGGGCGTTGATGGTCTTCAGAATGCCGCGAATCTGCGTCTCAGCCGTCGCGGCCCGCTTGAAGGCCTTTTGCAGCCGCCCGCCGAGCGCCTTGATATCGCCAATGGCGACAGACGGCACCTGGACCTCGACGCGGCGGATTTCGCGCTCTTCCTTCTGCACCTCCCGGTATCGCCGGACGCGGCTGGCGACGGTACGATCTGCCATGACGGGTCTCCTCTCCGATAGATAAAATAGCGTAACCGGATTACGATTTCAAGACGTAACCCGGTTACGGCGTCCTCGGGCTTGACCCCCTGTCGGCGTAGGCCGACCTTCGTCGGCGGGATCCATGGCAACAACTGCGCCCGGCCTCAACCGTGGACCCCGGCCTCGAACCGGAATCCGCCGGCCAGGCTAATAAAGAAAAAGGGACGGCGTTGCCGCCGTCCCTTTCTGCATGTCCGCTGGAAAGCGCGATCACTTGGCCGCTTTGGCCGCCGCGATCCACTTGTCCCATTCGGCCTGATGCGCCTTGATCCATTCCTGGGCATGGCGCTCGATATCCGGCTGCTTGTTCTCGCCGTCGTTCATCTTGGCGTTCTGCGCATAGATGTCCGGCAGCGGGATGCTGATTTCCATCAGCAGTTCCTTGACCGCCGGATTGGCCTTCAGGAATTCCTTATTGACCACCGGACGGATGTCGTTCGGGGCGAAGCCCATGCGGCAGGGATTGGCGACGCAGCCTTCCACATCCTTGGCTTCGATCTTGTCCTCGTCGCTCAGTTCCTTGCCAGCAGCGGCCTTGTCCGGCACCTGGATCCAGACCACGTCGCGGCCCGGCTTCAGCACACCGACGGTCCAGTTCGGCGTCCAGGTGTAGAAGATGATCGACTTGCCTTCCTTCATCCGGCCCAAGGCATCGGCCATCGAGGCGGAATAGGCCGCCTTGATCGGCGTCACGACATCATTGAGGCCGAAGACATCCAGGTGATGGGCAATGGCGGTTTCGCAGCCCCAGCCCGGCGGGCAGGCGACCAGATCGGCCTTGCCGTCGCCGTCATTGTCGAACAGCTTGGCGATTTCCGGCTTCTTCAGGTCATCGAGCGAGGTGATCTTGTATTTGTCGGCGGTCTTCTTATCGACCAGATAGCCCTGCAAGGCACCGGCCTTGGCGACATAGCCGACTTCCTCGGCGCCCTGCTCGAAGCTGGGCTTATAGGTATCGTGCAGCGGGAACCAGCCATCGACCCAGAGGTCGATGTCGCCCTGGCCGACCGCCTGATAGAAGGGCGGGTTATCGAGCGTCGTCACCGCCGGCACTTCATAGCCCAGGGCTTCCAGGCCCGCACGATAGATTTCGGTCTGGAACCAGCCGGTATCCCAGGTCGGACGGGCCATCTTCACTTCCTTGCCGGCCCCCGGCAGGTCGTCGGCCTGTGCCACGCCGGCCAGGCCATTCGCGCCCAGGCCAAGCGTCCCAAGAACGGCCAGGCTGATCATTAATTTCCGCATTGTCTTCACCTCCCAAGTTGAAAACGGAATTGCATCGCTGTCGTCATGCTCTCGCGAAGCCAGTTATGCGCTTCACGAAACCGGTAAAAGTCCAATTCGCCCGCCGCTGCTCGGCCCCGGCACCGATGCCCTGGGTGATGCGGTCGAGGATGATCGCCAGCAGCACGATGCCGAAGCCGCCGAGGAAGGCAGCGCCCACATCGAGCCGGCCGAGGCCGGTATAGACGGTGAGGCCGAGGCCGCCGGCACCGATCAGCGCCGCGACGACCACCATTGAGAGCGCCATCATCAGCGTCTGGTTGAGGCCGGCCATGATCATGCGCAAGGCGAGCGGCAGCTGGATCTCCCACAGCACCTGGCGGCGCGTCGAGCCAAAGGCATAGCCGGCTTCCACCAGTTCCTCGCGCACCTGGCGGATGCCGAGGCTGGTCAGGCGGATGATCGGCGGCAGGGCAAAGATGATGGTCGCGACCACGCCGGGGATCATGCCGACGCCGAACAGCATGACGATCGGCACCAGATAGACGAAGGACGGAATAGTCTGCATCACATCGAGGATCGGCCGCAGGATCGCCTCGAAGCGGTCACTGCTGGCCGACAGGATGCCGAGCGGAATGCCGACAATGGCGCAGAACAGGACCGCCGTGATGATCATCGACAAGGTGGTCATGGTATCGGGATAGACGCCCACCGCCTCGATCGCCAGGAAGGAGACCAGCGTGAAGATCGCCACGCCGCGTCCGGCGAAGCGCCAGGCCACGGCGACAAAGAAGATCGTCATCGCATAGAAGGGCACGGCATGGAGGAAACCCTCCAGCCCGCGCATCACCTGATCAACCGGCCATTGCGCGGCGCGGAAGGCCGGGCGGAAATTCGGCACCAGCCAATCCTTGACGAAGAATTCAACCCAGCGGTCCAGCGGCACCTGGCAATGGGTCGATGGCTTCAGCATGTCGTTGAGCGACATCGCCGTATCGGCGGCTTGCGTGGTGACCTCGCGACAAATCGCCATGATCAGGCCCTCCCTCCGATGCCGGTACTGTTTTCCGTGGCCTGCAGATGAGCGAAGACCGAGAGCGGGTCGAGCACGCCGAGATAGCTGCCGTCGTCATCGACCACGGCGAGCTTCCGGCCGGTGCTGAGATCGCCGAAGACATCGCAGAGATAGGAATCTGCCCGCACCTTGCCGAGGCCGGCCATCTCGGCGGCGGGCAAGGCCGGCTGCATCATGCGGCGCGGCGTCAGCACGCGGCTGCGGTCGACATCGCTGGTGAAGGCGCGGACGTAATCGTCGCTGGGCTGCGAGACGATGCCCTCAGCGGTGCCCACCTGCACGAACTTGCCATCCTTCATGATGGCGATCTGGTCGCCGAGCTTCAGTGCCTCTTGCAGATCGTGGGTGATGAAGATGATGGTGGTCTTGATCTCGTCCTGCAGCTTCAGGAGCTGGTCCTGCACCTCGCGGCGGATCAGCGGGTCGAGCGCCGAAAAAGGCTCGTCCATCAGCAGCACCTCGGGATCGACCGCCAAGGCGCGGGCCAGGCCGACCCGCTGCTGCATGCCGCCGCTGAGATTGCCGGGATAGGCATCGGCCCAGGCATCCAGCCCGACCTTGGACAGCGAATGAACCGCGCGGTCGCGGCGTTCCTTGGCCGACATGCCGCGCGCCTTCAGGCCATAGGCGGCATTCTCCGCCACGGTGCGATGCGGCAGCAGGGCAAAATGCTGGAACACCATGGAAATCCGGCGCAAGCGGATCTGGCGCAGGTTTTCGCCATCGGCGGCGGTGACGCTGCCGGCCTTGTCATCGCCATCCAGATAGATCTCGCCGCTGGTCGGGTCGATCAGCCGGTTGAGGCAGCGCACCAGGGTCGACTTGCCGGAGCCGGAGAGGCCCATGACGACGAAGATCTCGCCGCGATTGACGGTGAAGGAGATGTCGTTGACGGCGACGACGGAATTGGTCTTGCGGTAGATCTCGTCCTTGCCGGCGCCGTTCCGCGCCATGACCAGGGCTTCCTCCGGTGCGGCGCCGAAGATCTTGTAGAGATTCTTGACCGTCAGTTTTTGCAACTCTCCGCTCCCCAAAGCTGGAGCCGGAAAGTGAGACAGTCAGTCAGCAAAGCCAGTCAGCAAGCCTTCTGCGATCCAGCCGCAACTGCGGCACGTCTCCCCTTCGCGGCGATTTTTTTACGTTTTGCGGCACTTGATGACATTGCAGGCGCCGCGTGAAGATCACTAAAAATCAGGAACCGATAACCTGTCGTCATCGATAACCCCATCACATGGTCGGGCTGTCGAGAAGGCGGCGTTTTCTTTGCCGATATCGTCAGTTCCCGTCATATCGCAGTGCAACATAAAACAACCGGAGGAGCGGGCACGAATAACTTCATCTCATTACTGCCCAACTTTTACTCGGTGGTGCTGCGGCTCGTTCTTGCCGACTATGCCAGTGGGGGAGATGTCAGAAACAACGAGATGCCCATCAGACTATCATGTCGATCAACAGATTGCAGCGCCGCTTGCCACCCCTCAATGCCCTGCTCGCCTTCGAGGCGGCGGGCCGGCTGGGGAATTTCACCGCCGCCGGGCGGGAGCTGAACATTACCCAGGCGGCGATCAGCCGCCATATCCGCACGCTGGAAGGTCATCTCGGCATGCTGCTCTTCACCCGCGAGCACCGGGCGGTGCAATTGACGCCCGACGGCGCGCGCTTCCACCAGAGCGTCACCACCAGCCTGGAACAGATCGCCAGCGAGGCCGCCGAGCTGAAGCGCAAGGCGGACCGCGACGCCGTCACCATCGGCTCCACCATCGCCTTTGCCACCTTCTGGCTGATGCCGCTGCTGAACGAGTTCCGTGCCTTGGAGCCCGGCATCGATTTCCGCCTGATGGCTTCCGACACCCCCTTCCATCTGGCCGGCGAGGATATCGACATCGCCGTCAAATATGGCAGCGGCGACTGGCCGGGCCTCGATGCCCGCCTGCTGTTCCACGACGAGATCTTCCCGGTCTGCAGCCCGGATTTCCTGGTGCGCCATCCCAATGCGGCCGAGCTTCCCCATCTGCCGGTCCAGCCGCTGCTGCATCTCGACAATGTCGATCCCACCTGGCTGACCTGGCAGGGCTGGTTCGAGAATGCCGGCCTGGCCGCCGAGGCCATGACGGCGGCGCGCGGCGTGAAGTGGCAGATCTTCAACAACTACTCCCTGCTGATCCAGGCCGCCGCCGACGGCCACGGCATCGCGCTGGGCTGGCGCTATTTCGTCGACGCGCTGCTGGAAAGCGGCCAGTTGGTGCGGCCGGTCAAGGACTCGGTGCGCACCGGCTATGGCTTCTACCTCGTCACCGCCCGCGGCCGCGACATCACCCCGCCCGCCCGGCGGCTGATGACCTGGCTGCATGAACAGGTGCCGCCCGGCGAGACACCGGTCGCAGCCTCGGCGCCTTCCTATGCCGAGGTGCCGTAGGGTTGGCGGTTGGCATCGTACCCGGCCTCACCATGCACCCTCGGATCAAGTCCGAGGGCGACAATTTTGCTTGTGTCTTGCGCTGCCCGCAGAACGGTGTCCGTATTGCACGGGTCTCGTCGCCAATGGCGGCAGCAAGACCTGTTGCAGGCGTCCGGCGATTGCGCGACGATGCAACCATCGAATACGAAACAAGGGAACGGTGATGTTCGAGGCGCGGGCGATTGAGAGCGACAGCAAGCCGGTATTCTATGCCGAACTGGCGGCGCAATTGACGAGCCTGCTGCACGGCGAGACGGATGCCATCGCCAATGCGGCAAATACCGCTGCCTTGCTGTTCGAGATGATGCCAGATCTCAACTGGGCCGGCTTCTATTTCATGCGCGATGCCCAGAGCGGCGGCGGACAAGAGCTGGTCCTCGGCCCATTCCAGGGCAAGGCCGCCTGCGTGCGGATCGCCATCGGGCGCGGTGTCTGCGGCGCGGCGGTCGCCAAGCGGCAGACCATGCGCATCGAGGATGTGCATGCCTTCGCCGATCACATCGCCTGCGACAGCGCCTCACGCTCGGAACTGGTCGTGCCGTTGATCAAGGATCAGCGCGTTATCGGCGTGCTCGATCTCGACAGTCCCCTTCCCGCGCGCTTCGACGCCGACGATCAGGCCGGCGTCGAGAAACTGGCGGCGATCTATCTCGCTGACAGTCATATCTGATAGCACGCCCGGCTTCTGCCACCCCCTCACCCCGCCCCTCTCCCGCGAGAGGAGAGGGAGCGCTGTTGCCGATGGTTGGTTTTACATTTCTGCTTGGAGCACAGGTTTCTTCCCCCTCTCCCCTCGCGGGAGAGGGTCGGGGTAAGGGGGGCAACTGAAGAACGGCCTAGTTCGTCGCTGCCGCCGAAACCAGGACCGGGTTGTCGCGATAGAGATCGGGGAACAGTCGCTTCAGGTTCTCCACTTTCGGCAGGTCGTTGAAGACGATGTAGGGATAGCTGGGATTGCGCACCAGGAAGTCCTGGTGATAGGCCTCGGCCGGATAGAAGGCGCGATC
>SSEL01000040.1 GCA_008012315.1 Rhodospirillaceae bacterium
CCCGATGCGGCGGTGGAGTCCACCCCGGCCACCGCGGTGCTGATGATGGCGGTGATGGACAAGGTGGGAACCTTCGGCATGCTGCGGTATTGCTTGCAGTTGTTTCCCGATGCCTCAACCTATTTCCGGCCGGCGATCATCGTGCTGGCGGTGATCGGGGTGGTCTACGGCGCTATGGTGGCGATCGGCCAGCGCGACATCATGCGGTTGATCGCCTACACGTCGATCTCGCATTTCGGTTTCATCATCCTGGGGATCTTCGTGATGACCAGCCAGGGCCAGAGCGGGTCGACGCTGTACATGCTCAACCACGGGATCTCCACCGCGGCACTGTTCCTGATCGCCGGGTTCCTGATCTCCCGGCGTGGCGGGGCCCGGGCGATCGCCGACTACGGCGGCGTACAGAAGGTGGCCCCGGTGCTGGCCGGCACCTTCATGGTCGCAGCGATGGCCACCCTGGCATTGCCCGGACTTGCACCGTTCATCAGCGAATTCCTGGTACTGCTGGGAACGTTCAACCGGTACTGGCTGGCGGCGGTGGTCGGGTCCACCGCGCTGGTGCTGTCGTCGATCTACATGCTGTGGCTCTACCAGCGGGTGATGACCGGTCCGGTCACCGCGGGCAACGAACGTATCCGCGACCTGGTTCCGCGCGAACTCGTGGTCGTGGCACCGTTGATCGCGCTGCTGCTGTTCCTGGGTTTCTACCCGAAACCGGTGCTGGACATCATCAACCCGGGCGTCGAGCACACCTTGACCACGATCGGTGAGACCGACCCGGCACCGCTGACCGCTGAGGGGGCGCACTGACCATGTCGGGCATGCCAACACCCCACGTCGAATACGACCTCCTGCTGCCGCTGCTGATCGTCTTCGGCACCGCGGTGATCGGCGTGCTCTTCGAGGCGTTCGTGGCGCGCCGGGCGCGCTATCTGATGCAGGTGCTGCTGGCCGTCGGCGGGTTGGCGGCCGCGTTCGCCGCGATCGTCGCCGTGGGCCGCGAGGTGCCGGCCGCCGGGCGCATCGCGGTGCTCGGCGCAGTGGCCGTCGACCGGCCGGCGCTGGTGTTGCAGGGCACCGTGTTGCTGGTCGGGATCATGGCCGTCATCTTCATCGCCGAACGCAACGTCGGCGCCACCGTTGCCGAGGGGCCGGGCGCTGCGACCGCACCGGCACCACTGACCACACCGGGTATGGACGCGTTCACTCCGCAGGCCTCGGCGGCCCCAGACAGCGTCGCCGAACTCGATGCGGCTCGCGCCGGACTGATCCAGACCGAGGTGTTCCCGCTGACCGTGCTGGCGATCGGCGGGATGCTGGTGTTTCCCGCCGCCAACGATCTGGTGACGATGTTCGTGGCCCTCGAGGTGCTCTCACTGCCGCTGTATCTGCTGTGTGGGCTGGCGCGTTACCGCCGTCTGCTGTCGCAGGAAGCGGCACTGAAATACTTTCTGCTCGGCGCGTTCTCCTCGGCACTGTTCCTGTTCGGCGCCGCACTGCTCTACGGCGCCACCGGCGCTCTGAGCCTGCCGGAGATCGGCGAGCAGTTGTTCGCCCACAGCAGCGATCCGCTGGCGCTGATCGGCGCCGGGCTGCTGTTGGTGGGACTGTTCTTCAAGGTCGGCGCGGTGCCGTTCCACTCCTGGATTCCCGACGTCTACGTCGGGGCGCCGACACCGATCACCGGCTTTATGGCCGCGGCCACCAAGGTCGCCGCGTTCGGGGCGATGCTGCGCATCATCTATGTCGCACTGCCGGCGCTGCACGACCAGTGGCGCCCGCTGTTGTGGGTGATCTCGGTGCTGACCATGGTGATCGCCACCATCGCGGCGATCACCCAGAACGACATCAAACGGATGCTGGCCTACTCCTCGATCGCCCACGTCGGCTTCGTGCTGACCGGCGTGCTCGCCGCAATCCCGGCGGGTGTCGCCTCGACGATGTTCTACCTGGTGGCCTACAGCTTCTCCACGGTGGGCGCCTTCGCGGTGGTGAACCTGATCCGCCGATCCGGCGGCGAAGAGGAACTCGACATGTCCCGGTGGGCCGGCCTGGGCCGGCGTTACCCCGTGGTGGGCCTGCTGTTTTCGATGTTCCTGCTGGCGTTCGCCGGCATCCCGCTGACCAGTGGGTTCATCAGCAAGTTCGCGGTGTTCAAGGCGGCCGCCGAAGGCGGAGCCGCCCCACTGGTGGTGGTCGGTGTGATCGCCAGCGGCGTCGCCGCCTACTTCTATGTCCGGGTGATCGTGCTGATGTTCTTCACCGACTCCCCGGCCGACCCCCCGCACCTGGTGTCGCCCAGCGTGTGGAGCATTGCGGCGATCGCGCTGTGCGCCACGGTCACCGTGACGTTGGGTGTGCTGCCGCAACCGCTACTCGACCTGGCCGCCACCGCAACACAATTCGCGCACTAAGACGCGTCAGGATAGTCGATGGTTACTATGCCGGGACCTGTAAGACCGCGTGGGCGCACGGGAGCAGCTGTGGCGTAGCAGCAGCTGCTCCCGTGCAGTAATCACGAGTGCGGCAGTCAGGCGGACTGCAGTTCGCTGCGAAGACTCGCGGCCGCGCCATTTGCGGCAACCCGCTCGGCAAGGGCGGTTTGTCCGGCCGCAACGAGATCGGGTTCCCCGTGCCAGGCGGCCAGTGCCGGCGATACCAGCGCCCGGCCGAACGAAAATGTCAGTGGCCACGGAGTTTTGTGTCGCTGCATTGCCGTGAGATTGGCTGTGGCACGCTCGGGGGACTGGCCACCTGACAGGAATGCCACACCCGCAAGGTCATCAGGCCATGCCTTCAGCACCGACACGGTGTGTTCGGCGACTTCCTCCGGTGTGGATTGCGAAGTGTTTCCCTGGCCTTCGACGATCATGTTCGGCTTGAGTACGATCCCGGCCAGATCGACATTCAACAGCGCCAGGTCGGCTCGAACGGCGGCATGTACCTCTGCTGTGACATTCGCGCAGCGCTCGCGATCGTGATCGCCGTCCATGAGTACCTCCGGCTCGACGATTGGGACGAGGCCGGCTTCCTGGCAGGCAGCGGCATAGCGGGCAAGCGCGTCGGCGTTGACTCGTATCGCGCCGGGGGTCGGCGTGCTGTCGGTGATCTCGATAACGGCCCGCCACTTGGCGAATACCGCGCCCATCTCGGCATACTCGGCAAGGCGGGCGGGGAGCCCGTCGAGACCTTCGGTGATCTTCTCACCCGGTAAGCCGGGGCACGACTTGGCGCCGGTGTCGACCTTGATGCCGGGAAGAATTCCCAGCGCGGTCACTGCCTTCGGAAACGGTGTTCCGTCACTGAACGTCTGACGCAGCGTCTCGTCGCAAAAGATGATGCCGGAGACGCTCCGCGAAAGCTGCGGGGTTGCCGCCAGGAGCTCCCGGTAGTCCCTGCGGCTGTCGGCGGTGGGCTCGACGCCGGCGTCTTGTAGTCGCGCAGACATGGTGGCGATGCTTTCGTCGGCGGCCAGGATGCCTTTGCCCGGCGCCAGAAGTTGTGCAGCGATTTGTCTACATGAGCTCATCGTGAAGTGCCCTCCGGTTGCGCGGTTATCGACCTGAAGTTAAGCGTGCGGCACGCCGGATGGCCTCACCCAGAAGGTGGAAGTCAAGGGTGAGTAACCTAAGTAAAAGGTTGAGTATCGATGGTGGATTCTCGATAGACATCTACATTGTCGACTGGCAGCATTCTGCGCATGACAGATCGATGGAATGCGGGTGTAATCCCATACGCCGAAATGGGCTACTGGGTGCCGGATTACACACCGAAAGACTCGGACGTGCTGTGCGCCTTCAGGATCACTCCGCAGGACGGGGTGGCTCCCGAGGAGGCGGGCGCTGCGGTGGCTGGGGAGTCCAGCACCGCTACTTGGACGGTGGTGTGGACCGACCGGCTGACCACCTTTGAGCACTATCAGGCCAAGTGCTACAAGGTGGAAGCGGTTCCGAACGCCCCCGGGCAGTGGATCGCCTGGATCGCCTATGACCTCGACCTGTTCGAGGAGGGCTCGATTGCGAACCTGACCAGTTCGATCATCGGCAATGTGTTCGGTTTCAAGCCGCTCAAAGCACTTCGCCTCGAGGACATGCGGATCCCCACCCAGTACGTCAAGACCTTCCAGGGGCCCGCGCACGGCATCGTGATGGAACGTGAGCACCTGAGCAAGTTCGGCCGGCCGCTGCTGGGCGCGACGACCAAGCCCAAGCTGGGCCTGTCGGCGCGCAACTACGGTCGCGTCGTCTACGAGGCGCTGCGTGGTGGGCTGGACTTCACCAAGGACGACGAGAACATCAACTCCCAGCCGTTCATGCGCTGGCGGGACCGATCGCTGTTCTGCATGGAGGCGGTCAACCGCGCGCAGGCGGCCACCGGTGAGATCAAGGGGCACTACCTCAACGTCACCGCCGGCACGATGGAGCAGATGTACGAGCGGGCCGACTTCGCCAAGGAACTCGGCTCGGTGGTCGTGATGATCGACCTGACGATCGGCTACACCGCCATCCAGTCGATGGCCAACTGGGCGCGTAGTAACGGTGTGCTTCTGCATCTGCACCGCGCCGGACACGGCACTTACACCCGGCAGAAGAGCCACGGTGTGAGCTTCCGGGTGATCTCGAAGTGGATGCGGCTGGCCGGTGTCGACCACATCCACGCCGGCACCGTCGTGGGCAAGCTTGAGGGCGACCCCAACACCACCGCGGGCTTCTATGACACGTTGCGGCTCAACAGCATCGCGGCGGATCCGGTCAAGGGTCTGTACTTCGACCAGGAGTGGGCATCGATGCCCGGGGTGATGCCCGTCGCGTCGGGCGGTATCCACGCCGGCCAGATGCACCAGTTGCTGCACTATCTCGGTGAGGACGTGATCCTGCAGTTCGGCGGCGGCACCATCGGCCATCCGATGGGCATCGCATCCGGCGCGGAGGCGAACCGGGTCGCGTTGGAAGTCATGATCAAAGCCCGCAACGAGGGACGCGACTACTACGCCGAAGGCCCGGACATTCTCAAGAAGGCCGCGTCGCGCAACCGAGCGCTCGATGTCGCGCTGGCGACCTGGGGCGACATCACCTTCAATTACGAATCCACCGACACCCCTGACGTCGTCTCGACACCGACGGCCAGCTGACAGAGAGGTCACCCATGCGCATCACTCAGGGCACCTTTTCGTATCTGCCCGACTTCACCGACGAAGAGATCACCGCTCAGATCAGCTACGCACTGGATAACGACTGGCCGCTGTCGGTGGAATTCACCGACGACCCGCATCCACGAAACACCTACTGGGAGATGTGGGGTCTGCCGATGTTCGATCTCAAAGATCCTGCCGGGGTGCTGATGGAGGTCAACGCCTGCCGCAACACCTACCCGAACGCCTACATCCGGCTCAACGCGTATGACGCGCGACTGGGGCGGCAGACGACGGCGTTGTCGTTTATCGTGCAGCGTCCTGCCGAGGAGCCAGGCTTCCGGCTCGACCGTGCAGAGGGGTCGGATCGGCGAATCGGCTACTCCACGTTCGCCTACGCGACCAAGCAACCGCCCGGCGAGCGCTACGGTTCGACGTGACGAGAGCGTTGCGGGCGCCACAGCTGGTGAGGTTGGTTGAGACGATCGACGGTTTCGCGGTCCCGGTCAGTGTGAGGGGTCCTGAAAATGGCCGCACCATAGTTATTTTGGACAATCCGCCGCAGTCCTCATCTCCGTACCACGCGGTGCGGGATCGGCTGCATGTGGCCAGGTTACGGACGGTGTTCATCGCAGCGGATCCACGGCTGACGGCTAAGTCGACCGCGGGGATCCTCGATTCTCTGGACCTGTCGGCTGGTGTTGTCGTCGGGGACCGTGAGGGTGCCAGGCTGGCGTGGCAGCTGGCCGCGACATGTCAGGATCGGTTCACCGGGCTGGTGGCCGTGGATTGCGGGCATCCGCGAGCAGCCGACGCGATCGGTGCAGTCCAGGATCCTGACTGTCCGCTTGTCGACGTCGACACCACCGTGCTGGTCGGCGCGGAACGGACGAACGCCGCTGTCCGGGCGAGCATGAAATACGTTCGGGGCGAGTTCCGTCTCGTGGATCTGGCCGGCTGGCGAGGCTCCCAGCATTTCGTCGCACAGCTGACCGCGGAGATCGTACTGCGTTCCTATGCCCGGTGAGTTCCCGGTGAGTTCCTACAACAGGTGAGTGTGAGCCGTCCGCGATACCGGACACCGCGCGACCGCGGTTTTGGCAGGGTTCGGCAATGCCGGGATCGCCGGGATATCAGCGGTATTCGAGTTCGGCTTTGCGACGCTCGATGAGCCGCAGAATCATCGGAGTGAAGATAAGCTGCATCGCCAAGTCCATCTTTCCGCCGGGGCAGACGATCGTATTCGAACGCGACATGAATGAGTCGTGCAACATCGACAGCAGATAAGGGAAGTCGATGTCGTGCGGATCACGAAATCGGATGATCAGCATGGATTCGTCTGGCGTCGGAATCGACCTGGCAACGAACGGATTTGAGGTGTCAACCACCGGGACACGCTGGAAGTTGACATCGGTCGCGGAGAACTGCCGACAGATGTACTTCACGTAATCGGGCATCCGGCGCAGGATCGTGTCGGTAACCGCCTCCTCGGTGTATCCGCGCTCCCGCTTGTCGCGGTGCAGCTTCTGAATCCACTCGAGGTTGATTACCGGAACCACGCCAATGCGCAGATCGGCGTAACGCGCGATATCGACGGTGTCGGTGACGACCGCGCCATGCAAACCCTCGTAGAACAACATGTCGGAGTCGGATCCCAACTCCTCCCACGGCGTGAACGTACCCGGCTGCTGGCCGTACGGTTGGGCCTCCGCCTCGTCGTGCAGGTATCTGCGGACTTCGCCGGATCCGGTTTCGCCATAGGTCCGAAACAGTGTTTCCAGTTCGTCGAACAGGTTGGCCTCCGGCCCGAAATGGCTGAAGAAGTGGTCGCCACGGGAATGCGCCTCGGCGATGGCGGCTTTCATCTCCGCTCGGTCATAACGATGGAAGCTGTCGCCCTCGACATAGGCCACGTCGACACCCTCCCGGCGGAAGATCTGCTTGAAGGTACGCATCACCGAACTCGTGCCGGCGCCGGAGGAGCCGGTGACCGCGATGACGGGATGTTTGCGAGACATGGCGATCAGCTCATCCCGGCGCGAAACAGGCCACGTGATCCGTACAACGGCCAGGCATTCGACGTCGGATAGACCTCCTGGTGGTAGCTCTCGATACGCTCCACTTCC
>SSEL01000033.1 GCA_008012315.1 Rhodospirillaceae bacterium
AGTCCGAGGGTGACAAACGAATAGGATCTTCACATCTTGCGTCATTGATGTGCGAAAAGGAGTGGCAATCATACCCGCATGCGGGCGCCGCTGGGGTCGTAAGGCGGCTCGGCGAGGATTGTCGCCGGCTGCATTTCGCCCAGGACGTCGATCTCCACCTTGCTGCCGGGTTTCGCCAGATCCACCGGCAGGTAGGAAAGCGCAACGGCGGTCCCGATGGTGTGGCCGTAACCCGCCGAGGTGAGGCGCCCGATGACTTTGCCGTTCTGCAATACCGGCTCATTGCCGATCGGATCGGTCTCGGCGACCTCCACCGCCATGATTGCGAGCTTGCGTTTGGCGCCGGTCTTGAAGGCGGCTTCCGCTGCGGCCCGGCCGATGAAGTCGCCTTTGTCGAGTTTGGTCAG
Organism: Rhodospirillaceae bacterium; assembly: GCA_008012315.1. Classification (GTDB taxonomy): domain Bacteria; phylum Pseudomonadota; class Alphaproteobacteria; order Dongiales; family Dongiaceae; genus Dongia_B. The sequence continues at coordinate 408 of SSEL01000033.1, forward strand.
TTTCTCGATTCCGGCTTCGGCCGCCGTGTAGTCGATGCTGAACTCCCGGCCCCAGGAGCCATAGCCTTTTTCCAGGCGCAGGGAATTGAGCGCGCGTACGCCACAAAGCCTGAGACCATGCGCAGCACCGGCTGCGAGCAGCCGGTCGAGGATGTGGCGCTCGAATTTCGGCGCGCAATAGATCTCAAAACCGAGCTCGCCAGTGAAGGAGACGCGGATCACCAGGGCCTTCGCAAGTCCGACCGTCATCTGCCGCGCGGCGAGGAAAGGGAAAGCCGCATGCGAGAGATCTTCCGTCGTCAATTGCGACAGGACCTCCCGGGTCTTCGGGCCGGTCAGCGAGAAGCCCATCCAATCGGCCGTGACATCACGCACCGTGACACTGTCATCCATCGGCAGATGCGCCTGGAACCAACGCATATAATATTCCGTGGCCGTCGGCGAGCCGATCAGCAGATAACGCTCCGCCGTCAGACGCGTCACCGTCAGATCGCCGAGGACCTGCCCTTTCGGCGTCAGCATCGGACAGAGGCCGGCGCTGCCATCCTTGGATGGCAGCTTGTTGGTCATCAGCTTGTCGAGGAAGGCCGCGGCACCCTTGCCGGCGACCTCGAACTTGGCATAGCTGGAGGTCTCGAACAGGCCCACCTGTTCGCGCACCGCCTTGCATTCCGCCGCCACATGGGGAAAGGCGTTGGAACGCCGGAAGCTCGGCTTCTCCACAGGCTCGACACCCTTCGGCGCGAACCACAGGGGATATTCCCAGCCATTGGTGGCGCCGAAGACCGCCCCTTCCGCCTTCAGCTTGTCATAGGCCGGGCTGGTCTTCAGCGGCCGCGCCGCCGGCAATTCCTCATTCGGGCAGGTGATGGTGAAGCGACGGCGATAATTCTCCATCGTCTTTTCCAGCACATAGCTCTTGTTCACATGATCGCCGAAACGGGCGACATCCATGGCGAAGACATCCATGCCCGGTTCGCCGTCGATCACCCATTGCGCGACCGCCAGCCCGACACCGCCGGCCTGGCTGAAGCCGGCCATGACACCGGTCGCCACGAAATAATTCCGCAGGCCGCGCACCGGGCCAATGATCGGATTGCCATCCGGGGCGAAAATCATCGGGCCGTTGATGATGCGCTTGATGCCGCCATCGGCCAGGCAGGGATAGCGTTCCATGGCGACGGCCATGGCATCGGTGATCCGGTCGAGATCGTTTTCCAATAGTTCGTGACCGAAAGTCTGCGACGTACCATCGACCGACCAGTGTTTCGCCGCCTTTTCATAAGTGCCGATCAGCAGCCCCTTACCTTCCTGGCGCAGATAGCTTTCGCCGTCGAAATCGATCGACATGGGAATCTCACGTCCCAGATCGGCCACGGCGGGGATGTCATTGGTGACGATATACATATGTTCCATCGGCATGATCGGCAGGTTGAGGCCGACCAATGCGCCGACCTCGCGTCCCCACAGGCCGGCAGCGTTGATGACCACCTCGGTCTCGATCGTGCCCTGCGGCGTTACCACCAGCCAGCCGCCGGACGGCGTCGGTTTCAGCTCGATAACAGGCGTGTTGCGATAGATCTCCGCGCCCTTGTTGCGGGCCGCCTTGGCATAGGCATTGGTGACCGAGCTGGGATCGACATGACCGTCATTGGGGTCGAACAGCGCCGAGATGAAATGCCTGGTCTCGATCAGCGGATTGATCTTCTTGACCTCATCCATCGAGACGAAGTCGAGGTCGAGGCCGAGATGCCGCGCGCGGGCCCGTTCCATCTTGAAATAATCGCGGCATTGCTCATTGGCAGCGACATAGAGGCAACCGACCCGGTGAATGCCGCAGGAAAGCCCGCTTTCGCGCTCCAATTCCTCGTAGATCTTCACGGTATAGGATTGCAGATACGACATATTTGTATCGCCGTTGATCGTGTGCATGCCGCCCGCCGCATGCCAGGTCGAGCCGGAGGTCAGCTCCGAACGTTCGACTAGGACGACATCCGACCAGCCGAGCTTGGCCAGATGGTAAAGGACGCTGACGCCGACCACGCCGCCACCGATGACGACTGCCCTGGTATGGGTCTTCATGGAAAACTCCCGCGAAAACTGGCCCTCTCAGGACCTTGATCCGGGTCGAGTCTGCATAGAAACGCGACAGCCACAACGTACCAAAAAATCAAGCAACGCCGGACTTTTCCTCATTCACCGCGCGAAGGATTGGCTGCCGGGGATGTTCCTTCCTCAATAATCCGGCTGCAGGCCCAGGGGACAGGTCGACAGCAGCTCATAGCCGGTTTCCGTTACCCGGATCTGCTGCTCCAGCTTGACGCATTCCTTGCCACCCTTGGCGCCGATCAGGGCCTCGATGCACACCGTCTGCCCAGTCTCGAAAGGCGCATCGAATCCGTGCTGCGCATAGTCTTCGCGATAAACGGCGAAGGGGTATTCATCGCAAAGGCCGACACCGTGCATGATGCAGGAATAGCGCTGGTCGACGAACTCTTCGCTGAGATGAAAGCTCTTATCGGTGAATTCACGGAAGCTGACGCCGGCTTTCACCAGCGCAAGATTATGATGCAGATTGTCGAGTGCGATCTGGTACAGGCGATGCTGCTCGTCGGTCGGCCTGGCACCACAGATCCAGCTTCTTGAAATATCGGCGCAATAGCCGTTCGGGCCAATCAGATCGGTGTCGAAGGACACCATATCGCCCTTTTCGATCACCTTGTCCGAGCATTCCTGGAACCAGGGATTGGTGCGCGCCCCGGACGCCAATAAGCGGCACTCGATCCATTCGCCGCCGCGCTCGATATTGCTCTTATGCAAGAGCGCCCAAAGCTCGTTTTCCGTCATGCCGGGCTGCATCGCCCGGTACATCGCCGCGATCCCCGCTTCACAGGCCGCGATCGATTCCTTGATGGCGACAATCTCCTCATCGCTTTTGATCGCCCGGGCATGTTCCATGGCTTCCTCGCCATCGGTGATCTCGACGCCGAGGCGCGCCAAGGCGAAACTGGCCTGCGGATCGAGCTTGTCGATCGCAAGGCGCTTGTTGCCGCCGCCATGGCGCTGCACCAGATCGGTGATTTCGCGCGCCCAATTGTCGATTTTCTCGCGCTGACGCAGGCCGTTGGAAAAATAGGTATGCCCGATCGCCGGCCGGGTTTCGTCGATCACCTCGATATCCTGGCTGAGATGGGTGGCGACGGCGTAGTCAAACAGGATGACCGGCCCGTCGGTGGCGATGAAGACATAGCGGGTTTTGTTATGCAGCACCCAGACCTGCATATTGGAGACATCGGTCGCATAACGGATGTTGATGGGATCCATCAACAAAATGCCGGCATAATCGCGCCGGCGTAATTGTTGACGAATGCGTTCCAAACGGTAAGCACGCAGCTTTCGCCGATCGACGGCTGACTTGTGGAACACACTCATGGAGAAGCCCCCTGAATGATGGCGCTGTGCCCGCTAGCCGCTCTTATGTGTCGTCTCGTTATTCCGCCGCCCTGGTATTCAGCTTCGCCAGATCGCCCAGCGGGATGTGGCAGGCAATACGATGCCCTTGCTGCGTCACATGTTCGGGCGGCGGCTGGTCATCGCAAATGGAACCGATCTTGCGCGGGCAACGGGACGCGAACGGACAGCCGGGAATCTGCTTGGTCGCGCTGGGGATCGTTCCCTCGAGAATGATGCGCTCGCGCTCCTTGCCGACTTCAGCGACCGGCGCCGCCGAGAGCAGCGCCTCGGTATAAGGATGATAAGGCGGTGCATAGACCTGCTCGACCGTGCCGTATTCCACCACACGGCCGAGATACATCACCGCCACATGATCGGCCAGGAAACGCACCACGGAGAGATCGTGCGAGATAAAGACCAGCGTGGCATCGCGCTTGTCCTGCAGATCGATCAGCAGATTGATGATCGCGGCCTGGACGGAGACGTCCAAGGCCGAGACAGGCTCGTCGGCAATGATCAAGGCCGGATCGCCCGCCAAAGCGCGGGCGATGGCGACACGCTGCTTCTGGCCGCCCGAGAGCTGCCGGGGCCGGCGATTGACGAATTCCATGGGCAGGTTGACCAGCCGCAGCAATTCGGCAGCCTGCGTCTTCGCCTGTGACGCACTGATGCCGCGCAGGCGCTGCAGGGCGCGACGGATGGCGAAGCCGACCGTATGGCTGGGATTGAGGGTGCTGTCGGGGTTCTGGAATACCATCTGGATGGATTTCTTCTGCGCCTGGTTGCGCTTTTCCACCGGGACATGGCCGATCTCCCAATCGATCAGCTTGACCTTGCCCTGGGTCGCGACCTCGATGCCCGTCAGCACCTTGGCGAGCGAGGACTTGCCGCAACCGGATTCACCGACGATCGCCAGGGTTCGCCCCCGCTCCGCCGACAACTCGATATCGGTCAAAGCGCGGACCTCGGCCGGCTTGCTGTCGAAGATCGTGCCCGACGGCCGATAGATCTTATAGAGATGATCGATCCCCAGCACCGTCTCGCCGCTTTTGGCGATTTCGGCGGTCGCTTCTCCTGGCACCACCTGGAAACGGCGATGCGGCGGCAATTCGCTAAGCCGCACGCATTTCGCCTGATGGCGCGCTTCACCGGGAATGGCGATCGTCGGGATGGGCACGGTCGTGCATGTCGCCGGCTCGCAGAAGGAACAGCGCGAGGCGAAACCACATCCCACGGGCCGCGCCAGGGCGGAGGGCACCTGTCCGGCAATCGGGCTCAGGCGACGCGAATGCTTGTCGGCACCCATGGTCGGAATGCTGTCGAGCAGGCCGCGTGTATAAGGATGGCGGGGATTGGCAAAGACCTCCTTGATCGGCCCTTCTTCGACCAATTCGCCGAAATACATGACCCCCACCCGGTCGCAGACCCGAAGGACGGTGCCGAGATTGTGGCTGATGAAAATGATGGCGGTGTCGTGCTTATGGCGCAATTGCGCCACCAGATCGAGCACCGCCGCCTCGACCGTCACATCCAACCCGGTCGTCGGCTCATCCATCACCAGCAGATCCGGTTCCGCCATCAAGGCCATGGCGATGACGACCCGCTGTTGCTGGCCGCCGGAAAGCTGGTGCGGATAGCGCTCCATGATCAATTCTGGATCGGGCAGGTTGACCTCACCCAGAAACCTGATCGCCCGCTGACGCGCCTCTTCCCGGCCGACCTTCATATGCAGCATCGGCACTTCTTCGAGCTGCCGGCCGATCCGCATGGTGGGATTGAGGCTGCTCATCGGGTCCTGATAGACCATGGCGAGCTTACTGCCGCGAATCTGGCGCAGCTGATCCTCGCTCATGCTGGCCATGTCCTGGCCATTGAACAGAATCTGCCCATTGGTGATGCGGCCGGCGCCGCCGAGATATTTCATGATCGCGTAAGCGACCGTGGATTTACCGCAACCGGATTCACCAACCAGCCCAAGAGCCTCGCCTTTGGCGAGTGAGAAGCTGAGCGCCGGCACCACATCGATCCGTCCAGCGCGCGTGATGTAGGAGATCTTGACGTCGCGCAATTCCAGGATCGGCTTGGCCGCAACTGTGACTGCCGCCGTCTTTCGCAAAGTTGCTGGACTGCTCATCCTACCTCCTCAATCGCGCAGGCTGATTTCGCGCAGGCCGTCGGCCAGCAGGCTGAAACCGACCACCAGCGAGGAAATCGCAATCGCGGGATAAAGCGACATATGCGGCCAGGTCGACATCATGCTGTAGGTCTCCTGCACCATGCCGCCCCAATCCGGATCTGGCGGCGGCAAACCGAGGCCGAGGAAGCCGAGGACGCCGATCTGGATCGTCGTATAGCCCATGCGCAGGCAGCTATCGACGATCAGCGGCCCGCGCGTATTCGGCAGGATCTCCACCAGCATGATATAGATCGCCGATTCCCCGCGCATCTTCGCCGCCGTCACATAATCGAGCTCGCGCTGTTCCAGCGTGATGCCGCGCACGATGCGGATGATCTGCGGCGAGGCAACGAAAATCACCGCGACGATGACGTTGATCGCCGAAGGGCCCAATCGCATGATAATCAGGATATAGAGAACGATCGCCGGAAAGGAGAGCAGGATATCCGCCAGGCGGCTGATCACGGAATCGACCCAGCCGCGGTAATATCCCGAGAGCAGGCCAAGGATACAGCCAACGACATAAGCACAGAAGGTAGCAACCGGCGCGACGATGAGTACCGTCCGGGATCCCCAGATGATGCGGGAGAGGATATCGCGTCCCTGGTTGTCAGTCCCCAGCAGAAACATATCGTTGGGCAGCGGATCGGCCAGGGCTTCATAATTATTGGCATTCGGATCATAAGGTGCCAGCCAGGGCGCGAAGATCGCCACGAAGACCCAGAACAGCACCAGCATGGCACCGGCGACACCGATCGGCGATTCGGTCAGCAGCTTGAGGCGTCGCCAGAACCGGCCGCTCGATTTTACTTTCAATGCTTGCTCGGCTTGGGCCATCTTACTTGAACCTGATGCGCGGGTTGAGCCACATATAGCCGAGATCACCGGCGATCTGGGTAATGACGACGATCAGCACGATGATCAACGTAGCCGCTTCGACCGTCGCTGTATCCTTGGACAGTGCCGATTCAAGAATCATATGACCGAAACCTGGATAAGCGAAAATCGTTTCCACCACGACCACGCCGGCGACCAGGTAATTGATCTGTAACAGAATGACCGTGAGCGACACCACCATCGCATTACGCAATGCGTGGCCCAGCACGACCTTGCGGAAACCGAGCCCTTTCAGCACGGCGGTGCGGATATAGGGCTTCATCATGACATCGACCATCGCCGCCCGCACCATTCGGACGACATAGCCGAGATCGAACAGGACCATGACGGCAACCGGCAGCACCAGTTGCGATGCGATGGACCAGTCACCGCCGCTTTCCAATGTCGATGCGCCCGGCAGCCATTCCAGGATAATGACGAAAATCGTCGCCAGAAAGACGCCGGAGGCGAATTCCGGCACCGAGGTCGTCACGATGCTGAGCACCGATATGGTCCGGTCGAGCTTCGAGCCTTCGCGCATGCCGGCGGCGACGCCGAAAATGATCGAGCAAGGGACGATGATGGCGAAAGCGATCGACGCAAGGAGCAGCGTATTGCCGAGCCGGTCCCAGATGATGTTATTGACGTCGGTCTTGAAATAGGTCGAATAACCGAGATCGCCCTTCAGGACATTACCAACCCATTCGATATAGCGCACCGGCGCCGGCCGGTTCAGCCCCATCTGCTCGGTCAGCAACTCGACCTGTTCGGGCGTTGCGAAAGGACCGAGCATCTTGCTGGCGACCTGTCCCGGCGTCCATTCGAAAGCCGCGAAAATCAGCATCGAGACAACCATCATGGTGATGATCAAAGCTGCAAGTCGTCGCGCGGCAAATGCCCCCATGCGTCGGTACCATCCTTCAGCAAAGCCGGTTTAGACCGGCCATATTCTTCGTTCTGTCATATCTCATCGCCGCCACGGCGCGGCCGATCACGAGATGAGAGTCTGCCCAACCATTATCGCCGATCCCGGTCGATGCGGCAAACCCAGACGGCATCGCCGCCCCACCCATCGGGCAGGGCGGCGATGAAAGCAACGGCGTCAGGCCTCAAGCGACCATTCTTCGGCAAACATATAGGCCGTGGGATGGGCTTTGAAACCTTTCACCTTCTTGTCCATCGGCGTGAAGAACGCGCGCCAGAGCGGGATGCAGATCGGTCCCACATCCAGCATCAGTTTCTCGATATCCGCCATGACGACCCGGCGCTTATCGACGTCGAGCAGGCCTTCCGCCTTGTTCAGCAACTCATCGAATTTCTTATTCGACCAATGCGCCTCGTTCCAAGGCACATTGCTGCGATAGGCCAAGCCCAGCACCATCGTGCCGAGCGGCCGATGGGTCCAGGTCGTGAAGGCGAAGGGCGCCACTGGCTGGTTCCAGATATCCCAATACTGCGCCGAAGGCAGCACGTTGATCTTCACCTTGACGCCGATTTCCTTCCACATCTGCACCATGGCCTGGACGCAGAGCGGTTCCCAATCCGGATCGGATTTGCAGAAGATCTCAGTTTCGAAGCCATCGGGCTTGCCGGCTTCCGCCAGCAGCTTTTTCGCGGCGGCAATATCCTGCTTCATGAAGCCGACATCGGCATATTCCGGATGGACCGGACAGACATGGTGATGTTCGCCGGGCGCACCCAAACCGAGATAAGCGACCTTCAGCAGCTTGTTGGTATCCAAGGCCAAGCGCATGGCCTTGGCGATTCGTGGATCCTTCCAGGTATCATGAATCGGCTGCATGCGGGCGGCGGCCGTCTGGCCCGTGGAGACGGAATGGATCTCCACATGCTTCATTTTCTTCAACGCCGCATATTGCGTGGTCTGGGCCTCGTAGAAGCCATGCACCTGCTTCGACGCCAGGGCATTCAGCGCCGCCGAGGCGTTATCGCCGTGATCGATGAATTCGACGCTGTCGATTTTCACCGGATTGCCCCAGTAACCATCGCGACGCTTAAACACCGCCTTCTTGCCGATCTCATAGGTGGTCAGCGTGAAGGCGCCGGTGCCGATCGAATTGACGCCGAACTTGCCGTTCTCGCTGGGATGCAACACGAGCGCCGGATAGTGGAACAGGTTTTCCGGCACCGCCAGGGTCGAGGTCTTGCCGTTTAGCCTGATCGTATAATCGTCGACCTTCTCGATCGCGTTATCGGCATAAAGCTTCGTCGCCGTCTTGGGATTGCCCTTATCGTCCTTTTCGCCGGTCTCGTATTCGGTGAGCAGCATGTCCTTGAACAGGCCGAGGACCGACGACCCCACCGCCGGGTCGACCCAGCGCTTCAAATTCCAAACGACATGATCGGCGACCAGTTCATCGCCATTCGACCACTTGATCCCCTTCTTCAGATAGAGGGTCCAGGTCTTGAGATCCTCGCTGGCTTCCCATTTTTCCAGCAGCCAGGGTCGGGTGACATTGTCGACGCCAGTACGGGTGAGATAGTCGCAGGTCTGGCGGACAATATTCGAGTCATAGACCCAGGAAAACGTGGCGGGGTTGTCCACTCCGGGACAGCGCATCGAAATTCGAATCGTGCCACCGCTGGCCTCGGCGACTTGCGTGTCCAGCGGATTGCCCGTGGCGGGATCGGCTTCCGCCGTTCCGCCCGCCAAGGCATAGGCCGAGACGGCGGATAGGCCAAGCAATGTTGAGGTACGCAGAAATTCACGACGGTCCAATTTGCCGGTGCGGTAATCAGTCAGCAAAGTCGGCAAATACGGATGAACCTTTTTCAGGTCTTGTTCCATTTTGACTCTCCCAGCTTCGATTCAGCGAGCTGCCCACCGGCACATGGCCGATGCGGCTTTTTATTTGATTTTTCTCGGATCCCCCCAGGCTCTCCCTTTGGCCTGTGTTACGGGGACATGTTAACAATAGTCATATTGTCAGTTTTGGGCCAAGCGATTTTACCCGCCAAAAAACTCATTTGGCTTTATCGCAAAACTCATCGCCTCGACATTTCTCCCGTTCCATCGGAAATTAGGCGAATTGTCCTTTCAGGAGGCCGCATGCCCCGCTTTGCCGCAAATCTGTCGATGATGTTCACCGAATGGGCGTTCCTCGACCGCTTTGCCGCTGCTGCGGATGCCGGATTCACCGCAATCGAATACCTTTTTCCCTATGACCATCATCCCGATCAGATCGCAGGCAAGCTCTCCGCGGCCGGCCTCACCCAGGCGCTTTTCAATTTGCCGGCAGGCGACTGGGCGGCGGGCGAGCGTGGCCTGGCAGCTTGCCCGGACCGTCAAGCCGCCTTCCGGGATGCTGTTCAGACGGCTTTGCCCTATGTGGCCGCAACCAATGTCCGCCATATTCATGCGATGAGCGGCTGCGCCGATCCGGCCGATCCGAGGGCACGGGATATCTATCTGGAAAATCTGTGCTGGGCAGCCGACCTCCTCGCGGGCCACGGCGTCCAGTTGCTGATCGAGCCGATCAATCCGCGCGATATGCCGGGCTATTTCCTGCGCGATTTCGGCCTGGCTCTCGATATCCTGGCGGTCGCCAACCGGCCCAACTTGCGTTTGCAATTCGATATCTACCACCGCCAGATCCTGCATGGCGATGTCACAACAGCCTTGCGCGAACTGATGCCCCGAATCGGCCATATCCAGATCGCAGGTGTGCCCCATCGTCACGAGCCGGATCTGGGCGAGCTGAATTACGCCTACTTGTTTGAGGAAATCGACGGGTTGAATTACCAGGGTTTCATCGGCTGCGAATATCGCCCGCGGGCAGGTACGATCGCCGGCCTGGGCTGGCTAGAGCGTGATCGTCCTTGACGGCATTTGCTGCCGTCAAGGACGTGATTCACATTTTAGACAAATCGGCAAGCAATTCCGTCTGGGGCGATCCGGCCCTAAGCGAGATCCCTGGCAAAAAAAGAGGTGTCGGCCATCTGGCCGGCATCTCACCCATTCCCAGACCGCAAGCGTCCGGACAACCAGGGATTTATCGGGCGCTCACCATCTCGCGTTGCGCCTCGCGGGCGGCAATAGCATGAGCCTTTGGCAAAACCTCGCCGGTCAGCCGGACCTCCAGCTCCTGGCGGGCGCGGGCGATGCGGCTGCGGATCGTGCCGACGGGGCAGCCGCAAATATTTGCGACCTCCTCGTAGGAAAGGCCATCGGCCACCACCAGATGAAGCGCCTCGCGCTGTTCCCGCCGCAGGCCGCTGATCGCCTGCATCAGTTCCTTGAGCACCAGGCTGTGCTCCTGATTCGCGGCGACGGAATCGAGATTATCCAGCAGATCGTCATCGATATCCGTCAGGCGCTCCCGCTGGCGGCGGCGCAAACCGTTAATATGTTGATTGCGCATAATGGTATAAAGCCAGGCCCGCAGATTGGTCCCCGGCGTGAAGCTCTCCCACTTATCCAGGGCCCGGACCACGGTATCCTGCAGCAGATCCTCGCCCGCGGCACGATCCCGCGTCAGCATCATTGCAAAAGCCCGCAAAGCCGGCAGCGTTTCAATCAGTTCGTCATGAAATACGTCAGTCATGTGATTTTCCTTTCGGTCGATCCAATGGCTGGGGCGATCGATGTTTCGTTGGTCTTAGGACGACAACTGAAGGATGGCCGCTCAAAGCTCGGCTGGCCAACGACAAAGCCGCAACCACCCTGTGACCGGGTGGCGACGAGCCGAGCTACTTTGTGATTTTCCTGTGACCTTGGATCAGATCGAGGAGATTTTGGGGGACCGGACGGGACAGGGCGCTGCGGATGTCCCGCAGCCCACGCGTCAGCCAACGGTTAAAGGCTAGATCGCCATCGCGTAAAATCTTGTCCTGATCGTTGGCGGAAACCAAACGATCGAGACCGTCTCCGCTCCGATCCCGCATGGTGACTAATCTCCGTCCTCAGCGCAGGCGGCTATGCCACCGGCGGCGCGAGACATGGTCCCGGCAGCGTTGTAACGCCAGCTTTTGCCGGTTAGTTCCCGCGTTTTACCTTCCCCCGGCACCTCCTGGCGCCGGGGAAACCCAGGAAATACGACCACCGATCCTTATGGGAAACGCCGGCTCAGACGTATTGAACGATCAGCGTTACCAGGAACAGGGCCAGGAAAATGACGAACAAAACCTTCGCAATGCCGGCCGCTGCTGCCGAAATACCCCCGAATCCGAATAATCCGGCAATGATGGCGACGACAAAGAAGATGACCGACCACGTCAGCATGAACTCCCTCCTTCCCATAAACCATCAGGTTATCCACGAGCATCCAGCTCTTAGATTGATGGCTGGAACCGGTCTGTTCGCAAACCGGGATGACATCCTCCAATTCAGCCAAGCAGTGGCTCGGATGCCCGGACCGTCCGGGCACTCAATGTTTCGCGTGTTTAAGGCCGGTCTTCTCGGCCTTCCTGAGATCTTCGCCTTGCGGGCTCTCGACCGCCTGCTTTGCCTTGTCGGCCTGCTCTTTCACTTTCGCCTTATCCTGGACGAAGCGCTGCTCATCGGCATTGAATTCGCGCGCCGCGGTCCGATTGCCTTCACCTTCGTTGCGATTACCCATGTCGACCTCCTATCGTGCTCTGCTGATGGCAGTATCACTGGACGTGTTGCATCACTGGGCGATGCATCACTGGGCGATCTTGTTCTCCCATTCCCTCACCTGCTCGTCGGCTTTCTCCAAACTGATGCCGTAACGTGCCTGGATCTTGCCGACGAGTTGCTGACGCTGCCCTTGGATCTCCATCAGATCATCATCGGTGAGCTTGCCCCATTGCTCGCGGACCTGACCTTTGAACTGGGTCCAGTTGCCCGCGATCTTGTTCCATAAATCCTGGTGGGAGGTTGAGGTTGCCTCCTGCGCCATCGCACTCTGAACCGTGAGACCCTGAGCCGTTACCAACTGAGCGGAAACAAAGCCCGCAACGGCCGCGGCAATGCAAGAAACGCCGGTTTTGCGCATACCTTCCTCTCTCATAGCCTATACGAGGAAAACGTTACCCTCATGGCGAGGTTCCGATCGGGGAACGGGTAGAGCTTCAAGAAAACGTGACGCGGCGGCGAAACGGCCATGCGCAACCTGCTCGAGCATACCTCCTATGTTGCAAACGGTCTGGCGGGAGAGAGGCGGCTGCAGTATCGATGGATATAATTGAAAACAATAAATCCCCGCGATTTCGCCCCATGCCAGCCACGATCACGGCCCTGCTTGTTCCCCTGCGCAACAAGCTTTATCGCAACCTCTGGACGGCGGCGCTTCTTTCCAATTTCGGTATCTGGATCCAATACGTCGCGGCGGCATGGTTAATGACCTCGATCGCCCCCAGTGTCGATTACGTGGCCTGGGTTCAGGCCGCGACCTCCTTCCCGCCATTGCTCTTCACCTTGCTGGGTGGCGTTCTGGCCGACCGGTTTGATCAGCGGCTGATCTTTCTGATCGCCCAAAGCATCGTCCTCACGGCAGCCCTGACGCTATCGGTCTTCCAGCATTTCGGCCTGATCACGCCCTGGATGCTCCTGGGCCTGACCTTTGCACTCGATAGCGGCTCGGCCCTGCGCTATCCGGCCTATCAAACGACGGTTGCCGAAATTCTGCCGCGAGCGGAAGTACCGAACGCCCTGATCCTCAGCAGCATCGGCTGGAATATCGGCCGCGTTGTCGGTCCGGGTATCGGCGGCATCATTATCGCCATCGGCGGTGTCCCTGCCGCCTTTGCCGTCAACGCGCTCTGCAACGTCTATATCATCGGCGTGCTCCTGCAATGGCGACGGCGGAGCCGGATCAGCAAGACCCCACCGACGGCCGGCATCATGGCGGAGGTCCTCAGCGGTCTGGCCCATGTCCTGGCCGTGCCGCAGATCCGCGCCACCATGCTATGCTGCTTCGTCTTTTGTCTGTTTGCTTCCGGCCTTTGGGCGCTGCTTCCCCTGGTCGTAAAGCACATGGTCGGCGGCGAGGCATCCGTCTACGGCGCCATGCTGGGCGCGATCGGCATCGGTGCCCTGATCGGCGCCCTGCTGATCAACTGGACCAGGCGGGCCTTCGGTCTGCGGCTGCTTTTCGTCGCTTCAACGGCAGCTTTTGCCATCAGCACCACCGCTCTTGCCTTGCTGCAATCGATTCCCCTGCTGATGGTCACGCTGGCATTCGGCGGCATCGGCTGGATGATGACAATGTCCACCTTCAACGTCGTGGTGCAGATGGCGGCGGGTGACGGCTTCAAGGGGCGCGCCGTTTCGGTTTACTACGTTGCCTTGTTCGGCGGTATTGCGCTGGGAAGCTGGCTCTGGGGCCATGTCGCCGAGGAAGTCAGTGTCAAGGCCGGTTTGCTCGCCGCCGCCGCGGGGCTTTTTATCAGCCTGATCCTTTATCGGCGCGGCACGCGCCTTGCCGCTCATTTCGATGCAGCTTCCGCTGCCTGATCCAGGCTATTCGATATCGGGCTGCTGCGGTTGAGCAACTCGAAAAAAGCTGCTTATCCTTTCACAGTAATGTGAAATCTGCGCCGATTCTCGCCTCATAGAGCGATTCTTGCTTACACCTTGCCGGACCGGCGTATAGGTTAGCCCTTAGGGCGTCCAGCGCCCTCTAACTCATTGAGAGGAAGCGGAATCACACGTGATGTGCGCGGGTTCCAGGCGATGCGGGCAGTCTATCGGGTGAGAGTAAAAGCGTGGGGAAAGCGGGACGTAGCACTAACTGTTTGACGGGGAAATATCCGGCAAAACCAGGTCGGGCGATCGGGCAATGGAACTCTCGGGCTCTCGCAAAATACTGGGCTGTAGGTGCACTTTTCATCGGCGGCATGATCACCGCGCCACATACGGCCTTGGCACTCTCCTACGAGACGAAGGTCAATGCCCTCAAGGACGCCACGCTTGAGCAAGCCGTCAATGCAAGCTCCACACTGATCGAGCTGAAAGAGTCGCCACCCGATAGCCTGCTGGGACTTTACCGGCGCGCCAATGAAGATGTCGATCGATTGCAAAAAGCGCTGCGGTCTTCCGGCTATTATGACGGCTCGGTCGAAATCCGCATCGACGGCCGCCTGGTCAGCGAAGGCGCGCCCAGCGATGAAGATGAAAGCAAAAAGTCCTCGCAGCCGATCAAGGTCGACATCAAATTGCGTCCGGGCGAGCTTTATCGCCTCGACAAAGTATCGCTGACGATGAAAAGCGACTTGCCGCGCCGGCTGAAGCCAGCCTTGAATGCCGGCAGTCCGGCCCGGGCCGACGATATCCTGGCTGAGCGTGACCGCCTGTTGAACGCCATACTGCCGCAAGGCTTTCCCTTCGCCAAAGTCGAATTGCAGCCCGCTGTCGTCGATCACGCCCATCACAAGGTATCCGTCACGTATGAGGTCGATCCGGGACCACGCGCAACCATGGGCCCCGTCACGGTGAAGGGCCTGAAACGTGTCGATCCAAAATTCGTGCAGCGGCGCGTCGATTTTCCGCCGGGAGAAAAATATTCGCCGGATAAACTGAACGAGTTGCGGGAAGAATTACGGGCGACGGATCTTTTCAGCGCCGTGAAATTGACGCCGGCCGATAAGCTCAACGACAAAGGCGAGTTGCCGATCGAGGTCGAGGTGACCGAGCGCGACCGGCACTTCATCGGTTTCGGCGCCAATTATTCGACCAATGACGGGGCCGGCGGCAGCATTTACTGGGGCCATCGCAACCTGTTCGGCGGCGGTGAAAGATTGCGCCTGCAAGCCGATGTCTCCGGTCTGATCGAAAACGACCTCAGCGAAACCAACTACTCGGCCTCCGCGGCATTCCGGAAGCCCGATTTCCTGACGCTGGATCAGGATCTACTCTCCGGCCTCTCGCTGACGCAGCAATATGACGAGGACACTTTCGACAAGAAGGCGGCAACGGCAACGGTCGGCATCGAGCGTAGATTGAGCAAGACGGTCAGTGTTACCGGCGGCCTGGAGATCGAAAAATCCCAGATCACAGATCATACGGATGACGACGGCACGCAGGACTTCTTTCTGTTTGGCCCCACCGGGTCGATCAAGCGCGACACCAGCAATGACCTTCTGAACCCGACCAAGGGAACGCGCCTGGAATTTGCCGCCGCAGCCTTTCCCGAAATACTCGGTTCCAGCCAGAATGTCTTCACGACGCGGGCGACCGGCACCGGATACCTCAATCTAGTCGGCAGAGGCGATCTTGTCTTGGCCGGCCGGTTATCCGCCGCCAATGCTTTCGGCGGCAAAACCAAGGATCTTCCGGCCGATCGACGCCTCTATGCGGGCGGCGGCGGATCGGTGCGCGGCTACGAATTCCGCTCGATCAGCCCGGAAAACTCCAATGGCGATTTGACCGGCGGCCGCAGCGCCGTCGAAGGCAGCATCGAACTGCGCTACCGGTTTCTTGGCGATTTCGGCGTCGTTCCGTTCCTTGATGCCGGCACCGTCTCGGACGAAGTTTTTCCGGCCTTCGATGAAACCATTCAATATGCCGGAGGCATCGGTTTGCGTTATTATACCGCCATCGGCCCGATCCGTGCCGATTTTGCCGTGCCGCTCAACCCACGTAGCGACGACGACAAATTCGCCTTCTATGTCAGCATCGGGCAGGCTTTCTGATGCGACGCATTATTTACATCGTTCTCGCTCTTATCATTATTTTACCGCTGCTGGCGATCAGCGGTATCTTCGCCTATCTGCAAACCGAAGCCGGCCGGCAACAAATCCTTTCTCTGGTGCGAGACCAAACCGCAGCCGGTCCCGTTCACATCGAAGCCGGCAAGATCGAAGGCCTGATTCCCTTCGACATGAAACTGGTGGATATCAAGCTGTCGGATACGCAGGGCATCTGGCTGGAAGCGGATCAGCTTCACCTCGCCTGGTCGCCAAGCCGGCTGTTCGCGCGACAAGTCCGGATCGACGATGTGAGCGCGGGGACGATTTCCCTGCACCGTTTGCCGGATATTCCGCCCTCGACGGAACCGGAGCCGGCCAGGCCGGATGAAGGGCCGCTGCTGCCATCCCTGCCCGTGACGATCGATCTCCAGCACCTCGCCATCGACCGGATCGATCTGGGTCAGCCGGTTCTGGGCGAGGCGGCGAGCTTTACCCTGGGCGCCGCAGCCTCGCTTGGCCATCCATCCGACGGCTTGATGGCCAAGCTCTCGTTGAAGCGCCTCGATCAGGATAACGATCAAGTCACGGCGGATCTCGCCTATCGCCCGAGCGATGACTTTCTGAAGGTGCAGCTCCAGGTTCAAGAACCTCAAGGTGGCTTGATCACCCGTCTGGCCGCCCTGCCCGGCACGCCCAATTTCCAGGTGACGGCCAATGGCGAGGGACCATTGACCAATTGGCAGGGCAAAGCCTCGGTACGCCTCAATGACCAGGATGTCCTGGCGTTGCAGGCGACGACGACGGGCGAAAGCGCCAACCGCAAGATCGCCTTCACCGCAACCAGCGATCCGCGCCCGTTCGTGCCGCAGCAGATCACGCCCCTGGTCGAAGGCGGTATCAAAACGGCCGGCGAGATCCGGCTCGACCAGGCCGGCGGCCTCATCAATATCGACCGCCTGCAAATCGACAGCCGCGCGGCATCGATTGCCGCCCAGGGTTCCATCGGTCTCGAACAGCCGGGCGATTTGCATCTGCAGATTACCTCTTCGACTCCGGAGGTTTTCGCCACATTGGCGCCGGGAGTCACCTGGAAAACGGTTTCGATCGACGGCCGGGTGACGGGCAAGATCGCCGTGCCGACCGCCGATATCACCGCATCGATCAGCGATCTCGCTGCCGCGGACCAGAAGATCGGTGCGACGAAATTGGATGTGCATGCAGCACCGCGCGGCTCGCTGGACCAGCCGATCGATCTGACCGCAAGCCTGCAATTGGCCGATATCACGCCGGCAGATGCGCAGTTGAAGTCGGTCCTTGAGGCCGGCATCAATCTGGCGCTATCCGGCTCCCTCACCAAAAGCGGCGATATCGATCTGCCGAAGATCGAGCTGCGCGCCGGGACGGTGGCGCTGGATGCCGATGCATCGGCGACGCAATGGGGGGGTGATAAAGCGCATCTCAGCGGCAAGCTGAGCGCTTCCGATATCGCGCCGCTTGCCGCCTTGGCCGGGATGACCGGCAAAGGCAGCCTGGATCTGGATATCCTGGCCGATAACAGCCCCTCAGGTGCTGCCTTGACCATCAAGGGCGCCGCCGCCGACTTGTCCCTCGGTCAGGCGATGCTCGACGGCTTGTTGGGACCGGCGCCAAAACTTGCAGTCGATGTATCCCGCGACGCCAAGGGCCAGATCGATATCCGGCAGTTCAACCTCGCCGCCAAATCGCTGCAGGCGGAAGCAACCGGCTCCGTCACCGACGACAAGATCGATGTGACGGCGAAAGCAGGTCTCTCCAATCTGTCGGTCTTCGACCCCAAGGCCAATGGCGCGGTTGCGCTGGACTTGACGGCCTCGGGCACGATGGATGCGCCCAAGGCGAATGTGAAGCTGACCAGCAACCGGATTCGCTACGACACCTATAACGTGGCGGCCTTGAACGTCACGGCGCAAGGTGAAGACCTGAAGACAGCGCCGCGCTTGAGCGTCGATGGCAAGGCTCGCGTGAACGACCTGCCGGCGACGATCGGCGCCAGGATCGAAATGCAGGCCGACCATAAACAGATGTCATTATCCAGCTTGATGGCGCAAGTGGGCAAGACCACCGTGCAGGGAAAGGCCAGCCTCGCCGATAATCTGACAAAAGGGGCTTTCAAGCTGAACAGCCCGGACCTCAGCGAGTTGGGTCGTCTGGCAGGCCTTGCCTTGCAGGGTTCGGTCTCTGCCGATATCGCCCTTCAACCGGATGGCAAACGGCAAGGCGCCAAACTGAATATGATGGCGCAAAAGATCGCCTTCCAGGACAGCGTCAAGGTCGAGGAAACCAGGCTGGCGGCACAGGTCGCCGACGCTTTGGGTACACCCAATCTCGATGCGAAACTGACGGTCCGAAATCTCGATGTGCCGCAGCGCCATCTGGATACGGTGGCAGTGACCGCAAAGGGCCCCGTCTCGCGCATGGCGCTGACGACGACGGCTTCCGGTCCCGAAACGGCCCTGGACCTGGCGGCTGCGTTCAGCAATACGAAGTCGGGCCAGACCATCGACCTGACCAAGCTCGATCTTTCCATGCAGCAGGAGAAGATCTCGCTCGCCAAACCGGCGCAGGTCGTCCTCTCCAATGGAACGACAGAGGTCAAAGGCCTGTCCTTGAAGACCGGTGGCGGCAGCGTGACGGCCGATGCCAAGCTTGCCAAGGACCGCAACGATGCCTCCGTGCTGATCAGCAAGCTGCCGCTGTCGCTGGCACGCATTGCCGATCCGTCGCTGCAAATCGCCGGTACGATCAGCGGCAATCTGCGGCTCTCCGGCTCACACCGCACGCCCGTCGCGCAAATGTCGCTGACCGGTGACAAGATCGCCATGCGCGATGTGCCGATGCAGCCGATCGACTTGAAGGTGAATGGCGATTGGCAGGGCGGCCGCCTGCAAAGCAATGGCCACATCGATCTCGGCGGCTCCGGCAGTGTACTCGATCTTTCCGCTGCTCTGCCCCTGCCCGCCGATCCGGCCAGCGGTTTTCCCACTGTCGATACCAATGCCGCCCTCCAGGCGCGGGCGAAAGGACAGGTCGACCTGGCTCTGGCCAATGCCATGCTGGCGGGCGGTGCCGATCGCCTGGGCGGCCGCGCCAATATCGATGTCACCGCCAGCGGCACCATGAATGCCCCAGTCCTCGCCGGCGGCGTCGAGCTGCAAAACGGCACATATGAGAATGTCCGTTACGGCGTGAAGCTGCGCAGCATGCAGGCGAAGGTGCAGGCCAACGGCCCGCAGGTCAATCTGGTGTCATTCGGCGCCAAGACACCGGGCGGCGGGTCGATCTCCGGTTCGGGACAGATCGGCCTTACCGGCGATCAGCCGATCAACTTGAAGATCGGCGCCTCGCAAGCCCAGCTCATCAATACCGAGATGGCGATGGCGGTGACCGATGCCGATCTCGCCATCGACGGGACGTTGAAGGAAGAGATCACGCTTGGCGGCACGGTCAAGATCGACCGGGCGGAAATCCGCATCCCGGACAGCCTGCCACCTAGCGTGCAGCAGATTCCGGTGGTGGAGATCAACGGCTCGGAAAAGCAGATGGCCAAGGCCGATGCCGCGAAGCAACCGCCGGCCAAAACGCTT
The DNA here is from genome assembly GCA_008012315.1 of Rhodospirillaceae bacterium. Classification (GTDB taxonomy): domain Bacteria; phylum Pseudomonadota; class Alphaproteobacteria; order Dongiales; family Dongiaceae; genus Dongia_B. The sequence continues at coordinate 20,145 of SSEL01000033.1, forward strand.
GGCATCAAGCTCAACCTGACGATCGATGCGCCACAACAGGTCGCAATCCGGGGCCGTGGCCTGGATGCCGAACTCGGCGGCAACATGAAGGTGACGGGAACCGCCAATCAGCCGATCATCAACGGCGCTCTCAAAATGCGCCGCGGTGAGCTGGATCTGCTCGGCCGCAATCTCAATTTCGATCGCGGGCAGGTCACTTTCGACGGTGGCGAAGTGATCGACCCGCTGCTTGATTTCGAGGCCAAGACCAAAGCCGAGAGCTATGACATCATCGTGAATGTCGGCGGCAGCGCCAGCGCGCCGAAATTCGCCCTGACCTCCTCCCCCGCTTTGCCCCAGGATGAGATTCTGGCGCGCCTGCTGTTCGGCAAGGCCGCCGGCTCGCTGACCGCCTTGGAAGCGCTTCAGCTCGCCCAGGCCACGGCCCAGCTCGCCGGCATCGAATCCGGCCCGGGCATCCTGGACAAGGTGCGGCAGGCGACCGGCCTCGATCGCCTCAGTGTCGATTCCGGCGATACCGATGATGCCGGCAAGGGAACCGGCCCCAGCCTCAGTGCCGGCCGGTATGTCAGCGAGGGCGTTTATGTCGGCGTGAAACAGGGGACCCAGGCCGGCACCAGCGCGGCGACGGTGGAAATCGACATAACACCGCATGTGAAGCTGCAAACCGATGTGGGGGCCGATTCCGGCAGCAAAGCGGGCGTCAATATGCAATGGGATTATTGAACGGATCGCCGCCGTTTTTTTGCCAACATCCTCCGGCATATCTAGCCGGAAAATGTTCCAAACTGAGGAAACGTGATCTTGATCGATGCCGTCATTTTCGATTTCGGTGGTGTGCTGGTCGACTGGAATCCGGAATATCTCTATCGGAAACTGATTTCCGATGCTGACCAGCGCCGTCATTTCCTGACGGAGATCTGCTCACCGGATTGGAACTACGAACAGGATCGCGGGCGCGACTGGGCCGCGGCGATCGCCATGAAAGTCGCCGAACATCCGCAACACGCGCCGCTCATCCGTGCTTATCGTGACAGATGGCCGGAAATGTGCCGCGGCACGATCGAAAGCGGCGTCGCGCTGCACCGCCAGCTGAAAACCGCGGGCATTCCCTTATATGGCCTGACCAACTGGTCGGCCGAGACCTTCGAGATCGGATCGCGCCTGTTTCCGATTTTGAACGATTTTCGCTATGTCGCGGTTTCAGGCCGTCTAAAGATGGTCAAGCCCGATCCGGAGATTTACCTGCATCTCCTGAGAAATTGCGGCCTCATCGCGGAACGCTGCGTCTTCCTGGATGACAGCCTGCGGAATGTGGAAGCCGCACGAGCCCTCGGCTTACATGCCATCCACTTCACCGACGGCCAGAGCCAGGCGCGACCTTGCGTGAATTAGGCCTGCGAATCTAAGCCGCCACGCTCAGCCGGCGTGAAGCTCCATGAGCGAATTCCGGCACCAGGCGCCGGCAGATTGCTCGCGCACAATCGTCTGCAAGGCCTTGTTGCGCGCCTGACGTTCGTCAAGCGGCATGGTCAGCGCCTGATGGATCGCTTCGGCGATCTCATCGGGATCGTAGGGATTGATGATGATCGCCTGGTCCAGGCTTTCCGCCGCGCCGGCGAATTTCGACAGGATCAGAACCCCCGGATCCTCCTCGTTCTGTGCCGCGACATATTCCTTGGCGACCAGGTTCATGCCGTCGCGCAACGGTGTCACCAACCCGACATGGGCATTGCGATAGAATCCCGCCAACAAGGATCGTGGCAGGCTGCGGGTCATGTAGCGCAGCGGCACCCAATCGAACTCGGCGAACTTGCCGTTCACCTTGCCGCACAGCCGGTCGAGATCGCGCTTGAGATTCTGGTAGCGAATGACGTCTTCGCGCGATCGCGCAGCGACCTGCAGATAGCTGACTTTCAAGCGATGCTGGGGGAAACGATCGAAGAGCCGTGAATAGGCTTCAAATCGATTGGTCAGGCCCTTGGAATAGTCGAGGCGATCGACCCCAACGATCAATTGCCGGCCAACCAGACTTTCATGCAGCCGCTGTGTCTCCTTGCTGTTGCTGGCAACCTCTGCCGCTCTGGCGAAAGCATCCGCATCGATCCCGACCGGGATGGCCACCGCCCGCACGGAGCGCTTGCCGGTGCTCAAAGTCTGGCCGGATGTCGCCTTGGCGCCGGTATATTGCGCCGCGCAGGCCATGAAATTGCGCTTATCCGCTTCGGTCTGAAAGCCAACGACATCATAATCGCAGAGATTGGAAACGATCGCCTCGGCGCAGGGCAAGGCATCCATGATCGCCGTCGGCGCGAAGGGAATATGCAGATAGAATCCCATCCGCTGCATTTGATTCCGGCGGCGCAATGCCGTTGCCAGCGGAATGAGATGGTAGTCGTGAATCCAGATGACATCATCAGGCCGCAGCAACGGTGCGAGGGCGGCGGCGAAATCCTCATTCGTCTTCAAGTAGCCCTGGTAATCCTCGCGCAAGAAGTCCACCAGGCCGAGGCGGAAATGGAACAGCGGCCATAGCGTGCTGTTGGCAAAGCCGACATAGAAATGCTTGTAGTCCTGTTCGCCGAGATCGATCGTCGCGACCGTCAGTCGCTTCCCTTCGGTGATGGTGGGTGTCGTGCCGGTTTTCTGGGCGATCTGGCCGCTCCAGCCGAACCAGAGGACATCGCCCCTCAAGGCTTCCTTCAGAGCGACAGCCAAGCCGCCTGCCTTTTGCTGGCGTTCACTCGGCGGCGCCACCCTGTTCGAGACGATTACGAGACGCGCCATACACCCTCCTCCCAACTCCGGCTCAGGCGGAGCGCGGAATGGATCAATCCCACCATTGAATAGGTCTGTGGGAAATTTCCCCAAAGCTCGCCGGTATCGAGTGCGACATCCTCGCTCAGCAATCCCACGTGATTGCGCAGATCGAGAATGCGTTGGAACAGATCGCGGGCCTCCTGATGGCGGCCGCAGGCAACCAGGGTATCGACATACCAGAAAGAGCAAACGAGGAAGGCGCTTTCCGGCTTGCCGAAATCATCCGCATCCGTGTAACGCATCATCAACCCGTTTCGCAGGAGACGCTGTTCGATGATACGCAATGTCGCTAGGAAATGCGGATCATTATATGAGACGAGTCCGATTTCCGGCATCAGCAGCAAGGCGGCATCGACTTCCGAGCCACCAAGGCTACCGGCGAAATAGCCGCCTTGTTCATTCCAGGCGCTGGCCATAATCTTTTCGCGGAGTTCCATGGCGCTGCTCAACCATTGGGCTGCATCATCGGTTTCTCCGACCTTGCCGGCGATCAGGCCCAGGCGATGCACCGCGGCCCAACACATCATGGCGGAGAAGGTATGCGGCCGGCTGCGGCCTCGATATTCCCAGATACCGGCGTCCGGCTCCAGGGCCAGACGTTGTGCCATAACCCCGATGGGCCGGAGCTGATGATAGAGGCTGAGATCGCCCGGTCGCGGCAAACGGTCATCCCAGAACATCTGCGCGGCGGCCAAAATCACCGAACCATAGATATCATTCTGGCGCTGGCCGGCAGCGGCATTGCCGATGCGCACCGGGCCCATCCCGAGAAACCCGCTGAGGCCGGTGGAAACGATCTCTTCAGTCGATGAGCCAGGCACGATCGGATAAAGCGGTGCCAATTCGCCAAGTTCCGCCGACAGCACGGCATCCAGCACATAGGTGAGGTAATTCTCCATCGTCAACGTGGCGCCGAGACGATTGAGCGAATGCACGGTGAAGAAGGCGTCGCGCATCCAGCAATAGCGGTAATCCCAGTTACGCCCGCTCCCCGCATGCTCGGGCAAGGATGTCGTCAGGGCTGCGACGATGGCGCCGGTATCTTCATAGCTGCATAATTTCAGGGTGATCGCCGCCCTGATGACAGCCGATTGCCATTCGAAAGGAACGGCGAGATCCCGCACCCAATCCTGCCAATAGCCGACGGTCTCTTCGAGGAATTCCCGCGCCAGCGTATCCGGGCGCTCGGGCACGCTTTCATCGCTGCCGAGGAACAGATTGACCGGCCGGTGCAGGATGAAAGACACCTCCTGGTCGATATAGGAAACGGGGATATCCGTCGTCAGGCGCAAGACATCCGCGCCGGAGACGAAGCGCATATGGTTGCTGCCGAAAGTCTTGTTCGGCTGCATCGTGCCATAACCGAAACTCGGCCGCAGGCGCACGGTGATCCGGCAGCGTCCGTTGAGCGGCTCGATCCGGCGGATGATCATCGGCGGGCGGAACTGCCGCCCGAAGCGCTTGAAACGGGGCGCAAAATCGACGATCCGCAGGCTGGCGCCATCCTCCGCCGTCAGGATCGTTTCAACGACCGCGGTATTGCGCAGATAGCGCTGCTCCGAACTGGCGAAGCGGTCGAGCTGCACATCCATGAAACCGGATTGCGGATCAGAATCATTGACCAGCGCATTGAAAGCCGGATCGCTGTCGAGACGGGGAAAACAGAACCAGACATGCCGTGCCACCTTGTTGATGATGGCGGCGATGGTGCAGTTGCCAATGACGGCAAAATCCATCTGCCTCATTCCACTTCCCCTTTTTTCATATCACAGAAATCAGCGAGCCAGGCGCGGACGCAGGCAGGCTGCCCCTTGAAACACCGGTCCACCTGCAAGGCATAACCGCCCAAGGCTTCAGCGGCGCGGAAACCATCTTCGTCGGTCACATCATCACCGATGAAAACCGGCTTGCGGCCTTCAAATGGCGGTGTGGCCATCAACTGCCGCACGGCAACGCCTTTGTCCACCTGAGGACGCCGCAACTCGTAAGCCATCTTGGCGGTGAGCACGACGAAGTCACCGCCACTCTCTTCGGCAAGCTCGACAGCAAAATCGCGCGCCGCCTCCGCTGCCGAAGGGGCACGGCGGTAATGGATGCTCACACCGCCTGATTTAGGTTCGATCTCCACGCCGGGCCGGGCCTCCGCAAAGCTGTCGAGACGCGGCTTCCAGGCCGGCGGCCAGACAGGCGAAACCGATGGAGATAGGTCTGATTGGCCGGCATATCGAATGACGGCGCCGTGTTCGGCCGCAATCGTCAGATCGACCTGGCCAAGCAGCATCTGGACATTTCCCAGCCCCCGGCCGGTGACGATCGCGACAGCGCCCTGCAGGACGGTTTGCACACGCGTCAGGAGTGACGGCAGCGCAAGCGGGACCCTGACGAGATCAGGAGCCTCCGCAATCTCGATCAATGTTCCATCAAAATCTAAGAACAGCGCCAGATCGGCTGACGGCTCAGGTGGAAAGTTGACTGTTTTCCCAGGCGTCATTTGTTTTCATCTAGGGTACTTGGCTACCTTGCGCAACCATCAATCGACGGGTTCGCCGGACCAACGATGGAGATCCGCCAAAACGCTCATAAAATGGATCGAGGCGGTCATCACTTGATCGTGAACAAGGGAAATGCGGCCGAAATAAATCATTTAAAAGTTGTATTAAGCGAATCGACTGGTCAGGCCAGCCTCACGGCCTTTAACCCATGAGCGGGGTTGAAACACCATCCCCACCGGCAAATGAACCAGCCAGCGATGGGTATTTGACTTTTGCGAGCGCGCCCGTTAGGAAAGGGCCCACATACGCCGTGGGGCAAGCTGCTCACGTGCGGAGGGGTGGCCGAGCGGCTGAAGGCGGCGGTTTGCTAAACCGTTAAACTGGGAAACCGGTTTCGGAGGTTCGAATCCTCTCCCCTCCGCCATAACTTCCGAATTTCCATAAATTTATCCGTCACGCTCGACAGCTGGAGCTTCGGGCTGCATGACACTACATCCTGACGTTGCGCGTCTCGCCGAATTTCTAAAAAAAATTGAAGACCTTGTCGAGACGGAGAGTGGAGATCACTGGGCGGCCCATGTGCGGCGCTGCCGTGCAGCGGTTGAACGCTCTGACGCCTGGGGAGCGTATCGTTTTCTCTCGATGTTTGGCGGCATGGGTTCGATCAATGATGTCGGCACTCAGCGCGCGCTACGCATTGCGCTCAGCGAAGCATATAACCTTGCGCGCGCCCTCATCAGGGAAGACCGGCAATCGGACAGCACTTCCACATCGGCATTTTTGAAAATATCGACTGGCGCCTGAATCACTGATAGCGGCCGTCGAAGGTGATTGTCATCACAGATCACTTCCATGGACTCTTGAAGAGCAACCTGCCCGCATGAAATCATCTAGCAGCTTTTGTCGATCGTCGCGGCGCTTCTAACGGGAGGACCGCGTCATGGATAACGTTTGCGCTTGCAATGAAACTTAGAGAGTTTTAGAGAGCCATGAGTTGTTGGCCTTACCCAACCGAATGATCCCTCCCTCACGTCGCGCTCAGCAGCCCCGAGCCATCCGATTGATTTTATCTCTGTCAGTTGTCCCGTCAGCAAATTCGCCTGGGTACTGACCTGTTCCACCTCCATAGCCTTTCAATTCACGCATCATCACGGACGAAGCAAATGATACGCAAAGCATTCGCTCTCTTGGCTGTTTGCCTAATGTTTACCGCTGCTGCTTGCGACAAGGAAGCAACGCAAAAAGCCCTCGCGAAACAGCTCAATGGCTATGAGCGGAGTCGCGGCGGACCATCTCATTGAGATGCGCCCTTTATTACATCAGCGTGTCCGAGCTAACTTGTCTGTCTTCACCATCTTCCAGTTCGCACATCATGACGGAGTAAGCCAATGATACGCAAAACCCTCGCTCTCATGGCGGTTTTCCTGCTTTTCACTGCTGCTGCCTGCGATAAGGAAGCGACAAAAAAAGCGCTCGCCAAACAGCTTAATGCCAATGAGCGGAACGGCGGCGGCCCAAGCCGCTAGCGGGAGAATTCGCTCCAGCTCCGATGACGATGCCGAGCCGGGCCGCACAGGCCGCAGCACTGCCTCCAGCGTTATGACGCCTACTCATCATCCAGCAGTTTCATGGCCCGCTGAACCGCGGGCCGGGTGCCGATCGCCTTTTTCCAGCGCAGGATGGCGGGAAAATCGGCGAAATCGAAACCGAAATTCCCCAGCCCTTTGACCCAGGGCCAACTGGCAATATCGGCAATGGAATAGTCGCCCGCCAGATAGGGCGCCTCGGTCAGCCGCTTTTCCATGACGCCCGCAAGGCGGCCGACCTCATTCGTGTATCGGTCGATCGCATAGGGGATGCGTTCCGGGGCCGCGCTGCGGAAATGGTAGCATTGCCCGAACATCGGCCCGATGCCCCCCATCTGGAACATCAGCCATTGTAATGTGTGGTACCGGCCTTGCGGGTCTTTCGGCAGGAATTGGCCGGTCTTTTCCGCCAGGTAAATCAGGATGGCGCCGGATTCGAAAAGAGTGATCGGCTGCCCGTCCGGGCCGTCAGTATCGACGATGGCGGGAATCTTGCTGTTGGGGTTGATACGCAGATAGACGGGGTCGAATTGCTGCCCGGCGCTGATATCCACTTTGTGCAAACGGACAGGCAATCCGGTCTCTTCGACCATGATATGAATTTTGTGCCCGTTCGGCGTGCCCCATGTATAAAGATCGATCATTATATCCCTTTAAATTTTGCGGGATTTCCGCCAACCCTGTGCCAAGCAGTCTTGGCGATTTCGCTTGTGCTGGCAAGGTCGACCTCACATCATCCCGCCCCGACTGTCATGACATTATGCGGAATTCAACAGAATGCTTTCACCCGAGATCGATCAGCAGAGCCTCAGCGGCTACAGCAAGCTGATGGAATATCACCTGCACCGGGCGGATCGTGGCTATGCGGAGGTGGTCCTGACGATAGGACCGCAGCATCTCAACCGGCTGGGCGTGCTGCATGGCGGCGTACTCGGCACATTAATCGATTCCGCCACCGGCTATGCGGTCGCCTTCGCAGAGTCTCCCACCAGAATGAAGCCGGCGGTGACATTATCTTTCAATGTGCAATTCCTGGGGCAGACCCAGGCCGGCGACCAGCTCATCGCCACGGGAAAACATATCGGTGGCGGCAAGACCATCGCCTATGCGACGGCAGAGGTTCACACTGCCGAGGGCCGCATCATTGCCCGTGGCGACGCAGTCTATCGTTTCCTTGATGAACGGAAAGTGGGTGGCGCCGGTAGCGGTCCCTGATCGGTCCTTGCCGCAAGCACCGCACATCAGCGCCCGCCATCGCCCTAACGTCGTGGCAGGGAGAAACCGACCGGGCGGCTTTTCTTGTCGCTGGGCTGATCGATCGGCGCCAATCCAAGACGGGTATATTCCTGCGCCAGCGTGCCGGTCATGGCATGCCAACACATGCGCAGATCGGCTACATAGCCAAAGAGCGGATTGATGACCATCAACGACTTGTTGCGTTCGACCCAGTGATGAGAGCCGATCGCCATGATGTAGCCGAAGGCGAAACCGATGGCGACAATCATCAATTCGTCGAGAAGGAAACCTGCTCCGGCAGAAATGATACCGGTGGCCGTCGCTGCGTAATGCCAGCCCCGCGTCCCGGGCTTACGGTGAGCATCAAGATATTCTGCCCAGAACAATCTGAAACTGCGGCGCGCATTCGCGGCTGGCTGCTTCATCTGCCTCCCTCTCCCCTCGATATTTTGACTCTCTACGTCAATGCAAAAATCGAGAGAAAGTTGCATCGAAAGACGCCATTTCACCGAGACGTGACCGGAAAACTTTGCAGATCTTAAAGATGCCGGATATCGACCGGTTAGACCGTTGTCTGTTTGACGAGACCGCCGGCGGGCTCGGGTGCCGTTTCCAGGCCAAGCCGCACATATTCCCGTTGCAACCCGCCGGTCAGCGCCAGCCAGCACATGCGCAGATCGGCAAGAGCGCCATAAAACGGATTGACGGCAATCAGCGGCTTATTGCGCTCGATCAGGTGGTGGGAGCCGACAGCCAAGGCAACTGCGCAGCTTATGCCGCCGACCAGCACGAGCAATTCGTCAAACAGGGCTGATATGATGGTGGCGAGGATGCCAATGATGGTTGCCAAATAGTGACAGAGCCGCGTTGCCGGTTTGCGATGGGCAACGAGATACAGTTTCCAGAATTCGCTGAATGTCAATCGTTGCCGGCGGCGATGTGTCGACATGATAGCCCTTTCCCTGTTTTCCCGTCTTGCAACGGCTGCCTGTTTCGAAGAAGGTCTTTTTATATTCTACCATGACTAGCAGGCACGTCCTGCAACTGTCTGTCAATATTTGAAAAAAATGGAACCTTATCTGCCGGTGAAGGTCGGGCGGCGCTTTTCGAGAAAGGCGGAGATGCCCTCGCGATAATCCGCAGCCTCGCAGGCGGCATAAGCCTCGTGCATTTCCTCCGCTGATATAGGAAAGGGCTCCAGGCATCGGCGCGTCATCGCCTTATGTCGAGCGTGGCTGACTGGCGAGCCCGTTGCGATACGTCCCGCCAGCTTGCCGACCTCATCCATCAAAGACGGCTCATCACACAATCTTGTCACCAATCCCCTGGCCAGGGCCCAATCCGCATCGTAGATGCCGCCTTCCAACAGCATTTCGAGCACGGTCGGCCGGCCCAGCAGGTCCACCAGATCGGCAATCTCCGGATAAGGCATGGTGACGCCGATCTTCTGGATCGGCACGCCGAATTTAGCGGAGCCGGTCGCCAGCCGCAGATCGCACATCGCCGCAATCTCCAGGCCGGCGCCAATGCAATTGCCCTCGATCGCGGCGACGGTCGGATGCCGGCAATCCCGGATGCCATGCAAGGCGTCTACCATCATGCGGCCATAGGCCATCGCCTGGTCCGTGGTCCACCGCAAATCGCGAAACTCCGCGAGATCGGCGCCAGCAGCAAAATGGCCCCCCGTACCGCGCAGGATGATACAGCGTACCGTCTCATCCGGTTCGAGCCCGCCGACAATGCGATGCAGCTCCCGCCACATATCCGAATTCAGCGCATTCATTTTATCCGGACGGTTCAAGGTCACGGTCGCGATGCAGTCGGTGATATTCAAAAGAACAGTTTGTGACATGTGCCGAATCCAATGGAGACATCGGAAACCAGCATAGCCATGCCGGCAAAAGCAGCAAGTCGCTCGGGGACGGACCGCCGCCCGGGACTGCTGCTCGGGGCAGGAGATCAGCAGCTAATCTTCACCGACATTGGCGGCATCGACCGCCGGCATCGCCGCTGAAGCCGGCTTGAATCCCGGCACGCTCTCGGCCGCTTCGATCGGTCGGGCATCGGCAGCGACATCGGGCTCGGGCGCATTGGCGCGCGGAGGCGCCCAGGCCAGCAATTGCTCGGACAGGCTACGCAAAACCATCCGGTTCGCCTGTAGCATATCCTCCGCCAGGAGCTTCAAAACACGGATATTGGTATTGCTGGCATCATCCATGTCATCATTGCCGACATCGAGGCGCGCCTGGAAACGATAATATTGGCGCCGCCCATCGGGCAGATCCGGCAGCAATTGCTGCAGTTGATAATCCACCACATCCGAAATGCCGTCGCACATCATAGCGAAGGTCGGCTGCGCCCAGCGCGCCGCGCCCCAGTCCTTCACCTCGCCATAAGGCAAGCGCCGCGTCAATTCACCGGTGCCGAGCGAGACCATGACGATGTTCTCATATTCGGGAAAGCGGTTCAGCTTCTCGACATAGGCGCACATGCCGGGGTTGTAGGCAAAGAGCGCGCCATCGACCAAGGCATAATAGTCGTTCGGGCCGTCGATCTCGATCTGCATCGGCTCGAAATAGGTCGGCGCCGCCGTTGCGGCCCGGATGACCTGCCACATCGGATAATCGTAATAGGCCTTGGCCCGGGCATTGCTGGTCTTGAAGAAGAAGGGAAAGCGACGCTCGATCTCATAGGCGGGGACGATGACCTCCGCCAGCGCATCCTTCAGCCGGGTATCGCCGAAATAATCGTGCAGCACGCTCTCCAGACCCATGGTCGGATACTTGCCTTCCGCCAGGTTGCCGACCGCGCGGATCTTGTGCCACACCGAACGGGAGAAGACCCGCCGCCCCTCCTGCTCATAGAGCCTGACGATATCACGCGCCGAGTGGCGCGGCTGTCCCTGCTCATCGGGCGTCGCCAAGGCCAGGGCCAGCAGGCCGCCGGTCGACGTGCCGACGATCATATCGAAAAGATCGATGATCGGCCGATTGGTGCGACGCTCCAGATCCGCCAGCACCATGGCCGGCATCAGGCCACGAATGCCGCCGCCATCGATCGACAGCACGCGGAAGGGCCGCTTGACGTGGGAACTGGAATTGATATCGCCGGGCGTCACGGTAGACACCTTGCGTTGCTCTTCGGCGCGCCGGCCGAAAAGAATGCGTCGGGCAATCGAGAGGGGTGCTGTCACCGGACCTCCACCGCGGCCACATTGGGGCGTTCGACCCGGCAACCGGTGATTGTCGCCAAGCCTATCCGCTAGCCGATTCTAAGCGCCGGCTGGACGGACGAAATGACTATAGCCGATTACCCTCTAGGAATGGTTAACAATTTTTGACAGCCGACAGGTCCCAGCTCCATTGCCGGGCGCCGCCCCAGCCGCTAAAAGGGCGGCCGATCCTATCGTCATAGTCTCGCCTGGGAGTCTCTCGATGACTGCTGCCTCGACCGAAGCAAGCGCCGGCCTGTCCGGACCGATCGTTGCCCGCATCCTGCTGGAAATCGCCGCCGTACATTTCCGGCCCAACGACCCGTTCATCCTGACCTCCGGACGGGCGAGCCCGGTCTATATCGACTGCCGCAAGATCATTTCCTTCCCCCGCGCCCGGCGGAAGGTCATCGAATTGGCCGGCGATCTGGTGGAGCGGGAAATCGGCTTCGAAAGCCTGGATGCGGTGGCCGGCGGCGAAACGGCCGGCATTCCCTATGCGGCTTGGCTGGCGGACCGGCTGAGCCTGCCGATGCTTTATATCCGCAAGAAGCCGAAAGGTTTCGGCCGCGGCGCCCAGATCGAAGGCGACATGCCGGTCGGCTGCCGCACCCTGCTGGTCGAAGACCTGGCGACGGATGGCGGCAGCAAGGTCAACTTCATCAATGCGATCCGCACGGCCGAAGGCAAGGTGAGCGACGCCCTGGTGGTTTTCCATTACGGCATCTTCAAGCAGTCGACCGAAGGCCTCGCCGCTCTGGGCGTCCGCCTGCATGGCCTGGCGACCTGGTGGGATGTGCTGGCTGCCGCGCGCGACACCGGACGCCTCAGCGCTGCCGACCAGGCGGCCGTGCGGTCGTTCCTGGAAGATCCGGAAGGTTGGTCGACCGCCCATGGCGGCAAGGAACCTGCCGCCGATAAGTGACAATAAGAACAGCTCGCGAGACGACTAAGCACAAAGTTATGGGGGGATATGATGAGTAAAGCGATTCTCGACACGGCCTTCGTGCGAGCGCAATTTGCACCTCTGGCCGACGGATGGGTCTTCGTCGAGAATGCCGGCGGCACCTATGTGCCCCGCCAGGTCGTCGACCGGGTCCAGGAATATATGAGCCAGACGCAGGTGCAGCCCAATTGGGGCTTTGCCTCCTCCGAACGGGCGACCGAGCGGATTCGCCATGGCAAGCAGTTGATGGCCGAATTCATCAATGCCGAACCGGATGAAATCGTCTTCGGCCCGTCGACGACGATGAACGTCTATCTACTCGCCCAAGCCATTCGGCCCTGGCTCAAGCCGGGCGATGAAGTCATCGTCACCGAACAGGACCATGAAGCCAATGTCGGCGCCTGGCGACGTCTGGCCGAATTCGGTCTGGTGATCAAGGAATGGCCGGTCGACCGCGCGACGGGCGCCTTGCGCTATGACGCGCTCGATGAGCTGCTCAGCGACAAGACCCGCCTGGTCGCTTTCACCCACTGCTCGAATGTCTGCTCGATCGTGCACGATGCGGCCGCCTTGGTGCGCAAGATCCACGAAGCCGGCGCCCTCGCTTTCATTGACGGCACGGCCTATGCCCCACACTTCACCGTCGATGTGAAGGCGCTGGATGTCGATTTCTACGTCTGCAGCCTGTACAAATTCTGCGGGCCGCATCAATCGATCCTCTATGGCAAGCGCGATCTGCTGCGCAAGGCCGCCAACCAGAATCACCATTTCATCACCGACGACAATATCAGCTACAAGCTGCTGCCGGGTGGGCCGAACCACGAATTCGCCGCCGGCGCGGTGGGCATCGCCGATTACTACGACGCGCTTCATGACCATCATTTCACGACCCGCGAGAACAGCTTCCATGCCCGCCTGACCAAAGTCTATGGCTTGATCGCGGCGCATGAGGAGCGGCTGGCCGCCCGCCTGACCGCTTATCTGAACACGGTTCCAGGCATGCAGATCATCGGCCGCGTGCCATCCGGCGATGGCCGCCTGGCCCCGGTGATCGGCTTCCGCATTGCCGGCCGCTCTTCGGCCGAGATCGTGCGTGAGCTGAACAAGCGCCAGATTGCCATCGGCCATGGCGACTTCTGGGCCGCCCGCGTCATCAAGGCCATGGGCATGACGGCGGATGAAGGGGTGATCCGCATCGGCTTCGCGCATTACAACGACGATGCCGATGCCGACCGGTTGATTGCCGCCTTGAAGGAAATTCTCTAACCGAAACCCGTCACTCGCCGTCGCGCGCCGGAATCCACCATTCCTCGCCGCGCCGCGTGGTGACATATTCCGGCCAGCGAAAATCGATCGGTGCGCGAAAATCAGCCGGCAGCAAGGGTGCCATCCATTTGCTGCCACCGATGCCACCACCGGTCCGGTCGCGCCATTCGTCCTGGGCGGACTTCAGCAGATCGGGCCGGGTCATCAGATCGATGATAGTGGCGCCGATGGTTTTCGATGCGGTGCGGATCATCGGATCGATACAGTTTCGAATGCCGCCCAAGGCGTTCATGACCCAATCCGGATAATTGACGCCGCGCGCGGCTTTCAGCATTGGCCGGCCGATATAGAAGCGCACGGTCGGCGCATACCAGCAATATTCGGTGTAATCATCGGAGGTCGAGTTGAGCTGCCAGGGTGGCAGCGTCTGGCGCAAGCGGCGCTCTGCCTCTTGCGGCTCGATCAACTGCTCGATCGCGGGCAGGAACGGCTTGTCCATCGGCTCGATACCGATTTCGCGCTGCATCGCTTGCGCCGCACGGATCGCCTCATCACCCCATTGCGGCGCGCCGGACAGCTTCAGATTGTCATAGGTCGCCTGCGCCATAACATGATTGGCGAGGCCCGGCCGTGATTTCGTCACCCAGGTCCTGGTCCAGCGGCAATGCGCCGCCTTGGCCGCTGCTTCGGCATTGTTGTCCAGCACGCGCGCAATGGTTTCCGCCATTTCCAATGTCGGGGCGCGCCAGAGATATTGGATCTGCGCCGTCTGGGCCGGCAGGTTATCCGCCGTGGCCTGGCCGGCGCTGAGGATCGCTTCGCTGATCGACCAGCCGCCGGTGAAAGGCAGCATGTTCGATTGCGCCTGCTTGGTCATGCCGAACATATGGAACAGGGCATCATTCGCGCCGGGCGCGCGGGCGGAAATATGGCTGGCCGGAATCGGGCTGTCGGGATCGGCGGACAGCCAGTTTTCCGGCTCGATGCAGTCGAATGTATAGATGCAGGCATAGCCAAGGCCGCAATGCGTGTCCCAGCGCGCGGTATTGACCAGTGGCAACATATAGGTCGGATGAAAGCTCAAAAACGCATCAATGCCGTCATAATAGCCCTTGGCCGCATGCACCGGTTTCGACAGCCGCAGTTTTTCCGCCGGCTCGCCGAAATAGCGGATCGTGCCGCGAATGCCGAATTTCTGCATCGCCGCCTTGGCCGCCAGAATGCCGCCGAGCGAACTGATACCCAAAGCCGAATGCGGATCCGTATGCCCCGCCGCATGACGGCTGAGGCCTTTGCGCGGTTCCTTGCGCGTGCTGGCGGCCTGGCAATTGCCCGGCACGGCATCGTATTCGGCATAAGCACCGATGACGGGGTCGCCCGCCTTAGCGTCGTTCGACCAGCGCGCCGCGAAAGCCGTCGGCATGCCGGCGCTGCCGGCTTCGACCTCGAAGCCTTCGCGCCGCAGGAGATCGACATACCAAGCCGCGGATTTGTATTCGCGCAAGGCCGGCTCGGCGAAATGCCAGATGAGCTGGTTCCAATCGGAAAGATCAGTCATATGGCCGTCGACCCAATCCAAAGCGAATTGCTTCTGCGCTGCGTTATCGGCCATTTCGTTCCCCCCTGCGATGGATGCGTTTGCTGCTTCATTTTCGATCAGCACCGACACTAATCAATCAAAGCGAGGATGAACTGGCAAGATGATCGACTAAATGTATTGAGCACTCACGATCTCGTTGATTTTTGGAACGCCCCTAATTGCGAGCCGTTTGCCCTTTGTCCGTCGACGAAAGGGAGAGTTTGTATGAGACAACAGCATCTCAGCCGCAACCAACGCGAACGGCAAGTGATCGAAACCCGTCAGCGGGAACAGTGGCTTGAAGAACAGGCTGCAAGAAAGGAAGCATCGCAGGGCTGGCAAGAAGTCGAGCGCCAGGTCGAACGCGATAGCAATAGCAACCGACCCGAACGTGCTGCCCCTCCTGAACGGCGCAACCAGCCGCCGACAAAGGAAAGATAAGTTTCACGCACATCGTACGTGGTGAAGAGAGGATGCCCCGGTCGACAACGATCGGGGCATCTGCATGGGAACGCAATATCGCGCCGAAGAGCAAATTATCGAGCCCGCGTATCAATTCAGCGCGACGACCCCGCGGGCTGCCGGCAAGACGCCTGCGACACGGGGCTCCGCGCTGAGACCTGCAGCGTGACGAATGGTCAGCCTTTCACTGTTCGACCACTGTTCGACCACCGGCACGCCAAGTTCCTATGCCGTGAAGATATTGGCCTTCACGGCGTCGGGACGGGTGTAGTTGCTATAGACGCCGGGGCGTCGCCGTCAGGCCCGATCTGACATTGGCACTGACCGTCAAACCGACCGGTTCGCACTGCAGAATCGCGCTGACATCCTTGGCCGCCGCCTTGCCGCGCCATCGCGCCGGCCAGCGCTAAATCAGCCTCGTCGAGAATGCCGGCGGCCAGGGCGGCCCCCGTCCCATCCGGTCATACCCGCCGACGCACCCCCTAAGGGCATGAGATTCCTCTCTAAAATCAGGCAGTTGAGGCAAAATGTCTCAAGCTCATGCCAGCTTTGACACTCGCTACCTGTCGAGGGATATTAACCTCGCCTGGATTTTTGTCAGGCGGCCGCTAGACTGCCGCTTTCTGCAACGACGGAAGATCAACAATCATGAGCCCTCGGCCGAATTCCCTGGCGGCGCGCGATGCCGCCTTCCACCTGCACGGCTATACCAATGCCAAGAAGAATGAGCAGGAAGGCGGTTTCGTCATTACCCGCGGCAAGGGCATCTACGTCTATGACGAAGATGGCAAGGAATATCTCGACGGCATGGCCGCCCTGTGGTGCTCCGGCCTCGGTTTCGGCGAAGAACCGCGCCTGACCCAGGCGGCGGTGAAACAGATGCAGGAACTGCCATTTTACCACACCTTCACCCAGAAGGTCGCATCGGTTACTGTCGAACTTGCCGAGAAGCTGGTCAATCTGGCGCCCGTGCCAATGTCGAAGGCCTATTTCTGCAACAGCGGATCGGAAGCCAACGACACCGTCGTCAAGATGATCTGGTACATCAATAACGGCCTCGGCCGGCCGCAGAAGAAGAAGATCATCTCCCGCACCAAAGCCTATCATGGGGTCACTGTCGCAGCGGCATCGCTGACCGGCCTGCCCGGCCTGCATATCGATTTCGACCTGCCGATCGCCGGCATCCTGCGTACCGATTGTCCGCATCATTACCGCTTCGGCAATCCCGGCGAGTCGGAAGAGGATTTCGCGACGCGCTGCGCCGAGAGCTTGGAAAAGCTGATCCTCAGCGAAGGGCCGGACACGATCGCCGCCATGTTCGCCGAGCCGGTCATGGGTGCCGGCGGCGTCATCATTCCGCCCAAGACGTATTTCACGAAGATCCAGGCCGTCCTCAAGAAATACGACATCCTGCTGGTTGCGGATGAAGTGATCTGCGGCTTCGGCCGGACCGGCAATTTCTGGGGCAGCCAGACCATGGGCATGACCCCGGATATCATGACCATGGCGAAGCAGCTTTCCGCCGGCGTCCTGCCGATCGCCGCCGTCCTGGTCAATCAGCGCGTCTATGAAGCCCTGCGCGACAACAGCGCCAAGAACACCGTCTTCGGGCATGGCATCACCTATTCCGGCCATCCGGTCTGTGCCGCCGTGGCGCTGGAAACGCTGAAAATCTACGAGGAGCGCAAGATCGTCGACCGGGTGCGGGCGCTGGAGCCGATCTTCCTGCGCGAACTGGCGCGTTTCCAGGATCATCCGCTGGTCGGCGAATGCCGGGGCGTGGGCCTGGTCGGTGCGGTCGAACTGGTTAAGGATAAATCGACGCGCCAAAGTTTCGATGCGTCGCTGGCAGTCGGTCCGAATCTGGTCCGGATCGCCCATAATCATGGCCTGATCATCCGTGCGGTCGGCGATTCGCTGGCTTTCTGCCCGCCCATGGTGATCAGCGAAGCGGAAGTGGTCGATATGTTCGCCCGTTTCGAAAAGGCCCTGGCCGATACCGTGGACTGGCTGAAGCGCGACGAGCATCTGTAAGGGATCATGCTTTTCCGGCTTTGCCGGTGAATGGCCGATGAGTTGATTGGATAACCGTGATGGACTTTGAACAATTCTTCCGTGACCGATTGGGTGACCTGCGGGCCGAAGGTCGCTACCGCGTGTTCGCCGATCTTGAACGGCAAGCGGGGCGTTTCCCGCGTGCCCATTGGCGCGAGCGGCCCGATGCCGAAGCCCGCGAGATCACCGTCTGGTGCTCCAACGATTATCTCGGCATGGGGCAACATCCGACGGTTTTGCAGGCGATGCAGGATGCCTTGCGGCATTACGGTGCCGGCGCCGGCGGCACCCGCAACATCTCCGGCACGACCCATGAGCATGTCCTGCTGGAGCGGGCCCTGGCCAGTTGGCATGGCAAGGAAGCGGCCCTGCTTTTCACCTCTGGCTTCATCTCGAATGAAGCGACCCTGGGGACCCTGGCGCGGCAATTGCCGAATGCCATCGTCTATTCCGATGCCCAGAACCATGCGTCGATGATCGCCGGCATCCGCCACAGCCGGGTCGAGTATCATATCTTCCGGCATAACGACGCCGCCCATCTGCGGGAGCTTCTGGCCTCGCATGATCCGTCACGGCCGAAGATCGTCGCCTTCGAATCCGTCTACTCGATGGACGGCGATATCGCGCCGATCGCCGAGATCTGCGATGTCGCGGAAGAATTCGGCGCCCTCACCTATCTCGACGAAGTGCATGCGGTCGGCATGTATGGCAAGCATGGTGCCGGCATCGCCGAGCGGGACGGCCTCAGCCATCGCCTGACCATCATCGAAGGAACGATGGGCAAGGCTTTCGGCCTGATGGGTGGCTACATTGCCGGTTCCGCGCCGATGGTCGATTTCATCCGCAGCTTTGCACCCGGGTTCATCTTTACCACGGCTTTGCCGCCGGTCTTGGTGGCCGGTGCGCGGGCGAGCCTGGAGATCCTGCGCGGCGCAAGCGATCTGCGCCGGCAGCATCAGGCCCGGGCGCAGCAATTGCGGCAATCGCTGCTGACGGCCGGCCTGCCGGTCATGCTGAGCGAAAGCCATATCGTACCGGTGCGCGTGGGCAACCCTGTTGCTTGCAAGGCGATCAGCGACCGGCTGCTGCGTCAGCATGATATCTATGTACAACCGATCAATTATCCGACGGTGCCGCGCGGCACGGAACGGCTGCGCTTCACGCCGAGCCCCGATCATGACGACCGGATGATCGAGACCGCGACGGAGGCATTGCAGGCTTGCTGGCGGGAACATGCCCTGCCGCTCGCCAGTTAATGTACCGATGGCCGCTTTCAGGCCCTGCTGTCATTAAGCGATGGCTGGACAAGCCGGATTCCACCACTTTAGAATGCCTCTCATTCTGAGGTGAAGATGTACAAGGATAATAGTCTCGTTCCGAGTGAAGCGATCCGATTGGCGGCCCTGGGCCTCTTGGCCCGGCAGGAGCGGAGCTATGCGGATCTGGCGCGGGATATCCGGCATTTCACTGCGCGTATCGTCGGCCCGTCGCTCGATTTGCTGGGCCCGTCACTGGAACTGTTCAAGGTCGAAGCGCTCATGGAGGCGGCCGATGCCGCCCCTGGTCGTGACGCACCGGCTCATGACGAGCAGTTCATGCGCCTGACCGCTGCCGGCCAACAGGAATTCCGACGTCTGATGACCACCAAGCTGCGCGGCCCGATGGGCGAGGTCAACAAGCTGATCATCGCCCTGAAAATGCATTTCCTCGACCTTCTCGCCCGCGAAGAGCAGTTGGCGCAAATCGAAATGCTGGAAGAGACCTGCGACCGCGAACTGGCGCGGCTCGGTGATTTGCGCGGTCATCACAGCGATGAAGCCACCTTCCTGACCTCGTGGCTGGACCACGAAATCGACGAGGTCGATTCCCGCCGGCAATGGTTCCGCCGCCTGCGCGAGCGCCTGTAGGCCAATCTATCGCTTTATCTGCGTATCCCTTCGATCTGCTCCAGGATCGCGGCAGCGGAGCGGTCGATATCGGCGTCCGTCGTGCGATAATTGCAGATCGAGATGCGCAGCGCGCGACGCCCGCGCCAGGTCGTTCCACCCAGCCAGCAGGTTCCCTCCGCCTGAATCGCCGCGATGACCGCATCGGTGATCTGATCGCCGATGTCATCGTCGCGCGGCGTGACCTGTACCAGGACCTGGTTGAGCACGACGTCATTGAGGATGGAGACGCCCTCCGCCGCGGCCAGATGATCGCGCATCCGCCGCGCCAGGCGGCAGCATCGCGCGACCAGTTCGGCAAGGCCGTCGCGGCCGAAACCCAGCAGCGCCGCATAGATCGCGATAGCCCGGGCACGGCGCGACATCTCCGGCACCCACTGATAGGGATCGCGATGCGTCTCGCCGCTCTTGTGCAGATAGGCTTCGCCCGGCATCGACATGGCGGCGCGGTGAGCCGCCGGATGTGCGGTCAGCACGATGCCGGAATCATGCGGAACATTGAGCCATTTATGACCGTCGGTCGCCCAGGAATCCGCCCGTTCCATGCCGGCGGTCAGATGGCGATGCTCAGATGCGACGGCAGCCCACAAGCCGAAAGCCCCGTCGATATGCAGCCAAGCACCCTGGCGGGCGGCGATATCGGCGATTTCAACGAAGGGATCGAAGGCACCCGTGTTCACCCCGCCAGCCTGCGCGCAAATGATGGCGGGGCCCTGCCCTTGTTCGATTGCGCGGGCGAGTAGATCGGCGCGCATCCTTCCCTGCTCGTCGCTGGGAATGATCACGGCCTGATCGCGTCCCAGGCCGATATATTGCAGCGCCGTCGCCACCGAGCCATGCGCTTCGGCACCGCAGAAGACGCGAATGGGCGGCGCGCCGAAAAGCCCTTGCCGCTCGACATCCCAACCGGCCTTCATCAGAACGTGATGGCGCGCCGCCAGCAAAGCTGTGACATGCGCCATCTGGCAACCGCTGACAAAACCGACGCTGATTTCGCGGCCCGGTGCCGCCAGGCCAAAGAGATCGGCAAGCCATTTTCCGACGACCTCTTCGATGACCGCATTGGCCGGCGAAGTGGCATAGAGAACGGCATTCTGGTCCCAGGCCGCCGTCAGCCAATCGGCCGCCAGAGCCGCCGGATGGGCGCCGCTGATCACATGGCCGAAATAACGCGGCCCAGCCGAGGCGACGATGCCCGGATCCGCCGCCGCAACCAGATGGTCGAGAATGGCCAGCGGATCCCGCCCCTTTTCAGGCAAACGGCCGCCGAGTGCCTCAGCAAGTGACGCCCGGTCAGCACGCACCCCGACCGGCCGTGCGGGCAAGCCATCGAGAAAATCCGATGCCAGCTGCGCGGCCCGCGCCAACAAGACCTGGTTGGGTGATTTGCTCATGAGACGCCAGGCGGACTCAGAATAGATGCTGACCACCAGTCAGGAAGATTTCCGTTCCGGTGACATAGCCGAAATCCTCGCCGCAAAGACGGAACACGACCCCGGCCACTTCTTCCGGCGTTCCCATGCGACCCATCGGAATGCGCGGGATAAGGGCTTCATATTCCGCACCGATCATGGCCGTCTCGATCTCGCCGGGGGCAACGGCATTGACCCGCACGCCCAGGGCGGCGAACTCCACCGCCATTTCCCGCGTCAGCGCCGACAAGGCGGCCTTCGAGGTCGAATAGGCCGAGCTGGCGAAGGGATGAATGGCATGGCCGGCGATCGAGGTGATATTGACGACCGTGCCCTTGCCCTGATGCAGCGGGCGGGCAAAGCCGCGCGCCAAAGTGAGCGGCGTGAAGAAGTTCAATTCGAACACCTCGCGCCAGGCGCCGACATCGCCGTTCAGGATGCCGAGCCGCTCCTTGAACGGCGTCTTGGGGCTGATGGCCGCGTTATTGACCAGCGCATGCACCGGCTCCCCGTCGAGCACGACCATCGCCTGCTCGACGAACTTCGCGGCATCATCGGCATGAGCCAGATCGACGGTGATATGATGCGTCCAATTGGGGTCGCGTTTGCACTCCTCGGGCACCGCATCCCGGCTGCAGGTGACGATGCGCCAGCCTTCCTGGCTGAAACGCTTCACCGTTGCATGGCCGATGCCCCGGCTGGCACCGGTCAGGATGACGGTTTTCTTACTGGCTGTCTCGGTCATCTCGCCTCGCTCGTGTCCTCGATCGGCATGCAGGGTTACTTGAACACCCGCCTGCGCTCGGCCACGCCGTAGGGGTCTTGATGGATAATGATTTCAGCGTCGGGAAAATGCTGCAAGAGCTCTTTCTCGACAGAATCCGAGATGCGGTGCGCTTCGCGCAACGTCATATCCGCATCCAGTTCCAGATGAAACTGGATAAAGCGAAACTGTCCTGCAACCCGCGTGCGCAATTCATGCAGGTCGCGCACCTCCGGATGCCGGCGCACGATCTCCTTGATCTGCTCGCGCTCGGCATCTTCCATTTCCCGGTCCATCAGCATGTCGAATGCCTCGCGGCCGATACCGATCGCGGTAAAGGCGATGAACAGGGCAACCGCCAGACCGAACAGCGGGTCGATCCACCACAGGCCAAGCCAGGCGCTGAGCAGCAACGCAGCAATGACGGCGGCATTGACCAGGAAGTCGCTGAAATAATGAGTGGCATCGGCGCGCACCGCCAATGAACCGGTGCGCCGGATGACGTGGCGCTGATACATCATCAGCACTGCGGTGACCGCGATGGAGGCAATCATCACCACGATGCCGATACCGGTATTCTCGACCGGCTTCGGCTCGGCGAAACGATTGATGACCTCGATCAGCAGCAGGACCGAGGAACCGAGGATGAAAGCCACCTGTGCCAGGCCGGCCAGCGGCTCGGCCTTGCCGTGGCCGAAGCGATGTTCCGAATCCGCCGGCGCCAAGGCATGATGCACCGCCAGCAGATTGATCAGCGACGCCGCCAGATCGAGACCGGAATCGAGCAAAGTCGACAGCAGCGCTACCGAGCCAGTCGAGAGATAGGCATAGAGCTTGATCGCAATCAGCAAAGCCGCCGCGATGACCGACGCAACGGTCGCCCGTCGCATCAATCGCCCGCTTTCGTCGAGCGAAAGCGGTGTGCCGCTGATCTGGTGGTCGCCGGCGCGATCGGTCATGCCTCAGTCTCGGTCATGGGTCTCAATCATGGGGGTCTCAATCATGGAGTCTCGATCAGGGATATAGCTTCTCGGTCCGCCAACCGCCATCGACGCGGTGATAGACCAGCCGGTCATGCAACCGGAAGGGACGATCTTCCCAAAACTCGATTCGCGCCGGGACGACCCGGAAACCGGACCAATAATCGGGCCGGGGGATCGTGCCGATGGGGTATTTGGCGGTATATTGGGCGACGCGCTTCTCCAGCTCGAACCGGCTTTCCAGGGGGCGCGACTGCTGCGATGCCCAGGCGCCGATCTGGCTGGCGCGCGGCCGGCTGTGATAATAGTCGTCCGCTTCCTGGTCGCTGACCGGATGGGCCGGGCCCTCGATTCGCACCTGGCGCTTCAGGGATTTCCAGTGCAGCAGCAGCGCCGCCTTACCGGTCGCCAGGAGTTGCTCGCCCTTGCGGCTTTCGAAATTCGTATAGAAGACGAATCCGACGGGGCTGGCATCCTTCAACAGCACCATGCGCAAGGATGGCTGCCCGTCGGCGTCGACCGTCGCCAGGGCCATCGCATTCGGATCATTCGGTTCATGCTTGCCTGCTTCAGCCAACCAGCGATCGAACTGCTCGAAAGGCTCAGCTTCCGGATGCAAGGTCTCTTCAGTCATAATCCGCTCTCATTACGATAAGGACGATCTATAGCATTGATTCAGCTTGTTTGCGGGCGAATTTCAAGAACAACCGGCGGTACTTGTATGGTGACAATCGGGCAACGACTTGGCGCCCCGCGCACCTGCAACACGGCGAAGCCAAAGTGGCCAATCAATAGCCGCTCTTGCGGGAAATCAGGACTATGATTAACTAATCCCAGGTGAATGGGGTGATGAATGGCCGATCCTTATCAACTTCTAGGAGTAGCGCGTAACGCCAGCGACGAGGAAATCAAGAAAGCCTATCGTCGGCTGGCCAAAAAGCTGCATCCGGATGTCAATCCCGGCAATAAAAAGATCGAAAACCAGTTCAAAGAGGCCACCGCCGCCTATGACCTGCTGAGCGATCCCGAGAAAAGACAGCGTTACGATCGCGGCGAAATCGATGAAAGCGGACAGCCGCGCGGTTTCGGTGGCGGCGGTTTCCGCCGGGGCCCCGGCGGCGCCAGGCGCGCACGGGATTTCGGCCTGGACGAGGAGTCCGGCGGGCCCGAGGATGTTTTTCGCGATTTCTTCGGTTTCGGCAATCGCCAGCGCGCCGGCATGCGCATGCGCGGGGCCGATGTTTCTTATCAGATCGACGTGACCTTCCTCGACGCCGCCCTGGGCAGCAAGAAGCGGCTCAACCTGACCGATGGGAAAAGCCTGGATGTCACGGTTCCGCCAGGCACCCAGACCGGCCAGACGCTGCGCCTGAAAGGCCAGGGCCTGCCCGGTGCCGGCGGCGCGACGGCCGGCGATGCCTATGTCGAGGTGATGGTCGCCGATCATGCCTTCTTCAAGCGCGACGGCTTCGATATCCTGCTGGAAGCGCCGATCACACTTTACGAAGCGGTCCTCGGCGCCACCATCACGGTTCCGACCATTGACGGCAAGGTCGCTTTGAAGGTGCCCCAGGACAGCAATACCGGCACGCAATTGCGCCTCAAGGGCAAGGGCATCCTCAACCCCAAGACGGGACAGCGCGGCGATCAGTATGTCCGCTTTATCGTTACCCTGCCGGATCAGGTCGACAACGACTTGCGCAGCGCCATCGAACGCTGGGCCAAAACCCACAGCTACAATGTGCGCAACAAGCTCTCCGGCCCTTAACTCATTGAACTGAATTCCAAATTTTGCACGGCCGGAATGGTTTCCGGCTTTCCCGCGCGTTGACCCGGATAGGTAATGGTGTAGGATGCCGGGCACGTCGCGATGGCGATTTTTGTATGTTGTGGGGAAGCGAATGACTGAAAAAAACGGGCTGATGACCGG
This sequence comes from Rhodospirillaceae bacterium, assembly GCA_008012315.1. Classification (GTDB taxonomy): domain Bacteria; phylum Pseudomonadota; class Alphaproteobacteria; order Dongiales; family Dongiaceae; genus Dongia_B. The sequence continues at coordinate 44,829 of SSEL01000033.1, forward strand.
CAAGCGTGGATTGGTTATGGGCGTCGCGAATGACCGTTCCATCGCCTGGGGCATCGCCAAGGCAGCACATGATGCCGGTGCCGAACTGGCCTTCACCTATCAGGGCGAGGCGCTGCAAAAGCGCGTGGCGCCATTGGCGCAATCGGTCGGCGCCAAACTGGTCCTGCCCTGCGATGTGACCGACGATGCCAGCATCGACGCCACCTTCGAGGCGATCAGGAAGGACTGGGGCAGCCTCGATTTCGTGGTCCACGCCATCGCCTTCTCCGACAAGGAGGAGTTGAAGGGCAAATACGTGTCGACCAGCCGCAAGAACTTCACCCAGACCCTGGATATTTCCTGCTTCTCCTTTACCGCCATCTGCGACCGTGCCCGCCATCTCATGCCCAATGGCGGCAGCCTGGTGACCCTGTCCTATTTCGGCGCCGAACGCGTCATGCCGCATTACAACGTCATGGGCGTTGCCAAGGCTGCCCTGGAATGCAGCGTGCGCTATCTGGCGGCCGATCTCGGCGACCAGAACATCCGGGTCAATGCGATCTCCGCCGGGCCGATCAAGACACTCGCCGCTTCGGGCATCGGTGACTTCCGCCATATCCTGCGCTGGAACGAGCTGAACTCGCCGATGAAACGCAATGTCACGATCGAGGATGTCGGCGGCGCCGGCCTCTATCTGCTCAGCGATCTGTCGCGCGGCGTGACCGGCGAGCTGCATCATGTCGATAGCGGCTATAACGTCGTCGGCATGATGCGGACGGATGCCGCCGGTGACCTTGCCGAGATGCTGAAAAACTTCAACGAGCGCGGCTGAGCCGCAATCGATCGATATGTCGCATAACAGTTTTGGCCATCTGTTCCGTTTCACCACCTGGGGCGAAAGCCATGGCCCGGCTTTGGGCTGCGTGGTGGACGGGACCCCGCCGGGCATTGCACTGACCGAAGCCGATATTCAAACCTGGCTCGACAAGCGCAAGCCCGGCCAATCGCGTTTCGTTACCCAGCGGCGTGAACCGGATCAGGTGGAAATCCTCTCCGGCGTCTTCGACGGCAAGACGACCGGCACGCCGATCTCCCTGCTGATCCGCAATGAGGATCAACGCAGCAAGGATTACGGCAAGATCAAGGATCAGTTCCGCCCCGGTCATGCCGATTACACCTATTGGGCCAAATACGGCATCCGCGATTATCGCGGTGGCGGCCGCTCCTCGGCCCGAGAAACCGCTGCTCGTGTCGCGGCCGGCGGCGTTGCCCGGCTGGTGCTGCAGCACCTCCTTGGTAAGGACGCGGCCATTCGAGGTGCCCTTGTCCAGATCGGCAACCGGCAGATCGACCGCAACAACTGGGACTGGGCGCAGACTGGGCAGAATCCCTTCTGGTGCCCCGATGCAGCCATGGCGGCGCAATGGGAGAGCTATCTCGATCAGGTGCGCAAGGCCGGTTCCTCGATCGGTGCCGTCGTCGAAGTGGTGGCAAGCGGCATTCCCGCCGGCCTCGGCGCGCCGATCTACGGCAAGCTCGATGCGGATCTCGCCAGTGCCATGATGAGCATCAATGCGGTAAAAGGTGTCGAGATCGGCGCCGGTTTTGCCTCTGCTGCGCTCAGCGGTGAGGAAAATGCCGATGAGATGCGCATGGCCCATGGCACTGCCGGTGCCAATGCGGCGAAGGACGGCCAGGTCGAGTTCCTGTCGAACAAGGCCGGCGGTGTCTTGGGCGGCATTTCCACCGGCCAGGATGTGGTCGTGCGGTTCGCCGTGAAGCCGACCTCGTCGATCCTGACCCCGCGCAAGAGCGTCGATACCGAGGGCCACGAGGTAGATGTCTCGACCACCGGCCGCCATGATCCTTGTGTCGGCATCCGTGCCGTGCCGGTGGGCGAGGCGATGATGGCGATCGTGCTGGCCGATCATCTGCTGCGCCATCGCGCGCAATGCGGTTTTCCAAGCTGATCATCCAGTCACGTCCGAGGAGTGAAGGTAATGTCGGATTTCGTCGCCGCCATGATCTTCCCGCAATGGCAAGGGGCCGCCCGGACGATCGGCTATGCCGCCGGTACGCGTCTTCTCGGCAGCCTGTTGCCACCATCCCTGCCGCAGCACGATGTTGCCTGCGACGCCAGCGCTGAGCCGCTCGTATTTCAGGATCATGTGAAGGGTCTTGATATCCTGGCGCGCCAGGCCGATCGTGCCGCCGCTCTTCGTCGGACACTCCCGGCTGGTCCCGTGCTCACGATCGGTGGCGATTGCGCCGCCGATCTGACGACCGCTGCCTGGGCACACGAGCAGATGCCGGACGATGTCGCGTTGATCTGGATCGATGGCCATGCCGATCTCAACACGCCCGCCAGTTCGCCCAGCGGTCATTTCCACGGCATGGTAGTCCGCAGCCTGATGGGCGAAGGTCCGGTCGCCTTGATCCGGCATGTCGCCTGCGCCTACGCACCGCATCAGGTCTTCTACATATCGGCACGCGATTGCGATTCCGCGGAGAGCGACGATATCGCCAGGCTCGATCTCTTCCGCTTGTCGGCGCCGGATCGAATTGACGATCTCATCGCTGCGATCGCCGGCCGCGGCCTTAGCCGGATCTATCTCCATCTCGATCTCGATGTGCTCGATCCCGAGGCCTTTCCCTATGTCGGGGTTCCTGCCGCCCAGGGCCTGACGGTCGAAGCTCTTTGCCGAGTCCTGCAACACCTGCGCCGGCATTTCCCGCTGGCCGGCGCCGCCATCACCGAACTCAATCTGGCGAATGACGACGATGCCCGCGCGGCGCAGCCGGCCTTGCGGAAGATTCTTTCCGAGGGCTTCGGGCTTTAAATTCGTCAGCGCTCGAAACGTCCGACCACTTCCACATGCGATGACCAGATGAACTGATCGACAATGGTCAGGCCCGTCAGCCGGAACCCGCCATCGATCAGGATACGGGCATCCCGGGCAAAGCTGGCGGGATTGCAGGAAACGCCGATGGCGCGCGGCACAACCGATTTCGCGAGCTGCTCGGCCTGTTCCCTCGCACCAGCCCGCGGCGGATCGAAAACGACCATGTCGAATTTCTTCAGCTCTTCGGGCATCAGCGGCGCGTCGTCCAGATCGCGCCGCAGAACCTCCACTCGATCGGACAGCAAAGCCCGCCGGGCTGCCGCCGCCAAAGCCTGAACCGCCGGCTTCGATCCTTCTACCGCTGTCACCTTGGCGCGCCTGGCCAGCGGGAAACTGAAGGTTCCGCATCCGGCAAAAAGATCAGCGACATGATTGGCCGTCTCGAAACCCGCCAGCACGGCATCGCGCAGCGCAACCTCGCCCTCAAGGCTCGGCTGCAAGAAGGATTGATGCGGCAGGTCGACCGGCACATTGGCAAAACGAACCTGCGGCATGTGCAACTGGGCGATCGGTTCCGGCTGCATGTGTCCCTTCTTGCCGGCAGTGATCCAAGAAATACGGGCGATACCGCCGATCTGGCTCAAATCGGCCAAAGCGAAACGCTGCTTATTCGTCGGCTCGGCCTTCGCGGTGATCAAAAGATCGAGGCCGGTCTCGCTTTCGGTCGCCAGCAGATCCCAGGCCTCGCCGACAGCAAGCGCGTCGCGCAGATGTCTGCGCAATTCCTCAGTCAGGGCGAAGAGGCGCGGCGTTAACAACAGGCATTGCCGCAGATCGACCACGTCATGGCTGAACGTGCGGTGAAACCCGATATGGCAGGCGCCTTTCCGGCCCAGGATGGCAAAAACCGCGCGACGGCGCGTGCCGGCGGGAATGAAGACGGCCTTGACCGATCCAGGCATCTCGATCGCCCGCTGCGCCAGCGTATGACGCACACCCTCGATTTTCCATCGACGATAAGCGGCAAGATCGAGATGCTGCATGGCGCAGCCGCCGCAGATACCGAAATGCCGGCATGAAGCAACAACGCGATCGGTCGCCGGTTCCAAAACATCGACCAGATAGCCGACCCGCCCTTCGCCTCGGGTCGCACCAAGGCGCAGGCGCACCCGCTCGCCCGGCAAGGCAAAAGGCGCGAAAACCGGACGGTTTTCATACTGCGTTATGCCGTCGCCCTGCTGGCCGAGGCTGTCGATCGTCAACTCGGCGGTAACCGCCGGCGGTGTCGGCGGCGCCGGTCGTTTTCCTTTTGGCGGGCGTCGATGGCGTGTCATTGCGGCGCAGGTCTCCCTGGGATTTTCCACGGTGACAAGCGACAGACAGAGATAAGTCGATAGGCTATCATGCGTAACCAGGCGGAGCAGTAAGGAGAAGATCGCGTTATGTCTGTCATCCGGTTTCTAGGCAAGCTTGTCTTGTGGGTATGCGTCGTCGCCGGTGCTTTTCTCATCATTGCCCTGGTCGCCGGCGGTCTTGTCATGCGCCATTTTGTCGAAAGTCCGAAGCCGATACCAGCCCATGCGACATTGACGCTGGATCTGAGCAAGGGTGTCACGGAACAGCCTTCCGCCTTCCCGTTCAACTTAGGCAAGGGCCTCACCATAACGGACATCGTGCGCGGCCTGGATGCCGCCAGCCGGGACGACAGGATCGACGGGCTGGTCGTCTATGCCGGGCGCGGTGAAATCAACATCGCCCAGGTTCAGGAAATCCGCGATGCCATCCTCGCCTTCCGCCGCGCCGGCAAGAGAGTCCAGGCCTTCGCCGAATCCTTTGGCGAAGGTGGTGACGGTACGCTCCATTACTATCTGGCAAGTGCCGCCGACAAGATCACCTTGCAGCCTTCCGGCGATCTGCGCCTGACCGGCTTTCATCTGGAAACACCTTTTCTGAAAGGAATCTTTGATCGCATCGGCATCACGGCACGGATGGGGCAACGCAAGGAATTCAAGGGTGCCGTCAATACCTTCACGCAGTCGTCGATGCCCGATCCGCAGCGCCAGAACATGCAGCAACTGGCGGATTCCTGGCTGAATGAACTGGTGACCGATGTCGCCCGCGACCGCAAGCTCGATCCCAAAGCGGTGCGAGCCGCAATCGATCGCGCGCCGCTGACTGCGGCCGAAGGCAAATCGCTCGGCCTGGTCGATGACCTTGCCTATCGCGATGCCATCGACCAGCCGTTGCGGATCGATCCCGACAAGGACGAGACGGTCGAGCTCGCCACCTATGCAAAGCAGATTCCCGTCCCTTCCAAGGACAGCCCCGCCATCGCCACCATCTACGGCACCGGTCCGGTCATCCTGGCGAGCAGCGAAAACGATCCCTTCAGTGGCAGCGTGACCATGGGGGCCGATACCATTCGCGACGCGATTGACGATGCGATCGACGATCATGTATCGGCGATCATCCTGCGCATCGATTCGCCGGGCGGCTCTTACGTCGCCGCCGACACGATCTGGCGGGCGGTCAACCGGGCACGGGCCGCCAACATTCCGGTCATCGTCTCGATGGCCGGCCTCGCGGCTTCCGGCGGCTATTTCGTCGCCGCACCAGCCACCAAGATCGTCGCCCAGCCTGGTACTATCACCGGCTCGATCGGCGTCTTCGGCGGCAAGGTCATCGTCGGCGGCCTGCTGAAGAACCTGTCGATCGGCGTCGACGGCATTTCGGCCGGCAACCAGGCCGATATCGACAGCCCGACGCAGGATTACTCCAAAGGTGAATGGAACAATCTGCAGCACAGCCTGGACACCATCTATGCCGATTTCGTCGGCAAGGTTGCGTCAGGCCGGCGGCTCGACCCCAGCAAGACCGAAGCGGTCGCCCAAGGCCAGATCTGGACCGGCGCCGACGCCAAGGATCGCGGGCTGGTCGATGCCCTTGGCGGCTGGTCGGTCGCCATCGAGCTGGCCAAAGAGGAAGCCGGCTTCAAACGGGAGACCCAGGTCCGGCTGGTTTCCTATCCGTCGGAACAACAGGAGACCGCGAAACTGGTGTCGCAGTTCCTGGGCGGACATGTGATGGGCGACCTGCAACCAGCCGTGTTGCAACGCTGGGCAACGCGCCTTGGCCTCACCAGCAAGGGTTTGACCGACATCCTCACGCAGGGATCGAGCCGGCAGCAGCTACCGGAAGTGATGATGCCACCGTTCAGTGTGAACGGCGTGCTGCAATAAGGAATTCCTTATTCCCTTCCGGCCCAAGGATCGGGCTGTCGGTGACGCCGATCACCGACCAGCCCGGCAAGCCGGCGAACCAGGCGGTGATGCGCTCGATCACCGCCTGGTGCAAAGCCGGATCGCGCACGACGCCCCCCTTCCCCACCTGACGGGGGCCGACTTCGAATTGCGGCTTGATCAGTGCAATGGCCCGGGCTTCCGGCCTGGTCAGGCCAAGTGCTGCCGGCAGCACCACCTGCAGGCCGATGAAACTGGCATCGCAGACGACGATATCGAGCGATTCCGGGATCTGCGCCGCATCGAGGTTACGGGCATTGGTTTTTTCCAGCACCACGACACGGTGATCGGTGCGCAACTTCCAGGCCAATTGCCCCTGGCCAACATCGACTGCATAGACCTTGGCCGCACCCTTCGCCAGCAGCACATCGGTGAAGCCGCCGGTCGAGGCACCGATATCGGCGCCGATCAGGCCGGTGGGATCGATCGCAAAATGCTCCAGTCCATGCGCCAGCTTCAAGCCGCCGCGCGAGACCCAGGGATGGTCCTGGCCCTTGAGGATCAGTTCGGCATCGGTTGCAATGGTCTGCCCCGGCTTATCGATGCGCTGGGTACCGGTATAGACCAGCCCGGCCATGATCAGCGCCTGCGCCTTCGCCCGGCTTTCAACCAGGCCACGATCGAGCAGCAATTTATCAACCCGTTCCTTGGCCATGACTGCTCCTATGTCGGAATTGCCGCCATGCCGACGACATAACGATGCGCCATCTGCTTCCAGCGCAGGAACAGCAAGGCCGCCGAGACGACAAGGCCGATCGCCAATCCCCACCACAGACCAGGACCGGCGAAGCCGAAATTGAAGGCGAGCAGATAGCCGCTGCCGAGACCCGCCGCCCAATAGCCGCAACCGCAGAGGATCATCGGCACCTTGGTGTCCTTGAGCCCGCGCAGGGAGCCGATGGTCGCGACCTGCAATCCATCGACCAATTGGAACAAAGCAGCGATCGGCATCAGCGTCACCCCCATGGCGACAGCCGCCGCATTGGCCGGGTCATTTACATTCATATACAACGACAGGAGCGTATGCGGCATGAAACTGAGGGCCATCGCCGCAAACAGCATCCAGATCATGCTGAGGCAGATGGCGATATAGCCGGAGCGCCGCGCATCGCGCGCAGCCCCACGGCCGATCGCATAGCCGACCCGAACCGTCGCCGCCTGGCTGATCGAATAGGGGATCATGAAACTGATCGAGGTCAAATTGATGACCGCGTTATGCGCGGCCAAGGTAGCAACGCCGAACTCACCCATCAAAAGGGTCGAAACCATGAACAGTCCGGATTCGAAGGCATAACCGGCCGCGATCGGCCAGCCGACCCGCCAGAGATCGATGAAGATCGCCTTGTCATGGCGCAGCAGGTCGCTGAACACATGATACGAACGCAACATGCTATCCCGGTTGATATAGACGACCAGGCTGATCAACTGCAGCCATTGCACGATCGACATCGTCAGGCCGATGCCGGGAACGCCCATGGCCGGGAAGCCGAAAGCGCCATACATCGTCACGTAATTGCCGAGCAATGTAAGTGGCAGGGCGCCGAGAATAATGATGGTGACGACAACCGGCCGACCGAGAACGGTCACATAGTTCCGCAGCACCGTGAACCAGAGCACCGCCGGGATCGAGGCCATGCCGAGCAGCAGCAGCGTGCCGATCCAGTCCACGATCTGATTTTCGTAATGTCCGGATAATCGCAGCAAGGGCGCGACGGCGAGGATGATCAGGCAAGCCGGTAGAGCGAGGCAGGTGGCGAAACGCAGGCCCTGCCGCACCACCCGGCTGACCATCGCCGCATCACCGGCGCCATGAGCCTGGGCGCCCAAAGCGCTGACGCTGCCGATCGCCCCCATGGGCAGCAGATGGAAGACGAACAGCATCTGTACGCCGAGGCCCGCCGCGGCGAGATCGGCGGCGCCAAGCCGGCCCGCCATGACGTAGTCGGCGACACTCATCCCCATCTCGGCCAGCAAACCAGCCGCGATCGGCGCCGACAGGCTCAGTGTCGCCAGAACTTCCTGGATCCAGGTCCAGCGCCGCCAGCTTCCCCGGCGATCTGCAGGATCCCGGTTTGGCTGGGCCGCGCTGGCCATTGGATCCTCGTATCAATTTTTCCGGGTCAGGACGAATTCCGTCATCCAACGCAGCGGATCGGCCTTGGCGCCGAACATGTCGAGATGGCTGTTGGCCTGCTGCCCCAGCAGCTTCGCCTGATCGCGCGCCCGGTCGACGCCCAGGATGGAAACGAAGGTCGCTTTGCCCGCCTTGGCATCCGCACCGACCGGCTTGCCGGTGGTTTCGGCATCGCCCTCGGCATCGAGCAGATCGTCGACGATCTGGAAGGCGAGGCCGAGATCATGCGCATAGGAAATCAGCGCGTGACGCTGCGCCATCGAGGCATGGCCAAGAATGCCGCCCGCCTCGCAGGAGAAAGCGATGATCGCGCCGGTCTTCAGGCGCTGCAGCCGGGTGATGGCGCCGATATCGAGCTCGTTCTTCTCGGCCCAGAGATCGATCATCTGGCCGCCGACCATGCCGGCAGCACCACCGGCCTTCGCCAGGGCCAGAACCAGATCGGCACGAACTTGTCCATCCGGATGAGTCTTCGGATCGGCCAGCACCTCGAAGGCCATGGTCAGGAGACCGTCGCCGGCCAGGATCGCCGTCGCTTCATCGAAGGCCTTGTGGGCCGTCGGCCGGCCACGGCGCAGATCGCTATCATCCATCGCCGGCAGATCGTCATGCACCAGGCTGTAGCAATGCAGCATCTCGATCGCCGCCGCGGCGCGCACGGCATATTCGCTGTAAACGTCGAAGAGCGCTGCGCTGTTGATCAGCAGATAAGGACGAATCCGCTTGCCGCCGCCCATGGTCGCGTAGCGCATGGCATCGAGAACGCGGTTCTCTGCGCCGTCCACTGGCGGCAGCAGGTCGGTGAGCAGACGATTGACCGCACCAGCGGCCTCATTCAGGGCGATATCGATCGACACGGAAAACCTCAGTCAAGATTGGCGGGTTCGGTGGCAACGGCGCCATCCGGTCCCAGCACGATTTTGTCCACCTTCAACTGCGCCTCGCGCAGCTTGGCCTCGCAATGGCGCTTCAGCAAGGCGCCACGCTCATAAGATTTGATGGCGTCGTCCAGCTTGTTGTCGCCGCGTTCCAGGCGCTTCACCAAGTCCTGCAACTCGGCCAAAGCCTCCTCGAAACTGAGCGCGGCAATATCGCTCGGCAACTTGCCGCCCGAATGTCCTTCCTCGGCCATACCTAACCCCAAAACAAAGCAGCCGCCCGAATGTCCTTGCGCCCGGTGAAGGAAATCGCGAGGGGAATTCGGCGGCATCACAACGAGTTGGCCATCTTAATGGCCCTTGTGCGAAGCAGCAAGTATCGCGGGCAAGAACCCGCCCTGCCACGTATCCTCCAGCCAATTATCTGTGGATAACATTGTGTTGGGAGCTTGCTCAGGCCGCCATCAAGGCAGCGACATGGGCGGCGGCGCTTTCGGCCAGCGCCTTCAGGTCATAGCCGCCTTCCAGGGTCGAAACCACCCGCCCCTGGCAGCATCGATCGGCCAAAGCCATTAATTCTTGGGTCGCCCAGGCAAAATCCTCGGCCTCGAAGGCCAGATTCGCCAGCGGATCCGCCCGGTGGGCATCGAATCCGGCGGAAATGAGCAACAGATCGGGCCGGAAAGCCTCGACCGTCGGCAGGACGATGTCGCTCATCGCCGCCCGGAACTCCGCCGATCCGGCACCCGGCGGCAAAGGCGCATTGCAGATATTGCCGCAGCCGGTTTCCTGCACCGCCCCGGTGCCGGGATAAAGCGGCATCTGATGGGTCGAGGCAAAAAACAGGCTGGGATCGGCTTCGAACATGTGCTGGGTGCCATTACCGTGATGGACGTCGAAATCCACCACCGCCACCCGCCCCCAGCCATGGGTGGCCCGGGCATGGGCGGCCGCGATGGCGATATTGTTGAACAGACAAAAACCCATGGCCCGAGTCGCTTCGGCGTGATGGCCAGGCGGCCGAATGGCGCAAAACGCATTCCTGACCTGGCCGGCTGCTACCGCATCGACCGCCGCCATGGTCGCCCCGGCGGCCCGCAAGGCAGCCTGCCCCGATCCCGGCGACACGATCGTATCGCCATCCAGCATCGCATAATCCTCATCGGGGATCGCGCCCAAGACGGCCTCGACATAATCCGCGCCATGGACCCGGGCGATCGCAGCGCGCGATGCCAGCGGCGCCTCGATACGCTGCAGCGCAGCAAATTCCGGCCGATCAAGCGCCGCGAGAACGACCCGCAAACGGTCGATGCGTTCCGGATGGCCGGGACCGGTATCGTGTTCCAGACAGGCCGGATGCGTCACCAGGGCAGTCGTCATGCGGACCTCCGTTGCGTAAGGCCGGCAAGGCAGAGCGATAGCCAGCCCAGCATCATCAAGACCCCGCCGAGGGGCGTAATGGCGCCCAGCCAGCGTTGCTGCAGGAAGGCTAGTAGATAGAGGCTGCCGGCGAAGATCAATGCACCCCAGAAAAAACCATGGGCCGCAAACGTGATCCAGCGTGAGGACAGACGCTCGCCTAAGGCTACCAGGCCAACCAGGGCCGCGGCATGCCAGAGCTGATAGCTCGCCCCGGTCTTGACCCAATCGACGATGCGGGGATCGCCAAGCTGGCTCAGGTCATGGGCGGCGAAAGCGCCGAAACCAACGCCCATCAAGCCGGTGATACCGGCGGCGATCAACCAATGACGCATCTGTAACTGCCTCCGCTCAGGGCAAGTGGTGTAAAGAAAAGTCTATCGATGTTATGGCAGTATGGCATTATCGCCTCGGCAGCATATTGTCACACCGATGATCGATATCGACTTTGATAGGCCTGAGACAGAATGACCGACCAATCCATCCTTCTGGACCGCCGCGATAACATCCTGCATCTGACGCTCAACCGTCCCGACAAGCTGAACAGCTTGACGGCTGCCATGTTAAGCGAGCTGGGCGATGTTCTGTCGGATATCGGCACGGATGATGAGGCGCGGGTTCTCGTCATCACCGGTGCCGGTCGCGGCTTCTGCGCCGGCCAGGATTTGCGCGAAGCCGGCGCGATCGGCGATGGCCGCAGCGTCCGCAATGTCATCGAACGGCACTACAATCCGATCATTCGCCAGATTCGCGGCCTTGCCATGCCGGTGGTGGCGGCCGTCAATGGCATTGCCGCCGGAGCGGGCGCCAATCTGGCTTTGGCCTGCGATATCGTCGTTGCCGCCGAAAGCGCCAGTTTCGCGCAGGCTTTCAGCCGCATCGGCCTCATCCCCGATGCCGGCGGCACCTATTTCCTGCCGCGTCTGGTCGGCCATGCACGCGCCCTGGGCCTGACGATGCTGGGCGATGCGATCGATGCCCGCAAGGCCGCCGACTGGGGGATGATCTGGGAGGCCGTGCCCGATGCCGATTTCCCGGCCGCGGTCGATGCCTTGAGCAAGCGGCTTGCCGAAATGCCGACCGTGGCCCTCGCCTTGATGAAGCAGGCGCTCAATGCCAGCGGCCATCATTCGCTGGAACAGCAGCTTGCCACCGAAGCGGAATTGCAGCCGATCGCCGCTGAAACCGAGGACTTCCAGGAAGGTGTGCAGGCTTTCCTCGGCAAACGCCAGGCCCGCTTCTTCGGCCGCTGAGAAAGAAAAATCACCATGCTGCCGATCGCCGACCGCTGGTTCGATATCCAACGCATCAGCGACGACATCACCTTGCTCTATGAACCCCATGTCGTGCCGCTCATGCGATGCAATATCTGGCATGTGCGTGGTCGCGACCGGGATCTGCTCATCGATACAGGCATGGGCATCACCAGCCTGCGCGATGCCGCCGCTCATCTTCTGGAAAAGAAGGTGACCGCGGTGGCGACGCATACCCATGCGGATCATATCGGCGGCCATCATGAATTCGAACACACGCTAGTCCATCGCCTGGAAGCCGATAATCTGCACACACCGACCGAACGCGGAACGCTGCTCTCCTCTGTGATCGGCGAAGATGAGATTCGCAAGTTCAGTGTTGCCGGCTATCCGATCGAGGACGATCTCATCACCGCCCTGCCGCATGCAGGCTACGATCTCGCGAGCTATTACATCCAGCCCTCAAGCGTGACCGAGATCGTCGAGGAAGGCGATGTGGTCGATATCGGCAACCGGCATTTCGAGGTGCTGCATCTGCCGGGTCACTCGCCGGGCAGCATCGGCCTGTGGGAAGCCGGCACCGGCACGCTGTTTTCCGGCGATGCGATCTATGACGGACCGCTGCTGGACGAGGTCGAAGGCGCGCATATTCCGACCTATATCCGCACCATGAAGCGATTGCGCGACTTGCCGGTGCAGATTGTTCATGCCGGCCATGATCCCAGTTTCGGCCGCCAGCGTCTGGTCGAACTGGTGGACGCCTATCTGGCCAAGCGAACCTGACAGCCCTATTTCGGCTTTGGGATTGCGCCCGTATGCCTTGCCAGCCTCCAACCGGCAGCCTATAGACATCGCCGGCTCTACCCGTGAGCTAGGATTAACGGAGTGGATCAGGCTTATGACCATGGCGAACCAGCCGGCAGACCAACTGACAGTTGAATTGGAACGTATCGCACTCGCGGCCGGCGAGGTCATCTTGCGCATCTATGAAAGCGATTTCGCGCATCAGCATAAATCCGACAAATCGCCAGTGACGGAAGCCGATGTGGCGGCGGAAGCGGTGATTGCGGAGGAATTGGGCAAGCTGACCCCGGATATCCCGCTGGTCGCCGAGGAAGCGGCGGCGGCCGGCGGCTTGCCGGCCGAAGCGGCGGTGCGTTTCTGGCTGGTCGACCCGTTGGACGGCACCAAGGAATTCATCGCCCGCAACGGCGAATTCACCGTGAATATCGCTTTGATCGAGAACGGCAGCCCGAAGCTGGGTGTGGTTCATGTACCTGTCCTCGGCCAGACCTATGCCGGCGACGGTAAGACCGCCTGGCGGCGCGTGAACAAGGGCGCCTATGAGACGATCCGAACCCGTGCCGTTCCCACCGATGGCGCGGTGATGACGATCAGCCGCTCCCATGCCGCCAAGGAACTGGTCAAGGCCGAGGAAATGGGCGTGAAGATCGCCGATACGCTGGTCGCCGGCAGCTCGCTGAAATTCTGCCGGCTGGCGGAAGGCGTTGCCGATATCTATCCGCGCTTCGGCCCGACCATGGAATGGGACACTGCCGCCGGCCATGCCGTTCTGGTCTCGGCCGGCGGATCGGTCCGCCAACTCGACGGCGCGCCGCTGCCTTATGGCAAGCCGGGTTTTCTCAACCCGCATTTCATCGCCCGCGGCCGGGATTAAGGCGACGGCTCCCGGATGACATGGCTGCGATGACACGGCTGCTGCCCGCCACCTTCGCCAATATTGCCGAAGCCGGGCAGGTCCTGCGTGCCGGCAAGCTGGTCGCCTTTCCGACGGAAACGGTTTATGGGCTGGGCGGCAATGCCTTGGACGATCATGCCGTGGCGGCGATCTACGAGGCCAAGAACCGGCCCGACTTCAATCCGCTGATCGTGCATGTGCCGAGCCCGGATGCCGCGGCCGCCTATGTCCGGTTAACCGACGATGCCACCTTATTGGCGCGGCATTTCTGGCCCGGCCCGCTCACCTTGATCCTGCCGCGGCTAAAGGACTGCAAGCTGTCGCTGCTGCTCAGTGCCGGCCTCGATACCGTCGCCATCCGCGTGCCCCATCATCCGGTGGCGCAACGGCTGCTGACCGATTGCCGCCTCCCCTTGGCGGGGCCGAGCGCCAATCCCTCCGGCCGCATCAGCCCGACTTGTCCGGAGCATGTGATCGACGGGCTCGGCGGCAAGGTCGAGATCGTGCTCGATGGCGGCCCTTGCAAAGTCGGCATTGAATCCACCGTGCTGGATCTAACGGGCGATTGTCCCGCCATCCTGCGGCCAGGCGGCATCCTACCGGAGGCGATCTCCGCCGTGCTCGGCCATGAGGTGAGCTGGGGCCAAAGCGTTGAAAGCGACAAGCAGGGCCATAAAAGCCCCGGTCAGTTGAGCAGCCATTACGCGCCGACTTTGCCCGTCCGCCTGAATGCCGAAAGAGCCGAAGCGGGCGAGATTCTCCTGGGCTTCGGGCCAGACGCGCCCGCCAGCAGCCACAATCTCAGCCCCGCCGGCGACCTGACGGAAGCTGCCGCCAATCTTTTCGCCGCCTTGCGTGCTGCCGACCGCGCCGATTATCGCGGAATCGCCGTCATGCCGATTCCCGATACCGGCCTTGGCCTTGCAATCAACGACCGCCTGCGGCGGGCTGCGGCTCCACGTCCAAAGTAAGCATTTTATCCTTGGCCGGCACGTAAAAGTGATGAAATCGCGCGGGATAGAGCACGGCCCGGCAATCGTTTCCAGCGCGATCCAGCCCCGCGAGGGCTGAAACAAATGCTGCCGCCCGGCATCTCTTACCGGTATCTGCCGGAATCTGGCCAGCGGCAAGCGCATGGAGAGGAAAATGTGGAAACGATTATCCCTGGCGACGGCGATCGGTATCGCCATGGCTTTACCCCTGGCCACATCGCCCAGCTTTGCCGATGAAGGCGGCGTCAATGTCGGGTCGCTCAGTTGCCGCGTCGCCTCCGGTGTCAGCTTCATCTTCGGTTCGTCGCGCAACATGAATTGCGTCTTCACCCGCCCGGACGGCAAGAAGGAAAGCTATAGCGGCGAGATCAAGCGCTATGGCGTTGATATCGGCTATGTCAGTTCGGCGCGGATCATCTGGGGCGTCTTCGCTCCCAGCGGCAATATCGCGCCGGGTTCCCTTGCCGGCACCTATCTTGGCGGCAGCGCCAATGTCACTGCCGGCGTCGGCCTGGGCGCCAATGCCTTGATCGGCGGCAGCAGCAAGACCATCTCGCTGCAGCCCTTGAGCCTGGAAGGCAACACCGGTCTGAATATCGCCGGCGGCATCGGTGAAATGGAGCTACGCCGCGGCAAATAATATAGCCGGGCAGATGACGCAAAACCGGCTTTGCATCCTGCACGTGTCCAGCGCATCATGCGAGACCCGTGACTTCGAGGATGCGCGCAATGCCCGATTATCAGGCTCCGCTGGACGATATCCGCTTCACCTTACGCCATATCGCCGGGCTGGAAGCGATCGCGCAATTGCCGGGCTATCAGGAAGCGAGCCTCGATACCTGCGACGCAATCCTGAGCGAGGCGGCGAAATTCGCTGCTGACGTCCTGGTGCCACTCAATCGCAGCGGCGATGCCGAAGGCGCGAAACTGGTGGATGGCAAGGTCCGTGTACCAACGGGCCAGGCGGAAGCCTATCGCCAATTCGCCGAAGCCGGCTGGAATTCCGTCGCCTTCGATCCGGATTTCGGCGGCCAGGGCATGCCCTGGGCCTTGACCACGGCGCTACAGGAAATCTGGAACGCCGCGAACATGGCTTCTCGCTGTGTCCCCTGCTGACCCAGGGCGCCGTGGAAGCGCTACAGATCCACGGCAGCGAGGCGCAGAAAAAGACCTATCTCGCGCCCCTCATCGCCGGTCGCTGGACCGGCACGATGAACTTGACCGAACCGCAGGCCGGATCGGACCTTGGCGCACTGAAAACCCGTGCCGAGCCCAAGGGCGACCATCACCTCCTCACCGGCCAGAAGATCTTCATCACCTATGGCGACCACGAAATGGCCGAGAATATCGTGCATTTCGTCCTGGCGCGCTTGCCCGATGCGCCGAACGGATCGAAAGGCATTTCGCTCTTCATCGTGCCGAAGTTCCTGGTCAATGCCGATGGCAGCCTGGGCGCGCGCAACGATGTGAAGGCCGTCGCGCTGGAACACAAGCTTGGCATTCATGCCAGCCCGACCTGCGTCATGGCCTATGGCGATGAAGGTGGCGCCGTCGGTTATCTGGTCGGCGAGCCCAATCGCGGCCTCGAATATATGTTCACCATGATGAACAATGCTCGGCTTGCCGTCGGCGTGCAGGGGCTGGCCATCGCGGAGCGGGCCCTGCAGGCTGCGCGGGCCTATGCCGGCCAGCGGGTGCAAGGCACGACACCCGGCAACGATCCCGCCGCCCGTCTGCCGATCCACCATCATCCGGATATCCGCCGCAGCCTGATGGCGATGCGCGCCTGGAGCGAAGCGACACGCTGCCTGATTTATTTTGCCGCCGGTACACTGGACCGCGCGAAGCGGCATCCGGATTCCACTGAGCGTGCGGATTATCAGGCCCTGGTCGATCTGCTGATTCCCATCGCCAAGGCCTGGTCGACCGATCGCGGGGTTACGGCTGCCTCGCTGGGTGTGCAGATTCATGGCGGGGCCGGCTTCATCGAAGAAACCGGTGTCGCGCAATTCTATCGCGATGCCCGGATCGCGCCGATCTATGAAGGCACCAATGGCATTCAGGCGATCGACCTGCTCGGCCGCAAATTGCTGCGCGACGGCGGCCGCACGGCGCATGGCCTGATCGCCGCCATGACCGTTACGCTCAAGGCATTGAAAGCCAATAGCGACCCCGAGGTCAAAATACTTGCCAATCATCTCGAACCGACCCTGACCGCGCTCGCCAATGCGACGGAATATCTTTTGAAACTGGGTGAGGCGGAGATTGCCCGCGCCCTGGCCGGTGCCTCGCCCTACCTCGACTTGTTCGGCCTGGTCCTGGGTGGCTGGCTCCTGGCGAAGTCGACCCTCGCGGCCCGCGACAGAGGCGATCCGATCCGGGATGAGAAACTGGCGGTGACCCAGTTCTATATGGCGAATCACTTGCCGCAGGCCTTGGCTCTGGAAATTGCCATCGTCAGCGGCGCCGACAGCGTCCTGAAACTGCCGCCGGAGCGCATCTGACGGCCTGATTTGCCGATGCCGGATCAGTGATCGCGACGGCTGCGGAATGGATCGACAAGTTCAACGCAACCGGCTACCAAATTGGGAGTCTCCCCTGTCGCCGAGCTTGAGCTACCGTCATGCCCGATCATCCGCGCAAAATCCTGCTGATTTCCGCCGACCAATGGCGCGGCGAATGCCTCTCCGCCGTCGGGCATCCAGTCGTCAAGACACCGCATCTCGATGCACTTGCGGCGGAGAGCGTCCTGTTCAAGCATCACTACACCACTTGCGCCCCGTGCGGGCCGGCGCGTACCAGCTTGCTGACCGGCATGTATCTGATGAATCATCGCTCCGGCCGCAACGGCACACCGCTGGACGCACGCTATACCAATCTCGCTTATGAAGCCCGCAAGGCCGGCTATGATCCGACCTTGTTCGGCTATACCGATACCAGCCAGGATCCGCGCGGCAAGGCGCCGAACGATCCGATGCTCAAGACCTATGAAGGCGTCATGCCGGGCTTTACCGTCGGCTTGCCCCTTCCCGACCACATGATGCCGTGGGTCGCCGATCTGAAGGCTAAAGGCTACAAGTTCAACGACCGTTCGGATGTCTATAAACCGCGCCAGGATGTGTCGCTGCCCGCCGATCGCGGCCATAGCTTCCTGCCGACGATTTTCAAAGCTGAAGACAGTGAAACCGCCTTCATGGCCGACACCGTCTTGAAGTGGCTCTCGGTGCGCCAGGACCAGGATTGGTTCGTTCATTGCGTCTTCCTGCGGCCGCATCCGCCGGTCATCGCGCCGGAACCCTATAACGCGTTATACGATCCGAAGGACGTTGCCATGCCTCGGCGCCAGGCGACAGCGGAAAAGGAAGCGGCGCAGCATCCGCATGTGAAATTGTGGATTGATCATTTCCGGGAACATTCGGGTTACGACGAGCACAATCCGAATAATCTCGTGACGATAGATGAGCTCAATCTGCGCCAGATGCGCGCCACCTATTACGCCATGATCAGCCAGGTCGACGATCAGATCGGCCGGATCATCGCGCATCTGAAAGCGACCGGCGAATATGAGAACACACTGATCGTCTTTACCTGCGATCACGCGGAGATGGGCGGCGATCACTATACCTGGGGCAAGGAAACTTATTTCGACCAGAGCTTCCATATTCCACTGATCATCCGCGACCCGCGCCGCACCGCCGATAGCGGGCGTGGCAGCCAAGTCGATCAATTCACTGAGTCCGTCGATATCGTGCCGACGATCCTCGATTGGCTGGGCCGGGACATTCCGGCGCAATGCGACGGCCATTCCTTGCTGCCTTTCCTCGAGGGCAACACGCCGGCCGACTGGCGCGCCGAGGTGCATTACGAAGTGGATTTTCGCTATACGCCGAATCTACCCGGCCTTGACGCTGAAACCCGGCTGGGCCTGAAACCGGACGATTGCTACCTGACCGTCATCCGCGACCGGCATTACAAATATGTGCATTTCGCGACCTTGCCGCCGCTGCTCTTCGATCTGACCCGCGATCCCGCCGAAATGAACAATTTGGCGGATCAGGCGGAACAGGCACCTATCCTGCTGCGTTATGCTCAAAAGATGTTGAGCTGGCGCATGCGCCATGCCGACCGGACCTTGGCCAATTTGCATCTCAGCAAAGAAGGCGTATTCGACGGCTATCAGCGGCGCCCAGTTTCTCAAGGCAGAATTTCTTAAGACGGATCTTTTTCAGGAAAGCTCATGATTCGACAGGTCGATTGCCACCCCTTCACCGATCAGCGTCCCGGCACATCCGGTCTGCGCAAGAAGGTCAAGGTCTTCCAGCAGCCGCATTACCTGGCGACTTTCGTCCAGTCGATCTTCGATACGTTGGCGGCCGAGAAGGACGACCTCACGGGAAAGACCCTGGTCCTCGGCGGTGACGGGCGGTATTTCAACGACGCGGCGATCGAGCTCATCCTGCGCATGGCGGCAGCCAATGGCGTCGGCCGAATTCTGCTGGGCCAAGGTGGATTGTTGTCCACGCCAGCGGTCAGCTGCATCATCCGCAAGCATCAAGCCCATGGCGGCATCGTGCTCTCCGCCAGCCACAATCCGGGTGGGCCGGATGGCGATTTCGGCATCAAATACAACATCGGCAATGGCGGCCCGGCCCCCGAAAAGCTGACCGAAGCGATTTTCGCCCGCTCGAAGGTCATCACCGGCTACCGGTTGATCGACGGCGGCGCCATTGATTCCAGGCGGCTCGGCCGGCAGAAGCTCGGCGAGATGACCGTCGAGGTCATCGATTCCGTCGCCGATTATGCCGAATTGATGCAGCGCCTGTTCGATTTCGACCGATTGAAGGATCTCATCAAGTCTGGATTCGATCTGCGCTTCGATGCCATGCATGCCATTACCGGCCCCTATGCCCAGCGCATCCTCGGCGACATGCTGGGAGTGAAAGCCGGGTGGCTGCTGAACGCAACGCCGCTGCCGGATTTCGGTGGCGGCCACCCCGATCCCAATCCGGCCTATGCCAAGGAACTGATGACCCTGCTCTGGCAGGACAAAGGCCCGGTCTTCGGCGCCGCCTCCGATGGCGATGGCGACCGCAACATGATCCTCGGCCGGCGGCTTGCCGTCTCGCCCAGCGACAGCCTTGCCGTGCTTGCCGCCAATGCCAGGCATGTGCCCGGCTACCATGACGGCCTTGCCGGCATCGCCCGCTCCATGCCGACCAGCCAGGCCGCCGATACGGTTGCCAAGGCGCTCGGCATTCCCTGCTTCGAGACGCCGACCGGCTGGAAATTCTTCGGCAACCTGCTGGATGCCGATCGCGCCACCTTATGCGGCGAGGAAAGCTACGGCACCAGTTCGAACCACGTGCGCGAAAAGGATGGTCTCTGGGCGGTGCTGTTCTGGTTGAATTTGATCGCCGCACGCGGGCAGACCGTCACCGAGATCATGCGCGATCACTGGCGGCAATTCGGCCGGCATTATTATTCACGGCATGATTACGAGACCCTGGACAGCGAGGTTGCCAACAAGATCGTCGATGGCTTGCGGCAGAGCCTGTCCGGCTTGAATGGACGCGCCTTCGGCAGCCGCCAGCTGCGCGACGCCGATGACTTCACCTATCACGACCCGATCGACGGCTCGACCAGCGCCAAGCAGGGCCTGCGCCTGATGTTCGAGGACGGTGCCCGCATCGTGCTGCGCCTGTCGGGCACCGGAACCGAAGGCGCCACGCTGCGGCTTTACCTGGAAAGCTATCAGGCGGATACCGCCAGGCATGATCTCGATCCGCAGGTCGCTTTGGCCGACCTGATCGACATCGCCGAGAACGTCATCGGCATCAAGCGGCAATCCGGCCGCCAACAACCCGATGTGGTGACATGACCGACCTCCATCATTCCTCCGATTGGATCGCCCTCGAACAACATCAGCGCGATATCGAAAAGCACCACCTGCGTGATCTTTTCGCTGCCGATCCGCAGCGGTTCCAGCATTTTCACGCCCGTCTCGCGACCGGCCAAGGCGATCTGGTCCTGGACTTTTCCAAGAACCGGATCACCGGCGAAACCCTGCCCTTGCTGTTCAGCCTCGCGAAGACCGCCGGCATCGAGGTATGGCGCGACCGGATGTTCGGTGGCGAGAAGATCAACAACACGGAAAACCGCGCGGTCCTGCATGTGGCGCTGCGCAACCGGTCCAACCGGTCGATCAAGGTGGATGGGCAGGATGTCATGCCGGCGGTCAATGCCGTGCTCGCCAAGATGCGCGATTTCGCCGAACGCGTGCGCAATGGAAGCTGGCGCGGCGCCACCGGCAAGCGTATCCGCCATGTGGTCAATATCGGCATCGGCGGCTCCGATCTCGGCCCGGCGATGGTGACGCAGTCGCTGCGCCGCTTCCGGCATCCGGAGATGCAATTCCACTTCGTCTCCAATATCGACGGCGCGCATCTGGAAGCCATTCTCGATCAGGTCGTCGCCGAGGAGACGCTGTTCATCATTTCCTCGAAGACCTTCGCCACCCAGGAGACGATGACCAATGCGCGCAGCGCGCGGGATTGGCTGACGTCACGGGTCACAACGGCCGACGCTGTCGCCAAGCATTTCGTCGCCGTCTCCACCAACACGAAAGGCGTCACCGAATTCGGTATCGATGCCGCCAATATGTTCGAGTTCTGGGACTGGGTCGGTGGCCGCTATTCCCTGTGGTCGGCGATCGGCATGCCGATCCTGCTGTCGATTGGCTGGGACGGGTTCGAGCAATTGCTGGCAGGCGCCCATGCGATGGACCGGCATTTCGCCGAGGCGCCGCTGGAAGGCAATCTGCCGGTCATCCTGGCGCTGATCGGCGTCTGGTATGTCAATTTCTGGAAGGCCGCCAGTATCGCTGTGCTGCCCTATGCCCAGGACCTGGCGCGCCTGCCCGCCTATCTGCAGCAGGCGGATATGGAGAGCAATGGCAAGGGCGCCACGCGCCAAGGCAAAGCCGTCCAGACGCTGACCGGGCCGATCCTCTGGGGCGAAGCCGGTACCAATGGCCAGCATGCGTTCTATCAGCTGATCCATCAGGGGACCCATCTCATTCCCTGCGATTTCATCCTTGCCGCCAGGGCCGAAGGCGGTTTCGCCGATCACCACCGGTTGCTGGCGGCGAACTGCTTCGCCCAGACCCAGGCTCTCATGCTGGGAAAGACAGCCGATGAAGTCCGCGCGGAGATGTCGGCGGCGGGCATGGATGAGGCGAAGATCAGGCAGCTCCTGCCGTTCCGGACATTTCCGGGAAACCGGCCCAGCAACACGATCCTGCTGCGCAGCCTCGATCCTTATCACCTGGGCATGCTGATCGCCCTCTACGAGCACAAGATTTTCGTGCAGGGCATCCTGTGGAATGTGAATTCCTTCGACCAATGGGGCGTCGAGCTCGGCAAGCAATTGGCGGGGGATATTCTGAGCGGGTCTGGCGTGCATCGTGATGGATCGACAGAAGGCCTTATGGCTCTCTATGATGCGCTCGGTAAATCATAATCGCGATCCAGAATTCGGGGAGATAGACTGTGTTCAAGATTGACAGCAGCCGCGCCGATTTGGCGGCGGCCTATAAAAAGAATCCGCTGGATACCTATCCCAGTCCGGCCTTGCAAAAAGTGTTGCAACGTTTGCGTTGGGGCAATGCCCGTGGCCGCACCATCGTCGTCTGCACCGTGCCCGAGCGGGAATGGCGCCTTGGCAAAATGGGTACGCGGCGCGGCATGCCGGTCGAGATCGACGGCCAAGCTTATAACCGCTACGAAGACGCCCTTTGGGCCTGCTTTCGCGCCCGCTGGCGCGAAGTGTCCGGCGAAGACTGTCCTGTCGCATAGCCGCACCTTCGCTTTCGCCCAAATCATATTCCGTTTCTAGGCCAAAAAATGAGCAAGCTACCCAAGCGTCTTCTCGGTTATACCGATAAGGTCAGCGTCGCCCCCGGCGACAAAATCGATTTCAAAATCAGCTCTCCCTTGACCGGCAAATACGACGTCCGGATTGTGCGCCTGATCTGCGGCGACGATTCCGACGGCGGGCCGGGTCTCAAAGTCGATTCCGTCAAGACACCGATCGACGGCAGCTATCCCGCGCGCTGGCAGCCGATCCACCATGGCTCTTATGCCGCGATCGATAACGGCGCCGCTTTCGCCGCAACGGCGATCACGCTCGACGCCATGATCTGGCCGACCCTGCCCGAGGATGGACGCGATCAGGCTCTGCTCGGCAATTTCGATGCGGCGACGCAAAGCGGCTACGCGCTCTATATCGATGGGTCGGGTCATCTGAGCTTCCGGGTCGGCGCTGCAGCATCCGTGCGGCTGTCGACGCCCCTGCTGTCGCGCCATTGGCATCACGTCGCCGTCAGCTTCGATACCGCTTCCGGCAAGGTCATCATGCATCAGCACCGTTTGTTGGACTATCCCAGGGTGCAACGCTCCGACACGATCGACGCGACGATCCCCGGGGCAAAAACCGCCGGCAGCAGCCGTTTCCTGATTGCGGCCTGGTCTGACAAGGAGAATGCCGCCGCCCATTACAACGGCAAGATCGACAGTCCGCGCGTGATCGGCGCGGCGCTCGATGCGGCGGGCCTTGCGGCACTTCGTCCGCATCAGGCCGGCAAGGCACCGGTGATCGCCGATTGGGATTTCTCCCGCGAAATGGCGGGAATCGAGATTCGCGACATCTCCGGCAAGGGCCATGATGGCCGGCTGGTCAATCTGCCGGCCAGGGCCATGAAGGGCTGGAACTGGGATGCGACGGAAATGAACTGGCGGCACAAGCCGGAGCATTACGGCGCCATTCATTTCCATGATGACGATCTCTACGATTGCGGCTGGGAGACCGATTTCACGCTGACGGTGCCGGCCGGCCTCAAGAGCGGCATCTATTGCGCCGAGCTTCACCAGAAGGGTCCGGATGGCGAGATCGACGACATGATCCCCTTCTATGTCCGGCCGCCGCGCGGCACCGCCACCGCACCGGTCGCGCTGCTGATCCCGACCGCCAGCTATCTCGCTTATTCCAACCACCAGATGGCCTCGAGTTGGAGCTTCGACGAATTGTCGAGCGGCAAGTTCGTCACCCTTTCGGCCGGTGATCGCTATCTGGAGGAAAACCACAGCTTCGGCCTGTCGACCTATGACAGCCATAATGACGGCAGCGGCGTCTGCTACTCCTCGCGCCTGCGGCCGGTACTGAACATGCGTCCCCGGGCCGAGCTATGGCAGTTCAACGCCGATACCCATATCACCGATTGGCTGGAAGCCCGCGGCATCGCTTACGACGTCATCACCGATGACGATATGGAAGCCGAAGGCCTGGACCTGCTGAAGAACTATCGCTGCGTCGTGACCGGCACCCATCCGGAATATTACACGACGAAGATGATGCAGACGGTCCGCGACTTCACCAATGAAGGCGGGCGGCTGATCTATCTCGGCGCCAACGGTTTCTACTGGCGCGTCGCCTATCACGAGGCCCTGCCGGGTGTCCTGGAGCACCGCCGGGCCGAAGACGGTATGCGCGGCTGGATCTCCGAAGACGGCGAATACTATATGAACTTCAGCGGCGAGCTGGGCGGCCTGTGGCGCCGCAACGGCCAGCCGCCGCAGGGCCTGGTCGGGACCGGTTTCGCCGCCCAGGGCTTCGATATCTCAAGCTGGTATGACCGCACCCCGGACAGCTTCAATCCGCGCGCCGCCTTCATTTTTGAAGGTGTCGGCAAGGACGAGAAGATCGGCGATTTCGGCCTGATCGGCGGCGGTGCCGCCGGTTGGGAGATCGACCGTGCCGACGAGCTCTTGGGCACGCCGCCGCATACGCTGATCGTCGCCGTCGCCTCGGAATTCCCCTCCAGCTATCACTGGGTCAAGGAAGAGTTCAATCATACGCATTCGGCGATCGACGGCGAGAATTGCCCGATGGTCCGCTGCGACATGACTTTCTTCGAAACGCCCAAGGGCGGCGCGGTCTTCTCGACCAGCTCGATCTCCTGGGCCGGCAGCTTGTTCCACAACAATTATGAGAACAATGTCAGCCGCATCACCGAGAACGTGATCCGCCGGTTCATCGATCCGACGCCGCTATAACGGCTCGCATACGGCCGAACAAAAAAGCGCAGGCATCGGTGAGATGCCTGCGCCTTTTCTTTTCGTCCGGCTCAGCCGTTCTTGCGCATCAGCCGCTGGCGGATCTCCGAGACGGCATTGGCATGGGCATCGAAGCCCTCGTAATCGGCCAGCGCCTTGGCCGGCCCGGCCATGGCCGGATAGCCCTTCGGCGTGACATAAGCGAGCGACGTCCGCTTCAGATAATCGAAGACCGAGAGCGGCGATGACGTGCGGGCAGCACCTGACGTCGGCAGGATGGCATTCGGCCCTAAGACATAGTTGCCCAGGGTATTCGGCGTATGGGCGCCGAGCAGGATTTCCCCGGCATTGCGGATCTTGCCGAGATGCTCGAACGGCTCTTCGGCATGTATCAGCATATGTTCCGGCGCGTAATCGTTGACGAAATCATAGGCGGCCTGGAGATCATTGGTCAGCACGATTCCGCCTCGCTTGCCCGACAGCACCTCGGTGCAATAGTCGACGCGCGTTTGCGACATCTCGGCGAAGAATTGCGGGATGGCCGCCAAAGCCGCCTCCGCCACCGCGCGTGAATTAGTCACCAGGAAAGCAGAGGAATCCGGCCCGTGCTCGGCCTCGATCAGCAAATCGAGCGCCGCGACGCGGCCATCGGCCGTCTCATCAGCCAGCACGATGGATTCGGAGGGGCCGGCAAGAAAGCCGGGATCGATCAGATCGCTGAGCAGGCGCTTCGCCGCCACGCCATATGAATTGCTGGGGCCGACGATCTTATGCATCCTCGGCACCGTCGCGGTGCCATAGGCAACGGCGGCGATCGCCTGGGCACCGCCGACCAGATAGATCTCCTCGACACCGGAAATGCGCGCGGCGACCAAAGTGGCGGCATCGGCTTTGCCATCCGGGCCCGGCGGCGTCAGCATCACCAGGTGCGGCACGCCGGCAACCACGGCGGGGATCAGCGACATCGTCACCATGCTGGGGAAGGACCCCTTGCCGCGCGGCACATAGCAGGCGCAGGAATCGATCGCGTTCCAGCGCTCGCCCGTCAGCACGCCCGGCTGGATCTCCTTCATCCACATATCTTCCGGCATCTGCGCCTGATGATAGCGGCGGATATTATCGGCAGCGAATTCGATCGCCTTGATCACCTCCGGCGAGACCACTTTATAGGCGGCATCGATATCGGCCGAGGTCACCTTGAGCGAGGCTGCCGAGAAGCCGGCCGGCGCCTTGTCGAATTGCTGGGCGAACCGAACCAGGGCAGCATCCCCTTCCTGCCGCACGGCGTCCAGGATAGGCTTCACCCGCTCGAGATAGACGGAGAGATCCTCCTCGGCGCGGACCAGCAGGGCGCTGCGCTCGGCCGCTGTCAGGCGGCTCAGTTCATGGAGGGCGATGGGGCGGGACATTGATCTACCTCAGCTCGGAACCAATTATGTCGGCCGATCAGATAACAGCTCCGGGCGGCGATTGCCAGTATCGGGCGATAAGCGGCGTCAATTCCCCACAGAATTTCAGTGAATTGGCCGGGAAGACGATCAGATTTCCAGCCAGATCCGCTGATCGTCGTAGAACACCTCGTCGCAATTCGCGCCCTCGCCGCCCCGATCGACCACCAGGAAATCGGTACTGCGCTCCAGGGCGATCAGCGGGTGATGCCAGACACCCTTGGCATAATTGACGCCCTGGCCGGGAATGGTGCGGAAGCAGCGGAAATCCCCCGCGAGAGGCGCGTTGCCCGGAGGCGCCACGACCACCAGGAAAGAGCAGGCTTGCAGTGGGACGAAGGCCTGGCTGCCGCGCGGATGCCGTTCCATGATACGCAACCGCAACGGCAGCGGCCGCGGTTCCGTCCGCACGATGCCCAGCATCGGCCGGCCGCCATCACCCAGGACATCGATCGCCGCCAGGTCGTGATAGCGCTCAGCCCAGCCCTGATTGATGGTGAAATGGCTCTTTGCCTCAGCCACCTGAATGACATCGCCGAAAGGTGCAAAAGCCTCTTTCGTCAATGCCTCGGTCGTCAGCCTATGCAATTCCATCGGTCGATCCTCGCCACACCGTCGGACAGGCGTCCATCTACCATCCGCGGGTTATGTCCTGGAACAGACTATGCACGAACGGAAATCGCGGCTGAACAGCTTTTTGCCCATACCGGGCCGGCTGGATATGAGCCTCTGTCAGAAATACGCGATCAGCCGGCCGCTGCAGACGATTCCCAGCCAAACGAAGATCGACAAAGCTGCCGTTACCCTCGCTCCCAGGGGTGCATCGCCATGCCAGTCCGCAAGATGCCGCCACGCGCCGGCATGGGCAATCGCGATATTGACCAGGGCCAAAGCGATCAGCAGCACTTTCATTTGGAAGGCCGGATTGCGCACGACATGCGCGGCATCCGCGCTGAACAGTAAAAAGCCCATGCAGATCGCCAGCAGAAAGCCCCCGCGCGCCATCGGCAGGATCAGCTTGGCCATCGGGTGTATCCTGATCGACCGCCCCAGACCCAGCAGCCGCAAGTCGAGCGCAATGATCGAGCCGACCAGGATGATGAAGCCCATGATATGCAGGATCTCCGCCGCCGGATACAGTGCCGGCGATGTTCGCATCAAGTGGCCGAGAGGACTCTCCTGCAATGCGTGGAAGATCGGCCAAACCGCGTGTTCTTCCATCGCCTTTCCTAGCGCAGCTCGTAGCGTTTATCGTCCAAAATGATGTATTCGATACGCGCTTCCTCGGGATCCGATCTATGCGGATAGCCATAAACCGTGCAGGTCTTGCCCGGTGCGATCATATCCGCCGTAACGCCGCGATTGAGCATGCGCGACGGTGGCGCCAAGACGAAACGCCAATGCTTGCCATCGGCATTCATGTCGATTTCGCAATGCGGATTCTGGAAAAGGGATGTCTGAATTTGCCCGGTCAGCGTGAAGGCGCGACTGGTATCATAGCCGCCCCAGCCGTGATGCGCGAAGGCGGCTTTCGACAAAACCAAGCCGGGCAAAGCGATCGTGCTGAAGGTAAGGAACCGCCGTCGTGTCATGACCATCGGGACACCTCCTGGCAAGGCGGTAATCCTACACGCTCGGCGGTACCATGGCTAGCTGGTCAAGAACATCCGGTAGGCGGGATTATCCGTCTCTTCCTCATAGGGGTAGCCAAGCTGGCCCATGCGTTCGACGAAGCGCTGACGATCTCCCGCCGGCACCTGCAAGCCGACCAGCACCCGGCCGTAATCCGCCCCATGGTTGCGATAATGGAAGAGCGTGATATTCCATTCCGAACCGACACCGTCGAGGAAGCGGAGCAAGGCACCCGGACGCTCGGGGAATTCGCAGCGCAAGATCACCTCATCAAGCAAGGCAGTCGCCCGGCCGCCGACCATGTAACGGAGATGCAGCTTCGCCGTTTCATTGGCACTGATATCGAGAACACCATAGCCGAGTTTGTTCAGCTGCTCGATGACGGCAGCCTTCTCGCTCTTGGCATCCCGCAGCTTCAAGCCGACGAAGACATGTGCCTGCGCGCCCGCCGCATAGCGGTAATTGAATTCCGTGATGATGCGGTTGCCCAAGGTATGAATGAAGTCACGGTAGCTTCCCTGCCGCTCCGGAATCGTCACGCCCAGCAGGATTTCGCGGGCCTCGCCCACTTCAGCCCGTTCGGCCACATGGCGCAGCCGGTCGAATTTCATGTTGGCGCCGCTATTGACGGCGACGAGCGCGCCGCTGCGGGCCGGATGCCGCGCGGCATAGGCCTTCAGGCCGGCAAGTGAGAGCGCACCGGCCGGTTCGGCAATGACCCGGATATCCTCGAAAACATCCTTGACGGCGGCGCAGATTTCATCGGTGCTTGCAACCAGCACGTCATCAAGCAGATCCTTGCAAAGCCGGTAAGTCTCCATGCCCGCCTGGCGCACGGCGACACCATCGGCAAAGAGCCCGACACGATCGAGCACCACGCGTTCGCCGGCGTCGATGGCCGCCTTCATGGAGGCCGCATCCACCGGCTCGACCCCGATGACCTTGGTTTCCGGCCGCAAGAATTTGACATAGGAGGCGATGCCGGCGGCGAGCCCGCCACCGCCGATCGGCACGAAGATCGCCTCGATCGGATCGGGATATTGATGCAGGACTTCCATCCCGACCGTGCCCTGGCCGGCAATGACATCGGCATCGTCATAAGGATGGATGAAGGTCAGGCCCTGTTCCCGCTCCAGCTTCCGTGCATGCTCGTAGGCTTCGTCGAAGGTGTCGCCCTGCAGCACGACCTTGCCACCCCAATGCCGCACGGCGTCGATCTTGATTTGCGGCGTGGTGACCGGCATGACGACTGTCGCCGTCAGGCCCAGGCGCTGCGCCGAGAGGGCGACGCCCTGGGCATGGTTGCCGGCGGAGGCGCAGATGACCCCCGCCGCCCGCGCTTCCGGCGTCAGGCGGGCGATACGGTTATAGGCGCCGCGGATCTTGAAGGAGAAAATCGGCTGCAGATCCTCCCGCTTCAGCAAAATCGTACTGCCAAGCCGATGGCTAAGCCGGGTCATGCGGTCGAGCGGCGTCTGCACCGCCACGTCATAAACCCGCGCATCCAAAATCCGTCGAACGTAATCCGTCACGTTGTATCCCCAATCCTACTATGGGACTTTCAACCACGCCCCAAGCGGCGGCACATCTGCCCCGGCCAGCAGATCCAGCCAATAGCAATGAACCGACCTTAACGCGTCACCATCCTAGGGAGAATTTCCTTATACTCAACCCACTCCTCCGTTTCTGGCTTGCTGATTTCCGGCATCCTGACGGCAAGGCTTGCCCTGACACGATTGATGTCCCGTTTAATCCCGACCTCATTCAGTCGGCGGCCATGATTGTTAGGAGGTCGTCTGGTATCTCGTTTCCCACCCATGCCGCAGCGTGCGCCAACTGCCGCTTGGCGAGCCACGGCCGGCAGATCAAGAACAGGGAGGCGCTTGCCAATCCCGATGCTTTGGATCTGTTCCGTGACCTGCCCGAACTCAGGTCATAGGTAAAGCTTGCGCACCACATCGTTATCGAGGAGTTCCCGCGCGGTGCCGGAAGCGGCGATGCGGCCCTTGACCAGCAGGTAGCCGCGATGGGCGATCGACAGAGCCGTTTCGGCATTCTGCTCGATCAGCAGGACGGAGGTGCCGCGCCGGTTTATCTCGGCGACGGTATCGAAATATTCATCGATCAGTTTCGGCGACAATCCCAGAGAGGGCTCATCCATCACCACCAGCTTCGGTTCCGCCACCAGCGCACGGGCCAAGGCCACCATGGCTTGCTCCCCGCCCGATAGCGTGCCGGCATTCTGCTTGATCCGCTCCTTGATACGCGGAAAGAGCGTGGCCATGGCATCGAGCCGTTCCTCGAAGATTCCCTGGCCGCGCGCCGCATCGAAACCGAGGCGAATATTCTCACGCACCGTCAGCTCAGGAAACAGGCGCCGGCCTTCCGGTACGAAACCAATACCAAGACCGGCCAGGAGCTCGGTTTGCAGCTTTGCGATATTCTTGCCGAAGAGCGAAATCCTGCCGGCCTTTAGCGGCAGCAAGGCCGCGATGGCGCGAAAGGTCGTGGTCTTGCCGGCTCCATTGGGTCCCAGAAGGCAGACGAGCTCATTCTGCTGCACCGCCAGCGAGACATCGCGCAGCATCTCCATGGCGCCATAATTCGTGCTGATCGATGCCAGTTCAAGCATGAGCCGTGGCCTTCCGCCCCAGATAAGCCTCTTGCACCCGCGGCATGTTGCGGATATCCGCGAAAGACCCCTCGGCGATCTTGCGGCCGTATTCGATCACCATGACCCGATGCGGCAATTCGGCGACGAGGCGCATATCATGTTCGATGATCATGATGGACAGTTCCGGGCGCCGGGCGATAATCGCCCTGACATCCGCGATCAAGGCATCCGTGTCGCGGTCATCCATGCCCGAAGACGGCTCGTCGAGCAGCAGGACCTTCGGCTCGGCCGCCAGCGCACGGGCGATCTCCAGCCGACGCCGGTCCGCCTGTGCCAATTCGCTGGCTGCCCGTCCTCTTTGATCGTAGAGGCCGGCCGAAACCGAGCGCAGCAACTCACCGGCCTTTGCCGCTGCCTGCCGCAGCTCGCCGCGCGCCTTGGAAGGCCGCAACATTGCATCGAAAACACCTGACTGCGTGCGGCAGTGCATGCCGATAATGACATTGTCGAGCACGCTGAGATCGGTAAACAACCGGCTGGATTGAAAGGTGCGCGAGATGCCCATCTGCACGATGCGATGCGCCGGCAATCCGTTGAGCGGCCGATCATTGAGGAAGACCTTGCCTGCGGTCGGCTGATAGAGCCCGGTGATCAGATTGAACAAGGTCGATTTCCCGGCCCCGTTCGGCCCGATGACGCCGAGGATCTCGCCGGCCTGCAGGACGAAATCGACGCCATCCATGGCGACCAGGCCGCCAAAGCGGATCGTCAATCCCTCTCCCCTCAGGACCGCATGACCGCTCATTCACTCCCTCCATAGCGTCGCAGGCGCTGGGGAAAGAGGCCCTCGGGTCTAATCATCAGGAAGAGGATGACGACGATACCGAAGAAGAGAATGCGATAATCGGAGAAGGCCCGCAGTTTTTCCGGCAGCATCGTCAGCAGGAAGGCGCCGACGATGACGCCAAAGATATTGTCCATCCCGCCGACTATGACCATGGTCATGATGGTGACGGAAACCAGGAAGGTGAAATTGTCCGGCGAGATGAACGAGATATAGAAGGCATAGATGGTGCCGGCGAAGGCGGCCAGGAAAGCATCCACCGCGAAGGCCAGCACCTTGTACCAGATCACGTTGATCCCCTGGCACCGCGCCGCCAGTTCATCCGCCCGCAAGGCGTTCCAGGCGAGGCCGATCCGCGAGCCGTGCAGGCGCTGGGCGG
This sequence comes from Rhodospirillaceae bacterium, assembly GCA_008012315.1. Taxonomy (GTDB): domain Bacteria; phylum Pseudomonadota; class Alphaproteobacteria; order Dongiales; family Dongiaceae; genus Dongia_B. The sequence goes on from SSEL01000033.1 coordinate 76,351, forward strand.
AAATGATCGCGATGCCGACCAGCACGGCCGAGAGATAATAGAAATTGGCCTGGCTCGGCAGCTTGATGCCGCCGATGACGATCGGTGAGGCAAAGGAATGGCCAAACAGGCTGGGTGCCGGAATACCGACCAAACCGTTCGGACCGCCGGTCCAGTCGAAATTGTTCAGCAACTGGTGAATGACCACGCCGAAAGCAATCGTCACCAGCGCCAGATAGCTCTCGCGGGTCCGCATCGACGGCACACCGAGAAGGAAGCCGAAAGCTGTCGCCGCCACGGCGGCCGCCGGCAAGGCCAGCCAGAAATTGACATTGAAGTGAATCGCCAGCAGCGCCGAGACATAAGCGCCGATCCCATAGGAGGCACCGGTTGCGAAATTGGGGATATTGGCGCTGCCGAGCTGGAAATTGAGGGCGATGGCGAGAACGGCATAAAGCTGCGAGACGATCAGAAGATGCAGCGCATAGGTATTGCCGTTGAGCGCCAGCGGAAACAGCAGAACCAGCAGAATGGCCAGGCCGACCGCGAGACGTGTTCCCCGATTGAACGCATCGCCGATCCGGCTCTCCCAATCCGACCGGAATTGCATCACCGCGAAACCGGCACAGAAGAGCAGCAGGATGCCGCCGACGATCCGCCAGTCATCCGCCAGCAGGAAAAACCGCAGCAGGATCGCGCCGATCAGTTCCAAAGCGATGACGATGGTGATGTCGCTGAAGGTCGGCCGCATCTGGCGGCCTGCAGTCGATGCCGTAGCCATGTTCATACCTTCTCGACCGCGACAGATCCGAACAAGCCGGCCGGCCGAAAGACGAGCACGAGGATCACCAGCAGGAAGGCAAAGACCAGGCGGTAGGATGCACCGTCCGGCAGGGTCGCCTGGACAATGGTATCCAGGCCGGCGATCAGCAGGCTGCCGATGATGGCGCCCGGCATGCTGCCCAATCCGCCGACCACGGCGGCGGAAAAACCGATAAGCCCGGCCTGAATGCCGAAATCGAACCGCGTGACACCGGCGTAGCTCGCATAGAAGAGGCCGCCGAGACCGCCGATCGCCGAGGTGATGAAGAAGGTTGCGCGAAACACGCTGCTAGGGCTGATCGCCATCAGGCGGGCCGCCTCCCGGTCCTGCGAGACGGCGCGGATGCGGACGCCTAGCGGCGTATGCTGCAGGAGAAGAAACAGCAGAACCACCACGGCGATCGAGCTGCCGATCACCAGCACATTGAAAGCCGGCAGATTGAAGCCCTCAGTCACGTTGAAATTCGCGTCGATCAATCGCGGAAAGGGCTGCGGATTATGGCCGTTGGGAAAGATATGGCCGACCGATTCACGTAAGGCGATGCCAAGGGCGACCGTCGCCACCAGCGCCATCATCGCCGGCGCGTCGCGGAAGCGGCGAATGACGAGCCAATCGAGCACGACGCCCAGAATGCCAGTCGCGACCACGGCAATGGCGCAGGCGACGAGCAAGCCGATCGCGCTCATGCCGCTCGCCGAGGCGCTCCATCCCTGCAATGCAGCCAGGGCGACGAAAGGCGCCACCAGTGACACATCGCCATGGGAAAAGTGGATAACCTTCAACACGCCGAACAGCAGGCTGAAGCCGACAGCGATCAGTGCATAGATGCAGCCGAGGGTCAGCCAGTTCAGGCCCTGTTGCATCAATTCGGCTGCCATTCGCTGTAAACTCCACCCGGCTCGCGATCGAGCTCTTTATTGGTTGGACACTCCCTGACAGGGACTATGTCGGGCTTTTCCCAGCTTGACCAGAGGCGCAAGCGACGGAATTTCCGCTGCCCTGCTTCGAAAAAAACGATTTGTTGCACTCAGGACGCAATGTAACCCTATTCAATCGGTTAAGGGTTGCGAACGGCATTGTGGGCGCTCTCGGGCCGCTCGCATGGATAAATCAGAGCGGCAAAAGGGGGGAGCAACGCAATGAAAAATCAAAGAAACACAGGACTCGGTACCACTTGGCAGCGTGGCATCAAATCGGCAGCCAAGCTCGCTTTCGGGGTGGTGGCGGCAACGCTGATTTCAAGTACCTCTTATCAGCCGGCCTCGGCCCAGGACGTGATCAAGCTCGGATTCATCGGACCGATCAGTGGTGGCAATGCGCCGCAGGGGCTGGGCGCCAAGAATGGTTTCCTGCTGGCCATCGAACAGGCCAATGCCTCGGGCTTTCCATATAAGGTCGAGCCGGTTGTGCTCGACGACGCGGCCGATCCGCAGACCGGCGTGTCGGCAGCCCTGAAACTGGTCAACGATCCTGCCGTTGTCGGAGCGATCGGCCATTGGAACAGCGCCGTGGCACTGGCGACCATTCCGATCTTCGACCGTTATCAGATGCCCTTCATCGTCTGGGGAGCGATCAGTCCGAAGATCACCGATCTCAACCTGCCTTACATCACCCGCGTGACGCCGACCCTGGTGAACGAGAACCTGCCGCTCGCCGCCTGGGCCGCGAAAGATCTGAAGGCGAAGAAAATTGCCATCGTCTCCGACACCACCGATTACGGCAAAGGCAACACGCAAGCCTTCGGCGACTTCTTCAAGCAGAATGGCGGTGAGATCGTTGCCTCCGAAGCGGCGCCGGTCGGCACCACCGATTTCCGCGCGATCCTCACCCGTATCAAGGGCCTCTCGCCCGATGCCATCTATTTCGGCGGTGTCATCACCGAAGCCGGCATCTTGCGCAAGCAGATGGTCGAGCTCGGCCTCAAGGTGCCGATGATCGGCATTTCCGGTTTCTACGATCCGGAATTCATCAAGATCGCCGGCCCCGCCGCGGACGGCACCATGGTCAGCTATCCGAAATCGGCCAGCAATCCGAAGATCGAAAAGCTCGAGCAGGATTACACGGCGCGCAAATTCGACGAACCGGAAAGCCCCTATACCAAATACGCCTATGACGCGACCGGCATCCTGCTGTCGGTCATCAAGGAAAAGGGCATCAAGGACAAGGAAGCACTCGCCAAGGCAATTCGCGCCATCAAATATGACGGCGTGCTCGGCGAAACCACCTTCGATGCCAATGGCCAGACCCAGATTCCCGTCGAGATCGAGGTGAAGGAAGTCAAGAACGGCGCCTGGACCGACCACTAACGGGACCGAGACCGAAACCATTAATCAATCGAATCGTCGCGCGGCATCCAGGCAACTGGATGCCGTTTTTTTGTCAGTCGCGCACGGCTTCCGCGACGTCGTAGATCTCATCCTGGAATGCCACCGTGAGTGCGGCCAACTGATCGGCATAGATGCGCGGTCCGGTCACCGGCGGAAAAATCGAGCGGATGCGCGACAAAATCGCCCGCAATGCCGGTGTCGCCTCGCGTCCGGTCACATGCAAAGCCTGGGAGGCAATGACCGCCAGCATCGCCAAGGCGGCATCCACGCAGCGCCCGGCCTCGTCCTGCGCCCGCCAGGCAAGGCCGGTCAGCGGCGCGACGTCATTCTGGCCAAAGCCCCCCGCCTCGCTGCCCGGCAGGAACGTGCGTTGCGCGGCGCGACGGGCCTGCTCGGCATAGCCCACCTGCACGAAGCCGATGATGCCGATATATCCCTCGTCAGATCCGTGCAATTGGTCCGGCAGGAGGGAGTAACGACCGTCGAGCAGCTTCGTCGTATGGCGTTCCGCCAGCATGCAGAGATCGGCGCTCGCCGCCGCCAGGTTGTCGAGTGCCGGATAGGCGCGGGCATTGTGATAGCCGCCATTGCTATAGACACGCCCATAGGGATGTTGTGCATCCGGCCGTTGCGGATCAGGTCGCAGGAAGACCGGATTATCGGTGACCGATCGCAGGGAACTGGCGGCGATCTCCTCCGCCTGGGCGATGACGCGGCGGAATTGGCCCAGGACGCGCGGGAGGATACGATAGCTGACCGGCGCCTGGTAAGGCCGCCGCTCCACCTCGCCGCCCTCGGTCAGTTGCCGCAGACAACGCAAGGCCTCGGTCTCATAAGGGTCATCCCAGAGCTCCTCGAATTCGGGCGCATAGGCTGTCAGCGGTGCCTTGATCGCCTCCACCGACAGGGCAAAAACCTGTTCCGCGATCGCAAGACGACGGCGCATGGCCAGTGCCGCATCGGCGATCAATGCCGTGGCAGCCGGTGATCCGTTGATGAGAGAAAGCGAATCTTTCTCCGCCAGTGGAAAGCGTTCCGCCACCGCAACGAAAAGCGGTGCTGCCCACAAGATCTCCCCGGCGCCGCCCTGCCCGGCCACCGAAACCTTCGGCAACCTGCCGCCATTGAGAAGTGCTGCGACCTCCACCGCCAGTTCCGGCGAGATGGCGGCATGGCCTTCGATGAAATTCGCCAACCGGGCCAGCACGATGCCGCGAGCGACCCGTTCCGGTGCGGCCGGCCCGAAAGCCGCAACGGTGCTGCGTGGTGGCTTTTGTGCATGTTTCCGCCGCGCCTCGCCTTGCAGCCGCAAGCTCGCGAATTGCCCATAGCCGCTGGTGACACCATAGATCGTGACATTGGGATCATTGTCGATCAGGCGCATGAAAGCCTGACGGCTGTCGACCATGCATTGCAGCGCAGCCGCCCCGAACCGCGCGCTCTGTCCCAGCCAGGCAACCCGATGATAGAGATCGAGCGTCAAATCAGCTCGGCGATTGACCTCCAACGGCATAGCGACGTCTCCCCCGGTGATATTTCCGCACAACAAATGAGAATCAAGGATGCGGTTTTCGGATCACAGTAATGCCGGGAAAGCCATTAGTCGACCGGCTCCAATCGGTAGATCGCCGATCGCGATGTATAGGTTCCTGTCAACAGCGATGAGAATCGCAATAGGCGGTGACGCCACCGACAACATCGCACCCCGGTGAAAGGCCGGTCGATGAAGCGCAGCATCACCGTTTGATGACTTCTTCAAAGCCGCTTCGTTACCAGCTGAGGACGATGCGACCCTTGCTCTTGGAGGCGAGCAGGTTCTTGGCGAGTTCCGCCGCCTCCTCGAATTTATGCTCAAACACCATATCGCCCAACGGCCGCTTGGCAATTGCTGCGCCGACGCGTTGCCAGGCAGCGGCGCGCTTGGCCTGGGAGGCCATGACGGAATCGACACCGAGCAGATTGACGCCACGCAAAATGAACGGCGCCACCGAGCTTGGCAGATCCATGGCTGCCGCGAGGCCGCAAGCGGCAACCGAGCCGCCATATTTCGTGGTCGAAAGGATATTGGCGAGGATCTTGCCGCCGGCAACATCGATGCCTGCGGTCCAGCGCTCTTTGGCGATCGGCTTGGCATCCTGCTCGAATTCGGCGCGGGCAACGATATCCGTCGCCCCCTGCGCACGAAGATAAGCTTCTTCGCCAGGACGGCCGGTCATCGCCACGGCATGATAGCCGGCAGCATCGAGCAGGCGCAGCGCAAAACTGCCGACACCGCCGGTCGCGCCGGAAACGACGATCTCACCCGAATTGAGCGGCAGGCCATAGGCTTCCAGCGCATTGACGGCCATGGCCGCGGTCAGGCCGGCAGTACCGACAGCGGCAGCATCACGGCTCGACAGATCGTCCGGCAGCTTCACCAGCCATTCCGGCTTCAACCGCGCGGCAGTGCTATAGGCGCCCCAATGCGTCTCGCCGAGACCGAAGCCGGTTGCGACCACACGGTCACCCGGCTTGAATGTACCCGATTTGTCGTCCCTGACCGTGCCAACGACATCGATGCCCGGAACCATCGGGAACCGGCGTGAGATCGGCGCCGACCGGGTGAGTGACAGCGCATCCTTGTAGTTGATCGCCGAATGAACCACGTCAATCAGCACCGGCTCGTCCGGCAGATCGCTTTCAGGATGCTCGACCCAGCTGCCGGTGTCGCCCTTCTCCTTGAAAATCCAGCTCTTGACCAAGATATGTCCTCCAATCCGAATTCAGTTAGCTGCCATCGGAGCAGCGGCGCTGCGCCACGGCAAGAATGGATTGAGGGTCGATAAACGCCTCGATCAGATGCTCATTCCCGGTATGCGTAGCACCTTGTCCTGGCGCCCCGGGCGGCAACCTCCACCCTGTTTGCCGCGATCAAAAATTGGATTCCTCCATTTGTCAAACGAATAAGAAAATGGAGATGGCAGAGCAATGATATCAGGCGTGCTTTCCGGACTCTTTCTCCAGCTTTGCAGCTTGCGCAAAAAATAGTGTCTTTGGAGATAAGCCGTTTTGCTTGGCAATAACATCTGCCGCGCGTCGGCATCCTGCCGTGCCAAGTGGTCCAGCAGAAACCGATGGTCGAGCCGAGACACTTGCATCCATAATTATAGCAGACTACAAAATTACATTTCGCGATCTGCGCAGTTTCCAAATGAGAAAGCGCCAATCGGCGGCAATGAATTGAGTAAGGTCATGATAGTAAAGAAAATGGAACAGCAGTCAGGCACGCGCCGGGACAGGAAGAAGGCCAAGCTTCGTGCCGAGCTTGTCGAGGCTGCGATCTCTCTCTTTAAGGATAACGGTTTCGAAAAGACCCGTATTGAGGACATCGCAGTAGCGGTCGATGTCGCAGTCGCAACGGTTTACAATTACTTTTCGACGAAACAGCAGATTCTGGTGGAAATCGTCAGCAAGACGACCGATGACACCGTACCTGCGGTGCTGGCAATCGTCGAAAATCCTCCGAAAAATCCGGTCGATGCTGTCCTCTCCCTGATCAAGACGGATTTCGGCAATCTTGATGACAAGGCCGACAAGAAGCTTTGGCGCGAATTGCTTGCTTCGATGAATCGGGACCAGGAAAATAGAGAGCGCATCGAAGAAATCCGCGGCCGATTTCGCGGTAGCCTGCGGCAACTAATTAAAGCCCTGGTCCATAAACGGCAATTGGCTGCATCCGCGGATATCGAAGCATTGGTCGATATCAGCTACGCAATCTACGCTTATCATTTCCGGCAGCTCGTCTGCATTGATCGGATGACCACCGCACATACGCTTAAACTCATCCGCCGGGACGTGAAGGCGTTGTTTTCGGGTTTCTTGATGACGGTCTAGGCACCCGCCTCGGCAGCTTCAAGACAAGCCTTGAAGGCGGCCTCGGCAGGTCCCCGTGCATCACCCCAATATCACATACCGCTTTTGAACGACGTCCAAACACGTGTCCGTTCACGGGCGAATTTCTGCGAGACCGTGGGCGAGGCAAAAAGTTTCGCTCTATCCTCGGCGGTCGGGAAGATCGAGTGATCGTTGGCGTAACTGGGATTCAGATATTTGACGCTGTCGGGCACACCGCTTCCATAGCCGACCGTATTGGTGAAGTCCGCCGCGACCTTCGGATCGAGGATGTAATTGATGAAAGCATAAGCCGCTTCCGGATGCGGTGCGTCTGCTGGAATGGCCATGACGCCGAACCAGGTAATGGTGCCTTCCTTTGGCACGACATATTGCAACTGGACGCCATTCTTGGCTTCCGCCGCGCGCTTGTTCGCAATCGATACGTCACCCGACCAGGCCAGCGCCAGGCACACTTCACCGTCGGCCATATCGTTCAAATAGGTAGAGGAGTTGATGTACTTGATGTAAGGACGCAGCCCCATCAGGACGGCCTTGGCTTTGTTCAGATCGTCCGGATTCTCGCTGGCCGGATTCAAGCCGAGATAATGGAGAATAATCGGCACGACATCGGCCGGGCTGTCCACGACCGTGACACCGCAGTCCTTCAGTTTCGATACGTACTCCGGCTTGAACAGCAGATCATAGCTGTCCAGCTTCACGCCCGGCAGGCGCTTCTCCACCTCTTTGACATTGATGCTGAGGCCGGTTGTTCCCCAATCATAGACAACCGCATGCTTATTGCCCGGATCGGCAGGCGCAATCAGTTTGAGCAATCCGGTATCCAGATTCTTCCAGTTCGGGATTTTGCTTTTGTCGAGCTCCTTCAGAACGCCCGCTTTGATTTGATTGCCGACAAAAGTGCCGGTTGGCACAACAATGTCATAGCCGGTACTGCCGGCCATCAGCTTGGCTTCGAGAATCTCGTCGCTGTCATAGGTGTCGTAATTCACTTTGATGCCGGTCTTCTTGGTGAAGCCGGCGATCGTCGATTCCCCGACAAGATCGGTCCAATTGTAGACATTCAGGGCTTTGTCCTCGGCAAATGCGGTTCCGCCGCATAGCAAAAGAGCCGCACCGATGAGATAGCCGAATTTCCTAGCCACGTTTTCCCCCTGTCCAGAATGTGTTTCTGATTGACCCTGCTATTCTCGTTTCCCGCTTCCTCGCGGCAAGATGGCGAGACGGCTATTACGGGTTCCGGTCGATCCCCAGATAGAATTCATGCCCCGCATCCGTGCGGGTTCGCAGCATCTCGTCGCTGCCGGGCAAATGGTCAGGCTCCGGGAAGGGCTTCGGATCCACGAATCGCCGGAGCACGTTTCCGGTGATCTTCGCGACGTTATTGTCATAGCCTTGATGGGCCAATGACGCCGCCCAGCTGATGGAGCCGGTCGAAAAGACCGCACCGCCGCCGCCGGTCTCAAAGAAGACCATGTCAGCGAAGCATCTTTCGGCCTCCTCACCATTCACCGTGGGATGGTGAAACGGCGTCTCTTCCGGAACGACATTATATTGGCGGGTATGCCCCTCCGACCGCGCCAGGATCAAGAGGTTTGCCGGCGAACCGAGCCAGGGATCAGCCCGGTCGATTTCCGATCCGCAAGCACCTCCGCCGATACTACCGAAATTCCCGATGATCTCGTCATTGACGCCTGCAAAGGCGAAGCTCGCGCGCGGATTGTTGCTTTCCGGCCGCCGCCGGTAATACGACGAATAGTCAAACCCCGTCGCCACGGTTCCGATTCCGACCAGGCTCTGCGGCGGGTTGGCTGCCCGTCGCCACAAGCCGCCATATTCCCCGGTGAAGTTCATATGAGCTTCACCCGGTTCGCTGTCCCAGTAGCGTGCACCGCTCTCGGCACGGCGTAATTCGACCAGCCACGGCTTCTCGGGATGCACGGCGATGCGCCAGTAAAAGCCATTTCCCCCGAGATACATCAGGCGCCCACCACTGGCGAGATAGGCCGTCATCGCCCGCCACATCGGTGTGGTCCAATACTCCGGATGCGTGCCCGTCACGACAACTTTGTATGCGGACAGGCGATCCACGCCCTGGTGATGAACGGAATGGTCGGTAATGACATCGTATCTGAACTTCTCGGCTTCGAGCCAATCAATGATATGCGTATCGGCTGCGAGCGCCCAAATCTTGTCCTTGATATGCATGCTAAAGAGAGGGCGCCGCGCCGATGAATAGAAGACACCATGGCCGTCGCTATGCCGGTCATAGGTGGAGAGGCCCAGTTCCCGATGTTCGTTCATATAGAGATCGGACGGATACAAGGTCGTCACATAGCCGTTCTTCATCTCCATATTCGGTTCGTCGAAATCGTAATGTTCATTGGAATACGCGGTATAGGTTACCGACGCCGCGAGGAAAGCGATGTCCGACCGATGGCTGCCGGCCCGTTCTTCGACCAGGAAGACCACGTGATGTTCATCGTCACCCGCCGATAGTTTCGCCGCATAGATCCCGCTGGCCAGGTCGCCCGGCAGGTCGACGGAAAAACTCTCCGTCCAATGGCAATCCTCCAGGTCGTCATCATGAAAATGAACCGCCCGATAATGGGCAGGCTTATGCGTGAAGTTCTGCTCGCTGCCATCCCAGAGAGAACCCGTGACGCCCCGCGCCGGCAGGTTCACCAATCGGCCATCGATCCGGGCGGGGCCGGTATCGACCACTTTATCCGAGGCAAAGTTCTGGCCGAAGTCCCAATGCGCCAGCAGCGCGGCGACTGCAGATGGATCTTGAGCCTGATATGTGGTGACATCCGCCGGGCCCGGCATTCTGCCGATCATGACCGGCGATTCGATCCGACCGTTGTAGAAGTCGCAAGTATTCTTGCGTCCGTCGCGGATTTGCTGTTGGGCCGCGAAGGTCAGAGGCGTCTCGAGAGAACCGGCCGAGCGATATGAAATCTTGCCTTCTTCGGTGAGAACCGTCGCTTTCGTGAAATAAGCGGCAATCTTCTGAACATGCAGTCGCGCTTGCCCCCTTGCCTCATCGATCCCGACCGCAACGCCAAGCCATTGACGGGCACTGATCGGCTCTTTCAATTCAAGTGCGGATATCTGCCCAGTGCCATCGCCGGTTTCCAGCCGGAGAATACCTTTCTTCGTCAGAAGAAGGCGAAAGCCCTGCTTGCGATCGCTTTCCCATCGAGCAACGAGAATCTGAGGTCCCTTCGTTGGCGTGGTCGCGAAGATATTGAAGATGAATCCAAGCTCGGCCGCTTCCATCGACTTATGGCCGGGCACGAGGAAGTAGGAGCCAACCTCCGTGACCTGCTTCTTTCCGGCAATACCCTGCTGTGCCAAACCAGGGACGGCTTCTTCCTTGAAACCCGGCCCTCCTTCAGTTGCGTCCCCACAAATGACGCGAACGATCTGCGCATCGAATGTCACATTGCCGTCGGCCGAAACCATAAATCGCGCCCGATCGCCCGGCCGGTAAATGAGCTCTCCAGGATAGCCAATCAGATTCATAGCGGCGCCTTATGTCAGGATTTCAGCATGGGATCGAGCGAGGCCGGATAATCGCGCCCCGTTATCAGCCGCCAGCGCATTTTGAGTGCTTCCCATTCGGCTTCCTTATGGCTGGCGAAGATCCGGTCGTCGATGAATGAGACGGCCTCGCCCCTCGTCGCACCCAACCTGGCAAGGCGCCACCTCCTGTTCGGTTCGACAATTACGATGATGACCCGCCCGGCCAGCGGCACAAGACGAAGGCGATTTAGAATCCGCCTGAGTTCAAGAGAGAAATCTTTTCGTTCCTTCTGGAGGAACTCCGGCAGGATCGCCGCATCGCCATCGCGCAGTTGATACATAGCTGGATTCCTCTTGGGTCTACTATCTGCAGCCCGCTTCATGCCTGGCGCTCAAAGACGAACGCTCACTCGGGATTTGGCAGGAGCCGCCGGTCCGTCAGCACGCTAACGGCTTGTCGCGACGCGTTGGCTCGCATGTCGCTAAGTTCTCCCCTTTTTCACCGATGCGACGTCCGTGGATTGAAGCCATGTCGCTCGGGTACGGCCTTTTTGTGCCCGCATCGTTGCTTTTCACCAACCATATGCGAGGTCATACTTGGCTGTAAATATAAAAATAGATGTGACTATATATTTCGAAAATCGAGGGCTTGCTTCGGAGCGGCACGGCTTGAGAGCCGGTCAGGTGAACACCTGACTAGAAGCCAACTGATAAAGCTACTTAAACGGGTCTCTTCACAGCCAGGGTAAGAGGCAAGGCAAGGGGCGGCCGTGTTCGAGCGAGCCGGCCGAGGCGGCTTGAAAACAGACGATAGACCAGCAGGCCGAGCTTGCAATGAGTTGTATTGAGGAGGAGGAGGACCGGTTCGGTCGATACCGGCAAATGATTGCGGAGTCAGAAAAGCCACGCGGCAACGTCTTTGCACCGCGCGGCTGATCCGATCAAACAGCTTCGAACCGCGTTATGTATTGGCGGTCTTGATGATATAGAGCTTCCGCGTCGTCTCGAGGATACGCCACTCCCCTTTCCAGCCCTGCGGCAACACCAGCAGATCGCCCGGCCCCAATTGCTCGGCAGTGCCATCCGGATGTCGCATTTCAACCTTGCCCGAAATGATATGGCAGGTTTCCGACGATTGGCTGCGATCGGCGGTGAAACGGCCTGGCGTGCATTCCCATATGCCAATGCTCAGCGTTCCATCGGCAGACTCGAACAGGGTCCGCGCCGCCTCCTTCTGGTCGCCTTCGATCGAGGTCGGCTTGGGCGCGAACGGACCGATTTCCGCAGAAGCGAGATTTTTGAATATCGAGAAGTCGATCATCCTACTGTCCTTCGTGGTTTCAGCATCAGTGACCGGTGATGCTGTCGGCCAGATGCGCCAACTTGGATGTATGGCTCAAGCCGCTCGCCTCGCGCCGGTCGGCAATATGGTAGAGCTGATACATTGAATGCACGCCAAGCCAACGGAACGGCTCAGGCTCCCACCGGCGAACCTGCCGGTTGACCCAGGGCAGGCGCACCAGTTCGGTGTCTTGGCCAAGAATGAGATCTGCCAGGGTCTGGCCGGACAGATTGGAGCTGGAAACGCCAAGCCCGACATAACCACCCGCCCAACCGATCCGGGACTGCTTATCCAGGCCGACCGTGGTGCACCAGTCGCGCGGCACGCCGAGCACGCCGCACCAGGCATGATCGATGCGAAGGCCGGCAGTCTGCGGCAGCAAGGTGGTCAGGATCGTATGAAGCTGGTCGATGGTCGCCTGTTGCGTTTGCCCATTCACATCGGTCCGTGACCCGTAGCGGTAAGGAACGCCGCGGCCGCCCATCGTGATCCGCCCCTCACGTGTGCGCTGGGCATAGCAATAAGCGTGGGCCGCATTGCCGAGCAGTTCATGCCCTTCCCAGCCGATTTCTTTCCAGAGTGCTTCGGGAACCGGTTCGGTGACGATCTGGGCGCTGTTCAGCGCCAGCCAGGTACGCTCCTCGCCTGGGATACCGGCGGTGAAGCCCTCCGTCGCGCGCACGATGGTTTCGGCTTGCACGACGCCGCGATTGGTCGTCACGCGGCCTTTCTCGATACGGGTGACGGCGGTCTGCTCATAAATTTTGACACCGAGCCGCTCGACAGCGGCAGCCAGTCCGCGCACAAGCTTGGCGGGCTGGACGCGTGCCTGGCGATGAACCACATAGCCGCCGAGGACATTGTTGATGTTGATTCTTGCGCGGGTGGCGGCGGCATCCAGAAATTCGACACGGCTTTTATCGCGATCCCAGCTGCGGATGTCTTCGCCTTCGGCGCGCACCCGCTCAAGCTGAGCCGGATTGGTCGCGACCTGCAGGTTGTCTACCTGAATGATATCGGCATCGATACCCTCTTCCGCCGCCACGCGAATGACTTCATCGACGGTACCGGCCATCGCTGCCTGCATCGCAACGACGGCTTCACGATTGGATGCCTTCAGGTATTTTTCGCGCGACCAGCCGAAGCCGCCCGAGAGCCAGCCGCCATTGCGACCGGATGCGCCGAACCCGGCGAATTCCCGTTCGATGATCGCGACGTTGAGCGACGGCTTTGCCTTCTTGAGATAATAGGCCGTCCAAAGGCCCGTATAGCCCGCCCCGACGATCGCCACGTCGGCGGTTATATTGCCCGGCAAGGGAGGACGCGGCGACGGAATACCGCCGATATCCGCATACCAGAATGAAAGATCGCCGTTGCGTTTGACTTGCATGGGATATCCTCGCGATGGTTTGGGCTCACCTGGATGCGGTCGGCTTCCAGGTGGTGTATTGATCAAGGTCGGTTCGTGCCGAGGTTGGCGGCGCGATGACCCACATCACCTCGGCGCGGCCGTTGCCGATATTTTCGGTGCGATGGGGGATCGAGGTCGCGTATTCGACGCAATCGCCTTCCTCTAAAATATGACGCGCTTCCCCCAGCGAAACTTCGACAACGCCGCGCAACACGATCAGCATTTCATGCGCATTGCCATGCGTGTAAAGCGTCGGGCCGGTCGATCCGCCAATGTCGAATTCCCCGACATAGACTTCCATATCGGATAAGGGGCGACGGGAAAGAAGCATCTTGTGACAGCCATGGGCAGGCGGGATGCTGGTTCGTTCGCTGCGCCGTAAAACCTCCCCGCTTCCGGGCGATCGCTCTTCAAAGAGCATCGCGATGCTGACGCCCAGGGCGGAAGCGATCTCGTTCAGCGATGCCGTGCTGGCACCGGTGAGGCCACGCTCGAGCTGGCTGATGAAGCTTGCACTCGTGTTCGTCATCTCGCCCAGCTGTCGCAGGGAAAGGCGCCTGCTGAGGCGGAGATGTTTGAGCCGACCGCCGAGATCGCTCTGCGCGCGCGTTCCCTCGACCGGGACCGGTGCGGTTGCCGAGGCGCGCCGAATGGCATTTTTCTTGATCATGCCTGCCCCCTACACTGAACAATTTGTAAAGTACGACTATACAAATTACAAGGCGCTTTACATGCCTATGGCAGGACCTCAGATCTCGGATAGTTTGTTATGCTGTCCCGAGATCGCCAAAGCTACCTGCCGCCAACGCAGGCTGTAAGGTAAAAAGAAAAGGGAGCCCTTATGCCTGAGGAGATTACAGCCACATGCCTTTGCGGCGCAGTCAGGCTTGCTTGTGGGAACCCTGTTGGGCCCGGCGGGTATTGTCACTGCGATGACTGCCGACGAATGACCGGAAGTGCATTTAGCGTCACCATTCCGTTTGATAGCAGCGAATTTCGGGTGGTCAGCGGCGAGGTCCGATCATTTACAAAACCCGCCGATAGCGGCAACGAATTGACACGCCACTTTTGTCTGAACTGTGGGTCACCGCTCTATGGAACGTCGCCGCAACATCCAGGACGGGTTTATGTCAGAGCGGGCATTATCGATCAGCCGACACTGATTCACCCCGCTTCTCAAATTTGGTGCCAAGCCAAGGTGGCATGGTCCGCAATTGATCCAGCGCTACCATCTTATCCCAGGGGTAAAAACTAGCCACTGGGGCTTTGCTCGCTTCTCCTGACGAACGACCCGTCTCGCCGCTTCCCTCTCGCACACCCACCAGCCTCCGGTGTGAACGGAAGAAGGCGTGGGTGTCGTTTTCGGATGCTGGTCAGACGTGCCAAGGTTTGCTCCGACGAGCATGCGGCATTTTCTATCGTCAAATTTTTGGCTGATGACCCGCACAAGACTCGCTGGTGACCCGCGTGACGCGGAATCATCTAGAAACTGCGATCTCCTGGGGAATTCCTTGGGAAGGAATGGTGGGCGCACAAGGACTCGAACCTTGGACCCGCTGATTAAGAGACCGCTGAGAAATGGGGAAAATCAAAGCGGTTTTACACTTTTTTCCACTTTTCGCCTCAAGTGATTCCAATGGCTTAGGAGGTGGGTGTAAAACGCTCTGCGAACATGCACTAGGAAATTCGCCCGCGCAATAGGCCAATATTGACATGGCGCTTAGGCCCATGCTCCTTTAGCTCTTCCACTAGCGCGAAGAATTGGGGGGGGGGGAGGGCTGATGGATCGAAATCATGCAAAGGCGGTTATCGCCGAGACCTTGCGAATTCAATATGGGCTCAATGTTCCGGACGAGGCGCCGGGCTTGATTTTGCTGGCGCTGGAAGGGGCCGGTTATGTCCTTTCGCGGCCGGCGGAACAGGAAGCCGCCCAGCAACCCATGTTCGTTCCCATGGATGATATGGGCACGACGTCGATCTGATCGATCAATTGGCTCTGGCAGCCATATGCCGGAGCGCTCCGCAGGCCAGGATCGCCTCACGGGTGATGCGCGCCTTGCCGGCTTCCCGGTCCTGATACGCCCGCAGCGAGATGCCCAGCTCGGTCGCCGCCTTGGTCTGGGTCCAGCCCAGGGTTTTGCGCCAGGCAACCAGATCCTCAGCGGTCCAGATTTCTTGATTTTCCATCTTCGGTGCCTTACCTTTTACCCCAGGTGGAGGCCGGGATTTCTCCCGACCCCCACCCCCTTATCGGTTAACCAGGATTTTGATGCGGTAGCCCAAAATCTTGATTTCGACTAGGAGGTAGAAATGTTTGCCCATTTCTTTCTCCTGGGTGTGGCGGTGGGGAAGGCCCGTCCTTCCCCCTGACCACAAGAGGACAATACGCAGTTTCTGCGTATAGATCAAGGGAAAAATACGAAGTTCCTGCATATTTTTCCTTAAATGTTCTCATCTTGTTCGCAAAACGGATTCGTGCATGAATCCGGTCATGCGAGACCACTTCTCCCGACTTGACCACCTGCTGCCCTACTACCTCACGATCACGTGCGGTGGATGCGGAAACGTGACCCAGCCATTATTGCCGGAACTGATGATGCGGGTCGGTTACCGGACCTCATTCGCCCATTTGCTGGCCGTGCTGACATGCAGCAGGTGCGGCGGCCAAGCTGTCGAGATCGCGGTTTCGCTCGAGGAGATACGCGGCCAGCCGAAGGGGCCGCTTCACATCACGGAGGCGCCGATGTGCGGACGGTACAAGTTCACGCGGTCAGTCGACGAAGTCCGGCAACTCTTTCTCTTCAACGAGCGGCCAAATCTGGAACCTCGCTATAACGTCGGACCGGGGCAGCTTGTCCCGGTGGTGCGGCTCAACGAACGCGGTGACCGCGAGCTGGCCATGCTGAAATGGGGCCTCATTCCGAGCTGGGCGAAGGATCAGCGCATAGGCTTCAGCAACATCAATGCCAGACGCGAGACCGCCGACACCAAGCCGGCATTCCGGGACGCTTACAAGAAACGGCGCTGCCTGCTGCCGGCCGACGGCTTTTATGAATGGGAGGTGCTGGAAGACGGCAGCAAGCAGCCCTGGCTGTTCACCCTGCCGGATGACGGCTTGTTCGCGATCGGCGGTCTCTGGGAGGAATGGCGGGATGCGGACGGACGGCCGCTGCAGACCTGCACCATCCTGACGCAGTCGCCCTATCCCAGCGTGAAACTGGTCCATGATCGCAGCCCGGTGATCATCAAGCCGGAAGAGTTCGACCGGTGGCTGTCGCCGGCAACGAAGCTGGACGATCTGATCTGGGCAGGTCGAAGCTTTGACATGAAAGAGTTGCCCGGCCGGCGTGTCTCGAAATTCGTCAACAATGTGCGGAACGAGGGGCCCGAATGCATCGACGGCATAATTCCGGCAACTTCTCACGGCCAAGCCGGTTGATATGGCAGCAAGCCGAAGGAGAAGCCGCCATGGTAGAAACGACCGAGCCGAACACCGAAACCGACTATATCGCCATTGTCTTTGAGGGTGCGCCCAACCACGAAGGCGCGCGGTTCGTCGAGGTTGAAAACAGCCGAGGGGAAAGCATTCGGCTCGGGGAATGGGTGAAGGTCGACGGGGCGGACAAAGATCGCTGGGAGCTTCGGCTTTTCATAACAATGGAAAACGGAAAGATGATTCTCAATCCGCCTGCCGACCGGTGGATATCGGACGAAGAGCTGGAATCCATCGGCGCCATCCCGGTGGACGAGACAGCCTGATTATTTCGAGGCTATCAGCGCGACCGGCGCTTCGGTGACATCCTTCGCCGCTTATCTTCTCTCAGCCCCTTGAAGCTTGCCTGCCGCAAATATCCCTCCGCCGTGCGCGCCGTGAACTGCACTTCGCAGACCAGCTCGGGCGAGACCCAGACGGCTCGCTTTGCATGTTCTCGCGGCACCTTTTGCAAGGCCGGCTGCTCGACCGTCAACGGCTTCAGCCTGCGCTCCAGCTCGACTGACAGCCGGTGCGTGAAGCCGGTGCCGGCGCGGCCGTCGTAGACGAAGATCCTGCCCTGATAATGGCCCAGCAGCAGCGACCCGACGCCGCGGCCGACCGTGCTGGGGATGTAGCCGCCGATGACGAATTCCTGGCGCGGCGAGCACTTCACCTTGACCCAGGAGAGCGAGCGCCCACTGACATAGCGGCTATCGGCTTTCTTGGAGATGATGCCTTCGAGCTTGTGCTTGCAGGCGTGTTTGAAGAACACAGTGGCTTCGCCCTCGATCTCTTCCGAGAGCTGGATGTGCGGCCACTCTTTGCGCCGGCGGCCGTTGATGAGCGTCGCCAGCTTTGACCGCCGCTCGCGCAGCGGCAGCTTCCGCAGATCCTTGCCGTTGAAGATCAGCAGGTCGAAGACATAGAAGATCAGGTCGCGATCACGGCGCGCGCCGATTGCCGCCTGCAGCGCGCCGAAATCCGACGCACCGATGTCATCCAAGGCGCAAAGCTCACCGTCGATATAGGCCCGCTCACACGGCAATAGCTCCAGTTCCTTGATGAGCGAGGGGAAACGATCTGACCAGTCATAGCCATTGCGGGTGAACAGGCGCGCTTTGCCGTGGTCGAGCTCCGCGCCCATGCGATACCCGTCCCATTTGATCTCGTGGATCCAGCCTGGCCCGGCCGGTGGCTTGGAAACGAGGGTGCAAAGTTGAGGTGGAATGCCGGCAGAGGATGGACGCGCCACAGGTTTCTTAACCTTCCGCCACTGCATTGCGCGACCTTTCTCAGGTGGAGGCGCCGGGCGCTTCCGATCGCCAGTCGGGCGCATCGGTCCCAGGGAAGGACGATTGGCGCCTCCGCCCGACCAACATCAATTGCCCATCCTGGTTCCGACATAATCAGCGTGCGCCACTATTGCCCCCCCCCCCCCCCCCCCCCCCTTCCCCGGTTCACCCCCCCTCTCCCCCTTCGCCCCCCGCCTTTTTTCCCACGCCCCTTCGGGTTTTTTTTTTTC
>SSEL01000050.1 GCA_008012315.1 Rhodospirillaceae bacterium
GAGTTGGCTTTCCGTGCGCCGCGATAGACCGCGAAGGATCAAATTCCGGAAACCAACCAAAAAGACCAGTGTTTTCAATAGCCGGTGTTTTTGACGGTGTGCCTGACGGTATAGAGAACGTCGGAAAATTTTTTTGCGCGCAATATCAATTGGTTATGGTACTAGGAAATAATCGAGTGGGAATAACGCGCGAACGTTAGCAACAAACTCGCTACGCCCCCTCGCCCCGCTTGCGGGGAGAGGGTAGGGGTGAGGGGGCGAGTGGCATGGCGTCGCCGAGTAACGGCTGCCTCGGCCGGACCCAACTTCCGAACATCCAGACAGCTTCGCTGTGCCGGGCGATCACACCAGGATCGCTTCAGCCGCTTTAAGCCAACACGGACCACATGATTCGTCTCGATAACATCAGCAAGCAGAACGGCCATCAGATCCTCTTCATCGACGCCTCGATGGGCATCCAGAAGGGCGAGAAGGTGGGGCTTGTCGGACCGAACGGCGCCGGCAAGACGACGCTTTTCCGCATGATCACGGCTCAGGACCGGCCCGATGATGGCCAGGTGTCGATCGATCCCGGCATGACGATCGGCTATTTCAGCCAGGATGTCGGCGAGATGTCCGGCCAGAGCGCGGTGGCGGCGGTGATGGATGGCGTCGGCCCGGTGAGCGCGCTGGCCACCGAAATGGCGAAGCTCGAAGCCGCGATGGTCGATCCGGCCATGGCCGATCCCGACCAGGCCGGCGACATGGACGCGATTGTCGAACGCTATGGCGAGGTGCAGGGGCGCTTCGAGGAACTGGATGGCTATGCGCTGGATGCACGGGCGCGCGAGGTGCTCGCGGGCCTCAGCTTTAGCCAGGAACGCATGGACGCCGATGTCGGCCTGCTCTCCGGCGGCTGGAAGATGCGCGTGGCGCTCGCCCGCATCCTGCTGATGCGGCCCGACGGCATGCTGCTGGACGAGCCCAGCAACCATCTCGATCTCGAAAGCCTGATCTGGCTGGAGGCTTTCCTCAAAAGCTATGACGGCGCCTTGCTGATGACCTCGCATGACCGCGCCTTCATGAACCGCATCATCGGCAAGGTGGTGGAGATCGATGGTGGGTCGCTCACCACCTATTCGGGCGATCTTGATTTCTACGATCAACAGCGTGCATTGGGCGAGAAGCAGCGGCAGGCGGCCTATGAGCGCCAGCAGGCGATGCTCGCCAAGGAGATCAAGTTCATCGAGCGCTTCAAGGCGCGCGCTTCGCACGCCGCACAGGTGCAAAGCCGCGTGAAGAAGCTGGACAAGATCGAACGGGTGGAGCCACCCCGGCGCCGCCAGTCGATCCAGTTCGACTTCCGCACCCCGCCACGCTCGGGCGAGGACGTGGCGAGCCTCAAGAATGTGCATAAGGGCTATGGCAGCAAGCCGATCTATGCCGGGCTCGATTTCCAGCTGCGCCGCAAGGAACGCTGGTGCGTCCTCGGCGCCAATGGTGCCGGGAAATCGACGCTGCTGAAGCTGGTGGCGGGTGCGACGGGGCCCGACCAGGGCACGGTGACCATCGGCGCCAGCGTCAAGATGGGCTATTTCGCGCAGCATTCCATGGACCTGCTGGACGGCGAGGATACGGTCTTTGAATCGCTGGACGCATCCTTTCCGCAGGCCGGGCAAGGCGTCCTGCGGACCCTCGCCGGTTGCTTCGGCTTCTCCGGCGACGATGTCGAAAAACCCTGCCGCGTGCTCTCCGGCGGCGAGAAGGCGCGCCTGGTCATGGCCAAGATGCTATTCGACCCGCCGAATTTCCTGGTCCTCGACGAACCGACCAACCACCTCGACATGGCAACCAAGGAGATGCTGGTCGCGGCGCTGGCGGAATTCGAAGGCACCATGCTCTTCGTCTCCCATGACCGCCACTTCCTGGCCGCCCTCTCCAACCGTGTGCTGGAACTGGCGCCCGATGGCGTCCATCAGTTCAGCGGCGGCTACACCGAATATGTGGCCCGGACGGGGCAGGAAGCGCCGGGCTTGCACCCAGGCGGTTAGTGTGCGGCCAGGTCGTTCGCCGGCTTAACGAACAACGGGGACTGGGCTGATCTCGTCCTTGTCCAAGGCGCCGCTAGGATATCCTGCCGTTATGAACCTGCATCGACGTTAGGGTTCATCATGTCGAACTCGGAGCAGGTTGTCAGGTCATCCGAAGAGAGCGGCTGGTCTCGAGACATGGCCGTCGCGTTGTCGACCATTTGGTGGTCGCTGCCGTTACGCTTTGGCGATTTTGCGCGATCATCTCATGGGCAGAACCAATGCCCCTATGTCAGAATGCCATCGCCAAGATAAAGTCGCCGGGAACGATTGAGGGGGAAGGATACTTGCATATGCGAGGGATATCCGAAGATTCGCTTTTTTAGAGGTAGATATCTGAATAGCGCGATTTTCCGCCAGCGCTGTCCGGAATAGCGTGATGGTATATCGTGAAGGAGGCGAAGTGCTAACGGATGCAGCCATCAAAGAGATGACAAAACGAAGGTCGCTGCGACGCCCTCCGAAGGAGGTCTGAGAGATTGAGAGCTCGCCTTAAAAAGGCTCTGGAGGTATTGAGTGTCTCGTTCTGGGTGGTGCCCGGCGCCATCACATTCGCGGGAATCTGCCTGGCGATGGCGCTCGTATATGTCGATGCGAGCGGAGCACTGCCGGCCTGGCTCGTCAACAGCGCCTGGCTCTATAATGGCGGCAGCACCGGCGCGCGCACTCTGTTGGGTGCAGTGGCTTCATCGACCATTGGTGTCGCTGGCACCGTCTTTTCCATCACAATTGCCGCCCTTTCGTTAGCGGCAGGGCAGATGGGACCTCGGCTGCTTCGAAATTTCACGAAAGATCGCGGCAACCAAATTACGCTCGGAGCGTTCCTCGGAACCTTCTCATATTCCCTGATGGTCCTTCGGACAGTGCGCGGAGAGGACGAGGGAGCCTTCGTCCCGCATCTTTCCCTCACTTTCGGCATCATTCTGGCGTTCGTATGCGTCGGCACGCTTGTCTATTTCGTCGGCCATATGGCTGGCCGCATCAACGTCGATACCGTCGTGGATTTGGTGAGCGACGATATGCGGAGGACAATCGACCGTCTGACGGTCGACGAGCGACAGCCCGACCAGCCCACGCTCAGTTACTGGGAGGGCGCCACGGCCGTGACGGATGGCCGGCGAGGCTATCTGCAACAACTCGATACCGCCGGCTTAGCCTCCTGGGCTGCCGAGAACGACACAAGCATTCGCTTGCTCGTCAGGCCAGGCGACTACGTTTTCCCCGGCGCGCCTATAGCACTCGTCAAACCGATGGTGGAAGGGGTTGAGGAGGCAACCCGCAACGCCACCGCACTGGGTTCGCAGAGGGGAAGTTCTGCCGACATCGAATTCGCAGTGAGGCAACTCGTCGAGGTCGCCGTTCGAGCCCTGTCTCCGGGCATCAATGATCCGCTGACCGCGATTAGTGTCGTTGACCGCCTGGGAGCAGCACTCTGCGATCTCGCTTCATGCCATCTGCCCACGGGAGTGGTGCTGCAGGAAGACCGGCCGGTTTTGATCGTTCCAAGCGTGGACTATGACGGCCTCGTCGATACAATGTTTCATATGATCCGGCAGAACGGATCGCGCAGTATCGCAGTACTGGTTCGTATTTTGGAGGTGCTCACGGCGGTCGCCAGTCTTGAAGGCAGGCCTGACCGCATCGCAACTCTCCGGCGTCACGCTGATCTCGTACTTGACGACGCCAGCCGCGACATCGCCTCACCGGCTGACCTGAATGACATTCGGCGCCGCCATAAGGGATTTCTGGCAATGAAGGAGCATGGCCCTCTTGGCCACCTGGAAATAATGGCGTTCCCGAAGCCAGACAGGACCACCTAGTATAAACGCTGCCTCCTCTTACGCGCCGTCAAGGCGCACCGAATTTGAGGCCCTTGTCCGATCATGCCGAGGGGGAAATGCTTCGGCCCGGTTTTCTTAACAAAGCAATGCCGCGCACATCGTCGTGAATTGACAGAGCTGGAACAAATAGCGAACATGGCGAGGTTATGGACGAAATTCTGACCAACAAGCTCCGGATCCTGGCCGACGCAGCGAAGTATGACGCCTCCTGTGCCTCGTCGGGCGCGGTGCGGCGCAACAAAGGTGCGTCGCCAGCCGACAAGGCGGGCTTGGGATCGACCAGCGGCATGGGGATTTGTCATGCCTATACGCCCGATGGGCGCTGCGTGTCTTTGCTCAAGATTCTGCTGACCAATTATTGCCTGTTTGATTGCGCCTATTGCATCAACCGGCGCTCGTCGAACGTCAAGCGGGCGCGCTTTCGCGTGGAGGAGGTCGTCCAGCTCACGGTGGAATTCTATAAACGGAATTACATCGAAGGCCTGTTTCTGTCCTCGGGAATCGTGCGGACGCCCAATGACACGATGGAGCAGCTCGTCCTGGTCGCGAAGACCTTGCGCCAGCAGCGCGGCTTTCGCGGCTATATCCATCTGAAGACCATACCGGAGGCCGATCCGTGGTTGATCGAACAGGCCGGGCTCTGGGCCGACCGGCTGTCGATCAATATCGAGCTGCCGACCGCACAGGGCCTCGCGCGCCTCGCCCCCGAGAAGAACGGCGCCACCATCGCCACGGCCATGGGGCAGATGCATGAGCGCATCGCCCAGGCGCGCGATGAGCGGCGGCATTTTTCGCCGGCCGGTCAAAGCACCCAGATGATCGTCGGCGCGGATGACAGCACCGATGCGCATGTCCTTCAGACCAGCGACAGCCTGTATCGCAACTACGCGCTGAAACGCGTCTATTATTCCGCCTTCAGCCCGATCCCGGAGGCGAGCGCGCATCTGCCGCTGAAGCCGCCGCCCTTGCAACGGGAGAACCGGCTGTACCAGGCCGATTGGCTGCTGCGCTCTTATGGCTTCTCGGTCGAGGAGATTGCCGCCGGCGGCGAGAACGGCATGCTGCCGCTCGACATCGATCCCAAGCTGGCCTGGGCGCTGAAGAACCGGGACCGGTTTCCCGTCGACATCAACACCGCCGATCGCGAGATGCTGCTGCGCGTGCCGGGCCTCGGCAGCCGGGCCGTCGACAAGATCCTGAGCGCGCGCCGCCATGTGGCACTGCGCCTGGCGGACCTGGCGCGGCTTACCACCGGCCTTGGGCGCGCCCGGGCCTTCCTGATCGCGGCGGACCACCATCCCGCTTGCCTCATCGACCGCCTGGATTTGCGGCAGCAACTGGCAAAGCCCGCGGCACAGCTGAGCCTGTTCTGATGGCGGGACGGCCGTGATGGCGGGGTGGCGCATCGCGCTCAAGCCCGGCGCGGATCTCGCCGGCTTTCGCCTGGCGGTGCGGCGGCTCGTCGCCGCAGCGGTGCCGCCGGAGGATGTCGTCTGGGAGATAGGCGATGCTCCCGATCTCTTCGGCGGCATCGGCAACGGGAGCGGCGTTGAGGCCGAGGAGAGCATCGAGACGGGTGAGGGCGGGCCGATCGCTTTGCCGCGCGCGATGACCGCGCTGATCGAGGCTGTCATCTGCCACCGCGATCCCGAGCGATATGCGCTGCTCTATACATTGATCTGGCGGGTGCTGCACGGCGAGCGGGCCTTGCTGGAGGTCTCCAGCGATCCGCTCGTCCATCGTCTCGACCGGATGCGCAAGACGGTGGCGCGTGACCTCCATAAGATGCATGCCTTTCTGCGCTTTCGCCGCGCCGAGACGCCGGATGGCGGCGAGCATTTCATCGCCTGGTTCGAGCCCGACCACTTCATCCTCGACGCCGCCGCACCGTTCTTTGTCGAGCGGTTCCGCGCCTTGACTTGGTCGATCCTGACGCCCGACGGGTCGCTGCATTGGAACGGCGCCGAACTCATTAGAGGCCCTGCCGCTGATCGGCAGGACGCGCCGGACAGCGATCCGGTCGAAGCCGGCTGGCGGGGCTATTACGAGAGCACCTTCAACCCGGCGCGCCTCAATACCACCGTCATGCGCGGCCATATGCCGAAGAAATATTGGCACGCCATGCCGGAGACGGCGGCCATCCCGCATCTCGTGCAATCGGCGCAGGCGCGCGTCAAAACCATGCTGGAGACCGAGGCCGCTTTGCCGCTCAAACGGCAGCCGGCGAAAGCCGTCGCCGCCATGGCCAAACAGGCGCCGGAAAGCCTCGACGCGCTGAACCGCATCATCGCGGCGGCAGCACCCTTCGTGCCCGGTGCGACCCGCGCGGTGCTCGGCGAAGGGCCAATGGCGCCGGAGATCGCCTTTGTCGGCGAGCAGCCGGGGGATCAGGAGGATCTGCAGGGAAGGCCTTTTGTCGGACCGGCCGGCCAGTTGCTGGATCGTGCCCTGAAAGATGCCGGCATCGATCGCGGCAAAAGCTATCTGACCAACGCCGTGAAGCATTTCAAATTCGAGCAGCGCGGCAAGCGCCGCATCCACCAGAAGCCGACCACCGGAGAGGTGACACATTATCGATGGTGGCTGTTGAAGGAACTCGATTTCGTGCAGCCCCGGCTGGTCGTCGCGCTTGGCGGCACGGCGGCGCTAGCACTGTCCGGCAGGGCGATGCCGATCACACGCTCACGCGGCGAAGCCACATTCGGGACTCGGCGCGGCTATATCACCCTCCACCCGGCCTATATGCTGCGCCTTCCCGACGCGGCGGCGCAGGCGGCGGCCTATGAATCGTTTGTGGCAGACCTGCGTCGCAGCCGGGAGCTCGCAAGCGCTTAAGCCGCGTGACGATGCTGCCTCAAAATCCCCGTTGCCGTCGATCGATGGCGACGGTAGCGTTGAGCAAATCCAATACCTTCCCCGCGCATAGGATGCCACCATGCCGCATTACACCGCGATCGTCACCTTGCTTGCTGTCCTCTTCTACTTCTTCGTGGCGACGCGCGTTGCGGCGGCGCGCGGCAAGTTCAACGTGAAGCTTCCGGCGATTGCCGGCCATCCCGACTTCGAGCGCGTTTTTCGCGTGCAGATGAACATGCTCGAATGGATGCCGATTTTCCTGGTGACGCTCTGGCTTTGCGCGATCTATCTCAACGACATCGTGGCAGCAACGCTCGGCCTGGTCTGGATCGGTGGGCGCATCTGGTACTATATCGGCTACAGCAAAGCCGTGGAAAAGCGCCTGCCCGGTTTCGCCATCCAGGCGACTGTCTGCGTCCTGCTGTTCATCTGCGCCATCGCCGGCATCATCCTGCATTGGCCGGCTGGCTGACCGGGATCGACGGCAATTCGGCAGACCGTCAGTATCACTAGAGCGCGATCGTCTTTGATGGAAGGATTATGCTTCCATCAAAGACGTGAATCGCCCTCTATCTTATGGATGAGAGGCGGATACAATGAATCACGACGCGTCCCGCGCCGTGGCGGCGTCCTACCGACGATATTGACAAACGAGAACAGCGGTCGCGAAGGTGCTGGCACCATGACGGTAGCAAAGGGCCAAGCGGTGGAAGGAAACGAAGATAAGACGCCATCCCAGCTGATCGACGCGCGCATCAACGAGCTGAAGGATTGGCGCGGCGAGATGCTCGCCCGCATCCGCGCGCTTATCAAAGAGGCCGATCCCGAGGTAGTCGAGACCTGGAAGTGGCGTGGCGTACCGGTATGGGAACATAGCGGAATCATCTGCACCGGCGAGACCTACAAGACCGCCGTGAAGCTGACCTTCGCCAAGGGTGCTTCGTTGGCGGATCCGGCAGGGCTTTTCAATGCCAGCCTTGAGGGCAACACCCGCCGGGCGATCGATCTCCATGAGGGCGACAGGATCGATGAAAGGGCCCTGAAGGTGCTTTTTCCCGCCGCCGCGACATTGAACACCGCTTCAGCCGCCAGGCGATCGCGGAAAAAGCCTGGATAGAGGCTCGGTCGGGCTGTCTCGTCGGGCGCCGCAGCGCCGCCGACGATTGGGCTGGACGTTCGGTGCGCATTATCGCTACAGATCAAGCGATATAAGGATTTGACCGGTGCGGATCGGTGGACTGTCCCGCGCGGCAGAAAATCTTTGTTAATATCAAGGCTCTAGGTAGAGTATGAGCGAATGAGCATGGGTGAAATGCCGCATCTATCCTCCAGGGGAGCCGATGCGGGCGCAGATGGAAGCCGGTAGGGATATGAGCTTGGTTGGGGCCTGGGCCGCGGTGGCGGTCACCGTATTGCTGACGGTTTACGGTCAGATCATGATCAAAATGCGGGTACTGCATGCCGGCGCCATGGGTAGCGATCTTGGCGACAAGGTGGTCTTTTTGGCGAGGATGCTGCTCGATCCCTGGATCCTGAGCGGTCTTTTGGGTGCCTTTCTTGCCGGTTTTTCCTGGATGGCGGCCATGACGCGCCTGCCGTTGAGCGTGGCCTATCCCTTTACCAGCCTCGCCTTTATCCTGATTGTCGTCCTCAGCGCGGTTTTCCTGCATGAGACGATCAAGCCGATGCAGCTTGGCGGCATCGGCCTTGTCATTTTCGGCTTGATCATTATTGCACGCTGAGCTGCTAGCGGACGTTAAGGGGAGGGGCGATCCAGTGACGGCAGATCATCAACTTCATCACGAGCGCATTCTTGTCACCGGTGGCTGCGGCTTCATCGGCTCCGCGCTTGTCCGCCGCCTCGTCGGTGCGGATGGGCGATGCGTCGCGAATATCGACAAGCTCACTTATGCGGGCGATATCGCCAATGTCGCCGCGATTGCCGCCCATAAGAATTATGTTTTTCATCAGGTCGATATCAACGACCTGGCCGCGGTGGCCACGGTTTTTGAGCCATTCCGGCCGGATGGCGTGATTCACCTGGCGGCCGAATCCCATGTCGACCGTTCGATCGATGCGCCCGAGACATTCGTCCGGACGAACGTTCTTGGCACCTTCAATATGCTGCATGCGGCGCATGCTTATTGGCGGAACTTGCCGGCGGCGGAGGCCGCGCGGTTCCGCTTTCTGCATGTGTCGACGGATGAAGTCTACGGCACGCTCGGCGCGACCGGATCGTTCAGCGAGGAAACGCCGTACCGGCCGAACTCACCTTATTCCGCCAGCAAGGCGGCATCCGATCACCTTGCACGTGCCTGGCATGCGACCTACGGCCTGCCCGTCATTGTCACCAATTGCTCGAACAATTACGGCCCCCATCAGTTTCCGGAAAAGCTGATCCCGACGATGATCATCGCCGCGCTGGAGGGGGCGGACCTGCCCGTCTACGGGGCTGGCGAAAATGTACGCGACTGGCTGTTCGTCGAGGATCATGCCGATGCCCTGTGCTGTGCCCTCAGTCGCGGATTGCCGGGTGAGACCTATAATATCGGCGGCCGGGCGGAGCGGCGGAACATCGACCTCGTGCGCGACATCTGTGCGCTGCTGGATGGCGCGCTGACGGACTCGCCGCATCGGCCGCATGAAAACCTCATCCGTTTCGTTGCCGACCGGCCGGGCCATGATCTGCGCTATGCGATCGACGATACGAAAATGCGTACTCAATTGGGGTGGCAGCCGAGTCGCACGCTCGCCAGCGGTTTGCAGCAGACGGTCGCCTGGTATCTGGAAAACCGCGATTGGTGGATGCGTCATCGCGATCAGCGATATGACGGCGGCCGGTTGGGGCTGAACCACCTCTCTCATGACCGGAAGGATCGGCGGCATGCCGGATAATAAGAAAGGCTGGAAGGGCATCATCCTCGCCGGCGGCAGCGGCACGCGGCTCTATCCGTTGACGGTCGCGGTGAATAAGCAACTGCTGCCGGTCTACGACAAGCCGATGATCTATTACCCGCTGACCACGCTGATGTTAGCAGGCATTCGCGAATTCGTCCTCATTTCCAGCCCACAGGCCTTGCCGCAATTCCAATCCTCCCTTGGGGATGGTAGCCAGTGGGGGATCAAGATCGATTACGCGGCGCAGCCTTCTCCCGACGGCATCGCCCAGGCCTTCGTCATTGCCGAGGACTATATCGCCGGACATCCGACCGCGCTTATTCTGGGGGATAACCTATTTTATGGCACTGGTCTGTCGGCGCAGTTTCAGCGCGCCATCAATCGCCGGGACGGCGCGACGATTTTTGCCTATCCGGTCCAGCAGCCGGAGGCGTTCGGCATTATAACGCTCGACTCTGAAGGACGGGTTTCGTCAATTGAGGAAAAGCCGAAGACGCCGAAAAGCAATCTCGCCGTGCCCGGCTTGTACTTCTATGATGAAGACGTCCTGCCGATCGCCCGCGACCTTAAACCGTCACCGCGCGGCGAACTCGAAATCACCGATATCAACCGCATCTACATGGCACGCGGCAAGCTGCGGGCGGAGATGCTCGGTCGCGGCAGCGCCTGGCTGGACGGCGGCACACCACAGACGCTGTTCGACGCGAGCCAGTTCGTGATGGTCATGGAACAACGCACCGGCCTGAAAATCGCCTGCCCGGAAGAGGTCGCTTATCGGATGGGATTCATAGATGGGGAGCAGCTGCGGAAAGTCATCGGCCAGCTGCGACCAGGTGAATATAAAGATTATCTTACCTATTTAGGGTAGGGTGAAGACTGAAGGCTTTTTTGGAAAGAAATTGTCATGAGCAAGCTCATTCTCTTCGGCACCGGTCAAATTGCGGAGCTTGCCTCATTCTATTTTGAACATGACACAGATCATGACGTCGTTGCGTTTACCGTGGATGGTCAATTTGCCAAGGAACCAAACTTTCAAGGCAAGCCGGTGATCGCGTTCGAAGAGATCGAAAAAAGCTATGATCCCGACAAATATGCGATGTTCGTTGCTGTCAGCTATAGCGGGCTGAACAGGGTCCGCACCGAAAAAGTGGAGGCGGCCAAGGCAAAAGGTTACCGGCTGGCGACTTACGTAAGTTCGCGTGCCACAATATTTGCCGGTTTCGAGCCGAAGGAAAATTGTTTCATTCTGGAAGACAATACGATTCAACCCTTCGCCCAGATCGGGCGGAATGTGACGTTATGGAGCGGCAATCACATTGGGCATCACTCGGTCATCGAGGATAATTGCTTTATCGCATCGCATGTGGTCATTTCTGGCGGCGTTCGCATTGGCGACAGTTCCTTTATCGGTGTCAACGCGACCTTCCGCGATCACGTGAGTATCGGCCGCAAATGCGTCATCGGCGCAGGTGCCCTCGTTCTCGGCAACCTTGACGACGAATCCGTCGTTGCCGCGCGGGCGGATGAGAAAGCCAGCATACCAAGCTCGCGGCTCCGCAGTATATAAGCACACGCAGTAACCTAGTCAGGATAAATCGTATGCCATGGCGCCGTCTCGGCTTAATCTTCTGTCCGGACCGATTGCAATCCTGGATGATGAGTCATGCGTCGCTGCCGGTGCCGATCCATCTCGATAGTGATCTCTTCCGTGTTTTTTTCAGCACACGAGACGGCGATGCCCGCTCTTCGATCGGTTATGTCGATATAGATCTCAGATATCCGACGAGTGTGCAAAATGTCAGCACGACGCCGGTCCTGTCACCGGGGACACCGGGCATGTATGACGATAGCGGTCTTGGCCTGGGTTCCGTGGTTCGGTCGGGGTCGAGCTATCGCATGTACTACATGGGATGGAATCTGGGCGTCCTCGCGCCGTGGCGGAATAGCATTGGAATGGCGGTTGGAGATCCTGCAAAACCTGCCTTCGAGCGCTTTGCCCAGGGGCCAATTCTCGATCGCTCCCCTGAGGACCCTTTCACGCTCTCCTATCCATGGGTGATGCGCAGCGGTGAGGGGGATTGGCATATGTGGTACGGGTCAAATACTGCCTGGGGTGGCGATAAAAGCGATATGCATCATGTCATCAAGCACGCGACATCTCGCGATGGCATCAAATGGCAATGCAGTCGGGAAGCTGCAATCGGCTTCAAGGATGCGGCGGAATATGCGCTGGCGCGACCGACGGTTATCCGAGATGGTGGCACATATCGAATGTGGTTCGCTTGCCGTGGCGAGCGGTATCGGCTGGGTTATGCCGAGTCGCCCGACGGCGTAACCTGGCGACGGCAAGATGACAAAGCCGGCCTCGATCCGGCGAGCGACGGCTGGGATAGCGAAATGCTATGCTATCCCTGCGTATTCTCCCATGCCGGAAAATTATACATCGCGTACAACGGCAACGGTTACGGTAGAAGCGGGTTCGGACTGGCCATCCATGAGCCCTAGCCCATAGTGGCTTACCTAATGAAAGGCCCCTTGGTGGAAGGACAGTTTATTCATTCCTTTCGGATCACCAGCGTGAATTCATAGAGTTGCGTGTCTTGAAGCAGCGCTATGTGTCTACCGTAGCGGCTCGCGCACCGCTCGAAGAGTTTGATCGGATCGGCGTAGTAAAGATCATCACGCCTAAACGCCACGTCCGAGACGGTCGATAGGATATTGAAGGCAATACCTTTCATACAGGCGCTGAACATCACATCGATTGTGTCAAAGATATATCGCTCCCAGTCTTCCAGTTCGGCTCCGCGCCGAACATTAAAAATTCCGCTCGCGATCAAATAGTCGTTGGCGCTCTGGGGGCGACTGGCTAAGACCCATTCATGATTTCTGTCAGCGACATGCTGTTGTTTCGCCACTTCCAGCATCTGTGCTGAAATATCGCAGCCGATATAGCGACCTCTATAACCGTGTGCTCTTAGGAACGTTAGGAAGTGGCCATAACCACAACCCAAATCGCAGACGCTGGCTTCGAAATCGTCTCCAAGAAGATACAGAAACTGTCTATGTCGGAGAATGTGTGAACTCTCATCGCGCCAGTCGACACCTTTCGATGTTGCGCCGAATTCGCGCAATTTTCCATCATAATAGGCCGCCACAGCGTCGTGGATAGAGGAATAGTCTTTGTCATTCATGACACGCCCTCACTATGTGCGCTCGCAGACACCAACCCTCCGAGCACCATTGTGGTCCTGCTCACAATCAGCCTGTCGGAATGATGCGGTTAAGCATCATTTGCTCCAGTTTTTTGACCTTCGCGGGGTGTTTCCTGTGATGAGTAAATGTCCCTTATGATCGTATAAGGATGTTGCTTCACTTCGGTGAAAATCCTTGCAATATAGATCCCCACTAATCCGATGAGTAGCACGAAAAGCCCACCGAACATCCATATAGAGGCTATAATTGACGTCCAACCTGCGAGAATTTGGCCTGTAACGAAATATCGCAAAATAAAAAAAGCCAGGCAGCAAAAGGACAAAAATGAGATGAAGAGGCCTAAGTAGAAAACGTAATAGAGCAGGTTGCTGGAATGGGCGGTGACGAAGTCAATGCTCATGCGCAGTTTTTTACCAAAGGTATAACTTGTTGGCTTTACTGTCGCCTTGTCGATCGCGACCGGTATTTGCCTGTAACCTGTTTCAAACCATAACGCGGCAATGAACATCTCCCGATCGCGATGTTGCAGTAGGCTTTTCACATATCTGCGGCTCATTATCCTGACGGTGACCACATTCTTCGGAAGATCGATGTGACAGACTTTCTTGACGAGCCAGTAGAAGAAGGAACCTGAGAGGCGTTCTAAGTAGCCACCGCGGCGAGCGCGCTGAACACCATAAACGACATCACAGGTATTGTCCGAAAAGTGCTGGTGGAACAGGCGCAGCAATTCAGGCTGTTCCTCCAAATCGCTATCTATCAAAAAAATAAGCTCGCCATTGGCATAGGCTAAGCCAGTCATCATTGCTTTATGATGGCCGAAGTTACGCGAAAGATCGACAATGACCACTCGTGAATCACGTTCGTGTAGTCTCACGGTCATTTCCAGGCTATCGTCCGGCGAACCGTCATTCACGAAGATGATCTCAAATTCATCTGTAATCTGTTCGGCGGCCGCGACGATACGCCTATAAAATTCTTCAATGTAAGGTGCGGAACAGTAAAGCGTCGTGACGATGGATAATTTCATGTGATGGCGGCTCGTATATGATGCATGTACGATGAGGCCGATTGGCCCATATTCAGAAGAAGGTCGACTATCGACACACGGTGATCGAATGCCCCCCAAAGTTGAGGATATTCTGGATAGCCTGAATAATCCGCCCAACCAACGTCAATGCCATGTTTGTTGAAAAGCGACACGTTCAGATAATCTCTTGCTGCAGGCCCGCTAATATAATCCGTGGCATTGGTTGCGCGGCATAGTTCCAGCAAGCGCTCAGTCGAGTCCATCTGCTGCATCGCTGCCTTGTCCAAAATGTCCGTGCAGCGGCGAATCGGCGTTTCAATAAATAACCTCGCGCAAATCGAACGTATAAGCTGTTCATTGACGTGCGCAAGCAAAGGCTCCTCGCCAGCCTTGGAAAGGCTTTCGAAGAGCCATGGCGAAATGTCCTTGAAGTAAGCTGCTCGCTTATAATTCATCTGGATCGTGCGAATGTGCGCATCTACCCAGCCAATTTCGGCGATACGTGTCTCATCAATCGCCTGATGATATCGCCCTTTTACTTCTACAGGAATGGTGAGCCATAACGGCCCATTCGGTGTTTTGATAATATTTCTGTTTCGCCAATCTCGACGTGTAAATTGAACGCTGTCCAGCAGGATTAGTTCGTCTGCCAAAGCAATTAGGTCGAAATAGCCTTTCCAAGGAATATAATTAGATTGTGTAATCATAACGCGCTTGGTTGCTTTGCTGACGGGCTTTTCAATCACAATCATCACCTGCGTCTCGCCAGAACTAGCCGGCTACCACCAGTTGGAAGTGACAGGCCGAGGCGAATAGAGAGTCTATCGACTTCCATCGGAATCTCCAGCATCCGATCAAGCCAGGCAGGAAGAGAAAATTCCGCGTCTGCGTCGTAATCGTCTCGACGTCCTTGCGTGAGGCGCTGCAAGACTAAAAGGGGAAGCAGCGTGCTGACAAACGATGTATCGCGCACGATATCAAACCCAGCTTGGCGGACTTTTCGTGACAACTCACCGATGCGATAGCGTCTCTTATGAAAGGCTATCTCATCGCTTTGACTCCAAAGGAACGGATGTTGCGGCACGGTCAGCAGCAGCCCTCCTCCCGGCCTTAGGGCCCGATGCATTTCCAGAAGGACTTGCTCGTCGTCATCGATATGTTCCAGCACGTCACAGGCAGCGATTAAATCGAATTCATCCGTGAAAGGGATCGCCGTGGCATCCATCTGGAAGAGTTCGGCGCGGCCCTCCAGACGCTGCGCTGCGTAGTCGAGGCCATTCGCGTATATCTCGCTGCCCACGATCCGGGCATGCGGGAGCGCCTGTGCCAATGCGGATAGAACGTAACCCGTGCCACAGCCAATCTCCAGGAGCGCCTTCGTCTGGGGAAAATAATGCCGCACCATATCCGTCAACAGACGGTTTCGCGCCCTGAACCAAAAACTGCGATGCTGCATCTGATCCAGCGTATGATGCGCATCCGGCGCCATGCCATCATTCTCGAGCGCGAGTTCCGGCGCGAAGGCCAACACGCCACCGATGGCGTGAGGCGCGCCACCACATTGCGGGCAACCCCAGTTGGATCCCGAAAACTCAGCCAAACAGGTAAGACAGCGTTTCATTCGCTCGATCTGCGGTTACGCTCTTTTCGAGCGCTTGTCAGAAAGTTGTGTCGTCACGGCTTCTGCAACGCGGCCGATTTCTCCGTCGGCGATGGCGGCATGGAGCGGTAGCCGGACCAGGCAAGAACCGACATGGTCGGTAATCTTCATGCTCCCTGCCACGCGGCCGTAGCGGCGCCCGGCCGGTGCCGAGTGAAGGGGAATATAATGTGTCGTGACGCCGATGCCTTGGTTGCGAAGGTCACGCAACAGGCCCTGGGTGATCTCCACATCCGGCAGGACAATGTAATAGATATGGCCGTTATGCCGACAATCGGCGGGTACGCTGGGCCGTCGCAACAACCCTTGCTCCTCCAGCGGCGCAAGGGCTTCATGATAATGCTGCCAGGCAAGGCGACGTTTGGCGACGATCGCCTCGGCTTCTTCCAACTGGGCCAGGAGGACGGCCGCGATCAGGTCGCTGGGCAGATAGGATGACCCGATATCGAGCCATTCATATTTGGCAACTTCGCGGCGCAGGAACTGCGTGCGATTGGTTCCTTTCTCGCGAATGATATGTGCCCGCTCTATCAGGGCTTCGTCGTTGATCAGAAGAGCGCCGCCTTCACCAGAAACGATATTTTTCGTTTCATGGAAACTCAGCGCCCCGGTTGACCCCAAACGCCCCAAGGACCGTCCTTTGTAGGTGCAAAGATAGGCCTGGGCCGCATCCTCAATCACCGTCAGGCCGTGTCTGGTCGCGAAGGCAAGGATGGAGTCCATATCGCAGCCAATGCCGGCGTAATGAACGGCGGCGATGGCTTTCGTCCGCGGCGTGAGCGCCTGTTCCAAAAGCCTTTCGTCAAGATTGAGCGTATCCGGCCGGATGTCGACAAATACCGGTCGCGCACCGCGCAGGACGAAAGCATTGGCCGTCGAGACGAATGTGTAGGACGGCATAATGACTTCGTCGCCTGGTCCCACATTTGCCAGGATGGCCGCCATCTCGAGCGCCGCGGTACAGGAATGCGTCAACAGCACCGTGCATTGATAATGACGTTCCAGCCAGCTATGGTATTGCTGTGAGAACGGGCCGTCACCGGCGAGATGCAGGCTCTCAAGGCTGCGACGAAGATTGTCGAGCTCCTTGCCGACGAGGAACGGTTTGTTGAAACTGATCGCCATGGCTGTGGCACTTACCCCGACAGTGTTCTCTGCATTTATGGTTTCGTGGCCATTATCAGAACGCAGCCAGTCTATACTGTAAACCGATCCATCCGCTACTGTGCCGGCCGCTCATGGCGGCCGGGATGCAGCCATTCATGGAATACCCGGATTTAAAACCGGTAAACCGCATAGGCGCCCGACTCATAGAGCTTGTCCAGCGGGATATCGGCCGGATACGGAGCGTCTTTATGCACCAGGAAATGGGTCCAGCCATATTGTTTTGCGGCTTCGCCGATCCGCGGATCCCAGTTGGGTGATCGCAGCAACTCCTGGGCCGCTTTCTTTGCGGCCAGATCGGGCATCCACCGGTCATAGGATGGCACCGACAGGAAGCATTGATGCCCGAAAATGGCAGATAGCTGGGTTTGCCGATCCGGACGTTTGTAATTCTCCGCCGGGTTTCGGAGGTCGTTGGTAACGAGGACCGAACCTTCAATGGGGATCTTCGACAAAGCAGGGATCAGATTGGCATTATCCATCACCTGCTCACCGTGATCGGGATGCATGATGGTGTCGATGGCCATGAGGGGAAAGCGCAATGTCTGTGTCCCAATGGCGATGACAAATGCGAAAGCAACGATGCCGCGGCCAATACGGTTCAATCGGCGCCAGACACCGGTGACGAGCAAGCCGGCACAAAGCGCGATGCTGATGGTCGCAGGCCCGGTTATCAGGAACCAACTGAAGTCGGTATCGTCGCCATCGGGTGTTCCCAGCGCTGTTACGGCGACAAGGACGAGAGGGAGGATGCTGATCGCCGCCGCAGCGACTGCCCTGTCCTTATCCTCGAAATACCGCCCTCTGGCGAACAAAAGGGCAATGACCGACGGAACGAAGAGGATGGCTGCATGCTTGACGGTTTCGATGAGGTTGGCGTTCACATAATCATTGGCAAACAGCGCAAACACCAGTTGCCGGCCGCTATCGGAATATTTTTCAAGCCGCATCGTGGCGAAGCCGAGCAGGAAACCGGCGAGAACCGGCCAAGCGTGCCGCAGCGCAAGAGCGGATGCCTTTTTCAGGTCAGCCCGCCAAGGACGTTCCTGAAGGAAACCGATGAAGCATATGACGCCCAGCCAGAGGCAATAGGTGATGAAATGCTGAACCTTAACGCCGGCGGAAGCGCCTACCAGCAGAACGATTAACGCAGATACGGCAAGCGGCCGCTGCCGGAAAGGGTGCCGAAATGTAAGATAGACGACCCAGAGGGCCAGCAAGGTGCCGGCCTGCGTAACAACGTGAGCGACATTCAGTGACAGCGGCAATTGCTGATCGGTATTTCCGCTCAGCAGCAAGGCAAGGGCCTGGCCGACTTTCTTCGTGAGCTTCAGCGAGTTCTGATAGAACGTCCCGATATAAAGCAGCGCCATGATCGGCAAGCGCAGCCAGCCATCAACGATCGTCCGGGCGATCAGCCAGCAAAGAGCGACCATCCCCAGCGTGAGGCAACCCGAGCCGGCTAGAAAGAACGCCGTGTGGGGCGCAAGGCCGGTTATGCGTGCGAGTCTCGCGCCGGCTTCCAGCATGGCATAATGGTATGGTCCCAGTTGCCCGACGAAGTTCAACGAATTCGGCGGGAAGAGATCGCTGCTGGCAAGGCTGCGAACAAAGGAGAGAAGATAAGCGTTGTCGACGCCGTAGAAGACAGCCGGGTAGGGGCCGGCGCCCATCCGGAAACCATAGACCATCAACACGGATGACAGAATCAGGGCCAAGACAAACGCCGCGATCTGCAAGGCGGGTGATGATGGTGCGTTTATCTCTTCCTGGATCTGGTCTCTCGCGGCCCTTTCTTGTCTGCCGCGCCAGATCGAGCCGGCGAAGCTGATGATCAGAAAAACTGCAATCATGAGGTCAGGCTGCAGGCCTGACGCTTTTGCCAATGTGCTGACGCAGCCAACAAGGACGAGGCCGGTGGCGATGGCGGCAACAAACAACGGCAGGTCTTTGCATACGCGGCCCGGCCCCAGGAATGCCATGATCGGCAGTGCCGTTACGCATAGGAACAAGCTGGCGATCGTCGCATTTGTGATCGGTGTCCCCGCCCACCAGAAAATCGCAGCGGCACTGAAAATGAAAAGAATCGGCCAAAATAAAAACCGCGTAGATGCAATATTCATCGGTACAATTGCCATTGTGGCTGCAATACGTTTCAGCGTGACAAGCGAACAAGCCGGGTAGGAGGGTTCTAGCTTTTTGAGGTCAGGCGGGCGAGAAAAAACGGCCAATCCTTCTGAAGGATTG
Organism: Rhodospirillaceae bacterium; assembly: GCA_008012315.1. GTDB lineage: Bacteria > Pseudomonadota > Alphaproteobacteria > Dongiales > Dongiaceae > Dongia_B. The sequence goes on from SSEL01000050.1 coordinate 18,979, forward strand.
GCCGTTTCCGGTTCGCGCGAATAGCCTGTTGAAGAGCCTAGGCCGCTTCCGACTTCCGGTGATAGGCGACGTGGCAATGTTCGGCGCAATAGGGGCGGCCGGGTTCGGCGGGTTCGCCGCAGAAATGGAAACCGGGCTGTTTCGGATCGCCGACCGGCCAGGAGCAGTTCTTGCTGCCGCCATGGGCCCGGCTGGGCTGCGCCTGCCGGGTCAGGGGTAGGCCGCCGGCCGACTGGCGGTGCATCTCGGCTGCCGGCCGGACGGGTGCGGCCGAGGGCTGGGGAGCTGCCGGGCTGGCGCCAGTGTTTCCGGTTCCAACGGTTCCGGCCGGGACGCGATTTGCCATGGGCGATGGCGCCGTGGACGCCATGGCAGGGCGTGCGCGCTCTGGCCGGTCCTGCCGCGCCGTCGCCGCCTTGCGGCGCGGCTGCGAGGTCCCGCCACTGCCGGCTTCCCGCTTGATCGGTGAGGGGCGTCCGGTCAGACCCAGACGATGGGCTTTGCCGATGACGGCATTTCGGGTGATGCCGCCCAGAATGGCGGCAATCTGGCTGGCGGTCTGGCCCTGGCCCCAAAGCTTGCGCAGGGTTTCAATCCGCTGTTCGGTCCACTCCATGGCGTGCCTCCTTATAATATAATTAGCCGGTGCGTGCCGCGAGATATTGTGTGGGACCTATTTCACCCCACAACATGCGGGGAGGCAAGACCTGCTATGCAGAATCTTGTGGATAGCTGGGGGTTATCCTCAAGATTTTGGGGGGAAGGGCAGTAATTGTGGTTAAGGCTTAGTCAACAACAGCCAATTGACGTCCGAGCATCTCGATGATGTCACTCAGCATGCGGCTGGAAGCGAGCTGTCTGCTCCGCGACAACAGGACGTAATTGGCATCCCGGTCACCTTTTAGGACAACTTTGTTGACTGAAAAGAGAGGTTGTTCGTGACTGCGGCGGTAGATCGAAAAGACCGCCATATTACTGCGATGGTCGATGGCGTAGTCACGCCAGAGCCCCCGGCTTACCTGCCGGCTGTAGATTGCCAGCAACTGGGCCAAGTCCTCGCGGCTGAAAAAGACCCGCCGGCCCTTGCGTTGATAATCTGCCAGAAGTACCAGTTGCGCCATCTGCCTCCGCGAGCCCCGATGCCTGATCGTCGGCCCCGCCTTAGCGGTCCTTCCGAGGATGCTAAGAGCGACAGGTGCTGCCGGGCAAGCAACCAGCTTGCCATCGACTCGACACCTCATTCCCGATGCCATGACCAGTTTTCACCAATTCCCGCATCCCGTCCAGATTCGTAAATGGATCGGGGCGACGACCGGGAAGGTGGATTTAATGGACGCGGATTTCCGGGCTCGCCGTCGGGTCGGGATTGTCGTAACACCAGACATCGCCGATCGTCTGATAGCAATAACCGGCATTATCCCGCTTTTCTGCCGCCTCCATCTGTGCGAGTTCGGCGGAGCTGAGGCAATATTTGCCCGTCTGCTGGTAGCGCAGGATGTTACAGTCCTGGCCAGTGACGAGGGAGGCCAGGTGATCCGAGGCGGTCTTGCCGGTCTGGTTCAAGCTGCTGCCTTCAACCAGGCCATAGACGGCGGCGCCGGTGGTGATTTCACAGCCGCTTAGGGCCAAAAGAAGGCCGATGCCCAGGAACAGCAGGCGGCCGGCGGCTAGGCCGTTCCCTGCCGGTCCGTTCGCCACGGGGCCGTTCACTACGGGGCCGTTCGCTACGGGGCCACTCGTTGCTGGGCCGCAGGTTGCAGAGGCCGGGTGCCCGTCTTGGCGGTCTGGCATGGTCATGGGTGATCCTTCCGGCGTTTCATATGGCCTGACAAGCGATTGCCCAAGATTAAAGCAAGAATCGTTCCAAATTTCTAAATGCCCCGGCGGCTTCGCTTGCCGGGGCATCGCATCGGTGCTTTTCCCAACCCTTTCAAGGCACTCGCAACGACGTTCTACGATTTTGACGATTGGCGGCTATGTCGCTATGTTAGCGCGCAAATTTCCAAACCAAACCGACATGGGCGATTTCGTCAGGCCGATGCAGGCGCGGTATATGAGGTAGCTGCCGGGCACGGCAGGATTAAGAGGTTCAGGCGTGGCGGACATTTTTAACGAGATCGACGAGGAGTTACGGGCCGACCAGGCGCGTGCCTTCTGGCGGAAATACGGCAATTACGTGATCGGCGCGGCGCTGCTGGCGGTGCTGGCGACGGCCCTGTGGTGGGGCTGGCAGCGCTATGACGACTACCGGCGCCAACAGGCCAGCGTCGAATTCCTGGAAGCCGTGCAACAGCAGCAAAAGGATGCCAAAGCCGGCGGCGCGGCGCTCGATCGGGTGGCGGCGCAGGGCGGCGGCTATGGTCTCCTGGCCCGCTTCCAATTGGCGAACAGCGCCATGGCCAGCGATCCGGCCCGGGCGGCCGATCTGTTATCGGCGATCGCGAAGGATCAGTCCGTCGATCCGGCAGCGCGGGATTTGGCGGCGATCGAAGCCGGCCTGATGAAATTGCAGGCAAACAAGCCGGCTGATGCATTGGCCCTGGTGCAGCCATTGGCGGTCGAGGGAAATGCCTATCGCTTTTCGGCCCTGGAGGTTTCCGGTCTCGCCCAGCTGGCGGCCGGCGATAAGGACAAGGCCCGGGAGACGTTTACCGAATTGCAGAAACTGGCATCGGCTCCCGGCGCGGACAGTCCGGCAATGGCGATGCGGGCGCAGCAGATGCTGGACCGGCTGCAAAAATAAGATTGCGGCAGGGCTGTCGGGATCCGGCCTTGATCACCGGCCCGTCTCGGCAGCCTGTCGTTGACTTGGCTTGTGGCATCCCCATGAGATAAACCCATCGAGGCTGTCTCATCGGCGAAAAATGAGCCGGCGGCCATAATCGCCGGCCGGTAGATAGGGAATTGGCGACCAGATGGGCGGCGTGATGAAGCGAATGACAGGGCAAAACGGCCAGCCGGCTTTGCACGGCACCTCTTCGGTCAGATGGAAGACGGTCATCCGTGCCGGCCTGTTCGGCGCCGCCGCGCTGACGGCCTTGTCCGCCTGCGATAAATCCAAGACGCCTTTGCCGGGCGAACGCGTCTCGGTGCTGCAGCTCGACCGCAGCCTGAACGCCGATGAATCCCTGGCGGGTGTGCAGGTACGCTTGCCGAAGCCCTACCTGAACAAAGACTGGCCTCAGGCCGGTGGCGAGCAAAGCCATGCCATGTATCATCTGCAAGCGAGCAATCAGCCGTTGCAGCGAGTCTGGTCGACCGATGTCGGTTCATCCGCCAGCGATGACAATCGCTTGCTGGCGGAGCCGGTGGTCGCCGGCGGCGTCGTCTATACGATGGATGCGGATTCCGAAGTCTCGGCGGTGGATGCGAAGAGCGGCGACCGGCTGTGGCGGGTCGATCTGACGCCCGACGAGGAAGATGACGATCTGTTCGGCGGCGGGCTTGCCGTCTCCGAGGGCAAGGTGGTGGTAACGACACCGTTTGCCAAGGTTTTTGCGCTCGATGCCAAGAGCGGCGAGACGATTTGGGAAACCTCCGCGCCATCGCCGATGCGGGCCGCTCCGGCTGTCAGTGACGGCCGCATCTTTTCCGTGACGCTGGACAACCAGCTCATTGTTTATGCGCTCGATGATGGCCGCCGTCTCTGGTCGAATGCCGGGGTCGAGGAAGCCGCCGGCTTGCTGGGTGGGGCCACGCCGGCCGTGTTCGGCAGCGTCGTCGTCGCCGCTTATACCTCGGGCGACCTGCTGGCTTTCGATGTCACCAATGGCCGAATCCTGTGGAGCGACAATCTGGCCGGCAAGACGCGCGGCGATTCAACCGCCACCCTTACCGATATCCGTGGGCGGCCGGTGATCGATCGCGATATGGTCATCGCCGTCAGCAATGGCGGCGTCATGGCGGCGATCAGTCCGCGGCGTGGCGGCCGCGTCTGGGATGCCAGCATCGGCGGGACGCAAAGCCCATGGGTCGCCGGCGATTTCATCTATGTGCTGACGAATAACAGCGAAGTGCTTTGCCTGCAGCGCCAGGACGGCCGCATCAAATGGGTGCAGAATCTGCCGCCCTTCGAGGATCCGGAAAAGCACAAGGATCCGATCTATTGGAGCGGCCCGGTCCTGGCCGGCGATCGGTTGCTGGTGACGGGATCGAGCGGCTATGCCGTTTCCATCTCGCCCTATTCCGGTAAAATCCTCGGACAGCAGGAAATCGGCCGCTCCCATCTGCCGCCGGTGGTGGCCGACGGGACGGTGTACATACTGACCGATAACGCGGATCTCCTGGCCTTCAGATAACGGGCTGACTGACTCAACTGAAGGATGGACCGGCTGCGTCGCCGTGAGGGCGGTATCGGGCGGTCCATCGTATTTGATCGAAACGATATATGACTTTCACCGTCGCCATCGTCGGCCGACCCAATGTCGGCAAATCGACCTTGTTCAACCGCCTGATCGGCAAGCGTCTGGCGATCGTCGACGATCGTCCCGGCGTGACCCGGGACCGACGCTATGGCGCCGGCCGGTTGGGCGATCTCGATTTCACTGTCATCGATACGGCCGGCCTGGAAGACGTGCATCACGGCAGCCTGGAATCCCGCATGCGGGAACAGACCGAGCAGGCGGTCAACAGCGCGCAAGTCGCCCTGCTGGTGATCGATGCGAGGGCGGGCGTCACGGCGCTCGACGAGCATTTTGCCCGGCAATTGCGCAAGCGCCGCACGCCGGTGATCCTGGTTGCCAATAAAAGCGAAGGTAAAGCCGGCCAGGCGGGAGCGATGGAAGCCTATGGCCTCGGCCTCGGCACGCCGATCGCCATTTCCGCCGAACATGGCGAAGGCATGGGCGATCTCTATGACGCCATGCAGCCCTTTGTTGATGCCTGGCGCAACAAGAGCGGCATGGCCGGCGGGGTGGGCGACGAGGCGGCGGCGCTGGAAGCGGCGGCCCAGCCGGTCGCGCTGGATGCCGAATTGGACGCCTTGCCGACGGATGAGGTCGAGGCGCCCAGCCATCTGCAGCTTGCCATTGTCGGCCGGCCCAATGTCGGCAAGTCGACCCTGGTCAACCGGCTGATCGGCGAGGACCGCCTGCTGACCGGCCCCGAAGCGGGCATCACGCGCGATGCGATCGCCATCGATTGGCAGTGGCGTGACCAGTCGGGGCGGGATCATCCGGTCCGGCTGATCGATACCGCCGGTCTGCGCCGCCGGTCGCGGGTGGTCGAAAAGCTGGAGCGGTTGTCCGGGCTCGATACCGAACGGGCGGTCCGCTTTGCCCATGTCGTCGTCCTGGTTCTGGATTCCCACGACATGCTGGAAAAGCAGGATCTGACCATTGCCCGCCAGGTGATCGAAGAGGGCCGGGCCCTGGTCATCGCCGCCAATAAATGGGATGTGGTCGAGGACAAGGCCGAAGCGCTGAAGAAGCTGCGCGAGCGGCTCGATCTCTCTTTGCCCCAGGTGCGCGGCCTGCCGGTCGTCACCATTTCCGGCCTGACCGGGCGCAATCTCGACAAGCTGATGGACGCGGTCTTTGCGATCTATGCCCGCTGGAACCGGCGGGTGCCGACCGCGCAGCTCAATCGCTGGCTGGGTGATGTGCAGCAGATGCACCCGGCGCCTTTGGTGGCCGGCCGGCGGGTGAAGATCCGCTATATGACCCAGATCAAGACAAGACCGCCGACCTTCGCACTCTTCGCCCAGATGGCGGATGAACTGCCGGATTCTTATCACAGGTATCTGCTGAACGGCATACGCGATACCTTCGATCTCAGCGGCGTTCCGCTGCGTCTCTATTCCCGGCGCGGTGAAAACCCGTTCGACCGGAACAGGTAATCGAGAGGGCAGCTATCGCGATGTCTTGCGGAGCTGCCGGATATACCAGAGCAGGATCAGGACCAGTGAGGCGAAGACCGCGCTGGCCAGGATGACGGCGGCGACGGCCAGGCGCGGGGTGCCGGCCGATCGCAGGCTGAGCCACATCAGCACCGGCAAGGTCTGGGTGTCGCGGTCGGTGAGGAAAAGCGCCATCACGAATTCATTCAGCGAAATAACGAAGGCGAAAAGCGCCGATGAAATGATGCCGGTCGAGACCGACGGCAAGACGATCTCGAAAAAGGTGCGCAACGGCCGGCCGCCGAGATCGTAGGAAGCCTCGACGATGCGATGGTCGATGATGCGGAAGGTCGCTTCCATCAACATGAAGACCAGCGGCATGGCCCAAAGAGAATGGGCCAGCATCACCAGCCCGCGCGAGCCATAGACGGCGAAGCCGCCGATATTCAATCCGCCAAAGGCGATGGCGACGCCGAGACCCAGCACCACGCCCGGCATGAAAAGCGGCATCATGATGGCGAGGTAGAGCGCGGATCGGCCGGGGAACTTGTAGCGTTCGAAGACCCAGGCCGCGAGAACGCCGGCGACGGTCGAGATCGTCATGGTGCCGATGGCGATGATCAGGCTGTTGCCCAGGGCATCGACCCATTGCGGGCTGCCGAGGAAATCACGGTACCATTTCAGCGACCAGTGCAGGATCGGGAAACGGATCATCGACGCATCGTTGAACGACATCGTCAGCGTGATCATGATCGGGATGGCGATATAGAGGACGATGAAGACCATGAAAGCCAGCGCGAGCGCCCGCAGCAGCAATGCATCCGGGCGGCGTCGCGCGACTGGCGGTATAGTCTCTCTCTGGGCGTCCTCAAGCATGGAAGGATGTCCGCTTCCACATCAAAGAGCGAATGAACATCATGACGATGGCGACGCCGACCGCCAGAACCATGGAGAAGGCCGCCGCTTTCGGCCAGTTATGCTTGCCGAGCATCTGCTCCTGGATCATATAGCCAACCGTCCAGAGCGTATCCGGGCCAAGCGCCGAGGGTGTGGCATAGGTCCCCATCGACCAGATGAAGGATTGCGCGAAGGCAACCAGGATACCGGTCCGTGTCAGTGGCAGCAGGACTTCCCAGGCGGTGCGGAACGGCGCGGCACCCAGATCGGCGCTGGCTTCCAGCATCCGCTTGTCGATGCCATCGAAGATCGACAGCAGGATAAAAAAACAGAAGGGCAAGGTGACATAGATCAAGCCGACGAAAGCGGCGAATTCCGTATACATCAGGCTGATCTTGTCTTCGATCACGCCGGTCGACAGCAAGGCATAGCTGAGCAGGCCGTTTTTCGGAAAGAACATCCACCAGCCGAAGATGATGGAGATTTCCGAGATCAAGAGCGGACAGAGCGCCAAGGCGATGAAGGCGAAGCGCCACTTTGCCGGCTGCAGCCAGACCAGCAGGGCAAAAGCATAGCCGATCAAAACAGTGAAGATCGAAGAAACAAAGGCAAGCTTGATCGTGGTCCAGAGCGCGCCGGTGAAAAGCGGATCGGTCAGCAAGGAAAGATAATGTTCGAGCGTGAAGCCAGGTACATAAAGGCGCTGGTCTGGATGCAAATTGAAGCTCATCCGCGCCATGTACAAAGTGGGCAGGCCGAAGAAGACAATGATGATGGCCAGTGCCGGCGCCATCATCAGCCAGGGCGTCAAGCGCTCCCGCCTTTTCACCCGACGGCGGGCCGCGTCAAAGAGTGCATCGGCTTCGGCTGGCTGCTGCATCATCGGCCGGCCACTCATCGATATAACCGCATGTCTGCGCTCTGCCAGCCAACATCGATCTCGGTACCGATGGAATGGCCCAGATCGCCGGGCTGATCGGCGAAGAATTCCAGCGCGCCAGCCTTCAGGTGATAGCGATGGAAATCGCCGAGGAATTCGATGAAATGAATGCGCGCGGCCAGACGGTTTTCGGTTTGCACTGCCTGCGCGCCAAGCTTCAATCGCGCCGGCCGCAGATAAAGACGCCAATCGCCATCGGCTTGATCTTCCCGCAGACGAAGCGCGAGCGGCGCGCCGGCGAGATCGGCAGCCTTTCCATCGGCCAGGCGGATCGGCAGGCAACAGCTCTCGCCGATGAAAGTGTGAACGAATTCATTCGCCGGCGCGTGAAAGATGCGGTCCGGTCGGTCGATCTGTTCGATCCGGCCTTTGTTCATCACGGCGACACGGCTCGACATCGCCATCGCTTCACCCTGGTCGTGGGTGACATAGATGGCGCTGAAACCAATCTCGTCATGCAGACGCCGGATCTCGCTGCGAAGCTGCAGGCGCAAGGAAAGATCGAGGGCGGAGAGCGGTTCGTCGAACAGCAGAATCGTCGGCTGCACCACCATCGATCTGGCGAGGGCGACGCGTTGTTTCTGGCCGCCGGAAAGCTGACTCGGATAGCGCTCCTCATATCCCCCAAGCCTGACCATTTCCAGCGAGCGCTTGATCCGGGCCGGCATCTCCGCCTTGGGGATGCCGCGCATCCGCAGGCCATAGGCGATGTTCTCCGCTACGGTCTTATGGGGAAAGAGTGCGCCCGACTGGAAGATGGTGGCGGTGTCGCGCTGATAGGCCGGCAGATGATCGATACGTGCGCCGTTGATCTTGATCGCACCGGATTCGAGCTCCTCGAAACCACCGATCAACCGGAGCGTCGAGGTCTTGCCGGACCCGGAGGGGCCGAGCAGCGTGACAAATTCGCCTTTGGCGACATCGATGGAGACATCGTCGACGGCGAGGACATTGCCGAAACTGCGCCGGATGCGATCGAGTTCGAGAGCGGGGGCATCCGGTGCTGTATGCGCTTCGGCCATATGGACTCTACTTTCGTCAACCGGGTGGCCCGTGGCCGGTCAGGGCGGCCACGGGGCGTCCGGGCAATCAACCTTGTGTAGTCTTGGCGATGGTCTGCTTCATGCGTGCATCCAGCGCATCCCAATTCGGGCCGAACTTGCTCCAGCCATCGATGCTGAAAAGCTTGAAGGTCTGGCGGATCGTCTCTTCCGAGCGGGGATAATTGGCCCAATGCGCCGGCGGTGTCAGGTCGTTTCGCGACATGAAATCGGTCGAGACATCGAGGAAGCGCTGCTGGGTTTCCTTTTCCAGCAAATAGGCCATGAAGAGATCGGCGAGGTCGGCATGCCGCGTGCCGCGCACCTTCAGGAACCAGTTGGTATAGGAGGCCGTACCCTCCTTGGGAATCGCCGCTTCGAATTCCTCGCCATGCTCCTTGATGAAGCCATAGGCATCGGCCGAATACATCGTGGCGACCTCGGCTTCGTCCTGGAGCATGAGGTTGGTCAGTTCGGCGCCGTCCTTGTACCACTTGGCCATTTTCAGCTTTTCCAATTCCAGGAAAAGCGGCTCCATCTCGGTGGGCGTTTCAAAAACTTCTTCGATACCGGGCTTGCGGTCGGAAAGGATCGCCGGGATGCAGAGATCCCAATAGAAGGCAGCGGCATCCATGGTGATTTTGCCCTGGGCCTTGGCATCCCAGAAATTGCGCCAGCTATCCGGTTTAAGTTCGGCCGATTTGGCGGTCAGCATCCACAGCGATCCGCCGCCGAACGGCACGCCATATTCCTTCGCCGGGCCGCGTTCTTCGTCGAACCAGGGATAGACGGCGGAAAATCCGGGGATCCTGCTGCGATCGGTCTTGAGGAACAGCTTTTCGGCGAAACCGGCGGAACTGGTATATTCATCGGCGATGGTAATATCGAAGGGCGGGTTGTCGGCCGGCGCGGCAACGATCTGCGATACCATCTGGTCCCAGCCGCCCACGGTTTCCACTTTGGTGCCGTATTTCTCGTTGAAGGGCTCGACCACCGCGGCACGGAAACTGAGCTCGTGATTGCCCGACCAGGAAACGACGATCAGGTTTTCACCGGCGAAATCCGCGCGCGCCGATGAAATCGGTGCGCGGCCGATAATGGCGGGTGCGCCGAGGGCCGCCGCAACGCCGGCAGCTGATTTGATCAACCGGCGACGGCTGATACCGCTGATGAGTCCCTTAGTCTCGCGAGCCATATGGTCTCCCCTGTTTCTGCCTGATTGCGATGAAGGCGGGCGCCATCTCTTTCGCCGCAGGACATCATTCCCTATTTTGTCCGGATGGTCCCCGGAAGACGGTTCCGTATCGACGCACACGGAACGAGTCATCATCAACTGTTACGGATCGGTGATCGATGGTCCGGCATCTCCCTGCAGGGGCAGTGCGTCATGCGGGCCTGATCTTGTGCGCTTCGGCGATGCTTGTTGATTCCCCATGAAGTCGAGCATGCGGGACCGATATGAAATTTTCAATGGTGATTTTCATCTTATATCAGCCGCTTCGCGCATGAAGTTGCGGCATGGGTAATCTGTCAGAAATCCAGACCTAATTGCCCTAGCGATCGGGCATAGTGCGGCCCTGCGGCACAGCTTTTTGCTCAATGGCTGTCGGCCATATCGATGTCGCTGCCGTGGGTTCAATGCGTTCTCGCTGTCTCCAATGACGGCGGACAGGATTTACGATCAATGCGTGACAGGCCTCCTTCCTCTCAACCGTCGCCGTCGATACCGCAGGCAATGGGCGGGGCGTCATGCGCTGCGCTTGACGGCAGCGATGAAAAAGCTGGATCGGTGATCCTGCAAATCCTCAGCACGGTCATCTTCACCTTCATCTGCTATCTCACCGTCGGCATTCCTCTGGCGGTGCTGCCGAGTTACGTGCATGTCGATCTCGGCTATGGCTCCGTTCTCGCCGGCATCGTCATCAGCACGCAATATGTGGCGACCCTGCTGACGCGCCCGCATGCGGGCCGGACCTGCGATCTGATCGGTCCGAAACAGGCAGTGGTCTATGGCCTCATCGCCTGCGGCATCAGTGGCATCTTTCTGCTGGTTGCGGCGATGTTTCCCGGCACGCCCTGGCTCAGCCTGCTACTCCTGTTGATCGGCCGGCTGGTGCTGGGTTTCGGTGAGAGCCTGGTGGGAACGGGATCGATCACCTGGGGCATCGGCCAGATCGGCGCCAGCCATACGGCACGCATGATTTCATGGAACGGCATCGCCACCTATGGCGCCCTGGCCCTGGGGGCTCCGCTCGGCGTCATCCTGTCCGACGATCTCGGCTTTGCATCGATCGGCGGCAGCATTGCGGTGCTGGCGGTGATCGGCCTCGCGCTCAGCTATCTGAAGCGGCCGACCCAGGTGGTGACCGGCGATCGTTTGGCCTTTCGCCGGGTTTTCGGACGGGTGCTGCCACATGGCCTGGGCCTTGCCCTGGGCTCGACCGGCTTCGGCACGATCGCCACATTCATCACGCTATTCTATGCCAACCGCAACTGGCCGGATGCCGCCTTCACCTTGACGCTGTTCGGTGCGGCCTTCATCGGCACGCGATTACTTTTCGCCAACGCCATCAATCGGTTTGGCGGTTTCCGTGTCGCCATGGTGTCTTTCGTCGTGGAAGTGGCCGGGCTGGTGCTGTTGTGGCAGGCGGCGGTGCCGCATCTCGCCCTGGCCGGTGCGGCGCTGACGGGATGCGGCTTTGCTTTGGTCTTTCCGGCCCTCGGCGTCGAAGCGGTCGGTCTGGTGCCGCCGTCAAATCGCGGCGCGGCCTTGGGTGCCTATTCGGTCTTCGCTGATTTGTCGCTCGGCATCACCGGGCCGCTGATCGGCTTCGTCATCAGCCTCTACGGCTATCCGTCGGCTTTTCTCTGCGCCGCAATTGGTGCTGCGATCGCCCTGCTCCTCACCGTGCTGCTATATCGCCGCTCCAAGCCTGCCCGCGTGATCGGTCACGAGAGCGTATAATCGGCCCGTTTGAAGCGCCTTGTCAGCAGCCAGTACCGGATCGTGCTTGACGACCAGTTGTTGATGATCCTGCCCTTTGCGGATTTGTACCAGTTGGAGCAACTGCCGGCCCAGGCGGTTTTTGCCAGGTCGCCTTCCAGCCTGCTTTGAAAGGCTTCGGATGCCGCGGCGGTCACTTCGACGGTGTTCCGATTGCGGTGACGTGCCGCCCGGATCAGCTGCAGGATGTAATGGGCCTGACATTCCAGCATGAAGACGATGGAATTGTGCCCCAGATTGGTGTTCGGCCCGTAGGTCATGAAGAAGTTCGGATAGCCGGGCAGGGCAATCCCGAGATAGGCATTCGCACCGTCCGCTCGCGTCCAATCCTCCTTCAGATTGCGGCCCCGGCGACCGAGAACCGTGATGCCGGGCAGGAACTGATGCGCCTTGAAGCCCGTCGCATAGACGAGGCAGTCGACATCGATCTTTCGTCCATCACAGGTGACGATGCCGTTGCCCTCGATGTGATCGATGCCGCCGGTGGCCAATGTCACATTGCCTTTCTGCATCGTCGCAAGGAAGTCGTCGCTGAGCAGGATGCGCTTGCAGCCGAGCGGATAATCGGGCGTCAGATCGCCGCGCAAGGCAGTGCCGGGGACTTCCGCTTCAAGCCTGGCCAGGACGATCCGTGTCCGCTTTCTTGCCTGATCCGAGGTAACGAGAAATTCCGGCCATGATCGCTCCCACGTCCAGTAGATCGACCAGCGATAGATCCGCATCAGCAGCGTTAGATTGCGGAAGAGAAATTTGTCGGAAGCGCGGAAGAATCGATACGGCCGGGCTCGGCAGTTCGCTAGATGGCCTGGGCGGGCGGGCCCGCATCGAGGATATGCATCCGCTGCACCGGCTGGGGACGTCGGCGGAAGCGGCCAGCCTGGTTGCGTTTCTGCTGTCGGATGACGCCAGTTTCATCACCGGATCGCATTATCCGCTCGACGGCGGCTATCTCGCGCAATGAAGGCGATGCCGTTACGTGCAAGAGGAGCGTCGGCGCGCTCAGCTCTCCTGTGCCTTGATCACCTGGCCGGTCGCCGTGAAAGCGGGATCGGCCAGCTTGACGAAGGCTTCGGTGATCTCATCGGGATGCGGCCGCGTCTCCGGATTTTCGCCGGGATAGGCGGCGGCCCGCATCTTAGTGCGGGTGCCGCCCGGATCGATCAGATTGACCCGGATCGGGGTGACGTTCTGGACTTCCAGGGCATAGCTCTGGACCACCATTTCCAATGCCGCCTTGCTGACCGCGTAAGCGCCCCAATAAGGGCGCGGATTTTGCGCCGCCCGGCTGCTGACGAAGATGGCGCGGCCGGCATCCGACAGACGGAGCAGCGGGTCCATGCTGCGGATCAGGCGCCAATTGGCCGTCAGGTTGATGTCCAGCACGTCCTGCCACTGCTGGATCTCGATATGGGGAACCGGCGTCAGCGGGCCGAGAATGCCGGCATTGCCGACCAGGATGTCGAGCCTGCCGAAACGCTCGAACAAGGCGGCGCCGAGCTGATCGATGGCGTCATACTGTTTGATATCGAGCGGCACCAGCAGGCTGGGCTCGCCGCCGGCGGCACGGATCGCATCGTCGACTTCCTCCAGTCCGCCCACGGTGCGGGCGGTGAGGATCAGTTTCGCGCCTTCGGCGGCGAAGCGCCGCGCGACGGCGGCGCCGATGCCGCGACTGGCACCCGTGATGAGGGCGATGCGACCGGCGAGGCGGCCAGCCGCTTTTGTTCCGACAGCTTGGCCGGCGGCTTGTCCTTCGGTGCTATTGCTCATCAGGAAGCTTTTTCCGTCACCAGCAATGAGAGCTGGGCGACCTTGCCGCCACCATTCTGATCGGTCAGGACCGTCGGATAATCGCCGGTGAAGCAGGCGTCGCAGAATTGCGGCTGGTCGGGATTGCGGGCCGCATGACCCATCGCCCGATAGAGCCCGTCGATGGTCACGAAAGCGAGGCTGTCGACGCCGATGATCTTGGCCATCTCGGCGACGTCATGTTGCGCAGCGAGGAGCTTGCTGCGCTCCGGCGTGTCGATGCCGTAAAAGCAGGAATAGGTGGTGGGCGGGCTGGAAATCCGCATATGCACTTCAGTCGCACCGGCGGCGCGGATCATCTCGACGATCTTCTTCGAGGTGGTGCCGCGTACGATGCTGTCATCGACCAGGATCACCCGCTTGCCCTGCACCTTGGCGCGGTTGGCATTGTGCTTCAGCTTGACGCCGAGATTGCGGATCTGGTCGGTCGGTTCGATGAAGGTGCGGCCGACATAATGATTGCGGATGATGCCGAGCTCGAAGGGAATGCCGGATTCCTCGGCATAACCCAGAGCCGCCGGCACGCCGGAATCCGGTACCGGAATGACGACATCGGCATCGATGGAGGCTTCGCGCGACAGTTCGGCGCCGATCTTCTTGCGCGCTTCGTAAACGCTGCGGCCATCCATGATGCTGTCGGGGCGCGCGAAATAGATATATTCGAAGACGCAGGAACGCTGTGTGGTGGGGCCGAAGGGCCGCATGCTGCGCAGGCCGCTCTTGTCGATCACCACCATCTCGCCGGCCTCGATATCGCGGATATAATCGGCGCCGACGATATCGAGCGCACAGCTTTCCGAGGCGAGGATATAGGCACTGCCCAGCTTGCCGAGCACCAGCGGGCGGACGCCCAGCGGATCGCGCACGCCGATCAGCAGGTCGTCGGCAATCGCGACGAGAGAATAAGCCCCCTCGATCTGCTGCAGCGCATAGACCAGGCGATCGACCACATTGCCGCGCAGATGGGTCGCCATCAGATGCAGAATGATTTCGGAATCGGTGGTGGATTGGAAAATGGCGCCGCGCTTGGTCAGCTCGTCGCGCAAGGTATAGCAGTTGGTGAGATTGCCGTTGTGGCCGAGGGCGAAACCGCCGAATTGCAGATCGGCAAAGAGCGGCTGGACATTGCGCAAGCCGCTGCCGCCGGTGGTGGAATAGCGCACATGGCCGATCGCCGCATGGCCGGTCAGGCGGGAGATCACCGATTCCTTGGAGAAGTGGTCGGCGACATGGCCGGTCGAGCGATAAGCGTGAAATTCCTTGCCGTCGAAGCTGACGATGCCGGCAGCTTCCTGACCGCGATGCTGCAGGGCATGCAAGCCCAGCACGCTATGGGCAGCGGCGTCCTCGTTGCCGAAGATGCCGAAAATACCGCATTCTTCGCCGAGATGATCTTCGTCGAAAGGCTGAGTGGTCATCATCGCGGTGACGCTCCAGTCTAAAAGGCGCTCAGATTCATAGGCACTTAGGCTAATCAGTCTTTGGCGGCTGATCGGCCGTCGGCGCCGCTATTCCGGCCGAAGCCGGCGGCTATTGGGCGCCCTGCAGCAGGCGCTCCAGATCCTTGCGTTCGGCGTCCTTATACCCCGATCCGGAGGCTTGTCCACCCGGTTTAGCGGAAGTCTGGTCTGCGCCCGCCGCACCGCCGGAACCCGGCAGTGGCGTTACCCCAGCGGTATTTCCGGCGCCGTTTCCAGCCGAATTTCCGGTCAGGCCGTTATAGGCGTCATTCAGGGCCTTGCCCTGCTCGATCTTCTGCATGCCGGTATCCAGCGCCATGCTGCCACGATTGATCACATCCGCCGGCAGCAGGGATTTCAGGAAGTCGGCACCCTGGGCCACCAGCGGCTCGGTCCGGGCTTCACGAATCACATCCGGCCGGGATGCCGAATTCGGCAGCACCCAGGTCATCAGGATATAGGCGAAGGACACGATGACAGCGCCGCGGATCAGGCCGAAAACCAGACCAAGGGACCGGTCCAGGGCGCCGAGCGCACTGGACCGGACGTTGGCAGAGAGATAGTGATTGACGACGCCCAGGACAATGATGGCGACAACGAAAATGCCGATGCCGGTAACGATGTCGGCCAGCAGCGGCTCGCTGATATATCGGAGGGCGATGGGCCGCAGCCGGGGCAACAGGAAGATCACCGCCAGGACGGCGCCAACCCAACTCAGGATCGACAAGACTTCCTTGACCAGGCCGCGCGACAGCGCCAGCAGGGCGGAAAGGCCGATAACGGCCAGAACGCAGATATCGACAAAATTCACGCGGCGTCTCGTCGCAGTATGCAAATCAGGAACATGCTGCCCTCAGGACCTCCGGCCGGCGCCGGCCGCAGCCGAAGGTGTCGTCGAAGACTTGGCCGAAGGCTCCAGGGACAGCGAACGCGATTCATTATAAAGCCAGTCCACCAAATCTTGTAGGTGTCCAATCTCCACCGCTTGCAACCCTTCGACGGCAGCCATCGGCCGCGCCGCCTTTTCCGTACGGCCTTTGTCGCGCAGTTTCGGGCTTTGCGGCACCAAAGCCCGCCGGAAGCCGAGCTTGCCGGCTTCGCGCAGCCGCTGTTCCGCCTGGGCGACCATGCGAATCTCGCCGGACAGGCCAATTTCGCCGAAAACGATGACATCTTCAGGTACCGGCCGATTCGACAGGGCCGAGACCAGCGCCATGGCGACGGCGCAATCGGCCGCCGGCTCATTGATCTTCAGGCCGCCGGCGATGTTGAGATAGACCTCATTGCCGGCCAGAGCGAGATCGCAGCGGGTTTCCAGCACCGCCAGCACCATGGCCAGGCGATTGCTGTCCCAGCCGACCACGGCGCGGCGCGGCGTCGACATGGGCGAGGGGGAGACCAGGGCCTGCACTTCCATCAAGACCGGCCGGGTGCCTTCCATGCCGGCAAAGACGGTGGCGCCGCTGACATTGCCGCGGCGCTCGGCGAGGAACAGGGCCGAGGGATTGGGGACTTCATGCAACCCGCCATCGGTCATCTCGAAAACGCCGATTTCATTGGCCGGGCCGAAGCGGTTCTTGACCGAGCGCAGGATGCGGAACTGGTGGCCGCGCTCGCCTTCGAAATAGAGCACGGTATCGACCATGTGCTCCAGCACGCGCGGGCCGGCGATCTGGCCTTCCTTGGTAACATGGCCGACCAGCAGCAGCACGAAGCCGCGCGATTTGGCTATGCGGATCAGTTCCGCCGCACAGGAACGCACCTGGGCGACGGTGCCGGGTGCCGAATCCAGGCTGTCGAGATACATGGTCTGGATGGAATCGATCACCACCACATCGGGCGGATCGTTGCGATCGAGGCTGGAAATGATATCGCGCAGGCTGGTGGCGGCGGCGAGCTGTGCGTTGGCATTGCTGAGGCCGAGGCGCCGGGCGCGCAACTGGACCTGCTCGACCGCCTCTTCACCGGAAATATAGGCGCAGGACAAAGCCGGTTTCACATTGCCCAGGGCCGCGACCACCTGCAGCAGC
>SSEL01000003.1 GCA_008012315.1 Rhodospirillaceae bacterium
CGATTTCTTTCCGTCTGAAAGAGCTTTACAACCCGAAGGCCTTCTTCACTCACGCGGCATGGCTGGATCTGGCTTGCGCCCATTGTCCAAAATTCCCCACTGCTGCCGCCCGTAGGAGTCTGGGCCGTGTCTCAGTCCCAGTGTTGCTGATCATCCTCTCAGACCAGCTACAGATCGTCGGCTTGGTAGGCCTTTACCCCACCAACTACCTAATCTGACGCGGGCCCCTCCAAAGGCGATAAATCTTTCCCCTCTCGGGCTCATACGGTATTAGCAGTCGTTTCCAACTGTTATTCCGTACCTCTGGGCAGGTTCCCACGCGTTACTCACCCGTCCGCCACTCTCACCAGGCCGAAGCCTGGATCCCGTTCGACTTGCATGTGTTAGGCATGCCGCCAGCGTTCGTTCTGAGCCAGGATCAAACTCTCAGGTTAACCTGCCAAATCCGAAGACCCGGCAAATCAACGAAGATCCTTACACAAACACGTTCTTGCTTACTGTCCGGACATATCATCCATCCCCGATCAGCCAGATCGCTCCAGCCAACCCAGAAACAGACAACAAGTCCGTTCTTAAGAAGACACGCATTCGGCAATGATCTCAAATACCAGGCCTAAGCCCAATCAAGATCCGCCGCCCGCGTATCCCTTCTCTTCTATCAACGATTTCAAAAAGCAGAGGCGTTTAGTTCCGGTCAGTCCGTCGTTCACGCCGTCGGGAGCGGGCTTATACGCCGGGGCCGGAAAGGCGTCAACGGCTTTATTGAAGTTTTTTTTGCCGTTCCCGTTATTTTTTATTTAAATCACTGAAAAGGCCCGAGATTTTTTAAATCCCACTTTCACATACCGTTGAAGGCACCGATGATTTCAAGCAGGTCAGGACTGCTGCTAGGATCGATTTAGGCAGGCACTGACCAGAATCCAGCCCCGGCCACCCCTCACGTGAGGGGGAGCTGCCGGACCCGGCCATTAAAATGCTTAACAAGAGGTTGCCGGGAAAACCGGCCGTTAATCACATAATATTCTGATCTGATTGCAGAATTTATGGTTGACACCGCCCGCTTCGGAAGGTCATCGTGAGCCTGGGGGTCGGAAAAAGGCGACTCGTTTACCAAGAGTTCACCATCCGACTTTAGGCATATTCCTGAACACCGCGTTGCGTTCCGCTGGGGGATAACCTTTTGTTGTATAGTCGTTGCCAAGTTTGGGGCAGGCTGAAGCATTACCTGATGTACACAGCCGCCGGCTTTGTCGCATTAGGCGGCTTTGGTGCTGTCTGGTCCGCGCGGCCACCACTGGTCGATCAAGTCCAGGCCTCGCAATTCTCTGGCGCCAAAGCCAGCACTGCCTTCGAACAGAAAGTTCATACCGGCCCAAGTTGGTCGCAGCGCCTGGTCAATGACCTGAATGAGCGCGCATCCTCGGCCGCAGATCCACTGACGAAACCGCAGACCCTGCAACGCCTGGCCGCCAATAAGCTGGCCACCCGCGATGACCGGGCCGCTCCGGCAGGCCAGACCGGATCACCGGCCCTGACACCCGAGACTGCGACATCCGCAACACCGACATCCCAGACATCGGCAGCGTATGTGCAGACGGCTTCCGCTCCCACGGCATCGCCGCAGATACCTGCGCCGGTCCTGACATCGCCCTGGAACCAGCCGGTCACCATTAAGCCGGCAGGCACGGAAGCGATCAAAGCCGATACAGCGAAAGACGGCACGGCAACGCAGACCGCGGCCGCAACGGCCGCCTCCATCTGGACCTCTATCGATAGCCCGCGCGATGATCGCGCCGACTTGCCCAGCCTGTCGATCGAAGAATTGAGCAGCGCCTTCAATCTGGGATCGCGTCCCAATCCGCCGCGCAGTTGGGCCAATTCGGGTAGCGACGACCAGGCAGGCAACGATACCCAGCGCACCATCGAGATCCGCCGGGGCGAAACGCTGTTCGGTGTCCTGGTCGATGCCGGCATCGATTATAACGAGGCCCAGGATGCGGTCGGCGCGCTGTCCGACGTGTTCTCGCCCCGTGCCCTGCAGGCCGGCCAGGAAATCACCCTCGATCTGAGCGATGCGACCGCCTCGGGCGATGACGATGCCGCCCCCAAGCTGGTTGGTTTGTCCTTCGAACCCAGCGTCACCAAGGACGTGACCCTGGAGCGCAGCGAAAGCGGCGATTTCGTCGCCAAGGCCATCGACAAGCCGCTGGACAAGCAGGTGACGCGCGTTTCCGGGTCGATCGACAGCAGCCTGTTCGAGGCGGCGCGCGAAGCCGGATTGCCGGTTGCCGTGGTTTCCGACGTCATCAAGACGTTCTCCTATGACGTCGACTTCCAGCGCGACATTCATGGCGGCGACACGTTCGAAGTGCTGTATGAGCGCTATGAGAACGCGGACGGCGCCTTCGCCAAGGCCGGCAAGATGCTCTATGCGTCGCTGACCCTCGGCGGCAAGAAGATCCCGATGTATTATTTCGAACATGACGGCGAGGGTGAGTTCTTCAATTCCCTCGGTGAAACCGTTCGCAAGTCGTTGCTCCGGACGCCGATCGACGGCGCCAGGATCACCTCGGGCTTCGGCATGCGGATGCATCCGTTGCTGGGCTACAGCAAGATGCATAAGGGCATCGATTTCGGCGCGCCGACCGGCACGCCGATCTTCGCCGCCGGTTCGGGCGTTGTGGTTGATGTCGGCCGGAAGAATGGCTACGGCAATTACGTCCGAATTAAGCACAATGCGACCTATAGCACGGCTTATGCCCATATCAGCCGCTTCGCCGCGGGTCTGCATAAGGGCGAGCGGGTGAAGCAGGGCGAAGTCATTGCCTATGTCGGCCAGACGGGCCGCGCCACCGGGCCGCATCTGCATTACGAGATCCTGGTGAACAGTCAGCAGGTCAATCCATCGAAGGTGAAGATCGCCGACAGCAACAAGCTGGCCGGCAAGCAACTGGCAGCCTTCAAGGCCCAGGTCGAGAAGGTCGATGGCGAGCTGGCCAAGCAGCGCCGCAATACCTTCATCGCCGAAACGCCGGGCGCCGGCCTGGATTGCACCGGCCCGAATGGCTGCGAGAACTGAGCCCTTCGAAACACGAACAAACGAAAACGGCCGGACAATTGTCCGGCCGTTTTGCTTTGCGAGACAGTAAAGCCTAGAGCGCGATGGTTTCAAGTTGAGGCAAGCCTGCTTCAACTTGAAAGCTGAATCGCCCTCTATCTTGTTGAAGAGAGACGGATTCAGATCACAGGTGAAATCGCTCAAGCGATTGCACCTGTGATCATCCGGCTCTAGGCCGCACCGTTAGGCGGCATCGGAGAGTTTCTGTCCATCGATCGTCAGGCCGTCCTTGCCGGCGCTGACACGGATCGTTTCACCCGGCTTGAACTTGCCTTCCAGCAGCAGCACCGCCAGCGGATTCTGCAATTCGCGCTGAATGACCCGCTTCAGCGGCCGGGCGCCATAGACCGGATCATAGCCGGCATCGCCCAGCCAGGTCTTGGCTTGGTCGTCCAGTTCCAGATCCAGCTTGCGATCGGCCAGCAGCGCCTGAAGACGCTGCAACTGGATATCGACGATGCCGGTCATATCGCCGCGCGACAGGCGATGGAACAGCACGATCTCATCCAGGCGGTTGAGGAATTCCGGCCGGAAGGCCTGGCGCACCACATCCATCACCAGGCTGCGCGCATCCTCGACCGTCTCGCCGTCCTTCAGATTGGCAAGATAATCGCTGCCGAGATTGGAGGTCAGCAGGATCAGCGTGTTCTTGAAATCCACCGTCCGGCCCTGACCATCGGTCAGACGACCGTCATCCAGTACCTGCAGGAGGATGTTGAAGACATCCGGATGCGCCTTTTCGACTTCATCGAACAGGATGACCTGATAGGGCCGGCGCCGCACCGCCTCGGTCAGCAAGCCGCCTTCCTCGTAACCGACATAGCCCGGCGGTGCGCCGATCAGCCGCGCCACGGCATGCTTTTCCATGAATTCCGACATGTCGATGCGGACCATGGCCTGATCGTCGTCGAACAGGAAGCCGGCCAAAGCCTTGCTCAACTCGGTCTTGCCCACGCCGGTCGGGCCCAGCATCAGGAAGGAACCGATCGGCCGGTTGGGATCCTGCAGTCCCGCCCGTGCACGCCGCACCGCATTGGCGACGGCGACGACCGCTTCCTGCTGGCCGATCACGCGCCGGCCGATGACCTGCTCCATCTGCAGCAGCTTGTCGCGTTCGCCGGTCAGCATTTTATCGACCGGAATGCCGGTCCAGCGCGAGACGACGGCGGCGATGTCTTCCTCGCTCACCACTTCGTTCAGCATGCGATGTTCTTCCGCCTGCTCCGCCTGCTGCAGACGCTGCGTGAGATCGGGAATGATCGAATAGGTCAATTCCCCGGCCCGGGCAAAATTGCCGTTGCGCTGCGCTGCTTCCGCCTCGCTGCGGGCCTGGTCGAGCTGCTCCTTCAGCTTCTGGGCATCGGCAAGCTTCTGCTTCTCCGATTTCCATTTCTCGGTGAGACCGCGCGATTCCGTCTCCAGCGCTTCGATCTCCTCGATCAGATGCGCCAGGCGCTCTTTCGAGGCCGGATCGGTTTCCTTCTTCAACGCCTCTCGCTCGATCTTCAACTGGATCAGGCGGCGATCGACTTCATCGATCTCTTCCGGCTTGGAATCGACCTCCATGCGCAACCGGCTGGCCGCTTCGTCCACCAGATCGATCGCCTTGTCCGGCAGGAACCGATCGGTGATGTAGCGGTTCGACAGGGTGGCCGCCGAGACGATCGCACTGTCGGTGATACGGACACCGTGATGCAGCTCGTATTTTTCCTTGAGGCCGCGCAGGATCGAGATGGTTTCCTGCACGCTGGGCTCGCTGACGAAGACCGGCTGGAACCGCCGCGCCAGGGCCGCGTCCTTTTCGATGTATTTGCGGTATTCGTTCAGCGTGGTCGCGCCGACACAATGCAATTCGCCACGCGCCAAGGCGGGTTTCAGCATGTTCGACGCATCCATCGAGCCCTCGGAAGCACCGGCACCGACCAGCGTATGCAATTCGTCGATAAAGAGGATGACCTCGCCCGCCGCTGCGGAAATTTCCTGCAGCACGGCTTTCAGCCGTTCCTCGAATTCGCCGCGGAACTTGGCACCGGCGACCAGGGCGCCGAGATCGAGCGACATCAATTTCTTGTTGCGCAACCCTTCCGGCACATCGCCATGGACGATGCGCAGCGCCAGGCCTTCGACGATCGCGGTCTTGCCGACGCCGGGCTCGCCGATCAGCACGGGATTGTTCTTGGTGCGGCGCGACAGCACCTGGATGGTGCGGCGGATTTCCTCGTCGCGGCCGATGACCGGATCGAGCTTGCCCTCCTGCGCCTGGGCCGTGAGGTCGCGCGCATATTTCTTCAGCGCGTCATAGCCGTCTTCCGCACTGGCGCTTTGTGCCGTGCGTCCCTTGCGAAGATCATTGATCGCCGCATTGAGACCCTGCGCGGTGACACCGGCTTCTTTCAGGACTTTGCCGGACGGCGTTTCGGCCGCCAGGGTCAAGGCCAGCAGCAAGCGTTCGACCGTGACATAGCCGTCGCCCGCCTTGCTCGCCAGCTCCTCGGCTTGCGCCAGGACACGCGCCAATTCCGGCGACATATAAACCTGGCCAGCACCGCTGCCTTCCACTTTCGGCAGCTTACCTAGCTCGCGATCGATGCCGGACAAAGCCCGGGCGGGATCTGCGCCGGCGGCGGTCAATAAATTGGCCGCCAAGCCTTCCTTATCGTCGAGTAGAACTTTCAGCAGATGTTCCGGCGACAAGCGCTGATGTCCCTCGCGCAAGGCCGTGGTTTGCGCAGCCTGCAGGAAGCCACGCGATCTTTCGGTGAACTTTTCTAAATCCATCGCTTTGCCCTCTCTCGGCTGCGTCCTTCAAGAGGCCCGCCGCCTTGGATGCTGATCGGGATCCGTCCCCGGAACAAACCCGCCAAAGCGCACCGGGAACGGTGCCATTGGCCAGCAGGCTTGGTCTGGGTAACCCCAACAAAAATATGGGTGTGGCGCGATGGTAAACAAGAGGCCGTCGGCTCGAGGAGCTGACGACCTGCAATTCCCTATTATCCTAGGCACCTGGCCAGCCGGTTACACGGCCGGCCAGGGCTGATATCAGTCGCCTGTTTCGGCCGGCGCAGCGGCGGGCGCCGGAGCCTCCGAGTCGCCGCCGGCAGCCGCACGGGGCCGCCGGTTGGTCGATCCGCGAGGGCGGCCACGGCCACGGCGCGGGGCCGGTGTCTCGGCACCATCTGCCGCCGACGCGGGCTCGGCGGCGGGCACGAAATCCAGGCTGGGCTGCGCCGCGGGCGCGGCAGCCGGCGCAGCCGTCGGCAAAAGCTCAGTCGGGTAATCGGGCTGCTCATCGCCAACGACCGGCGCGGGCGCAGCTGCGGCGCGCGGCGCGCGGCGCGGTGCCGGCGCGCTTTGGCCCTCGCCGCTGCTTTCGCGCGCGGTGGACATATCGCGGCTATTGCCGTCTCGGGCCGCGTTGTCTTCGCGAACGGACTCGCGGTTCACGCCGGGGCCGCGTGTCGTGCCCCGATTGCCGCCGCCGTTTTCGTAAGCATTGAACCGACCATTGCCGTCGCCAGCATAGCTACCGTTCGCGGCAGGCGCTGCCGCCTGTTCACCGGCGATGTCACCGTCGCTATTCATGCCCATATTGCTGGCCGAACCGGAATAGAGCGCCGCGGAAAGACCCTGGCTCACATTCTGTACATTGACATCGGCCACCGACAATTCGCGACCGGCGACGCGGGGACGCTGTCCTTCCGTCTGGGCCGCAATGACTCGGTAATAATGCTCGGCATGCTGAAGATAATTCTCTGCCGCGACTCGGTCGCCGGCGGAACCCGCGTCGCGGGCCATCTGAAGATACTTTTCCAAAACCTGGTGGGCATTGCCGCGAACACGAATTTCGGGGCCGTTGCTGTCAAAGGTCTGATTGCCTTTGCTCATCCCGCCGCCATGTGGACCGTGCGGCTTACGCGGCCCACGGCCACGACCACGGCGATTGTTATTGCCTTGTTTCATTGCATTATCACTTCGTCGTTCCGAAAGATCGGGCATCGGTATCGCAGAGATCCGGCCGCCAGCGGCACGGAGTGCCGCATCACCGACCAGGACGCGCAAAGTCGCCGTCCTTCGCGATTCCCCACTGACTATGTCCGGAGGCTACTTTCGGGGGGCGCCGGCCAGGAGCATTGCCCGGTCCGCGTCATATCAACCCCGACTGCCGGAGCTGACCCTAAACCGTTCTGGTCCGCTTTTCCAACAGTTTTTTTGCCGCCGGTGAGGCATGTAAAAAACGCTCGGCAAGGCCCTGTTTTCCGCAAGTTATCGGAACATGACGATGCGTTCGTGACCTTGCAGATCGCTTTCAGTCCCGATGTGTTGCAGGCCCGCCGACACCATGATGTGACGAACATCATTCGCCTGTCCGGCACCGATTTCGAAGGCTGCAAAACCACTTGACGCCTTCACCCTGATCGTCGCCTGGGCGAGGGCGCGATAGGCATCCAACCCATCCATGCCGCCATCGAGGGCGAGGTGTGGTTCATAGCGCGCGACCTCGGGCTGCAACGTCGCTATTTCAGCCGACGGAATATAAGGTGGATTGGACAAGACGATGTCGTAACGCGCATCGATGCCGCGATCCCAGTCGCCGCATTGGAAGCGCACCCGTTCGGCAAAGCCAAGCCGCCTTGCATTCGACGCCGCCACGGCAACCGCGCCAGGATTGATATCGATGCCAAGACCCTGCGCCATCGGCAATTCGCTGAGCAAAGCCAGCAACAGGCAGCCGGTGCCGGTGCCAAAATCGATCAAGGACCATGCGTGACGGCGATACGCCGCATTGTCCGCCGACAATTGGCGCAGCACCGCCTCGATCAACGTCTCGCTATCGGCGCGCGGATCCAGCGTGTCGCCCGTGACGGCAAAATCCAGCGACCAGAATTCACGCCGGCCGACAATATGCGAAAGCGGCTCGCGTGCGGCGCGGCGTTGCACCACCTGTTCGAATCGCTCGGCCTCCGGCGCGGCGACCAGACGCTCGCCGAAGGCGATCTGCGTCGCGACGGGAATGGCCGCCGCATATTCCAGCAGTAACCGCGCTTCGCGCGCAGCCCCGTCGATTCCGGCGTGGCTCAGCTGCTCGGTGGCGCGACGCAGCAAGGCCGCGATGTCGGTCGCCTGCACCACGCGAATTATTCGACCTCCGCCAGGCGTTCGGCCTGGTCATGGGCAATCAGCGCCTCGATGATTTCATCGAGCTCGCCCTCAACGATACGGTCGAGCTTGTACACCGTGAGATTGATGCGGTGATCGGTGCAGCGGCCTTGCGGAAAATTATAGGTGCGGATCCGTTCGGAACGATCGCCGCTGCCGACCTGGGTCCTGCGGTTGGCGGCACGTTCGGCATCCTTGCGGCTGCGTTCGAGATCGTAGAGGCGGGCCCGCAGAACTTTCAGCGCCTTCGCCTTGTTCTTGTGCTGCGATTTCTCATCCTGCTGCTGCACCACAATGCCGGTCGGCAAATGGGTGATGCGCACGGCGCTGTCGGTGGTATTGACCGACTGGCCACCCGGACCGCTGGAGCGAAAGACATCGATGCGCAGATCCTTTTCATCAATCTGCACATCGACTTCCTCGGCCTCCGGCAGCACCGCGACGGTTGCCGCCGAGGTATGAATGCGGCCCGAGCCTTCGGTCTCCGGCACGCGCTGCACCCGATGGACGCCGGATTCGAATTTCAGCCGGGCAAAGACATTGCGTCCGGTGATCGAGGCGGTCGCTTCCTTATAGCCGCCAAGCCCGGTCTCGTTCACATCCATCACTTCGAAGCGCCAGCCATGCAAGGCGGCATAGCGGGCATACATGCGGAAGAGCACGGCGGCGAACAAGGCCGCTTCCTCGCCACCGGTGCCGGCGCGAACTTCGAGGATGGCGTTGCGTTCATCGGCTTCATCGCGCGGCAGCAGCAGCAGCTTCACCTGCTGCTCCAGCGCCGGCAGGTTTTCCCGCGCCGCGACGAGTTCCTGCTCGGCCAATGTCCGCATCTCCGCGTCACCGGCGGTATCGGCCGCCATGGCTTCGAGATCGCCGATTTCCTGCTGCATCTGCTGCAGCTTGCGCACCGCTTCCACGACCGGCGTGAGCTCGGCATATTCCTTGGATTGCTTGGCAAAATCCTGCGGCTCGTTCTGGCTGGGGCTTGCCATCAGGGCCGCCAATTCGTCATGCCGCTTCACAATCCGTCTGAGCTTATCGTCGAGACTCACGTTACTCCTCGTTTCCACGCAAATCGAATAGGCGCCGCACCAGGTTTTCCAGGGCCGGATCGCCGGCTTGTTCCTTGAGCGCGACGCTTGGCTGATGCAAGAGCCGGTTGATCAAGCGCCGCGTCGCCTCTTCCGCATCCAGGGCCGCGCCCTGGGCCAGGACTTCGAGGCGGTGGGCCTCGAAGGCACGGCGCAGATCGGCGATCAGCGGCACCACCTGCAGCGCCTGGCGCTGATTGGCAAAACCCGTCAGCGCCTCCTCGATGATCGCCCAGGCGGCGGCGGTCGCATCCTGGCGCTGCTGCCGGCCCGCCATGGCCAGGCGCTCGAGATCGTCGAGGCCATAGAGGAAGGCATCATAGATATCGTTCACTGACGGGTCGATATCACCCGGCACGGCGGCATCGATGAACAGGATCGGCCGGCGGCGGCGTGCCTTCAAGGCCGTCTTGACCATGGCCGGATCGATGATGAAGCGGGCGGCATCCTGTGCCGCGATTACCAGATCGCCGACGGCGAGCGCCTCGGCAAGCTCCGACATCGGCCGCCAGTGGCCGCGCTGGCGCTCCGCCCAGGCACGCGCCAGGCGCTCGTGATGATGCAGGACGGTCCAGCGGTTGAGGCCGGCGGCGCGCAGATGTTCCACCATCAGCTCGCCCATATCGCCATCGCCGATCAGCAGGCCGTTGATGGCATCGAGACCGCCATGCATCTGCCGCACCACGGCAACGACGCAGGCCGCCATCGACACGGATTGTGCGGCGATCGCGGTCTCGCTGCGCACCCGTTTTGCCGCCTGCACGGCAGCTTCCAGCACGCGGTCGAGATCGGGCCCCGCGAGTCCCGCCTTGACCGCCAGCTGATGCGCCGCCTTGACCTGGCCGAGCACCTGGGGCTCGCCGATTACCTCGCTTTCCAGCGAGGCGGCAACGGCGAAGGCATAGCGCCAGGCATCCGCATCTTGCAGATGATGCAGATGAACGCCGATCGCCGCCGCATCGAGATCGGCCGCCTCGCCGATCAACGCGGTGATGCGCTGTTGCGCGTCATCGGCGGAAGCCGGCGGCACGGCGCACCAGATCTCGCAGCGATCACAGGTGACCAGCGCCATGGCTTGGTCGAAGCCGCTTTCACGGCACCGCAGCAGCAGGCGAAAAACCTCGGTCTCGTCGCCCTGCAGGCGGTCGCGCAGCAGATCGGGCGCCGTCTTGTGGTTGACGCCGACAACCAGGAATGTGCGCTCGCCTACCCCATCTCGGCCTGCTCGATCTGCGGCGATGTCAGCGATAGAGTTCAAGTGTGTGCGGCAGCGCGTCGAATGGCACTTCGCGCTGCTCGCCGCTATCGAGATCGCGCAAGGTGGCAACGCCCTTGGCCAATTCGTCTTCGCCGAGGATCACCGCCGCCCGCGCCGCCAGCTTGTTGGCGCGCTTCAGGCGCTTGCCCATATTGCCGCTATAGCCGAGATCGACCGCCAGGCCGAGACGGCGCAGGCGTTCGGCCAGTTGCAGGGCCGGCAGTTGCGCGGCCTCGCCGGCCGGCACCACGGTGATCGGACGGCGCGCCGCCGCAACCTCCTTGAGCAGCAGGCCGCAGCGTTCGATGCCGCTGGCCCAGCCCACGCCCGCCGTTTCCGGGCCGCCCATCTGGCCGATCAGGCCGTCATAGCGGCCGCCGGCCAGCACGGTCTTCTGCGCGCCGAGTTCGTCGCAGGTGATCTCGAAACAGGTATGGCAATAGTAATCGAGGCCGCGCACCAGGCGCGGATTAAG
Source organism: Rhodospirillaceae bacterium (assembly GCA_008012315.1). Classification (GTDB taxonomy): domain Bacteria; phylum Pseudomonadota; class Alphaproteobacteria; order Dongiales; family Dongiaceae; genus Dongia_B. Next base: position 11,100 of record SSEL01000003.1, read on the forward strand.
CTTGTAGGCGATGCCCAGCGCATCGAGGCCGGCGCGCACCGCGGCGAAGAAATCGCGGCTCGCCTCGTTCAGGTAATCGCTATAGACCGGGGCGTCGGCGACCAGGCGCTGATCGCCCTCATCCTTGGAATCGAGAATGCGGAGCGGATTGCGTTCCAGCCGCTCCTGGCTATCCTTGCTGAGGCGGTCGCGATGGCCGCTGAAATACTCGACCAGGATGCGGCGATAATTTTGCCGGCTCTCGGCATCGCCGAGCGTGTTCAGCTCGAGGACACAGCGATCCCAGGCGCCGAGCCGGCGCAGGAATTCGACGCCGGTGGCGATGACCTCGATATCGCCCTGCGGCTCGTTGACGCCGAGCAGTTCGATGCCGGTCTGGTGGAACTGGCGCAGGCGGCCCTTCTGCGGCCGCTCGTAACGGAACATCGGGCCGGCATAGAAGAATTTCAGCGGCAGATGCTGCGACAGCCCGCCGGAGATGAAAGCGCGGGCGACACCCGCCGTCCCTTCCGGCCGCAAGGTGACGGTCTCGCCGCCGCGATCGGTGAAGGTGTACATCTCCTTGGTAACGATATCGGAGGTATCGCCGAGGGTGCGCTTGAAGACATCGGCGAATTCGAAGATCGGTGTCGCCACTTCGAGAAAGCCGTAGCATTCGGCAGCCAGCCGCGCCGTCTCGGCAACCTGGCGGTAGCGGCGCATCTCTTCGGGCAATAGGTCATGCGTGCCGCGAACCGGCTGCAAATCTGACACGGGGTTGTTCCTCTGATACGGGGGTTATTCGGCAGCAGCCGCAGCTTTTTTCGCAGCGGCATCGGCGGCATCAAGCTCGGCGGCGCGCTTCTCGATCATCTGGCCGAGATGCTCGACGATGTCTTCATCCTTGATGCGATGATGCTGCTCGCCATCCATATAGACCATATGCGTGTTGTTGCCGCCGCCGGTCAGGCCGATCATGGTCTCGCGGGCTTCACCGGGGCCATTGACGACGCAGCCGATCACGCTGACCGTCATCGGCGTGGTGATATGGGCAACGCGCTTCTCCAGCGCTTCGACCGTCTTGATGACGTCGAAATTCTGCCGCGCGCAAGACGGGCAGGAGATCAGGTTGACGCCGCGATGGCGCAGGTTCAGCGACTTCAGCATCTCGAAGCCGACGCGCACTTCCTCGGCCGGTTCGGCTGAGAGCGAGACGCGGACCGTGTCACCGATTCCCGACCACAGCAGCATGCCAAGGCCGATCGAGGACTTCACCGTGCCGGTGCGCAGGCCGCCAGCTTCGGTGATGCCGATATGCAGCGGATAGTCGCAGGCCTCGGCCAGACCCTGATAGGCGGCGACGGCGAGGAAGATGTCGGAAGCCTTCACGCTGATCTTGAATTCGCGGAAGTCGTGGTCCTCGAGGATCTTCGCATGGGTCAGCGCAGACTCGACCAGGGCTTCCGGGCAGGGCTCGCCATAGCGTTCCAGCAGTTCGCGTTCGAGGCTGCCGGCATTGACGCCGATCCGCATCGAGCAACCGTGATCCTTGGCCGCCTTGACCACTTCGCGGACCCGGTCCGAACTGCCGATATTGCCGGGATTGATGCGCAGGCAGGCAGCACCGGCCTCGGCCGCTTCGATGCCGCGCTTGTAGTGGAAGTGGATGTCGGCGACGACCGGCACGTTCACTTCGCGCACGATCTGCTTCAGCGCCTTGGTCGAATCTTCATCGGGACAGGAAACCCGGACGATATCGACACCCGCCGCTTCGGCCGATTTGATCTGCTCGATGGTCGCCTTGACATCGGTGGTCAGGGTATTGGTCATGGTCTGCACCGAGATCGGCGCATCGCCCCCAACCAGCACCGATCCGACGCGGATCTGGCGGCTCTTTCGACGCATGATATCTCGATAGGCACGAACGCTCATGACGGGATCTTTCCTGGCAGTTGGCACAGCCATCCCGACCGCTTGGCGCCCTTCAGGCGCGCGGCCCGGCAATGACCGGATATATAGGCCTCAAGATGCGCTGCGGAGGGCAAAAGATCAAGCCTCAAGCCCTGCAGTCAACACATTGTAAAATCACGGCAAAAGCTGTGCCACACCGCCGCAGCGGCCGGTTTAGTCGCCGGAATTGTCGCGACCGCCTGATGCCGGGGCGGGGCTTGGCGTCTTCAGGAAGGCCGCGCCGCTCGCCAATTTGTCCGGATCGAGGGGAATATTGCGGCGAACCAGGCCGACAGCGCCCAAATTCTGCAGCGGCTTGCCGTCGAGCAGCATTTCGATGCCGCCGGCATTGCCGGTGCTCATGACGAGGCCGGCCTCATCGGGCACGGAATAAGTCTCTCCGGCCCGCAACACGCGGGACAGGATAGGTTTTCCGTCCTTATCGACGATCTGCACCCAGCTTTCGAGCTTGGCGCGAATATTGACGCGGGTCGCGGTGCTGGCAGCCGCGGCGGCCACATCGGCCGAGGCCGTGCCATTTTCCGCCGGTGCCGCCGCCGTCTGGTTCGCTTCGCCCGAAGCCCCCGCTGCGGCGGAATCGGCCGGCGCCGGGGATCCCGTTCCCTCCGTCGACGGCGCCGAAGAAGCGCTGTTGCCCTCGGTGCCGGCCTGGGCGGCGGCATCACCGGTCGCAGAACCAGTATTCGAATTGGTCGGCGCTTCGCCGGCCGCACCCGTTTCCGGCGTTGTTGCCGTCGAGCCGTCGGTGGTGGCGGGCGCGGAATCGGTCGAGGAGTTCGCCGCCCCTTCGCCAGCCGGTCCTTCAGGAGCGGTTCCCTCGCCAGCCGTTGCCGGCGCCGTCTCGGCCGTTTTGGGCGCCTCGGCCGGCTGGCTAGTCTCCGCCTCGCCGCTGTTCTTCTTCAGATAATCCGGCACCGATTCGATGAGGCCGGCACCGGTCGGCGTGTTCGAGAGGTAATACCAGCCGCCATAGCCGATACCGGCCAGGATCAGGCAGACGATCAACAGCTTGCCGCCGGGGAAATGGCTTTCCCGCTCTTCCATGCGCCAGCTGACCGGCTCGGTCCGGGTCCGCTGGCCCAATTCGTCGCGGTAATCGGCAACCACGATATTGCCGTCGAAACCGAGGAAATCGGCATAGGTCCGGACGAAACCGACTGCATAGGCGGTGCCGGGAAGGTCCTGCAACCGCCCCTCTTCGATGGCCCTGATATAGATCGCACGGATCCGCAACTGGCGGGATACGGCTTCGATATCCTGGCCTAACTCCTCGCGCCGCTGACGCAGCAGCGAACCGACACCCAAACCTGCGTTTTGAACCATGCTTCTTACCGGTTGCGCCGGCTCATCCGTTAATGCTGACAAGCATCACTCCAAGATCGGCCAGGCCACTTAACAAGCGGTTAGCAAAGGCGAGTCTTGCCTAAAAAAGCCGCGAATCAAGAGTTTTAGGATCGATCATCCATTGGTCGCTGGTTATATCGGGACCGGCCTGAGGAGGCAATGCATATCGGCCTGGAGCGCGATCGTGACCTCAGATGGCAATATCGCGGTCCCGGGCGAAATGCTCCAGGGCGCTGCGCACGGCCACGCCCGGCAGGCCAACCAGCCGCGTCCAGTAATCGCAAAGCTGCCCCAGATGCAGGCTGCGAATCATCACGCGCATCGGCCCGACGGAAGGCGGCGTCATCGAAAGATTGCGATAGCCGAGACACATCAGCGCCATGGCGCCGACCGGGTCGCCGGCCATTTCACCGCAAAGGCTGAGCGAGGTTCCTGTCGCCAGGCTGGCTTCCGCAATCTGCCCCAGCAACCGCACCATGGCGGGCGACAGCAGGTCATAGCGGTCATTGACGCTGGGCGTCGACCGGTCCGCGGCATAGATGAATTGCTTGAGGTCATTGCTGCCGACCGAAATGAAATCGACCCGCTGCAGCAACTCATCGAGCTGCCAGAGCAAAGCCGGTACCTCAACCATGGCGCCGACCTGCAGGGAAGCGGGCAGCTTGACCTGTCGCTCGCCGGCGCGCTGCAATTCGAGATCCAGCAAGGTCCGGCAGGCATCGAACTCAGCCACTTCAGTGACCATCGGGAACATGACCCGCAGATCGCGTCCGTCGGCCGCCAGCAGCAGTGCCCGCAATTGCTGCCGCAACAGTGCCGGCCGATCGAGGGCGATACGGATCGCCCGCCAGCCCATCGCCGGGTTTTCCTCCTCGGCGCGCTGCCAATAGGGCAGCACCTTGTCGCTGCCGATATCGAGCGTACGGAACACCAGCGGCTTGCCCTCGGCGGCATCCAGCGCCTTGCGATAGATCTCGGCCTGGCGATGGGTATCGGGAAATTCATGCGCCACCATGAACGGAATCTCGGTGCGGTAGAGCCCGATCCCGGCAGCACCCGTGACCGCCAGTTGCGGCACATCGATCAGCAGGCCGGCATTGATATTGAGCGCGATCTCGACCCCGTCGCGGGTCACGGCCGGCAGATCCTTGACGGCGGCATAGGCTTCCTGCCGCAAGGCCCGCTGGCGCAGGCTGTTGGCAAAGACCTGATGGATGTCTTCCGGTGGCCGCACGAAAAGCTGGCCGTGATCGCCTTCAAGGGCCAGTGGATCGCCTTCGCTGACCCGCGACAGCAATCCGGCGCACCGGCCCAGCACCGGAATATCCAGCGCCCGGGCAACGATCGCCACATGCGAGCCCGCCGCCCCTTCCTCCAAGGCAAGGCCGCGCAGCTTATGGCGATCGTAATCCAGCAGTTCGGCCGGGCCCATGTTGCGGGCGATGACGATCGCGTCATCCGGCAGCTGACGCACGGCATCGGCCGAATCGCCGCCGATCAAATGCTTCAGCAGACGGTTGGCGAGATCGTCGAGATCGCTGAGCCGCTCGCGCAGATAGGGATCGCTGATATCGCGCATCCGTGCGCGGGTATCGTTCTGCACCTTCTGCACCGCCGCTTCTGCGGTGAGGCCGGTATTGATCGCCTCGACCTGGCGGTTCACCCAGCCCTTGTCCTCGGCGAACATGCGATAGGTTTCGAGGACGTCGCGATGTTCGCCGCCGGCCGCCAGATCGCTGGAGGCCATCAGGCGGTCGATGGCATCGCGCATTTCGTCGATGGCGCGATGCAGACGCTCGACTTCCTGGTCGGTATCCTCGGCCACCAGTTGCTGCAAGCGCAGTTCCGGCGCGTGCAGCACGGCGGTGCCGAGCGCGAGGCCGGGGCTGAGCACCAGGCCCTCCAGGCGCAGCGGCAACAGCGCATTGCCATCGCCGGGACGCAGTTCCTCTGGACTGATCAGTTCGCCGCCGGCCAGCAATTCCGCCAGCACCATGGCGACGGTTTCCAGCGTCTCGACTTCCTCATCGGCATATTGCCGGCGGGTCTTGTTCTGGATGACCAGGACGCCGAGCACCCGGCCGCCGCGCAGAATGGGAACGCCCATCAGCGACTGATAGATTTCTTCACCGGTTTCCGGGCGATAGGCATAGAGCGGATGATGCTGGGCATCGGCCAGCGCCAGCGGCCGCGCATGGCTGGCGATGTCGCCGACCAGACCTTCGCCGACGCGCAGCCGGGTCTTGTGGACGGCTTCCTGCTTCAGGCCTTCGGTGGCGAAAAGCTCGAGGACCTCGCCGGCCCGCATGACATAGATCGAGCAGACTTCCGCCACCATATCGGCAGCGATCAGCTTCACCACCTGGTTGAGGCGCTGCTGGGCCGTGCCGCCGCGCGCCATGACGTTGCGCAAGCGTTTGAGCAACATGCGCGCGCCAGATTGCCCCAGTGCCTGGTTCATCAGGGCCGCGACGTGGCCTGCCGGCCGATAAGGGCTTGAAGGGCTTCGTCGACCAGTTCCTGCAGGATCTCCTGCGTCGGTTGTTCGCGGGTCACCATGCCGACACTTTGCCCCGCCATCAGCGAGCCGTTCTCGACATCGCCGTCGATCACCGCACGGCGCAGGGCACCGGCCCAGTAATGTTCGATCTCAAGCTGCGCCGCCTTCTGGTCGAGCTCGCCGCGATTGAAGCGGTCGATCACCTGGCGCTGCATCTCCATGAAACGCTTGGTGCCTTCATTGCCCAGCGCCCGCACCGGAATGACCGGGAAGCGCGGATCGAGCTGAACCGAGGGCGTCGCGTCGCGCGCCGCCGCCCGGATGAAGGCCTGTTTGAAATTCGGATGGGCGATCGATTCGGTCGCGCAGACGAAACGGGTGCCAAGTTGGACGCCGGCGGCACCCATATCGAGATAGCCGAGCATGGCCTGGCCGCGCCCGATGCCGCCGGCAACGAAGACCGGCACATCACGGATGACGGGGAGGATTTCCTGTGCCAGCACGCTGGTCGAAACCGGGCCGATATGGCCGCCGGCCTCCATGCCTTCGACGACGATCGCATCAGCACCGGCCCGGACCAGTTTCTTGGCGATGACCACGGCCGGCGCGAAGCACAGCACTTTGGCACCGCCTTCCTTCAACCGGGTGATCGCCGCGGCAGGCGGCAGGCCGCCGGCCAGCACCACATGCCCGACCTTGTGATCGAGGCAGACATCGACCAGTTCCAGCAGGCGCGGATGCAGGGTGATGAGATTGACGCCGAAGGGGGCGCCGGTCAGCTTGTAGGTCGCCTCGATTTCCGCTGACAGCAATTCGGGCGTCATCGAGCCGGACGCGATTACGCCGAACCCGCCGGCATTGGAAATCGCCGAGACCAGATGGCGTTCGGAAACCCAGGTCATGGCGCCGCCCATGATGGCATAGCGGCAGCCGAAGAACTCCGTCCCGCGGCGCCACAGGCGGTCGAGTTCCTTCAGCGCGAGCTGGCGCTCGCCTGATCTGGACTGACCTTCCGCTGCCGGGTCCTGGTTGCGATCCATCTAGTCGGTCGTTCTCTTTCGCGTCCTAAAGCCGCTCACTATTCGCAATCGATCTTAATCGAAGCGGCGCTCAGGCGGCATCCAAACCGTAGGCCGTATGCAGGCTGCGCACGGCCAATTCGGTATATTCTTCCGCCACCAGGACGCTGATCTTGATTTCCGACGTCGAGATCACCTGGATGTTGATGCCCTTTTCCGCCAGGGCCTTGAACATGCGCTGGGCGATACCGGCATGGCTGCGCATGCCGACTCCGATCACCGAGACCTTGACCACGTTCGAATCGGCGATCAGGCCAGTATACTGCAACTCGCCCTTATTCGCCTCGATAACCTGCTTGGCGCGCTGGAAGTCGCCCTTGGAAACGGTGAAGGTCATGTCGGTGGCGTCGCCGCCTTCCGAGATGTTCTGCACGATCATGTCGACATTGATATTGGCATCGGCAAGCGGGCCGAAAATCGCCGCCGCGATCCCCGGACGGTCCGGCACGTGCAGCAAGGTGATCTTGGCCTCGTCTCGACTATAGGCGATGCCGCTGACCAACTCTTGTTCCATGATCTCTTCCTCATCAACCACCATGGTGCCCGGCTTGTCCTCGAAACTGGAGAGGACCTGGAGGCGGACACGGTGTTTCATCGCCATTTCCACCGATCGGATCTGCAGCACCTTGGCGCCGAGCGACGCCATTTCCAGCATTTCCTCATAGGTGATCTTATCAAGCTTGCGGGCTTTGGCCACGATTCGCGGGTCGGTCGTGTAGACGCCGTCGACATCGGTAAAGATATCGCAGCGATCCGCCTTCAAGGCCGCGGCCAAGGCCACCGCCGAGGTATCCGAGCCGCCACGCCCCAAGGTCGTCACCCGGTTATCCGAGCCGAGGCCCTGGAAACCGGCAACCACCGCCACCTGACCCTGGGCCAGGCGGGTTTCCATATCGGCGGTTTTGATCTGGGTGATGCGCGCTTTGCCATGGGCATCATCGGTCAGCATGGGAATCTGCCAGCCCAGCCAGGACCGGGCATTGACGCCGGCTTCCTGCAAGGCGATGGCCATCAAGCCGCAAGTTACCTGTTCGCCGGAGGCGACCACCGCGTCGTATTCCCGCGCATCGTGCATCGGGGACAATTCGCTGCACCAGGCGACCAGCTGATTGGTCTGCCCCGACATGGCGGAAACCACGACGGCAACTTCGTTACCCTCTTCCACTTCGCGCTTGACGCGCTGCGCCACCGCCTTGATACGCTCAATCGTTCCGACCGAGGTCCCGCCGAATTTCATGACCACGCGGGTTTTCTTCTTCGATTCAGTCATTTGAGGCGCATTCATAACGAGCAGCAGTCCTTAACCGACGCATCGCGGTAGTGACAAAGACATTGAGTTACCGGCGGCGCGTATCCATACTCATTTGCGACCGGCGAAGCAAGCACAGTGCCGGATTTTCCCCTCTTTATTACGGCTGTATAGCAAAGCGATGACCACCGAATATGCCTTTCCCCGACGCGCCGGCGGCGCCAAGCTGAGTACAGCCGATGCCAATGGCTGGTCGGGAGGACCTCGGCCCGGTAGCGGCTCCCCAGCGGGCAACGGCACAGTGAGCGGCAGCACGGTCGATCTGGAGGAAGTGGCGAAATTCTCGGCCATGGCCGAGGCCTGGTGGGATCCGCGTGGCAGTTTCCGTCCGCTGCACCGCCTGAATCCGGTCCGTATCGGCTATATCCGCGACATGGTTGAGCGGCATTTCGGCAAGAACCGGGAGCAGTCGACAAATCAGCCGCTGGCCGGATTGAGCGCGCTGGATATCGGCTGCGGCGGCGGCCTGTTGTCGGAACCGCTGGCCCGGCTGGGCGCGGCAACGACCGGCATCGATGCATCGGACCGGAATATCGCCATTGCCCGCACCCATGCGGCGCAAACCGGCGTCAAGGTGACCTATCTGCCCTGCGCGGCGGAAGACCTGGTCGCCACCGGCCATCGCTATGACATCGTCCTTGCCATGGAAGTGATCGAGCATGTCAGCGACCCCGCGGTCTTCCTGCGCACCGCCGCCGAATTGATGAAGCCGGACGGCATCATGTTTGTCGCGACCCTGAACCGGACGCTGAAATCCTATGCTTTCGCCATTGTCGGGGCGGAATACGTGCTGCGCTGGCTGCCGCGCGGCACCCATGACTGGAACAAGTTTCTGCGTCCGTCGGAAATCGCCCGGCCGTTGCGACAGGCGGGGCTAAGCATCCGCGATCTCTCCGGCGTTGCCTATCAGCCGATCAATGATCGCTGGGATCGCAGTCGCGACACGGATGTGAATTACATGCTGTGCGCCAGCCGCTAGAACGGCCGGCAATCATAAAAGGCCGCCAGGCACCGAGCCTTCTGGCGCTATAGCCTCAGGCATCCGAGCGGGGCAGCCAGGGAATCCGGGCGACCTCGATGCCTTCATCGGAGAGCGAGTCGAATTCGCTGTCGCTGGCCTCGCCATAGATCCCGCGCGCATCGGCTTCGCCGTAATGGATCTTGCGCGCCTCATCGGCAAAGCGATCGCCGACATAGTCGCAATTCTCTTCGACCTTGCTGCGGATCTGCTGCAGTTGCTCGCGCATCGCGGCAGCGGCCACCGCCATCTGGCGCTTCTCTTCCTGGAGTTTTTCCTGATTGCCGATCCGGGGCGCCATCAGCGCCTTCGACACGGATTTACTGCCGCAGACCGGGCATTCGAGGGTTTTGCGCGCAAGTTGCCGATCGCAGGTCTGGCCGTCCTTGAACCAGACGTCGAATTCGTGATCCTTTTTACACTTCAACTGATACCGAATCATGGTCCACTTGCGCTTTCACGGTCGATCCGGGCCGTCAAACAGCCAAGCCGAGCGATCTTGTTGTGCCCTTTCGTTAACAGATGTGCAATATCGGCGATAACTGCAAGTGTTGCGGAGCTGCCATGACAGCTTCTTCAAGTTCTTCCTGCCATTTCTCGGCCCCCTCCCCCTGGGTCAGCCGCTTCGCGACCGCGATTCACCGCCCGGGCCCGGTGCTGGACCTGGCCGCCGGTCGAGGTCGGCATGCGAGATATTTCAAAGGGTTAGCCTATAAGGTCGTCGCCCTCGACCGGGATATCGACGGCCTCGCTGACCTGTCAGGTGACCCGGCGGTCGAAATCATCGCTGCGGATCTGGAGGACGGTTCCCCCTGGCCTCTGGCGGAACGCCAATTCCCCGGCATCGTTGTCACCAATTACCTGCACCGGCCGCTGATGCCGCGCCTGGCCGCCGCCTTGGCACCAGGCGGCGTGCTGATTTACGAAACCTTCGCCTTGGGCAATGAGCGTTATGGCCGGCCCAGCAATCCGGATTTCCTGCTGCGCCCGGAAGAGTTACGAGATTATGCCCAGCAACATGGGCTGACGGTGCTGGGTTATGAACAGGTGGAAATAAGAGAGCCGAAACCCGCCGTCATCCAGCATCTGGCCGCGCGGCGCGATGGCTGAGGCGGAAATCTGAAGGATCAGCTTGGCGTCGCGAAAGTGCGGATGATCGGCTCGGCAAAAGGCCGGTCATGGCGCAAGGCGGGAACCGCGCCGCGTGCCGCCGCCACCTTCGCCGTATCGATGTCGGCCAGGATGAAACCAGGTTCGCTGCCGGCATCGGCCAGAATCTCGCCCCAGGGAGCGACGATCAAGGAATGGCCATAGGTCCGGCGTCCTTCGGCATGGGTACCGCATTGCGCCGCGGCGAAGACGAAGCAGCCGGTTTCGATCGCCCGCGCCCGCAGGAGCACGTGCCAATGGGCTTCTCCGGTGGGCACGGTAAAGGCCGCTGGCACGGTCAGGAAGGCCGCACCCGCCTGGGCCAGCGCCCGGTACAGATAGGCAAAGCGCAGATCGTAACAGATAGTGAGACCCAGCTTGCCCCAAGGGGTTTCCGCGATCACCGCCTGATCGCCCGGCTGCATGGTGGCGGATTCCCGGTAAACCTCGCCATTGGGCAGATCGACATCGAACATGTGGATCTTGTCGTAGCGCGCCCGCAGCAATCCATCAGGTCCGAACAGGAAGCTGCGATTGGCCAGCTTCCTGTTATCCAGGCGGATCGCCATGGAACCGATCGACAGCCAGATGTTCAAGTCACGCGCCAGATCGGCGAAGAGCGGCATGCCGGGATGCGCGGCCTCGGGGAAAGCCTTTTTGACCGCCAGAGACTTATCCGGCTCGATGATGCTGGTATTTTCCGGCGTCATCACGACTTGTGCGCCGGCCGCCGCCGCCTCGCGGATCAGTGCCGCCGCCTGTTCCAGATTGGGCAGCATCTCGCGCCCCGCCGTTATCTGGATGCAAGCCGCTTTGAAGCCTGTGTTGTCAGCGACGGTCATGCGATCAACATCCGATCAGCCGGCCTGGCTCAGCATCGGGGCCAGCTCGCCCTGGCGGTCAAGCGCATAGAGATCGTCGCAACCGCCGACATGCTTGCCGTTGATGAAGATCTGCGGCACCGAGGTCCGGCCACCGGCCCGCTCCGTCATGGTCGCCCGGAGATTCCTGTCAGCCATGACATCGATCTCGGTATAGGCCGCTCCCTTTGCTTCCAGCAGCCTCTTCGCGCGGACGCAATAGGGGCAGATCATCGTGGTGTAAATCTCAACCTTGGCCATGATGGTCCAAACGACTCCAGTTGTTCAAAATGACCACAGGGTAACATCTGGCGGTTAAGGCATTCTTCGCAAGGCCCGCCTGTCTGCATTGATCGCAGGGCAGCGTTGCCGTCCTATTCTTAACCTTTCCCGAGCAAATTAGGGGCCGAAAATTGTGACCGGCATCACAAATCGACCCGCCTCTCATGGGGTTCTCACGGCGCCGTTACAATGCGTGGTCGGATCACCTGCGCCAGGGCCAGGACATCGACGGCAGCGGCCCCGCCGTCCAACAGGAGCCGGGCACAGCTTTCCACCGTGGCGCCGGTGGTGATGACATCGTCGATCAGCACCACACGTTTGCCGTCCACCAGGGATTGGTATTTTTCCGGCAGCCGGAAAGCCCCTTGAACGTTGCGCCGGCGGGCACTGCGACTGAGATGGCCCTGTTTGGGCGCGGCACGGTGGCGGCGCAGCAGATCCGGCCGCACCGGCCGGCCGGCAAGCCGCCCGATGGCGATCGCCAGCAAGGCCGCCTGGTTGTAGCGGCGAAACAGCAGGCGGCGCCAATGCAGCGGCACCGGTGCGATAAGATCCGCCTCCGCCAGCAAGTCAGCGCCGGCCCGTGTCATCCAGCGGGCAAAGGGCACCGCCAGGTCGGCGCGGTCGGCATGCTTGAAAGCGAGGATGAGATCGCGGCTGCCATCGTCATAGGCGAGCACCGATCGCGCCCGGGCGTAGCGCGGCGGCTGCGCCAGACAGGCCGCGCAGAGCGCCACGCCGAGATCGCTGTCGAACGGAAAGCCGCAACAGGCGCAGCAGGGCGGCGCCAGCAGACGCAGTTGCGGCCAGCAGGTCAGGCAGAGACTGCCCTGCGCCTCGACCAGCACCCCGCATTTCAGGCAACGGGGCGGCAGGACCGCATCCACCAGCCGGCCCGTCAACCGGCCGGCCGCCGATTGCGAGACGGCGGCAAGACGGGACCATAAAGGCGCGGCGCGGGATGCAGGTGACGGCATGCGGTCTATTGATGGGCTGCACGCAATGATTGTCAATGCCTTCCGCATCGAAAGGATCGGAACCAACACGGCGCTATCCGATTGCATTACCGTCGCCGCTTTGCATACTGCCGCCATGACCGATGACACCAGGACCGACCAGCCCACCGATCAGAAGCCGAGCAGCCTGTCCGCCGGTCTGCGCGACACCGTACCGGCCAAGGCGCAGGTCTTCGATCGCGACTTGCTGCGCCGGCGCCGCGACCGGCAGGCCGGCGGCTTCGGCGCCCATGATTTCCTCATGGCCGAAGTGGCTGAACGCCTGCTGGACCGCCTGGATGACGTGACGCGCAGCTTCCCCCTGGCGCTCGATCTCGGCAGCCATGACGGGTTGCTGGCGCGCTTGCGCCAGGGCCGGGGTGGCGTCGAAACCGTCTTACAGGCTGATCTTTCGGCGGCAATGGCGGGCCGGGCGCGACGGACGGGCAATCCGGCTTTCGTCGCCGATGAGGAATGGCTGCCGGTCAACGCCGCGGTGATTGATCTCATTCTCAGCAATCTCAATCTGCATTGGGTGAATGACCTGCCCGGCGCCTTGCTGCAAATCCACCGGGCGCTGAAACCGGACGGCTTGTTCCTGGGTGCGATGTTCGGCGGCAACACGCTGCAGGAACTACGCGACTGCCTGATGCGGGCAGAACTGGCGGAGACCGGCGGCGTCAGCCCGCGGGTCTCGCCTTTTGCCGATGTCGCCGATGCCGCCGCCTTGATGCAGCGGGCCGGCTTCGCTTTGCCGGTGGTGGATAGCGAGACGATCACCGTCACCTATCCGAACATGCTGAAACTGCTGGCCGATCTGCGCGGCATGGGCGAAGCAAATCTGGTAGCCAACCGGCTGAAGCGCCCGACGCGGCGCGCGGTGATCGCCCATGCGGCGGCGCTTTACGCCCAGGATCACGCCGGTCCGGACGGGCGGCTGAAAGCGACCTTCCAGATCCTGTTCCTGACCGGCTGGTCACCGCATCAGTCGCAGCAGCAGCCACTGAAGCCCGGCAGCGGCCAGACCAGCCTGACCGATGTCTTCGGCGGCGGGTGTCATTAAGGCAGAAGGACTGATCCCGGCTTAAAGCAGGTCCATCAGCACGGGGATCAGCGGCTCATCGGCCGGCGGCATCGGATAGGCGCGCAATTGTTGCGGCCGGACCCAGGCCAGCTTCTGCCCCTCGCGCGCGCTCACCTGGCCGTTCCAGCGGCGGCAGACATAAAGCGGCATCAGCAGATGGAAGCTGTCATAGCTGTGCGAGGCGAAGGTCAGCGGCGCCAGGCAGCTCTGCTTGACATCAATGCCGAGCTCTTCGTGCAATTCGCGGATCAGCGCCGCTTCCGGCGTTTCGCCCGGATCGATCTTGCCGCCGGGGAATTCCCACAGGCCGGCCAGCGACTTGCCTTCCGGCCGCTGCGCCAGCAGGACGCGGCCATCGGCATCGACCAGGGCGACCGCGACCACGGTGAGGATGCGCAAGGCCGGCTTCGGCGGCCAGTTCTCCCGATCGACCCGGCGCAGGATGACCTGCAGCGGATGGCCGCGGGCCGGGGCGGCGATTTCATCGGCGCCACTGGCGAGCAGGCCGTTTTTTTCCAGCACGCGATGCGAGGCCCGGTTGGTGGGAACCGCGCTGGCGAGGATGCGCCGCAGGCCGAGATCGGCAAACGCGAAATCGATCAGCAGGCGCACCGCTTCGGTGGCATAGCCCTGCCCCCAGAATTCCCGGCCCAGCCAATAGCCCAGCTCCGCTTCGTCGGCCTCGTCGGCGCGGATGAGGCCGATGCAGCCCATCAACTGGCCGTCGGATTTGCGGGCGATCGCCAGATTGAACGGTCCCCGGCGCGGCAAGGCGGCCTGCGAGGCGATGAAATCCACCGCCATCTGGCGCTCATAAGGAAAGGGGATCATGGCGGTATAGCGCACGACGTCCCAGTCATTGACATGGCGGGCAATCGCATCCGCGTCACGCGGATGCAGGGCACGCAGGATCAGACGGTCGTTTTCCAAAATAAGAGTGTCGATGGTATCGGCGGCGCCGGGGCCAGCCATGATCTGTTCAGCCATTCCATGCCTTGAATCATCGTTATCGAGGCAAGGTACTAGATCAGACCCGGAAAACTCAATCCGCCTTGCCGATCGGCGCCATGGGCGTCACGGCAGCGGCCGGATCCGGATGCGGCTGGGGCAGCCGCGGGTCGCATCCGCGATCATCGAGACCGGACAGGCGCGGAATTTGCCATTCGCCGCCTTGGTGAAGCAGAGGCGAAGCTCGCTGAGGCGATTGCCCTTGCAGGCCAGCACGACGCCATCCGGCGGCAGACCGGGATTGGCCGAGAGTACGGCCCGCCGCAGGTCTCTCGCTGGGAGCGACTGGGCCTTGTCCGGCTGTTGCAGCGGCGCCGGTGCCTGGAAACGCTGGTACAGCCGGCGCGTGAAGTCGAGATAGGCCGCGGGCGAAAGGCCGGAACAACTGCCATGTTCCCGCCATTCATGGCGAAAGAGATTTTCCGTCGGATAGACCGCCGTCACCCCGGGCGGCAGTTTGCGCAGACGCGAAACGGGGCAATTGGCCGGCCAATCGGCGCCGTTGCGCGATGCCTCGTATTGCGGCCAAAGACCGTGCACGACCAAACCGAGCTGCCGGTCGAGGCCGCATTGCGCCTTGTCATCCCGGTTGGCGGCGCAATATTCCGGCGACCAGGAGAGGCTGAGGACATACAGATCAAAATCGCCCGCCGTGTCATCGGCCTTGACCGCCGGCACGCCACACAGGCTGCTGGCCAGCAGCAGGGCCGCGATCAGCAATCGCCTCATCGATTTCCCCTCGATCCGCAGCACCGGTTCCCAACTGTCGTCTATACCGGGCTCAAGACAAGCGGTATAGACGACATCCGATCGATTGTCGCCTAAACCGGATCGCCGCGATGCCTGCTTTATCTGCCATGCTACCCCGGGAATTCGAAGACCTGCTGACGCCGGCAGGGCGGCGGGTGCTGGCCGGCCGGGATCCCGCCATCTGCCAGGCCTTGGCCGATCCCCGGCGGCGTTTCATCGCGCTGGACGGCATGGTGGCACCGCGCAAGGCGGAGGCTTTACGCAAGCTCCTGGAAGCCGCGATGCTGCCGCATCTCAGCCGCATGGAAGCGCCGATCCCGCCGGAAACTATCTGGGAGATGCAGGCGGATTACGAAGAATGGCTGCCGAAGACTGCGCGGGTGATGACCGCCTATCTGGAGAACCGCCGCAGCAGGGCCCTGGCGGTGGCGCGGGAGATCGGCCTCATCGATCTCCTGACCAGCGAGAGCTTCGTCGCCTTCGCCGAGCAGGTCGCGGGCCGCAGGCTCGACCGCAAAGGCGGCCAGCAGGTGCTTTGCTACGGGCCGGGCGATTATGCCGGGCCGCATAACGACCATCATCCCGGGAATGCCCGCGCCGCCAAAGGCTATCTCGATATCCACCTGTCGCTCGCCAACCGCTTCGTGCAGCACCAGTACCTGGTCTATGCCAAAGGCGGCCATTTCACCGAGATCGTCCCGGTGCATAGCTTGGGCGGCCTCACCATCTACCGGCTGCCCTTCTGGCACTACACGACGCCGCTGACGGCCTTGCCCGGCAAGGAGGCGCAGGCGCGGCGCTGGCTGCTGCTCGGCACCTTCCTTTTTGCCGATACCAAAACGAAAAGACGCACGCGAGCCGGATCGTTTTAGACGGAATCGCTTGGCGATTTTGCCTAAAACGTGAATCCGCCTCTGATTAATAAGATAGAGGGCGATTCACGTCTGTGATCGAAGCACAATGCTGCCATCAAAGACGATCGCGCTCTAACCGCGCTTGATCACCGAAATGCTGCCATTGGTCTCCAGGACCGCGAGACGCACCTCCTCGGCCCGCTCGCAACCATTGCGCCGCAAGGCCGCCATCAATTCATCGCGGGTGATGCCTTCCTGCACCATCACCGCATGATAGACATGGCCGTCGCTGATCAGCACCCGTGGCTGGCCATCGACCAGGCGCTCCAGTTTCGGATGGATGCTGGTGAGGCGGCCGACCAGGGTGTTCAAGCCGACCAGCGTGACCGCTGAGATCAGTCCGCCGAGCAGCGAGTTGTCGCCGCCATTCATCGAATTCTGCACGGCATTGCTGAGGATCAGCAGCAGCACCAGGTCGAACGGCGTCAACTGGCCGACCTGGCGCTTGCCGGTGAGACGCAGGGCGACCAGCAGGAAGACATAGACGACGAGCGCCCGGAGCACGAACTCCCACCAAGGGAGGCTGATCGCCAGCAATGACGAAAGCCGGTCGGCGCTCATCTCTTTCGGGCGCCGTTATCTCACGGCGCCATCACCGATTGCTTGGGCATGGTGCCGCCGGCCGCCTTGACGGCCCGGGCATAGGCGCGCTCGGATTTGTAGATGCCGATGCGCGGCAGATCCTCGCGCTTCAACGGCACGATGCCCTTGCCGCCCGGCAGCACCTTCAGGAAGCCGCCTTCGCGGGCGATCAGCACAATCGGCCGCTTCAACCGGGTGAAGGTACGGCGATGGGTCGCGGAATGCTGCTTCATGGTCTCGAATTCCGCCGGATCCTTCTCGAACAGGAATTCATAGGCAGCGATGAATTCCTGGAGAAAATCGCGCTCCACCACCTGCATGTTGGAAATCAGCCAGCAGCGGTCCTCATAGATCCAATAGGTGCCGAGCCCGATGAACGCGCCTTCGCGGGTGATATACGGGTAGAAGGGAAAGGCGCGGCAAGCCAAGGTGCGGTTGTCGCGCTCGCAGAAACGCGCGCCCTTGCATTCGATGGCGCAGCAGGAACTGCCGAGCTCGTTGACGATCTTGCGGGTGGTGGCGTCATAGGGCTTGAAGCGGTGCCAGAGATCGGTGCGGCTCTTCAGCAAGGTCCATTCCGGCTTTTCCACCACCGGCACCGCATGCTGGGTCGAGCAGCAGACCGGCGAATCGCCGTTGATCGGCCCGCAGAAACGGCCGCAATCGTAGCGCGACACGTTCGCTTGAAACATGTCGTAGAGCTCGCCGAAGTCTTTCGGCTGCATACCTTTGGACATTCCAACTCTCCCTTGACCGGCCTGCCTGCAATCTGCGGTAGCTGGCATGCCGTTTTTGAATACATTCCCGACTCGGAAGATAGCTTAGACTGATAGCCCGTGATATTCGATCCGGCAAATGCGTTTCTGGTGGCCATATTGAGGTTTTTGCGATTATGAAACGTTACTGGGTGGTTGGCGGGCTTTATGCCGACACCAACTTTGATCGCCTCCAAGATGGCGGCAAGGAACACCGATACGGACCGTTTCCGACTTACCAGGATGCCAAGACGGAATGGCAGAAGCGGGCCTGGGAAAGCGTCGATCAGGCCAATGCCCGCTTCCGCATCGAAGAGGAAGGCGCCACGACCTGCTACTGGGTGGTCGGCGGGCCCTACTGCGATACCAGCTTCAGCGAACCGGCACCGGGCGGCGGCGAACAATGGTTCGGTCCGTTCGACGATTATGACAGCGCCAAGATCGAATGGTCGCGGCGCGCCTGGTCAAGCGTGGATGATGCCATGTGCCGCTACCGGATCGAGAAGCTGGCGACCGGCGAGCACCCCCGCAAGAAACGCTAAACCACCCGGCTTGCCGCACCCAGCCGCACCGTGCCGGCCTGGGCAACCGTGGCATAGCCGCCGGCGAAGGTGCGGTTCATCTGGGTGACGGTATGGAGGATGCGGGGATCCTTCGGCAAGTCGCCCTGGGCCCGCACCGTCATCACGCAGCGCACACAATTATCGACCACACGGAAGCGCAGATCGCCGCAAGCGAGATCGCGCCCGATCCAATCCTGTTCCGGAAAGCCGCTGGCGGTGCCGCAATCAAGCAGCACATTGGGCCGGAAACGCACTGGCTCGAACGTGCCTTCGGGATAGCCTTTGCGCAATTCGGCCAGGGTCGCCGTCGTCAGAAAATGACAGGGAGAGAGTTCGTAGCGCATCTTGGCGACGCTGCCGTCATTGACGACCAGCCGCACCTGCTTGCCGAGCCGATCCGACAGCACCCTGTCGCAATCGGGATCATCACTGCGCAAAGTGGCGCCGTCGGGAAAGGCGATCTCGGCCGGCGGCAAGGCCGCACCCGCGACGACCGGGGCGAGATAGCGCGCCTGCCAGGTGATGAGATCGTTCCAGCCGGGCCGCGACGATCCAACCACGGTGCCGCTCGCAATATCGGCAATGCCATAGCCGCGATCGCCCCGCAAGCCGGTTTCCGTGAAGACGGCCTCCTGCAGCGCCTCGCCGCGCAGGCTCTGCACCGGGTAGCGCCAGAGGCCGCTGACGGCCATCTCGGCGATCGCGGCGGATTTGGTGCCTCCCATGATTGTCATCAATCGAGCCCTTCCTGCAGTCGCTTCACGGCATCAGCCGCCAGACGATGGTTTCTCGTTCGGTGCGGTCTTCCAACTCCAGGCTGGTCGGCACACGGTAGCGCGCCACTTCCACCAGGCCGCTGCCCGGCAGATAGGCGCGGCCCGGATCGCCCATCAATATGGTGACGCCGCGGCCGGCCAATTGCCGGAACCAGGCGATAACCCGTTCGGCCATCGGCTTTTCATAGCAGACATCACCGGCGAGGACGACATCCCAGCGGCCTTCCTGGCCGATCAGATCGTCCATCACCACCCGCACATCGGCGGCATTCGCCGCCGCGTTCAATTCAATCGCGGCAATGGCGACGGCATCGATCTCGGCTGCCTCCACCAATTCCGCCCCGGCTTTCGCGGCGCCGATCGCGCTGAGCCCGCTGCCGGCGGCAAAATCGAGAACCCGCCGGCCCCGCACCCAGTCGGGATGGTCCATCAGATGGCGGGTCAGCGCCTGGCCACCGGGCCAAGCGAAGGCCCAATAAGGCGGCGGGATATTACGCTTGGCCAGGGTCTCCTCGGTCGCCTCCCAGATCGGCGTGATCTCGGTGGCGAGATGAAGGCGGATCTCCGGCGTCAAGGGCGGCGCGACCAACGTCGTCTGCTGGCGGATGAAGGCCTTGGCATCCTGCACCGATATCGGTTCGACCGCCGTCATCCCAGCCGCCGTCATCCGAGCCACCGCCCGAAGATGATACCGAGCAGCAGCAGCAAGCCGAGATCGCGGTTGCTCTTGAATTTCGCGAGACAATCCTTCGGCTTGTCGAGATCGGCATTCTTGAGCTGCCAGACGAGATGTCCCGCCACCACGAGAAGGCCGAGATAAGCCGGCCAGCCGAGCTGCGCCGCTTTGAAGGCGATGGCGATCAGAAGCACCATGGCGGCGGCGAAGCCCGCCAGCCAGGCCTTGGTGTCGTCGCCGAAACGCAAGGCGGTGGATTTGACGCCGACCAGGAGATCGTCGGCCTTGTCCTGATGGGCATAGATCGTGTCATAGACCAAGGTCCAGCAGATGCCGGCGAGATAAAACGGTATGGTTACCGGGCTGAATTCATCGCGCACCGCCGCCCAGCCGAGCAAGGCGCCCCAGTTGAAGGCGAGGCCGAGGACGACCTGCGGCCACCAGGTGATGCGCTTCATGAAGGGATAGATGACCACCAGCGACAGTGAGGCGATGCCGAGCCAGATGGCGGCCTTGGTCAGGGAGAGGAGAACAATAAGGCCGATCAGCAATTGCAGGCCGAGAAAGATCACGGCCTGGGTCATCGTCAAGGCGCCGCTGGCGAGCGGCCGCGTCGCCGTGCGCGCCACTTTGATATCGATATCGCGGTCCGCCATGTCGTTGATGGTGCAGCCGGCGCCACGCATGACGAGGGCGCCGATGGCGACCAGGACCATCGCCCGTATATCCGGCCCCGCGCCCGGCTGCGCGGCCATGGCGATCGACCATAAGCAGGGCAGCAGCAGGAGCCAGGTGCCGATCGGACGGTCGAGCCGGGCCAAGCGCAGATAAGGCCGCCATCCTGCCGGCATGTAGCGGTCGATCCAATCGCCGCTGTGAATGTCGGATGCACTATACATGACGGATGACTTCCTCGTTACGCTGACGGCCGGTTCCTTGCCCCGCTCACATCTTGCGGGCTTCTTGCAAGGAAGGCATGGCTGCGGCACTTTAGACCGCCATGCCAATGCCCACAAGTTCAGCCATGCCCCATTTGCACGCTGCGGTGATCCGATGATCCCGCGCCTTTACGTTACCGCCGATCTGCAACCTGACGGCGTCGTCGCCATCGATGAGCGGGCGACGCATTACCTGCGCAACGTCCTGCGCCGCCAGGCCGGCGATCCGGTAGTGGTCTTCAATGGCCGCGACGGTGAATTCAACGCCGAGATCACCGCGCTGGACAAGCGCGCCGTGCAACTGCATCTGACGGCGCGCAAGCGGGAACAGGATTCCGTCCCCGATCTGTGGCTTTGTTTCGCGCCGCTGAAAAAGGATGCGGTGGATTTCCTGATCGAAAAAGCAACCGAGCTCGGCGTCGCCGCTTTCCGGCCGGTCTTTACCCAGCATACCGCCGCCACCCGGCTCAACCTCGACCGGCTGGCCGCCAACGCCATCGAAGCCGCCGAGCAAACCGAAAGACTGACCCTGCCGGAGGTTCATACCCCGGTCAGCCTGGATCAATTGCTGCAGAACTGGCCGGCCGAACGGCGCATGATCCTGTGCGCCGAGGCCGGCCCGGCTCTACCGATTGCAGACGCGTTACAACGTTTCACAACCGCCCCCGAGAAATCTCACCCGTCGGGTGAAAAAGGCGCAAAACCGTCCAGTTGGGCTATCCTGTGCGGACCGGAGGGCGGCTTTGCACGTTCCGAGCTTGACCGGCTTAATAAACTGCCCTTTGTTACGCCCGTCGGCCTGGGCCCCCGAATCCTGCGCGCCGATACGGCAGCGTTGTCGGCGCTGGCGATCTTTCAGGCGGTTCTCGGGGATGGGAATCTAAGACCGCCGCCATCGATGATGCCGATCGGCCAACGGGCGTAACGCCCTCTGGGGGCAGGCGGCCAGAGTAGTAATTGGGAGACCTTATGTCGGCACCACCGAAGTCGCTGGGCGCACCGATCACCTCCAAGCGGCAGCTGATCGAATATATCGAAGCCGGCAACAAACCGCGCGAGGCTTGGCGCATCGGCACCGAACACGAGAAATTCGTGTTCGACCTGAAGACCTTGCGCCCGGTCAGCTATGAAGCCGCGAACGGGATCGGCCCGCTGCTGAACGGTTTGAAGCGGTTCGGCTGGGAGCCGGTCGACGAGAACGGCAACACCATTGCCTTGACGATGGATGGCTGCAGCATCACCCTGGAACCGGGCGGCCAGTTCGAATTGTCCGGCGCGCCGCTGGAGACCATCCACCAAACCTGCGCCGAAGTCGGCACGCATCTGCGCCAAGTGAAGGAAGTCGGCGCGGAACTGGGCATCGGCCTGCTCGGCATGGGCTTCCAGCCGAAATGGTCGCGCGCCGATACGCCCTGGATGCCGAAGGGGCGTTACAAGATCATGCGCGACTACATGCCGAAGAAGGGCAAGCTTGGCCACGACATGATGCAACGCACCTGTACGGTGCAGACCAATCTCGATTTCTCCAGCGAAGCTGACATGGTGAAAAAGCTGCGCGTCTCCATGGCGCTGCAACCGGTGGCGACTGCTTTGTTCGCCGATTCGCCCTTCACCGAAGGCAAGCCCAATGGCTTCATGAGCTATCGCAGCCATATCTGGACCGATACCGACCCGGATCGCTGCGGCACGCTGACCTGGGTCTTCGACGAGGGCATGGGCTTCGAGCGCTGGGTCGATTACATGCTCGATGTGCCGATGTATTTCGTCTATCGCGACGGCAAGTATATCGATGCCAGCGGCCAGTCGTTCCGCGATTTCATGCAAGGCAAATTGCCGGCGCTGCCGGGCGAAACGCCGACCAGCAGCGATTGGGCCGATCACTTGACCACCGCCTTCCCGGAAGTGCGCCTGAAGCGCTTCCTGGAAATGCGCGGCGCCGATGGTGGTCCGTGGGAACGGCTCTGCGCCTTGCCGGCGCTCTGGGTCGGCCTGCTCTATGACGACCAGGCGCTGGATGCCGCCTGGGATCTGGTCAAGAACTGGACCTCGGAAGATCATCTCGGCCTGCGCCGCGACGTGCCGCGCATGGCGCTGAAGACCCCGTTCCAGGGCCGGACCATGCGCGAGCTTGCCCTGGATGTGCTGAAGATCGCGCGTGCCGGCCTGCAGCGCCGCGCCGCGCTCGACAAGGTCGGCAGTGATGAGAGCGGTTTCCTGAATGTCATCCAGGAGATCGCCGAAAGCGGGATCTGCCCGGCCGAGGAAAAGCTGGCCCGCTATCACGGGAAGTGGGAAGAAAGCGTCGATCCGATTTTCACTGAATACGCCTATTGAAGCGATACCGGCCGTGACGACGATCGGCGTTTTCGCCAGCATCTTCGACACGGCCGGACATGCTCTCTGTATCCGGCAGAATTACGGCGCGCGTTATTGGACGACGCCCGGTGGACGCCTGGAAACCGGCGAAGCACCGGCCGATGGGCTGATCCGGGAAGTGCGCGAAGAGATCGGCGCGGAGATCGCCATTGCCGGTCTCATCGGTGCTTATGCCAATCCCTATAAGGACGATCTTATCCTGTGTTTCGCGACGAAGCTTCTCACCTCCCTGAAAGGTTGGCGACCACATGCGGAGATCGACGCCTTGGATTTCTTTCCGTTGGATCGCCTGCCGCAGCCGATGACCGCCAATACCCAATGGCGGCTGCGTGACGGTGCCGCCGGCCGGCGCGGCCTGTATCGCGTCTTCGATGGGCCGGACCAGCTGAGAGCTTAGTGTTGCTGAGAGCTTAGTGTTATTTCGGCTGATCGTCCGCCGGTGGCCGGCCGTCATCGCCACGTGGCGCCAGCCAGCGTTTCGCCCAACGCTGGCGCATCTCCGGGCTGAGCTTCGGCGCCGCTTCGACGATCAAACCATGCATCATCTGTTGCGCCAATTGCCCCTGCTGCTGCATGGCGTTCAACGCCTGCTCGAAGGCCGCCGGATCGAAAGGATCGGCCGATAGCTGCTTCGCAACCTCGGCACGCGCCAGGCGCATCGCATCGCGCATCTTGTCGATCTCAGCCTCATGCGGCGCCAGCACGTCCTTCAGTTCCTTGCTAATCTCCGGCGGCACGGTCATGAAGCCGATCTTGCTGGGCTCGCCGGATGACGGCCTGTCATCGGCTGCCATCGGCCTTGGAGGGCCCCAGCCATGATGCGGCCCATGCCACAATCCGCCTACCAGCAACCCGATCAAAAACAGGTTGAGGCAGAGCGAAACGATCCCGCCGACGGTAACGATGACGGCGTTGCGACCGCTCAACGTCATGACAAATCCCCCCGCATACGCACCTGGCCCACCATCTTCCTTTTTACCTCGCCGCCCATCACGGCAATACGCCCGGCAAATCGGCTGCCGCATAGATCATCGCAACATTGTCATCACCAAGCATTGCGACATCGCTGCCGGTCGCATCCGCCGATGTCGTTCCGTCATAGGCCGTATCGGCAACCTGCTGCTGATCGGTCGATTGTTGGGTCAGGCCAAGCTGATCGGAGACAACATTGGCGCCGAGGAAGAGGCCGAGCAACAATGACGCCGCCGCTGCCGTAAGGCCCGATGTCAGGCCCCAGGCGAAAGGCCGGCGCAAAGCGGTCATCTTCCCCGATATCGACCGATCGGCCGAGAGATGGTCCAGGCCGTCCCTCTTCTTCTGGTGCGATTGAAATCGGATGACCGTCCCGGTCGCTTGCTGCTGATGCTCCAGCGGAATACGCGACAAACGCTGCTGTAAGCTCGCCGGCATCTCAACCGGTGCCATCGCCTGCGCCAGGTCCCGTTCCAGATCGAATTCTTTCTCCGTCATTTCCATCACCTCATCCCAACAGGCTTGTCCATCCCTGCCATAGCTTTCCCTGCGCTAGCTTTCCCTGCCATAGCTTTCCTAGGTGCCTGTACGTTATCGGTCATAGCGGCTCACCCTCCGTCGCCGCGAGCTGATCGCGCAGGGTTCGCTTGGCGCGTACCAGCAATCCCTCAAAAGCTTTCACCGACATCTCCATGACGGCCGCGGCCGCCGCGTTCTTCAATCCGGTCGTATAGGTCAGCGCGATCGCCGCCCGTTGCCGTTCCGGCAGATTGGCCACCGCCGCCACCAGCGCGGCATTGCGTTGCGCCGTTTCCATATCCTGCAAGGCATCGGCCGTCGGATCCGCCGGCTCCTCGATCGCCGCGATATCGGCCGTCCTCGGCCGGCGCTTCAAATCGAGGCAGCGATTGACGACCACGCGGTAGAGCCAGGTGCTGAATTTGGCCCGTCCTGCCTGCCATTGGCCGGCCCGCGTCCAGACCTGCAGAAAGGCATCCTGCACGACATCCTCCGCATCGCCGCGCCGGCCCAGGATGCGGAAGGCAAGGCTGTAGGCACGGCTGGCATGATGCGACATCAATTGTGCAAAAGCCGATTGGTCCCCGCCGGCAATTGCCGCCAGCAGGGCATCATCATCCACGACGTTCGAGGCCAGCCGGGCGCCGGCTGAAACATCATCGGCCATCCTTTGGCGCCCCCACCCTGTCACGCATGCGACCACCGTTTTTGGCTCCCTTCGGCGATTGTCGCGCATTTACCCGGCCGGATTCCAGATATTCCTGCCCTGCGATGCGCCTTGCCCTCATCACCTTCCGGAAAAACATGTGTGTGGATCTGTGTCTCTTCCGGGAGGCGGTCCAGGCCGCGACCGCCGATCGCGGCCTGGATGTGCTCGTATGATCGCCTTACTGCTGCGTCGGTTCCGTCTTCTGCGTCGCATCCGACGAAGCCGGCTTATGATGCCAGCGCGCTTTCATCTCGTCCGGCGATACCTTGCCGTTCTTGTCGGTATCCATCCGGGCGAAACGCTGATCGCCAGCAGCCTGCCACTCGCTGGCCGAAATCTGGCCATCCTTGTTGGTATCCATTCGCTCGAACCATTTCTGCGAACGTTCGGCAGCGTGCTCCTGGCGCTGCTTTGTCTTGTCGTTCGTCGCCTCGGCGGTTTTATCGCCCGTCGCCTTGTCAGCGGTGCCGTTCTGCGCCGCCTTCTTGGCCATCGCGTCGTGCATGCGCTGGTGCATCTTTTCCTGCGCTGCCTTCCATTCATCGGCGCTGATCTGCTTATCGCCATTGGTATCGATGCCGGTGAAGATCGACTGACGCGATGCGTCGAATTCGGGACGATCGATGGCGCCATCGCCATTCTTGTCAATCTTGGCAAACCAGCCGGTCTTGCCCGCCCCGCTATCGGCCGCGGCCGGCAAGGCATTCAGCGTCAGGGCCAAGGCAGTGCCACCGACGACGACCGAGAGAATACGCAGGGAAACAAAACGTTGCATGAAATGTCCTTTCTTTTGCCAGGCGATCCGTGTGCCTGTCGAAAGATAGAACGGGGGCGGCAGGGGAATCCTGCGCGGCCCCTGCAGGCGTATCTCTCACGAAACGGTGAGGGCGGCCGCACCGGCAGCGCCGGACGGGGAGCCCAGCGGCGGCTAAACCGGTGTTTTCAGGCCGACAGGCTGCCGGAGCGCGATCGTGCTCTATCTTAATCTTATGGATGAGAGGCGGATTCACGTCTTAGACAAAATCGCAAAGCGATTCCGTCTAAAACGATCCGCTCTAATCGACTGCCTCAGCTTGAGAGGCCCTGGCGACCCATTTCGAGGAATTTGTCGCGCCGCTGGTCGCGGATATCGAGGCCGGACATGCCGCTGAACCGCTGCAAGGCGCGGTCGATCGCCTCGCTCAGGCCGTCGATGATTTGCGGCTTGCCGCGATGGGCGCCGCCCAGAGGCTCGGCGACGATTTCGTCGATCACGCCAAGCGAGCGCAGATCTTCCGAGGTCAGCTTCAAGGCCTCGGCGGCGTCGCGGGCCTGTTCGCCACTGCGCCAGAGGATCGAGGCGCAGCCTTCCGGCGAGATCACCGAATAGACCGAATGTTCCAGCATGATGATGTGATTGGCAGCCGCCAGCGCAATGGCGCCGCCGCTGCCGCCTTCGCCGATGATGGCGGAGATGAGCGGCACCTGCAGCTTCAGGCAGGCTTCGATCGAGCGGGCAATGGCTTCCGCTTGACCACGTGCTTCTGCTTCGACACCGGGAAAGGCGCCCGGCGTGTCGACCAGGGTGATGACCGGCAATTGGAATCGTTCGGCCAATTCCATCAAGCGGATCGCCTTGCGATAGCCCTCGGGCTTGGCCATGCCGAAATTGTGGCGCATGCGGCTGGTGGTATCGGCGCCCTTCTCATGGCCCATGATGACGACCGGCTGGCCCCGGAAACGGGCAAGGCCGCCGAGGATTGCCTTGTCATCGGCAAAATTGCGGTCGCCGGCCAAGGGCACGTAATCGGTGACAAGGCCGGCGACATAGTCGATGAAATGCGGCCGCTCGGGATGACGGGCGACCTGCGTCTTCTGCCAGGCGGTCAGCTTGCCATAGGTCTGGCGCAGCATCCGTTCCGCCTTGCCCTGCAGTTTGGCGACTTCCTCGGCGATGTTCATATCATCGCCGTCCGACAGATGCCGAAGCTCGGCGATCTTGCCTTCAAGCTCCGCGATCGGCTTTTCGAAATCCAGGAAAGTCGCCATTTACTGCATCAACCTTTTTGTTATTTCGCTGCCGAAATCTGTTTCGCCTTGGCGACCAGGACTTCGGCCTGACGGATCGAGGCCAGATCGATCAGGCGGCCATCCAGCGAGACGGCACCCTTGCCTTCGCGCTGCGCCTGGGCCATGGCTTCGAGAATGCGTTCCGCCTTCTTCACTTCCGCGTCGCTCGGCGTGAAGAGCTGGTTGGCAAGCTCGACCTGGCTGGGATGGATCGCCCATTTGCCTTCACAGCCGAGCACACCGGCACGATTGCCGCCGGCCTTGTAGCCTTCGGGATCGGAGAAATCGCCAAACGGGCCATCGACCGGACGCAGGCCGTTGGCGCGCGCCGCCACCACCATGCGGGCAATGGCATAGTGCCACATATCGCCCCAATGGATGTCGCGGTTGCCGGCCTCATCCTTGTCGGGGAGGATCGAATAGGCCGGATTGGCGCCGCCGATATTGGTGGTCCGCGCCTTGGTCGAGGCGGCGTAATCGGCGACACCGAAATGCAGGCTCTCATTGCGCTTCGACGCGGCGGCGATCTCGTGCACGTTCTGCATGCCGAGCGCGGTTTCGATGATCATTTCGAAACCGATATGCTTCTTGCGGCCGACCGCCGCTTCGCATTGGGTGACCAGCATGTCGACCGCATAGACGTCGGCGGCGGTACCGACCTTCGGGATCATGATGAGATCCAGGCGTTCGCCGCCCTGCTCGATCACATCGACCACGTCCCGGTACATATAATGGGTATCGAGTCCGTTAATACGCACCGACATCGTCTTGGTGCCCCAATCGATGTCCCGAAGCGCCGCGATGATGTTCTTGCGGGCCTGCGCCTTGTCATCCGGCGCAACCGCGTCCTCAAGATCCAGGAAAATCACATCGGCAGCAGATTTTGCTGCCTTTTCAAAGAGTTGCGGCTGACTGCCGGGAACGGCCAATTCACTGCGATTGAGGCGCGCCGGCGCTTGTTCGACGATCTTGAAGCTCATGCCTGTACCTGTCCAATGGCGGTTGCAGAACGCCCCCTCCGTCTTCGGCAGGCAGTTTTTGGCCCGACCGGGCCGACGCTGTCAATCTTTAGCTGCGTCATCCTTTGGTCGGTACCGTTGCCTGAGGGCTGGCCCGGCGGGTTGCTCCGGCGGACCAGACGAGACGGAATTGGCCAGAGGATGATGCCGGGCGACGAGATCCTTTAACCGACCGGAAACGACATGTGTATAGATTTGTGTCGTCGTTATATCGGCATGGCCGAGCATTTTCTGCAGCGCCCGCAGATCGGCCCCGTGATCCAGCAGATGGGTGGCGAAGGCATGGCGGATCACATGCGGCGAGAGCCGGGCCGGATCGATACCCGCTTTCACCGCGATTTCCTTCAGCATCTGCCCGAAACGCTGCCGCGTCAGATGGCCGGCGGCACCGCGCGAGGGAAACAGCCAGGGTGAAGCCTTGACCGGTGCACCCTTCTTGTCCTTTGGAAGGAATTCCGGCCTGACTTCCAGATAAGCCGCCAAGGCCGCCTTGGCCGATTGATTGAGCGGCACCATGCGCTCCTTCGATCCCTTGCCGCGCACGATCAGGAAGGGCTGGTCCCGCAGGGCCGCCGCCAATGGCAAAGCGACCAGTTCGGACACCCGCAGCCCGGCGGCATATAGAAGTTCTGTCAGTGCGGTGAGCCTTGCGCCCTCGGCGCCATCCAAGGCAACGCAGGCCTGGATGAGCCGCGCCATCTCATCCTCATCGAGCAGTTTCGGCAAAGGCCGGCCGAGCTTTGGACTATCGAGGGCGGCGGTGGGATCGTCGCTGCGCCAGCCTTCACCGACGACGAATTTGTAATATTGCCGGAGCGCGCTCAGCCGGCGGGCGGCGGTGCTGGGCTTCGCATCGGCGGCGGCCAGCATGGAGAGATAAGCGCTGAGATCTTCCGAGGCGGCGCCGGTCAGATCCTTGCCGCGCTTCGCCAGGAAGATGCCGATCTCTTCGAGATCGCGGCGATAGGCGGTCTTGGTATTGGGCGCGGCGTTGCGTTCCGCCGTCAGCATTTCCAGAAAAGCATCGAGATGGCCGGCGGTGAGGCGGCTCGCGGTGAGGTGGCTGGCGGTCATCGGACCGGACCGTCTCAGAGGCCGGCGAGGATGGCGGCTTCGGTACCGATGCGGCGCGCATCCTGTTGCAGGCCGACAGCGGTCAGGCCGCCCAAGGATTGCGCCAAAGCGGCGCCATCGGCCTGGACCAGTTTCTTGCCGTTGCCGTTGAGGGTGACCAGGGCCAGCAGCACGGTTTCGCCACGCCGGCCAGCTTGCGCCGCCGTGGCAATGTCAGGATTGCCGCCGGCGAAGGTCGTCGCATCGCGGCCGCCGACACTTTCGCCGAGCCCCGCCAGGATGCCATAGAGCCGCTGCGCTGCTGCGTCGTTTGCTCCGCTGCCTTGCGCCTGAAGCCAATCGGCGACCGGATCGGTGCCGGCATCGCGGCTGCCATAAAGCCCGGCGATGCGTCCCAGCAGGCGCAGACCGGCGGCTTCCCGCGCCGCCTGGGTCGTCGCACCAAATTGCGCGTTGCTGCCGGGACCGGTCGCCAGATTGAGCCAGAAGCCGGCGCGATCTGTATTGCCGGCGGCGAACAAGGCGCGCGCCGCTTCGGGCGCGAATTGCGCCAGACCTGGATTGGGCGTCATCTGTTCAAGCAAGGGCGCATAAAGCGCCACGGCGCTGAAATAGTCGCCGCGCGCCCGCGCTTCGCGCAAGGCCTGCGTCACCCATTGCAAGCGGCTTTCCGGCATCTGCCCCTGCTGCGCGCGCTGATAGAGCCTGGCGCGATGCTCCGGCGCATCGGCACCCGCCAGTTCGGCATCCGAGGCGGCGGGCTTTACCTGCTGATAAAGGCCGGTCAGTTCATCGGCCGGAATCAGTCCGGTGGCGAAAGCGGTTTCCCCGGCCTGCAGACGTTCCGGCAACGGTTTGCTGCCATCGCGCGCCGTAGCGGCGGCCAAGGCAGCGCCGACCGGCTTGGGCGATCCGCTGCCCTCGGCGCCCGGCAGCTTCGCCTGTTTCATCATCGCCGCCAGCAACGGATCGGGATTGGCGATCGGCTTCTTGAGACTCTGCGCCTTACTATCGCCCAGCAAGACCGAGGCCACGGCGATGAAATCCTTCGTCTGCGGATCACCGGCCGCCTGTTCGCGCAACAGATCGACGCCGATCGAGGCCTGGTCCGTATCGCCCTGCAGGATCTGGCAGAAGACCAGAGCCCGGCGCCAATAAGGTTCGATGGATTGCTCGCCCGCGACTTGCATCTGCACTTGGCTGCAGGCGCCGTTCTTGTCATCGCTGATCCAGAGCCGGTCGACCGCTTCGCGCGGATCGCGCACCACGCCAGGTGCGCTCAGTTGCCGGGCCAGTTGCAGGGCCTCGGCATCGAAGCCCATGACATGCAGGCGGTCGGCCCGCAACGGCACCAGGCTGTCGATCCCGGCCGCGGTGGTCGGGCCGGATGCCTGGGTCAGCAGCAGGCGGAGCTGCAGGTCGCGCAAGGCAGGCTCGGTCACCGGCGCCGGCAATTGCGGCAGCAACGCCGTCAGCTTGACGACGCTGGAGCCCTGCCACATGCGAGCGCCGAGGCCGCCTTGCCGATCATCGATCAGGCCGGGGGGGGCCTGAGATGTGGTTGCGTTGGTCGAATTGTCCGGCGCGGCATTGGAAATGGTCTCGCCGGGAACAGCCGGCGCAACCTGGCCATCGCCCGATATCTGGCCCGGTGTCATTTGATCCGGCGCTTGGCTCGCAGTCCCACCCGGCAAGGGCGGCAGCGGCGTCGCTGTGATGCCGCCTGCATTGTAATTGGGTTGATCCTTGCCAGTGTCGTCCACCGACTGGCTATCATTTGATTGCGCGCTGGTTGACAACGCACCGGTCGATTGCGGACTGGAAGGCAGGCCCAGTTGAACCGGCGCGCCGGTGGCAGTCTGTGCCAGGGCGCCGATCGGCAGGAGGCCAAAGACGCAGGACAGCACCGCGACCCGCCAGGTCGGGATCGGCGGGGGAATCCGCGCGTTATTGGAGCGAGAGGCGATCATTCGGGATTTGCACTTCCATCTGCGCGGTCGGCGCCGGCAAGTCCCAGGCGGCCAATACGGCCACGGCGCCGCCAATGATCACGATGACTGCGATGAGAAGGCCTAAAAGTGCTTTGTGCATTAACCGAATTCCCTAAGCAACCTGGCGGCAAGGCCGGTTGCGCCTGTGCCATTCGTGCGACCCGGACCGTCTGTAGAACAGCAGTGCGACTCGCCTCGATTTGACCGCTAACTTGCCACAGGGCTTGAGAATTATGCTAGTGTTCAATTATGGCGGAAAAGCGTCGCAGGATCGAAAGGTTGGGTATCGATGACCGGGTTGCCGACAGAGGCCGAAAGTCGGGATGAGGAGGCCGCTGCCGGGCGGGCGGCAAACGGGGCTTTGCCGGCTTTGACGCAGCCGATCGACCGCACCGTCGTCCTGGTCGGCTTGATGGGCGCCGGCAAGAGCTGCATCGGCAAGCGCCTGGCCGCCCATTTGCGCCTGCCCTTCACCGATGCCGATCGCGAGATCGAGGCGGCGGCCGGCTGCAGCATCTCCGACATTTTCGCCCGGCATGGCGAGCAGGCCTTCCGCGACGGCGAACGCCGCGTCATCCAGCGGCTGCTCGGCAATCCGGTGCATGTGCTGGCGACCGGCGGCGGCGCCTTCATGGACCCCAATACCCGCACCTTGATCAAGGAACGCGCCCTCTCGATCTGGCTGCGCGCCGATCTCGACCTGCTGGTCAAACGGGTCGCCCGCCGCAATGAGCGGCCGTTGCTGCAGAATGTCGATCAGCGCCAGAAGCTGGCCGAGCTGATCGACATCCGCTACCCGGTCTATGCCGAAGCCGATCTGATCGTGGATTCCACCGACGGCCCGCCGGAAGCCACCCTGGCCCGGGTGATCGCCGCGTTGAACGATCACGCGCTGAAGAATCATCAGGCCGCCGACCTTTCGGCTCGCGCGCAACGCAAGGTGGCGCCATGAGCCGGATCGACCAGGCTGAGACCGTTCGTGTCGACCTCGGCGCCCGCAGCTACGATATCGTGGTGGGACGCGGATTGATCGGCCGGGCCGGCCAGTTCGCGGCACCGTTGCTCAGCCAGAAGCGCGTCATCATCATCACCGATGACAATGTCGCCCGCCATCACCTGGATGCCCTGGACCAGGCCTTCGTGCAGGCTGGAATCGCGACCCAGCGCATCGTGCTGCCGGCCGGTGAACAGACCAAGAGTTTCGCGCAACTGGAGGAGCTGTGCGGCCGCCTGCTCGACCTCAAGGCCGAGCGCAGCACCACGCTGGTGGCCCTGGGCGGCGGGGTGATCGGCGATCTCACCGGCTTCGCCGCCTCGATCCTGCTGCGCGGGGTTGATTTCATCCAGGTGCCGACGACCTTGCTCGCCCAGGTCGACAGTTCGGTCGGTGGCAAGACGGGCATCAACATGGCGCAGGGCAAGAACCTGATCGGCAGCTTCTACCAGCCGCGCTTGGTGCTGGCCGATACCGCCGCACTCGACACCTTGCCGAAGCGCGAATTGCTGGCCGGCTATGCCGAAGTGGTGAAATACGGCTTGATCGACAATCCCGATTTCTTCACCTGGCTGGAAGGCCATGCCGCCGGCATGATCGCCGGCGATGAAACCGCCAGGCGGCAGGCGATCATCGCCAGCTGCCGCGCCAAGGCCGCCATCGTCGGCGCCGACGAACGGGAATCGGCACAGCGCGCCTTGCTCAATCTCGGCCATACCTTCGGCCATGCGCTGGAAGCCGAATGCGGCTATACCGACGAATTGCTGCATGGCGAGGCGGTGGCGATCGGCATGGTCATGGCCTTCGATCTTTCCGCCCGGCTGGGCTTGGCGCCGCTGGAAGATGCGGCACGGCTGCGCCGGCATCTCGCCAGCCTCGGCCTGCCGACCGATCCCGGCTGGGTCGAGGGACGGAGCTGGGCCGCCGAACGGCTGATCGAGCACATGGGCAAGGACAAGAAGGTGAAAGACGGGCGGATCGGCTTCGTCCTGGCGCATGGCATCGGCAAGGCTTTCTCGCCGGCCTATGTCGATCTCGCCGAGGTCGCCACCTTGCTGGAAGTCAGCATCGCCGCCTGAGGTCGCCGCCGCCATCCGATAATCCACCACTTTCCAACCGGCAGAAATTTCTGGGGAGATGACCGTGACGCCGACGACGGTGATGATTCTCTATATTGCGCTGTTGATCTGCCTGATACTCTGCTCCGGTTTTTTCTCCGGCTCGGAAACCGCCTTGACCGCCGCCTCGCGGGCGCGGATCCATGCGCTGGTCAGCCAGGGCAATCCGCGCGCCAAGACCGTCGCCAAGCTGCATGGCCGCATGGAGCGGGTGATCAGCACCATCCTGCTCGGCAACACCGCACTCAACAGCGCCACCGCCGCGCTGATGACGCTGCTGATGGACCAATATGTCGGCCATAGCGGCATCGCCTTCTGGGTTGCCACGATCGCCGCGACCAGCGTGCTTTTCATCTTCGCCGAGGTGATGCCGAAAACTTTCGCGATCAACAATGCCGATCGCTGCGCCTTGCTCACCTCGCCGCCGCTCTCGCTGCTGGTCCGCCTTGCTTATCCGATCACCCAGGTGACGCAGCTCATCGTGAACGGCCTGCTGCGGCTGTTCGGTGTCCAGGTGGCCACGACGCCCGGCGCCGAGGAACGGCTGGAAGAGCTGCGCGGCGCCATCGACCTCCATTCGGAATCGACCGAGGAGATTCGCGAAGCGAATGCCATGCTGCATTCGATCCTCGATCTCGACGACGTGCCGGTCTCAGACATCATGGTGCACCGCCGTAACATGGTGATGATCGAAGTTACCCAGCCGCCGGCCGAGATCGTCCGCGAGGTGCTGGCGAGCCCGCATACCCGCATTCCGCTGTGGCGCGACGAGCCCGACAACATCATCGGCGTGCTGCATGCCAAGGCGCTGCTGCGCGCCATGGAAGCCAATGCCTGGCAGGTCGAGGGGCTCGATATCGAAAGCCTGGCTGCCAAGCCTTGGTTCATTCCCGATAGCACCAGCCTGCTGGCGCAGCTCGAAGCCTTCCGCAAAAGACGCGAGCATTTCGCCATCGTGGTCGATGAATACGGCGCGCTGATGGGGATCGTCACGCTGGAAGACATTCTCGAGGAGATCGTCGGCGATATCGCCGACGAGCACGATGTCAGCGTCGAAGGCGTGCATCCGGAAGAAGACGGCAGCTATCTGGTCGATGGCAGCGTGACCCTGCGCGATCTCAACCGAGAATTCGGCTGGCGCCTGCCCGACGAGGAAGCCTCGACCGTGGCCGGCCTGGTGCTGCATGAAGCGCGGCAGATTCCGCTGCCGGGCCAGGTCTTTGTCTTTTACGGCTTCCGTTTCGAGATTCTCGAGCGCCAGCGCAACCAGGTGAAACGCCTGCGCCTCACCCCGGTCAATCCGGAAGGAGGTTCCGACGGGCAGAACGGCAATGGCGAATCGACGGTCCTGCTGGACGGCCCGAAAGGCGACCGCCAACGGCACCAATCGCATTGACATGAGAACAGGATCGCATGACCAGCTATCCCACCGACCTGCCCCTGCCGGCACCGCGCGAAGAGATACATCAGCGCAACTATGATTTTCGCGGCTTCCACCGTGCCGATGGTCTCTATGACATCGAAGGACGGATGACCGACGTCAAGACCTATGACTTTCCCAACCAGTGGCGCGGCACCATCCCGGCGGGCGAGCCCTATCACGACATGCGCATCCGCCTGACATTGGATGACGATTTCGCCATCGTCGAGATTGCTGTGGTAACGGCGGCCAGCCCCTATGAAATCTGCCCGGCGATCAACCCGGCCTTCCAGCAGTTGCGCGGCGCCCGCGTCGGCCCCGGCTGGAGCCGCGTGCTGCGGCAGCATTTCAGCGGCAGCCATGGCTGCACCCATCATGTCGAGATGCTGCGCGCCATGGGCACGGTGGCGTTCCAGACGATCTACAGCCAGCGCGAACGGATGAAGCGCGCGCAAATAAAACATGCGGGCGGCGAAAGCAAGGCGGAAGGCCCGCCGGCCGATCCCGGCGATGCGAGTGGCGGCACGCGGCGCAAGCCCGGCTTCCTCGATACCTGCCACGCCCTCGCATCGGATGGCGAGATCGTCCGCCAGCACTGGCCGGAATTCTATACCGGGCCGGCCGAGACGGATCGCGACTGCTAGAGCGCGATCGTCTTTGATAGAAGCACTTTGCTTCCATCAAAGACGTGAATCGCCCTCTACCTTATGGATGAGAGGCGGATTCACGTTTTAGACAAAATCGCAAAGCGATTCCGTCTAAAACGATCCGGCTCTAGCCGCCAGTCTTGATACTGCGCCGTCTTAGGGCTGCTTTGTGGCCGGCGCGTCGGGGATCGCAAGCGCGCCCGCCGCTTTGATCACCCGCAATGCGAAATTCGAGCGGATATCGGCGATCATCGGCAGGACCAGCAGCCGATCGGATAACAGGCGCTCATAAGCGGCGAGATCCGTCACCGCCAGTTCCACCAGGAAATCGGCGGCGCCGGAAACCATGCAGCAGGAGACCACTTCCGGGATGGCCAGCAAGGCCGCGGTCAGCTCATCGGCATTGCTGCGGGAATGCCGCTCCACCTTGATCTCGACGAAGACCGTCAGGCCGAGCCCCACCTTGCCCCGGTCGATCTCCGCCCGGTAGCCGGCAATGACGCCGGCCGCTTCCAGCCGCCTGGTTCGCCGCAGACAGGGCGAGGGCGAGAGATTGATACGATCGGCGAGATCGACATTGGCCAGCCGGCCATCCGCCTGCAGGGCCCGCAGGATTCGTATATCTGTCTCGTCTAACTCCTCTTTTGGCATTTTATGCCTTTCAACTCGGAAAAATAGCGTGATGATTGCGCCATCTTCGCCTCACCGGCCTTGCTTGGCAAGGACATGCCTCGCCTTTCCGGCACATCATCTTCCGGTCTTTTTCACCGGAAGGAGTGGGCCATGTCGTCACTGGAAGGTGCTGTCCCGGCAGCGCAGGCAACCGGTTTACACCCCGGGGCGTTACGCCACCGGGCGATCGGCCTGGCGGCGGCGTTGCTGACCGTCGTCATCTGGTCCGGCTGGATCCTGGCCACGCGATATTCCGCCGAAACGGATCTCGGCCCGATCGATATCGGCCTGCTGCGCTATGGCCTGCCCGCAATCGTCCTGGCACCGGTCTGGTGGCGCTGCCGGCCGCTGCCACGCAAGGTGCCGCTTTGGCCGCTGGTGATCATGATCGGCGGTTCGGGGGCCCCCTTCCTGCTGATTGCCGCCGCCGGCATGCGCTTTGCCCCGGCCGCCGAGATCGGTGCCTTGCTGCCCGGCACCATGCCACTTTGGGCGGCGCTGATCGGCTGCCTGCTGGGAACGGCGCGGTTCGGCCGGACGCAAATACTGGGTTATCTCCTGATCGCCATCGGCATCGCCGCCATTGCCGCCGGCGACTTGCATCAGGCGCAGCGAGCCGCCCAGCCTGTCGGCGGCGCGGCTTCGTCGCCGGCCTGGCTCGGCCATGGCCTGTTCCTGATCGCGGCAATGTTCTGGGCGGCCTATAGCCACGCCTTCAAGAAAAGCGGCCTGACCGCCTTGGAGGCAGCCGCCGTCACCGCTTTCTGGTCATTCCTGTGCCATGTCGCGCTGGCGCTCATCTTCGGCAGCCGGATCGGCGAGATCGGCGTTGCAACCTGGCTGCCGCAGCTCCTGATCCAGGGCGGTCTTTCCGGTCTGATCGCGATTATCGCCTATGGCATCGCGGTGCGCCGGCTGGGCGCGACCCGCGCAGCGGCGTTCAGCGCCCTGGTTCCAGCGCTGACCTTACTCGGCGGACTCTCCTTGCTGGGCGAAACCGTGC
This sequence comes from Rhodospirillaceae bacterium, assembly GCA_008012315.1. Classification (GTDB taxonomy): domain Bacteria; phylum Pseudomonadota; class Alphaproteobacteria; order Dongiales; family Dongiaceae; genus Dongia_B. The sequence goes on from SSEL01000003.1 coordinate 48,195, forward strand.
AGCCGCTCGCTGTGCTTGCGACAGCCTGCGTCACGCTCGGCGTGGCACTGGCGGCCGGCCTTCAGCGCAGCGGAAAATAACCCGCCGCAAATGGCGCGGAACCACCCTTCAGTCGGCGCGGCGTCTCGGCAATCGGCCATGCCCTGCACTGCGATGACCGCGTTCGGTCGCCGCCGTACGGAAATAGGCCAAGGCATAGGCGCGGATCGAGGCCGTGAGGCTCGATTCACCCCGGTGGCGATTCACTTCGGTGCAGAGTTGATGCAGCGACAGGCTTTCCCGCGTGCCGATTTCAACCAGCGCATCCCACATTTCCGGTTCCAGCCGAAGACTCGTGCGCCGGCCGGCTACCGTAACGTTGCGGGCGATCATTGTTCTGTCCGATCCCAGTTGCACAGAACTTCCCCCCGACATCAGACCGTCGGGTACGGCTTTTTGTGATCCCTTCATAACGGCAGTCCACCCTTCCCCCAAAAGAGCTTGTGCGTATATTCCCAAGCAGCTAGCGTCAGACAAGTCAATAATTTTTACTAAAATTTAGCTTAATTTGGAATTATGGGAAAGGACGCCTGTAGGGTTTCGCTGTCTCAGCCGCCCAAGGTTGCGACAATCTATCGCAGCACAGCAGAAACGAGAATCCAATCTTAGACCGCTTTGCCGGCCGGTCGGTCTTTCCCGGGTTTATTCCCCGAGGTTATTCTCCGGCACCATTCCCCACGCACTTATTCCCCAGGCGCCCGGGTCACCAAGGAGAGCGCATGGACAGGATTGTTCATGTCATCGGCCAAGGTCGCATAGACCAGTCGCTGACGTTCGACCCGCGATTTACCGGCAAAAGCCGCAGCCGTGATTTCGATCCGGAAATGGGTTTCGCCGCTTTCACGCCAGCCCGCATGACCGTGATGCTCGTTGGTCTGGTCGATGACCGCAAGCGCCTCGGGCTGAAAAGCCGTGCGCAGCTTTGCTTCCAAACGATCGGCGACCTGCCCCATGATAAATACTCCATTCATCGAAGATGGCCAGCTTGCCCGACATCATGTGATGGAGCACAAGCGGCGGCCGCAAGGATGGTTACGGAGAAGTTCCGCATTTGACAAGTCCGTCGCGCACAGCGCTGTTCCTTATGCAAGGTGGCCGCGCGATACTTGCCTTAGCAGCGCCGAAAACCCATACTATTGGCATGCCGAAATCCATGAACCAACGATATCGGCGCCGAGACTCGTTCGAGGACGCGCAGCCGCAGGCCACCCTCTGCAACCATCCCGGTTGCACCGAGGCGGGGGTTCATCGCGCGCCGAAATCGCGGCAGAAACTGAACGAATATTACTGGTTCTGCCTGGAGCATGTGCGGGCTTACAACAAATCCTGGGACTACTATGCCGGCATGAACCAGGCCGAGATCGAGCGGCAGACGCGCCAGGACATGGTCGGACAACGGCCGACCTGGCCCTTGGGGCGTCTTGGCGCGCATCACCGATACGGCGTCAAAGGCGATTTCATGCCCGATGATATCGCCGAAGCCGTGAACGGCGAAAAAGCGAAGCGGGAACGGCAGCAGCGTGCCAAGGCCGCCACTTCGCCGGAAGAACAGGCCTTGGCCGTGTTCAACCTCACCTGGCCTGCAAGCTTCGATGAGGTCAAGCTGCGCTATAAGAGCTTGGTGAAAACGCTCCATCCCGATGCCAATGGCGGCGATAAAACGGCGGAAGAGCAATTGAAATTGGTCAATCAGGCTTATAGCACGTTGAAAGCCGCAGCCATCGCTGGGGCCTGATCGCCTATTTGCCGGTCCGCATGTCGCGAAGCGGACCTCGATGCAGCTTTATTCCGGTCCTTTCACGAACGACGCGAGCCGGCGACACACATGCCAGCGGCATGCACATATGCTGGTCACACAGAGCAGGATTGCGCATATTGTCACCCCATCGTCGTTCTCTGCGCTGCAACCTGGAGCGCGATGATTTCAAACAGGAGCAAGTTTGCTTCTATTTGAAAGCTGAATCGCCCTCTATCTTGTTGAAGAGAGCCGGATGATCCGGCTCTAGCGCAATCCACCTATAATCGAGTAGAAATTGCCAACGACGCAGTAATGTAACGAAAGCGGATCACTTTATCATGGCAGCCACCAGCGCGGCGGCGGAAAAGACCGCCACCCCCGATATCTCCATCTCCGTCAGCCAGGTTTTCGGCCTGGAATCCGACATGCAGGTGCCGGCCTTCAGCCAGCGCACTGAACATGTGCCGGATGTCGACGAATCCTATCGCTTCGATCATGACACCACGATGGCGATCCTGGCCGGCTTTGCCTATAACCGCCGCGTCATGATCCAGGGCTATCACGGCACCGGCAAATCGACCCATGTCGAGCAGGTCGCGGCGCGCCTCAACTGGCCTTGCATCCGCATCAACCTGGACAGCCATATCAGCCGTATTGATCTGATCGGCAAGGACGCCATCGTCCTGAAGGACGGCAAGCAGGTCACTGAATATCGCGAAGGCCTGTTGCCCTGGGCCCTGCAGCATCCGACCGCCTTGGTCTTCGACGAATACGATGCCGGCCGCCCCGATGTGATGTTCGTCATCCAGCGCGTGCTGGAAGTCGAAGGCAAGCTGACCTTGCTGGACCAGAATAAGGTGATCCGGCCGCATCCGGCCTTCCGCATGTTCGCCACCGCCAATACGATCGGCCTCGGCGATACGACCGGCCTCTATCACGGCACCCAGCAGATCAACCAGGGCCAGATGGACCGCTGGAACATCGTCGCCACGCTGAACTATTTGCCGCATGACGACGAAGTGAATATCTGCGTCTCCAAGTCGCCGACCTATGACAACGATGCCGGCCGCAAGACGATCGGCGCCATGGTGGCTTGTGCCGAGCTGACCCGTGCCGGCTTCATCAACGGCGATATCTCCACCGTCATGAGCCCGCGTACCGTCATCACCTGGGCCGAGAATGCCCGCATCTTCAACGATATCGGCTTCGCCTTCCGCGTGTCGTTCCTCAACAAATGCGACGAACTGGAACGGCCGATCGTGGCGGAATATTACCAGCGTTGCTTCGGCGTCGATCTGAAGGACAGCGTCACGCGGGCGCAACTCGTTTGAAGCACTGAGGCATCGCCATGTCCAGCCCCCTGAATCCGCTGGAAGAGTTCCGCCGCGTCACCGGTGCGACCATGCGCGCCATCGCGGAAAAGAACGATGTGCAGGCAAGCTTCTCGCCTGGCCCGGCCAATCTGCTGGGCAGCGAGGCGCGCCTGCCATTGCCTGCACGCCATCTGCCGGAAGCAGAGGTTGCCTATGCCCGGGGCGAAGCTGATGCGATCGCGTTGAAGCTGCGCTATCACGACACCAAGCTGCATGCGCGTGAATGCCCGAAAACGCCGCTTGCCCGAGAAGTCTTCAATGCAGTGGAACAGGCTCGCGTCGAAGCCCTGGGCAGCCAGCGCATGGTCGGTGTCTCGGAAAACCTGAATGCAGCGCTGAACGAGCATTGCAAATTGAAGGGCTTTGCCCGGATCAATTCGCGCCAGGAAGGCAATCTCGCCGATGTCATGCGCCTGCTGGTGCGTGAGGCGATCACCGGCCAGCCAGTGCCGGACAGCGCCAAGGCGATGGTCGATCTGTGGCGCGCCGATCTCGACCAGAAGGTGCGCGGGGACATCGCCCATCTGCGCGATGAATTGCACGATCAGCGCGCCTATGCGAAAGCCGTGCGCCGCCTGCTCGCCGATTTGGAGATGGAAGCGAGCGACGAGGATTTCGATTCCAGCGACGATCAAAGCGACGAGCAGGACGATCAGCAGAACCAGCCCGACGACCAGCCGCAGCAGCAGGGCGGCGAACAGGGCGAAACGGATCAGCCGCCGCCGATGGACAAATCCGCTGCCGAGGGCGAAGCCGAAGCCGAGGAGATGGCCGGCAGCGAAGACGAAATGGACATGCCGACCGAGGACGGGGAAGAACAACCCGGCAAACCCGGTCGCCGCCAGGAAAACGATCTCGGCCGCAATCGGCATGACCCGGCCTATAAGCCGTTTACCAATCAATTCGACGAAGTGATCGGCGCCGAGGAGCTGTGCGACCCGGATGAGCTGACGCGCCTGCGCCAGATGCTGGACCAGCAGCTCGTCAATCTGCAGGCCGTGGTGGCGAAGCTTGCCAACCGGCTGCAGCGGCGATTGCTGGCCAAGCAGAACCGGTCCTGGAACTTCGATCTGGAAGAGGGCCTGCTGGATGCCGCGCGGCTGCCGCGCGTCATCGTCAATCCGGAATTGCCGCTGAGCTATAAGCAGGAAAGCGATACCGAATTCCGCGATACCGTGGTCACCCTGCTGATCGACAATTCAGGCTCGATGCGCGGCCGGCCGATCACCGTCGCCGCGATGACCGGCGATATCCTGGCGCGAACCCTGGAGCGTTGCGGCGTGAAGGTCGAGATCCTCGGCTTCACCACCCGCATGTGGAAGGGCGGCCAGTCGCGCGAGGCCTGGATCGCCGCCAACAAGCCGGGCAATCCCGGCCGCCTCAACGATCTGCGCCACATCATCTATAAGGCGGCGGACACGCCCTGGCGGCGGGCCCGGAAGAATCTGGGGCTGATGCTGCGCGAAGGCATCCTGAAGGAAAACATCGACGGCGAGGCCTTGCTCTGGGCCCATAGCCGGCTGATCGCCCGGCCCGAACAGCGCAAGATCCTGATGGTGATTTCCGACGGCGCGCCGGTCGACGATTCGACGTTATCGGTCAATCCCGGCAATTACCTGGAACACCATCTGCGCGAAGTGATCGACTGGGTCGAAACACGCTCGGCGGTGGAGATCGTCGCCATCGGCATCGGTCATGACGTTACCCGTTATTACCGCCGTGCCGTTACCATCGTCGATGCCGAGCAACTGGGCGGCACGGTGCTGGAACAATTGGCCGCCTTGTTCGAGGAAGACCATCAGCCGCGCAGGCGGCGCCGCTAGCAGGCGGCGCCGATAAGTGCGGCATCGAAACGGGGTGCCCTTAGGAAGGGGCAGCCTGTTTCGTCGGCATTTCCCATCGAACGGAATATCCACAAGCAAAGCGTCCTATCGGGATGCTGTCTTTCCCAAATAGGTGCTTCCGGCGGCCTGTTTTCGAGGCGGGGCGCGTCGTGATACGCTGACATGTCATGTTGGAAAGGGTGAGGCGCATATGACAGGGCATCAGCACGGTTCGACACGGCCTGCGCGCTGGTTCGGTGCGGGCTGGTTGGCTTCCGTGCACCGGATCGGCCTGGCCATCGGCACGGCGGCTATCCTCATTCCCTTATTAAGCCCGGCATCGCCGGTCCGAGCCGATACGGTCGAGGCGTTGAAGCAACGCAAGTCGATCATCCTCGGCGTCCGCGCCGATCAACCGCCTTTCTCGCAAATCAAGGACGGCAAGCCGGACGGTTATGCCGTGGCTTTGTGCCAGGAAATCGTCAAGACCTTGCGCGAGACCCAGAACATGCCGGACCTCGGCATCAGCTACGTGACGGTCAGCGCCGATTCCCGGTTTGACGATCTGGCCACCGGCAAGATCGACATGCTTTGCGAGGGAACCTCCGAGACGATCCAGCGCATGCAGAAATTCGACTTCACCCTGCAAATCTGGGTCTCCGGCACCGGCCTGATGACGCGGTCCGGCAGCGACGTCGCCAATATGCGCGACCTGGAAGGCGAACGGATCGGTGTCGTCGGCAACACCTCGACCGAGGCCATGCTGCGCGCAACCCTGCATCGGCTGCTGATCACCAGCGATGTGGTGACTTTCGAGAATCATCTCTCCGCCCTGAAGGCGCTGGAGGACAAGAAGATCGCCGCCTATTTCGCCGACCGCGACACGCTGGTCGTGTTGCGCGCCCAAAGTAAGGACCCCGACAGCCTGCGGGTCGCCGATGAATCACTCAGCCTGGAGCCTTTCGCTTTCGCGCTTCGCCAGAATGACGACCGCCTGCGGGTGATCGCCAATCTTGCTTTGTCGCGGCTTTATCGCTCCGGTAAGGCGCAGGAATTGTTCCATGTCTATTTTCCGAATTCGGAACCCAGCGCCCTGCTGAAGGCACTCTTCATCCTGCAGGCGATCCCGGAAATCTAGACCGGACTCCGACGCTTACCGTTGCCTCAACTGCCGATGGTCTGGTGCAGGAAGGCGACCGTGCGATCCCAGGCCTGCCGCGCTTCCGCCGCCTCGTAATTCTGGCCGGTCGGATTGGCGAAGGCGTGATTGGCATTGTAGCGATAGATGGTCGCCGTCTTGCCGATCTTCTTCAGCCGTGCCTCGAAGGTGTTCACGGAATCAGGCGTGATCGATTGGTCGAGATTGCCGAAATGGCCGAGGACCGGTCCTTTCAGTTTCTGCAAGGCGGCTTCATCCGGCGTGACGTCGCCGTAATAGATGACGGTCGCCTCAACCGGCCGCGCCAGTGACGCCCGCAGCGACCAGCCGCCGCCGAAACACCAGCCGATCATCGCCAGCTTGCCGGTGCATTCCGGCCGCTTGCGCATGTAGTCGATCCAGGTCGTCAGCGTCTCCGTCGCCTGGTCCGGCTGCATGGCATCCTTCAACTGGCGCGCCGTCGCCGCATCGCTCGCGACCTTGCCGTTATAGAGGTCGCTGGCAAGCGTGAGATAACCGATCCTGGTCAGTTCCGCCGCCACGCTCTTGATCTGGTCGTTGAGGCCCCACCATTCCGGCACCAGCACCACTGCCCCGGCCGGCGTCTTCGCCGGCACGCCCAGGGCGCCGGAGATGTCGCGGCCGCTCGGTGTCTTCGTGGTGACGGTGGTCAGGCTTTCCGCCGCGGCGGCAACCTTGACCGGATCGGCGAGCAGCGTCGCCAAAGAGAGCCCGGCGAGGCCGGTCATGACATGACGGCGTGGAAGATCGTTCATCGGCAACCTCCATTTTCAGCGATCGTCATCAGCATGCGCGAATGACAGTCTAGAGCGCGATGGTTTCAAGTTGAAGCAGCTTTGCTTCAACTTGAAAGCTGAATCGCTCTCTATCTTATTGAGTAGAGGCGGATTCAGCTCACAACTGCAATCGCCCCAGCGATTCCACCTGTGAGCATCCGACTCTAGCACCCGTGCCGGATCGATCCAGACGGAATCCCATCCGCATCGATCTGAGCGCATATCGTCATCGATCCGTCATAGCGCCGGTCAGGCCGTCGCTGTTGTCGCCGCGGTCAGTGGCGATGGCAGATCTTCCCGCCGGTAGCGCTGGCGATCCTCGGGCGGCAGGAACCGGCCGGCGAGATAGATGAAAGGCGCTTCCACTACCGCCATCGCCAGGCGGATCCAATAGGTGCCGATGATATAGGTGAAGATGAGCGCAGCGAGGCCGAGCGGCTGTTCACCGAGCAGCCAGGGAAAGACCACCCAGGCCAGGCTGTTGAAGATGATGTTGTCGATCAGCGCCGAGATCGCCGTCGAGCCGCCGGCCCGAAGCCACATATGGCGGGTGCCGGTCCAGGCACGGATCTTCTGGAACACCATGACATCGTTGAACTGGCTGATCAGATAACTGGTCATGCTGGCCGCCAGCAAAGTCGGCGCCGGCAGGAACAGGGCCATGATGTGATCGTGATTGGGCAGTGCCCAGGCCATCGCCTCGCCCGCCTCGGCCGGGGTCATCGGCCGATATCCCATCGCCAGCATCATCATGCAGGTCATCAGCAGCATGGCGGCAAAGCCAAGCCAGATGCCGCGCCGCGCGGTCGCCCGGCCATAATATTCCGTCAACACATCGGTGCAGAGATAGGCCGAGGCCATCAGCACGGTGCCAAGTGCCGTGGGGTCGCTGAAGATGGCGAATTTGACCGCCTTCAAGACCTGGATATTGGCGCCGACAATGGCGATGGCGATATAGACGAACATACCGGCCGGACCGAACAGTCGCAGCATTACAGGGATCAGGCTGAAACAGACCAGCATCTCGACGATCAGCATGATCTCAGGCGGCAGGGTGTTCAGATAGGCGATGAAATCGGACAGCATCGAGATATCCCTTCCTCGGTGATCGGGAAGATGCCCGGGCGAGTTGAAAGGTTGCGTTACCGGCACCTCATGTCGGAAGACAACGGTGCACGATGGAACGACCGCTCAGCCGGTGACCGGGAAGATGCCCAGGCGGCTGATGGATTGCGATCGGCAGTAATCATAAACGACGAAAAACCCGCGACAAGCGCGGGCTTCTCAGTATTCATCCGGCGAGGTCAACCGGGCGAATGGGCCCGGGACAGCGCGGCAATCTTAGGCCGCGGCCTTGGCGGCAGCCTTTTCGATCCGGCGCTTCAGCTTGCGGGCTTCGTCCGTCAGCTTCGAATCGGCGGTGCCGAGCAGGAAGGAATCGAGACCGCCATTATGCTCAATGGTGCGGATCGCATTGACGGTCAGGCGGAGCTTCACCGACTGATTGAGTGTGTCCGAGGTCAGCGAAGTTTCCTGCAGATTGGGCATGAAACGACGCTTGGTCTTGTTATTGGCATGGCTGACATTATTGCCAACCTGAACACCCTTGCCGGTGATGGCGCAACGACGAGCCATGACCAAATCCTTTTCTTTTCAGATACTTGTCTAAATCAAAACGGCCGGATGAACCTTTTCCGGCCAAGTCGCGGCGGTTCTACCGGTTTAAGGCCGTTTGGTCAAGGCGATTCCGGCCGGCTTCCGGCCGGAACCCGCCTCAATTGCCTTTAAAGAACTGTGCCAGCAGCTCCCGTGCGGCGGCCCCCGGCGTGGTTTTGCCGGCGACGACCCGGCCTTCGAGCTCGGCCAGCCGCTGGGCGACACCCGGATGCGCCTTCAGGCTTTCCAGCAGGCTGTCCGACAATTCCCGCCAGAGCCAGGTCCGTGCCTGGTCGCGGCGCCGCGCGGTTAATTCGCCGCTGGCCGCCATCTGGCGTTCGAAACCGGTCACCTTGTCCCAGATCTCCGTCATGCCGGTGCCCTGCAGCGCCGAGGCTTGCACGACCTCGGTGGTCCAGGCGCGGTGCAGCGGATGCATCAGGCGCAGAGCATTGGCGTAATCCGCCGCGGTCCGGCGGGCGGCGGCGGCCAGGTCGCCGTCGGCCTTGTTGACGATGACGAGATCGGCCAGTTCCATGATGCCGCGCTTGATGCCCTGCAGGTCGTCGCCGCCCGAGGGCAGCAGCAGGAGCAGGAACATATCGACCATCTCGGCAACTGTGGTTTCCGACTGGCCGACGCCGACCGTCTCGACGATGATGAGATCGAAACCCGCCGCCTCGCAGACCAGCAGCGCCTCGCGGCTGCGCCGGGCGACACCGCCCAAAGCCATGCCGGCCGGCGTGGGCCGGATGAAGGCTTCCGGCCGGCGCGACAATTCGGCCATGCGGGTCTTGTCGCCGAGGATCGAGCCGCCCGAGACCCGCGAGGAAGGATCGACGGCCAGCACCGCCGGACGCCGGCCCTGACCGATCACGAACTGGCCGAAGGCTTCGATGAAGGTGGATTTACCGACACCCGGCGGGCCGGAAATGCCGAGGCGGATCGACTTACCCGTCGCCGGCAGGAGCCGGTCCAGCAAAGCCTCGGCCGAGCGGCGATGATCGGCCCGGTCGGATTCCACCAGGGTGATGGACCGCGCCAGCGCCCGGCGGTCACCCGCCAGCACCCGGTCGGCCAGGGCAGCGACATCGACCGTCATCTAAACCGGCTCCCGCTGCGGCTGCGGCTTGGCGCCGTCCTGATTTGCCATCAGGGCAGCATCATGCGCCGCCGCTTCCTGCTGGCGGCGCCACATCGCGGCATATTTGCCGTTGGCGGCCAGCAGCTCCGGATGCCGGCCGCGTTCGGCGACACGGCCATCCTCCAGCACGATGATTTCATCGGCATCGATCACCGTCGACAGGCGATGGGCAATGACCAGGGTGGTGTGATTGCGCGCCATGTCGCGCAGATTGGCCTGGATGTCCCGCTCGGTCTGGCTATCCAGCGCCGAGGTCGCCTCGTCGAAAAGCAGGATCGGCGGCGCCTTCAGAATGGTGCGGGCGATGGCGACGCGCTGCTTCTCGCCGCCGGACAATTTCAGGCCGCGCTCGCCGACCTTCGTGTCGTAGCCATCCGGCAGTTTGGCGACGAAAGAGTGGATCTGTGCCAGCCGCGCCGCCTCCTCGATCTCTGCCCGGCTGGCGCCGGGCCGGCCATAGGCGATATTGTATTCGACCGTGTCGTTGAAGAGCACGGTATCCTGCGGCACGATGCCGATGGCGGCGCGCACCGATTGCTGCTGCACGTCGCGCAGGTCCTGGCCGTCGATGGTGACGCGGCCGTCCTGCACGTCATAGAAGCGGAACAGCAGCCGCGAGATGGTCGATTTGCCGGCGCCGCTGGGGCCGACGATCGCCAAGGTGCGGCCGGGTTCGACCTTGAAGCTGACGCCCTTCAGGATCGGGCGGCGCGGATCGTAGCCGAAATAGACATTCTCGAAGGCGACCGAGCCGGCGGCGATCTGCAAGGGCGGTGCGCCCGGTCTGTCGGCGATATCGACATCGACCAGCAGCAGCGCGAACATCGCTTCCATGTCGATCAGCGACTGGCGGATTTCGCGATAGACCGTGCCGAGGAAATTGAGCGGCAGGTAAAGCTGGATCAGATAGGCATTGACCAGCACGAAATCACCGACGGTGAGATGCTTGTCGACGACGCCGCTGGCCGCCAGAGCCATCATCAGCGTGACGCCGGTGGCGATGATGAAGGCCTGGCCGATATTCAAGGTGGCGAGGCTGGTGCGGCTCTTGACCGCCGCCTCTTCATAGACCTTCAGCGCCACGTCGTAACGCCGCGACTCATGTGCCTCGTTATTGAAGTATTTGACCGTCTCGTAATTGAGCAGGCTGTCGACCGCCTTGGTATTGGCCGCCTGGTCGGATTCGTTCATCACGCGGCGGTACTTGATGCGCCATTCCGTCACCATCAGCGTGTACCAGATGTAAAGGCCGATGGTGGTCGCGGTGATCGCTGCGAAGCGCCAGTCATAGAGCTTCCACAGGATGATGCAGACCAAAGCGATTTCCAGCAGGGTCGGCAGTACGTTGAAGAGGATGAAGAAGAGCAGGAATTCGATGCCCTTGGCGCCACGCTCGATCGCCCGGCTGAGACCGCCGGTCTGCCGGTCGAGATGGAATTTCAGCGACAGAGCATGCAGGTGCCGGAAGGTATCGAGTGCCACTTCGCGGATCGCCCGCTGCGCCACCTTGGCGAAGATGCCGTCGCGCAGTTCGGCGAAAGCCTGCGAGAGGACGCGGGCGATGCCGTAAGCGAGCAGCAGGCCAAGCGGCACGATCAGCAGCGTCGCCATGCCGGGCTTCAGCGTCAGGTCGTCGACCATGTGCTTGAAGAGGATCGGCACATAGATATTGGCGATCTTGGCAATCACCAGGCAGGCAATCGCCAGCAGAACGCGGGCGCGCAGGTTCCACTGGCCGGCCGGCCAGAGATGCGGCAGCAGCGACTTGAAGGCATACCACTGGCCGGCCTTGGGTGCGGGCGCCGGCTCGTGCATCGGGGCCGGCTGGGGCGTCGTCACCCGATCAGACATGTCGCAGCTCCAGCTGCACCGTCAGGCGATCAATGTTCGACGGCACGACCCAGACTGTTGGCCATGACGAGATAAAGCTTGCCGACATCGGCGGTAATGAAGGTGGCATCGAGAACGGCCTCCGGATCTGCGCTGCGGGACTGGGACAGCAGATCCTCGAATTTCTGAATATAGCGATCGACCATATCATGGAAGCGTTCATCGCGCTGATAACGCTGTTCGATCGCCGGGATGACATAGGAATCCTTCATGCGGAACAGCCGGCGGGCGAAGACCGACTTTTCGCCATCGCGATACCGCTTCCAGACCTCGTCGGGAATTTCGGTATCGAGCAGGTTGTGAATGTCGAGCGCCAGCCCGTTCAACTCGTCGATCATCACCCCGGCGGCCCGCAGGAAGGCATCCCGCGTCGCATTGTGCTGGGTCTGGCGCAACTGTTCCAGCCGCTCCAACGCCAGACCGGAGCTTTGCGCCAGATCGGCGCTGTGGCTGCGGAAGGCCTGGCCGAGCTGATCGGCCTTGCTGCTGGCATCGGCGATCGCCCGCTCCAGGGCGCCGGCCTGGGTTTCGAACTGCTTGCCGAGGCTCACGGCGCGCTTCATCGCCTGATCGGCAGCACCCTGCATGCCGGTCATCCGCTGGTCCAGATCGCTCGTCACCTCGGTGAGATGCGCCTTCATGCGATCGGCCGCCTCGCCCAGCATGGTGACCTGGCGGGCCAGCATGGTGGTGGTGGCGGTGGCATCGCTGCGCGCCGCATCGCTGCTCTGGCGCACCGATGACGCGGCAGCGGCAAAATCCGCCATCTGCGTGCGAAGCTGGGTCTGGACCGCTGCCGCCAGATCACCGACCTCCTTGCTGAGGATCGTGAGATCGCCGACCTGATCGCGCAAGGCCTCCTTTATTCCGCCAACCTGGTTCATCGACGCCTGGGTGACGGTGCTGAGCGCATCGGCGCCTTCGCGGAACGACTGCACGATGCCCTGGGCCTGGCGGGCCGTTTCCTGGGTGGTGTTGCGCAGCAGCTTGACCAGCGTTTCGATCGAGGCGCCGAGCTGGCCGATCTGTTCCTCGCCGGCCTTGCCGGCATCGCCGATGGCGGCGACGCGGTTGTTCAGCCCGCGATGCACATCGTCCTGCCGGGCCACGGTCTGATCGATGATCGTGACCAGGGCATCGGCGCGCTGTTGCAGCACATCGCCGACCTCGGCCAGCTTCCGCTTCGCCGCCTCGCTGCCCTCGCCGAGCTGGCGGACATGGGTCTGATAGAGCGCCGCCAGATCACCGCCACGCGTCAGGCTGTCATCGAGCGCCGCCTGCAGGCTGCCGCATTGCTGCTCGATCGACTGGCGTGCCGCCGCGGCCTTGTCGAGCGCCAGGCGCGCCGCCTCATCGAGGACGGTGAGATGCTTGCGCAGCGATTCCTGCAGATCGCCCGCACCACCGGTCGCCTTGGCCGCCGCCTCGGTCAGCGTCGCCGCTTCGGTGCGGAAGACGGTGCCGATCACCTGGGCCTCCATCGTCACCTTCTCGGCGACATCGCGCAGATCCTGGATCTGGGCGCGCAAAGCCTGGCGGATGCTCTCGGTGGTCTCCGAGGTTTCCTGCATCGCCGCCTTCAGATCGTCATGCTGGCGCCCGAGCGATTGCGCCAGGGTCACCGCCTGGGCGGCCGACGCCTCGCTGGCAGCCTGGATGCCGGCGGCATGGCTCGACATGATCGACCGGACCGCATCCGCCAGTTCGGTCGCATGGGCCTGCAAGTGCCGCCCCGCTTCCGCCGCCCGTTCGTTGATTTCCAGGCCGGCACGGTTGGCCGCCTTGGACTGGGTGACCAAGGCATCGCGCATGGTGATGGCCGCCTCGGTTGCCTGGGCGGTCGCCTTGCCGAGGGTGACGGATTGGGCATCGGCCGCCGCCGCCATCTGGCGGCCCTGCTCGGCGATGCCTTCGAACAGGCCGGCGATCCGGGTGTTTTCCGCTTCCAGCACCTGGCGCAGCTGCGTCGCGGCGGTCTCGCCGGTCGCCTGCATGGCCGCCGTCTGTTCCCGGCCGACAGCGCCGATCCGGCTGACGCCATCCTTCAAGGTCGCGGCGATCTGCTCGGCCTGGATGCGTGCCGCACCGGCAAGGCCCTCGCTCTCCTGCACCGCCGCCGCCGTCGCCTTGGCGATGTCGCGGGCATGCTTCTGCAAGGCGGTCTCGAACAGGCCGGCGGCGTCGGTCGCCACCTTGATCAACGCCTCGCGCTGCTCTGTCGTCGCTGCCGTGAGGGCTGTCGTCTTCTCGCCCACCGCATCGACGGTCGATTGGAAGGCCGCCGATTGCTGCCCCAGGAGCTCCTTGAACTTGTCGGCCGCCGTTTCGGCCAAAGCCGACAATCGGTCGCTTTCGCCATGCAAGGCGGATTGGAGATCGCGGCTGCGCTGTTCCAGTTGCAGGATCCCGGCATCCTGCGCCGCCGATTGCCGGGCGATCTGCTCTTCCAGGCGCTTGGCGGTGGTCTCGCTGACCTGTTCCAGCATCTTCGCCTGCTCGCCCATCTTCTCGGCGAAATGCGTCGATGAGGATGTCAGCGTTTCAGTGAGTTTGCCGGTGGTTTCGCCGGCCAGGCTGTTCAAGCGGCCGCTTTGCGCCTCCAGCAGCGCCTGCAGATCGCGGCTGCGCTGTTCCAGCTCGGCGGTCGCCGTTTCCTGGGCAGCGGCATGGCGGGCGATCTCGGCCCGCAGCCGTTCCGCCGTGGCCGCGCTGAGCTGCTCCAGGGTCGTACCCTGCTCCGAAAGATCCGAAGCGAAACGGGATGTGGTTGCCCGCAGCAGCTGCGTCAGCCTGGTCGTCGCCTCGCCTGCCGTGTCGTTCAGATGCGCGCTTTCCACCTGCAACGCCGCCTGCAGGTCCTTGGCCCGCTCGGCGAGATCGGTAATGGCCTTTTCCTGGGCCGCCCTCTGCTCAGCGATCTCGGCGCGCAGGCGCTCGGCAGCAGCGCTGCTGGTTTCATCCAGGTGATGCCCCTGGCGGGCGACATCCTCGGCAAAGCGGGTGGAAGCCGCCTGCAGCAACTGATCAAGATTTTCGGTGGCGCTGCCGGCCGCAGCTTTCAGGCTTTCACCTTGGGCCTGCAAGGCCGTCTGCATCTCCCGGGCACGCTGGATGAGATCGGCAATCGCCTTTTCCTGGAGGGTGACCTGTGCGGCGATTTCCTCACGCAGCCTGGACGCCGTCGTCGTGCTGGTTCCGGCGAGACGCTGGCCGTGCCGGGAGATATCCTCGGCGAAGCGGGCAGAGGTTGCCTGCAGCAAGCGATCCAGCTTCTCCGTCGCGCTATCGGCAGCGGTGTTCAGGCCATCGCTCTGCGCCTGCAGGGTCGCCTGCATCTCCGTCACGCGCTGTGCGAGATCGGCAATGGCCTTTTCCTGCTCGGCAATATGGTTGGTGACTTCCGCGCGCAGTTTCGCCGCGGTAGTGGCGCCGGTTTCCTCGAGACGCTGGCCTTCCCGGGACATATCCTCGGCAAAGCGCGCGGAGGCTGCCAGCAGCAGGTGATCGAGCTTCTCGGTCGCCGCGCCGGCCGAGGCATTGAGGCTCTCGCCCTGTGCCTGGACGGCGGAACGCATCTCGGCCGCCTGTCGTTCGAGCTCGGCAAAGACCTGCTTCTGCGTGACGAGCTGCTGGGCGATCTCCGCCTGCAAGCGGGCGATGGCGGCGCTGCCGCTTTCTTCGATGCTCTTTCCCTGCTCGACGACTTTCCCGGCAAAGCGGGTCGAGGCCGCCTGCAGGGACTGATCGAGCTTGAGTGCCGCCTCGTTTGCCGCTGTCCCGAGCCGGTCTCCCTGGCTCTGCAAGGCAGCCTGCATTTCGCGCAGGCGCTGCTCCAATTCGCCGATGGTCTTTTCCTGGGCGGCAATCTGCTGGACGATCTCCGACCGCAGTCGGATCGAGGCCGAAGTGCTGGCCGCATCCAAAGCCTCGCCGTGGCGGGTGACATCGCCGCTGATGCGCGCCGCCGAGGATTGCAGGAGCTGTTCCAGCCGCGCCGCTTCAGCATCGACCGTCGATGCGAGATCGCGTTGCCGGCGATCGGCGAGATCGCCGATTTCCGCCAGGCGCTGCTCATGCGCTTTCAAATGATCGAGGAAGCGCTGGCCGGCCTGATCGGCCGCATCATCCAGACGCTGCCCCTGCTGGTCGATCAGCGCGGTAAGCTCGCCATTGCGGGCTTCCGTCTCGGCAATCACCTCGGCGAGGTGCTGGCGCTGTTCCGCCAGCAGGGCCGAGAACCGGCCGGCACCACGATTGGCGGCAGCCTCCAGGATCATCGCCTGCTTGTCGAGCAACTGAACGAGTTCGTTGTTCTTGCGCTCGGCCAAGGCGACGAGGCCGTCGAGATGCGCCTGATGCGCCTCGGCCTGGACCTTGAAACGCTGAGCCGAGGCATCGGCGGCGAGACCGAGGCGAACACCCTGCTGATCCACCAGATCGGCCAGTTTCTCCGATTGCTGGCCGACAGCGGTGCCGACGTCATCCATGCGGCGGCCGAGATCGCCGACCCGCACGGCGAGCTGGTCGACCGTCTCGCGGGCGGCTTCGGCGATCGATTGGCGATGCCGCTCCAGCTCGCTGTTCAGGGCGCGGCCATGCCCGCCGATGCGATCGGCCGTGGTCGCAGCAACAGCGGCGATTTCGCCGCCAAGGCGGTCGAGGGCATCGCGGAACTGTTCGCCGGCAAGCTGGGCTGCCTGATTGAGCCGTTGCGCCTGGGTCCGGCTGAGCTGTTCGAGGGCGGCGTTGTCGGCCGCCGTCTGTTCGCCGGTACGCAGGATTTGATCGCTCAACTGCGTCAGGCTGACGATAAGGTAGTCAGCGATGCCGCGCGTCGTATCGATGATCGCATCGCCCTGTTCGCGCAGGCTGCGCTGAATTTCGCTGGTCTTGCGCGTCATTTCGGCGACCGTGGCTGAAGAGCTGGCGAAAGCGACTTCCTGATGGCGCTTCAAGGCCGAAGCCAGACGCGTGGCCGCCTCATCGGCCGCCTGATCGAGCTCGACACGATGGTGATCCAGGGCGGTGGTCAGCCGCTGTTCCTGCCGTTGCAGATCGTCGAACAGCAAAGTGAGGCGCCGTGCCTCCTCGCCGGTCGTTTCCGCGAGCTTGCTGTTATGGCCGTCGATCGCCTGGCTGAGACCCGCCAGGTAATCGGCCATGGCCTGTTCAAGCTCGCGGTGGCGTTGCGCCGCAGCGGCCGTTGTCTGGTCAAGCGCTTCGCGTTCGGTTGTGACCACCGCTTCCAGCCGTTTGCCGGCCGCGGTGATGCCCTCCTGCAGCAGGTCGGCCTGGCGTCCGACAGCGGCAACGAGTTCGCCTTGCGCCGCTTCGCTGTGACGGGTGGCGCCGAGAATCGCCTGGATCTGCCCTTCCAGCTTGTCGGCGACGATCTTGACCTGATCCGCCGCACGGTCGCGGTTCTGCTGCAGGACGGTGGTGAGGCGCGCCGCCATCTCTTCCGCCAGGCGGCCGGCCGCATCGCCGGACCGGGCCAGGCCGCTCATCAGATCGGCGATGGTCGTGTTGAGCTTGTCGCCAACCGCATTGCCCGCCGTTTCCAGCGCCGCCGCCTGGGCGGCCACCTGATCGCGCAAAGCGGATTCCTGCCGCGCCGCCTGTTCCGCCGCATCGCTGAGATGGCGTGACAATTGATCGATTTCGGTACCCAGCCGGCCGGCCGCCCGGTCGGCGACATCGCCGAGGCGCAAGGCTTCGGTCTCGATGGCATCGCGCACCGTCGAGCCGTGCTCCATCAACCCGTCGACGATGCGTTCGATGACGACGCGCTTCTCGTCCATGGCATCGGCCACCCGCGCCATCCCTTCCGCCGTCAGGCGTTCCAGGGCCGCCGTCTGATCGGCGATCACCGCGTCGATCCGCTGCCGCTGGGTATCGGCCGCCGCTGTCATCTCGGCCAGCATCCGGCGCTGTGCCGCCAGGGTCGTCTCGATTTCCGCCTGCTTGTCGCTGCTGCTGCGCGCCGCCGCTTCCAGGTCGCTCGCCTGATCGCGGAAGACGTCGCGCATTTTCGCCAGGGTCCTATCGGCATAATCGGTCGCCTGGGTCAGGTCGATCGACTGCTGCCGCAAGGCCGAGGCGATACTGGCAATCCGCGACTCGCTTGCTTCATCGGCATAGGTCAGAAGCTGCAACTGTGCTTCCAGGCTGGCCGTGTGCCGGGCGAAATCCTGGCGCCGCAGCAAGGCGAAATAAATCAGCCAGAGCACCAGCAGGGGCAAGGCCGCCGCCGTGACGATGGCCCCCAATTCGTTGGGCATCAGCTCATTGATGATATCGAGACCGATAACGGTATCGAGATAGATCAGACAGGCGATGAGCCAGGCCAGTGACAGCAGGCAGACGATAGTCGTGGACCAAGGATAACCGCGCCGGTCCTGGACGGGTTTATTATCGGCCATGATGGGATCGCCTCGTTCAGGCTGCTTTGCGGGTGCGATGTACCAGCGAGAGAATCTCGGCAGCGGCGCGTGGGATATTGGTACCGGGCCCAAAGATCGCCGCCACCCCCGCCTGTTTCAGGTAATCGTAGTCCTGCGCCGGGATGACGCCGCCGCAGATCACCAGGATATCCTCGGCGCCCTGCGCCTTCAGCGATTGAATGAGCTGCGGCACCAGGGTTTTGTGACCGGCAACCTGGCTGCTGACACCGATGACATGCACGTCATTCTCGATTGCCTGCCGCGCCGCTTCATCCGGCGTCTGGAAAAGCGGGCCGACATCGACATCGAAGCCGATATCGGCAAAGGCCGTGGCGATGATCTTGGCGCCTCGATCATGGCCATCCTGGCCGAGCTTGACCACCAGCAGACGCGGCCGGCGGCCTTCGATCTCGGCGAATTCCTTGATCGCTTCCTGGATCCGGCGGAATTCCGGATCGTCCTGATAGGCCGCGCCATAGACGCCGGCGATCGAGCGGATCTCCGCCTTATGACGAGAGAAGACCTTTTCCAAGGCGCCGGAGACCTCGCCGACCGTGGCGCGGGCCCGCATCGCTTCGACGCTGAGCGCCAGCAGATTGCCGCTGTTGTTCTGCGCCGCTTCGGTCAAGGCATTGAGCGCGGCTTCGACCTTGGCGGCGTCGCGGCTGGCCTTGATCTTCTCAAGCCGGGCGATCTGCTGCTGGCGGACCTTGCTGTTGTCGATGTCGAGCACATCGATCTCCGCCTGCTGGCCGGATTGGTATTTGTTCACGCCGACGATCACATCCTCGCCGCGATCGACCCGCGCCTGGCGCCGTGCTGCCGCGTCCTCGATCTTCAGCTTCGGCATGCCGCTTTCGACCGCCCTGGTCATGCCGCCAAGCGCCTCGACTTCGGCGATCAGCTTCTCAGCTTCCTTGACCATGCTGTCGGTCAGGCTCTCGACATAATAGCTGCCGCCCAGCGGATCGATCACATGGGGGATGCCGCTTTCCTCCTGGATGATAAGCTGGGTGTTGCGGGCGATGCCGGCCGAGAACGGCGTCGGCAGTGCGATGGCTTCATCGAGCGCATTGGTGTGCAGCGACTGGGTGCCGCCCAGCACCGCCGCCATGGCTTCGATCGTGGTGCGGACGACGTTGTTATAGGGGTCCTGCTCGGTCAGGCTGACGCCCGAGGTCTGGCAATGGGTGCGCAAGGCCAGAGATTGCGCATCCTTGGGATCGAATTGCCGCATCATTTTCGCCCAGAGATAGCGGGCGGCGCGCAGTTTGGCGATCTCCATGAAGAAGTTCATGCCGATCGCGAAAAAGAAGCTGAGGCGCGGCGCGAATTCGTCGACCTTCAGGCCCTTCGACAAGGCGGCGCGGACATATTCGAGACCGTCGGCGATGGTGAAGGCCAGTTCCTGCACCGCCGTCGCACCGGCCTCCTGCATGTGATAGCCGGAGATCGAGATCGAATTGAATTTCGGCATGTTCTGCGCCGTGTATTCGATGATATCGGCGACGATGCGCATGCTGGGTGCGGGCGGGTAGATATAGGTGTTCCGCACCATGAATTCCTTGAGGATGTCGTTCTGGATGGTGCCCGAAAGCTGGTCCAGGCGAACGCCCTGCTCCTCACCCGCGACGATGAAGCCGGCGAGCACCGGCAGGACCGCGCCGTTCATGGTCATGCTGACCGACATCTTGTCGAGTGGAATGCCATCGAACAGGGTCTTCATGTCCTCGACCGAATCGATGGCGACACCGGCCTTGCCGACATCGCCTTCCACCCGGGGATGATCGGAATCGTAGCCGCGATGAGTCGCGAGATCGAAGGCGACGCTCAACCCCATCTGGCCGCGGCGCAGGTTCTCGCGATAGAAGGCGTTCGATTCTTCCGCCGTCGAGAAGCCGGCATATTGGCGGATGGTCCAGGGCCGGTTGGCATACATGGTGGCGCGCGGCCCGCGCACATAAGGCGGCAGCCCGGGCAAGGTGCCGAGCACTTCCAGCTTTTCCAGATCCTCGGCGGTATAAAGCGGTTTCACCGCAATGCCTTCCGGTGTCTGCCAGGTCAGGCTATCGGGATCGGCTGCTTTCAGTTCCTTGGCCGCCAGCTTACGCCAATCGCTCAGCGGACCCTTCGGGAAATCGACCACGCTATCCTCCCCCCAATCAATCTTGCCGGCCATCGGTCCGGCTCGTCATGCCGGTTTTCAGCCGGCATGCGTCAAAGGCCGCATTTCGCGGCGCAACATGGCAGGAATATAGCCAAAATTCCGCGCCTTCGTCCAGAAATCGTCCGAATTTGTGACAAGCCCCGTCAGGCCGGGATCATGGCTCGATAGCGGCATTCGATAACGATGAAACGTCGCAGCCTCAGCCAGCAGCTTTCGGAAACAGCCCGGGAATGGGCCTCAGCCGAGTTCCATCAGCGCGTCGATCTTGTCCTGGCCGATGATTTCGGTATGGCCGTGAATGACGGCGCTGGCCTGGCCGATCAGATCCTGAAGATTCTGCGACGCGCGCGAAGCCACCAGGCGGAGGACGTCGTCATTGCCCTCGGTCAGCAATTGCTCCAGCCTTTCGACGGACAGCGTCACCAGCCGGTTCATTTCGCTCACCAGCAGGTCGAAGGGTTGGCGGATTTCTGCGGGGACATAATCGTAAGCTTCGATCGCCAGGTCGCGATCGGCGATGCCGCTTTGCGCGAAATGCTCCCGATAGCTGAGCGGCCGCCATGCTTTGCAATCTTCCAGGCAGTCCGGAAGATCGGGGATGAGCTCCAAGAGCATGACGATTTCGTTGATGTGATTCAGATAATCGGTCGCGAGCAGGGTTTCTTCGTGGACATTCGAGCCACGCGCCTGCAAGCATAATTCCAGATAGCGGCGTTGATGCTCGTCGCCATCCGGTCCTTCCCCGCTCGTGTTCTCGGGTTTCACGTCTCGTCATCCCTTCTGGCCGGTCCATTGTCCCGCCATCGCCCCAAGACTGGCCCCGCCACCTTTATAATTCGTTACTACGACTCGGGAGGGTTGCAACTTACGGTCGAACACGCCGGAAGGGTTGCGGCGTATCGAAGCCTTTCAGCACCGCCTGGTCGGCGATGACCGTCAGATCGTTGAGCAAGGGCGCCAGGGACGCGCCCGCCGCCACGTCCTCCGACAGGATCAGGTCGCCGCCCACGGATTGCCCCTGAAGCCGGGCCGCCATGTTGACGGTGGAACCGAAATAATCGAGCCGGTCATTCAACGTCACGGCAATCACCGGGCCGGCATGGATGCCGAGCTTGATCACCAATCCGTCGGTCAATCCATTCTCGTGATTGAAATCGGCGATCCGCGCCTGGATCGCGAGCGCCGCCGCAACCGCCTGATTGTTGTCGATGAAAGCCGCCATGACGGCATCGCCGATGGTCTTGACCACGGTCCCTTCATGGGCGCGGATCACCGAGGTCAGAAAGGCGAAATGATTGCGCACCAGACGATAGGCCGCCGCATCGCCGACCCGGCGATAAAGCGCCGTCGATCCTTTGAGATCGGTGAAAAGCAGCGCCACATGACCGACCGTGACGTCATCCCCAGGCCGCAGGACATCGTCGGAGAAGAGATCGCGGAAGGCTTGCAGCGCCGTTACCCGATCGGCGGTCAAGGCATCGGCGACCCAGCGCCGATCCTCAATGACAAAGGTTCGCCTTTGGTCACTCCGGTTTTCCAGGCGGATCATTTCGATCGACTTTTCACTCGCGGCAGGCAAGCCGTCTTCGCGAATGACATCGCCATGATGAACCAGCGCCAGCCGACGGTCGTCTTCCCACTCGATGTCGTAAGCCGGCCCTGGCTCGAATGTCCGCAACCGGTACGGACCCGGCGGCAAGGTCAGGGAAAATTCACGTTTCTCACCCGGTGCCATTGCAGCTTGCAGCTTTACATGCGGCACCGTCATCGGCCCCCATATGCAGTATTCGCCGGACTGCACCTCACGGATCGCCGCCATCGGCCGGAAACTGGCCTCGACATTGCGGGAAAATTCGCGGTCGTAATCGATATTGCAGGATGGGCAATGCGCCTTCTGCGGTAATTGATCCAACGTGCCCGACCAGGCTTTCGCACCCCGGCAACCCGGACAGAGCAGATCCCAACGCAATTCCAGAAGGCCGCTCCGCACCGCCTGAAGGCAAAGCTCGATCACCGGCAGGGCCGGTCTATTCCAGCGGCGTGCGAGGGCAAGCGGGCGAATATGCCAAAGATCGACCTCCTGGGCGGTGACCACAAAATCAGCCAGGCGGCGTGCAAGGCCATAGCCATGCGGCGTCGTCTCGATCTCGGCGATGATCCGGTCGAGACGATTGCGCAAGTCGGGTGAAACAGGCGGCGGCGTATAGGGAAAGATCTGTTCCGCTTCGCCTTTGGCATAGGTATTGGCGGAGGCGGCCATGCGCCTGAAGTTGCGTTCCGCCGAGCGAAAGAAACCGGTGGCCAGGACCAACCGGCCGAGCCAGTTGGCGGGACTTGCCGTCACGCGGTAGGTCATGCGGCAGCCGCGATCGCTCGGCTCGAGATTGATCTCGGCTCCAAGAGAACGCAAGGGACCACGGGTAAACAGGCGATCGTGTTCCAGCCATTGCCCAGTGATCCAGTTGGCCGGGATCTCGCGCCATTCGAGATTGACCGGGCCGACCTTCGCCCTGGCGATGGCCAGGACAGTGCCATCCGGTTGCGGCGTTTCGCTGACGATATGAATCGGCAAGCCGCTCGCTTCGTTCAATCTGGCCGTATCGGCCATCAGCGACCAGATCACCTCCGGCGAGTGGTCGAATTCGGCTATCCAGGTCCTGCTTTGCTGTTCAGACATCGAGACAATCTCAATTGCGCCGCTTTGTCGGCGGCAGGATCGCCCACCCGGGTATTATTAGGCAAGAGCCGGCATCACCAGGCAAGTGCAGGCATGGCGTAATCCGCCATTACCTCATATTTTTGCAACAGCGCGATGGTGAGCGCCTGATCGATCACGCCGCCCCTCAACACCTCGGCATGATGGATGCCGCCGCCGAGGAAAAGCGATTTCGCCCCCGCCGCCATCGCCCCCGCCACATCGGTACGGCAGGAATCGCCAATCGCCAGCACCCGCGCCGGATCATCGATCTTCATTTCAGCAAAGCAACGCTGATAGATGCCGCGATGGGGCTTGCCGTTATAGATGACCTTCCCGCCCAGTTGCTGGAACCGGGCGGCGATCGCCCCGGCGCAGATTTCCGCCACGCCGCCGCGATGCACCAGGAGATCGGGATTGGCGCAGATCAACGGCAACCCGTCCCAGACGGCTTGGCGCAGGACGTCCTCGAACTGCTCGACCGTATCCTGCGGGCCATCGACCCCGATCGCCAGCAGGAAGCCGGCGCGACTGACATCCCGGACCACATCCAGGTTAAGGCCGCTCAACAGGCTCTGGTCCTTTGCCGACATGAAGGGATAGACCTTGCGGCCGATATGGCGGAATTCCGGCGTCGGCCGGTCATGCAGTTGATGCCAGGTTTCCTCGCCCGAGGAGTAAACCCCGTCATAGAGATCCGGCGTGATGCCCATTTCGGCGATCCGCGTCGCCACCTCGCTGATCCGGCGCGGCGCATTGGAAATGATCGCGACTTTCTTGCCGGCCTGCCGCAGGCGGTGCAGGCAATCCATCGCCGCCGGATAACAGGCGACACCGTCATGCATACAGCCCCAAAGATCGAGGATGACGCAATCGATCTGGTCGATCAGCTCGCGGACGCCGTTCGGGAAAATGGGCTGATCAGGCATAAAGGCACTCGGTCCAGAATAGATAACGCTAAAGGAAAGACGGCTTTGCCCGGCAATCGCGCCCGAGTCAATGGGCAGGGCCGTGACAGGTTGGTGTGGCTTAGGTGAGGGGGCTGGCCATTTCGCTGCGCACGAGGCGTGGCTCGCCGAACAGATAGCCCTGGCCGAAATCGATATGCAGATCCAGCAGCTCGCGCAGCATGGTTTCGCTCTCGATCCCCTCGACGATGAGGTCAATGGCATAGGAATCGAGAATACGCTTCAGCGCGCTGGGATCATCGCCGATCTGCCCGGCAGACACCGCCTCCAGCAAATTCGTTGCGTCAAGCTTCAGGAAGCGGAAGTGCCGGCTGGAGAGATCCGCGACATCGATATCCAGGCTGTAGATCTGGTCGATGGAAAAGCGGAAGCCCATCTGCGCCAGCCGGCCGAGATCGGTCCACAACGCCGGATCGGCATTTTCGATCGCCCGCTGGGAAAATTCGAAGATCAGGTTGGGCGCCAGTTCGACATGCTGCGACATCAGGTTGATGAACTGGCGGAAGAAGTCGCGGTCGGCCAATGTGTAATGCGAGATGTTCAGGAAGAAGCCGGTCGTGGCATTCGAGCGGCGCAACCGGCGCAACATCTGGATGCAGCGGAACAGCATCAGATTGTCGATCGCGGTGATCAGCCCATGCCGTTCGGCGATGTCGATATACTGCTCCGGCACCAGCACGCGGTCCTGGCCGACGCGGATCGGCGAGGAACATTCGAAATAGCGCCGCTTACGCTGCGGCAGGCTGACGATCGGCTGGACGGCCAGCTCGACGCCGTTTTCGCGCAAGCCGTCGCGCACGAGATCGAGGATAGTGCTTTCATCCAGCCCTTCGGCGATGGGCGGCATCGGCAGGCTGGCACCATTGGCTTCGACCGATGCCCCGTTTTTCCCCGCCTCGGCAGCGGCGGCGGATGCAGATTTTGGGGGAGCTGGCCGGCGCACCGGATTGGGCTTTCTTTCTGCTTGAGCGGCAACGGCCTGTCCCAATGCCATCGCCGCGGTTCCCGTCGGCGCGACAGCCATCGGGGCAGAGGTCATCGGGGCGGCCTTTTCAGCTTGCTGAGAGGCCGCGTCATTGGCGCGGGCGGAATAAAGCCGTTCCACCAGCGACTGCAGCACCTTCACCTCGGCCACCACATTGCCGACATCGGGCGCTGCCTGATTTTCCAGGGCGCTCAGCGATTCATCGATCCGCTCCACCGTGACGGTGAGGCGCTGCTGATCGCCATAGAGCCGGGTCATCGCCTGATCGACCTCGGCCATCTGGCCCCGCAAGGCTTTGTTCTGCGTCGCCAAAGCCAGCACGACATGCAACAGCGCCGCGAGCAGGAAGACGAAGCCGCCGGCGATGACCGCCATCTCCAGATTGATCATCGGCAGATGACGCGGCAGGCCATACGCCAGGGCCGCGGCGGCCAGCGCATAAAGACAGAAGATCAGGACGTGAGATCCGCGTCGCATCGTCCGTCCTGCTTAACGGTTTACGGTTAAGACTGCATTAAGGACATGACCTTCATGCCCGATGGTCGGCACCGACGGCCGCTGAGACATTGTCAAAACCATCCTTCGCCAGGAGATGCACGAGGTCCCGGTTGATCCGGCCGACCAGCGCCGGGCCCTGATAGACCAGCGCGCTGTAGAGCTGCACCAGCGAGGCGCCAGCGCGGATCTTGGCATAGGCCTCCGCCGCATTGGAAATCCCGCCGACGCCGATGATCGGCAGGCGCCCTTCGGTCAGCCGGTAGACCTGGCGCAGGATCTCCGTCGATAACGGGAAAAGCGGGCGGCCGCTCAGCCCGCCACTTTCCTTGGCCAGCGCCTGATCGATCCCGGCCGGACGGGTGATGGTGGTGTTGCTGACGATCAGGCCGTCCAATCCATCCTCCAACGCGACGGCAGCGATGTCCGCCAAGTCCTCGGAGGTCAAATCGGGGGCGATCTTCAGCAGCAGCGGCGGCGCCTTGTCCGGCAGGGTCACCGTCAGTGCCCGGCGGCTACGACGGATCAGTTCCTGCAGCGGCGCCCGGCCTTGCAGCGCCCGCAAGCCGGGTGTGTTGGGTGAGGAAACGTTGATGACGAGATAATCGGCGAAGGGCGCCAGGCGGCGAATGCCAATCTCGTAATCGGCGGCAGCGTCCTCGGTCGTCTTGTTCTTGCCGAGATTGATGCCGAGGATGCCCCGGCGGTTGGCATTTCCGTTCCGCCCGGCCAGGAGCCGGGCCATGGCCTCGGCGCCGGCGTTGTTGAATCCCATCCGGTTGATCACCGCTTCGGCCTGGGGCAGGCGAAACAGCCGGGGGAGCGGATTACCGGGCTGCGGCTGCGGCGTCACGCTGCCGATCTCGACAAAGCCGAAACCGAGGGACAAGGCCTGGCGCCAGACCTCGCCGTTCTTGTCGAACCCGGCCGCCAGGCCCACCGGATTGGGGAAATCCAGCCCCCAGAGCCGCTGCCTCAGGCGAGCCGCCGCAATGTCATTGGTCCCGGCACGGCCGAGGCCGGCAGGCATTCCCAGGCTGAGGGCCCGGATCGCCAGTCGATGGGCCGTTTCCGCCGGGAGGCGGCGCAGCAGCGGCCCCGCATATCTGTAAAAATCGACGGCCATGAGCTTCGCCGGTCCCGTTGTAATTTTATTATCGTTTCCGGCACCATGTGCCGCCATATCGGCAGCCTATAGCAGGCGACTCCTAGAACACCAACCGCCAAGGCCCGGGATCTGATATATTTGCAATACGCTAATTGAGAATTGCAAAATGCAAAGGCAATGTTTGCAAAATGCAAAAATTTTTTCGGTTAAAATCACTAAAATTTCAAGAAAAGTGGCAAATCATTGCAAATATGAGCTTTTCCGATAGTCCTAGGATGGGATCAAGATTGGCATAGGATTTGATGCGTTAAAGATACGCCGGACCATCGCGCAATCGCGCCAAGAGCCAGCGTAACGGTGATGACGACAAACCGACAAGAAGGAGGCCCGATTATGTTGCAACACGTGGATGTGTGGCGCGGCATCGACCGGCTGGCGGCGAAATACGGCCTGTCACCCTCCGGCCTCGCCCGCCGCGCCGGACTCGATCCCACGGCATTCAACCCCAGCAAACGGATCACCCGGGAGGGTCGTCCCCGCTGGCCCAGCACCGAATCCCTGTCGAAGGTTCTCGCGGTGACCGGTGAGAGCTTCTCCGGCTTCGTGACCCTGACCGGCGCGCCGGGCAGCGGTTTTGAAGCGACACCCGGTGGGAACCGGATCATCGCCAAGACGGGCCAGCCCGTTCCCGGCGCCCGCGCCTTGCCGGTGGTGGCTTTCAGCCGGGTGGCGGAAGGCGATTGCTTCGATGCCAATGGCCGACCGCAAGGCACCGCCTGGGGCCGCATTTCATCGACCCTGGCGACCGACCCCGATGCCTATGCCATCGAAATCAATGGGCATGATTTCGATCCGATCTACCGCGACGGCGATGTTGTGGTGGTCTCGCCGGGCGCGGAAATCCGCCGTGGCGACCGCGTGCTGATCGGCACCGCCGGGGCTGGCGTGCAGATCCGCCGGCTCGGCCGGCGCGATACCGACGGACTTTATCTCGAACCGCTGGCAAAGAACGGCGCGGCGACGAATGCGGGGCAGTTCCTCGCCGCCGACCAGGTCCAGTGGCTGGCCCGCATCATCTGGGCTTCGCAGTAACGGCAAATGTAATTGGCAGCCGTCAGTGGCTTAAGAGCATAACGCCATCACTGACGGCCTGACAGTCTGGGACGACGACGGACATGGGCTGCGGCAACGCAGCCCATGAACGTTTTGGGGTGAATTATGAAAGATGCCTTAGAGCCGGAACGTCTTTGATGGAAGCAAAATGCTGCCATCAAGACGATCGCACTCTAGAGGGCGACGTGGCGCGCCCGCGCCGCCCGCTCGATCGCTGCGGCCGGCAATTTGCCGACATCCAGGGTATCGCGGATCATTTCCAGCAAGCGCGCCTCTTCCTGCGTCACCTTGCCATCGGCGGCGGCGACATCGCAGGCCAGCGCATAAGCCGTCTCGCGCAGCTTCACCGGCAGCGCCTTCTTGATGTCCTGCAGGATATTCATCAGACCGTTATCGCCCTGAAGCCGATCGACGCAGGCGCCTGAGGTCTTGGCGATATCGTTGCGGTCATAATCCCGAAACACCGGCAGGTGGCCGATGATATCGCCGATCGAGGTCATTTCCGCATCCGACATGTCGCGATCGGCGGCGGCCATCAGCACCATCGTATAGATCAGCGCGGCATGGTGGTTGATCATCATCTACTCCGGTCGGTTAGGGGGTCAGGCGAAAACGGCGGTCAATCTAGCGGGATCGGACGGAAACACAAGGCCCCCGCTCGATACGGCACCTGCCGCCTCAAGAAAGGTTGATGGCGCCCCGCGCTGCCTGCAATGCGGCGGGCGGGTTGAGGAATTCGGCGGTCCGCCGCACCACCTCGGCAAGACCGAGTCGTTCGACCGTGACACCCTCCGGAAAAGCCGTCAGCAGCCGCGACGGCATCGCCTTGTCGAGCAGCACGAAGACGCCGTGATCGTCGGCCCGCCGCACCAGCCGGCCGAAGGCCTGTTTCAGCTTCAGGCGGGTCAGCTGATCATCATAGGCGGTGCCGCCGAAATGCGCCTTGCGGGCCTTGTGCAGCAGATCCGGGCGTGGCCAGGGCACGCGGTCGAAGACGATCAGGCGCAGCGCCCGGCCGGGCACATCGACGCCGTCGCGCACCGCATCGGTGCCGAGCAGGCAGGCATCGATCTCGCCGCGGAAGATATCGATCAGCGTCGCCGTCTCCACCGCATCGACATGCTGGGCAAGGAGATCGATACCGGCCTGTTCCAAGGCCGGCGCGATCCGGCGATGCACCTCGCGCAGCCGGGCGATCGCGGTGAAGAGGCCGAGCGCACCGCCGCCCGCCGCCAGAAACAGGCTGTGATAGGCGGCGGCGATCTGGTCCATCTCGTTGCGGCCGATATCTGTGACGATGAAGACCCGGGTCTGGGCCGCATAATTGAAAGGCGAGGCCACGCGGGCGCGGATCGCCGGGAGCGGCAGATGCGCCGCACCGGTCCGCATTTCGGCCGCCGCCCAGGCCTCCGCCGTGCCGCTGCCATCGGTCAGGGTGGCAGAGGTGACGACGATGCCATGGGCCGGCTTGGCCACCACCTCGGCGAAGGGTTTGGTGGGATCGAGCCAATGGCGGTAATGGCCGACGTCCATTTCTCGCCCGTCATTGCGATCGAGTGCAAACCAGTCAACGTAATCGGGTGAAACGGCGTCGAGTGCCCGGCCCTCGCGCAGGGATTTCAGCATCGAGCGCCAGGCACCGATCTCCATATCGGCGCGGCGGGCGAGACCGCGCGACAGTGCCTCGATGCGCAGGCGCATCGGCGTATCCAGCGTATCGGCATCCTCATCCAGCCGCTTGGCGAGCCGCCCGGCGAGATCGCGCAACGGCCGCTGCAGCGCCGCCAGCGCCTCATCGAGATTGAGGGCCGCCTCGGTGACGCGCTCATCCAGCGGCAGGGTGGCGGTTTCCAGCGTATAGCCGGCGCCGTCGCTGGGCGCGCGGGCCAGGACCTGCCGGCGCACCGCCGCCAGATAAGCCTCGGTCGGTCCCATCGGGTGGCCGTCGATCAGCCGCTGGTGCCAGCCCTCGCTGGCGAGAATACGGGCCGCATCGAGGATCTGCTGCAGAAGCTCGATCGCGCCGGCATCGTCCAGCACGAGATCCTCGATCCGGCGCTTGAGGCCACGGGCGCGACTGGAGCGGCCGCCTTCCGCGCCCAGCAGCCAGCGCCGCAGATCCAGCGTCTCCTGCCCCGTCAGATGGGCCGCGAAGGCGCCGTCGATGGCGGCGAAGAGATGATGGCCCTCGTCGAAGACATAGCGGGTCGGCAATTGCTTTTCATCCGGGCCGAGCGCCGCCTGGATCATCACCAGGGCATGATTGGCGATCACGATCTCCGCCTTGCGGGCCCGGCGCACCGAGCGTTCGATGAAACAGCGGCTGTAATGCGGGCAGGCGGCATAGATGCATTCGCCGCGCCGGTCGGCAAAGCCCTGGCTGCGATTGATGCCGATCAAGTCGGGCAGCCAGCCGGGGAGATCGCCGCCCACCATATCGCCGTCCCGCGTCGCCATCACCCAGCGCGCCATCAGCCCGGCGGCGATTGCCAGGGATGGCTGGGCGGCATTGCCGGCGATCTCCGCCAGATTGAGCAGGCAGAGATAATTCTCCCGCCCCTTGCGGATGACCACCTTGCCGGCCTTCAGCGCCGGATTGGCGTAAAGCCGGTCCAGTTCCTGGTCGATCTGGTGCTGCAGGTGCCGGGTATATGTGCTGATCCAGACCGGCCCCTGGTTCTTGCGCGCCCAGAGCCCGGCCGGCGCCAGATAGCCCAGTGTCTTGCCGACACCGGTACCGGCTTCGGCAAGCACGAGGTTGGGGCTGTCCGGTTCCAGGCGCGGGGTGAAGGCCGGCACTAAAGCAGTGGCGTAATCCGCCTGCTGCGGTCGCTGCTCGGCGCCCTCGGCCAGCAATTCTGCGAGATATTGCCGGGTTTCCTCGATCTCGATCGGCAGCGAGGCCGGCGCCGGTTCAGGCGCCGTCTCGCTCCATTCCGGCAGGTCTTCCCAGACCGTAATACCGGGCGTGGCGCGTCCGTCGAAATCGCTTGCCTGCAATGCCCGCAGGACATCCGGCGCCCAGATCCAGCCGGCCTTTTCGAGATAGCGTGCGAGCCCGATCAGCCGCCGGCGCCGGCGATCGGTCGCCGCAAGCTCCCGCAGCAAGGCCCGTGCCGCCTGGCGCAGCAGTGGCGCCTGCAAAGCGAGGCTGTCCGACGGCGATGCGGCCGTCGGCAGCGGCAGGCCCAGCGCCGCCGCCAGGCCGCGCGGTGTCGGCAGGCAGAAACTGGCGGGACGGACGAAAGCGAGGAGTTCCAGCAGGTCGTAAGCGGGAAAGCGTTCGCCCCGCAAGCGCCGCGCCGTATTGGGGAGATGACAGAGCAAGGGCGGCGTTGCCCGCGCCCGCTGCAAGGCCGCCTGCGGCGCCAGCCGCTCGACCGCATCGCTCAGCAAGCTGTCGCCCGGCAGCCAGATGACCTCCCTGAAGCCGGCCACCAGCACCGGCCGCCGGTCGATCGGCACGGCTTTGGACGTGGTGCCTGGTTCAAGCATCGGCAACAGGCCGGCAGGAAGGGCAGCGGAGGGAACAGATACGAAACATCGCCCTGTTATGGCGAAGCCGGCGCGCCCTGGCAATCCCGCTCTGGCTATGTCGTCTTCCGACAACCCGTCGCACGTCAGATCGATGGCGGAACGGGTGGTGATTTCGGGCTAGATACCTGCCGGCAGCGGCCGGATGACCTCGGGATTGATCTTTTCGCCGATCTGCCAGGGGCGGCGCGGATCCGGGCGGCCGAAATAATAGCCCTGGAGATAATGCACGCCGGCCCGCGTCAACACCTCGGCATCCTCGGCATTCTCGACGAATTCCGCTACGGTCTGCAGGCCGAACGTATCGGCCAGGGCCAGCAGGTTGCGGATGAAGAGCTGATTGTCCTGGCTGCGGCTCAGATTGCGCACGAAGGAGCCGTCGATCTTCACGAGATCGACGGTCAGCGCTTTCAGATGGCGGAACGAGGTAAAGCCAGCGCCGAAGTCGTCAATCGCGACACGGCAGCCGAGATCGCGCACCGCGTTGACGAAGCGCGCCGATTCCTCGATGTCGTGCAAGGCGGCGGTTTCGGTGATCTCGACCACCAGGCGCGGGCCGATATCCGGCGTCGCCTTGACCGCCGACATGAGTGCCCGCCGCCAGGTCTGGTCAGTCGCCGTCAGGCCGGAAATATTCACCGCGAGATCGATGTCGTGATGGGCGCGCAATTCCTCGACCGCGAGATCGAGGACATAGCGATCCATCACCTTGGTCATGCCGAGTTGCTCCACCACCGGCACGAAGGCGCCGGCGGAAATGATCTCGCCACGTTCGCCGCGCATCCGCAGCAGGCATTCATAGCTGGCCACTTCCAGCGTGTCGGAACGCACGATCGGCTGATAGACGAAAGAGAGCCGGCGCTCGCGCATGGCCGCCTGGACCTGGGCGGCGATATCGAGATTGCGGCGGAACAGCAGGGATTGCTGTTCCGAGGCCCGGTAGACGCTGAAACAACTGCGTCCCGCCTGCTTCGCCTGATTGAGCGCAGTCTCGGCCTTGGCGATCAGGTCATAGGCGGTATTGACGAAACCGGGGAAGAACACGCAGCCGATCGATACCGTCGCCGGGATGGCCTCGCCTTTGATCTCGATCACCGTGTCGCGCACCACCTCGATGATGCGTTCCATGGCATGAAGCACCATCTCTTCCGGGCATTGGGTGAGAATGACTCCGAAACGATCGCCGCCCAGGCGGCCGATCACATCGCTGGCACGCAGGAAGCGATCGAGGCGCTGGCCGATCGTCACCAGCAGCGCATCGCCGATTTCATAACCATAGGCATTGTTGATCAGCGCCACCTTATCGACGCCGATGACGATGAAGGCGCCCGGAATCGAGAAGCGGCGGGCATAGCTGAGCGCGTGTTCCAGCTCTTCGCGCAGCCGGCGCTTATTATAATGGCCGGTAAGATCGTCGTAATTGGCGATCCGTTCCAGCCGCGCCTCGCTCTGCTTGCGATCGGTGATGATGCGCAAGGTGCCGGCCATGCTGACCGGCACGCCGTTCTCGCCCATCACCGCCTGGCCGCGATCATGCACCCAGACCACCGACCCATGGCCGTTGCGCAGGCGATATTCGCAATCGAAGATCCGGTTTTGGGCGAAGTGATCGGACAGCGCCTTCAGGCGGATCGGCAGATCTTCGGGGTGAACCCGGTTATTATAGCTATGGCCGGTGAGGATGGCGGAATTGGCCGGCACCAAAGCCGGAAGCGTGGCTGGAGAGGCGTTGCGATCCACCGTGCCGGCTTCGCCAAACATTTCCCGTGTATTGCCAACCCAATGGACATTATCGCTGGCAACGTCCCAGAAATAGGCCACATCACCCGAACCTTCGACCGCCTGGCGGAGCCAGTCGAGCGAATTGGGTTCGGCTTCGGGCGTCATACTGCTGACTGTCGTCTCGCCCAACGGAATTCCCACACCAGGTGCCTTTATTGCCTTTTTGTTACCAGCGAGCGGCCAACGCTCCTGAACCAGTTACGGTATGTGGAGAGCGTTAAGAACCTCTAAAGGATTCGCCCACATCGTGAACCAACATATTATAGTTAACAGGTTTTTGCCGATAAGTTTATCGAAGACATGCATACAGGAGGGTGGTTTCACCCTTGTTCCGCACCTAAATATGCCTCAGTCTATGCACGTTGTCGGCGAGAAGGACGACAACCAGCCGGCAGAGCTGCCGGCTGCTGAACCAATATGGTCGATGTGATCATGGTCGATGTGATCAAACCTGTTGCGACGTATCGCGACCTGTCGGTAACCGCCGCTGCCGAAGCACAGTCACGGCGCAGCCGTCAGCGCGCCTTGCTGCAGGAGGATGGCCCTGCCCGCTTGCCGGCGCCGGTCGAGCAGCCGGCCGCAAGCGATCAGGAAAAGCCGAGCTATCAAGCCGTCCAGGATGCGATCGACAAGGCGCGGGAGCGGGCCGCCCAGCAGGCGCCGCAATTTCTCGACACCGAGGATAGCAGCCATCAGGCCGGCAAATCCGCCATGGCGCAACGTACCGCCAAGCAGGTCGATGCGCGGGACAATGATGCGGCCGAGAACGAAGGCGAGGAGCCGCCGGAGGGTTTCGGTCTGGCCGAAGACGAGAGCCTGCGCGCGCCCTATGCCGCCCAGGTCCTCGCCCAGGAATATCTCAGCGCGGGCCTGCATATTCCGCCGCTGCAGCCGGCCGATGAAGCCTATCGCCGGGCTGGCGCCGAGCCGCCGCTCGTCACCGAAGATGCTTCCGCCAGCGTGATGAGCCTGGCGATCTGATCGCCACATATCTCATGAACCGGTCCGGCCGGCAGCGATACGGCACGTCCTCAGCAATGATCGAAATGCGCTAGCGGCTGCCACTGGGTGCCGTGGTATCCGGCCGGAAGCCGAGGGGCGCATCTGCATCAGATGCCGGCATGCCGATATGAGCGATTCCGTCATCGATGGCCGGTGCGGCGGGACGATCCTGATCGGAATCGACGGATCCGCCGGCGATGGCGCCGCCGCCCAGCAAGTTGAGCGCATAACGGCTGCCCACCAGTATGTCGCGCGAGATTGTCATGACATCGTCCAGCCAGGCGGTGAGGCGCGCGCAATCCGGCGCCGGATTATCCTCGCCTTCGCGGCAGAGATGATTGTCGCTGTCGTCGCCATATGCCAGCATGACGCCCGGCAACGGCCGTATTTGGGCATCCGCCGGCGGGACGGCCAGGTCGAACATGGTGGGACCGTTCTCGCCGATCAGATCCATCACCAGACGTGGCAGGCGATACATCGGCAAGTGGCCGAGGCGCAGCGGCCCGTTATGGCCATCGATCACGATCAGCGGCGGCGTCGAGGAGAAGGCGTAATCCGCCGCGGTGAACTCGCCGAAAGTCGGCTTCAACCGGCCCGATTCCACATAACCGCCGAAACGCGGCCCCAAGGACGGCAAATGGTCGCCGAACACGACGATGACGGAATCCGGATCGGTACGCCGGAGGCGCTCGATCTCGTCATAGATGTCGCGCGATTTGTAATAAACGGCATTGGCATAGTTCACGACATCCGGCCAGGCGCTGTCCGAGGTGATGACGGGCGGGCGCTGGGCGCTGGGCGGATAAGGCCAATGGCCGAAGATCGAGACGATGTAGTCGAAGACCGGACGCTGGTCGCCGGCCGAGATCGCCGTTTCCGTCAGCTTGGCCGCGACCTGGGCATGCAAGGACCGGTCCGACAGGAACTCGTTGCCGGCGAGATCGTCCATCGCGAAATCCTTGCCGGCCCAGAAGGTTTCAAAGCCGAGCAGCTTGAAGGCGACCTGACGGTTCCAGAAAGCGGGGATATTCGGATGTGAGGCAACGGTGCGATAGCCGGCCCGGTCCAACAGGTTGGGCAGGCAGGGCATCGAATTCTTCAGGCCGTATTCGAATTTGACCGAGCCTTCGTTCAGCGGCAAACCGCACAGAACCTCAAATTCGGCATTGGCGGTCTGCCCGCCGAAAGCCGGGCTGAGGCTGCGGGAGAATCCGGTCTGGCGCCAGAGTTCGACAAAGCGCGGATCGAGCGGCGGCTGGTTGAAATGCGCCCCGGCCAGCGGGCTGGGGTCCCAGAAACTTTCTTCGAGAATGATGTGGATATTGCGCTTCCGGCGATAGGAGGTATCGACCGAGCCGTCCGCACCCAAAGGCGCCGGCGAATAAATATCGGCGAGATTGACCCGTGCACCGATCGCCGATTGACGCCGCGCCACCGCCTCGCGGACATCGGCCTCGCTCGGCGCCGGCCGGCGTTCCGCCACGGCGCGGACGCCCTCCTGCACGAAATTCAGCGTGCCGCCGCGATGGATGTAATTTTCCCGCTGGTCCCAGGGGAAATTGTTGAAGGCCTGGTCCAGGCCATGTTCCAGCCATTGGGTCGCCGGATGGGCCGCGGAAACCGATGCACCGGCCGGCACCACCAGGAGTAAACCCCAGGCCGCCTTGGTCATCCGTCCCTTCAGCCGCAGATTGAACAGGAACAGGCTGGCGATCAGCGCCAGCGGCAAAGCCACGGCCAGCCAGCCCAGCGGTCCCAGGATGCGCACCAGCGCATTCACATTATGGATATCCTCCGGCATGATCGGCCGGCCCAGCATCGATGTCTTGACTGCGCTGCCGATATAGAGCACCCCGACCAGAAGGGTCTGCAGCAGGAGAAAGGCCCAGACGCGGCGGGAGACGGCGAAGACCAGCAGGGCCAGCGCCAGATGCAGGGCGAAATCGGCGGGAACGCGGCTTGGCTTGATATAGATGCCGAAGCACAGGGCCGGAATCCAGTAGCCCAGCGAATACAGCACGATGGTCGAAACAACGGGGACAAGCCAGCGGTGGCGGGTCGCCCGAATCCCGCGCAGGCGGGAGAAGAAGGTCATCGTAACGGCCCGTTCCAGCTAACGGCGGCAAGTGCCAGATTGCATCAAAATGTCCTCAAATTATGATTGAGTTGTCATTCTGCTGCAATATCTGATGCATTCAAAAAGGCGCGAGCGGAATGCATCCGCTGCATGAGCGGCGGCATGAATACGCGAAATAAGGGTATTCGGATCAGTCGAGACTGGCGAGATCGGCGTTTCCGCCGCAGATGACGACGCCGATCCGTTCACCGATCCGGGGCTGGTAGGCGCCGGAAATCAACGCCGCCAACGCCGTGGCGCCGCCGGCCTCGACCGCCAATCGCAGGTCCCGCCATAAGAGCCGCTGGGTGGCGCGGATCGCCTCATCCTCGACCAGGACGGAACGGTCAATCGACCGTTGGGCGATCTCGAACATCAGATTGCCGACCCGCTTGGCGCCTAGCGAATCGGCGGCGATACCGCCAACCTGGACATCGACCGGTGCGCCGGCCGAGAGGGCGGCGTGCAAGGTAGGGCAGGCCACGGGTTCGACGCCGACAATCCGCGTCCGGCCCGAAGCCCGGATGCCTTGCCCGGCATCTGCATACCAAGCGGCGATGCCACCGATCAGGCCACCGCCACCGACGGCAACCAGCACAGTATCGAGATCGGCGATCTGGGCTTCGAATTCCCGCGCCAGCGTGCCCTGCCCGGCCAGCACCGCAATCTCGTCATAGGCATGCACCGAGAGGGCGCCGGTTTCACTTTGCCGTGCCTGGGCGGCCGCCAGGGCCTCGGCATAGGTCGCGCCGGTTTGGCTGATTTCCGCGCCGAAATCCCGCAGGCGCTGAACCTTGGCCGGGCTGGCGATCTCGGGCACGAAAATTTCCGCATGAACCCCCAAAGACTGGGCGGCATAGGCAACGGCAGCGCCATGATTGCCGCCCGAGGCGGCGATCACGCCGGCGGCGGGAATCCCGCCCGGTCTTTCGCCTGCGCTGAGCAGCGCATTGAAAGCGCCGCGCGACTTGAAGGAACCGGCATGCTGCAGCGATTCAAGCTTGAGGACCAGGGCGACCGGCAGGCCGAAGGCGCCGGCCTCCAAGGGCATGACGGGCGTGCGTCGCACATAGCCGCCGATACGATGGGCCGCCGCCTCGATATCGGCGCGAGCGATCGCGGCAGTTCGGGGATGGGCGGTCATGCGGGGCCGTGGCTGCGGATCATTTCCGCTCGAACATGGTGGAAAGAAGGATGGCGGAGGTGGTGCGGGCAATACCGGGCAATTTACCGATTTTGGTCAGGACCTCGTCGAGATGTGCCGAGGTGCTGGCGGTAATCATCGCAATGGCATCATAGATGCCGCTGGCGGTGTAGCAAGCCGCAACTTCCGGCA
Organism: Rhodospirillaceae bacterium; assembly: GCA_008012315.1. Classification (GTDB taxonomy): domain Bacteria; phylum Pseudomonadota; class Alphaproteobacteria; order Dongiales; family Dongiaceae; genus Dongia_B. Next base: position 85,558 of record SSEL01000003.1, read on the forward strand.
CGCCTTTCAAGGCGGCCATGGCGCGGTCCTGGAATTTCGGATCGAGGGTCAGGAGCACATGGGCGGTGACGCCCGGGCGCTCGGTTTCGCTGCCGATGATGACGGTATAGCCGCTGATGACGCCGTCCCGTTCCAGGCGCTTCAAGCGTTCCTGAACCGCGCTGCGTGACAGGCCGAGCTGCCGCCCCAGAGCCGCGGTCGGCAGGCGCGCATTGGCCCGCAGGAGCGCCAGGAGCCGCTGATCGGTGTCATCCAAGCTGCGTTTCGCCATCTGCCCTCGACCCCGCAATTCCGTTTCGTCATCCAATGCGCCCGCCGACACCGATCCATTGCGAGCGATCAGTCCAAGCGTCAGGCACAGACCGGCGATTCGTCGGCCTCGGCCCGGTTTTCCACCTTTCGCCGGGTTTAGGCAAGCCCGACCCCCAACTTATGATCGAGTCGTCACGTATAAACACGTAGCGGAAAACAAAAAACAGGGGAAAACGAAAAAATGAGTCGTAAAGTCCTGATTCTGGGTGCCGGGAAGATCGGCGGCGCCATCGTCGACCTTCTACATGCGAGCGGCGATTACGAGATCACCCTGGCCGACACCGATGCCGGATTCCTGAAACAAGCCGGTGGCAAGAAAGCGAGAACCGAGAAGGTTGATGTCGCCAATGCCAAGGCCCTGGCAAGGCTGGCCAAGGGCCAGTCGGCGGTTTTGTCCGCCTTGCCCTTCTTCCTCAATCCCGGTGTCGCCGGCGTCTGCGCCGAGGTCGGGGCGCATTATTTCGACCTGACCGAGGATGTGGCGACCACCCGCGCGGTCCGCAGCGTCGCCAAGAAGGCATCGACCGCCTTCGCACCGCAATGCGGCCTGGCACCCGGCTTCATCTCCATCGTCGCCAATCATCTCGCCAAGGGTTTCGACACCTTGCGCGAAGTGCATATGCGGGTGGGGGCGCTGCCGGAATTTCCCGCCAACGGTCTTAAATACAATCTGACCTGGTCGACCGACGGGCTGATCAACGAATATTGCAATCCCTGCGAAGCGATCTATGAGGGCAAGCTGCTCGACGTGATGCCGTTGGAGGGCTTGGAGCATTTCTCCCTCGACGGCATCGATTACGAATGCTTCAACACCTCGGGCGGCCTCGGCACGCTCTGCGAATCGCTGAACGGCAAGGTGCAGAGCCTCAATTACAAGACCGTCCGCTATCCCGGCCACCGCGACATCATGAAATTGCTGCTGGAGGATCTGCGGCTGCGCGACCGGCGCGACCTGCTGAAGGACATCATGGAAAAATCGGTGCCGATCACCCATCAGGATGTGGTGCTGATCTTCGTCACCGTCACCGGCACCAAAGATGGCCGCCTGACGCAAGAGACCTATGCCAAGAAGATCTATGCCCGGGAGATCGACGGCAAATTGATGAGCGCGATCCAGATCACCACCGCCGCCGGCATCTGCGCCATGCTGGACCTGCAAAGTGACGGCAAATTGCCGAAGAAGGGCTTCATCCGCCAGGAAATGTGCGATCTCGACGCGTTCCTCGCCAATCGCTTCGGCAAATATTACGCCTGACCGGCAAGAATCGGACAGCATGACGCGCCGCCGGGTGATGCGACTCATTCCGGCGGCGCCTGGACATTCTGCGTCGAAGCCTCGTCATAGATGTCGCTCAACATTTCATAGCAGAGCCGCAGATTGCCGCCGGCAGCATCGACCACGGCCGGCGCGTCATCCACGGATGTGCTTGTTATCGGACCGCAGGATTCCAGCGCGACGCCGAGCGGATCCGGCAGCTTGACGGTTTCGCTTACATGCCGGACCAAGCCATCGAAGAAACCGGCGCTGCGAATCCAATCGGCGATTTCCCGCATCGTCGGATCGGTGCTGGCGCGATATTGCAGCGTGACCGGATAAACTTCCGCCGCCGTCGATATGTCCGCAGATTGCAGCGATGCCAGCGAGGCAATGGCAATATGTGCTTTGGCGAGCGCGCGAGCCCAGCGTTGACGCAGATCCGCATAGCCTGCCGCGCAATCGGCGGCCTGCGCCGCTGGTAGCAGGCCTTCATCCACCACGCGCCGCCATGTTGTCGGATCGCTGCCATAGATCACGCAGGCGATGGTCGCCATCTGGGCCGGATTGAGGCTGCCGGTTGCCCAGGCCGTGCCCGTATCGGCTTCCGCATTCGCATCCGCGTCGTCTGCATCGGCATCCTTGCCGTCCGATGCCGCCTGCTGCGCCGCCGCCTGGTCTTCCTGCATGGCCAGGTGCCATGAATTGAACCAACCCAGAACCGAGTCCATCAGGGCGATGCCGTTATATTGATCGCCTTGCGCACCGACCAGCAGCAGCGCCGCCAATTGATCGCGTGCCGTCGCCGCCTCGCCGCGATAGGGTAGATCGAAATGCTGTATCAACAAATCGGCGATATCGCGGTAGAAAACGAAGCCGGCCTTGCCGAGAAAATAAGCCCAGACAGGATCGTCATTCGGTCCGGCTTCCGGATCGTCATCGGCATCGCCGGCATCTCCCGCCGGTGGTGGCTGCAAGCTCGGTGTCAGCAAGTCGGGCGAGGCATCGTTCTGCGGGACCTGATCCTGCGCAATCTGTACCGGCACTGTCGCATCCTGATCTTGCGCCAGGCCAGGCTCCGCCACGGCAAAAAAGGCTGGTGCGAGAAAAAACCGCATGGCGAGCTTCGCCATCCGTGGACGCCACCGCATCAGAACATCGCGTATCAAGCCGGGCCCCCGCCTCACAATAGGATTTGCTGCAGATTAACCGCTGGCCGGCAAATGTGCTACATCAGGTGCGGCAAGAATGAGATCGCAAGAGATAAGACAGGACCTTCGCGGATAACGGCTTCATGATGACCTCCGGCTTACAGGAACAACCCAGGATCGGGACCGGACGCCTGCGCCAAACGGCATGCGTGTCATGGCGGATCGTCCTTTGCCTTGCCTGGTTCGCGGCCCTCGCCGGATGGATCGACCAGCAGCAGGGCAAGACGATGGACCTGCCCATGATCCCCCGGGCCGTCATCGCCATCTTCCCCCATCTCGCCTTGCAGCTTTGCCTGATCGGCGTTGTCCTCACCGCGCTGGCGCTGTTGCAACGATCATGGCGCGGCTTCCTCATCGCCGGCCTGCTGGCCCTGTGGCAGGGCTGGATCGTCTGGCCGCCGGCCTCGACCGCCGGCAGCGCGATCGCCGCCGAAGCGCCGCTCACCAGCGCATCGACATTGAAAGTCGTGTCGCTGAATACCTGGTACCGCAATGACCGATACGACAATCTTGTCCAGTATCTGCGCGGCAGCGGAGCCGATGTGATCGGCCTGGTCGAGGTGACACCCGGCCTGAAGGCGGCGCTGGCCTCGTTGCGCGATCTCTATCCCTATCAGGCCGATTGCGTGGGCAGCGTGCGGAAATGCGAGGAGATGCTGCTCTCGCGCCTGCCCTTGCGTGATGTGGCCGCGCAGCGCGTCGAAGATATGCGCCCCATCGTGGTCAGCGCCCGTCTCGACCTGCCGGGCGGGCCGGTCACCGTCGCCGTAACCCACTTAAGTTCCTCGCTGAACGGCCTGATGGAAATCAGGTATGCCGAGGGCGATATCGCCCAGGAGGGCCAGGTAGCGCGGCTGGACAAATATGTCGCCGGCCTGCCCGCCGATGCGATCCTGATGGGCGATTTCAATGCGGCACCCTGGAGCCGTATCCTGACCGAGATGCGGACGGCCGGCGGCTGGCGATCCAATGCCGGGCTGGTGCCGAGCTGGCCGCGCTGGCTGCCGATGCCGCTCCGTATTCCGATCGACCACATCTTCGGCCGCGGCCGGGTCACCGTCACCCGGATGGAGGCCGGCCCGGCCTTGACCTCGGATCACCTGCCGGTTGTGGCGCAGATCGCCATTCGCCCGGAAAAAACGCTGCCTTGAGGCCTTTTGGCCGGCTCCGCGGCGACTGCGCCCTTGCCCGCAACCATCGCGCTCAACTTTATGAATAGAGGCGGATTCAGGTCACAAGCGTCATCGCTTCAGCGATTGCACTTGTGGCCATCCGGCTCTAGTCTCCGCCGGTTCTTTACCCTTTAAACGCTTACCCGAAACCGGAGATCGATGGAGATGACGAGCGAACGCACTTATGCCGAAGCGGCGAAGGCCTGGCCCTTTGAGGAGGCGCGCAAACTCGTCGCGCGCTATGCCGGGAAAACGTCGAAAAAAGGCTATGTGCTGTTCGAGACCGGCTACGGTCCCTCGGGCCTGCCGCATATCGGCACCTTCGGCGAGGTAGTCCGCACCACCATGGTGCGCCAGGCCTTCCAGCGCCTGTCGGACATCCCGACCCGCCTGTTCGCCTTTTCCGATGACATGGACGGGCTCCGCAAGGTGCCGACCAATGTGCCGAACCAGGACATGCTGGCGCAGCATCTCGGCAAGCCGCTGACCAAGGTACCGGATCCGTTCGGCAAATTCGAAAGCTTCGGGCATCATAACAATGCCATGCTGCGCGGCTTCCTGGACAGTTTCGGCTTCGAATACGAATTCCAGTCCTCAACCGATTACTATATGTCCGGGCGGTTCGATCAGGGCCTGCTGGATGTGCTGAAGCATTACGAGCAGGTGATGGAAATCATGCTCCCCAGCCTGCGCGAGGAGCGGGCCGCCAGCTATTCGCCCTTCCTGCCGATCTGCCAGAAGACCGGCAGGGTGCTGCAGGTGCCGGTGCTGGAACACAATGCCGCCGCCGGCACCATCGTCTACCAGGACGAGGACGGTTCCAAGGTGGAGACGCCGGTCACCGGCGGGCGCTGCAAGCTGCAATGGAAGCCCGATTGGGCGATGCGCTGGCATGTGCTGGGCGTCGATTACGAAATGTCCGGCAAGGACCTGATCCCTTCGGTGCAGCTCGCCAACAAGATCTGCAAGGAGCTGGGTTCGCCGCCGCCGGACGGTTTCAATTATGAATTGTTCCTCGACGACAAGGGCCAGAAGATTTCCAAGTCGAAGGGCAATGGCCTCAGCGTCGAGGAATGGCTGACCTATGCGCCGCCCGAGAGCCTTGCTTTGTTCATGTACCAGAAGCCGCGCGCGGCCAAACGCCTCTATTTCGACGTCATCCCCCGCGCGGTCGACGATTACATCACCTTCGTCGAGAAATTCGACGGCGAGACCGAGGCACAGCGGCTGGAAAATCCCGCCTGGCACATCCATAACGGCAAGCCGCCGAAGGACAAGGCGCAGCTCAGCTACGGCATCCTGCTGAACCTCGCCAGCGTCTGCAACGCCGAGGCCAAGGAAACGCTCTGGGGCTTCATCACCCGCTACAAACCCGATGCGACGCCGGCCACGGCGCCTTTCCTCGACAAGCTGGTCGGCTATGCGATCAACTATTATCGCGACCACGTGAAGCCGACGAAGAAATATCGCGCGCCGGATGCGACCGAAAAGGCCGCCCTCGCCGACCTGCTGGCCTATCTCGACAAGGCGCCGGACAATGCCAGCGCCGAAGATCTGCAGAACGAGGTTTACGAGATCGGCAAGCGCCATGGCTTCGCGGAGTTGCGGGCCTGGTTCAAAGCGCTTTACGAAGTGCTGCTGGGCCAGGACCAGGGGCCGCGTTTCGGTTCCTTCATCGCGCTTTACGGACGCAAGGAAACCGCCGATCTGATCCGCCGCGCACTGGCGGGCGAGAATCTCGCCGCCTGATCGCACCATCGATCGGTTCAAAAAAAACGGCAGCCCGGAAAAAACGAGCTGCCGTTTTTTATGTCAGCTCAGTCGAACAGATCGCTGAGCCAGGATTTACGCCGGTGCTGCTTGTGCCGGTAATCGTCGTCATCATCGCGGCGATATTGCTGCGGCCTTGCGGATTCGCGCATCGCCGGTGCTGCCTGCGGCATCTCCCGCACGCTCCGCTCGATGATCTTATCGAGCTCGCCGCGATCCAGCCAGACGCCCCGGCATTGGCGGCAATAATCGATTTCAATTCCCTGTCGGTCGCTCATCACGAGATCTTCCTGGCAGGCAGGGCATTTCATCAGCGGGACCTCCTGTTACGATGTTGCGTGCTTGGCATCTGACTGCCCGTCGTTAACGGCATGCGTTAACTGTCCCGGCCTCTTCTCTTGGTGCCGTTCTGACAAGAACCTGACATGGCCCTCCCGATGCCGCCCCGCAAGGGGTGCGACAACAGGAACCGACTGAGGGAAGCCGTTAACGATGCCGCGCCAGCGCGAGACCGATGGCAGCCGTGATCAACAATCCGCCGGTCATGCGCTGACGCAGCCGGCCGCGTCGCAGCAGCAACTGCCGGCTGCGCCCGGCCAGCAAGGCCCAACTGCTATCGATCCCCAGAGCGAGAAGAAGGAAAGTGGCCGACAGCAAAGCGAACTGCGGACCGAGCGGTCGATCCAGGGCGATGAACTGCGGCAGAAAGGCGCCGTAGAACAGCAGCGTCTTCGGATTGGCGAATGAGACCAGGAAGCCGCGCAACAGAAGCCGTTTCGGGTGCGGCGTCTCCAGGCTCAAACGGTCCGGGGCGGCACGCCAGCATCGCAGGCCGAGATAAAGCAGATAGCCAACACCGAGCCAGCGCAGGATGTCGAAAAGCTGGGCCATCAGGCCGAGCAGCGCGGTCATGCCGAGTGCCGTCAAGGCAAGCTGCGGGATCATGGCGCAACTGGTGCCGAGCACCGTCAGCAGACCGGCGCGGGTACCATGGGCCATGCTGGCCGAGGTGATCAGCGCCACATTGGGGCCGGGAATGAGCATCAGCATCGCCGCCGCAGCGATGAAGGCAAGATAAAGCGTCAAATCGATGATGGGCATGGCTGTCTCCGTTTCGCGTTGCCGATCGGCGGACGGAGACCGCGCAAGGAAAAGGCCCCGTCCGTTGCCGGCGGGGCCTTCGATGGTTCAACGACGCCTTGTTTCAGCGCGAACGACCACCCGACGACCCGCCGGAAAGCGCGGTCGCTTGTTGGTTTGTGGCCGAGAGGATCACGGGCATCGGTTTCATGGGCGGCGTCGTTTTCATGGGCCGGTTATCCTCCGCTGGGGGCGCCAAGTCAATCGGTGGGGATTGCCATCAGTCATCCAGTTTCTGGCGCACCAGCGCACCGGTTGCCGGATGGAGGCGCAACTCGACCTTGGTGCCGTTCTTGTCGGTCGCATCGACCTCATAGCAACCATCATCGATGTCGACCTTCCGCACGGTGAAGCCGAGGGCGGTCGCCTTGTCCTTGATCGCGCCAGGCGAGAGCCACTGTTCCAGGGGGATGTTGCCGCAGATCCGGTCGCCATCGGCCATCGCAATGGTCGGCGCGGCCAGGGTGGAAGCCGCCAGAATCAGCGGTGCGGCAATCATCGCCAGGGCTTTAATCATCTCATTTCTCCTTGCAAAATCGTCTCTTGGCTCGCCCCGTCACAGCGGGCGGCGCGGAAAACCTAGCAAGGGGCACCTGAACGGCAGATGACGCGCTTTGTTATCGATTCGTCAGCCGGGTTTTGCGAGGATCGCGCGATGAAAATACCGATCTCTCTCAATGCCCTGCGCAGCCGCCGAATTTGGCGGCTGGCCGCTGCGCTGCTTTGCTCGCTCGTTGTCTTTGCCGGATTTGCCGGTGCCGATGACGACGAGCACGATCATGACAAGGCCTTGCGCGCCGTCGAACGGGGCGAGATCCAATCGCTCGACCAGGTTCTGGCTGCCGTCCGGGCGCGCATGCCGGGCGATGTCGTCGGCGTCGAACTGGAGCAGGAGCACGGTAGCTGGATCTACGAATTCAAGATCATCGATCCCGCCGGCCAGTTGAAAGAGGTCGAGGTCGATGCCAAGACGACGGCGATCCTGAAAGTGGAGGATGACGACTGATGCGCCTCCTGCTGGTGGAAGACGATCAGCGGATCGCCCGCGAGGTATCGGCAGCGTTGCAGGAGCAGGGCTTCACGGTCGATCACGAGACCGATGGCGAGCAGGCCTGGTTCAAGGGCGATACCGAGGATTATGCCGCCGCCATTCTCGATCTCGGCCTGCCCGGGTTGGACGGCCTGACCGTCCTGAAGCGCTGGCGTGCCAATGACCGCACCATGCCGGTGCTGATCCTGACCGCGCGTGGCAGTTGGAGCGAACGCGTGGACGGCATCGATGCCGGGGCTGATGACTATCTGCCGAAGCCGTTCCAGATGGAGGAGTTGCTGGCCCGGCTGCGCGCCATCATTCGCCGCTCGACCGGCCGCGCCTCACCGGCGATCGAGATCGGCAGCGTCATCCTCGACCCGCGCCAGATGCGGGTGATCGTTGCCGGCAAGACGCTCAACTTGACACCGCAGGAATACCGGCTGCTCGCTTATCTGATGCATCATGCCGGCCGGGTCATTTCGCAGCAGGAACTGACGGAACATCTCTACTTGCAGGATTTCGAACGCGACAGCAACGCGATCGAGGTGCTGGTCGGCCGGGTTCGCCGCAAGCTCGGCACCGACCTGATCGAGACCCGGCGCGGCTTCGGCTATATCATCAACGAGCCGGACGCATGACCCGGCATTCCCTGCGGCTGCGGCTGCTGGTGGTCGCCGCACTGGCAACCGGCCTTGCCGTCGGCATTGCCGCTGTCGGGTTGATCGCTTTGTTCGATCGCCATGTCGAGCGGCGCATCGATGCCGAGCTGGGAAATTACCTGCGGCAATTGGCAGGCGATGTCGTCATCAATGCCGATGGCACGGCCGCGATCCACCGGCGCCTGGCGGAGCCGCGTTTCGATGAGCCCTATAGCGGCCTCTATTGGCAGGTGCAAAGCACCGACCGCAAGATCTTGCTGCGGTCGCGATCGCTTTGGGACACCGAACTCGCTCTGCCCGCCAATGATACCGCAAAGGGGTTGCGGCGCCGGATCCTGGCCGGGCCGGAACATGAGCAGCTGATCGCCCTCGATCGCCAGGTGACCTATGGGGCACCGTCAGGACCGCGGTCGCTGCAATTGACGGTGGCGATCGACCGCCACGACCTTGACCGTGCACGCCGGGATTTCGCCGTCGATATGCTGCCGTTCCTTGCCGTGCTGACGGCGGCCTTCCTGGTCGCCGTCTGGTTCCAGGTGGGGATCGGCCTGCGCCCGCTGCGGCATTTGCGCGAAGGCTTGCAACGGGTGCGCAGCGGCGAGACGCGGCGGCTCGACGGTCGGTTCCCCGATGAGGTCGACCCCCTGGTGCGCGAGGTGAACGATCTGCTGCTGGCCCAGGAGACGGCGATCGAGCGCGCCCGCAGCCGCGCCGCCGACCTTGCTCATGGACTGAAGACGCCGCTGACCGTGCTGACCGCCGATGCCGCGCGGCTGCAGGCGAAGGGCGAGACGGAGATTTCCACGGAACTGCTGGATCTGGCCGGCGCCATGCGGCGGCAGGTCGATCAGGAACTGGTCCGGGCGCGGATCGACGCGACACAGCGCGCCACCCATCCGCCGCTCCCCGTCGCTCCGGTGGCCGAACGCCTGATGCGTGCCTTACAGCGCATGCCGAAAGGCGAAACCATCACCTGGGACAGCGGCATCCCGCCGGAGATCACGCTTGCCGTCGACCCGGACGACCTTGCCGAGATGCTCGGCAATCTGCTTGAGAATGCGGTGAAATGGGCGCGCCACGAAATTCGCCTGACCGGGACACGCAGCGCCGCTGGCACTGATCTGTCGGTCGAGGATGACGGGCCCGGCGTGCCGACCGACCAGATCGCCGCTTTGGGCCGCCGCGGCGTGCGGCTGGACCGCACGGTCCAGGGCAGCGGCCGCGGGCTGGCCATCGTCGGTGACATCATCGCCGCCTATGGGGGTGAGATCCGCTTCGATGCCATGCGGCCGGAAACGGCGCCCGCGCCGCTCGGCGGATTGCGGGTCACCTTGCATTTCCCGCAGCGCCCCGCCGACCGGGAGCGCGGCCGCCAATCCGTCACCAGCGAATAGGAGCCATGTGCGAATGATGCCCGGCATGGCCCGTCCAGCCCTTGCCAGGATTTCATCGCTTGGCTAGAGTAGCCCCTATGAGCAAGATGCAGATGACATCCGGTGCCGTGCGCACCTCGCGATTTTGGTACCGCTGGTACAGCCCGGCGGCCTAGGATCGTGCGCATCTGACACAACCCCGAAGCCGCCCCCTGTAAGGCGGCTTTCGTATTTCCGGTTCCCGGTCGATCGAATCCCCGCCTGACATGGAGCGGTTTCCCTAACCAGGAGACCGAGACCATGAAACGCAGCCATTCCACCGATTTCGACGTCATCACCGGCCCCTCGATGGCCAGCGCTTGCCCGGTCGTGGAGACCGTGCCGGTAGAGTCACAGCCGCTTGCCGAAAGCCGCCTGTCCGAAAATCGGCTGTCCGAGAGCCACTTGGCCGGGAAGCCCGATGACGGCGCTACGGTGCCGGCGCCGCATCAGCCGGCACCAGCATCACCAGTTTGATATCCGGCTGATTGGCGAGGGTGAAGGCGATCTGCCGGTAGAGCAGCAGGCCGCGCTGCGGATGCTGGAACTGCCGGTCACCGCCTTCCCGCCCCAGCACCGATTGTTCTTCCCACAGGCGGCTGAAGGCCGGGCTGTGGCGGCGCAGGTCGGCGATCAGCCCGCGCAGCTGCGGATCGTCCAGCGCATGGCTGTGATCGGCGCGGAACTCGGCCACCACGCGCCGCGCCCGCTCTTCCCAATCGACGATCATCTGGCGCGCCAGGGGCTCGAGGAAGATATAGCGCAGCAGATTGCGCTGTGGATCGACGGCACTGTCATCCAGCCAGCCGATAAAAAGCGTGGCCGCCGCCGCGTTCCAATGGCGCGCCTGCCAATGCCGGTCCAGCAGATAGGCCGGCACCGCCACGGCGGCAATGGCAGCAGCAGCCGCTTCCGGCAAATCGCCATCCTCGCCGGCCTGGTGAATATCGGGATCGCGCTTGTCGGCCAGGTCGAACAGATAGGCCCGCTCCGCCCGGGTGAGGCGGAAGGCCCTGGCCAGGCGCGCCAGCGCCGCCGGCGACATCGATACGTCCCGCCCCTGCTCGATCCAGGTATACCAGGTGGCGCTCATGCCGCCGAGCTGGGCCGCTTCCTCCCGCGTCAAGCCGGGGGTGCGGCGCCGCGATCCCGTGGGCAAACCGAAGGAGGCCGGCGACAGACGTGCCCGCTGGGCTCGCAAGAAGGCCGCCAAAGCATGGCGCTGGGAGGAGGGAGGTGTCTTCATGGCAGTTTTTATACCAGGATAACTACTAGGCTGGTACCGGTATGAATTTGGCCACATCCTGGTCCCTGTCGCAATTATTCTGATCGCAATTATTCCCGTCGCAACTTTTCCGCGCTGCCGACGCAGCGCCTCCAGCAGCAGGCCGAACCGTCATGAAATCCGAGCAGCCCTCTTCCACCCGCATCCATCAAACCGTCGTCGCCGAGCAATTCGGCCCCCGCGCCGCCGCCTATGTGACCAGCGCCGTCCATGCCCAGGGCGAGGACCTGCTGCAGATGGCTGGCCTGGTGACGGGGATCGGCCATGCCCGCGTGCTGGATCTCGGCTGCGGCGGCGGCCATGTCAGTTTCCAGGTGGTGCCGCATGTGCGCGAGGTCGTCGCCTATGATTTGTCGCAGGACATGCTGAGCGCCGTTGCCCGCACTGCCGCCGAATGCGGCCTGGACAATATCAGGACCGAGCGCGGCACGGTTGAAAAGCTGCCCTTCGAGGATGCGTCCTTCGGCTTCGTCATGAGCCGCTTCAGCGCCCATCATTGGCACGATCTTGATGCCGCCTTGCGGGAAGCGCGCCGCGTGGTGCGGCCTTGCGGCCGTGCGGTCTTCGCCGATGTCTATACGCCCGGCCATCCGCTGTTGGATACGTTTTTCCAGACGATCGAAATGCTGCGTGACCCGTCGCATGTGCGCAACTACACGATCGGCGAATGGCAGCAGGCCCTGGAGCGTGCCGGCTTCACCCCGGGCGAGGTGACGCGGCGGCGCCTGCGGCTGGAATTCACCAGCTGGGTCACCCGCATGCAGACATCGGAGATTCATGTCCAGGCGATCCGGTCGCTGCAGCAGCGCATGGCCGATGACGTGACCCGCCATTTCGAGATCGAGGCCGATGGCAGCTTCACCATCGACACCATGACCGTGATCGCCGATCCGGCCTAAGCGAATGCGTCAGTTTTCCGGCGTCGTTGGTTCCGGCGCCGGTTTGACTGAACGCTGCCGGCAATCGGCGACCATGCGGTCGAGCTTCGTCAGGGTTTCCGGCGTGGCCGAGCCGTCGCCGATTTTGCCGATTTCCACCTCGTCCAGATTCTGCTCCAACCGGTCGGCGACGCAACCGCAATAGGTGTCGAGCATCTCTTCGGTGGCGTCATCCATTGCCAGCGCGCCGCCGCCATTGGCGATGCGGCCCTGCTGCTTGCAGGTCTTCATGAAATTCGCCCGGTCGGCGGCTTGTTGCGCTGTCCGGCCGTCGTGCAGATAGTAATAAGCGCCGGCACCGACCAGGACGGCCAGGGTAAGGCCAAGGAGAATGAGGGGGATTGCTCTGCGATAAAACATACGTGTTAAAGTGTCAGCGACGCACAGTGAGCGCAAGAGCGGCGGCCGAGAATGACCATCAGGCGTAACGATCACGGAAGGGTGATGACGCATGACGCGATTGACCGTCATTTCCGGCAGCGGCACCGATAACCGCCGATTGCGTCCGGCGCGGCCCGGCGACGCCGCCGCCCTCACCGACCTCGCTTTGCTGTCCAAGGCCAGTTGGGGCTACGATGCCGCCTTCATGGCGCGTTGCCGCAAGGTGATGACGATCTCGCCGGAAGATATCCGCCGGCATCCCTATTACCTGGCGGAAGACGGCCAGGGCCGGCTGGCCGGCTTCTATGGCTTCGCGGTCATCGACGGATTGCTCAATCTCGATTGGCTGTTCGTGGCACCCGAGCAGCAGCGGCGCGGCATCGGGACACACCTTTTCCATCATGCGATTACGTTGGCGCGTGGCCTGGGCTTTGCCTATTTCCAGATCACCAGCGATCCCCATGCCGAGGTTTTCTACCGCCGGCAGGGAGCGACCGTCGCCGGCGCGGTTCCCTCCGACCTCAGCCCGGCACGCTACCTGCCACTGCTGCGTTTCGACCTGACGGAACTGGCCGGGCACCCACAAGCGCGTTGAAGTCGGCCCATTGAATTCGGGCTCGCCGTGGCCGGGCCGTTGAATTGGCGCAAAATAACATCCATCTCCATTGAACGCGCGACAGAGCATTTCCGCGTTTCCTTGAATCGCGGAAATGCTCTATCTATTTATGATATCGCATTTTCTTCACGCGAACCGGTGCCCACTTCGCTCGAAAATGCTTTAGGCTGCCGGCAGCATTTTCAGAGGAACACCATGGCTGATCAGATTTCCGCGATTCTCGATGTGTTGGACAGCTTGATTGCCCGCGCCCAGCGGGCCGGCGCCGATGCCGCCGATGCGGGGCTTGCCCGCGACAGCTCGCTGAGCCTCGGCCAGCGGCTCGGCAAGCGGGAAAAGCTGGAACGGTCAGAATCCCAGGATGTCAGCCTGCGGGTCTTCGTCGGCAAGCGCCAGGCCATGGTCTCCACCAGCGATCTCTCCGATCCCATGCTGGACGAATTGGCCGAGCGCGCCGTCGCCATGGCGAAAGCCGTGCCGGAAGATCCGTATTGCGGTCCCGCCGAGCCGGAACTCCTGGCGCAGGATTGGCCGCAACTGGAATCGCTCGACCCACGCGAACCGAGCGAGGAAGAACTGGCCGAGAAAGTCAGGCTGGCGGAGGAAGCCGCGCGGGCCGTGCTCGGCGTCACCAATTCCGAGGGCGCCGAAGCCGGCTGGGGCCGGGTCGATATGGCGCTGGTCGGCAGCAATGGCTTTCGCGGCAGTTTCAGCGGCAGCCGCTTCGGCCTCAGCGTCTCGGTCATTGCCGGCGAAGGCACAGCGATGGAACGCGATTACGATTATTCCTCCACCGTCTTCGGCAGCGATCTCACCGACCCTGTGGCCTTGGGCAAGGCGGCCGGCGAGCGCGCGGTGAAACGCCTCAATCCGCGCAAGGCGCAGACCGCGAAACTGCCGGTCATTTACGATCCGCGCATTTCCAACGGATTGATCGGTCATTTCGCCGGCGCCATCAATGGCGGCTCGATCGCCCGCGGCACCAGCTTCCTGAAGGACCATATGGGCAAGCAGGTTTTCGCCGCCGGCATCAATATCATCGATGATCCGCATCGCCGGCGCGGTCTTCGTTCGCGGCCTTTCGACGGCGAAGGCGTCGCCAATCATCGCATGTCCTTCATCGAGGACGGCGTGTTGAAGAGCTGGGTGCTCGGCTGCCGGGAAGCGCGGCAGCTCAATCTGCGCACCACCGGTCATGGCAGCCGCGGCGGTTCGCCCTCCACCTCCAATCTCTATATGGAAGCAGGCAAGGTCTCGCCGAAGGAATTGATCGGTGCGGTGGATCGCGGCTTCTACGTGACCGAGCTGATCGGCCATGGCGTCAATGGCGTGACCGGCGATTACAGCCGCGGCGCCGCCGGCTTCTGGATCGAGAAGGGCGAACTGGCCTATCCGGTCTCGGAAGTCACCATCGCCGGCAATCTGAAGGAGATGTTCCTCAACATCACCCCGGCCAATGATCTGGTGTTCCGCTACGGAATCGATGCACCGACCCTGCGCATCGACGGCATGACCATCGCCGGCGCATGATATCCCACGTCGCATGACTGCTAGCGTCGCATGATCAGGCGCCGCCGATCTCTCGGCGGATTATCCCTCCTCGTTGCCGTTGCCCTGCTGCTGCCCGCCTTGCGGATGCAGCCGGCGGCGGCCGATCCGGCGGCCGACGCGCCTGCCTGTGCCTATCTTGCGACGGCGACGGCAACCCAGCCGGATGGACCCGTGCTTCTTGCGAGCTTCCCGAGTGTCACCACGGGACCGCTGCATAACGCCGCCTTTCTCTACGACAATGCGGTCGCCGCGATCGCTTTGGTCGGCTGCGGCGATGACAAGCAGGCGCGCCGGATCGGCGATGCCATGCTGCTGGCGCTGGATCACGACCGCTATTGGCATGACGGACGCTTGCGCAACGGCTATGCCGCCGGACCGGTGACGACAGAGCCGGTCAAGCTGGCGGGCTGGTGGGATGACAAGGAACAACGCTGGCTGGAGGATCGCTATCAGGCCGGCAGCGATAGCGGCAATCTCGCTTGGGCCATGCTCGCCTTGCTGACACTGGCACGTCATGAGGATGACACGCGCTATCGCGATGGCGCCGAACGGATCGCTCATTGGCTCACCGTGCAGCGTGACACCGTGCAGCGCGACGCGGCACATCACATCGGCGGCTTTGCCGGCGGCACCTTCGGCCATGAGCCGACACCCTCGGCCGTCACCTGGAAATCCACCGAGCACAATACCGATCTCGCGGCAGCCTTCAGCGAATTGGCCGCGATCACCGGCGCTGCATCTTGGCGTGTCGAGGCCCATGCGGCCAGCCGGTTTGTCTCGGCGATGTGGGATGATGCCTGTGCCTGCTTCGCCACCGGCACCGCCGATGACGGTGTGACGGTCAATCGCTTCGTTGCTTTGGATGCCCAGGTCTGGCCATTGCTGGCCCTGCCGGAACTCAAGAGCCGTGGCGATGCGGTGATGGCAAGCATCGACACACGATTGGCGGTTGGTGACGGATATGCCTATAGCGAGGTGAAATCCGGCATCTGGACCGAAGGCACCGCGCAAGTTGCGCTGCTGGCGGCCTTGCGCGGCGACAAGACGAAAGCAGCCGCGCTGCTGAAAGCCATCGCCCGCCAGCGCGCCACCGATGGCAGCTATTATGCCAGCAACATCGCGGCCTTGCCGACCGGCTTCATGTTGCCGACCGATCCGCGCCAGCCGCGCCTCTATTTCCGCCTGCCCCATCTCGGCGCAACCGCCTGGGCCGCCTTGGCCGAACGGCGCTTCAATCCCTTCACCGGTACGGCAACACTTCCTTAAGAGGTCGGCCAGTCGCCTGCGCGGAAATGACGGTTCCGCGTCGATCCGGCGACAGACCAGTGAATTTCGCGGCGGGACTGATGTCCAGCCGAGGCCTGTCATCATCCCGTCACCGGCTTGCCGCATTGTCTGCCGCGTCACGGTTCCCTCGAACCCGAGTCGTGGATGAAAGCTAGGGAGCGGCTGAACGGCCATGAAAATTGACCCGATACCGACTCATTATCGGACGATTTTCGTTTCCGACGTGCATCTCGGCACGCGCGGATGCAAAGCGGAATTCCTGCTGGATTTCCTCAAGCACCATGAATCCGATACGCTTTATCTGATCGGCGACATCATCGACTGCTGGCGGCTGAAAAAATCCTGGTTCTGGGCGCAAAGCCATAACGACGTCGTGCAGAAGGTGCTGCGCAAGGCGCGCAAGGGCACGGAGGTGATCCTGGTGCCGGGCAACCACGACGATCCCCTGCGCGATTATGACGGCATGGCCTTCGGCGGCATCCAGGTATCGAAGGAAGCGATTCACGAGACCGCCGATGGCAAGCGGCTGCTGATCGTTCATGGCGACGGCTTCGACGGCATCATGCGGCACGCCCCCTGGCTCGCGAAACTTGGTGACACGGCCTATACGATGGCGCTGGGGCTGAACCATTGGTACAACCGCGCCCGCCTGGCCTTCGGCTATCCCTACTGGTCGCTCTCCGCTTATCTGAAGCACCGGGTCAAGGATGCGGTGAAATTCATCAGCGATTTCGAAATCGCCATGGCTGACGAAGCCAAGAGCCGCGGCCTTGACGGCGTCGTTTGCGGCCATATCCACAAAGCCGAGATCCGCGAGATCAACGGCATCCTTTATTGCAATGACGGCGACTGGGTAGAGAGCTGCACAGCGCTGGTCGAACATCGTGACGGTCGATTGGAGATCATCGAATGGGCGCGCATGCGGCAATTCTCCATGATGCAGGCCTGACGGATTACCTAACCGGAATCGACGCAACACACCCGCTTCGCATTGCCATCGTCAGCGACGCCTGGACCCCACAGGTCAACGGCGTCGTCCGGACCCTCGGTCGCACCATCAAGGAACTGACCGAGCTCGGCCACCATGTCGATGTGATCGCACCCAGCGATTTTCACAGCCTCCCCTGCCCCACTTATCCGGAAATCCGCCTGGCGCTGATGCCGAAGCGCGGCATGGCGCGGCAGCTCGATCGCCTGAAGCCCGATGCCATTCACATCGCCACCGAGGGACCGCTGGGCCATGCCGCCCGGGCCTATTGCCGCGCCCGCAAGCTGCCTTTCAGCACCGCCTATCACACGCGCTTTCCGGAATATGTCGCCGAACGCTTCGCCTTTCCGACGGCCTTGAGCTACGCCGTGCTGCGGCGCTTTCATGCGCCGGCCCAGAGCATCATGGTGGCGACCCGGTCGATCGCAGAGGATCTCGCATCGCGCGGCTTCCGCAACATTCGCGCCTGGTCGCGCGGCGTCGATCTCGACCTCTTCAAGCCGCGCATCAACGAAATTCCCGCCTTGCTGTGCGACCTGCCGCGCCCGCTGCACCTCTATGTCGGCCGCGTCGCGGTGGAAAAGAATATCGAAGCCTTTCTGGCGCTCGATCTGCCGGGAACCAAGGTCGTGGTGGGCGACGGACCGCAGCGCGCCGCCTTGCAACGACGCTTTCCAAAGACAATCTTCGCCGGCGCCAAGCATGGCGTCGACCTGGCGCAGCATTATGCCGCCGCCGATGTCTTCGTCTTTCCCAGCCTGACCGATACCTTTGGCCTGGTGGTTCTGGAAGCCCTGGCGAGCGGCGTGCCCGTCGCCGCTTTTCCGGTCGCGGGACCGAAGGACGTGCTGGGCGATAGCGGCGCCGGTGCCCTTGACTGGGATCTCGCCCGGGCGGTTCAGCGGGCGATAATGGTGCCGCCGGCCCGCTGCCGCGCGCATGCCGAGACGTTCTCCTGGCGCGCCGCCACCGACCAGTTTCTCGCCAATCTCGCGCTCATCTCAAAGCCACTCCAGGTTTGATATCCATATAGATAGATCCGGGATCGCAATCGCACGCCTTGCATCCGTCATCGTCTTGTCGCAAGAAGGGCGCAACGGACAGGAGGCGTCATGTCATCCACCCCTTCATCGATATCATCATCAACGGCACCATCAGCAGCAACACCGTCTTCGGCCATACTGGGGATCATCGGCGTCGGCGGCCTGGCCGATTTCGTGGTTCAGGGATTGCGCCGGGCCGGCGACCGGCGAAAGGTCCTGTTGTCGCCGCGCAACGCTGAGCGCGCCGCCAGTCTGGCACAGCAATGCGATGCCGAGGTCATGCCGGACAATCAGGCGGTGGTCGATGCCGCGGGCTTGATCCTGGTCGCCGTGCCGCCGGCCGCCGTCTATGATTGTGTCAAAGCACTGCGCTGGCATCCCGGCCAGGTGCTGATCTGCGTCGCCATCGACGTCACCGAAGCCGGATTGCACGCGGCCGCGCCCGGCACCACCGTGGTGCGCGCGATGCCCAGCAGCTGCGCGGCGCTCAATGCCGGCGGCACGCCGATCTTTCCCGCCAATGAGATGGCGGCGGATTTATTCGGCAAGCTCGGCGCCGTCTTTGCCGTGGAGAATGAAGCGCAGTTCAACACGGCGGCTGCCCTCGCTGCTTATTATCTGTGGAGTTTTGCCGTCATCGATACGGTGGCGGAACGTGCTGTCGCCGAAGGCCTGCCGGCGGAAATCGCCCGCGGCCTGGCCGCCGCTTTGACCGGCGGCGCCGCCGCCGTCGCCGCCAGCCGACCCGATCTGCCGGCGCGGACACCGCTGGAGACTTTCGGCCTGCCTGGCACGATGACGCGGCAAGGTTGGGATGTGCTGACGCAGTCAGATGCCCTGAACGCCTGGAGCAAAGCCCTGGACATCGCCATCGCCCGGATGCGCAGCGGCCAGTAGCCTTTAATCAATCCGGCCGTTTCATTTCGAAGATATTGTCGACGACGGTGAAATCCATATAGCCGAGCCGGGCGATCGGGCGGATCTTGCCGAGATCGACGCGGCCATCGGTGATCACCGCATCGTCGATATGAACCTGCACGACCTCGCCGATGATGATGGCGTTCTCCGAGGTCTCGCCATTGCCGTTCGTCAAGTTGACGGTCTGCCGGTAGCGGCATTCGAGCGCGACCGGACTGCGTTTGACATGCGGCGGCGCCACCAGGATGGAAGGTTCCATCTCCAGCCCGATCAATTCCGGCTCACTGACATCGGCCGGCATATGTGCCGAAGTGGCGTTCATCTCGGCACGCAGATCATAGGTCGCGAGATTGAAGACGAATTCGCCTGTTTCCTCGGCATTGCGCTGCGAATCCTTGCGCGGGCCGCTGGAGAACATCACGAAAGGCGGGGTGGCGGAAACGGCATTGAAAAAACTATAGGGCGCCAGATTGACGATGCCCTCCCGCGTCACGGTGGTGATCCAGCCGATCGGCCGGGGCACCACCAGGGCATAAAAGGGATTATGCGGCAGGCCGTGATGTTCGCTGCGTGGATCGTAATGCATCGTCCCTCACTTCAATTTCACAGATACCAGTCATATTCCTGCGGCGAAATCCGGCGCTGGAATTTTTCCAGCTCCGCTCGCTTGGCATCAACATAGAGCGCCAGGTAACCCGCACCGAGATAATCCGGCAGGACCTTCGCCTTGGCCAGACGATCCAAGGCCGCCATCCAGTCGAAAGGCAGTTTCGCATCGCGCTGCTGGCTGACATCGCCAACCGAAATGGCCGGCGGCGTCAATTTGCCCTCGATGCCATGCAGCATGCCGGCGAGAATGCCGGCTACCACCAGATGCGGATTGGCATCGGCGCCGGCGATGCGGTGTTCGATGCGCCGGGCCTTGCCGTTGCTGAGCGGGATGCGGAAGGCGACCGAGCGGTTATTGGCACCCCAGGTCGGCGCCATCGGCACCAGGCTGCCCGGCTGGTAACGGCGATAGGAATTGAGGTTGGGCGCGAAGAGCGCCATCGCCTCGCCCATGGTGGCGGCCAGACCCGCTACCGCTTGGCGCAGCACCGGACCGCCTTCATCACTGCCGTCATCGAAGACATTGCGGCCCTTGTCGTCGAGCAAGCTGCAATGAATATGCATGCCGCTGCCCGCCTGTTGCAGGAAAGGCTTTGCCATGAACGTGGCTTCATGGCCGTGGCGCTTGGCGATCTCGCGGATGACGCGCTTCAGGAGCACCGCGTGATCGGCGGCCAGCAACGCATCCGGAGAATGATATAGATTGATCTCGAACTGGCCCGGCGAGTTTTCCGTGATGGCGGTCGAGGCCGGGATCGCCTGGGCCGTCGCCGCCGCCGCGACGTCGCGGATGAAAGCGCCGTACACATCGAGATTGCTGATGCTGTAGAGCTGCCGCGAGGTATCGGGCAGGCCGGTCGCCGGCGAGATCGGCGGCAGCGGCTCGCGCAGGCCACCCCGCTTGCGGTCAGTCAGATAGAATTCCATCTCCACCGCCACCATCGGCGTCAGGCCGCGCTGCTTGAACCGCGCGACGAGATCGCCGAGCACCTGGCGCGGATCGACCCGGCAGGGCTGGTTGACCTGGTCCGGCATGGTGAGCAGGACCTGTGCCGTCGGCACCTCGGCCCAGGGCACGGGTTGCAGCGTGCCGGCGACCGGCCAGGCCGAGCCGTCCGGATCGCCGCGCGCTTCCGAGCGCTGGCCGGGATCGAGATCCTCGCCGGTCACATCGAGGAAATAGAGGCAGAAGGGCATCTGCACGCCGCTTTGCCAGATCTTCGCCGCCTCATGAACCGGCAGGCGCTTGCCGCGGATCGTGCTGCAGAGATCGCTGATGAAAGCGTCGACGAATTGCGTCTTGGGATGGCGTTTCAGGAACTGCTCGAATTCGGCCAGATCGTTCCCCCCAGCAGTGTCTTTCGGCAGCCTCGCCCTGCCGGTCGTCTTCGCGCGTTGCGCCATGTTCCCCTCGTTCCTGATCGCCAAGCCTGCCGTCATGTTGTTTCCGCCGGGCAGGCTTTGACATGCAGCCAGGACACTAGGCAAGACAGTCGCGGACGGCAAGATCGCTCTCAATCGCGCGTGATCGTTAGCGAAAGCTGAACAATCCATTCAAATCGTCCGCTCTCGCAAATAGCGCGATGATCCACTATTTAGCGGGTGACTGATAAGTTGACGGTGCGGCCGATGCCGGCCACCGGAAAGGAGTGCACATGACTGCATCCGCAAGACAGACCGGCGCCACCGGGCAAGCAACCACGCGCCGCGTCACCCGGCTGATTGCCGCGAAACCGGCAACCGACGGTGCCGGCGTGCGCATGAAGCGGCTGCAGGGTGTGCCGGACCTGCGCAGCTTCGATCCGTTCCTGATGCTGGATGAATTCAAATCGGACGATCCCACTGCCTATATCGGCGGCTTCCCCGATCATCCCCATCGCGGCTTCGAGACCGTGACCTATCTGCTGGCCGGACGCATGCGCCACAGCGACAATCACGGCCATCGTGGATCATTGGGTCCGGGCGGCGTGCAATGGATGACGGCCGGGCGCGGCATCGTCCATTCGGAAATGCCGGAGCAGGAAAACGGCCTGCTCTGGGGCTTCCAGCTCTGGCTCAACCTGCCGGCCACGGAAAAGATGGTGGAAGCCGGCTACCGCGACATCAGCGCCGAGGAGATTCCGGATATCGAGCTGGCGCCGGGCGTCACCGGCAAACTGATCGCCGGCCACGTTGCGGAGACCGAGGGGCCGGGCCGGGCTGCCGGCGCGGCCAAGACGGCACCGGTCTATCTCGATCTGCGTCTGGCACCGGGCGCTGCCGTCTCATTGCCGCTGCCGGAGAGCCATGCCGGTTTCGTCTATGTCTATGACGGCGAAGCCGCGATCGGCGGAGCTGGCGAAACGGAAGCCGTTGGCGCCGGCCGGCTGGCGGCCTTGAGTGACGGCGCAAGCCTCGCCATCGCCAATCCGGCGGCAAGCGAGACCCGGCTTCTGTTGCTGGCGGGACAGCGGCTCGGCGAGCCGATCGTGCAATACGGTCCCTTCGTCATGAACAGCGAAGCCGAAATCCACGCCGCCATCGACGATTACCGCGCCGGACGATTCTAGAAGCGGGGCAGTTCCGGCATTCGGTCTCACCACCTGCGACATCGATGCCCGCAATGATCCTTTCGGGAGACTTGCGGGCGCGATAGTCTCCGAGCTGGAAGGCCGCGCCGGTTGCCTGCCGTCGCGGCCAGGATTGTTCGGGTGGAAGACCATGACCGTCACGCTCAGTTTCTTCGGTGCCGCCGGCACCGTCACCGGCTCCGCTTATCTCCTGGAAACGGGAAAGACGCGCTTGCTGATCGACTGCGGCATGTTCCAGGGCCCGCATGCCCTGAAGGAACTGAATTACCAGCCCTTCCCCTTTTTGCCCGGCAGCCTCGATACGGTGCTGCTCACCCACGCCCATACGGATCATTCCGGCTTGCTGCCGAAACTGACCCGGCACGGCTATCGCGGTCCGATCCACACCACCGCGGCCACCACCGACCTGCTGACCTGGATGCTGCCGGATTCAGCCCATATCCAGGAATTCGAGGTCGAGCAGCTCAATCGCCGCCAGCGCCGCCGCAGCCGCGTCGAGGTCGAGCCGATCTACACCGCCGAGGACGCCGCGCAATGCCTGCGGCAACTCAAGCCGACGCCCTACGATACCTGGCAGCAGGTCGCGCCGGATGTGAAAGCCCGCTGGTGGAATGCCGGCCATATCCTCGGCTCCGCCTCGATCGAGGTGGAGATCGCCACCGGCGATGCCGCGCGGCCGGTCATCTCCATCCTGTTTTCCGGCGATCTCGGCCCGGATGTCAGCGCCCTGCAGGACGCAGCGCAAGCGCCGGCGGGGATCGATTACCTGTTGCTGGAATCGACCTATGGCGATCGCGCACGGCCGCGCGTGAGCGACCAGAGACGGCGCGACATCCTGCAGAAGGAAGTGACCGATGCATGGGCGCGCGGCGGCAACCTGGTGATTCCCGCCTTCGCCATCGAACGCAGCCAGGAACTGCTCTCGGATCTCAGCTGGCTGATGCTGCGCAACCGCTTGCCGAAGGCGCCGATCTTCCTCGATTCGCCCCTGGCGGTGCGGGCGACGGAGGTCTTCGAACGCCATCTTGGCGACCTCGACGGCGATTTCGAAGCCGGGCTCAGCCCGTTCCGCGCCGGCAATATCCATTATGTCAGCTCGGTGGAGGAGAGCCAGCGGCTGAACCACATCGCCAGCGGCGCGATCATCATTTCCGCCAGCGGGATGTGCGATGCGGGCCGCATCCGGCATCACCTGAGGCATAATCTCTGGCGGCCGAATGCCACCGTGCTGCTGGTGGGCTATCAAGCGCCCGGCACGCTGGGGCGACTGCTGGAAGACGGTGCCAGCCAGGTGAGCATCCGCGGCGAGCATATCAGCGTCAAAGCCGCGATCCGCCGCATCGATGTCTATTCCGGTCACGCCGATCGCGACGATCTGCGGCGCTGGGCCAAGGCAAGGTTGCCGGTCTGGCAGAACGTCTTCCTGGTACACGGCGAGGAATCGGCCCTGGCCGCCCAGCGCGAGACCCTGCTCTCGCTCGGCCTGGCGCCGGACCGGGTCATCATTCCCGCGCTGGACCAGCGATATCGGTTGACGGCCGGCGCCGGCGCCCAGGTCCTGGCGCCCGCTGCCTCACGGCTGAATGAAGAGAAGGCCGAGGCGGCCCGCAAGGGCTGGGACTGGACCAATGATTACGCCGCGCTCAGCCTGGACCTGAAAGCCTTCCTGCAGGACCTACCGAACGACCGTACCCGCCAGCAAGTGCTGCGCGAATTCCGGCGCCTGATGCAGAAGCGGGCTTAGCGACACTATCGGCCGGTCGGTATCAGCCTTCCGGCGCCAGTACCTTGTAGAAGAAGCTCGCGGGATCGGTGGTGCTGCCATCGGCCCGCATGGCGTAGCCCGGAATCTCGCCGATCTTCGTCCAGCCCAGCCGCGCATAGAGCCGCTCGCCGGCGCTGCCTGTTTCTGTATCAAGGGTCAGGAGAGTCCGGTCGATACGGCAAGCTTCTTCCTCGGCGGCCCGCATCAGCGCAGCGCCAAGGCCTTGTCGCTGGGCGCGCGGATGGACCAGCATCTTGGCAAGATCTGCGCGATGGCGCTGGTTTTCCTGCGGCGCCGGCACCAGATGCACCGTGCCGTCCAGGCGCTCGTCGGTTTCGGCGACGAAAATCAGCCGTGCGCCGCGCGCGTGGGCGGCGAAGGCCTCTGCCCACCAGGCCTCGGCTTTCGCCCGCGTCATCGGCTGCACGAAATTGACCGAGGCACCCGCCTCGACCACGGCGATCAGCAAATCGACCAGCGCCGCACGTCTTGCCATCACCTGTTCCGGCGTCAGTAGAAAGATGCGGTGGCTGGTCATGCGGCCGCCTGTTCAGTGGAATACTGCAGGACTTGATAGCGAAGGCCGCCGCAATCGGCCAGGTTCAATAGACCAGCGGCTCAATAGACCAGCGGCTCAATCGGCGGCAACGGCGGTTTCTCGGGCGCGCAGATGATCGATCAGGCTGTTGGCGGTCTGCTGGATATGCCGCTCCAGGAGATCAAGCGCCACCGCGACATCGCCCTTGCGGCAATGGGCAAGCAAGTCCTCATGTTCGCGATAGGCCCGGTTGCGGCCGGCGCTGAGCGAGATTTCCAGCCGCAGATAGCGATCGATATTGTCATGGATGCGCTTCAGCATCTTCAAGGTCAGCGGCCGGTCGGCCGGACGATACATGACTTCATGGAAGCGCCAGTTGAGCTCGCCCCAGCGCGGCAGGCTGTCCGGCGCGCGCTGCTCGGCGATCAACTGATCGAGCGCAGCGAAATCCGCCTCGGCCAGCCGCGGCAGCGCAAGGCCGAGCATCCAGGTCTCCAGGCGCAGACGTAGCTGGAAAAGCTCCTCGATCTCCGCCACCGAGAGCGGCGCCACGGTGGCGCCTTTATGGGAGGCGATGGTGACGAAGCCTTCCGCCTCCAGCTGCTTCAGGGCCTCGCGCAACGGGATGCGGCTGATCCCCAATTCCGCCGCCAGAGGCTCCTGGCGGATCGGCGTCCCGGCCGGCAGGGCGCCCGAAAGGATGCGTTGGCGCAACAGATCGGCCACCTGCTCTGCCATGGTCCGTTTGCTCAGTACCTGGGCATCCATCATGCCCTCCTTTTCTCGAGTGGCTTCTCATCTTGACAGTTTTGTAGATTGTATACAATATTCATTTAACGCAACCCATCCTGGAGCCGCACATGTCCCGCAAGCCCTTCTGGTCCGGCGTCTTCCCCGCCGTCACCACCCAGTTCAATGCCGATAACAGCCTCAACCTGCCGGCGACGCAGAAATCGATCGAGCGCCTGCTCCAGGCCGGCGTGCACGGCCTGGTCATGCTGGGCACCTGCGGCGAGAACTGCTCGCTGCTGCCGGAGGAAAAGCGCGCCGTGCTGGCCGCCGCCAAGGAAGTCGCCGGCGGCAAGGTGCCGATCATTTCCGGGGTGTCGGAATATACGACCGCCCTTGGAAGCCAATATGCCAAGGATGCGCAGAAGATCGGCATCGACGGGCTGATGGTGCTGCCCGGCATGGTCTATAAATCCGACACTCGCGAGACGCTGACCCATTTCCGCACCATCGCCCGGGCCAGCGATCTGCCGATCATGATCTACAACAATCCGCTCGTTTACGGCGTCGACATCCAGCCGGAGACCTTCGGCGAACTGGCCGACGAGAAGACTATCGTCGCGATCAAGGAGTCTTCCGACGATCCGCGCCGCATCACCGATCTCCACAACCTGCATGGCGACCGTTTCACCTTGTTCTGCGGCGTCGACGATCTGGTGCTGGAAAGTGCAGCACTCGGCATCGACGGCTGGGTCTCCGGCCTGACCGATGTCTTCCCGGAAGAATCCGTGGTGCTGTGGGATCTGCTGCAGGCCGGCCGTTTCGCCGAAGCGCGCGGCCTCTATCGCTGGTTCACGCCGCTGCTGCATCTCGATACCAAGATCAAGCTGGTGCAGTACATCAAGATTGGCCAGCAGGTGGTCGGCCTGGGTTCTGAGAAAGTGCGTCCGCCGCGCCTGGAACTGGACGGCGCGGAGCGGGCCGAAATCATCGCCATGTATGAGACGGCGCTGAAGAACCGCCCGCAGCTCGGCAAGCTGAACGCCGCGCAGTAAGCGCTGACAGACGACGCACATTTTAAAGGCCGCATCGGATGATGCGGCCTTTTTGCCGTCACGCTGCCGGATCAGGCCCGGTAATAGTCCTTGTACCAGGCGACGAAGCGTTCGATGCCCTGCGGCAAAGCGGTTTTCGGCTGGAAGCCGAGATCGCGGCGGCTGGCCTCGATATCGGCCCAGGTGGCGGCAACCTCGCCCGGCGGTGGCGGCACTTCATTGCGCTTCGCCTTGAGCCCGGTCGCCGCCTCGATCGCCGCGATCAGATCATTGACGCTGGCGGCGGCATTGTTGCCGAGATTGTAGAGGCGATGCTGGCCGGCATCGATCGGCCGGTCCAGGGATGCCAGCACGCCGGCGACGATATCGTCGATATAGGTGAAATCGCGCCGCATGCTGCCATCGCCGAAAATGCGCAACGGCTCGCCGTCGAAGATCGCCTTGGTGAAGCTGAAATAGGCCATATCCGGCCGGCCCCAGGGACCATAGACCGTAAAGAACCGCAAGCCGGTCTGCACCAGGCCATGGCTATGGGCATAGGAGATGCTGAGTGCTTCATCCGCCCGCTTGGTCGCGGCATAGAGCGACAGCGGATCGTCGACCCGGTCGTCAATCGAGAAGGGCACCTTGGTATTGCCGCCATAGACCGAACTGGAACTGGCATAGACGAGCTGCCGCAGCTTCGGCAATTGCCGCGCCATTTCCAGCACATGCATATGGCCGATCAGGTTCGAGGCGATATAGGCATGGGGATTGACCAGCGAATAGCGCACGCCGGCCTGGGCGGCGAGATGCACGATGCCGTCGATCGCCGCGCCGTCCCGCGCGGCAAGCGCTTCCATCGCCGCGCGATCGGCGAGATCGAGATGATGGAAGCGAAAGCCTTCACCCGTCGCCTGCGTCCGCAGACAATCCAGACGCGCCTGCTTCAACCGCGGATCATAATAATCGTTGATATTATCGACACCGATCACCTGTTCGCCGCGCGCCATCAACGCCGCGGCAACCTGCGAACCGATGAATCCGGCAGCTCCCGTTACGAGAATCGTCATGGGGTCGTCCCTATGCCTCTCTCATCGCTTGACCATTTTGTCCGAGGGCCAATCCTATCACACGGCGCCGCGGACGCAGACCGCAGCGCCACTACTGGCACCGTCGGCGGGTGTTACTTGCGCCCGATGCTGTGATAGGCGAAACCGCGCTCGCGCATATCGGCCGGGCGGTAGATATTGCGCAGATCCACCACCACCGGGCGGCGCAGGATCTGTTTCATACGTTCGAGATCGAGCGCACGGAAACTGTTCCATTCGGTGAGGAACACAACCGCATCGGCATCCTGCATCGCCTCATAGGGATCGCTGGCATAGGTGAGATCCGGCATCAGATCCCGGGCCTCGGTCATGCCGACCGGATCGAAGCAGCGCAGTTTCGCGCCCATCTCCTGCAAGCGCGGCAGGATGACCAGCGAAGGGCTTTCCCGCATGTCGTCGGTGTTCGGCTTGAAGGTGAGACCCAGCACCGCGATGCTCTTGCCCTGGACATTGCCGTCGAGCGCGGCGGCGATGCGATCCACCATGGCGACCTTGCGCTCGTCATTGAGGCGAACGACGGTCTCGATGATCTCGATCGGCGCATTATGATCGCGCGCCGTCTGCACCAGCGCCAAGGTATCCTTGGGGAAACAGGAACCGCCGTAGCCGGGTCCCGGATGCAGGAACTTCGGGCCGATGCGCCGGTCGAGGCCGATGCCTTTGGCGACACTATGCACATCGGCGCCGACCTTTTCGCACAGATCCGCAACCTGGTTGATAAAGGTGATCTTCATCGCCAGGAAAGCGTTCGAGGTATATTTGATGACCTCCGCCGTTTCGAGATCGGCAAACAGGATCGGCGTTTCGATCAGATGCAGCGGGCGATAGAGCTGACGCAGCACGTCGCGCGCGCGTCCGCTTTCGACACCGACGATGACGCGGTCCGGCCGCATGAAATCTTCCACCGCCGAACCTTCACGCAGGAATTCCGGATTGGAAGCGACATCGAATTCGCCATCGGGGCGGCGCTTGCGAATTACCTCGGCAATGCGGCGCGTAGTGCCGACCGGCACCGTCGATTTGGTGACGATGATCTTATAGCCGTTGAGATGATCGGCGATCTTTTCCGCCGCCGCGACGACGAAGCTGACATCGGCATGGCCATCGCCGCGCCGCGACGGTGTGCCGACCGTGATGAAAACAACATCGGCGGCTTCGATCGCAGGCCCGGCTTCCGTGGTAAAACGCAAACGGCCTTCCAAGGCGCTGCGCTGTACCAATGCTTCCAGCCCCGGTTCGAAGATCGGGATGCGTCCGGCTTGCAGCGCTTCGATCTTGCGCGGATCAGTATCGACACAAGTGATGTCGAAACCGAATTCCGAAAAGCAGGCGCCCGTAACCAAACCGACATAACCCGTGCCGATAACTGTGATCTTCATGTGAAGCCTTTCGGTGGTTGTCTCAGAGATTGACCGCGTGAGATCTCGGCATGTGATGCAGTCCCGACATGAACGTCGGTGACGGCCGCACCATAACCCGGCCATGACGGCGAGGCGAAGAGCAAAAGCACATGGTTCACGTGATATCGGCGTGACATGCCTGTGACTTGCGGTGATCGGACGTTGAAGAATGCGTGACGGTTGCTTGCATCATGCGCGGAGACAGGATTGGGATCGTAGTCGCAATGCCGCATACAGCCTCGTGCCGATAGGCCTCCACTGAAGGACAGGCCACCTACCAAAAGGTGATTCAGGCCGACAGCTTGATGTCGTTCATGTCGATCGAGCGCCGCGCCGCGCCGCAGACGATGCACGGACGCGACGAGATGTCTCGCCAGCGTAGCCGTCCGTCAGGGCCATCGCCTAGATTAAAATTTATGTATAATATGTTTGAATGAGCGACGGCGCCGCTGGGAAGGTGCCGGCTGCTCGCGGGAACAGACGCTGTATCGGTCTGGAAATTGAGTTTGGTGCCCCTGGCCGGACTCGAACCAGCACATCTGTGAAGATACCTGATTTTGAGTCAGGCGCGTCTACCAATTCCGCCACAGGGGCCAACCACTTGGGGGATATGCCGGTTTCGCCGGGCCGTCAGGCCTGTCGGAGCGGCATCATACGTCGCTGGCATCAGTGGTGCATGCCGGTGACGTGTGGCCGGCATCATAGCCAAGTTTGCCGTGATGGCAAGAGTGCGCACCACAGATTAACGCAATTCGTTATAATCTTAAGATTGATTGTATATATCTGATTTTAAATGGATTTTTTAGATTCATCTGCTTGCATGGCGATCCGGTTCTCATTAAGAATTCGGTCGGCCAACAAAGAAGGGACGCGACCGCCTTGGCACAATTGACCCAGGCAGATATTGACCGCCTGATGCACGACCCGAGCCCGGAAAGCCGGGCCGCGACGATGCTGCGCGTGGGTATGGCTTATGGCGAGGACCAGCTGTCGGAAGCCGAGCGCAGCTTGGCGCTGGCGATTATGCAGGCGGTGCTCCCCGAGGTCGAAGTATCGATCCGGTGCCGCCTGTCCGCCAGCCTGCAGCATGCGACCCAGCTCGACCACAACCTGGCGCTGCAATTGGCCAAGGACGTGATCGATGTCGCGGCGCCGATCCTGACCCATTCGCCGGCCTTGTCCGAAGACGATCTGCTGGAGGTGATTCGCACCACCTCCCCCGCCCATATCCGGGTGATCAGCCAACGCGCCTTCCTGTCGGTCGCCGTCACCAGCGCGGTGATCGATAGCGGCGATGAGGTCGCCGTGCTGCGGGTTGCCGCCAACAGCAATGCAGCCATCAATGCCAGCGGCTATCACCGTATTCTCGACCAGTTCCCCGACAATGCCCGCATCAACGAAGCGTTGAGCGAAAGGCCGGCCTTGCCGATCGCCATCGTCGAGCGCCTGACCACGGCGGTGACCGGCAAGTTGCTGGAACGGCTGATCCAGCGTTATGCGCTGCCAGCGCAGCGCATCTCTTTCATTCTGCATCACAGCCGCGAACATTTTCTGCTGACCAGCATGGCCGGGCATCCCGCCGAAGAGCTGCGGGATTTCGCGGAGAAACTGGAAGAGAACGGCCTGCTCAGCGGCAGCCTTATCCTGCGCGCTTTGGCGATCGGCCAATTTGCCTTCCTGCTGCAGGCTTTGTCGGTGAAAAGCGATATCGCCATCGGCAATGTGCGCCGCCTGATGGCGGATGACGGCGGCATCGGCCAGGAGCGGCTGTTCGACAAATGCCGGTTGCCGGGAGCCTATCGCCGTCTGTTCGTCGAACTTGCGACCGTCGGGGGCAATCAACCGGCTCATCGTGACGGCAAGCCGCCGGCCGGCTGGATCCCACAAGCGATCGATATCCTCCACCATTATCTCGAGCAGCCTGATCCCGATCAGAGCCTGGAACAGGTCATCACCGAGGTGATGTATCGCCTCGATGGCAGCGCCGAGTCGCCAACCACGCGGCGCAGCGCCTGATCGCACCGCCGATTCGGCAATATTCATCGACTGCGCCACATTTTCGCCATCATCAGACCTGCAAGCTGCCCTTCCGGCACCATGCTCTTGCCATCTCGCCGTGGCGTCTTGGATTGTGCCCCTATCGACCCGGTGACCGCCTCTGCTAAAAGGCCAGTCTCCGCTCAACAAAGCAGGGCCACGATCAGGCAGATATGACGCGTTCCGATTCGCCCCCCCCATCCCGCCGCAAGCGCGGTCGGCCCGTTCTTTGGTTTCTTTTGAAATGGGGCCTGATCGGCGGCATCTGGGGCAGCTTCCTGTTGCTGATCCTGGTGGCCTGGTGTGCCTATGACCTGCCGGATGTCAGCCGCCTGAACGAGATCAAGCGCCGTCCCAGCGTGACCCTGCTGGCGACCGATGGCGGCATCCTCGCGACCTATGGCGATCTCTACGGCACGCGCGTAACCCTGGCGGATATGCCGCCTTATCTGCCGGAAGCGGTGCTCGCCACCGAGGACCGGCGTTTCTACAGCCATTTCGGCGTCGACCCCCTGGGCCTGCTGCGCGCCATCTATGTCAATTTCAAAACGGGTGACGTGGTGCAGGGCGGCAGCACCATCACCCAGCAGTTGGCGAAGAACATTTTTCTGACGCCGGAACGCAGCCTGCACCGCAAGGGGCAGGAAGTGCTGCTGGCCTTGTGGCTGGAACACAATTTCACCAAGCAGCAGATTCTCGAGCTTTATCTCAACCGGGTCTATTTCGGCGCCGGCACCTTCGGTGTCGATGCGGCGGCGCGCAAATATTTCGGCCATCCGGTCCAACAGGTATCGATCTTCGAAGCGGCGATGCTGGCCGGCATGTTGAAGGCACCGTCGAAATACAATCCCTTCAACGACAAGGAACTCGCCAAGGCACGCGGCAGCCAGGTCATCAAGAACATGGTGGCCGCCGGTTACCTGAGCGAGGCGGAAGCCAATGCCGTCGTCACCCAGACAGCACCCGCCGTGGCACCCCAGGCCAGCGGCCAGATCGGCGAATACTTCGCCGACTGGGTGATCGATCAGGTCTCCTCCTATGTCGGCGCCAGCGACCAGGACCTGGTCGTCCAGACAACGCTGGATCCGCGCGCCCAGAACGCGGCCGAAGCCGATCTCAACCGCATCCTCCAGGAGAAGGGCGGCGAGATGAAGGCAAGCGAAGGCGCCCTGGTGGCGATGACGCCGGACGGCGCCGTGCGCGCCATGGTGGGCGGGCGCGATTACCATAACACGCAGTTCAACCGCGCCACCCAGGCCCTGCGCCAGCCGGGATCGGCCTTCAAGGCCTTCGTCTATCTGGCCGCCTTCGAGAACGGCTATACGCCGGAGAATCATTTCTTCGACGGTCCGATCTCGCTCGGCAATTGGTCGCCGGGCAATTACAACGACAAATTCTACGGCGATGTCAGCCTGCGCGAGGCGTTCGCGCGGTCGCTCAACAGCGTCGCGGTTCAGTTGTCGGAACGCACCGGCCGCAAGCGGGTGATCGAGACGGCGCAACGTCTCGGCATCACCTCGCCGATGGCGAACAACGCCTCGATCGCGCTTGGCACCAGCGGCGCCTCGCTGCTGGAAATGACCGGCGCCTATGCCACCTTCGCCAATCAGGGCAAGGGCGTGTGGCCACGCGGCATCGAACAGATCAGCACCCGCGATGGACTCGTGCTCTATCAACGCAGCGGCGACGGGCCGGGCCGCGTTGCTTCAGGCACCGCGACCAACGAGATGCTCGACGTCATGCATTCGGTGGTGGAATGGGGAACGGGGCGCAAGGCAAAGCTCGACCGCCCGGCTTATGGCAAGACCGGCACCAGCCAGAATTATCGCGATGCCTGGTTCATCGGCCTGACCGCCGATCTGGTGACCGGCGTGTGGGTCGGCAATGACGACAACTCGCCGATGCAGAAAGTCACGGGCGGCGTCCTGCCGGTCACCATCTGGCACGATTTCATGGCCGATGCCCTGGCCGGCACACCGCCGCGCGATGTGACGCGGCCCGGCGCCGGCGGCTGGATCGCCTCGGCGGCGCCGACCGACATCACCCCGGACACGCCGGAAACCCCGGCCGAGCCGGTCAGCGCGCCGACCACCATCGAAGGCATGATCCAGAGCATCCTCGGCGATGACAGCGCTCAGGATACCGCGGTGAAAAAAGAGCAGCGCCGCAAGGTGCTGCAGGAACATATCGGCGGCGCCAAGAACTGACGGCGCCCGCCGGTCATGCGATCAATCCGCTGCGCTGCCCGGCCGCACCATGAGCCAGTAGGCGACATTGAGTCCAATGACGGTCAGCAGGATGGCGATCGTCATCGGCACGGCGGTTTGCGCCTGCAATTGACCCAAAGCGGCGCCGATCAAGGCAGCGACCGACATCTGCAGGAAACCGAGCAGCGAGCTGGCCGCCCCCGCCGCCTGCGGAAAGGGGCCGATGGCGCCGGCCTGCGAGTTGGGCGAAGCGATACCAATACCGATCATATAGACCATGAGAGGCGCCAACAGCCCCGGCACCGATTGATGGACCAAGGCGATCGCGACCAGAACCAGGCTTGCCGCCAGGGCCAC
This sequence comes from Rhodospirillaceae bacterium, assembly GCA_008012315.1. Taxonomy (GTDB): domain Bacteria; phylum Pseudomonadota; class Alphaproteobacteria; order Dongiales; family Dongiaceae; genus Dongia_B. The sequence continues at coordinate 118,887 of SSEL01000003.1, forward strand.
GGTGCTGCCCAGGCGCACCATATTGTCGACGCCGACCCGGTGCGTCAGGCGCGCCGAGAGGATGGTGCCGATCATGTAGCCGATGACGAAAACGGCGAAGCACCAGCCGAAATGTTTCGGCGAGACGCCGAGAATGTCGATGAAGACGAAAGACGATCCGGAGATGAAACAGAAGATACCGCTATAGCTGAAGGTCTGGCACAGCACGAAACCCACATAGCGGCGATGGCTGAGCAACATGCCGAAGGTCTTCAGCATGATAATCGGACCGGCGGCGACACGGTTCGCCGGATGATGGCTTTCCGGCAGCAACGCGACGGTCGCGATCAGGCCGACGACACCATAGAAGGTGATGACCCAGAAAATCGAGCGCCAGCCGAAGGCATCCTGCAGGAAGCCGCCGAGGATCGGGCCGACCGCCGGCGCCAGCGCCATGGCCGCGGCCAGATAGGAGAGCACGCGCGACGCGCCCTTGGCGCCGAACACATCGCGCACCATGGCGCGGCAAAGGACCGGTCCGGCGCCGGCGCCGATCGCCTGCAGGGCGCGCGCGGCGATCAGCTGCTCGATGCTGCCGGCGAGCGAACAGGCGAAACTGGCGAGCCCGAAGACCACCAGACCGGCCAGCAGGACCGGCTTGCGGCCGAAGCGGTCGGACAGCGGTCCGTAGATCAGCATGGCGATGGCGAAGCCGCCAAGGAAGGCGCTGAGGGTCAATTGCGCATCGGCTTCGCCGACCGTGAAATAGCGCGCGATGCTGGGCAAAGACGGCAGATAGAAATCGGTCGAGACCGGCCCCAGCGCGGTCAGCGCCGTCAGCAGGACGACGGCGACGGGACCGAAACGCGGCACGGTGGCGCGCTGAACCGTGTCGCCCTGGCCGGGGACACCCTGGTCGGAGACACCCTGGCCCGTGACACCTTGGGCGCCATCCGCCGCATCGCCCGCGCCCGCATTGCCAGCCGGATCATCGTGGCGCTGCGGCGGCGTTTGTTTGCTCATTGCTGGATATGGGTCGGCTTCGGTTCCGGGCCCGACGCCCCCTGTTGTGCCGGCACCTGATCGCCCGCCACGGATGCCGGCGTCGACAAGGTCGCCGTGACCCCGACCGGCTGGCCGACCACGGCGAAAACCAGCCGGTCCGGTTGCAGGAGACGTTTGGCCACCCGCGCCACACTGGCCGGCGTCACCTTGGCGATCTCCGCCTGGCGGCGATCGATATAATCGATGCCGAGGCCTTCGAGCTGGATGCCGAGCAGCGCACCCGCCGTGCCGCCGCCCGAGGTGAAAAGCCGCGGATAGGAGCCGAGCAGATAGGTCTTCGCCGTGTCGACCTCGGCCGCGGTCGGGCCGCGATCGCGCATTTTCGCCCATTCGGCGCGGATGATCTCGATGGTCTTGGCAACCCGTTCATTGACCGTCTGCACCTGGCCCCAAATGAGGCCGGCATGATCGAAGGTGACGAGGCTGGTGCTGATGCCGTAAGCGAGGCCACGCTTTTCGCGCACCTCATGCATCAGGCGCGAGGAGAAACCACCGCCGCCGAGAATGTAATTGGCGACATAGGCGGCGAAGAAATCCGGATCGTCGCGCTTGATGCCGGGCTGGGCGAAATTGATGATGCTTTGGGGGATGCCCCGGTCCACCACCATGACGCCGCCTGGCTGGTCGAGCCTGGCTTCCGGCACGGCGGGAAGATCGCTGCTGGCCGGCAGGTCGCCGAAGGTGGAATCGAGCAGCGGCTGTAATTGCGCCGCCGTGATATCGCCCACGGCGACCAGATGCAGCCGGTCGCGGGTGAAATGCCGGGCGACGAAGCGATGCAGGTCATCGGCCGTGATCGCCTGCATGCTCTCGGCCGTACCGATCCCGGGACGGCCATAAGGATGGCCGCCGAACAAGGTCTGGCTGACCGCGCGCGCGCCGATCACATCGGGATCCGAGAGGCGATCGTCGATCATCGCCAGCAATTGCCGCCGGATGCGTTCCACCGGCTCGGCATCGAAATGCGGCGTGGTCAGGGAGCGGTGCAGCAGGCCGAAAGCGAGATCGCGCTGTTCGGTCAGCATGTTCATCTGGCCGGTGAAGGAATCGCGCGAGGCGTCAAAACCGTAATCGATGCCGTTATCGTTCAACTGTTTCTGGAAGCTCGCCGAATCGAACTCGCCGGCGCCTTCATCCAGCAGGCCAGATGTCAGCTCGGCGAGGCCTTCCTTGCCGGCCGGATCGTCGGCTGAGCCGCCCATGAAGCCGAGCGCGACGGCGATCAGCGGATTGCTGTGATCTTCGACCAGCCAGGCGGTGACACCGCTATCGCCGGTCACCTGCTGGATCTCGATCGCCCGGGCCGCCGGCGCAAAGATGAGACAGCAGACCGAGAGCAGGCAGAACAGGACCAACTGTCTGGCGATACGGCGCGGCACAACCGAGCTCCTTCGATCCAACATCACGTCACCGGGCTGCATCAGTTCACCGTCCCGCTCGGCATCGCGCCGGTTTCCGGACTTTGCGGCAAGGGCGGCGCGGCTTGGGGCGCAAGCTTGGCGGCGGCGACCGGATTGGCCACCAGCAACCGGCCCGTCACCGACTGGCGGTCATCGAAGACGCGCCGCGCGGCACGCTGGATATCGATCGCGGTCACCGCATCGATGCGCTCCGGCCAGGCCTGGACATCCGCCAGGCTGCGGCCATTGGCCAGGGCCGCGGCGATCATCCCCACCGGTCCCGACAGGCTGTCGCGCGCCTTGACCGTGGCGATGCGCAGCCGCTTCTTCGCCAAAGCGATTTCCTCTTCCGTGACGCCGTCTTTCAGCACCAGAGTGATTTCGTCATTGATCGCCGCTTCGACCTTCGAGAGATCGCCGCCCGGCACCGGGCTACCATAGAAACTGAAAGTGCCGAGGTCATAGGCGCCGGGATCGTAGCTGCAATCCGCGCTGGTGGCCGACTTGTCAGTAATGACGAGCCGGCGATAGAGACGGCTGCCGGTGCCGTCGCCGAGAATCTCCGACAACAGCAGCAAGGCATAGGCGTCGTCATCCTGGGCCGGCCGGTTGTCGAGGCTGAGGCGATAGGAGGGTGCCAGATAGGTCTTCACCACATAAGGCTGGCGCACCAGATCGCTGGTAAGCTCGACCTGGCGCGGTGCCCGCTGCTGCGGTTCCTGCAGGCGCTGGCGCGGCGGCAAATCGTGGCGGGGAATGGGGCCGAAATATTTCTCCGCCAGGCGCTTGACCTCCGGCACGGTGACATCGCCGCCGATCACCAGCACCGCGTTATTGGGTGCGTAATAGCGATGATAGAAGGCAACGGCATCGGCCGTGCTGTAATGTTCCATTTCGTGGCGCCAGCCGATCACCGGCAGCCGGTAGGGATGATTGAGGAACAAGGCGGCGTTCATCATTTCCGTGAGCTGCGCGCCGGGTTCGTTGTCGATCCGCTCGCGCCGTTCCTCGATGATGACGTCGCGTTCCGGCATCACCACCGCATCGGTCAGCCGTAGCTTGGTCATCCGGTTGGCTTCCATGGACATCACCAGGGGCAGATGCTCCTTGGCGATTTCCTGGTGATAGGCCGTCATATCCTGATTGGTGAAGGCGTTATCGCCGCCACCGCGATGGTCGATTTCCTGAGTGAACTGGCCGGCCTTCAATTTGTCGGTGGCCTTGAACATCAGATGTTCCAGGAAATGGGCGATGCCGTTCTTGCCCGGCGGGCCATCGGCCGCGCCGACCCGGTAGGCGATCATCTGGAACACGACCGGCGCCCGGTGATTGGGCACCACGACGACCTGCAGCCCGTTCTTCAGGGTGAAGGTCTCGGCATCGAAAATCTGCGCCCAGCTCGCCCTTGGCGCCAGAACGGCGCCCAAAAGCATGATGCCGGCGATCAGGATCGCCGGCATCCGCAGCAGGCCAGACCTGCCGTTCTTAGAATATGCCTTCAAGCATGCCTCGTTGCTTGCGTTCGATCACCGGTGTATCGCCTTCGGTCACCGGCTTGCCCAAAGCGGCATTTTCCTGCAACCGCTTCTGCTCGGCCGCCGGATCGATCACCGTGCCGTAAGGCTGTGGCGAACGCCAGAAGGTCAGGGTATCGGCCAAGGTGGTCGAATTGGCTTCGTCCTGCGCTGTCTCGGAATCCACTTCCTGGCGGATATTCGGGTCGACACCGGCCAGGCCGGCGCTTTGCAGCAGGGCCGCTTCCCCAGCCGATTGCGCGGTGCCGGCAGCACCTTCGCCGATCGGCGGTGGCACCTGGTCATTGCCGATCCCGGCGCCGGGATGCCCGAAGACGGCATTCTCCGCCTGGTCCCGCGCGGTCCCTTCCTGGGGCCGGGGCGCGCCGGGTGTCGGCGGCCGCAGGCTGTAATTCGGCGGCATGCTCAGTGGCGCCCGCGACACGACCCGGAATTCATCCGGGGAGCGCTTGGTTAATCCGAGTGTTTCCTTGGTCGCTTCGCACCCCGTCAGCAGGGCGGCAGCCGCAACCGTCGAGATATAAAGCGCTATGGTCTTCCGACGCATGATCGGCACCTCCGTCATGGGGTCAGTTTTTACCTTGTTCCGAGCCGTGAAACAACCCATCCAGCAGCAGCAGGACGACGCCTGTCACAATGGCTGAATCCGCCAGGTTGAAAGCCGGCCAGTGATAGTTTCCCCAGTAGACGTCAAGAAAGTCGAAAACCGCGCCGAATCGAAGCCGGTCGATGACATTGCCCAGCGCCCCGCCGATCACCAGCCCGATTGCGACCGCCGTCAGCGGCTTGCTGACGCGCAGCAGCCAGACCGCCAGGACGATGGAGATCACCACCGAGACCGCCGACAGGATGAAGGGGCCGCTGGCGCTGTCGGTATGCAGCAGGCTGAAGCTGACCCCCCGGTTCCAGGCCGTCACCAGGTTGAAGAAGGAAGTGAGCTCGATCACCCGGGGCTGCTGCATCAGGCCGTTCAGGAGCCACCATTTGCTGGCTTGGTCGGCCAGGATGATGACCCCTGCCAGGACGCCCCCCAACAGGACCAGACGCGGTGCTGCAAGTCGCATCAAGCCACCCCGGCCTTATCCGCCTGCGCCCCGATCTCATCGACGGCATCGCCGCAGCGATGGCAAAGCGTCGGATGGTCATGATCCTGGCCGACTTCCGGCAGCACCCGCCAGCAGCGCTCGCATTTATCGCCATCGGCCAAGGCGACCACCACGGCAAGACCCGGCACATCCGGCAAGGTGAAGGCATCGGCCGGCGCCGGCTCGGCGCTCAGCGTGATGCCGGAGGTGATGGCGATCTCGGCAAGGTCGAGGCCGTCCAGCAGATTGCGATGTTCCTCGGTCAGATGGACGACCGGCATCGCCTGCAGGCTGGAGCCGATCTTCTTGTCCGCCCGGGCCAGTTCCAGGGCGCCGGTGACGACGCGTCGCAGATCGCGCAGCTTCGCCCAGCGGGCCGCCAGGGCTTCGTCGCGCCAGGCAGCTTGCGCTTCCGGGAACAGGCGCAGATGGACGCTTTCGGCATCATCCGCGTCTTTGCCTTGTCCGTCCTTCCACGGCCGATGGCGCCAGGCTTCCTCGGCCGTGAAACACAAGACGGGGGCAAGCCAGGCCGTCAGGGCATTGAACAACTCGAACAGCACCGTGCGCACGGCACGGCGGCTGATGGAGCTGGGCGCATCGCAATAGAGCGCGTCCTTGCGGATGTCGAAATAGAAGGCGCTGAGATCGACGGCGCAGAAATTATGCAGTTCGGTGAACCAGGGATGGAAATCGAAGCTGTCGGCAGTCTGCCGCGTCTTTGCCGCCAGCTCGGCGATTCGGTGCAGCACCCAGCGATCCAGTTCCGGCATCTCAGCCGGCGGCAGGTATTCACTGTCTTGCCAGCCGGCGAGCGCGCCCAGCAGATAGCGCAGGGTATTGCGCAGGCGGCGATAGGCCTCCGCCTGGTGCTTGATGATTTCCGGGCCGATGCGCTGATCGTCGGAATAATCGGTCGAGACCACCCAGAGGCGCAGGATATCGGCGCCGTATTGCTTCATCACATCCTGGGGCGCCACCGTGTTGCCGAGGGATTTCGACATCTTGCGGCCCTGCTCGTCAAGCGTGAAGCCATGGGTCAGCACCGCTTTATAGGGCGCATGGCCGCGCGTGCCGCAGCTTTCCAGCAGCGAGGAATGGAACCAGCCGCGATGCTGGTCCGAGCCTTCGAGATAAAGATCTGCCGGCGAATGCAGGTCCCAGGCGGGATCGGCGCGGGTTTCGTGTTCCAGCACGAAGGCATGGGTCGATCCGGAATCGAACCAGACATCGACGATATCGGTGATCTGCTCGAAATCTTCCGCCTTATACTGGTTGCCAAGGAAGCGCGACGGCTCGCTGGCAAACCAGGCATCGGCGCCTTCCTTGGCGAAGGCATCGACGATGCGGTCGATCACCGCCTGGTCGCGCAGCAACTCGCCGGTCTTCCTGTTGACGAAGACGGCGATCGGCACGCCCCAGGCGCGCTGGCGCGAGATACACCAATCGGGCCGGTTGGCGATCATCGATTGCAGGCGGTTCTTGCCCTGCGGCGGCACGAAACGGGTTTCATCGATCGCCCGCAACGCCACCTGCCGCAGATCGTTCTTCTCCATCGAGATGAACCATTGCGGCGTGTTGCGGAAGATGAGCGGCGCCTTGGAACGCCAGGAATGCGGATAAGAGTGGGTGATGCGGCCGGATTTCAGCAAGTGGCCGGCCTGGTCGAGCGCCGCCATGACCGCGCCATTGGCATCGCCTTTCTTGCCCTGCGGCGTCAGCACGCGCTTGCCGGCAAAGAGGCCGACATGTTCGTAGTAAGCACCGTCCGGTCCCACCGTCTGCGGCACTTCGATGCCGTTGGCGAGGCCGAGTTCATAGTCGTCGGCGCCATGGCCCGGCGCGATATGCACGAAACCGGTACCGGCATCGGTGGTGACGAAGCCGCCGGCATGGGCCGGCACCTCGAAACGGGCATAGAAGGGATCAAGCTCGGCCAAAGGATGGCGGCAGACCAGGCCGGACAGATCCTTGCCGGCGAAAGTCGCAAGATCGCGCGCCGCGACAATCCCGAGATCCTTGGCGAAATTCTCCTTGAGCGCGCCGGCGACCAGCAGCCTGTCGCCAACCTTGACCTTCGCCTCGTCGGCGGCTTCGGTCACCTCGATCAGCGTATAGGCGATCTCCGCGCCATAGGCGACGGCGCGGTTGCCGGGGATGGTCCAGGGTGTGGTCGTCCAGATCACCACCGCAGCACCCGCCAGCTCCGGCTTCGGCGCCTTGACGATGGGGAAGCGTACCCAGATCGTATCGGAGGTGTGATCGTCATATTCGACCTCGGCCTCGGCCAGAGCGGTCTTTTCGACGATCGACCACATGACCGGCTTCGAGCCGCGGAACAGACCGCCATTCATGACGAACTTGCCGATCTCACGCACGATCTGCGCTTCGGCGGGAAAAGCCATCGTCGTATAGGGATGGTCCCAGTCGCCCTCGACGCCGAGGCGCTTGAATTCTTCGCGCTGAACATCGATCCATTTGGCGGCGAATTCGCGGCATTCCTGGCGGAATTCATTGATCGGCACCGCATCCTTGTCCTTGCCGGCCTTGCGGTACTTTTCCTCGATCTTCCATTCGATCGGCAGGCCATGGCAGTCCCAGCCCGGCACGTAGCAAGCATCCTTGCCCAGCATCTGCTGCGAGCGGTTGATGACGTCCTTCAGGATCTTGTTGAGGGCATGGCCGATATGGATGTTGCCGTTGGCATAAGGCGGGCCGTCATGCAGGACGAATTTCTTGCGCCCTTTCGCGCTTTCCCGCAGCTTCTGGAAGAGGCCCATCTCCTGCCAGCTTTGCAGGATCGCCGGCTCCTTGTTGGGCAGATCGCCGCGCATGGGGAAATCGGTTTTCGGCAAAAAAACGGTCGTCTTGTAATCCACGTGTCGTCTCTATCACTAAAGGTCATCAATCGGGCGACAAGGCCCGGCGCACCGCAAGCCCGCACCCGTCACCGGGCACGAGCGGCGCTAATTCGATTATCCAGAATTCGATTATCTGGCCCGCATCGTACCGCCATCAGACGCTGCCTTCCGCCGGCAGATCGATCGCCGGATGCTGTCCAGGCTCCGGCCCGTCATAGTCCTTGAGCAGTCGCCGTGCCGTCGCGCAATCGGCGGCGATCTGCGCCTTCAACTGATCCAGGCCGGCGAATTTCATCTCCGGCCGGATGAAACCGAGCAAGGCGACGCGCAGATGCTTGCCGTAGAGATCCTGCTTGGTATCGAAGAGATGCACTTCCAGCTGCACCCGGGTGCCGCCGATGGTGGGACGACGGCCGAGATTGGCGACGCCGTCGATCCAGACCGGCAACCCGCCGGTATCCACCGCCGCCCGCACCGCATAGACGCCGAGGCGCGGTTCCATATAGTCGCCGAGCGCGACATTGGCGGTGGGAAAGCCGAGCTGCCGGCCCCGCTGGTCGCCATGCTCGACCCGGCCCTCGATCTCCCAGGGGCGCCCCAGCGCCAAAGCGGCCGCCCGGGGATCGCCCGCCAGCAGGCGGTCGCGCACCAAAGTGGAGGAGTAGGTATTGCCGGCGGCGTCCTGCTGCGCCCCGACCGAGGTCACGCCGAAGCCGCATGTCTTGCCGGCTTCCGCCAGGACCTGGGCATTACCGCCCCGGTTCTTGCCGAAGCAGAAATCATAGCCGACCACCACATGGGCAATATCGAGGCCGTCGACCAGGATTTCCTGAACGAAGGTCTCGGCGCTCTTGCTCGCCAGTTCCGCATCGAAGGGCAGGCTGAAGACATAATCGACGCCCAGTGCCTGCAAGTGCCGCATCTTGATGCGGAAGGGCGTCAGGCGAAACGGTGGCATATCCGGGCGAAAGAAGGCGCGCGGATGCGGCTCGAAGGTCATCACCGCAAGCGGCGCCTCCATCTCGCGGGCAAGACGCGCGGCTTCGCTGATGACGGCCTGGTGGCCGAGATGCACGCCGTCGAAGTTGCCCAGCGCCACCACAGCCCGGCGGGCTTCGGCGGGAACGCCTTCATGATGGCGGATCAGACGCATGTTCTGCAATTCTCCGTCCGATGGCTACCGCGAGGCGGTCGACACCTGTCCTGTCGATACGTCACATGCGCCATCCATCACACTCTTCCAGGTCCGCCCATCATCGTCAAATCAGGCCAAGTCAAAATCAAGCGGGGCGCTTCGGCACCAGAAGCTGCGCCTCGCCATCCATCACCAGGGTGGACCCGACATGGGCGGTGGTCGCAAAGGTCACCCGCCCCTTCTCGCGATCGATCGTTGTCGCCGTCACCCGGGCAATGACCGTATCACCGATACGGACCGGCGCCTTGAACTTCAGGCTCTGCGACAGATAGATACAGCCCGGCCCCGGCAGCTTGGTGCCGAACACGGCGGAAATGAAGCCAGCCGTCAGCATGCCATGGGCGATCCGGCCCTTGAACAGGGTTGGCTTGGCGAATTCCTCATCGAGATGCACCGGATTGGTGTCGCCGGTGACGCCGGCGAACAGCACGATATCGGCCTCGGTCACGGTCTTGGAGAAGACCGCCGTCATGCCCTCGCTGATTTCATCGATGTATTTACCACGCAATTCATCCATCGCAGTCGCTCCCGCAAAAAGCGGCCGCACTATAGCTTTCCGCTCCCCCCCTCACAAGCCGCCAGAACGGCCGGAATTTACCCGATTTATCAAGACCTTCATCAGCTTACCAAGGCCCTCACCCCCGCCTGGGATCCAGCGGGACCTGGCCGGCCAGACCGAACAGGGCCTCAATGGCTGCCGCCGCCCCGAGCAGCGCCGCCTCGCCGCGCGGCCGCGCCACCAGCTGCAGGCCGACCGGACGGCCATCCGGCGTGAAGCCCGAGGGCAGCGCCAAAGCCGGGCAGGAGCTGACCGTGACGACCGAGGCGATTTTCAGCCAGTCGACGTAATTCTCCATCTCCACCCCGTCGACCTTGCGCATCCAGCGTTCCTTGATGTCGCGCGGCGGGGTACAGGCGGCTGGCGCGATCAGCAGGTCGAATTCCTTGAAGAAAGCCACCATTTCCGCATAGAGCCGGCTGCGGCGGCGGGTCGCCTGGCCGATCTGCTCGACCGTCAGCTCAAGGCCCTTCTCGATGTTCCAGATGACATCGGGCTTCAAATGCTCCCGGTAGCGCTCCAGCAGCGGCCGCATCGAGGCGGCGTAATCCACCGCCCGCAGGGTCTGGAAGGCGCTCGGCACGCCGGCAAAATCAGGACAGGCTTCCACCACCTCGACGCCGGCGGCACGCAGCTTATCCGCCGCCGCCGCCAGGACCGCCCGGGTCTCCGCCTCGACCGGGGTGATGCCGAGATCGGCGCTGATCGCCACGCGGCGCGGCAGCCGGCCGTTCTGCGCCGCCGCCAGGAAGCTCTCGGCCGGGGCCGGCAGCGAAATCGGATCAGCCTCGTCATAGCCGACCATGGCATCCAGCATCAGCGCCACATCGGCGACATTGCGCGCCATCGGCCCTTCAACCGACATGGTGTCGAAGCGGATCTCGCCGGGATTGCGGGCGACCCGGCCGGGGCTGGGGCGCAAGCCGACCACCGAGCAAAAACTGGCCGGGGTGCGCAGGCTGCCGCCAAGATCGGAACCGGTCGCCAGCCAGACCTGGCCGGCCGCCAGCGCCGCTGCGGCACCGCCCGACGAGCCGCCGGCATTGAGCGCGGTGTTCCAGGGATTGCGGGTCTCGCCGAAGACTTCGTTGAAGGTGTTGCCGCCGGCACCGAATTCCGGGGAATTCGACATGCCGATGACGATCGCGCCATTGCTTTCCAGCCGCTCCACCATCGGATCCGAGCGGTTCGGCACATGATCCTTGAAGATCGGCGAGCCGTAAGTGGTGCGGACGCCGGCGACATCGCTGAGATCCTTGACGGCCAGGGGCAGGCCGCAGAGCAGGCCGCGCGCCTCGATCGGCTTGGCCATCAGCTCGCGTGCCGCCGCGCGTGCGCGGTCCAGGCACAAGGTCACGATCGCATTGACGGCGCCGTTGGTGGCAGTGATCCGCGCTTCCGCCACATCGATGAGATCGAGCGGCGTCACCTCGCCACGCCGCAATGCAGCAACCGCCGCCACAGCCGTCAGTCGATAAAGATCTAAAGCAATCGCCATTTTATGAAACCCATGTTACACAGTTCAGCCCGATCGGGATTGGCTCTCCGGGCGGAGTCGCATTCCACCCGTTGCGCCGATGGACGTCAATCAACCACTTTTCATCCGCTCCCTGGCCAAGCCTGGCGCCGGGGTGTTCGCGATGCTGTTCACGCTCGACTCCATCGGCCGCGCCATCATCTCGACGGTGCTCTCGCTCCAGGCCTATGACCTGTACCAGGAAGCCTTTGGCGCGACCGAATCGCGGCCCTGGGTCAGCGCCAGTTTCCTGCTGACCAGCTGCATCAGCCTGCTGTTCAACCTGGTCTCGCCCAGCTTCATCCAGACCTTCCGGCGCCGCTGGTTCTATCTCGGCGGCATTGTCCTCGGCATCATCGCCGTCTTCCTGCTCGCCACCGATACGATCCCGGGCCAGGTTTCCGGCATGATCTGCCGCGCCATCAGCGCCGCCGCCTGCCGCATCGCGCTGCTGCTCTACATCATGGATTACATCCCCCGGCATCAACTGGTGAAATCCGAGCCGCTGCGCCTGGCCTTGAGCTGCGTCGCCTGGGGGCTCGGTCCGTTGCTCGGCGTCGTGCTTTACAAGCAGCATGGCTCGATCGGGCCGGCGATGATTTCGGCCACCAGCTATGTCGTGCTGATCGTCTATTTCCTGTATCTGCGGCTGCGCGACGATCCCGCTTTGGTGCCGCCCGGCAACGCGCTCAAGCAATTCCGCAATCCGTTGCGCAATATCCGGCATTTCATCGGCCAGAAGCGTCTGGTCCTCGCCTGGACCATCGCCTTCGGCCGTTCCGCCTGGTGGTCGATGTTCTTCGTCTATCCGGCGCTCTATCTGACCGACCATCACATCGATCAATTCTATGCCGGCCTGGTGGTCGGCATCGGCAACGCATTGCTGATCACCGCGCCCGTCATCGGCATGGTCGCCCAGCGCATCGGCATCCGTGCGCCATTGGTCTATGGCCTGTTCTTCGGCGGCATCGTGACCCTGGCGATTCCGTTTTTCTATGGTTATCCGCTGATCGTCTCGATCCTGCTGCTGTTCGGCGCCGCCGCCATCATCGTGCTGGATGCGCTCGGCAATATTCCGTTCATGCGGTTCGTCCGCGCCCGCGAACGCAACCAGATGTCGCCGATCTTCCAGACCTATATCGATTTCAGCGATCTCGCCCCGTCCACCCTCTACACATTGCTGCTCTGGCAATTCGATTTCCGCGCGGTTTTCCTGACCAGCGGATTGCTGACCATCCTCGCCGGCATCGTCGCCACCTATCTGCCGAAACGGCTTTAACATAAGCCGACTTTAAGTTCGACGCCGCGAGAAAGGCTGTGCTAGACAGCCGGCGATGAGCAAGCATGACGAAAATACTGGCGGCGATGACAATCGCGGCATGGCACAGACGCTTGCCCGCGCCCGGGCGGCGGTCGAAGCCTTGGCGCGCGACTACATCAACTGGGCACGCGCCGATATCGATGCCTGCCAGAAATGCCTCGATCAGGCAGTTGCGCAGCCGGACCAACGGGAAACGCATATCCGCACCTTGTTCGCCGTTGCCCATAACATCAAGGGCCAGGGGACATCCTTCGGCTATCCCCTGATGACGCGGATCGGCCAGTCGCTCTGCCATTTGACCCGCACCGGTCGTCCCTTTGCCGATGGCGATCTGTCACTGATCGCCGCGCATCTGGCGGCGCTGCGCCAGGTGCTGGAAAAGACCCGGCCCGGCGACGATAATGCCGGCACCGAGGCACTGGCCGCCGAATTGGAAGAACGCGTCGCCCGCGCCGAAGCCGGCTGATCCGCCACCGCCGACGCATCATTATAGGTCCGTGACAGTCGGTATCGTGCTGACTCGGCAGTATTTTTATCTGGCCGTCGCACCCTGCATTGCCTATGATTCGTGCAGGGGCCATCAGGGTAAGGGGGAAGTCGTGGCAGTTGATCCGCGATGGACGGCAAAAGCACGTGTTTTGCTCATTGTCGGCCTCTTATCATCCGCAGCCTTCAGCCCGACCATCGCCGCCGCCGATATGGCCGATGCCCGGGCCGCCATCGCCGCGGGCGATTATGCCGCCGCCGCTGAGGCCTTGCGCCCGCTGGCCGCAGCCGGCCGGGCGGAGGCGCAATATCAACTGGCGAAGCTGGCACTCGACGGACGCGATGTCGGCCTGAAAGCGGACCAGGCCATGTCCCTGCTGGTTCAATCGGCCGCCCAAGGCAACGGCCAGGCCCAGGCGCGGCTCGGTCTCGCTTACGCCAAGGGCGAGAATGTCACGCAGAACGATCTTGCGGCCTATCAATGGCTGAGCCGGGCCAGTGTTTCGCCCGATCTCAGCGGCATCGAGCGCAGCGTCGTCACCACCAACCGCACCGTTATCCTGAACCGGCTGGCGCCAACCCTTGCCGCCGGTGTCGATCTCCATAAAGTGGCAGCGGCACAGCCACCGCTGCCATCCAAGCCGGAGCTCTCCGGCAGCATTGCCGCCGTGCCATTGTTCAGTGAGGCGGCGCCGGTTACCAAAAAGCAGGCGGCCACCAAGAAGCCAACGGATGTCGAACCGGTTGCCGCCGAAAGCAATGCAGCAGGCAGCGCCAAGGACGAGAGCAGCAAAGCGGCGGCAGTTGAAGCCGCACCGGCCGAGGTGGCGGCAGAAACCGAGGCATCGAATACGCCGGCGAAACAGCCGGCCGCTCCTGTCGGGGGCAAATCATATCAACTGCAAATCGCCTCGCTGCCGGATGCGGCATCGGCCGAGGTGGAGCGGGAACGCCTGCTGCATCGCTACGCGACATTGCTCGGCGACCTCACCGTGGAAATCATGGCCGTCAATGTCGCCGATATGGGCCAGCGGCACCGCATCGTGGCCGGACCGTTCGACGACAAGAACGCGGCCCAGCAGCGCTGCAAGCAACTGAAATCCGCCGGCCAGGACTGCTTCGTCGCACCCCTCGCCCAGGCGATGCAGTCACTAACTCAGTAATCGCCGCGATTGATCTCGATCTTGCGCCGGGCGACATAATCGGCCAGGGCCTCGGCCACGGCCGGATCGAGCGCCGGTTGCTGGTAGCTCTTCAGCAGGTCCTTCCAGATCGCATTGGCCCGCTCGGTGCCGGTCTTTGCGCCATTTTCACTCCAGGTCTCGAAATTGCGCCAATCGGACAGCATCGGTTCATAGAACGCATGTTCGAACCGGGCCAAGGTATGACCGGTGCCGAAGAAATGGCCGCCCGGCCCCACCTCGGCGATGGCCTCGACCGCCAGTTCCTCGGCATCGACCGCGATCGGCCGCAGGAATTCCCGCATCATCTGCAGCATCTCGGCATCGAGAATGAGCTTCTCGAAAGAGGCCGTGAGGCCACCCTCCAGCCAGCCGGCGGCATGTTCGATCAGATTGACCCCGCCCATGATGGTGCCCCAGAGCGACATGCCAGATTCATAGGCCGCCTGCACATCGACACAGTTCGAGGCATTCACGTTGCTGGAGCGGAAGGGGACGCCATAGCGCCGCGCCAACTGGCCGCTCGCCAGCGCTGCCTTGGTATATTCCGGCGTGCCGAAGGCCGGCGAGCCGGTGCGCATATCGACATTCGACGTAAACCCGCCATAGAGCACCGGTGCGCCGGGCCGGACGATCTGCGTCAAGGCCATCATCGCCAGGGCTTCGGCATTCTGCTGGACCAAAGCGCCGGCAATCGTCACCGGGCTCATGGCGCCGGACAAGGTGAAGGGCGTCAAGGCGATCGGCTGGCCCGCCGCCGACATCGCGGTCAAAGCCTCCCCCATCGGAATATCGAGCTTCAGCGGCGAATTGGAATTGATCACCGTCAGTGTCACCGGCCGCCCGGCCATCTGCTCGCGCGTCAGGCCATAGGCGATGCCGATCATGTTGAGCGCATCCTCGACACGGTAGCGGCCCAGCGCCCAGCATTGCCAGGTCTTGTCGGTCAGGGTCAGTGCCGCCTGATAGAAGTCGAGATGCCGCGTCTCGGCCGGCAGGTCGGTCGGCTCGACCGGGCAGCCGCCTTCCTGGTGGATGACATTGAGGCTTTGCACCAGGCGGATATAGTCGCACATATCGGCGTAATTACCGGGCCGCCGCCCGCGATCGAGATCATGGGCGAAGGCCGGGCCGCCGGTCGCGGCAAAGATCATCTGATGGCCGCCGACCTCGACATCATAAGCGCGGTTGCGCGCCTGCAGGCGGAAGCTGCCGGGAATGGTCTTGATCTTTTCCTCGATCAAAGCCGGATCGAACCGTACCCGATGTGTCGCCTCGTCGACCTCCGCACCGGCCGCTTTCAAGCGGCCGCGGCTCTCCTCATGCATGACCTCGATGCCGGTCCCGGCCAGCACGTTCAGCGAGGCGGCATGAATCGCCTCGATCTGGTCGGCGCTCATCACCTCGATCGGCCGATAGCCGTTCGGCACCTGGGCGAAGGGCAATTGACGCTGTCCGCCGCCACGTATGGCCTGGGCGCGCCGCTCCCGCCGCCGGCCGCCACGCTCACCGCCACTCGCACCCTGCGCCATGTCATCCGTCATGGCCGCCTCCCTCGATGTTTTTATCGATGTATGCCGGTTGTTCCGGCACGCTTCCGCATCACGCCGTCATTTCACGAAGACGAGCTCGCGCTTGAAGGGGAATTGATCGGGATCGATCGTCTCGCCGAATTCGCGTGCCGCGCGATGTCCGGCATAGGTCGCATGCACGATGGCGCCCGGCACATCGCAATCGCCGATTGCCCGCAAGGTAACGATATCCGCCGCCCCGCGCGCCGCCGCGTCTTCCTTCAGGGCGCGATAGAGCCCGTCATCGGCCTGGCGCGCCGTGACGCTCAGCAAGGTCTCGCCGGCAATGCGCCGGGTGACGCCGGTATAGATGCAGGCAACCTCCGCCGCATCGCCATGCCAGGCGTCCAGGCGATGGGCGAGGATCAGATTGACGCCCATCTTCATCAGCTTGGTCTGCACCTTGAACTGCTCGTCGGTGAACAAGGTCCAGGTCGAGACATCGAGCCCCGGCGTCACCAAGGTCACGTCATGGCCGGCGGCGCGGTAGCGTTCGGCCAGGGCACCCGCCATATAGAACTGGTCGTCGTCATAGATGACGATCGAGCCGGTGGGCTCTTTGCCGCCCATCACATCATCGGGCGTCAGGACATTGGCGGCATCGAGGCCGGGCAGCGGAAAATGGACGTTATGGCCGATACCGTCGCGCCGCCAGGTGGCGCCGGTCGCCAGGATCACATGGCGGTAGCCGGCTTCCAGGATGGTGTCCTTGTCCATCCGGCTTTCCAGGAAGATCTCGACATTGGGCAATTTGGCGATCTGGCCCAGGCGGTAATCGCGCACCCGCCCCCAGGTGCCGAGACCCGGCAGGCGGGATTCGCGGTTGACGCGGCCGCCAAGTTCGCGGCCGGCATCGGCCAGCGCCACCTGATAGCCGCGCTTGCCGAGAATCATCGCGCATTCGAGGCCGGCCGGGCCGCCGCCCACCACCAGCACCTGGTCCTCGGCGAAACCGCCTTTCGCCGTGACGATTTCCGGATGCCAGTCGCGGCGATATTCCTCGCCCATGGTCGGGTTCTGGGTGCAGCGGATCGGCACGCCCTGATTATTATGGGCGCGGCAGATATTGCAGCCGATGCATTCGCGGATATCCTCCTCGCGGCCTTCATCGATCTTGCGCGGCAGCCAGGGATCGGCGATCGAGGGCCGCGCCGCACCGATGAAATCGCAGATGCCGCGCTTGATCATCGAGACCATGGTGTCGGGCGAGGTGAAGCGCCCCACCGAGACTACCGGCTTCGAGGTGAGCTTTTTCACGAAGCCGATATATTTCTCCTGATGGCCTTCCTCGCCGAAACGCGCCGACATGGAATCGTTTTCCACATAGGAGATATTGACGTCCCAGAGATCCGGCAGCTCGGCCAGATACTCGATCACCTCGCGGCCTTCATTCTCGGCAGTGACACCGGCCGGACCCATCAGCTCATCGACGGCGAGACGCACGGCGACGGCGCATTTATGGCCGATTGCCTCCTTGGTCTCTTCGATCATTTCCTTGAGCAGCCGCGCGCGGTTCTCGATCGGCCCGCCATATTCGTCGGTGCGCTGGTTCCAGCGCTTGGTGATGAACTGGAACGGCAGATAGCCATGGCCGGCATAGCAATAGACGACATCGAAGCCGGCCTGCATGGCGCGCTTTGCCGCCTGGACCTGCCAGCGGCGCAGGTTGCGGATATCCTCGCGGTCCATCGCCCGGGTCTGCAGCGGGAAGACCGCATGCTGGGTCGAGCCAGAGGGCGAGATCGGCATTTCGCGACTGAACTTGTTGGGCGAATGATTGCCGCCATGCCAAAGCTCGGTGCCGGCGAGCGCGCCATGGCGATGGATCTTCTCGGCGGTCAGCGACTGGATACGGATATCGTTGTCGTCCCACATGGCGCAAAGCCGGTAGGGCGCATCCTCGCTGGTCCAATGCAGCGAATTATATTCGGTGTTCACCACCGCCCACCCGCCTTCGGCCTTGACCTCGCGCATGCGCGAGACCGAATGCGGCAGGTAGTAACCCATGCCGGTGCAATGCGGCACCTGGTAGAAGCGGTTGCGCGCCGTCACCGGCCCGATCCGGACCGGCTCGAACAAAATGTCATATCGCGGATTGCGCGCCATCTTCTCCCCATCCTCCCAGGTGAATCGTCCCAGGGTGACATCAGCGCGGCCTTGTAGCGTATGGCCCAGCCTCTCCGGCAATGTTTTCTGGCGCCGATCTTAATTCGTTGAGCTGTATACAGCTTGTGAAGCTTTGTCAATCGGCGCTGCTGAGCAGGAAGCGGTCCAACTGATGGGCAAAGGCGCCGGCGCTCACCCCCAGGCCGATCGGCGCCAGGCCGCCGCGCCGCTGGGCGAGGCTGGAGATGACGGCGAAAAGATGGGGCTTTCCCGCCGCATCGAGCAGCACCATGGGACCGCCGCTATCGCCCGGCCGGATGATGCAGGTGGTCACCGTGATGCCGCCGGGCAGATCCAGGCCCAGGGCCCGGGGCTCGACCGGATCGCAGCCGTCATGCTGCCGCAGCATGGTTTTGTCACCGCCCCCGAAACCGGCGGAATAGAACTGGTCGCCGGCCGCCAAGCGTTGCGTCACCTGACCCGGCGACAATGCTTCGATCGGCAGCGGATGCAACTCGCCGGGAGCCCGCGCGATCCGCAGGAAAGCCCAATCAACCGGCACATCGAGCGCATCGATATGACCTTCATGCACCTGTCCCCCCAGCATCTGCACGGCGCGGACGGGCAAGGCATCGAAGACCGGGGCGCGGCCCGCATTGGGACGGAAGACCAGTTGGTCGGGTGCGAGCGTGCGATTCGGCGGATAGAGGCAATGCGCTGCCGTCAGAATCAAATCAGGACGAATCAGGCTGGCGGTGCAGATATGCGAGGTACCCGGTTCCGTCAGGGATCCGATTGCCGCCGTCCAGGGCAAGGGTGCCGGCGGGTTGGGCGCCGGCCCTGGTTTGGTGGCCGGCGGTGTCGCGGCGCAACCGGCCAGCATGAGCAGCGCGAGACAGATGAGGGCCGCCTGGCTAGTCACCGCATTGAAGAACCCGGCCTTGGCCATGCCGCCATCCTGCATCCCTGCCGCGCCGCCGCGCATCATTTCTTCCTTCTACTTCCCGTGGCCGGCTCGCACCGGCGGCCTGGCACTCAAGATCGCGGCAGATAGCGCGTTTCAGGCGATCTGGCCAGGAGGTTCGGAAATGCGGCGGGCAGGTTACGTGATCCGGATGCGTTTATTGAGCGGCTTTCGGCAAATGGGCCGAGGGTTCGGCTGGGGGTTGGCCGAGAAGCTGGCGCAACAGGGCCTGGTCCCGCATCAGATCGGCGAGGCTATAGCGGTCGAGGACGGCGAGAAAAGCCTGCAGCGCCTCCTGCAATATCCCCGTCATCTGGCAGTTCCCGGACAAAGGACAATCGCAGCCGCCGGATTGAAAACAATCGGCAAGCGCGAGATTGTCCTCGGTCTGGCGGAACAACCAGCCGGCGGAAATCTGGTCCGGCGCCATATGCAGGCGGAGCCCGCCACGGCGGCCGCGCAGGGTCTCGATCACGCCGATGCGGCCCAGCCGATGCACCACCTTGGTCAGGTGGCTGGCAGAAACATGCAGCCGCGCCGCGATTTCCTCGACCGTCGCCCGCCGGTCGGGCTGCAGGCAGAGGTAAATCAACGTTCGAACGGCATAATCGGTGAATTGCGTCACCTGCATTTGGGTCACCTAAACTTGGGAATCCTGCGCCACAAAACGCACTGGAGTCGGTCGGATTGCGCCATACTGCCAGGCATCCGGCGGGTTGCGCGAAAGGCGGGAAAATGTCGCTCGATGGAGGACGACGGAAAGGCGATTAGGACGACAACATATTCAATCAAGAATAATCATCATTAATCAGAGGGTTAGCACATCCACCCCCAAGCGGGTCAAGTCCTTCTACATCCTCAGTTATGCAGCCACGTCCGGCGGACATAGCGGTGTCGCTGATGGCCCCGATGACGGGCTGGGGAAACTGGGATAGAAGCACCATGTGAATGGTGGTGCGTTTATTTAGGAATAAGATCTGATTTTACGATCCGCATTTCCGCCGAAGGGCTGGAAACGCAGGGTGAGAGGCGGCAGTGACAACGGGGCGAGCGGAAATGGCGGCAAAGCAGGCAACTGAAGGACGGGACGCGCGAGCGGTGGCGCCGATCCTGGTCGCATTGGACACGACCGATCCGGCCCGGGCGGCGGGGCTGGCCGATGCCTTGCGCGGCCATGTCGGCGGGCTCAAGCTGGGCCTGGAATTCTTCATGGCCAATGGCGCGGCCGGGGTGGCCCGGATCAGCGAACTCGGCCAGCCGGTTTTCCTCGATCTCAAATTCCACGATATCCCCAATACGGTGGCGGGCGCCGTGCGTGCCGTGGCACCGTTGCGGCCCTTCATCCTGAATGTCCATGCCGGTGGCGGCCGCGCCATGATGCTGGCGGCCCGGGACGCCGCCCGTGACAGCGCGGCGAAACTGGGCATCGCCCCCCCCAAACTCATCGCCGTCACCGTTCTCACCAGTTTTGCCGGCAGCGATCTGGCGGAAGTGGGCGTGCCGGCCGGTCCGCAAGATCAGGTCCGTCGCCTCGCCGCCCTGACCCGCGATTGCGGCCTCGACGGCGTGGTCTGTTCAGCCAAGGAAATCGCCGTTTTGCGGCAGGATCTGGGAGCCGATTTCCTGCTGGTGACGCCGGGCATCCGCCCCGCCTGGGCGGCGAGCGGCGATCAGAAGCGCATCATGACACCGGCCGAGGCGATGGAGGCGGGCGCGGATCATCTGGTGATCGGCCGCCCGATCACCGGCGCCGATGACCCGGTTGCGGCGGCAAAACGAATCGCGGATGAAATCGCCTGCCGCGCCGGCGATGACCGAACCCAAGCCTGACGTCGAGATCCGTATGTTCGATCGACCTAATTCACGTTCCCCGCAACAGAATCACGGTACCGGCCCTAATGGCACCGGACCGAAGCGGCGCCTCGCCGTCATGCAATTGGTGCGAGTCAGCCTGCAGAGCCTGATGCTGTGCCGCGACGATGCCTTGCGGCTCGGCATCGTGCCCCTGGTCATCTATTTTCTTGGCTCGCTTTACGGCGCTCCGGCCTTCGAACAGATGTTCACCGGCGGGCTCGAAGACGGATCGGCCCAACTCAATCCCGGCGCCGCCGGACCGCTGATGGTGACGGCCATCATCATCGTCATCGGCCTCTCGCTGCTCTCGGTGAACTGGCTGCGCTTCCTGCTGCTCGGCCCCAGTGCGGTCGAGGAATTGGGATTGGCGCTGCGGCGCTTGCATGTGATCTTCCTGCTCGGCGCTTTGGCGCTAGGCTTCTGCGGCTCGATCGTGCTGGCACTGGTCTCCATCCCGATCGCTTTGCTGCTGGGCGCCGCGGCGCAGATCGGCGTCCTGGTTGCCGCTTTGCTGATCGGCGTGGTCGGCGTTCGCCTGGCGCTTGTCCTGGTCGCCATCGCCATCGGCCAACCGATCAGCCTGCGCCAGGCCTGGGACGCCTCGCAGGGGCAGGGCTGGATCCTGCTGCTGGCCTGCCTGCTCGTCGAGGCCCCTTTCCTGCTGCTGATGATCGTGATCCGGCTGATCGCCGAGGGCACCGGGCTGGCCGATGCGGCCCCCTATACCATGCTGCTGATCGGCTGCCTGGCGCAGATCGCCGCCACCCTGGCGCAATGCGGCGTGGTCGCCGCCGGCTATCGCCGCCTGGTCGGCGTTCGGGTCTGAGGGAGGCCGTTATGGCAGTCGACGCCAAGATCTGCGGCTTGACGACACCCGAGGCGGTTGCCACGGCAATCGAGCATGGCGCCAGCCATATCGGCCTGGTTTTCTTCGCCAAGAGCCCCCGCAATATCGCGCCCCAGGCCGCCGGAAAATTGAGCAGCCTGGCCACCGGCAAGGTCATCCGCACCGGCCTGATCGTCGATGAAAGCGATGAGCGCATCGCCGCCATCCTGGCTGCCTGCCCGCTCGATCTGCTGCAATTGCATGGCCAGGAGACGCCGGAACGCGTAGCGGACATCCGCCGCCGCTTCGGCCTGCCGGTGATGAAAGCCCTGCAGATCGGCACGGCCGCGGACCTGGCGCGGGCCAGATCCTATGAAACCACCGCCGACCGGCTGCTTTTCGACGCCAAGCCGCCGGCCGGCAAGACCGATGCCCTGCCGGGCGGCAATGCCGTCAGTTTCGACTGGTCGCTGCTGGCCGGGCAGGATTTCCAAATACCCTGGATGCTGGCCGGCGGGTTGACGGCGGATAACCTGGCCGGGGCGGTCCGCGCCAGCGGCGCCCGGGCGGCAGACACATCGTCCGGGGTCGAAGACCGGCCGGGCCTGAAGAATCTGCAGAAAATCAAGGACTTCCTGCGAATTGCCGGAGAACTTTAGCCGCCGCCGGCCCCGGCCGGATACTGTGACCACCCTTTGACCTTTGCGCCGTGCTGTGGTTGATTGCGGCGCGACTCGCCCGCGTTTTATCGCGCGGTTTTCATCAGCCTGTCATTCTAGGATCGCAACGTGAGCGTCACATCCTCCTCCCAGTTGATGAACAGTTATCGCACCGGCCCGGATGAACGGGGTCGGTTCGGGCTGTTTGGCGGCCGGTTCGTGGCCGAAACGCTGATGCCGCTGATCCTGGATCTGGAGAAAGCCTATAGAGATGCCAGGAACGACCCGGCTTTCGCGGCCGAGATGGCGTCGTTCCGCCAGCATTATATCGGCCGGCCGAGCCCGCTTTATTTCGCCGAGCGGCTGACCGAGCATTTCGGCGGCGCCAAGGTTTATTTCAAGCGCGAAGAGCTGAACCATACGGGGTCGCACAAGGTCAATAACTGCCTCGGCCAGATCCTGCTGGCCAAGCGCATGGGCAAGACCCGCATCATCGCCGAGACCGGCGCCGGCCAGCATGGCGTCGCCACGGCGACGCTGTGCGCCCGCTTCGGCCTGCCTTGCACCATTTATATGGGCGCCACCGATATCGAGCGGCAGAAGCCCAATGTCTTCCGCATGCGCCTGCTGGGCGCCGAGGTGATCCCGGTTCATTCCGGCACCGCGACCCTGAAGGATGCGATGAACGACGCCTTGCGCGACTGGGTCAGCAATGTCGAAAACACCTTTTATATCATCGGCACGGTGGCCGGCCCGCATCCCTATCCGGCGATGGTGCGCGACTTCCAGTCGGTGATCGGCACGGAAACCCGCGAACAGATCATGGAGCTGGAAGGCCGCCTGCCGGATTCGCTGGTCGCCTGCATCGGCGGCGGCTCCAATGCGATGGGCCTGTTCCATCCCTTCCTGGACGATCCCAGCGTCGCGATCTACGGCGTCGAAGCCGGCGGCGACGGGGTCGAGACCGGTCGCCATGCCGCCTCGCTGACCGGCGGCCGGCCCGGCGTGCTGCATGGCAACCGCACCTATCTGCTGCAGGACGATGACGGCCAGATCAAGGACGCGCATTCGATCTCGGCCGGCCTCGATTATCCCGGCATCGGCCCGGAACATGCCTGGCTGCATGACATGAAGCGGGTAAAATACGTTTCCGCCACCGACCAGGAGACGCTGGACGCTTTCCAGCTCTGCAGCGCCCTCGAAGGCATCATCCCGGCTCTGGAGCCGGCCCATGCCCTGGCCTATGTCAGCAAGCTCGCGCCGACCTTGCCGCGCGACCATCTGCTGGTGATGTGCCTGAGCGGCCGGGGCGATAAGGACATCTTCGCCGTCGCCGAAAGATTGGGGACCAAGCTGTGAGTGCAAGCGTGGCAAGCATGACGGACGTGAAGACCACCCGGATCGAGCGCCGCTTCGCCGATCTCAAGGCGCAAGGCCGCGCCGGCCTCGTCACCTTCATCACCGCCGGCGATCCTGATGGCGATCTGTCGCTGCAATTGCTTCGGGCCCTGCCGGCGGCCGGCGCCGATGTGGTCGAGCTCGGCATGCCCTTCACCGATCCGATGGCGGACGGCCCGGCGATCCAGGCGGCGGGCCTGCGCGCGCTGCAATCCGGCATGACGCTGAAACGCGTCTTGCAGATGGTGCGCGACTTCCGCCAGGGTGATGGCAAAATACCGGGTGACAATGACACGCCCATCGTCCTCATGGGCTATTACAACCCGATCTATTCCTATGGCGTGGCGACCTTCCTGACCGATGCCCTCGCCGCCGGCGTCGATGGCCTGATCGTCGTCGACCTGCCGCCGGAAGAAGATGCCGAGCTTTGCCTGCCGGCCTTGAAGGCGGGCCTCAACTTCATCCGCCTGGCGACGCCGACCACCGACGACAAGCGCCTGCCGGCGGTGCTGAAGAACACCTCGGGCTTCGTCTATTACGTCTCGATCGCCGGCATCACCGGCACGCGCTCCGCCGCCGATGCCGATATCGCCGCTGCCGTGGCGCGGCTGAAGCGTCATACCGGCCTGCCGCTCGCTGTCGGCTTCGGCATCAAGACCGCCGACCAGGCCGCCGCAGTGGCCAAGGCGGCCGATGCGGCGGTGGTCGGCTCGGCCCTGATCCAACGCATCGCCGACAATCTCGACGCCAACGGCCGGCCGAAAGCCGGCCTGGTGGAAGCGGTGCTTTCCCTGGTACGCGACCTTGCCGCCGGTGTGCGGCGCGGGCGCGCTTGATAACAACACGACCCGTATAAGGGATGATTGAATGAGCTGGTTGACCAATTTTGTCCGCCCCAAGATCCGCGCTTTGGTGCGCAAGGCGGAGGTGCCGGATAATCTCTGGGACAAATGCGGCGCCTGCGGCCAGATGATCTTCCACCGCGAACTGGAAGCCAATCTGCGGGTCTGCCCGCATTGCGGCCATCACATGCGGGTCGGCGTGAAGCGGCGCCTGGAACTGCTGTTCGATGGCGGCACCTATGAGCGCGCGGAATTGCCGGCGGTGCCGCTGGATCCTTTGCGTTTCCGCGACCGCAAGAAATATACCGAGCGCCTGAAGGAAGCCCAGGCCAAGACCGACGAACAGGATGCCATCGTCGTTGCCAGCGGTACGATCGGCGGGCTGAAGGTCGTCGCGGCCGCCTTCAATTTCGATTTCATGGGCGGCTCGATGGGTGTCGCGGTCGGCGAAGGCCTGGTCAAGGCGGCGGAGATCGCGGTGCGCGACCGCGCGGCGATGATCGCCATTCCCGCGTCCGGCGGCGCGCGCATGCAGGAAGGCATCCTCTCGCTGATGCAGATGCCGCGCTCCGTCATCGCCGTCGACCGGGTCAAGGAAGCCGGCCTGCCCTTCATCGTGCTGCTGACCGATCCCACCACCGGCGGCGTCAGCGCCTCCTTCGCCATGCTGGGTGATATTCATATCTCCGAACCCGGCGCGGTGATCGGCTTTGCCGGTGCGCGCGTCATCGAGGAGACGATCCGCGAGAAACTGCCGGAAGGCTTCCAGCGGGCGGAATATCTGCTGGATCACGGCATCGTCGATCTCGTCGTTGCCCGCAAGGACCTGCCGGCCGAGCTCGCGCGCATCATCGGCCTGCTGACCAGGCAGATGCCGGGCGCGGTGGTGCCGGCGCCGCTCGCCGGTGGCAATAGCGGCGGCAAGTAACGACAACCGCCGGTCAGATAAGCTCCCTTTCAGCAACGAGGCCGATCCCATGGGCCAGGCGTCTTCCGCGCAAAATAGCGATATCGTTCTCGAGCGGCTGAACCGGCTGCATCCCAAGATCATCGACCTCGAGCTCGACCGCGTGCTGCGCCTGCTGGCGGCGGTCGGCCATCCGGAAAAGCGCCTGCCGCCGGTCGTGCATGTCGCCGGCACCAACGGCAAGGGCTCGGTCATCGCCTATCTCCGCGCCATGCTGGAGGCGGCCGGCTATGGCGTGCATGTCTATACCTCGCCGCATCTCGTGCGCTTCCATGAGCGCATCCGCCTCAACGGCAAGCTGATCGAGGAAACCGCCCTCATCGAGCTGCTGGAGGAATGCGAGCGCGCCAATGGTGGCGTGCCGATCACCTTCTTCGAGATCACCACCGTCGCCGCCTTCCTCGCCTTCACCCGCGAGCCGGCGGATATCCTGCTGCTGGAAACCGGGCTCGGCGGCGAATTCGATGCGACCAATGTGATCGACCAGCCGCTCGCCACCGTGCTGATGCCGATCTCGATGGATCACATGCAGTTCCTCGGCAACAGCCTGGAAGAGATCGCCGCCGTAAAAGCCGGCATCATGAAGCAAGGCCGCCCCGTCATCATCGCCCCGCAGCCGCCGGAAGCCGCAAAAATCTTCGACGAGGCTGCGGCGCGCCTGAATGCGCCGCTCTGGCGCTTCGGCCAGGAATGGTCGATCACCCATATTCCCGGCGGTTTCCGCTATGAGGATTCACACAGCGGCTTCGAACTGCCGGCGCCGGCTTTGGTCGGCAAGCATCAGATCGGCAATGCCGCCACTGCCGTGGCGACGACGCGCTGGCTGGAGGGCTTCGATCTCGGCGAGGTGGCGATCGCCCGCGGCCTGACCGAGGCCGTCTGGCCGGCCCGCATGCAGCATCTGACGCATGGGCCGCTGGTCGATCAATTGCCGCCCGGTTGGGAACTCTGGCTGGATGGCGGCCATAACGAGGATGCCGGCCAGATCATCGCCGGCATGCTGCAGGAGTGGCAGGCGCAGGACGGCAAACAAGTCAGCCTGATCTTTGGCATGCTCAACACCAAGGAGCCGGTCGCCTTCCTGAAGCACCTGGCGCCGCTCGCCGAGGATCTCAGCGCCGTCGCCATCCCCGGCGACCATGCCAGCCTCAGCGCCGAGGATTGCGTCGGCTTCGCCCGGCAGGTCGGACTCAATGCCGCCGGCTTCGAATCAGTCGACGCCGCCTTGAAATCGGTCCTCGCCACCCACGGCACCGAACCCCGCCGCGTCCTGATCTGCGGCTCGCTCTATCTCGCGGGGACGGTGCTGGTGGAGAACGGGTGAGGCCGGCAAGTCTCCACCCTCTTCAGGTCGGATTATCCAACCAGAGATTGCATAATCTCGGCTGAGTAGCTTATGATTTCATCATAAGTGTTGGGGGAAATATGTATCGTAAAACTTGGGCAGCCAACCAGCTGCCGCTATCGTTTGCCGCCGCAATTCTCGTGGTGGCGATCGCTGGATGTACCACAGCTGACTCGCAGAAACCTGTCCAGATCACCAGCCAGACCGAAAACTGGCTCAAGAATTATCTTGAGCGGATCGGCCCTGTCGGGAGCGGCGCCTTCGCGGTCAGCGAGGACGGCCGCTATGCATATTACACCTATTGTCTTGATACCATTTGCAACGGCGGCTGGATGATCCAGCATGCATTGCTCGGATGCGAGCGCGGGTCGAAGTCGGACTGCACCTTGCTGGCAAATAGCCGCAACATCCTGCGTCCCTATCGCGTCTTCGGACAGGAAAGCACGACGGCGACCGCCTCGACAGCCAAACCGGAGTCGCTTCCCATTGCCGCGACGCATCCGAAAAAAGACGTCACCGCGCCGGCACTTTCAGGCGAGACACTGCGGGGCCATGTCGTCGGCAACACCTTCAGCGGCTACGACGACGAACGAAATCATTGGATTGTTTACTTCGATATCAATCAGCAGGCTAAAGCCAAGGCCGGCGATCGTCCACTTGACGGCACCTGGCAGATATCGGGAGATCAACTCTGCCTCGACTTCCCCGGCAGCCTGGATGACTGGTGCGCCGTCATTAAGGGCGACGACGAGGCTGTCGACGTCTATCGCGACGGCAAGCTTCGCTATGCGATGACACACACCGCCACGATCCCCGGCAATCCCTGGAAGCTATAGACCCATGCAAACAAAAACCCCGCCGTCTCCGGCGGGGTTTTTCAATCTCGTTATCGGATCGGTTTAGATGACCGATTCGACCCAGTCGACCAACTGGCGCTTCGGCATGTTGCCGATCTTGGTCGCCGCCACCTGGCCGTCCTTGAACAGCATCAGGGTGGGGATGCCGCGCACGCCGTATTTCTTCGGCGTCTGCGGGTTGTGATCGATATTGATCTTGGCGATGGTCAGCTTGCCGTCGAGCTGCTGGGCGAGCTCTTCCAGGGCCGGGGCAATCATCTTGCAGGGCCCGCACCATTCGGCCCAGAAATCGACCAGGACCGGACCGTTCGCCTTCAGCACATCGTTTTCGAAGCTGGCGTCGCTGATATGTGTCGTCGTGCTCATGCAGCATCCCTTTATGTTGCGCGCGACCCCATCCCCCTTATTCCGGTTCAGGTGCCCATATAGGCGCGCCTTGTTGCTGGAGGGGAATCTATGAACGGCCTCGGGCAACGTCAAGGCGGCGCATTGCCCACCGCGTCAGTCATGCAGATCGAGCATGTCGCCGGGAAGCTCCATCAAGCGCGGCCCGTCGCTCCAGAGCAGAAGGCAACGCACTGTTTTATCTGGGTAAATTTCCCGCACAGCGCGTCGATAGGCCGCCATTTGGCGCAGATACGGGGTTGGGACATGCGACGCCTGCATGGGTGGTGGGCGATTACTTTTATAGTCAACGATCAGGCAATCCTTCCCACGCACCACCAGCCGGTCGATCTGCCCGGCAAGGACGCGCCGGCGCCCCGCGCGATCGGCGAGATGGGCGACGACCGGCACCTCGGCCTGGCTGCCGGGCGCGAAGAGATCGGCGAAATCCGGGTGGCCCAGCACCGCCAGGACCTCAGCCGCGATTTCCGCCTGCTGGGCCGCCTCCAGCCCATGCACCGGCCGGGCGAGATAGGCCGACGCGGCGGCGGCGCGCGCCTCCGGCGGCAGGTCGGGCAGGGTTTCCAGCAGATGATGGGTGAGCCGCCCGCGCTTGAAGCGATAGCCCTGATCGGCCGCGAGCGGGCTGACCAAGGCCAGCTCGGCCGCTTCCTCCGAGTCGCTGGGGCGCGAGGGGGTGAGCGGCTGGGGCGGATCGGGCTCGTCCGGCGCCTTGGTCCCGGCCCAGTCCGGCAAGGGCAGATCCGCACCGGGCATAGCTGCCGCGCCGGGTCTGGCGCGGGTCGGCGTCGCGAGCTGCGCGCTGGCAACACGCCAGCCCTCGCCCTGCCAGCCGTCACCCTCGAGGCCCGGCATGTCCAGCTTTTTCGCGCCCGGCATCTCGGCCAGCGCCCCGGCGACGTAATCATGCCAGCCGGGAGCCGCACTGGCGCTGCCGGAACCGGTGCCACAAACATAGAGACGATCCTCCGCCCGGGTCAGGGCCACATAGAGCAGGCGGTTCTCCTCCAGCGTCATGGCATTGGCGCGCCGCTCACGTGCCGCCGCCGTGACCGCATGATCGGCTTGGCGGTTGGGTGACCAGAGCGGCAAGTCGGCACCACCGAGGGAGAGCCAGAACAGCCCGTCCTCATTGGGGCGGCGACGTTGCTGGTCGATCAGGAAGACGATCGGCGCCTGCAAGCCCTTGGCGCCATGCACCGTCATCACCCGCACTTGGTCGTTGCTGTCCTGCAATTCGCGCTTCACCTCGACATCGGTAGTACGCAGCCAGTGGAGGAAGCCTTGCAGGCTGGGCGTATGGTGGCGTTCGTAATCCTGGGCCAAAGCGATGAATTCATCCACCGCATCGGCCGCTTCCGGCCCCAGCCGCGCATAGAGACGTCGCCGCCCGCCGGTCGCCTGCAGCAATTCGCCATACAGTGCGAAGGGCGAGAGGTAATCGACCCGCGCCTGGAAATCCGCCAGCAGGCGATGCGCGGCGGCAAAATCGGGACGTTCATCGCGGCGCTCGCTGAGGGCCGCCCAGAGGCTGCCCTTGCGGTCGAGGCAGAGCGCCATCAGCGCCTCTTCGTCGAGCCCGACCAGCGGGCTTTTCAGCAAGGTCGCCAAGGTGAGATCATCTTCCGGCAGCAGCAGGAAATCGCCGAAGGCCATGAGGTCGAGCACGGCGATCTGTTCCAGCAGATGCATGCGGTCGATACCGGCCACGGGAATGGCGCGCGTCTTCAGCGCCCGCACCACCGCTTCGAACACCGCGCTGCGGCTGCGGGCCAGGATCAGGATATCGCCGGCCGTCACCGGACGGCCGCGATCGGCCAATATCGCCTTGCCGATCAGGCGCTGGATCTCGCCGGCGATAGCTTCGGCCAGGCGCGGCACCGGTGCCGCCGCTTCATCGCGGATGCGCGGCGGCGACCAGGGATCGGGGGCGGCGAGATCGACCGGCACGGCGCGCGGCCAGAGCGTCACCATGCCCTCGGCGCCGGCGCGGCTGACGCGGTGGCGCAAAGCCGGCTCACCCGGCAGGACCACGCCCGGCGCCGCCGGCCCGGCGAAGACCCGGTCCACCAGATCGAGCACCTGGTCGGTCGAGCGGAAGGAAACGTTGAGGATCTCGTCGTTGAAGCGATCCGCACCGGCGAGCGCGCTGAACTGCGCCCGCTTGGCGATGAATTCCAGCGGGTCGGCGCCCTGGAAGCTATAGATCGATTGCTTGACGTCACCGACCGCAAAGACCGTGCGCGGCCGATCGACCGCGCCTTCGCCGACGAAGAACTCGCCGGCCAGAGCCTCGATCACCTGCCATTGCGCCGGATTGGTATCCTGCGCCTCGTCGATCAGGATGTGGTCGAGGCCGCCATCCAGCTTGAACAGCACCCAGGGTGCAATGCCGGGGCGGCGCAGCAGGTCGCGGGTCTTCAGGATGAGATCGTCGAAATCCAGTTTCGCCGTCGCCGCCTTGCGGCTTTCGTAGCGATCCAGCATGTCACTGGCGAGGGTCAAGAGCGCCATGGTGTCGGTGAGGATATCGACCGCCCGCAAGCGCTCGCCGATCCGCGCCACACGGTCGCGCTCGACCGTGAGCAGGCGTTCGATATCGGGATGCGCGCCGGCCAGGGCCTTGGTGAGAAAGCTGTTCTTCGGCGCGCCTTTGGAATCGTGAAACGCCGCCAGGTAATCCTCGAAGCCGGACAGCCGGTCCTCCAGCTCCGCCGCCAACCAGGGCGCCAGGCGGTCCGCCAGCTTGCCGTCGGTCGGCTTGCCCTGTTGCAGGATGGCGACCGCGGCGCGGAGGCCCTGGCAATCGAACAACGCCTCGTCGCAGGCGGCGAGCAGGATGTCGCGGCGGCTCTCCCCCGGCTGCAGGTCGAGATGGCGCGCCAGCACCAGAGCCACATCGTCGAGCGAGCCGCTGCGGCGGCGCAAGGCCAGCAGCCGGCCGCGTTCCCGCAGGAAGGCCGCCATGATTTTGTCGAGCCGGTCCTCGCCCAGCCGCACCACATGATCGAGCGCCAAAGCAAGCGGCGTCTCCCGCTGCTCGCGCGCAGCCAGCAGCATGGCGTCGCGGGCGGCGCGCAGCATTTCCGTCGCGTCGCGTTCCTCCATCGGCTCGAAATGCGGCGCGATCTCCGCTTCCAGCGGGAAGCGCCGCAGCAGCGACTGGCAGAAGGCATGGATGGTTTCGATCTTCATGCCGCCCGGCGCGTCGAGCACGCGGCTGAAAAGGCGCCGCGCCTCGTCCTGCATCTCGGCGCTGGGCCGCTGGCTGGTGAGATCGATCAAGGCCTGGCGCAGATCGGCGGCCGGCATCGCCGCCCATGTCGCCAGGGTCTCGGCGATGCGGTTGGCCATTTCCGCCGCCGCCGCCTTGGTGAAGGTGAGGCAGAGGATGCGTTCCGGCCGCGTGCCGTTGAGCAGCAGCCGCAACACGCGGTCGCCCAGCACCTTGGTCTTGCCCGAGCCCGCCGAGGCCGTCACCCAGGCGGATTTCAGCGGATCGGCGCCGCGCCGCTGACCGAGCGTCGCATCCTTGATGGCGCTTTGCGCATCGCGCTCGATCGGCAAGGCCTGGGCGGAGGACCGTTCGATCGTCATTCGCCCTCCTCGCCCGCCAGCGACCATTCGAGAACGCGGGCGAGATGGCCGTAATCGCTGTAGCGCGGCGCGTAACGTGGTGCCGGTTGCGCCGGATAAGCGGCGTCCTCTGCGGAGAAATCCTGCAGCAAGGCCAGCAGGCCGTCATAGGCAAGCTGCGCCAGCACCATGTAATCGGCATTGCCGCGCACGCCGCGCCCGGCTTCCTTGACCGGCTTCACCGCACCGCCGGCATCGCGACCGTTCAATTGCCAGAAGGCGAGCTCGCTCACCGGCCCTCGCAACGATGTACCGGCAACGGACTGGAAGGCGCCGGCCTTGGCGAGTGCCGCCTCCAAGGGCAGTTGCGGCGCGAAGCCGAGATGGATTTCATCCATCGTCGGGATGCCGCCGGTCTTGTAATCGATGATCGCCAGGCTGCCGTCTTTCAGGCGGTCGATGCGGTCGGCGACGGCGCTCAGGGTGAAAGGCGGATCGACCTCCGCGATCGCCAGGGTGCCGCGCAATTCGGTGAAGCTCTCGGCAATCGACGGCCGGCGCGCCTGTTCCTGCAGCACGATCCAGGCGGCGATGCGCTGGAAGCGCGGCCACCAGAAGGCCCAGACGGCGGGCCTTGCGAGAATGTCGCCGAAGGCTTCCTCGCCATAGCGCAGCAGGCGCGCCAGGGCATCCGGCGGCAGGCCGTCGCGGCAATCCTGCAGGAAGCGTTCGAGGGCGGCATGAATGACGGTGCCGAGATCGGCGAGGCTGGGATCGGCATCGATCGGATCGAGCGCCCGCAGGCGCAGGATATATTGCGCATAGATCGCATAGGGATCGCGCATCCAGGTTTCGATGCGCGTCACCGACAGGGCCTTCGGCCGATGCGCCCGGCCGGGACGCGGCGCCGGCCGGGAATAAGGCTGAACTTTCTCCGGCCGGTCGAGCGCCGCCTGCCAGGCGGTCCAGGAGACGCCGTCAATATTCTCTGCCTGCACCCCGAGGCAGTGGAGATAGGCTTCGAGCCGCAGCAGCCAGCGCGAGGGCACGGTGGGCGTCCCTTCGACCCGGAGCGCGCGGGTGAGATAGACCTGCGGCGCGCCCAGGGCCTGCTGGAAATCATGCGCCGAGAGGCCGATGCGGCGTTCCGGCTGCGGCAGGCCGAAAGCCTGGCGCATCGGCCGGTTGAGCCACGGATCGATGGTGGGATCGGCCGGCCAGGTACCGTCATTGAGGCCGCCGAGAATCATCACCTCGACCTGCTGCAAGCGCGCTTCCAAGGGGCCCCAGATGAAGAGGCGCGGATGGGCGCCATAGCGTGGCCGTACCTCGACGCTGCGCATCATCTCCGCCAGCAAGGCGGCATAATCCAGCGCCGACAGCGCCGGCTGGCCGCTTGCCGCCTCGCTGAGCCGATGCACGAAATCCGCCAGCGCCTCGCCGGCCTCGCCACGCCAGAGATGCTCGGCGCCGCTCTGCCGCGCCGGATCACTGCCCCCCGCCGCTAGTGCCTCGGCAGCGGTGAGATGCGCCGCCAGGCGCGTCGACAGGTCGTGCTGTTCCTGCCAATCGGCCAGCGCGCCGAGACGCTGTTCGAGATCATCCAGCAAGGCGTTCAGACGGTCGGCCATGCCGGGGCGAAGGTCACCGCCGCTGATGGCGATCGCGACGGCCGGGCGCAACCCGGCCCAGCCGGGCGCCGGCCGGGGACCGCGCAGCACCGCCCTTTCGAGATCGCGCACCAGCGCCCGGAACGCGCTTGTCTCCCGCCCCGCTTTCGCCAAGGGATGTTTCAGCAAGGCGAGCAGCGGCACCGGCGCCCAATCCGTGGCGGCCGCCTCCGCCAGCAACAACAGGAAGGCGCCGGGCGGCGTCAGGTTGAGCGCGCGGCCGGCGGAATCGTCGATGACGATGTTCCAGCGGCGCAATTCCGCCGTCACCTGGGCGGCAAGCTGCCGGTCCGGCGTCACCAGGGCCGCGCGCCGCGCCCCCGGCGTTTCCACATGGCGGCGCAGGATGAGGGCAATGACGCCGGCCTCTTCCTGGCGGCTGCGGCAATCGATGCGCTGCACCGGCTCCCAGGCTGCTGTCGCCTTCGCCACATCCAGCACGTCTGCAGCCATGGACCAACGATCCGTGCAATCGGCCGGCATCATTGCCTGGGCGATCAACCGGCGCCGCGTCTTCCTGGCCGCATCGGGCGCGATCACATCCGGCCAGTCATCGACCTGGCCGCGTTCGAGGCCGATACGCTTCAGCAGCAAAGCCAGGCCGAATTGCGGATGGCTGGGATCCTCGCTGATCTTCGCCCAGACATCGTCATCGACGCTGCGATCCAAACCCGGCAGCACCACGCAGCCTTGCGGCAGCCGGGCGACCGTGGCGATGAGATCGGCGCTGGCCGGGATCGAGCCGGTCGAACCGGCGGCGATCACCGGCCCGCTAGGCGGCTGGCGCAGCCACAGCTCGCGCTGGCGTTGCAGCAGCAGGTTGCGGCGCCGTGCGGCATCGATCGCTCCTTCCTCGCGCAGGATCGCCGGCCAGGCATCGCGCAGGATGTCGAGGAAATTGACCGTCAACTGCCAATGTTGGGCGAGATCGCCGGTCACCAATTTGTCGAGATCGGCGAGATCGCAGCCTTCTGTCTCCACCTGATCGAGCAAGCGACCGAGATCGGCCGCGAGGCGCACGGCATCCTGCCAGCGCAGCGGCTCGCTCGCCATTGCACCCTGGGGCTGGAACCGCGGCCGGCCGGCCATGACGAGCCGCGCCAGCAGCAATTGCCGGCGCAGGGGATCGATCGCCGGCGGCAAATCCAGGGCGCCGCCGGCCAGCACCGCGAGATCGTCTTCATCGACATCGCCGATCGGCTGCAGGCGCGGCAGCAACAGGGCACTTGCCGTCCGCTCGCGATCCGGCGCCAACTGCGCCTGACGCAAAAAGGCTTCCTGCAGCGCGCGGCAGGCGCGCCGGTTCGGCAGCAGCACCGTCATCGCCGCGAGTCGCAGTGGATCGCCGGCGGCCTGGCGCAGCAATCCCGCCGCCAGGGCATCGACGAAAGCGATACCGGTCGGAATATTGAAGACGCGCGGTGGCGACTCGCTGATCGACGTATCAGTCATCGCTCCGATACTGCGCGAGCCTGCCGCCGGTTCAAGCGAAATCGCAAGCTCGCCTGGAGCCGAACCGGCGAATCAGAACCGGATGCCGTGATAGCTGAGATGCCGCTCGACTTCCTCGAGCTGAGCGGGCGTGCTGACATGATACCACTCGCCGTCATGGCGGACGCCGTAAAGCCGCTCCTCTTCGATGGCACGGTCCCAGACGACATTGGTCGAGAAGGCGCCGACCGGCGAATCGCGGAACAGGCGCGGATGACAGATCTGGATGCCGGCATAGAGGAACGGCGCCACCTGCCAGCCCGGGCGACGGCGGATGAGGCCGGTCTGGTCCATCAGAAAATCGCCCTGCCCGCCATAACCGACGGCGGTGACGGTCGGCTGCAACAGCAGCAGCGCATCCATCTTCGCCGGGTCCCATTGCTGCGCCATGCGCAACAGGGCATCGGTCTTGCCGTTGAGCCAGATGATCTTGGCATTGACGGTGAAGAAGGGCTCATCGCCCAGCAGCGGCAGAGCCTTGACGATACCGCCGCCGGTTTCGAGGATTTCCTCTTCCTCCGAGAAAATGATCTCCAGCGATTTGCGCGCCTTCAGATGGTTCCGGATTACGTGACCGAGATGATGCAGATTGACGATCGCGCGTTCGACGCCGACCGCTTCGAGACGATCCAGCACCACGTCGATCATCGGCCGTCCCAATACCCGCACCATCGGCTTCGGCGTCGTATCGGTCAGCGGCCGCAATCTTTTGCCGAAGCCCGCCGCCAGCACCATGGCCGTTTTCGGCACGGCTACGCTGGACATCGGCGATGAAGGCGCGAGGGAAGCTGTCGTTGCGGTCACAATCTTATCCTGTATAGCGGCAAAGCTTCGACGATCGGATGAGGTCAGGCAAAGACCTTGCGGTCAGGCGGCGGGAGGTATTTTGCATACCAGGCGGCGACCGGCGCCAAGGCCGGATGCGAAATGTCATGCGCAATCAATTCCCAGACGCGCGGCATGTAACGCTGATAGCCCGGCTTGCCGTCACGCCGCAAGAGCCTGGTGAAGGTGCCGGCGATCCGCGTGTTGCGCTGCGCGCCGCTGACCGCATAGACGGTCATGAAATCGTCACGGTCCAATTGCGGATTGGCAGCGAGATAACGTGCGATCATCGCCTGCATCAGCGGCATCGGTACATTGCGGCGCACATCTTCCAGCAAGGAGACGAGATCGAAAGCCAGCGGGCCTGACAAGGCGTCCTGGAAATCGAGCAGGCCGCAGGCCTGGACACCGGCGCGCCCAGGCAGCAGCAGCAGATTATCGATGTGGAAATCGAACAGCACGATCGTCTCGGGCAGGCGATGCCAGCGCGGCAGAACCTGTCGCCAGGCCGCGTCGAATTCGGCGCGCACATCAGCCGGCGCCGGCGCGCCGCGCAGTTCCGGCCAATACCAGTCGAGCAGCAGCGAGACCTGGCGCAACGCGCTGTCGAGATCGAATTTGCGCAAGCCGGCCAATGCCGCCTGCGGCAGGCGCTGATGCAGGGCGACCAGCGCATCGGTTGCCAGCTCGTAGAGCGCGGTTTCGTCATGGCCGCGCGCCAGCAGGCGCGTATAGGTGTCGTCGCCGAAATCTTCCAGCAGCAGCAGGCCGTTCGCCGCGTCCTCGCCCATGATGCGTGGCACGCTGAGGCCGAGATCATAGAGCAGGCGGTCGATGGCGATGAAGGGACGCACATCCTCCATCGGCGGCGGCGCATCCATCAGCACGGCGCGATTGCCGGCCGCATCGGTCAGACGGTCATAACGCCGGAAGGAGGCATCGCCCGCCAGCAACCGGCGCTCCGCCTTGTCCCAGCCGCGATCCACCAGAAAGGTGGCGATCGCCGCTTCCCGTGCGACGCGATCGATCCCGTTGGTCATCATGCTTCCCCCGTCATCAGCGACGCCAAACGGCGATGCCAAACGTCATTGCCGGCGATTTCCGCCCGCCGCCGCCCGACTTCGTCCGTCAACGTCAACGTAAGATCGAGCCGCTTGGCCGGCAGCAGATAGCCGAGCCGCACCGGCCATTCGATCAGCGAGATGCCGCCCTCGAAAGCTTCCTCGATCGCCAGGTCATAGGCCTGTTCCGGCGCCGTCAGGCGATAGAGATCGAAATGCCACAGCTCGACCGGCTCGCGTGCCTCCCCGATCCGGCCCGGATAGGTCTGGACCAGGGTGAAGGTCGGGCTTGGCACATCCTCCGCCGCGGCCGAGAGATAGGTGATCAGCGCCCGGGCGAAGCTGGTCTTGCCGGCGCCGAGATCGCCCCAGAGCGCCAGCACATCGCCGCGCCGAAGAAAGGGCGCGAGATCCCGGGCAAGCGCCGCGGTCGCCGCCTCATCCGGCAGCGTGCGCGCAAACAGAACGGAGATATCCTCGGCCGGCTCCATGCCAGCAGCTTTTACCGGTCGCCCGGCGCAAGATCAATCCGGCCGGCCGTGACATCCGGCTCTATTCATCGCGCTCTAGGCGTAAATCCCTGATACCTTATATGGTTTTAGACCTGTCGGGGGTGATCGGCGATTGATTTGCCGGGACTGCCACGGCAGGATGCCGCCACAAGTGGCAGGATGAGAGAAGGATTACGGACGGATATGTCAGGACAGACTCACCAGACCGATGTTGCGGTCATCGGTGCCGGGCCGGTCGGCCTGTTTGCGGTTTTCGAATGCGGCATGCTGAAAATGCGCTGCCATGTGATCGACGCCCTGGAAAGCACCGGCGGCCAATGCGCCGCGCTCTATCCCGAAAAGCCGATCTACGACATTCCCGGCCATCCGGCGATCGATGCTGCCGATCTGGTGCAGAAGCTGGAAACCCAGGCGGCGCCCTTCAAGCCGGTCTATCATCTCGGCGAACAGGTCGAGAAGCTGACCGCCAATGGCGAGCGCTGGCTGCTGGAAACCAATAAGGGCGCGCGGATCGATGCCCGCGCCGTCATCGTCGCCGCCGGCGTCGGCGCCTTCGGCCCAAACCGGCCGCCGATGGAGAATCTCGAGCATTATGAAGGCAAGAGCGTCTTCTATCTGGTGAAGCGGAAGGAAGATTTCCGCGGCAAGCGCGTGGTGATCGCCGGCGGCGGCGATTCCGCCGTCGATTGGGCGATTGCCTTGCATGGCATCGCCGCCAGCATCCAGGTGGTGCATCGCCGGCCGAAATTCCGCGCCGCGCCGGAAAGCGCCGCGCGGCTCGAACAATTGTCGAAGGGTGGCGGGATCGAGCTGGTCACGCCCTATCAGTTGCACAGCCTGGAAGGCCAGGACGGTCAATTGACGGTGGTTAATGTCGCCACTCTGGAAGGCGAGGTGCGGCGGCTCGAAGCCGATGTGCTGCTGCCTTTCTTCGGCCTGGCGATGAATCTCGGCCCGATCGCGCAATGGGGCTTCAATCTGGAGCGCAACCATATCGCGGTGACGCCGAAGGATTGCGCCACCAGCACGCCGGGGATTTTCGCCATCGGCGATATCGCCACCTATCCCGGCAAGCTGAAACTCATTCTCTGCGGCTTTTCGGAGGCGGCGATGGCGGCCCATGCCATCCATCCTTTGGTCCATCCGGGCGAAGTGCTGCATTTCGAATATTCGACGACACAGGGCGTGCCGGCGGCCTGAATCGCGCTCTAGCTGGTGGATGCCATCTCTGTGGCGGCGGCGTTCAGCGGGATGACGCAGGTGACGCGGCGGTAGCCGGGACCGATATCGGTTTCGATACCGCCGCCATGCAGGCCGATCAGTGTCTTCACCAGGGCAATGCCGAGGCCGCCGGTGGCGCTGCGACCGACGCTGGTCGAATCCGCCATATTGGGCTGCACCGGCTCGCTGCCATACGGGATGTCGCCGACCCCGTCGGTGAGGCCGGAAAGCGCAACGCTGAGATAAAGATTGACGGCGTCGCGTTGCGCGGCGACCACGACGGCGGTGCCGAACGGCGCCACGGCGATAGCGTTGCTGATCAAATTGCTGAGCGCCTGTTTCAGGCGCTGTTCGTCGGCAAAGACGGTGCCGATCTCCATCTCGCAATCGATGCGCAATTCCAGGTCGCGGCTGCGCACGCGCTGCTGGAACAGGCGCTGGATCGAATCGACCAGGGCCAGCACATCGATCTCGCGGCGTTCCAGGCGGATATAGCCGGCTTCGATCGCCGCCACGTCGATCACGTCGCTGATTAACAGCAGCAGGCCCTGGGCGGCATCGAGGATGCTGTTGCTGTAATCGAGCTGGCGCGGATTGAGGCTGCCGAAATATTGCCGCGCCAGCAATTCCGCATAACCGATGATGACATTGAGCGGCGTGCGGAATTCGTAGGAGACATTGGCGATGAATTCCGATTTCAGGCGATCAGCGGCCACCAGCGCCTCGTTGCGCTCCATCAGCGCCCGTTCCATATTGATGCTGTCGGTGACATCCGT
The DNA here is from genome assembly GCA_008012315.1 of Rhodospirillaceae bacterium. Taxonomy (GTDB): domain Bacteria; phylum Pseudomonadota; class Alphaproteobacteria; order Dongiales; family Dongiaceae; genus Dongia_B. The sequence goes on from SSEL01000003.1 coordinate 157,996, forward strand.
GTATTTGTAGAGCTTGCCGCCATCGGGCAGCGGGATCGAGGCGATATCGATGATGCGGCTGTCATTGCGCTCGATACGCAGGTTGCGCAGATCCCGGTCGGCAATCGCGCCGATGATGCGCTGGCGCATGTCGCGCCAATCGTTGCGCGCCGGGAAGAACCCGACCACCTGATCGAGGATCTTCGAGACATGCGGTTGGCTGGCCAGCACTTCCTCGCTGAGGCGCCACATCCGCGCGAAGGCCGGATTGTGCAATTTCAGCCGACCATCCTCGCCATAGACCGCGATGCCTTCATGCAGATGGTCGAGCGTTTCCTTCTGCACTTCGATCAGCGTGTTGTAATTCGCTTCCAGGGCCAGTTCGTCGGTCACATCCTCAAAAGTCAGGATGACGCCGCCCAGGGGATGCGGGCTCGCCACCATGCGGAAGGTGGCGCCACCAGGCGTGTGAATCAGTTCCTCGAGCGGCGCGATGGCGGTCATCAGATGGCGGGCGAATTCGCGCTTGAATGAGCGGAAATCCGCCTGCTCCGCCAGCCGCCGGCGCTCGCGCAAGGCCTCCAGCACTTCCTCGATGGTCGGTTCGCCGCGCAGGAAATGCGCATCGAGGCCGAATTGATCGAGATAGGCCGTGTTGAAGAACTTGACCCGGCTATCGGGGCCGAAAATGACGATGCCGGTGCCGAGGCTCTGCAGCACATCGTCATGCGCGGCCAGATGGCGCGACAATTCGGCATGGCTATCCTCCAGCGAGGTCTGGTCGAGCGCAAAGCCGATCAGGCTGCCATCGGGCAGCGGAATTTCGCTGAAGTCGAACAGCCGGCGCTGTCCGCCGACCACGAGCTGCTGGCTTTCCGCCTGCGCCACCGCCAGTTTCTGTGCCCGGCGCGCCAAAGCCCGGGCACCGGCATTGACCTCGCGGCCCGGTGGCAATGAATCGCCATCCGGCAGATCGAGCAATGGGGCGAAGGCGCGGTTGCAATAAGTGATGCCGAGATGCGCATCCCGCCGCCAGACCGGATAGGGCAGCTGGTCCAGCGCCTCCGCCAGTCCCTCGGCGAGGCGCCGCTCCTTGGCCTGGCCGGTCGCCAGTGCCGTGACCTCGTCGACCCAGAGCGCCCAGCCGGGCCCCAGACGCTTGCCGCGCAGCCGCAGCCAGGCCGGATTGTCGGTCCGGCGCAGGACCAGGTCGACCGGAAAAGCGCTGGCGAGATCCATCATCGCCTTTTCCAGAGCCGGCCGATCCTCGTCGGCGATCAAGCCGAGGAAATCCGCCGCGTCGATCTCGCTGCGGTCGAGGCCGAGGAGGTCGCAGGCCGGCCGGTCCAGCGTAAGACGGCCGGTCTCCCACCAGTCGATGCGCCCGGTCGGCACCTGATCCAGCCGCAACTGCGCCAGCGTCAGCGACTGCTCGGCCATTTTCTTTTCATGCACGAGATCGCGCAGGCGGCGCGCCTGGCGGCGCGACAGCCACATGCCGACCAGGACGGCGCCGGTGGTTATGCCCAACAGCAGGGTGCCGATCAGCAGTTCAGCGAGATCCTTGGAGAGGGCGACCGGTTGTTGCAGGGGCGCGGTCTGCGCCTGCGCCGCCAGCGGCCAAAACGCAAGGCTGCCGGCCAGGATCGCGACCCAGCTCACGGCACTCGTCAAGGCGGCTCGGCAGGAAGATACAACCATTGCGGCGCGACTGTAGCAGGTTGCAACCGCTCCCGCACGTTCCGCTTTGGATCGGGCCCCGCTCAGAAGCCAAGATGTCGGCCGGCATGCGCGCCGACGGCCGATATCAAGACGTCCGGATTTGGCGAGTCCGGGCTTGCTGCGGGGCGAAGCCCGGACCGTCATGACGATTTAGTAGCGGTAATGTTCCGGCTTGAACGGCCCGGCCTGGGAAATCGACAGGTATTGCGCTTGCTTTTCGCTGAGCTTGGTCAGCTTGGCGCCGATCTTGGCAAGATGCAGCGCCGCCACCTTCTCGTCGAGATGCTTCGGCAGGACATAGACCTTGCGTTCGTATTTCGCATGATGCTGCCACAGCTCGATCTGCGCCAGCACCTGGTTGGTGAAGGACGCCGACATGACGAAGCTGGGATGGCCGGTGGCGCAGCCGAGATTGACCAGACGGCCTTCCGCCAAGACGATCAGGCGCTTGCCGTCGGGGAATTCGACCTCGTCGACCTGCGGCTTCACATTGTCCCACTTGTAGTTCCGCAGGCCGGCGATCTGAATCTCGCTGTCGAAATGGCCGATATTGCAGACGATGGCGCGGTCCTTCATCTGCCGCATATGGTCTAGGGTGATGACATCGACATTGCCGGTGGCAGTGACGAAGATATCGCCTTGCGGCGCGGCATCTTCCATGGTCACCACCTGATAGCCTTCCATCGCCGCCTGCAGCGCGCAGATCGGATCGACTTCGGTCACCATCACGCGGGCGCCCTGGCTGCGCAGCGAGGCCGCCGAGCCCTTGCCTACATCGCCATAGCCGGCAACCACGGCAACCTTGCCGGCCACCATCACGTCGGTGGCGCGCTTGATGCCGTCGACCAGGCTTTCGCGGCAGCCATAGAGGTTGTCGAACTTCGACTTGGTGACGCTGTCATTGACGTTGATCGCCGGGACCTTGAGCGTGCCGGCCTTGGCCATTTCATAGAGGCGATGAACGCCGGTCGTGGTCTCTTCCGAGATGCCCTTCACGTCCTTCAGCAGCTCGGGATATTTGTCGTGCATGATCTGGGTAAGATCGCCGCCGTCATCCAGGATCATATTGGGGGTCCAGCCATTCGGGCCCTTGATGGTGGCTTCGATGCACCACCAGAATTCCTCTTCCGTCAGGCCCTTCCAGGCGAAGACCGGGATCTTGGCGGCAGCGATCGCCGCCGCGGCCTGGTCCTGGGTCGAGAAGATGTTGCAGGAGGACCAGCGTACTTCGGCGCCGAGCGCCGTCAGCGTCTCGATCAGCACGGCCGTCTGGATGGTCATATGCAGGCAGCCGGCAATGCGCGCGCCCTTCAGCGGCTGCGCCTTGCCGTATTCGGCCCGCAGCGCCATCAAGCCGGGCATTTCTGTTTCGGCGATGGCGATTTCCTTGCGGCCCCAGTCGGCGAGGCTCATGTCCTTGACTTTGTAATCGGTAAAGGCAGACATGCTGTTCTCCTAACGGCGATAAATCGCCCCGCTTCTAGCAGCCCGCCGACCCCGGGGCAAGCCGCAGCGCCGGACAATGTCGCGTGAACGCTCGCGCGATCCGTCCATCGCTCATAACCATTTTCAATCATAAGGATTATTGGAAGCGGGATAGGGGCTTATTCGGGATCCCAGGCGATGCCCTCGATCCGTTCCATATCGGCGTCGCTGAAGCCAAAATGATGGCCGATTTCGTGGATCAGCACATGGCGAATCAGCGTTTCCAGGTCCCTCTCCTCCTCGCACCACCAGTCGAGCAGCGGCCGGCGATAGAGGAAAATCATATCGATCGCCGGACGGGGATTGCTGATCTCCTGCTCGGTCAGCGGCACCCCTTGATAAAGCCCGGCAAGATCGAAGGGCGAATCGATTCCCATTTCGGTCAGGACCTCGTCATCGGGAAACTCCTCCACCCGGATGACAAGATTGCGACAGAGGGCCGTGAAGGCTGGCGGCAACTCGGCATAGACCCGCGCCGCCATCTCCTCCATCTGCGCCAGACTGGGCGGCAGGCCGAAAGGGGTTTCCGCTGTGCTCATCCGGGCCGCCTTTTCATGGGATGAATTACACTGCAAGAGCGTTGAAATCATCCAGCAACATGGCGATCCGTCCCATATCGGACTGGTCCATGATCAACCGCGCGCAGCGTGTCGCCGCGACGAAATCGATATTGCGGATGCGTTGCTTCACGCGCGGCAGGGAGGTCGATGCCATGCTGAGATCCTGGATGCCGAGGCCGAGCAGCAAGGGCGTGTAACGCGGATCGCCGGCGATTTCGCCACAGACGCTGATCTGGATGCCGGAACGCAAGGCGGCCTCGGTGGCAAACTGAATGAGCCGCAACACCGCCGGATGCAGCGGGTTATAGAGATGCGCCACCTGCTCCTCGCCGCGATCGATCGCCAGGGTATACATGGTAAGATCGTTCGATCCGATGGCGAAGAAATCCGAGACCTGCGCCAGCGCATCGGCCGCCAAAGCGGCACCCGGCACTTCGATCATCACGCCGACCGACGGCAGCGGATCCGGCACCTTGGCGCCGCGCCGCTTCAAGCGCCGCGCCACCTGACCCAGGGCTTCGCGCACCTGCTTCACCTCGCCGACCGACGAGATCATCGGCAGCAGGATGCGCACCGGGCCATGTGCCGCCGCCCGCAGGATCGCCGCCAATTGCGTGTCGAGCAGATGCCGTTCGCGCAGGCTGAGGCGGATGGCCCGCAGGCCAAGTGCGGGATTGGCCGATTGACCCAGCCGGTCGCCCAGCGACACCGCCAGCTTGTCGCCGCCGACATCGAGCGTGCGGATGGTAACCGGCCGGCCGGCCATGCCTTCGATGATTTCCCGCAAGGCACGATACTGTTCGTCTTCGCTCGGCAGGTCCTCACGGTTCATGAACAGGAATTCCGTGCGCACGAGACCGATGCCCTCGGCGCCGGCCTGGGCCGCCATCGCCACTTCACGCGGCAATTCCAGATTGGCCAGCAGACCAACGCGCCGGCCGTCACGCGTCACCGCCGGCAGCTTGCGCAGACGGGCCAGTTGCTTGACGTCGCGTTCCAGCTCTCCCTGGCGGCGGCGGTAATCCGCCAGCAGGGCTTCGCCGGGATTGACGATGACCCGGCCCGCCGTGCCGTCGACGATGATGATATCGCCGGTCCGCGTGCGGCCGAGGAGATCGGGGATGCCCAGTACAGCCGGAATGCCGAGTGACCGCGCCATGATGGCGGTATGGCTTTCCGCGCCGCCAAGCGCGGTGGCAAAGCCAAAAATACTTTTCGGGTCGAGCAGGGCCGTGTCCGAAGGCGTCAATTCCTCCGCCACAACGATCGCGCCGGCCGGCAGATGCTTGAAGGCCTGATAGGGCGTCTTGGTCAGATTGCGCAGCAGACGCGCCCCGACCTCGCGCACATCGGTGGCACGGGCCGCGAGATAGTCATCGCCGAGGCCGGCGAAGTCCTGCGCAACCTTCGAGATTTCCGCCTGCACCGCGGCTTCGGCATTCTGGTGATGCCGGATGCGTTGTTCGACGCCGCGCGTCACCCGCGAGCTGGAGAGCATCTGCAGGTGGGCATCGAGGAGAAAGCCCATTTCCTCGGCCGCGCGGCCATGCAGATCGAGCGACTTGGTTTTCAGCTTCTTGATCTGACGTTCGGCTTTTTCTCGCGCCGCCACGAAGCGGCCGAGTTCCGCTTCAACCTTCTCGGGCGGGATCTCATATTCCGGGACATGCACATCGCCGGCTTCCACCAGATGCACCTGGCCGATGCCGATGCCGCCGGAAACACCCAATCCTTCGAGAAGAGTATTATGCCGCTCCTGGCGGCCAAGCGGCTTTGCCATCGTCTTGAGCCGCTTCCGCGACGCTTCCGGCTTTCCACCTTCCGCCTTTCCCCCGTCCTCCACTTTTCCACCGCGTTGCACCGCGGGCTTCTTGATGCCTGGTTCTTTTTTTCCGTCCGTGTCCTTGCGACCGGATTTCGCCATCATCGATTACTCTTCGTCAAACTTGCGGTCGATCAATTCGGTTATCGCCTGCAGCGCGCCGGACGCCGCCGGCCCGCTGGCGCGCAATTCGATTTCGCAGCCGATTCCGGCGGCCAGCATCATCAGCCCCATGATCGATTGACCGCTGACTTCGACCTCGCCTTTGATGACACGGATATCGGCGTCGAAGCCGCTCGCCACTTTGACGAATTTCGCCGCCGCCCGCGCATGCAGGCCGCGTTGGTTCTTGATCACGATTTTGATGGGGCCGCCGGTTGTGGCCGTACTGTCGCCATTGCTCATACGCGTTATCATTTCTCGCTGGCCGCCAAGAGTTGCGATGCGACATTGATATACTTGCGGCCGGCATCCTGGGCCGTGGTAACGGCTTCGGCCAGCTTCTGTGTCTTGCGCACCGAGGCGAGCTTAATCAGCAGCGGCAGATTGACGCCGGCAATGACCTCGACATTTGCCCGGTCCAGCATGGAAATTGCGAGATTGGATGGCGTGCCGCCAAACATATCCGTCGCCAGCACGACGCCCTCGCCGCTATCGACCTCAGCGACGCGCTGGAAGATCTCCTGACGGCGCAGCTCCATATCGTCATCGGCACCGATACAAACCGTCGCCACCTGAGTCTGCTTGCCGACGACATGTTCCAGTGCCGAAAGGAATTCGGCGGCCAGATTGCCGTGGGTTACCAGGACCATTCCGATCATCGCCTCATCCCCCTCGCACGCACCGGCTCGATTGGCCTGCCGCTTCGTTATCGGCTCGGCCGATGCGGCCCCTGAAGGTCATCATGCGGAAGTCACCATGTAAAGCTTACCCTGCCTGAAAATGATGTTGTTTATATTTATCTTGTATCGTCACAACCGTTCCAAATCACGATGCGTCAAGGCAACGTCCTGTCCCCGCTGACGCAGCCATTCCGCCACCCGCCGAGCGACATAGACCGACCGATGCCGACCGCCGGTACAACCGATCGCGACGGTCAGATAGCTTTTGCCTTCGCGTTCATAACCCGGCAGCAGCGGCAGGAGCAAATCGGTCAAAGCGGGGAAAAAAGTGGCGAAGGCCGGATCGGCGGCGATCATCGCCCCGACTGCTTCGTCCTCACCAGTTAACGGCCGCAAGACAGGATCGTAATGCGGGTTGTCGAGGAAGCGCACATCGAAGACCAGATCGGCCTCGCGCGGCAGGCCGCGACGGAACGAAAACGAAACCACCGATATGGCGACGCCCGACCGCCGGTCGAGCGCGAAGCGGCCGCTAAGCAGGCGTTTCAGATCACCGCTGGCCTGGTCGCTGGTATCGATGATGAGATCAGCCAGCAGGCGCAGCGGGGCGATCAACCGGCGCTCCTGCTGGATGCCATCCAGGACCGTGCCGTCAGGCGCCAAGGGATGGCGCCGGCGCGTCTCGGTAAACCGGCGCCGCAGGATCTCATCCTCGCAATCCATGAAGATCAGCGTCGAATCCAGCCAGCGGTCGCCGCGCAACTGGGCCACCAGATCGGTCACCGCCTGGGCGGTGAAATCGCGTGTCCGGGCGTCGATGCCGATGGCAATCGGCCGGTTGCGCTCGCCGGTTACATCGCTGCTGGCGGCCGACAGACCGCTTAGCAAATGCGGTGCCAGGGCCAAAGGCAGGTTATCGACCGCTTCGTAGCCGAGATCTTCCAGGCATTTCAGTGCCGTGCTTCGGCCCGCCCCGGCCATGCCGGTGACCAGAATGATACGGCGGCCTTCTTCCTCATGACGGGATTGCGGACGCGTGGCCGATTGTCCCGATGAGGATGGGCCATGACCACTATCCTTGCCGGCCGTGTTGCCGGCTGACTTATCCGCGCCGGCTGATGGCGCTACCTGTGCAACTGGGTCGATGCTCATAAGGGCGTCATTATATGGCCGGCTGCGGCGGCGACCGCAAGCCGCAGTTTTGCCGGTGCCGAGGCTTCGAAAGCCGCCAGATGCAGGCATGGTACGGCGATGCCACCATAATGTCGCGTCGCCGGTTCCGGCATCCGCTCGATCGGCGCCGTCAATTCGACGATCAGCCGCAGCGGCTGCGCCGTCGCAACGGCAGGAACCGGCATGATGCCGAGGCCCCGGACCTCCATGCAGCCGCGCAGATCGGCCGGTGCCGCCGCCGGATACGACGCGGCAAGACCGTCACCCTGGCGATGCAATTCGGTGAGGTCATCGGCAATCAGCTTGGCGCCCCCGTCGATCAGGCGCAAGGCGAGGTCCGATTTGCCGGCGCCCGGCGGCCCGATCAGCAGCACCGCGGCCTCGCCGATCGCGATGCTGGTGCCGGCAACCAATTCATGCCAATGCGCATCAAGACTGCTTGTCGAATGATCGGCGGGTTGCATGACGTTTCGATGTCATCCTGGGTCAAATCGCCGGCAGCCGCAGCGTGAAGCGGGCGCCGAGGATGTTGTTCTCCTCATCGCGCAGATTTTCCGCCGTCAACGTGCCGCCATGCGCTTCGACGATCTGTTTCGAGATACTGAGGCCGAGGCCGGAATGCGTGCCGAATTTCTCGCCTTTCGGCCGCTCGCTGTAGAAGCGTTCGAAGATCGCTGTCAGCTTATCGGGCGGAATGCCGGGTCCTTCATCATCGACCATGACCAGGACCGACCGGCCCTGGCGCCGCGCCCGCAGCACGATTTCTCCGGCAGGCGGGCTGAAGGAAATGGCATTGCTGACGAGATTGCGCAAGACCTGGCCGAGGCGGCCTTCCATGCCGAGCACAGTCAGATTGGCCCGTTCCGGCAGATCGAGCGAGAGATGCGGCGCGGTGTCATCGGCGGTCGTCGCATGAATATCGGCCATCGCCTGCAGGATGTCGCGCAGATCGACCGGCCCCGCTTCGGAGCGCGACATCTCGGCATCGACTCGCGAGGCATCGGAGATATCGCTGATCAGCCGGTTCAAGCGCTGCACATCATCGAGGATAATGCTCATCAGCTTCTTCTGCTGCAGCGGGTCTTCGATCCGCGCCACCGTCTCTACGGCGGATCGCAGCGAGGTGAGCGGGTTCTTGATCTCATGGGCGACATCGGCGGCGAAGCGCTCGATCGCATCCATGCGATTCCAGACCGATCGCGTCATGTCGCGCAACGAGCCCGAGAGATCGCCGATCTCGTCACGTCGCCGCGTGAGATCGGGGATGGTGATCTTGCGGCCCTTCGCCCGGCGCACCCGATCGGCCGCATCGGCGAGGCGATGGATCGGCAAGGCGATGGTGCTCGACAGATAGAAGGACAGCAGCACCGTGACGGTGAGGGCGACACCGAAGACACCGAGAATGGTGAGCCGCGTATCGCGCAAGGTGTTCTCGATGCTCTCGCCATCCTTAGTGAGGAAGAGCGCGCCGAGGACCTGGCGATAGCGCTGCACCGGCACCGCGACGCTGAGCACCAGTGATCCGTTGCCGGCATCGCGCACGAAGGTGCCGGTCTCGCCGCTAAGCGCCTTCTGCACCTCGGGATAGTCGCCCGCCGTCTGGATAGCGGATTCGCTATAGGGCGGCAGGCGCGTGCCATTCGGCAACAGCGCCAGGGCCCAGTTATAGGCCTGGATGACCGCCTGCCAGAGGAAGCCGTGATCGGGCTCCGGTGGCGGCAGCGGCTGGATTTCCACCACGCCACCCGGCCCGGAGAGCAGGAAACTGTCGGCCAGCAAAGCGCCGTCGGGTGCGAACAGCCGGGCCCGCGTCTTCGAGACATCGACCAGACGGCGGACGGTCTGGCGTGTCGTTTCCGGCACCAGGCGTTCATCGCCCAGGGGGCCGGTGGCGACACCGCTGGCGGCCAGCGCGCCGGAGAACAGCTTTCCTTCGGTCTGCAGCAATTCCAACTCGGATTGGATGAGGCTGCTGCGATAGGAATCGAGATAGAGCAAGCCGATAATCGGAATCGCCAAGGCCAGCATGTTGACGGCAAGAATTCGTCGCGTCAGCGGCGATTGCCATAACGGCCGGTGGCTGGCGCTGGTACGGGTCTTGTCGCGTCGCGCTTTCTGCGCGTCGTCCGCAACCTCACGGTCGGCTCCATCCCTGCCGCGTCCCGGCATCTCGGTGCGCGGCATCTCGGTGCGAAGCATTTCTGGCCGCGAAATCTCCGCTCGGGACACATCGCGGCGGTCACGCAAAGGCACCACTTTGCTGGGGACCTTGCTCGTATTCACATAATCGGCGGAAAGGGACTTTCGGCCACCGACCAGAACGGGCTCCAGCCGTTCTTGATTTTGCCCATCCCGGTCATCCGCGGCTTGAGAGACCGATGGAGCCTCACCCGCAGATCTGCCCCAGTTGAACCAGCGCCGTCGCGGTTGTTTGGTGCCGGCATCGGATAAGGTCGAAGGCACGCCGGGCATGCCGAGACTGACCCGCTGGCTTACCCTTTCGCGCGACGTCTTGCTGTCGGACGATCGCGAACGATTTTCGGGCCGATTTTCCGGCGAAAGATCGCCTGGCGCGAAATCGGTCATAACCGCAATCGCCCGCTATCGGCCAGGAGGTTGTTGGCCGGGTGATCCTTGGCCAAGTGGCTAGGCATCCTTGTAGCGATAGCCGACGCCATAGAGCGTTTCGATCTGGTTGAAACTGTCATCGACCGCCTTGAATTTCTTGCGCAGCCGCTTGATATGGCTGTCGATCGTCCGGTCGTCGACATAGATATTCTCGCCATAAGCGGCATCCATCAACTGGTCGCGGCTTTTTACATGTCCCGGCCGCTGCGCGAGCGCCTTCAGCAGCAGGAACTCCGTCACCGTCAGTTCCACCGGCACATTCTGCCAGGTGCAGAGATGACGGGTCGGATCAAGCATCAGGCTGCCGCGGATAAGCGCCGCTTCGCCAGGCTTCTCACCCGCGCCGCCGCGGCTGAGTTCCCGGCGCAGCAAGGTGCGAATGCGCTCGATCAGCAGGCGCTGCGAAAAGGGCTTCTTGATGTAATCGTCGGCCCCCATGCGCAGACCCATCAACTCATCCACCTCATCGTCTTTCGAGGTCAGGAAAATGACGGGCACATCGCTGCTGCGGCGGAGCTTTTCCAGCAACTCCATGCCATCCATGCGCGGCATCTTGATGTCGAGAACGGCGAGATCGACCGGCTGGCTGGACAGCGCCCGCAGCGCCTCCGCTCCATCCGTATAGGTTCGCACGGCGAATCCCTCGGCCTCCAACGTCATCGACACTGAGGTGAGGATATTGCGATCGTCGTCGACAAGCGCAATGGTCTGCGGCATTGGCGCATACTCCTTCTTGGCCCAACTGATAGCGTTTCCGCCCCGTGCTGCCAAGATCGGCCCGCAGTATGACGGAATTTGGGCGAAATTACAGTATTTAGCGGACGGCTTCGATAAGCGGCATTCCACCAACCATCTGATAACGAAGGAAAATCACGTTAAGCCGACAATCTGGCATTGCGCCGGACGGTTTGTGGCGGCTGGCCGAAAGCCCGCAGAAAGGCCCGCCGCATCCGTTCCCGGTCGGCAAAACCGGTTTCATCGGCGATCACATCCATCGACAGGCGGCCCTGTTCCATCAGCAAACGGGCCGTCTCGACCCGCAGATTCTCCACCGCCTTGGCGGGGGATTGGCCGGTTTCCGCCCGGAAGGCGCGGCTGAACTGGCGCGGACTGAGATGCGCGATTCCGGCCAGTTCTTCGACGCTGAGCGGGTTTTTCAGGTTTTTCTTGGCGTAATCCAAGGCCTGCTGGATGCGATCGGATTTCGGTTCCAGTTCCAGCAAAGCGGAGAACTGCGACTGGCCGCCGGCGCGGCGGTGATAGACCACGAGATTGCGGGCGACCGCCCGTGTCACATCGGCACCGAGATCCTTTTCGATCATCGCCAGAGCGAGATCGAGGCCGGCGGTCATGCCGGCCGAGGTCCAGATCGGCCCGTCGACGATGAAGATCCGGTCTTCTTCGACCTTCAGGCGGGGAAAGCGGCTCTGCAGCTCGCGGGCATAAGCCCAATGGGTGGTTGCCCGGCGGCCGTCGAGCAAGCCCGCCTCGGCAAGGGTAAAAGCGCCGATACAGGGAGCGGCGACGCGCCGGGAGGTCCGCACCGAGCGCCGTGCGAAATCCAGGAGGGCGGGTGTCGTCGGCTCCACTTGCATACCGGCACCGATAATGACGGTGTCGAAGGGGGTCTCCTCGACAGCCGGCGCAAGGAAAGCCTCGGTCTCGACCGAGAAGCCGGCCGAGGACTGGATCAGCCCGCCTTGCTCCGACAGCAGCCGCAGGTCATAGACGGCTTCCCTGGTCGCCGTATTGGCCACCTCGAAAGCAGCCATGACGGCCAAGCCCAGCACCTGGAATTTCGGAAAGATAACGAGGCCAATGGTTTGCATATTGCCGACCCGCACTTGCTTCGACGACGACATGTCTCAAAACGTTGTATATATGACATTTAAGACATTCGCCAGGATGCATAGGTTTTCCAGGAGCCACTTCCCCGCTCCGTCAACAGGAGAACCGATATGACCTCGCATTCCCAGAACGGCACTGCCCTGATCACCGGCGCGTCCAGCGGCATTGGCGCGATCTATGCCGACCGGTTGGCGCGGCGTGGCTACAACCTCATCCTGGTGGCGCGCAACCGCCAGCGCCTCGATGATCTGGCCCGCCGCCTGGCTGATGAAACCGGCCGCACGATCGAGGTAATGGCTGCCGATCTCAGTGACAAAGCGGGTCTGGCCGGGGTGCAACATGTGCTCCGCACCGATTCCAGCATCACCTTGCTGGTTAACAATGCCGGCTTCGGTGCGATGGCGCCGCTGCTCGATACCGATGTCGACAAGATGACCAATATGATCGACTTGAACGTGACGGCGCTGACCCGGCTGACCTATGCCGCGGTCCCCGGTTTCGTCGCCCGGGGCGGCGGCACGGTCGTCAACATCGCCTCAATCGTTGCCATCGCACCGGAACTGCTGAACGGCGTCTATGGCGCGTCGAAGGCCTTCGTTCTCGCGTTCAGCCGCTCGCTGAAGCATGAACTGGCAGATAAGAATATCCGCGTCCAGGCCGTCGCGCCGGGCGCCACCGCGACCGAGTTCTGGGATATTCTCGGCAACCCGGTCGATCGCCTGCCAAGCGAGATGGTGATGCGAGCGGAGGACATGGTGGATGCCGCACTGGCCGGGCTCGATCAAGGCGAATTCCTGACCATCCCGGCGCTGCCCGACAGCGCCGATCTCGACGCCTATGAAGCAGCACGCCAGAAATTGATGCCGAACCTGTCGCGCAGCGAGCCGGCCGCCCGCTACCGGACAAGCAAGGCGGCCTGAGCGGTCGCCCGTTGATAAACCATCGTACCAGGATGTCGCAAAAGCCTGGGAACATCACGGGCTTTTGCGATATCGTCGGCGCTTCATTGTTTAAGCTTCACCCATCGCATTGATATTCGGCAGAAGGACTTTCGATGAGCTCCGACATTCGACCGGCAACGATCAAGGATATTCCCAGCGAAATCCGCCAGCTGCTGCGCATGGCGGAGCGCGCTTATCTCGGAACGCTGACATCGCGCCTCGATGTCGACTATCCTTTCGTCACCCTGGTGGTGCCGGCGCTCGGCAATGACGAGGCGCCCCTTTTGCTGTTGTCCGATCTGTCGGATCACGCCAGGAATCTGCAGCAGAACAAACATGTCTCGCTGCTGTTCGACGGCACGCTGGAGCTCGCCGAGCCCTTGACCGGACCGCGTGTCACCTTGCTCGGTACCTTGAGCGTAAGCGAGGCGGCGGAAGATCGCGATGCCTATCTCGCCCAGCACCCTGAGGCCGAACTCTATGCCGGCTTCGGCGATTTCCGCTTCTATCGCTTCAATCTCTTGGAAGCGCTCTATGTTGCCGGTTTCGGCCGCATCCATCGGCTGTCGGCGGCGGAGCTGCAAGCCGGCTGACGAAACGTCAGAGCCGCGTCGCCAGCACGGCGACACCGCAGAGCATCAGGATGACGCCAATTGCCTTTGCCAGGTTACGGCCGAAGGGCGCGATCTTTTCCAGCAGGACCAGGATCGTCAGCCCGGCAATCCACAACATGTTCATGACGCCGCCGACGAAGAGCAGGGCCATCAGCGCCCAGCAGCAGCCAACGCAATAAGCACCGTGATAGATGCCGAGCTTCAGCGAGCCCGGAATATCCCGGCTGAAACCGCCATGCTGCTGAATGAACTGCACAGGCATGCGGCATTGCGTCAGGCAGGCATCCTTGAGCGACCCCCATTGGAACAGGCCGGCGGCGATCAACAGGAAGCCGGCGAACAGCCGGTTGCTGATCGCCATGTCGGGCGACAGAAAGGCATGACGCTGCAGCCAACTTTGCAACAGCGTCGCCACCAGCGAGAACGCAATCCAGACCAGCAGATATCCGGCGGCGAACCAACCGGTCGGCGCGAAGGGTTTGCCATGGGCGGCCGCCTTGCGGGCAACGCGGGCATAAAGCAGGATCATGGGGGCAGCGGCCGGAATCATCATGCCGATCATCATCGCGACCCACATCAGGAACAGGACGATCTGATCGGCAAGATGCGGCGTTGCCAGCATATCCATGCCTGCCATCGCCACGCCCGACATGTCCATGCCAGACACATCCATCCCGGGCATGCCGGTCATCGACATATCCGGTATTTTCATGTCCGGCATGTTCATCGTCGATGCGGCCGGGCCATGCATCTGCAATACCAGCGACAGGATATAGATCCAGGACAGCATGACGATGACGGCCAGCGCCGCCACGACGACCCAACGATCGCGGCGCAGGACGTTTTCAAGCGTGAGCGTCGTCATCGTAGCTCGCCCCGTCTCACTAACGCATGACGCCGCTTTGCGTCAGGTTCAACTGGGCGAAATGGCTGTGGCTGTCGGCAATCGTCAATTTGATGGCGCCTTCGGTATTGCTCCAGCCACGCCCGATCTCGGCCCGGATGAATTCGAAACCGTTCGGTAATTCGATCAGCGCGCGATGCGCCGCGCCCGTCACCGGATTGCGGATCGGCTCGCCACGTGACTCGATCAATCCATCGACGAAAAGACGGGCGGTGCGCGCATCGATATCGACGGTGAATTCGATCTCCGCATCGATCGGCTCATGCACCGTGTCGAAGGTTGCGGAAAAGACCTGGAAGACCGTGGCGCCGGGTTCGGTATCGAGACCGGAAATGATCCGCAAGAGAGCGTCGCGCTGCGCCGGGCTGGCATGCCGGTCGATGATCGGTTGCACCGCCCCCCTGCCTTCGTGAATCGCACCCGGCCAGGAGAAGACGGCGGCGACACGCAGGCCGTCGAGCGGTGTGGCGCCGTGAAAGCCGTGATCAATTTCGAAGCCGAGAATCGCATGGCAATTGCCATGGGTCGGCCGGCCATTGAATTGGCAAGGACAACCGTAATCGCAATTGCAATGGATGAATTCCCGCGCCTGGATCGTCCACATGGTATCCGCCATGGTTGCCTCCGTCGATTCCTCGAACGCAGCACGCTAGAGAAGAGAGCCTAGCATAGAGCAACAAAACGGGCGCGTGGATTCACCGATCGGTTCCGGAATCAGTGATCTGAAACACATCCAGTGCGAATAAAGTCTCAGCTTAGGAAAATGACAAGCAGCTTGCTGTTAGCTTGCGACGCGGCGCCACGTCACCGTGAACAGACCCGCCGCAATCAGGAGCGAGCCGCCGGTACGGTTGACGAGGCGCTGCACCATCGGCCGGCGAATGGTGCGCCGCGCCGCCGACGCCGTCAAACCGTAGGCCGTGGCATTGATGGTCGCGAGCACCAGGAAGGTCGCCATGAAGATCATCATCTGCGGCACGATCGGCGCATGCTGATCGATGAATTGCGGCAGGAAGGCGACGAAGAAGATGATGCTTTTCGGATTGAGCGCGGTCACTGCATAGGCATGCAGGAAAATCCGCCAGGGCTGCGCCGTCGCATCGGTTGCGGCCAGACCATCGGCGGCGACCGGTGCGCGCCACAATTTGATGCCGAGATAGATGAGATAGGCGGCGCCGATCCATTTCAGCACGGTGAAGAGCGTGGCCGTCGCCATCAGCAGGACACCGAGCCCCAGCATCGAGGCGGTCATCGCCGTGAAATCGCCGAGCGCCACACCGCCGACCGTCGCCAAAGCCGAGCGCCGGCCATGGCCGAGGGCATAGGAAATCACCAGCAGCACCGTCGGTCCCGGTATCGCCACCAGCACCGCGGAAGCCGCGGCGAAAGCCAGCCAATGTTCGAACGACATCTCAACCTCCCCTGCCATGTATCAGCGAGTGATCCACGGGAAGCGGGGAAAGGCAAGATGCTTTGAAGCTCTTGCGGCCGGCAGGTTATTTCGGCTTGCGGGGCTGCTGCTGGACGGCGCTGAGCGGCGGCAGGTCCTCTTCCAGGATCGACATCTGGAAGGAATAGGAGACCTCGCCCTCATCCTCGTCGCGATACAGCACGCCGATGAATTCGTCGCCGAGGCGGACCTCGACCGTCGCCCCCTTCTTGACCGGCGGATCGACGAAAATCTTGGAATTGTCGAAGGTGCGCCGCAGGTAATCCTGCAACCGGGCAATTTCGTTGGGGGTCATGTCATCGATCCGTTGCTGTCGATCGCCGTTATCGAAATGGCAATTCTTAATGAAAGAAATGGTGCCGTTGAAGGGACACACTCGGCATCACCCAATAGCCGCATGGTCTGTCCGGATCAAGCTTTAATAGATTCCGCCGAATATGTCTTAGAAATCGGGCGAAGCGGGCACTAGGTCAATTTCGAGTGCGTTGGCAAAAGTGGGGCCCTCTTCGTCAATTAACGCCAACCGGACGTAATAGGGATTTTTGCGATCGATGCGGTATGGCAGCAGCTTATCGCGATATTTTATTTCAATAATGGGCTTCCGCTGAGGCTCCTTAAACAGCACATAGCATTCTCGCCCAGAAAGCAAAGCAACCGTAATGGGAGAATTTGGATACTCTATTGTCTCGGCCTTACCACGCACTAGATCCGTCAAGACGTTTCTCAGGGCGACAGCAGCATTCCGATCCTCAAGGGGACTCTTCGGCTCAACACTTTCGATGAAGTGATACAGAACGTTGCTTAGGCCCGTTAAATCTACTGCATGAGCCTGAGCTGTATCTTGCGTTCGGATCCTCAGACTGCCCGCAAAGGCCGAGCCTACATCGGTGTCAATGTTAACTTTAATGCGACCCTCGGCGACGCATTGCAACCGAAGGCCAAATATCAAGCGAATTTCCCATGTTTGTGCATCTGACGGAGATTGTTCCTCCGGAAGCTGCTGAACTCCAACTTTGAAACTTTGCTCCGGCTGATCAGGAATTTGGATTCTTGCGGTCAGCTCTTCGGGCTGGGGATGCTGGAGCGGCGCACGCAACGTCACCACCAGCATCATCTTTTCAAAAGTAGCCGGCAGAGCTGGTACGATTAGGTCTCTATTATACACACCGATGTGAATTTGCTTGCCATTCGGCTCTTGGCGAATGTCGTCACAAAAGAAACACGCCGCATTGAGGCCATCAGCCATTTATGCAAATACCTCATTCCGAGCCCATGGCGATGATGTGCCGCGCGACAGCGGGACGCGGCGATCATTTACGCCTGTAATAATTACGTTGCCCGTGCGCTCAATAATGGATTCAGATGTGATGCTTACTAATTCAATTTTTGTATTTGTTACTGCGAGGCCGGGCATCTGCAGATCGAGGATGCGTGCCATTTCGCACAGCACTTGAAAAGAAGCGGTCTGATTGTCCATCGCTTCCCATCGTTGAACCTGCTGCGGCTTCACGTTCAGTTCTCGCGCCATATCAGCTTGAGACATTCCTTTGGCTATCCGGTGCTGAATGAGCGCCTTAGGCAAATCGCTCCACTCTTTGAGACGGATGCAACTAATGTCACCTGAGGCCAAATGCTCAAACTCTCGGATCTCACGTGACAAAGACTCGACCGTGCTTTTGAGACCATCGATATAGGCCTGATGTAAACGCTGTGACATGTCATTCGTCGGCCCTGCAGCCTCAGCCGCAGCGATGGTTTGCTCAAACTTTGCGACGTGATCACGAGCGATCTTCAACTGCTTTGGTGTCTTGATCATGGCAAAGTCCTTAAGTCGATTTCCACAATCCCCTTCGGATTACGGGTGCCTTTGATGAGCTGAAAGAAATCCAACATTGTCTCTCCGGCATACGGAGATGGCCAGATATCAAGCCAAGCCTCTCCTAGAAACTTGTCCTTCATGGCCTTGCGTTCATTCGAGTAATCAAGAAAGCATGGGTCGAGCATGTTCTCGTCGACCTCAGTCATGGGATAACAAAGATCATAATCGCCGGGAGCCGGCTTAGCCGTGGCGAAGCTTCCATCCAGCCACACTTTGGTTGCACCCGCAGCTGCAAGATGACGGCACATGTTTTCCAAGCCAAGCAATAGATCCCTGCGACGCGCCGAAAAACCCAGAATACGCACAACGTCCTGCCACGTAGCATGGTGAATTCCGGGCTTCAGCGTACCATTGCTACGAAATTTCGGGATCATTTGACAACAAAAATGTTGTGAAAGGGTTGACAAAATTCAAGAGTTAAACATAATTTTTCCGCCACAAAACTGCTGCACAACTGTTCTTAGCGGTCGGGCGAGATTAGCAACGCTATATCGGGTATTCAAGGGCGGTAGTTGATCCACCGCCCTTGTACAAACAATCAGAGCAGATATAGACCACTCGTCGGTGGCGTAGCTGAAATGATTAATTCCAGAGCCCTTTGCCCAGCCCCTCTTTCTTTAGTCCCCATCGAGTAAGTCGTCTCCACCTCGATGAAGTGAAACCCGGCGAAGCACTCGCGAACGCCGTTCGCGTCGTTGAGGGATAGCAGGAATCGACCCTGCAGTTTCCGGAGCCGGGCGGCCAAGTCGTAGAAATCCGATCGCGTGAAATCCGAGCCGTAGTCCTTCTCACAGCCCCAATAAGGCGGGTCGAGATAGAACAGCGTGTCCGGACGATCATAGCGATCGATGAGATCGCGCCACGGTAAGCACTCGACAATGACGCCTTCAAGGCGCCGGCCGAGATCCTCGATGTGCCGGACAGCCGCCCTCGCCCGCAGGCGAGATCCGCCGGCGACATCAACGCCGAAGGATGGATTCTTGGCTTTCCCGCCGAAGGCTTGGCGCTGCAGATAGAGGAAACGCGCGGCACGCTCGATGTCGGTCAGGACATCCGGCGGCGTGCGCTTGAGGCGATCGAACTCGTCACGACTGGAGAAGCTCCAGCGATCGACGGCCTCGACGAAGGCCGCCCGATGCCGCTGCGCGACCCGGAACATGGTGACCAGGTCACGATTGATATCGTTGATGACCTCGGCCGGCGGCGCGTAATGCCGGCGGAGGAAGACGCCGCCCATGCCGATAAAGGGCTCCACATAGGTCTTGTGCGGAATCTCGGCGATGAGGTCGACCAGGCGCTGCGCCAGGTGGCGTTTGCCGCCAAGCCACGGCGCGATCGGTTCGACCGGTGCGACCGGCCGTTGATGATTGGACTCCATTAACTCTTTCCGTTAGTAAGCACCCGCCCCTGCAGGGGTGGCGGGACGGCCTGGGATCGGCCGGTTTCAGACGTGCGTGCGCTAACACGCGGTTAGGGGCGTTGCCTCGCCCCTTCCCCCGCCCGGCCGAGACCGAGTGGAATTTTTATGCGCAAATATTTGCGCATTCCATCTTGACGGTTTCGCTTGTTATGCGCATATATCTACGCATAGACAGGGGGGGGGAACGAAATGCCGAAAGCCTATAGCAGCCGCGAATTGATCAAGTTGATTGAGGCGGACGGCTGGTATCTGGTCGGCACGGTCGGCAGCCACAATCAGTACAAGCACCCGACCAAGGCCGGCCGCGTGACGGTCCCTCATCCGAAGAAGGATTTACCCACCGGCACCGTCCGGTCGATCATGAAGCAAGCCGGGCTCTGAGAGCCCGGCGGCCGCCAAGGAGAGCGAGATGCTGGATTACTACATTGCCCTGATCCACAAGGAAGCCGGCTCGGATTACGGCGTCATGCTTCCGGACTTTCCCGGCTGCGTCTCGGCCGGCGCCACCTATGAGGAGGCGATCTCGATGGGCACCGAGGCGCTCGCGCTGCACGTCGCCGGCATGATCGCCGATGGCGCGGCCGCTCCCGCCCCGCGCGACCTGGAGGCGATCAAGGCGGCCGGCGAAGACTGGGTGGATTGGGAGGGCGCGATCGTCACGGTCATCCCCCTGCTGCCGATCGCCCAGGGCAAGCCGCAGGCAACCAATCTCTCCCTCGATACCGGCCTGGTCGAAGCCGTCGACCAATACGCCCACCGCGCCGGCCTGACCCGCAGCGCCGCCTTCAGCGAGGGCGCCCGCCTGCTGATGCAGACCCGGCCGGCCGGCAAGGCCGATCTACCTGTCCGGAACAAGAAGCCGGCCAAGCGGGCGAGCTAGGGCAATCCCTACAAGTCGCGGCCGATCGCCGACCTGAACCACCAGGAATAGGGCCGTTGACTCTGGCACGGAGATGAGAACATTTTAGGAACACTTCAGACGCAATCATCCTCGGAGATGGGTCCTGAAATGGCCAGGATCAGACAGCGCAACAGAGATTTGCCATGACCCCGACCTACCGCGTCTATTGCCAAGGTCAGGTCTCGACCTTGGGCCAGGTCGGCAAATATAAGCTGGTCGCGACCTGCCAGAACTGTGAGCATCGAAGCTCACTGCAGGTCGAAGACCTGATCAGCAGACACGGTGAGAGTTGCACCTTGAGTGAGGTGCTGCGGCGGCTCAAATGCCAATATTGCCGGCATCGACGCAGCAAGGACGCTTATTCAGTCGTGTTGACGGTCGACGATGAGGATACGGTCAAGCGGATGGCTGGCGGCCGCAAAGGGTTTCTTCCAGGTAAATTCGGGCGCTTCGAGTGGCTGAGCGCAGATGATGAAAGAGTCCAGGTAGCACGCAGGCGACAGCGACAGCGCCTATTGGGATACTGAAGAGGCAGGAGAAATCCATGTGCGGACGATACGTCTTTATCTCAAATGTCGATGCCATCAAGCAGCTGTTCCTGTTCGACAACCTGCCAAATCTAGCACCGCGCTATAACATCGCCCCCACACAGCAGATCCCGATCGTGCGATCAACAGGCGATGGCCGCGAGATGGTCAATGTCCGCTGGGGATTGCTGCCCTTCTGGCTGAAGGAAGCGCCCAAGGGACCGCCGGTCATCAATGCCAAGGCCGAAGGCATCGAGGCCAAGCCGATGTTCCGCGCGGCGATCGCCAAGCGCCGGTGCCTGGTGCCGGCCGACGGATTCTATGAATGGAAGGGTCCCAAGGACGACAAGCAACCCTATTTAATCAGATTGGCGACGCGAACGCCGTTCGCCTTTGCTGGCGTCTGGGAACGCTGGAAATCGCCCGAGGGAGAAATCGATAGCGCCGCCATCCTGACCTGCGAGCCGAACAGCCTGATGGCTGAAATCCACAACCGCATGCCGGTCATCCTCGATCCCAGCGAGTTCGACGCCTGGCTTTCCGATAAGACGCCACAAGCCGAAATCGGAGGAATGATCGACCCGTTCCCAGCTGAGCAGATGCGCGCCGAGCCCGTCTCCAAAGCGGTCAACAGCGTCAAGAATGTCGGTCCGGAGTGCATCGAGCCGCTCGAAGCCGGCGCCGTCTAGCTCCGCACGGCATCGCTCACGACCTACTGCCCGCCATCTTGGCTTCGATCGCTTGGTGAGATAGGCTTCCTAAGCAAATTGGGGATATCCACGTGACGAAGTTTATTTTTCTGGCGGCCTTTTGCGGCCTATTGAGTGGTTGCGTCAGCGCGAACATGCACACCTATGGTACACCCGACGCATCCGAGCATTCAGTTACCGTCCCGCCGGGCGGCGGATTGACCGCCGAAATCAAGGAAGTATTCAAGAGGAACGGCTGGACCATGGTCGTCGACCGGGGACCGCAAGTAATGGAAGGATCCTCCGGGACGAATACGCACTTGGAGAAATACGACACCTTCAATACCAGATACCGATTGATGATGAATTACAGCCAGTTCGACATTTGCCTTGGCCACATGGACGGGGCCTATAATTACGACATGTCGTTCGTCGACAATAAAACCGGCGAGGAGCTCATGGCCATGGGTGGTCGAGCCTGCCAAAGCCAGATCCTCGACAAACTCCAACAGTTCCTTAGCTCGTCAAAATAACGCCAGACTTGCGGGCGTTGAGAGTAACCGGCGGCTCGCTTGCGGCGGCTACTTGCGCTTATACGGTTTTGAGACGGCCGCTCGGGACTGCCAGTTGGCGAGGTATTGTCTTGCCAACTCGGCGTCGCGGATCACCAGCAGGTTTTCGGCGTTCCTTTCCTGCGCGGCCTTCGTGAAGTTGAAGCTGCCGGTGATCACCGTGCTGCCATCAATCACCATCACCTTATTATGCGCAATCGCGACCTTGTAGTCGATTGCCACCGGTACGCCGGCGTTTTGCAGGTACGTGGCGCCGGTGTATTTCGCGGTCGCCTGGCTCTTGTCGAGGATGACCTTGACATCGACGCCACGGCGATGCGCGTCGGCGAGAGCCTTGGCGATTGGCGCAGAGGTGAAGCTATAGGCTTGCACCCTGATGTCATGCTTCGCACTGCTAATCGCATTGACAATCAATTGAGTACAGGCACCGCCGGGTGTGAAGCATGGCGTGATGGCTTGAGTAGCGCCCGCCGAAACCGTCGAAGACCACGACGCGGCGACAGCCACAAATAATGCAAAAGCGAATCGGATAGTCAGCATACCCCACCATAAGCACGACCCATCGGGCAAAGCCATCGAAAGAGCGTCACCGACTGAAACTTAACTTCAACCAGGTCATCAGCCAGCGTTCACAGAACTGATCGAGCCTGTTTTGATCCAAAAGTTTTCGATCTTTGTTTGAAATATCAAATTTTTCAGGATCATTTTCTTCGGTACCGACCCAAGACAAATATAACCGAATTAAACGGTCAACTCTTAAAATTATAACTGATCATTCTCTCCAATTAGGGCGTCCTCATACTATCGTATTACTCGCATATCTTTTCATCATATGCTTGTTTTCCTTCATCACCATCCCGTAGATTCGGAGGGACCCTCACAGGTCACGGTGGGAGAATTGGGGTGAGGCCGAATGACACTCTACAAGCGCCTTTATCGCGCGATAGAGGCTGGTGATCGTTGGGTTTTGAATGCGTTGGAGCCGCGGGCCTTTCCGGCGCGCGGATTGAAACTGCCACCGATTTTCATCGTGGCGCTTCCTAAGACCGGCAGCGTCTATATCCAACGTGCGCTTCGCAGCACGCTGCAAATTCAGCGCGGCGAGATTCGCTTAGGTGGCATTGTTGATATCACGTTCGACTGGAACAGTCTCGTGAGGTTTTCTCGCGGCAATGCATTGACGCGCGTCCATTTGCCTCCACGCAGTCATCTTCTCTACGCCCTGAGGCAAGCCGGCGTCGCCAAAATCGTCCTGCACCTGCGCGATCCGCGAAGCCAGATCATCTCGTGGACCCGACATGTCGACCGGTCCATCGCGCAGCGCGGCTTAGCAAGCGGCATGCTGGACTGTCAGCAGGTGCTCCCCAGTGACTATGCGTCGTGGTCCTTCGAATCCCGCCTCAAGTGGCAGGTGGATAACCAGTTAGAGGGCTTTGTTAAATGGACGGAGAACTGGCTTGATCTGTCTCAACTACAACAGGGACCGGAAACCCTGGTCACGTCCTATGAAGACTTTTCGCGATCGCCGGCCGACTATGTAAGGAAGGTTTGCAGCTTTTATAATATTCCCTTGGGTCAGGGATGGCTCAGGCTGCCAGCGATGGCTATCGGGTCCAACAACATATTCCACAAGGAAGCGAAATCACCGGTGGAGATCATGGGGCCAGATCTTTACGAGCAAGCCAGCGCCGCGATTCCGGCGACCCTGGCCCAGCGATTCGGGTGGCTGACGTCAGCATCCGTCAAGTTAGACATGCAAGCGCCGTAGGTACGTCACCTTCACAAAAGGTGACGAAGGATCATCGAGATGACGGCCCCGATGCCGCAACCAAGCGCGAACAACCCGACGCTGACGAACGCCGCCGCCTTATAGGCACGCTGCGCATCAAGGCGAGCCCATTCCGATCCGATATTCTTGAGGCGATGATACCAAGCCTCCTTTCGCCACACCGCCAGCAGCGACAGCCAGCCGTCATCAGTGACGGTCATCGGGCCAACTTCCGTCGCGCCGCCCGTCACGATCTTGACGTTGTCGCGGTCAGCGACGATCAGCGGACGATCGAGAAACAGCCGGCACCAGTGCTCATCGAGGCTGGGATGAAACCAGCCCCAGAAGTGCTGCAGGCGTTCGACATTCTGCGGGTCTTTCGTGCCCAGCAGATACGAGCACCAGGACCAGGCGCCGCCGGCAAAGATCACCGGCAGCATCACCGCCTCGCGACAGGCATGCAGTGTGGTTTGGAGCCAGCCGATAGCGACCGCCCAGATATTGCGAATCCAGTTCATGACTTACCTCAGGGATGATTGGCAGTGGCAGGCTGGCCCTGATACCAAAGGCGCAGCGCTTCGAGTTTTGCCCGGCAATCCCGGCCGGGGATGGCGATGTCGACGATCAGCGCAGCCTGCGTTTGATCGTCCATCGCCTGAATCGCCTCATCGGACGGGATCGGCGGTTCCGGCAGGCAGTTGAGGAGGCTTTGATCCGGCTTGACCTGCACCTCCTGGATTTTGGTCACCACGATCGGCGGCGCGGCCTTCGGCTGTATCTCGCAGCCGCTGCCAAGCATGAACGCTATAAGGGCCAATGGGATTGTTCGGGCCTTGCACACGGCGGATTTCCCCCTTGATGGTTGCGGCCGTCTCCTGGCGCCTGGCGGCCTGTTCGGCCGCACCTTGCGCGAGGCGGTCCATTGAATTGCGCAGATCATCGATCTTGCGCTGCAGGTCGGCATTGGCGGCGTTGACACGCTCGATCGTCTCCGCATTGGCCTGCCAGGCATCGCGCTCGGCTTCCGCCGCCTTTTGCTCGGTGACGGCCTTCGCCGTCGCCGCCTCCGCCACCCATCGGTTACCGCGCTCCCAGGCATAGAGCCCGGCCAGCGCCGCGATCACCAAGCCGACCGCGATCCAGGGCAGCAGCTTCTTGAGCATGCTCGCCCCGGCCGCGCCGGCCGCCTCCCCCAAAATCATCGTCATCTATTGGCCTCCCAACCGGCGCTGCCAGTCGGCAATGCGGTCGACATAGGTGATTGTTTCGCGCGCGTGTCGGCCGGTGACATCCGGCAGGCAACGCGCGACGACTGACCACGACTGGCCAGGGCAGAGCCGCAATGCCTTGCGGACGTTGCCGGGCCCGGCGTTGTAGCCGGCTTGAGACATGCGATGCCGCTCCGGATCCTGCCACCACCGCCAATCCGGGAAGCGCCGCATCTTGCCCATGTAATAGGCGCCGGCATCGATCGCGGACGAAGGGTCGAACGCCGTTCGCGTGCCGAGGCCGAGCTCGGCCGCAACCTCGCGCCAGGTGCCCGGCATGAATTGCGCCAGGCCCTTCGCGCCGACCGGCGACACGGCTTTCGGATCGAGACCCGATTCCTGGCAGAGCTGCGCCTTCCAGGCGAGCGCTGCGACCTGCAGCGACATGTCTTGCCACCAACGGGCGGCGGCAGCGGCGATCTGCAGGTCGTAGTCAGCTGAGAAGCATGACGCAGCCGCCGAAGGCGAAGATGGCCAGGATGCGCAGACCGAGATACACACTGACAGCCAGATTACCCTTGCGAATCTCACTCCATTCCTCCCTGAAAGAGATGCCGGCGCGCCAATCCAGCCAGCGTGACGCCATGACGAGCCCATAGACGGTCGCCGCGGCCAATGTGAGCCGCAGGACGTTCCGATAGATGCTGGCATCGAGATAGCCGCTGGCTTCCGGCAGGTGCACGGCGGCGACCACAACGGCGACGAGCAAGGCCGGCAGGAATAGGAGCCGGACGAAGGCGGCGATCGCCGTCCCGATAAGTTTCCACATGTTACTTGTCCTTTGGGTTTGCTGATGACGGCCGGCGCGGCACGAAGCGCCGGATGTCTTCGGTGAGCTGCCAGGCCTGATCGGCCGGCAGGTTGAGGATTTCGGGGAACTGACCGTCATCGATGGTCAAAGCAACCCCGTCATCGGTCGGCTTCACCGACCAATGTGCTTGTGTTCGGATTGGCATGCTCAGCCTTTGTCGACGAAGCGATCGACCAGCCGCGTCAGCAGGGCCTGGATACCGGCCGGGCCGAGATAGGACACCATAATGACGACGGCGGTTGCCGGCTTGGGATCGAGATGGAAGTACTCACCGATGCCATCGGCGACGAAGCCGCTGGCCAAGGCCGTCGGTAGCTCCCAGAGCAGATGCGTCGACCAGAATTTCCGTTCGCGCTTCTGGACCTGCCGCACATGCCAGCCCAGCCGCCCCATGCAGGCGAAGGCCAGCGTCGTGACGAAGCTCCACACCGCCTGACGCAGGTCAGGCGGCAATAAATTGTCCATTATGTCCCCCAAGAGTCGATCAGACACGGCGGCGCTTAACAGCAACCCGCTCGATGGCGGTTTGATGTTACGAATTCACCACATAAGAGCCCGGATCGGTATCGTTCGGGCATCGGAGCATGAGTTCGGCGTGCCGGTCCGGTATGATATTGTAGGTATCCAAAAGCCGGTCGCACCAATATGCGTACGACGCCTGCGTCATGTTCGGAACGAGAATGATCGTTCTATCGAACGCGATACTCTCGGTGCTGCTGCCCAATCTCAGGCTATAAAGCGACTGCAACTCAAGATCCGAAAGTGAAGAAAGAAACTCCGATGTCCTCATCTCAACCCCGCGAGAAATTAAAGCGGCGCTCAAGATAGACATAGTCTATCTCCATCGACCTATTTGTCGTTCCTGCGATCTTATTGATTCTTGCGACAATTGCCCGGCTTCCTGTTTGGATATTGGTGGTAATGGTTGCCGCCGGTACCCCATCGACAGTGAACCCGATAGAAGTTGCTCCCTCATTCAACGTGAACCCCAGGTTCTGATATGCGGTCGTTACGGGAATGCCTGTAATAACTGTCGTTTCTACGGTACTCCTGACGGAACATGCCAACCAGTTAGGACTGACCGCAGAGTTGTATCGGAAGTAAATTCCGTTAAATGGCGACAGCGATGACACGAAATCAGAAAAGCCGATCAGGAGTTGATAATTGTCGGTCGCATCGGAGAGGGCCGACAATTTGAGGCGGCACTTGAATGTGATCGCGCCATTAGTTCCCAGGGAAAACGAGGCACCGCCTGTTGCGACAAACGCAGTGCCAGCATTTGTTGTGCCAGTTTCAAATAGCTTAGAACCGATCGTATTTGCATTGTTGCTGTTGCTGACCGTCGCACCTGTTCCACTCTGCGATGTTGCTAGCCCGAGCGGACCAATGTTTGACGAGGCCGTGCTCATGAAGTCTTCAAAAAAGATGCCATCAGCAATCGGGTCACTTCCGCCACCGGCGCTGGCCGGACCCCGGATGTCGACAGCATCCGCAATTGTGCTGGTGAACCCCGCCGATCCGACATACTTGCCGATCGCCGGCTTCGCGCCAGTGCCACCGGCCCAATCAATCACCTGCTGCACGCGCCGATCGCCGTCGGCAATAACCGCGAAGACCGGCGACCAGCCATCGTCGCCATCGTCACCATCGGACCCAGGCTGACCCGGATCGCCGGGATCACCGGTCGCCCCACGGATATCGACGGCATCGCCGATCGCATCAACCAGCCCAGCCACACCGACATACTTGCCGGTCGCCGGCTTCGCGCCGGTGCCGCCGGCCC
This sequence comes from Rhodospirillaceae bacterium, assembly GCA_008012315.1. Lineage (GTDB taxonomy): Bacteria > Pseudomonadota > Alphaproteobacteria > Dongiales > Dongiaceae > Dongia_B. The sequence continues at coordinate 185,582 of SSEL01000003.1, forward strand.
AATCAATCACCTGCTGCACGCGCCGATCGCCGTCGGCAATAACCGCGAAGACCGGCGACCAACCATCGTCGCCATCGTCACCATCGGACCCAGGCTGACCCGGATCGCCGGGATCACCGGTCGCCCCACGGATATCGACGGCATCGCCGATCGCATCAACCAGCCCAGCCACACCGACGTACTTGCCCGTCGCCGGCTTCACGCCGGTACCGCCGGTCCAGTCAGTCACTTGCAGGACCCGTCGATCATTATCCTCGGCAATAGCGAAGACCGGCGACCAGCCGTTTACGCCATCGGCGCCGTCGGCACCCGGCTGACCGTCTTCACCGTCGTCGCCAGCAGGACCGGGATCACCAGGATCGCCATCGGCGCCGGCTGTGCCACGGATGTCCACGGCGTCGCCGATCGCATCAACCAGCCCAGCCGCACCGACATACTTGCCGGTCGCCGGCTTCGCGCCGGTGCCACCGGCCCAATCAATCACCTGCTGGACCCGCCGACCGCCGTCGGCAATGAGGGCGAAGACCGGCGACCAGCCGTTCATGCCATCGGCACCCGGCTCGCCCGGATCACCATCTGCGCCCTTCGGTCCACGATTAACGACAACGGGTAGCGCAACCAATTGCTTCACGACGGCGACCAAGTTGATGCTCGTCATCGCGTGACCTCCGCAATTACCGTGAAATTGCCCATGATCAGCGTCGTCACGACGCCCTCAGGCGAGCGAATTTCAAGGTCATAGACATAGTTTTCAGTGATAGGGAAAACACCGCGATCACACGGCACCGGAATGTCCTTGGTCTGGGCCGGCAACAGCGAGATCGCGACGACACCGGCATCAGCATCGATCGTAATGCCGGTGCCCTCGGTCGAGAGATCCAGCACTGGCACCGGATCAGCGACGCGCTTACGCACCTGCATGCGGGCCGAATAGCCGGCGAGCGGCAGCGGTGGACCGCTTTCGCTGTTCTGGTGCGTCTCGATCGACACATCCAGGCTGTCGCCCTGGCGGCATTCCAGGTTTGTCAGCAGCGCCGTCATGCCGAGCGACTCGCAATTTCCGCCAGCAACGCCGCGTCGACGGCCTCGACGGTGATTAGCTCGCCTGCCTCGATCCTGAGGCCGACAGCCTCCTCCGCCGCGAAGCAGGCTTGGATATGAGCGCCGAGCGCGTTGAAGATCGCGGTGATGGTGGCGAGATCGACCGCCAGCCAACCGGCCTCCGACTTGAACCGGACGGTCTCGGCCGGATTGGCGTCGAGATAGGCTTTAGTTCCGTTGATTAGGGATTTGGAACGGTCATCCGTCGCAATGCGAACGCCGTTCACTTGCATGCCACCAGTTTCGATTTCCCAGCGCTGCGCCGCCAGATTTTCCAACAGATCAGCCTTGCTGGGCGGGACCACATCAACCGGCGGATTGGAAAACGTGCCCGACGCTGCATCCCAAATCTGTCCGATGCTGGCGGTGTCGGATTGGACAACGAACAGGCCATCAGCGAGCGGAAAGTCATCCGGCTTTGCCAATTCGATGACATTCGCGACCACATTGGTGGCGGCAAGGATAAGGGCATGTCGCATGGTTGCTCCTAGGCGTCGTACTCTTCAATGATCAGGAAGCCGTCACTGCCGGCGGCACCGTTCGCAACTGCTGCTACCGTGTTGTAAACGGGATTCGCTCCAGTCGGGCCGGCACCGGAGTTGGGATCAGGTGCAACGCCCGCCATCGTGGCGGCGGTCAAGCGGCCCGGCGGCCCATAGCTCCCATAGGGCCCTGGCGAGGCGGCTCCCGGCAACACCTCGACAAATGTCGACCATTGCGGATTTGTGTATCCTGGCGAACCCGATTGGCCGCGCAGGTTGATGTCGCCGCCGATGCCGACGCCGCCGTCGCCCGTATTTGAACCGGGTGCACCTGACGTGACCGACACGCCACCTTTGCCCCCGGTGGCCTGAAAATAGGGTGCGGTGCCGAAACTTGTGACACCACCATTGCCGCCATCGGTCGTTGATGTTCCAGCCGTGCCACCGGCGCCAACGAGATAGGGTTCGGTTGGATCCAGATCGGCAACCAGAAAGGACTTCATGGAAGCACCGCCGGCGCCGCCGCCGCCTCCAACCGGAGACATCGAAGAGCCGCCCTTAACACCACCGGAGCCGCCGGAAGGACCATAGCACCAGACATCGATGCGCTTGGTCGCCGGCAGCAAGTCAGTCGCCTTGGTCAACGTGCCACTGGAGATAAGCTTCCGCCGGCGCAACAGCCGCCCCGTCGGCGCGCCTTGAATGATCTGCAGGATCGCTTGATACATCTGCGCGTCATTACCGGCATCAAGGGGTATTCCTGCGCCGAGGATTACATTGACGATTTCCTCCTGGACACGATTGTGCCAGTGGTGATCGAGGTCGGTGCCGAAAGTATTGACACCATCGCAACCAGCCCAGAAGCCGCCCTGCCCGCCTGCCGGATATGCCGGCTTGACCGCAAGGGCGGTCTCAACATCAATTCGATACATGATGACTCCTATGACGCGATCTCAAATGTGACAACGGTATGGGCCGGCGCCGCTCGCTCGATGACGCATCGAAGCAAGTCGATGTTGGGTCCGTAGCAGAGCGGCTCGCATGTTCTGGCGCAGCCGCTCCGGGAGCGCGTGACCACTTGGTTTAAGATCCGGACAACCCACCAGTAGGGGCACGAGCCGACCCGGTCGCAGCCGCTGCGCGACAGGCCCGTTCGGGCCGAGAAGTGCTCGATGATCTCGACTTCGAAGCCGACCAGCGAGGCGAGATGAACGTAAAAGGCCGGCGTTTGCTGGCCGCGCTCGGCGATCTTGAGGCAGAGCGCGATTTGCCGCTCGCGCAACGTCTGCCCGGCCGGGGTACAGGCATCGGGCAAGCCGAATGCACGCTCCCAATCGACCAGCATCTCCTGCGCCGAGCAGGGGAAGCTTTCGCGTTCCAGCAAGGCACAAGACCGGTCGTGATGGCGCCGCAATTCGGTCGCGGCCGCCATCCAGTAATTCGACAGGACCGTGTCCTCTTCACGCGGCCAGGCGAAGCCCTGCGGCAGGAGATCGAGCGCGAGCTGACCGAAATCCGCATCCGTCAGGCCGCAGAGCGGATCGATCATTTCAGCCATGAGCTACTCCACGAAGGTCAGATCGCCGAGCGTGGCAATCGCACCGGCTGCCATCTCGACATCCTCGGCCGGCGCGGCAATTTCGTGACTATATTCGCCAGTGACGGTCGACACGGCCGCCCAGAGCCAGGAACGCGGGATCGTCAAGTCCGGCTGCGCAGCACGCAGGAAGAGATCCCGGAGCTCGGCTTCCACAGCGGCCCGCACCTCCGGCGTATCGGGGGTCAGGGCCTTAACGACGACATCGACCGGCTGGGGGGTCGGGGCAATGACGAAGACACGCGCCGTCACCGGGCGCAGTGGCGCAACATAGTCGGCGACCAGCTTCAGATCGTCGGTATAGTTCGGGTAGCCACCGCCGATCGGGATGCCCTGGCGATCGATGCGGACCCGGTCCATCATGAAACGCAGCGACACGGTACCGGCGCCGAACTCGTTCCCCCGGCACCAGGCGCGCGTGACACCTGGCACCTCAAGCGCCCAGCGCTCGTAATCAGTCTGGTTGCCACCGGCCGGCGGCTTTTGCAGCTCGAGCAGGAGACGCGTGCGCAGATCTTCGTCCGGCTCATCGTCGGCGCCGCCGACCATCTCCGTCGCGAGATCGGCCGTGGCGACGATGCCCGGCAAGGCGCTGACCAGGTTGACCTTCACGGCGACATCATTGTTGCCGATCTCACCCGGATCGACCGCTTCGGCAGCGATGACAGCCTGTCCGCCGGCGATGACACCGATCGCCGTCGTGCGGTAGCTGGCACCACGGTTGCCGGTCTGGGCGATCGTGCCGATCGGGATCTCGGCGCCATCGGTCCCGGCGAAGCGGATGCTGCCGGTTGCCCGCTCGGCGCCTTTCCGGACAACACCGAAGATATTGCACCAGCGCTCGAGATATTGCGCCTCGGCGGTGTCGGGGATCACCTGCTTGGCCAGATAGTCGAGCGCGCCATAGACCAGATGCGCAAGGCCAGCCATCACATCGGCCGAGACGCGGATATTGCTCTGCCGCAGGCGGCTGTCGGCGCCCGGCAGACGCGCGTTGAAATCGTTGCGCACACGGCTGCGCAACTCCGTCAAGGGAGGTCGAACAAAGGGCATGACGATATCCGAATGAGAGATGCGAACGCCGTTCGCTGACTAAGCGGCCAAACGATAGGCGTCGGTGCGCAGGCCATTGATCTGGTCCCAGACCCAATCGAAGCGGATCTCGGTCGACTGGCCGCTGTTGCTATAGACGGTGATCACCAAGTCAAGGCGGTCGATGCCACTGAAGCTGGCATCGACACCGACCTGCTGCGCGACACCGTCATCAATCAACCATTGCAGCGCCTCGGTGCTGTATTCGATTGCGCGTTGCCGCACCGATTCCAGCGTCTTTTCCCTCGACAGCAGCCACATCCGCGAGCCGATCAGGCCGTCATCGTCGTTATCCGCCCACCAACCGCGCCGATCGGCCGTTCCGTCCGGAATCACGTCGTCGGGACGGGCCAGGCGGTCAGTGAAGAGCGAGATGATGACAGCCGTGCGGAGATCCGCATCATCGGCCAGGCCAGGCGCAACCAGCAGCCAGTCGCCGGCGAGGATCTCCGGAGACCAGGTATGGACGAAATCGACCATCGGATATCCCTACGGATTGATACGAAACCAGGGCCGACCGCTGGTGGCATGGCCACAGGCAGCATGATGGCCTTCGCGGCAGATCGGAATGCCGCCGACCCGGAACCAGGCCGAACCCTCGACCATGGGCGGCGGCGGTGAATGGGGCGGATCGCCGTGGGCGGCAACGAGATCCCCGATCACCACGATCGGTTCCCCCTCGACACGAAACCAGGTATTGGCCTCGGTCATCTGTGCGCCGCCGGCGGCATCCAGGGCATGGACGGCAACGCCGCTCATGACTGGTCTGCCTGGAAATCGGGGGTGATCAACGTGACACCGCCGGGCGTGAGCTCGAGCCGCGTCGTGTCGCCCACCCGGATCGTCACCTTCTTGCCGGCGAAGATGTCGATCTCCTGACCGCGCTTGAAGTGGATCCGGTGACTGCCAGCGAGCTGGTCCTCATCGGTATAGAGAATGGCCTCGCCGGTCTTCAGATTTCGGGGTCTGTAGCGGCGGTCATCCAGATTAAGCACCACGCCATGATCCCGGTTGCCGCCGACAAAAAATGCAACTCCCTCCGCCTCAGGATGCGGATTAGAGGAGAACGCGTAATGCTGCAGGTGGGTCAGGCCACCCTTGGCCTCGTCAGCCATCAACCGGACCTGGACCGATTGCAGGCCGGGAATGTCATCGACCCCAGACAGGACCACCTTGGCGATCGCCATGCGCATGCGCCGGGTCAGGTCCCGGAGAGCTTCCTTCATACCGGCCTCTCCTTCTTTCCGACCGGCGGCGACAGAACACCCTTCTGATCGAGGATGGCGAACGCACCACCAAGGTTTGCCGCCGCGCTTGGATCGACCGGTTCCGGCGTATAGGCCTCCGGCGGTGCCAGGCTCAGCTCGCAAGTCGTGCCACCCTCGCTCAACCGATAGGTGACGCCCGCGATCAGCAGATCCCGCTGCACAGCGAGCCAGCTGCTGTCGACATAGGCCATCTCGTTCGGCGCCCAGAGGCGGCCGCTATTCGGATCCCGCCAGTCCTGCACCGTAATGGTCGCGCGAACGCCGTTCGCGGCCCGCGTCAGCTTTTCCCAGGTCGCCCGGTCAACCGCCGTCGCGATATCGGTCTGCCCCTCGGCAATGACCAGCTTCGGCCGGTACCGCGTGATGCCGGGATCGCGCGCCTTGCCTATCGGCTCAGTCGCTTGCGTCCCAGGGATCGCATCTGTTGCAGCCTGTTGTCCCTTGACGATGTAGTCGCTGTATCGCTCTGCGGCGCTGAGGGTTGCGCTGGCGCTGAGGATATTGACCCCTTGCCGTAGCGAGCCAGCAGCGCGGCCTTTGCCAGCCCTGGCAAGGACGAGATTTCCGCTCGGCGCATCGCGGACCAAAACTGCCCGCAGGCGCGACAACCGTTCGATGAGCTCAAAGATCGTTTCCCCCTGCTGGACCTGCACATCCGGGAATGGCGCGCCGAGGTCGGTCTCGATATCGACGCCAACGCCCACGGTGGCGCAGAGCGTCCTGGCGATCTGGCCGAGGTCGTAGCCGGTGAATTGACCGCCTGGCACGATTGCCGAGCAGTCAGCAATGTCCGCCGTGCGAGAGCGCCCCGTCACACGGACACTGTGGTCACTGGCGCTATAGGTCGGATTGTAGCTGTCCACGTAGCCCGTGATGACGGTCTCGCCATCCATCAGGATCTCGCAGGGCATGCAAGGCTGGATGCGCCAGGGCACGGCGCCGGACTGGTCAAGCAACACGAGAGCCGACCCGTCGCTCGTCAGTCTTGCCCATCGCTCGGAGAGGCCGAGATCGAAGGTCGAGACGGCATTCTCGACAGAGCGCGTGACCGCGACTTCGGTCCAGCCTTCATAGAGCTGACCGCCCACCATCAAACTCAGCATGATCGCGTTCCGTTACTTTGACAGCGTTTCCAGCCGGCGCTTCATCCAGCCCGGATGCGGCGAGGGATTGCGGCCGATCAGGTCGCTTTCCCGATCGATGTCCTGATAGAGCCGATGCGCGACCACCAGTGACGGCAGCGGCCGGCCGGTCTCCGTGAAGACAATGCGCTTCAGGTTGGCGCCGCGCTGCGTCAGGTCTTCCGTGACCGTCGCCTGTAGCCCCGTCAGGGCCAGATAGGCATTGTCGTCGCCACGATCGCCGGCGGCGACGATGACCTCCTCGAGATCCGAGACCAGGCCATCCCGCACGGCCACCGCCTCCTGATATGACGAGAGCGGCCGGGTGGTTGCGGCGCGCGCCTGTTCCGCCACCGCGACCTCCCGCACCAGAGCCGTGATCGCCGCCGCATTGGCAGCCTCGCGATCGCGCATCGCCGTCTGATAGACCGGCGCCAGGATCGAGACCTGCCAGTCCCGCAGCGCCTGCAGGCCGCGCATCGCCTGGGCGGCATCAGCCGTCTGCAGGCGAAACAGTGAGAGCGTACCGACCAGGGTCGAGCCGAGATCCGCCGAACGCACGATGCTTTCCGTCGTAACAGCCAGGCGCCGGGAAGCATCGGCCAAATCGGCAGCCAGCTCGGTCGGCACGGATGTTACCGACTGGACCAGCCCCGCCAGCACCGCAGCGAGGTCGGCAACGCCGTTGACGGCCGTCTGGATGACGAAATCCGGCAGCTGCAGCCACGCGTAGATCTGGTCGAAGGCGCTGAGCGAGGCCTCGGTCGACTGATCCGCCGCCGTGAAAACGCTGTTCCGGGTATTGACCGCCGGCGCCGGGAATTTCCGTTCGCCGGCCTCGGCGAAGGAGAGGTCGAAACGGCAGATGCCGCCCTCCTCCGCCGTCTCGCTGTAGCTGAAAGTCTTAAGCGCAACCTGCAATTCACCGCGATAGGGATGGACCAATGTTCCGGGCCCGGGCGCCTCGCAAGCCCGGATAAGGGCGTCCCGTGCCGACATGTAGTCATCGCCAAGCACATAGCCGCTGAACGTGAATTGCCGCGTGGCGCGGCCCATATCCTCCTGAAACGGCTCATCACGCAGCGGGTATTCATGCTCGGCATACCGACGGCCACCTTGACCGCCAGACTTGCCGACAAAGAACGGCACGCCCCGGAAACTGGCCGGCCGAAGCGAGTCTCTCCAGGACATGTCGACGACCTCCCCTTATAGCGCGCCCTGGCGGCTCCGGCCGACCTCCATATCGGAGATCGCGTTGCCCCGTGCATTGGAGCGGACCTCCGCGCCTTGCGGCAGGTTGAGGAAGTCCACCGTGATGCCGACCTGCCCCGTCGGCGCAGCCGGCTGTATCGCCGCCTGGGCTGCCGCGAGCGGGATACGGGGCGGCAATGGCCCGCGACCGCCGGCAACCGTGCCCACGCCAGGTGCAGCGGCTGCCGGCTGGTCTCCCCCAAACAGGCCGCCGAAGTCGAGCAGCCCCGACAATGTGTTCTGAATGGTCGAGCCGAGATCTGAAATCTTCCCGGTAACCGCCTTGACCAGGCCGTCGATCCAGTCGGAGCCGATCTTGAACATATCGATGCCAAAGAGGTAGTTGAC
>SSEL01000004.1 GCA_008012315.1 Rhodospirillaceae bacterium
GAGGTGGGGCGGGCGGCGGCATCGGCCGGCACGGCCGGTTTCTGCGCCAGACCCTCGGCAATCGCCCGGTTGATATCGAGAATTGGCTGGATCTTGGTACCATCCAGGTCACCGAGCCGCTGGAGAAGGTGGCGGTCGACCATGACCGACAAAACGAGCACATTCTGCCGGATTTCCTGGGGCAGGGGGCAGTTCGGTTCCATCAACGCGGCCTGGAAGATCGACCACAGGCGCTGATTGAGACGCAAAGCCTCCCGGAGTGAAGCACCTTGATCGTCCACCTTGGCAGCCAAGGCTAGACGCCGAGAGGCTTCGCCCAAGGCCCATGCCTCGGTGCTTCTGGCATCGCCGGCTGTCGGTTTGCTGCTATAACCGATCGGTTGCTTCATCCTACGTTCTCCGTCGGGCCGGACCGGTCAATGACTCCTCCAACCCCGGGGGTCAGAATAGCTTGGCGGTCAATTTGAGTGCCCGGTAGTAATCCTGATTACGCACGAACTGTGCCACTTGGTCCAGATCCGAAGCCGAATCTGGCCGCTCCGCCAGAGTCTGGGCCAGAATTGCTTCAAATTTCCTTAAGCTTTCCGCAGCGTCTTCCGGGAAAAGGTAGATGAGCTGAATGACGAGATAGAGCTTCTTCTCGATCGTATCAGCCGAATCTTCCTTCATGACCTCGCGGCCGCGGAGGAAATTTGCCTTGTTATAGAGATAGAAAGTCCCCGGCTCCTCGCCCCGGCCGATGACGGCGCCATTGACGATGACTTTTTCCCCGGGACGTAATGAGAACTTCAGTGGCAAATCGCTTCTCCTTGGAATTACTCAGCCCACTTCCGCGGTTTAACCAATTTTGAGCTGAGCCGCCAGACCGGTTCGGTCGAGCCTTTGGGGAGAAGCGGGCGACGGCGTTGCCGCCGCCGCCCAACTCTATCCGATCCGTAAGGCTTAGAACAGCCGCAGGATCGCCTGTTGCGCCTGATTGGCCAGGCTGAGGGAGATGGTGCCCAACTGCTGACGCGTCTGCAGCGTCAGAATGTTGGCACCTTCCTCGTTCTGGTCGGCCAGGGTCAACTTACCGGCACCTTCCTTCAACACATTCGTGAAGTCCGCAGTGTAATCTTCGCGGGTCTGAATGATGTTCAGGTTGGTGCTGAGTGCGGACGAAGCGGCACGGAGGGTCAACTTGGCCGCATCGAGCTGCTTCACAGCATTTTCGATATCGGACCGGTCGTTCCAACCGTTCTGTGCCAAGTCAAGCTTGAGGCCCTGACCGTCGGTCTGGACGTTCTGGCTGACCACCGTCACGTTGCTGGTGTTGGTTTCGTTCAACTGCACCGAAATGTTGTTGGCATCGGTGCCATCGACCGCCTGCTTGGTCTCCAGAACTGCGTCGGAGGAGGTGTGCGCAGCACGGACATCGAACTTTGCCGTCACCTGCTTCGGGCTGGAGCTGGAGCCGTCATAGGCCAAGCCGGTATAATCGCCCTTGACCTTTGCCGTGACGTTAATGGCGGTGCCGTTGCTGACGCTGTCGTTCAATGTCAGGCTGAATTTGACACCATCATTGGTGCCGCCACCCAGGGTGATATCGATGCTGGTCGGGCCCGCGCCCGTCAGATCGACACCGGTCTTAACGAACTTGCCGCCCTTATCGTCGGTAACGGTAATCGTGGCATTGTCGGCGCTGGTCGCGTCGACAGTGTAAGTCAGGCCCGTCACCGTGTTGTCGGCAAATTTCGTCGGGTCGATGCTGGAGATGTCGACAACTGATGCTGTCGATCCGACGATCTGCACCGTGGACTGAACATTGTCCGCATAGGTCGGCGCCGAGGTGTCGGTCGTCAGCTTCGTCAACTCGCTCAGATTGAGGTCGGCGGCGAAATCGTTGCCACCCGCACTGAGCGTGACATTGCTGGCATTGCCGGCCGAGACGGTAACGGCTGTGCCGGCCGAACCATCAACCGACAACGTCACCTGGTAAGTATCGAACTGATTGGTGACGTAGTTGAAGCTGCTGCCCACCGCGCTGATCGAGTAGCTGGAGTCAGCGGCAACCGCACTGCTCGTGGTGATGCTGTTGATCGCGCCCGCACCCGTACCATAGGTGGAGCTGATCGACTGGTTGTAGGCCGAGCCCTGCAGAATTTGCCGTTCGTCAACCGAAATGCGCGCCGTACCGGAATCGAAGGCGAAGGAGTTCTGACCGTTGGAGACCTTCCCTTGACCCAGCGCGTTCAGACCATCGCGAACGATGGTTTCACCGGCGGCATTGGTCGCTTTGACCTGCAGATTGACGTTCTTTTCGATGACCGAGGTCCCGACACCGGCGGTATCGGCGACGTCTTCGATGTCCTCGAAATTGACGTCGAAGCTGACCTTCGTGCCGCTGCCGAAGGAAACCGCGGCATGCAACACGTCACCATTGGCATTGGCTTCCTGCCACTGCTTCTGGGTGAAGGTCAGGGTCGTGGACTTGTCGCCTTCGGTGATGGTGAAGACCTTGTCCTTACCCTTGCCACCGCTCAATTTGATGGTGATGTCGTCGAAATTGCCGGCCTTCGTGGAGTCGAAGCCGGAGATATTGAGATTGCTGATGCCGCGCAGTTCTTCGGCATCGGCGATGTCCTTGCTGCTTCCGGAGATCGCACCATCACCGGTCACTTCAAGGGTGTATTGATCGGCTTTCGTGACGTTTGTCACGGAAGCGCCGCTGACACCAGCCAAGGCATTGACGTTGGCCTTGCTGCTGGCGGTGGCATCGAGACGCAGACCACTGCCGATCAGCAGGTTCTTACCGGCATAGCCGCTGTCCTGGGCGAGCGAGTCGATGTTGCGGAGCAGCGTATTGTACTGATCCGCAAGGCTATTACGGGTCGCCACCGAGCCGGCGTCATTACCAAGGGAGCTTAGCGCCTGGGAGGTCAAGCCCTGGGCCTGCTCGATCAGATTCGTGATCTGGGTAATGCCGGAATCGGCTGCCTTCAGCGTGCTGATGGCCTGGCCGATACCGTCTTTCAGGCCGTCGAGGTCACCAGCGCGCTGGTTGAGGCTCTGGGCCGAGAAGAAAGAGGTCGGACCATCGAGGGCCGAGTTGATCTTGTTGCCGGTGGCGAGTTTCAGCTGGGTATTCTGCAACTGGGTCGAGGTCTGTTGCAGCAGCAGCAGGTTGCTGCGGATACCAGACGAAAGGGCAATCGAGTTAGCCATTTAAAAATGCTCCTTTGGAGACAATATGACCGTGCGCTTTTGCGCCACGGGCTCACCTCGGGCTGAAGTCAGCGTAGAGGTAGGAAGCAATGATCATGCCAACTACGCAAAACTTGCCGATCCCTAGGAAAACCTTGCCTTTGCCCCCCGGGCCGACAGGTTGTTAACTGGGAAAAAAATGCCGAACTAGGCAAGAATTTCCGGTTGTTAAGCTGGAAGTGGGCAAGTTTTGCATGGGTGGCGGAAGCTAACTGATTGATTTTTGTATTAAAGTCTTGTTAACCACAACTTTCGTAGACTGCGCCGGATTGTTATTGGCGCGGTCTCCATGTCGACATTTCCAGTTCAGCTCAATTTATCGGTGGAAGCAGATTCTGCGAAACCTGCCTTTGGCGACGCGGGTGCGACCGGCGCGGAACTCGTCTTGGACTGTTTGGTCATTGGCGATGATGCCGATGATGAGGGCGCGCCATCGTTTATCCCGACAAGCAATAAGGCAGCCGCTACCGATCCCGCGGTTGAAGCCGAGATTGCCAAGCTGCAGATAACGGCGCGCCTGGATCATGATGCCGGGCGCAAAGGGGATCTGAAAGCGACATTAGAAAAAATACTGTCGCTGCGGCCCAATGATGCCCGGGCCAATTTCAATCTCGGCGTGCTGCTGCGCGATGCCAAAAGGTTTCCTGAGGCCGAGGCCAGATTCCGGCAGGCAATCCTCCATGATCCAAAGAGTACCAGATATTACTTAGCCCTTGGCGAATTGATGCAGATGATGCGTCATCTGCTTTTTGCCGCCGAAGCTTATGAAAACGGACTGGCGATCGATCCCAATCATGGGACGATGCTGCGCAACCTTGTTACCGTTCGGCAAAAACAGCGCATGCCCGATAAAGTGGCGGAACTCAGCCGGCGGCTGCTCGCGCTCGATCCGCAATCGGAAAGCGCGACGCTAAGTCTCGCCTGGGCGCTGATTTGGCTGGGCGAAATCGAGGAAGCGGCGGAGGTTGCCAGCCGCGCCCTTAGCTTAAACCCGCAATCGATTGCCTCGGCGGTCATGCTGCAAGTCTGCCTCAAGCGGTTGGACCGTATCGATGCCGCGGCGGCTGCCTTGCAGGACATTACCGAGCGCTCGCTGGCATCATGGGATATTTGTGCAACGGCTGCCGATACCTTCGCACAATTCGAAGAACGTGAGGTCGTTGAGGCCATTCTTCAGGGCGTCATCGCAAAACAGCCGAATTTCGTTCCGGCCTTGCTGCAACTGGCGCGTCACAAGATCCTGGCTGGCGATGCGTTGGAAGGCGAACGCTTGATGGAACGGGTCGCCGAGCTGGATCCGGAAGAAGGGGATGCGCAAACATCCGTCTCCCTGACCAGAATCCGCAATGGCGACTACGCGGAAGGCTGGAGCCGGCATCACTGGCGTTGGAAGCGGAGCGGATGCGAGCCGAAATGGGACCTGCCGCTGACGGAATGGGATGGACAGCCGCTCGATAATGGCGGCCTGGTCATTTGGCGTGAGCAGGGAATTGGCGACATGGTGATGTATGCCGCCATGGCAATCGCCTGCCGTCCCGTCGTCTCGAACATCGTCATCGAAACCAATCCGCGGCTTGTGGCGCTGTTCCAGCGCAGCTTCCCCGACATGATCGCATGCTATCGGGAGAAGCTGCCATCGGACTTCTGGTCGAAGCATGACATTACCACTCAGTGTCCGATCGGCGATCTGCCGCATCTTCTGAATGTGGATATGAACGATTATCCCGGGCGCGGTGGCTTCCTGATAGCCGACTCCAAGCAGGTGACGCGCTTGCGGGAACGTTATCGATTGCTGTTCCCGGGCAAGAAGCTGATCGGTATTTCATGGCGTAGCGGTAATAGTGGCAGTGCCATTACGCGTTCTGTCGAATTGCCGCTCTGGCGACCGATATTCGAAACGCCCAACTGCGCTTTCATCTCGCTGCAATATGGCAATATTGAGCAGGATGTTGATGAGCTCCGGCGATCGCATGGTTTCGAGGTTCATATCGATTCCGAAATCGATGCGATGAAGGACATGGATGCCTTCGCTGCCCAGGTGACGGCGATGGACCTGGTTATCTCCGTCGATAACAGCACGGTGCATGTGGCCGGCGCATTGGGAAAACCAACCTTCGTGATGACACCGGCGGCATCCGACTGGCGCTGGCTTCAGAAGGACCGGCGCGATACCGTTTGGTATGCCAGCCTCGAATTGTTCCGGAACCAGCCGGGTCAGGACTGGTCGGCTATCGTCTCGGAAATCGCCTCCCGGCTTGCCGGTTATGACGACGAGATGTTTTGCCAACTTCGCCAGGCACAATACCTCCGGTCTGCTGAACAGGCCAAGGCATTCGGCGGCAAGTATGACGCCGAACAATATTATCGCGCCATCTTGGTCGAATCCCCGGGACAAGCGGCCGCGCTGGCCGGTTTGGGGGTGATCGCCCTGGAAACCAAACACAATAAGGACGCAATCAGCTTGCTGGGCCGCGCTGTGGCTATCGACGCGAAGCAAGTCAGCTATTGGCGCGATTACATCAAGGCTTTGCTGGGGGAACGCCGGGTGGAAGAGGCGGCGAAAGCCCTGCGCGAGGCGATGTCGCTCGACAGCCGCAATCAGGAGATCCTGCTGCTCGGCATCGAGATCTATCAGGCCCTGGGTCTGCCTGAAGAGGTCGGTAATTATTGTGCGCGGTTGCTGCGGCTGGACCCCGATCATAGGCAGGCCCGGTTGTATTTGGCTGCGTTACAGGCAGCGAACGGTGATTTTGACACATCGGAAACCAATTACGAAAAGGTTCTTCGCGCGCAACCGGACGATCCGATGGCTGCCTATGCCCTCGGCTGCCTTGCTTTGCGACGCGGTGATTATGTTGCAGGCTGGAAAGGGTACCGACACCGCTTCGCTGCCGGCATAAGCCGGGTTGGAGCTGATCTGCGGCAACTGGATCTGACGGATGGCATCTTCAACGGAATGTCGCTGTGTGAGCAGAGGCTTGCGGTCCGCCCGGAGGCCAGTCTGCGCGATCAGATCATGTTCAGTCGATGGCTGAAAGTGGCAAAGCGGGAAGCCGATTTCATCGCAGCCGAAATGGATCCTCGATTGATTCCTTTGTTGTCATCTTCCATGCCAGGTATATCGCTGTTCCCCAGCGGCTCGTTCAGCGAGGAGGATGCCGCAGGACTTGATCTGACAGGTCAGATTGCCCTGGCCGATCTTGGCGGACGGTATGGCACGAACCCTGAAGCGTTTGGTGAGGCGGTGCCCTATATGCATTTCGATCTTACCCGGGCGGCAGCTTTACGGCAGGATTATCGCGCAGCCCTGTCTTGCGATCGTTTGATCGGCTTGTGCTGGCGGGGGGGGGATCTGGCAATTCCGCTGGCCTTGTGGCGACCGATTTTGCGCATGGCGGGTTACGGCTTCGTGTCGCTGCAGCCGGGACCGGCGCATCAGGAGTTGCACGAGGTGTTTGACAGCCTGGATATGCAGGCCGTGCGTGATCCGTCCATCGATCCACAAAGTAATCTGCGCAGCTATGCTACGCAGCTGGCGGCAATGGATCTGGTGATCGCGATTGATGATGTGACGGCACACCTTGCGGCGGCCCTCGGTGTTACGACGGCATGTTTGCTACC
Organism: Rhodospirillaceae bacterium; assembly: GCA_008012315.1. Classification (GTDB taxonomy): domain Bacteria; phylum Pseudomonadota; class Alphaproteobacteria; order Dongiales; family Dongiaceae; genus Dongia_B. The sequence continues at coordinate 6,865 of SSEL01000004.1, forward strand.
ACGGGTCGCCGATTGGCGATGGTTATCGACGGAACACCGGGAGACACCTTGGTATCCTTCTATGCGTCTTTATCGCCAGACCGATGAAAATGACTGGGCAGCCACGATGTGCAATCTGGCGCAGGATATGGAAGAGATGATCGAGCGCAGCAAAGGGGCGCGTAAATGAACAGGTCAGAAAGACGCCGTCAGGCCAAGCAGGACCGGCAATCGGTCAAAAAGAACGGCGTGAAAACCAACATTGCCGCACATGCGACAGTCGATCAGGCCGTGGCCAGCATGATCCAGCCGATCGTTACGCTGCTGAATGGCCGGCGTTTCGAGGAAGCGGAAAAGGCTTTGGGCGAGCTGCTGCAAGCAAGGCCCAATCATCCGGAAGGGTTGCATCTTTCCGGATTATTGCTCTGCCAGACCGGCCGGGAGGACCTTGGTATCGAGAAACTTCGAGCCGCGACGGAGTTCTCGCCCCAAACGGCGTTGTACTGGAACAATCTGTCCACGGCCTTGGGGCGCGCCAAGCTTTTCGAGGAAAGCATGACGGCGAGCCAGCGCGCGGTTGCGCTTGATCCGAATTATGATGATGCCCGGCGTAATCTCGTTCAGTTGTTATTGTCGGGGGGCGATATCGCCGCTGCCATCATCGAGCTGGAACACTTGACCGTTCGGAAACCGGCGGATGCGCAAAGCTGGCATCAGCTCGCCCAATGCTATGGGGATCAGAACAAGTTCGACCTGGCGGAAGCGGCCTATAAGAAGGTGCTGGCGGTCGAACCGGAACATATCGCCGCGATGCGTGGCTTGGCGGAACTCTATACGAATAACTGGCAATATGACGCAGCGCAAAAGCTGCGCCGACAGGCGGATCAACTGGAACAGGCGGGGCGGGTCTAAATCTGCTCCGTTCGCCGGATAGGCCCGCGTTCATAGAGCTTTCGGCCCCAAAAGAAAACGCCCGGTGGGAATGCCACCGGGCGTTTTGGTCTTCGAGATGGTTAGAACAACTTCAGGATGGCCTGCTGTGCCTGGTTGGCGAGGCTGAGCGAGATGGTGCCAAGCTGCTGTCTCGTCTGCAACTGCAGCATATTCGCACCTTCCTCATTCTGATCCGCCAAGGTGAGCTTGCCGGCGCCTTCGGACAGGACATTGGTGAAAGAGTTCGTATAGTCCAGCCGTGTCGTGATGACGTCGACGCTGGTGCCGAGCGAAGAAGCCGCGGCGCGCAACCTCAGCGTGGCTGCATTGAGCTGGTCCATGGCGTAATCGATGTCAGATCGATCAAGCCAGCCGTTCTGCGATTGATCGATCTGCAGGCCCTGGCCATCGGTTTGGACGTTCTGGCTGACAACCGTGATCATGCTGGTATTGGTTTCGTTCAACTGCACGATCATGTTGTTGGCATCGGTGCCATCGGTGACCTGGACCGTGGACATTGTTGCCGTCTGGCCGGTATTTTCGGCGCGAACATCGAACTGGGCCTGATCCGGGCCAGTGAATTTGCCGATCGCGTTATACGTGACCTGGCCTTCCGAATTCGGCGGGATGGAATAGGAGGCGCCGAGCGTCAGGGTGATCTTCGCGCCGTCATTGACGCCGCCATTGATGGTGAAGTCAACGCTGGTGGCGCCCGCCCCGCCTGTCAGGGGGATTTCGACGGTCGACTTGCCGCCGTAGCCGTCATCCAGGACGATGGTTGCGCTGGTCGCCGATGCCTCGACCGTGTAGGTGAGTTTGTGCGGCAGGTTATCGGCCAGGCCATTCAGCGATGACAGCGAAACGGCACCAGCGGAAAGAGCTACGCCGGAAAGGCGTTCGGTACCATCGGCCTGGCTAGCGTCAGACGCCGAGGCAATGGTCAACCCGTTTAAGCCCGTCGTGCGCAGGTCGAGTGTCGCATCACCGGTATTGTCTGTAACGCTGGTAAAGGTGACGCTGCCATTCGCGGTGACAGTCTGTGTGTCGGAGCCGCCCGGACCGGTCAGCGAGACGTCGTAGCTCGTGAAGCGGCCGGTCGAGAAATCGAAATTAGCCGGATCTGCCTGAGCCGTCAGCGCATATGTCGAGTCAGCCGTGATGTTGTCGGCTGAGATCGTGGGGATGCCGGCGATAGCCTCTGCGGCGCGGCCGTAGCTGCCGCCCACGGTGGCCGGGTAATCCGAGGAATTCAAGACCTTCCGTTCATCGATCGTGAAACGGGCCGTACCGGTATCGAAACCCCAGGCGTTCTCACCATTGGCGAGCTTCTGCTGACCTTGGAGGTTGTCGCCGCTGCGGACAATACGCTGGCCGGTGCCATTCATGTTGGTTACGGCAATATCAAGGTCGACGAATTTCTCGATCGTCGAGGTGCCAACACCATTAGTATCGGGCACGCTGTCGATATCGTCGAAATTGATATCGAAATTCACGTGCGTGCCGCTGGGGAACTGCGTGTCAAAATTCAGGATCTGGCCGGTCGCTTTCGCAGCGGCCCATTGTTTCTGGGTAAAGGTCTTGCTGACCGTTACATCGCCTTCCGTGACCGTGAAGGTCTTATCCTTGCCCTTGCCACCGACATATTTAATCGTGACGGGATCGAAATTGCCCTTCGTCTTGCTCTGGAACCCGCTGATCGACAGGTTGCTGATGCCGCGTTCCTCTTCGGCATCGGCGATGTCGCTGGAATTGGCGGAAATCGCACCGGAACCGCTGACGCTGACAACATAATCGTCAGGCTTCGTGACATTAGTTGTATTGGCGTTCGATATGCCATCCAGTGAGTTCAACGCGCTCTTCGACGAAGAGGTCGCGTCGAGACGAAGGCCGCTACCGACCAGCAGGTTCTTGCCCTGATAGGTGCTGTCCTTCGCCAGGTCGTCGATTTGACGGAGAATTTCATTGTAATCCTGAGCGAGGCTCTGGCGCAGGGAGACGGAATTGGCATCTTCGCCCAGATTGTCCTGCGCCTGCTGAACCTTGCCCTTTAACTGGTCGAGCAGGGATTCAATTTGGGTAATGGCTGTATCGGCACTTTTGATCGTGCTGATCGACTGGTCCATCTGGCCCTTGAGCAGATTCAGGTCGTCGGCGCGCTGGGTCAGACCCTTGGCGGCGAAGAAAGCAACCGGACCATCGAGTGCCGTGTTGATCTTGTTACCGGTCGCCAGGCGCTGCTGTGTCCGGTCCATCAGCGACGTGGTCTGCTGCAGCAAAAGCAGGTTACTGCGAATGCCGGAAGTAAGGGTGATATCGTTACCAGCCATGTGGGTTCTCCCAAATTGCATATCGACGGCTACCGTCCTTTAACGGCAGGCAACCTAAATCGGTCGAACCTCTAATAAGCAAGCGCTGTGCCAATTCGTAATCAATTGATTTACAACGGGTTTTTCGGGAAAAATACGCTCAGTCAAGCGGGGCGGGGCAAATTCCTACCGGAAGAAAAGACCCCTCAAGCGGCGGTATTTGCCGCCTTGTGCGGCATCGGAACGGTGGAAAAGGCCGTTTGATCGGGCAGATTTTGCATTGTCTTCGGAGATGGGAAGGCGGGGTATTCACGTTATGAGCGAAGTCGTGGACTTGACTTCTAATATATGTCATGTAGTTTGCATAATAGGCGTGGTGCATTTATTGGGAAGATGGTTGTGATCTGAGTTTTATCCCTTGCAGCCGGGGTCCCGTCAGAATGGAGCGTTGTCGCCATGAATGATCTGGACATGGAGGTTCGGCCCCTTTCGGGCGCTTTGAGTGCCCGGTCCGGTGCGCTTGAAGGGATATACGACCAGCCGGATCAATCCAGCGCCGTTGCCCTTCGCGAGGATGGGAAGAATAGCGTGGCGGCCGCAACGGCGACTGACCCGTCGGTCTTGCGCTACGACAGCTTCAGATATGTTTATAAGCCCGATTTCGGCCGGGTCGTTTTGCTCGATCAAGATCCCACGACGGGTGAGCCGATTTCCCAGATCCCGTCGCGGCGTGTTCTGGAACTTTATGCCGAGCAGCGCCGGAATGAGGCCAAATCGGCAGATGGCGCGACGGAGGTGGTAGCATCCGTGGCATCGAAGCGCCGTATGGGGGCAAGTCAGGCCACTGCGGCCATTACGCCCACCACCGCCGTTTCCGGAAATGCGCATATGGTGATTGCCCCGGCATCCATTGCCGGCAGCGCGACAACGGCAAAACCGGTCAATATCACGATCTGATCGATTGAGGACTGCGCACGCTTGCGATACGCAGCCTATCAGCAAACTTGAACGCCCGTGTTCAAGCGCGTTGTTGAACGGCGACCGGTCCCAGCGCGGCCTGGCGGCGGCTCTTGGTCAGCACACCCTTGCTGTTGTAACCGGTCACCTGGGCGCGTGGTTCTTCCAAAGCATGAACGATGGCGCGCATAACGCGCTCATTGACATCCCGCATGGCGCGGAGTGCACGAAGATTGTCCTGGACCGCTGCTTGGAATCTCTCGGTCGCTTCCACCAATTCCTGCCGCAGCACATCGTCGACGGCTTCACTTTCCGGCGCCGGCTCACGCAGCGCCAAGGCAAAGGCACGATATGCATCGGCCAGGGCCATCTTATCCGATTGCAACTGACGCAATTCCTGAGGTTTCAGGCTGCGCAGCAACTCAACTTCCCGCTCCATGCAGGCGATCAAGCGCGAGGTGATGGCAAGCAGTTCCGCAACACGCGATGACTTGGTCATTTCTTTGGAACCTCCTGGAGATGCAGCAACTCGCGCTGCACGGTATCGGCGACGCCGATGCCCTGGGTCTTGGCAACCATCTTACCGTATTCATCGAGTAGAAATGACCGGAAGACACTTTCACCTTCGCCACCGCCGAACAACGCGTCCGGCTGCATGTCCCCCATCATGTCGGCGAAGGAATGGGTGACGAAGAATGCTTCAAAATCCTCGGCAGCCGCACGCGACGATGCGAGAAGTCTGGGGTCGACCGAAGCGAGATCGGCAGGAACCTTCTGCATGGATACCGAGCGGGTCCCGATCATCTGATGGGTCGCGACGGGCGAGGCGAGGTGAAACGCGCTATCCATCACTGCACCACGATATCGGCTTGCAACGCGCCCGCGGTGCGGATCGACTGCAGGATTGAGATCATGTCACGCGGACCGACACCGAGGCTGTTCAAGCCGGCCACCAAATCCTCCAGCGAGACGCCAGGCGGCAACACTTCCAGTTTCTGGTTGCCGCCTTCCTGCACGTTGATATTTGTGCGGGGGACGACCGCCGTTACACCTGTTGAGGAGAACGGGCTTGGCTGCGAGACCTGCGGCGTCTCCGTGACCCGGATCGTCAGGTTGCCTTGTGCGATCGCAACTTTGCTGATGCGTACGTTGTCGCCGATGACGATCACACCCGTCGTTTCGTCAACCACCACGCGGGCAGGTGTATCCGGATCGATTGGCAACTGCTCGATGCTGGTGATCAGCGAGGCAGGATCCACACCACGCAGCCCGACATTCAGCTCGACCGTGCCGGAATCGACGGCCGTTGCTGTACCTGCGCCGGCGATGCCGTTGATGGCATCCGCGATGCGACGCGAGGTCGTGAAGTCCGGATTGCGAAGAGCGATCTTCATGGTCTTCAGGGCAGCGATATCGAACGGAACTTCGCGCTCCACAATGGCGCCGCTGGAAATCCGGCCGCTGGTGGGAACGCCCTTGACCACCGATTCCGCCTGGCCCTGCGCCGAGTAACCGCCGGTCGTCACCTGGCCTTGGCCGACGGCGTAAATTTCGCCATCGGCGCCGAGCATCGGCGTCACCAGAAGGGTGCCACCCTGGAGGCTGGTGGCATCACCGAGCGATGAAACCGTAATATCGATATTGGAGCCCTGTCGGGCGAAAGGCGGCAAGGTCGCGGTCACCATGACAGCGGCGACATTCTTGGTTTCAAGATCGGCGCTGCGGGCATTGACCCCCAGCCGGTCCAACATGCCAATGAGGCTTTCACGGGTGAAAACCGCCTTCTTCTTCAGGTCATCGCCTGTGCCGTTCAGGCCAACCACCAAGCCATAGCCGACAAGCTGGTTTTCGCGCACGCCCTCGAAGGTCGCGATGTCCTTGATCCGGGAGACGGCTTGAGCCGGATGAGGCCAGGCCGTTGCCGGAAATGCCATTGCCGCGATCAGCAGGCCGGCGAGAAAATGGCGGCTCCGACCCCTCAGATAGCGCTGGGTAGAGCAGAAATAACGGTGCAACGACGGCATAGCGACTCCTGGGTTTTCAACCCGTCCAGCGGCCAGTTCTTGGCCACGTCGTTCATGTATATGCGATTATCGTGCCAAATTTACTTATAACTAAGGTATTGAAATGTAGCGCAAATTGTTTAACTAAATTGACATCGAGCCAAAGGCAGTCCGGTCCAGCGGTAAAGGAGGATGATTTCTCCCAATCCGGCGCGGCAGAATCTTCCCGGTAAAACCGACTTACGTCCAACCCCTTGCGGCATCTCGTGAAATAAGTAATGGATTGTTAGGGATGGGCCGATATAAAATGACCACTGAACCTTCCTCATAGGTCGAAACCCGATGAAAATTGATCCTACCGGGACGCGGCCGACAGCAGCACGCAAAGCCGGCAGCACAACCACGACAGGCGGCACTGATTTCGCCAAGAACCTCGCTGAACCCGAAACGGCCGGTGCGGCGCGGATGCAGTCTCCTGTAGGACTTAATTCTCTCGCAGCTCTTCTCACTGTCCAGGAAACCGATGAAACCCTGGGGCGTCGGGCACGTAGCCGAGCGAAACAGCGTGGGGAATCGATCCTGGACCAGTTGGAGGAAATCCGCCTGGGCCTGCTACTTGGCGTCATTCCGATGGCAAAATTGGAAGGACTCGCGCAACTTGTGCGTGCCAAGCGAGAGCAGTTTCAGGATCCGGAACTGCAGGCTATTCTCGACGAAATCGAGCTGCGAGCGGCTGTCGAATTGGCAAAGCTTTCCCGCTCGGTTTAATTCCCAGTAGAAACCAAATTTTACAATACGATGGCCGAATCCCGGCAGTATTTTGCCGCTTGCGGGGACACGTCTTTTTCTTATACTCCGCGCCATTCCTGCGCTTTTGGCAGGGGGCAGGGACGAGTCGTTTGAACCGCGCACCGAGGAGCGTATGAAACCGCTGCTGTCGCCCGATTACCGACCTAGCGAAACTGAAACCTTTATGAATCCGATGCAGCAGGAGTACTTCCGACAGAAGTTGCTGGCATGGAAGACGGAGTTGTTGAAGGAGTCGAACGAAACTCTCAACCATCTGCAGGAAGAGAGTTTGTCAGAGCCCGATATTGCAGATCGAGCTTCACTCGAAACAGATCGTGCGCTCGAGCTTCGAACCCGGGACCGGGAACGGAAGCTGATTTCCAAGATCGATGAGGCCTTGCTTCGGATCGAAGACGGCACTTACGGCTATTGCGAAGAAACCGGCGAACCGATCGGTATCAAGCGCTTGGAAGCCCGCCCGATCGCCACGTTGTCGATCGAAGCGCAAGAGCGTCATGAGCGGATGGAGCGTACGCATCGCGACGACTGACGGTTAAGTCCGATTAACTAAACTCGCCGGTGGAGATTGCCTTAAAGGGCGTCCGCCGGTTTTTTATTTTGGGCGTCGTTGGAAAGCGAGTGTCCGTCATCGCTAACTAATCTTTAATGCCGGCGGCCGAAATTGAAGGAAGTCTCTTAAATGAGAAACTTTCATAATTATTGGTAGCTATCGGCTTATTGCAGGATGTTTCGTCCAAGGCAGGGAAAAGAGGTCGGCGAGTTTAAGCTACGCGATAATATTGTCGCGTCATCAACGTTAGCCGCTCCGAGCATCACGCCCGATTTAGCCGTCCACAATTGTCTTCCCGTCACCCGACGATATTCGCAGTTGGCTTATTGGTCCCTACGGGAGAACTCTCTTCTAATCGGACTTACAATCGCCTATTGCGGAATAACTCTGTTCATTCGGCATGCTTACGGATTGCAGATTTCTCCCTTCGCCGATTTGCTTATCGAAAGCATAGGCTTCATCGCGATCCTGGCTGTTTCGCTATTTTGCAGCTTTACTATCTGGTTTTTTTACTTGAAGCGCGTAAAGCGGCATCCAGAATTTAACCAAATCATTGTTTGGCAAGTCAGGCATAACCATCTCACTGCTTCACGGCTTTTCCTGGCTTTGCCGGTCCTCTTGATGTGGCCGTTTTTTCTCAATGCGTTCAGCTACCTGAAGGCCTTGATTCCGACCTTTAGGCCATTCTATCTCGATGCAAGGCTGGCTGATTGGGATCGGCATCTTCATCTGGGCTCGTTGCCGAGCGAATGGCTTGATTCGATATTTGGTCATGTGATCTCGGTGTTTATCTTGAACTGGATGTATACGGTCTGGTTCCTTGTCATCATGACAGCCCTTCTCCTGCAGTCTGCAAATGCAGAAAATCGTCAGCTGCGTGCGCAGTATCTTTTAGCCCAGGCCTTGCTGTGGCCTATTCTCGGAAATCTGATCGCGACACTGCTCAGCTCTGCTGGTCCTTGCTATTATGGGCTGCTGATCGATGGGCCGAATCCTTATGCAGTCCATATGGTCCGGCTTTATGAGCTAGCCGATAGTTTGAAATTTTCCGTGTTTGGCCATGATCTGCAAATACCGATTACGGCCCTACAAATGCAGCAATATCTCTGGAATGGCTATCAGCATTCGCAGCTCGAATTAGGACAAGGAATTTCTGCCTTTCCCAGCCTGCATGTCGCTTCGACTTGGCTGATTGCCCGGCTATGTTTAGCCTATGGCCGCAGAATGGCATTCTTTGGATTTACCTTTCTGGCTCTGATCTTCGTAGGTTCGATCGAACTTGGCTGGCATTACGCGATAGACGGCTATCTCGGTGCTTTCGGAGCTTGGCTTTGCTGGCGGGCGGCGGGGAGCATTCTCTCTTTGAGAGCTATAAAGAGGCTGCTCTGGGGCGTTTCGATCGGCGAGGTTCTGGAAAGCTCTTCGAGGAGAGAAGGAGTTGCCGCCAATTGATAAGCTACCTTCACGCAGGCCCAGTGGGCACGTTATTCTCGCCGCAGCTAGATCTATCGTGACGGTCAATGAAAAATTCAGGCAGTTGAATGACGACTCGAGAAACACGGAAATCGGCTAAGGCAATCCGTGCGGAAGACAAACTAGATGGTCAGGGTGAGATGGTGGAACGAATCTCGGTGGCGCCGCCAAGTGATGCCAACCGACCGGTTCCGCCTCTGGTGTCGCGCGAGGCGAAGAGCCGCCGGATCGGCGTCATCCTGATACCGCGCTTTGCCCTGATTTCCTTCTCGATGATCATCGAGCCGTTGCGCAGTGCCAATCTGGTCACCAGGCAGGGTTTGTATGAATGGATATTGCTTTCCGCGTCGGGTGGCGATGTCCCGTCGAATAGCGGCGTCATGATCGCAACGACGGCATTGCGGGAAGCGGCGGCTTCCGATCTCGACATGATCCTTGTCTGTGCCGGCCTTGATCCGGACAAATTCCATAGCGCGCCGGTGGAAAGCTATCTCCGGCGTCAGTCGCGTCATGGAGTTCTGATCGGCGCCGTCAGCACAGGCAGCTTTATTCTGGCACGTGCCGGCTTGCTGGATGAACATCGTTGCACCGTGCATTGGGATTACAAGGCCGGCTTTCAGGAGAGCTATCCGGCTTTGAAGGTATCCGACGAACTGTTTGTCGTTGACCGCCAGATTGCCACTTGTGCCGGCGGCACCGCGGTCCTTGATATGATGCTCTATCTGGTCGCGCAGCATCACGATGACCGTCTGTCGCGGGCTGTTTCCGAACAGTTCATCCACGGTGCCGCGCGGCAATCACAGGACCGCCAACGCAACGATTTGCGCTATCGGTTGGGAACGTCGAATGCGGCGGTGGTCAATGCCGTCCGGCTGATGGAGCAGCATCTCGATGCACCTCTATCGCCCAGTGTGCTGGCGAAACGGCTCAAGACATCGCAGCGTCAGCTCGAGAGGCTGTTCCAGAAATATCTGGGCTGTACGCCGAGCGGTTATTACCAGGGATTGCGCATGGAACGGGCGCGCTCCTTGCTGAAGCAGACCGATCTGCCGATTACGGAAATCGCCGTCAGTTGCGGCTTTGCTTCCGCTTCATATTTCAGCACCGTCTATCAGCGGTATTTTAAAGTCCTCCCCCGGCGCGACCGTCGGCTCTGAAGTGACTGTCCCAAAACGACGAATGAGGCGGCCGTTATCGTCGATTCCGTCAAACTCCTGTCGAAATTTTGATGTTTTCCGGCGAAGGGCTGTGGTTTGCGAAAGCCGTTCAGGCAGAGCCTGAGGCTGGAAAAATCAGCGGGAACAAGTCCCGATCTCATGGAGGATCCAATGGCGTTGCCAGAAAGTATTAAATACGTCGTGATCGGCGCCGGTATTCACGGCCTCAGCACGGCATGGCATTTGGCGGAAAATCTGCGAAAGGCCGGTAAGGGTGGTGGCGCCGATGTCATCGTCCTGGATAAGAGCGGCATTGCCGCCGGTGCTTCCGGCATTGCCTGTGGTGTCGTGCGCAACAACTATTTCCAGCCGGCGATGCGGCGTCTGATGGCCCATAGCGTTTCGGTTTGGGAAAGCGATATGGAAGCCTTCTCCTATCATCCGGTCGGCTATATGCAGATCAGCCCCGAAGTGATGCATGAAGATGTCGGCTCGATCTACAAGCAGCAGAAAGAGATCGGCTATACGTCCGATTTCATCGAAGGTGAGAAAGACTGCATGAAGTACATGCAGAATATTCTCAGCGACTGGCAGGCCAAGGGCATTACCTCCGTCCTGCACGAAAAGAAGGGTGGTTACGCCAATAATACCGCAGCCATCTATGGCTTGGCGAAGAAGGCGGAAGCCGAGGGCGTTCGGATTGTCACCGGTATTCGTGTCACCGGTTTCAAGCGCGACGGATCGGGCGCGATCACCGCGGTGGAAACCGATAAGGGCAATATCAACTGCGAACAGGTGATCGTCGGTGTCGGTCCCTGGGTGCGGCAGATCTGGAATATGCTCGATCTTCCCGATGCGATCTCGATCAAAGGCCGCGACGGCAAGGTCCACGAGAACGTGCCGATGTGGGTTTACTGGTCGCTGCAGGAAGGAACACTGGGCGTCGACCCGGATTTCCAGAAGACCAATGACGGCAAGATGCCGCCGGTCATCCACGTGGATACCGATGCGCCGCTTTATTCCGACGTCGATGGTTCGCTGATCACCGATAAGCTCTGGGGCATCTATTACAAGCCTGACTTCCATTTCGGCGGCATTCAGGGCGGCGCCATGCCGTTCAAGGTGCAGACGCCGATCGATAAGGTGCGCGTCGATCCCTATGGGCCGGAAAGTCCGGAATTCATCGTCGGCGACGACTTCGCCCATATGTGGGTTTCGGCGCTGGCCTTCTGCCAGAAGCGCTTCATGGGGCAGATGCCGAAATACAAGAAGGAACCGTCAGGCGGTATCGGCTGCTTTACGGCGGACAGCTTCCCGGTCTTCGATCGGTTTGCCAGCAACGCCTATTTCATCGCCGATTCCAATCACGGCTATAAAATGATCGGCGTCGGCAAGCTGGTGGCCTATGACATCTGCGGCAAAGGCGATGAGTTGCTGCAGCCCTTCCGCTTCTCGCGCTTCGCCGAGGGCAAGCTGCATCCGACCTCAAATTCGCCGTTCCCCTGGAGCTGATAGGGCTTATTGCCGAATGGCCGGATGCCGGCTGGGTTCGCCGGCATCCGGATCCATTCAGGCAGGGATATCGATCGCGGCCGCCTTGGCCGCATGTTTCAGCAGCCATGATTTCAGCGTCGCTACCGCCGGGCTCTCACGTCGGCTCGCCGGCTCGATCAGGTAGAAATCCAGATCGGTCTTGAAGCTGCCCGGGAAGGGCCGGACGAGCTGACCGGCATTCAAGGCATCATCGACCAGATAACGCCAGCCGAGCGCGACGCCTTGGCCGGCGATCGCCGACTGGATCAGCAGCGGGTAATTGTTGAACCGCAGCCGCCGGGTGCCCAATTTGGGGTGCGCCGGATTTGCCGCGCGCCAAGTCTCCCAGGTCGTCCAGCTTGGATCGACGATCTCCATTTCCAGCAGCGGCAACTTTTCGACATCGGCGATGCCGTTGGGAATCGGAAAGCGCTCAAGCAGCGTGGGACTGCAGACGGGAAAGACCACGCCGCCGAACATCCGCTGGGCATGCACGTCGCTCCAGTTGCCGGTGCCATAGCGAATCGCCAGATCCAACTGCTCGTCCGCCAGGCTGCCGAGCGTGTCCGACGAAATCAGCCGCAGTTGAATGTCGGGATGCTCGGCGTTGAATTCGCTCAGACGCGGCATCAGCCATAAGGTGGCAAAACCCAAAGTCGCGCCGATCGAAATCGCCGATCGATTCTGTGCCGCGGTCAGCCGCTGCACGCAATCGACAATGGCAAGAAGGCCTTGGCTGACGGCCTGATGCAGGGCGATCCCTTCGGCGGTCAGTCTTACCTGGCGATGCTGGCGATGAAACAGCGTGACGCCGAGATGACTCTCCAGGCCGAGGATCTGGCGGCTCACTGCCGCCTGGGTCACGTTGAGTTCCTGGGAGGCTGCTGTAAAGTTATTCAGGCGGCCGGCCGCCTCGAAGACGACAAGGCTGGTGACAGGTGGCAAAAATCTTCTCAACCTATTCATTTAAAACAGTAAAATCCTGTATCAGCCTGGCGATGGATAGCGCGATTCATCAGATCCCTGCGCCCGAAAACATGATCATATGTTATGGATGGATTAAATTAAAGCGACTTCACAGGACGGGGCATTGCGCTGAAAGTGATAGATAGCTTCTTTTCCATAAGGCCGACTCAACATGCAGTCACATAACTCGACATCAGCCGACCATCTGCCGTTTCAACCGGCGGCCGTTCAGAACGTGCTGCGGCCGATCGACGTTGCTTCCGGATTGCCCAACGAAGCCTATGCGAGCGCCGATTTCGCTCGCTATGAGCGCGATGAGGTCTTAGCGAAAACTTGGACCTGCATCGGCTTCGGCAAGGATATCCCCAATGCCGGTGATGCCAAGCCGGTCAGCTTCATGGGCTTTCCGTTGCTGATGGTGCGCCGCCGCGACAACAGCATCGCGGTTTTCCATAACGTCTGCAGCCATCGCGGTGCCGTCATTCTTGATGAACCGCGCAATGTGCAGAATTCGCTGCGTTGCCCGTATCATTCCTGGATCTACGATCTAGAGGGCAAACTGACAGCGACGCCGAATATCGGTGGTACCAAGCAGCATAGCTGCGAGGGCTTCGACAAAAGCAAGCACGGCTTGAAGGAAGTCCGCTCGGTCCTGTTCTGGGACATGATTTTCATCAACCTGTCGGGCGATGCCGTCAGTTTCGATGAATTCAGCGCCAAGATCCGCGAGCGCTGGAAAGATTTCGATATGAGCCTGATCCGGCATGCCGGGCCGGATTCTTCCTTGAAGCTCACCGTCAACTGCAACTGGAAGCTGGCAGTGGAGAACTACTGCGAGGCCTACCACCTGCCGGTGGTGCATCCCGGCCTCAACAGCTATTCAAAGCTGGAAGACCATTACAATATCAATGAAGACGGGGCGTTCGCCGGCCAGGGCAGCACGGCTTACACGCCGCTCCTGGTGGAGAACGGCCCTGACCTGCCGCATTTCCCGAACCTGCCGGCGAAATGGGCCAAGGCATCGGAATATGCGGCGCTGTTCCCCAATGTGCTTTTGGGCATCCATCAGGACCACTATTTCGCCATTCTGCTGGAAGCGGTGGATGTCGATCGGACCGTCGAGCATCTCGAGATCTATTATGTCGGCGATGACGCGATGAGTGATGTCTATGCCAAGACGCGTTCTGCCAATCTCGCGACCTGGAAAGTGGTGTTCGCCGAGGATGTTGATGTCGTCCAGCGCATGCAGCGCGGCCGCCAGTCGCCGGGTTTCGCCGGCGGCGTCTTCTCGCCGCGCATGGATCCGCCAACGCATTGCTTCCACCGGTGGCTGGCGGGCAAGCTTGTGCCCGCGCCGCAGCCTGTGACCGGCTTGGCGGCGGAATAAGACCGGAAGCGAAAGGGCGGCATGAAGCCGCCCTTTTTTATCGTCTTTCTTCTGCCTGTATGTCCGGCATCGGCATGATCTGCGAGACCGGTGGCGTCGTGTGACGCATGATGACCTCGCGCAGCTGGTAGGGCATGCCGACCCCTTCGCTGCGGAAGGCATCGTTGATGGCATAATGCAGATCGCTGCGGACGATACCGTAATCATCGGTATCAGCAATGAAGCAGCGCAATTCAAAACGCAGCGATGAATCCCCGAACGAATTGAAAAGAACGCTGGGTGGCGGGATCGACATCACCCGATCATGCTCCTTGGCGCAGATAAGCAGGATGTCGCGGACCTTGCGCGTATCGGCATTATAGTCGACGCTGACACTGATCGTGATGCGGGCGATCCGGTTCTTATGCGTCCAGTTGGTCACCGCATTGGCGATCAATTCAGAATTCGGCAGGATGACGGAAGCTTTGTCGAAGGTTTCGATCTCGGTCGATCTGACGGAGATGCTTTTGACAATGCCTTCGGTTCCGCCGACCGAGATCCAGTCGCCGGTTTTCACTGGCCGCTCGATCAGCAGCAGGATGCCGGAAACGAAATTCTCCACCACCGTCTTCAGGCCGAAGCCGATGCCGACGGAAAGGGCGCCGGCGACCAACGCGATATTGGAGAGATCGATGCCGAGCATCATGATGGCGATGAGCACGACGATCAGGCCGCCGACATAGCCGATGCAGGTCGAGATCGAATTCCGGATGCCGCTGTCCAGCCGGGTATTCGGCAGGACGCGATCATGCACCCAATGCTTGACCCAGCTGACGATCAAGAATCCTATGATCAGGGCGACGATCGCGCCGATGATGTCGATCAGGGAAAGATTCACGCCACCGATGCGCACGCCGGTCAGGACCTGACCGACCCAGACATTCAGCAAGGAAGCCTGCAGGCCGTAACTGATCAGCAGGCCATAGACCACCGGCGGCCAGAGCAGAAAGTCGACCAGCAACCTGACCCAGAAGGCAACGCGCAGGGCGCTGTCTTGCGCCAAAGGAGCGATATTCGCGAAACGCCGGTTCAGCGATCCTCCCGGAAGGAAAAGTGATGTAACGGCTTCATGGATCACGGCGCGCGCCAGAAGCGCGATGCCCAACACCATGAAGGAAATGAACAGCGCCCGTAGCAGATAGCTGGACATCTGTGGATAGCCGGCCATCGCCGCAATCGGTGCCGCCAGGGCGATCAGCAGCAAAACGGCGCGCAAGGCAAAGCCCAACCTGCTTTGGGGGTGGTCGGCGTGACGCCAGACGTTAGATCGCAAAAGGCTTAGTAACGAGAGCGAAACGAGGACGGTGACCACAAGAGATTCGACGGCCGTATAGTTCGCGGGCGGCTCGCCGCCCTGTCCGGCAGCCGTATGCGCCATATTGCTGATTGCAAAGATGCCCGCGATCACGGAAACCCGGTTGACGATCTTGCGTGCGCCGCCTTCCGGCAGATGGACCAGGCTCCATTGCGGCAGGCTCGGGGAAAAAGCGGCCGTCGCAAGGCCGATGATGACGGTGAAGAGAACGAGGCTTACTGCCGCCGAGGTGATGAATTTGACAAAGAAGAGCGACCGGCCGGGTGGAACCATCGACTGCAAGACCCACGATACGGCGATCAATGCGATGACCGGCAGAATGACCTGGGCCAGGCCGATTGCGCCAGCAGCGACAATACGGCGGGTATGCCTCGGTGCCTCTTCATCCGCCCGCCGCGCCCAATGCCGCAGAATCCATCGGCGGACCGGGAATGCAATAATGATCGCCGCCACGAAGGCGATGGGAAGCAGAATAAGCGTCGCCTTGTCGATGCGCAGATCCTGTATCTGCCGCCACCAATCGAGCGGCGATTGCAGCAATTCATCGAAGGCGTCAAGTGCGACCGAGGTGGCACTCACCCAGATGACGGGCGAGAGAGGCGAGGGGCCGCGCTGAAACAGGCGATCCTTTACCTTGTCTTGTTGCAGCAAGCCGATATTGGACAGAACTTCCTGGCTTTGGACGATCAGCAGATCGGCTTGCTTAAGCCGGCCGTTGATCTGCGCCTGCTCATCCTGCAGCTTTTGCCGCAACTTCGCGACCGCAGGATCTTCCGGCGGCGTATTCTCGGCGGGAGGCGGTCCAAGGCTGTCGATTTGCACCCTGACGGATGGAAGCAGGCGCTGCTGATCGATTTTGAACTGGCGGGCGCCGTTCAGGATTGACAGCATCTCCGCCTGTACGGCATCGAGCTTTTCGTTGGCCAAGCTATCGGGCTTCGTCAGCAGGTTCTTGGCCGTATCGATATGCTGCTGCCATGCCGTTAAAGCCTGATCGCCGTTCTGCCCGTTGGAATCGGCAAGGGCAATCTGGTTGCCGACAACGAGAAGCAGGCAGCATAGCCAGCCAAAGACCATTCCGCGCAAATTGCGGCTCATTTTCATTCCCATATATGGCGCGGGCAGCGCCGCGTCCGGTAAATCCGTCTTGATCGCCGGAGACCCTAGCGCCGCTTTTGAAATTGTCCAATCACAGCCGCGCCAGAGAAGACAGTGATCCAAAGCGATAGAGGAAAATAAGCCTCTGTCTGCCCGGAATCACATATCGGCGGCCGGAAAGATCAGCCGCATGGTCGTCCCGGTCCCGGTTGCGTCTTCGCCCGGACCGCTGCGATCAACCATCTGTGTATTGATCGTTTCCACGGCGATGGTGCCGCCATGGGCTTCGATCAGCCCTTTGGTGATGGAGAGGCCGAGGCCGGCGCCTTGGAGATTGCTGGTAATATCGGCCGTCTTTGGGCTGAAGGGTTCGAAGAGGTGAGGCATGACGGCATCGGCGATGCCCGGTCCCTGGTCTCGTATCACGATTTCGCTGCCGCCTTTTTCGGTCAGGCGCGCAGAAACAAAAACCTGGCCGTTCGGCGGCGAGAACTTGATCGCGTTGGAGAGAAGGTTGAGCAGCATCTGGGTGACGGCCCGCAGGTCGCATCGGGCGAGCAAGGGGGCCTCCGGTAGAGACATCTCGACCATGACCCCTTTTTCAGATGCCGTTGCGCTGACCATTGAAACGCAGCTCTCGATGATCGGATTGAGCTTCCGGACCGCTATGTCGAAATCCGCTTTACCGGCCTCGATGCGGGACATGTCTAGAATGTCGTTGATCAAGGCCAACAGGTGCTGGCCGCTATGCTTGATGTCCATCGTATATTCACGATAGCGCGCATTTCCCAATGGGCCGAACAGTTCGGCCTGCATGACATCCGTGAAGCCGATGATCGCATTCAGCGGCGTGCGTAGTTCATGCGACATATTTGCCAGGAAATTGCTTTTGATCCGGCTCGCTCGCTGCAGGTCCTTGTTTTGCCTCAACAGGTCCTGCTGGGCCTTATCGAGCTTGGCATGGCTTTGGTGAATGCGATCGGCCATCGCATTGAAGGCTGAACCGAGATTGCCGATTTCGTCATTGGTGCGAACGGGCGCGCGAATATTGGTCTGTCCGATGGCGAAGCTTTGTACGATAGATGCCAGCTCGCGAAGCGGTTGAACGATGCTCATGCGCAATGCGGTATGCAGGGCAACGGTAATGAGCAACATGGCGGCAAAGGCAATCGCCATCGTCCAGATAAAGGCCGATGTCACGCGTCCAACAATGCTGGCGACTGGGACAACCCGGTAATAGGACCAGCCGGTCTCGCCAATTCTGATTGATACGATAATGCTTTTGACGCCGGCAACACTGAAGCGGTAGCTATTGGCGATACCGGTTTGCGATGGCGCATATCGCTGCAACGTGGAGATAACCTTTCCCAGGGCGACCTTATCGGCCAGGGTCAGGGTGCCGGCTTCAAGGCCGGTTTGCCAATGGCCGGCCAGAACCGCCTGGCCGGTTTTATCGATCAGAAAATGTTCAGTCTCCTTGAAGTTGTCGTTTTCCGTCAGTTGGTCCAGTAGATTTCGGATGAAGATGTCATGTCCGATGGTGCCGAGCCACGTGCCGTTGATGTCGATGGGAAGAACCGCGCTGACCATCCAGGACCAGGCGACGAAATCATAGGTCGTTTTGGTCCAGCGCAAGCCGCGGTCGGGATTTGTGGCGGGCTCGCCGAGCGTCACCCATTCCGTGCCGCTATAGTCGTCGGTGAGTTGCGCCTGATAGATGAAGTTCGGCACGCGCGGCATATAGATGATTTCCGAACGCTGTCGCGTCAATAGCCAGAGCGAATCAAAGGGCGGTACGATCGCTGAGCCGTAAACGGTCATGAGATGGGCGCATCGAAGATGCAGGGCCTTCATGAGGGGTGTCAGCGTGGTGGTGGGGTGCAGGTAGATGCCGGCTTCGTTCCGGCCATCGAAATGTGCCGGGTCCGACGTCATCATGCCGCTGGGCTGGCGCCGGAAGGCAGTCGAAAATTCGGCATCTTCTTCTGGCGTCAGGGGTGCCGACAGATTTGCGATCAGGTGATCCCGGAATGTCTCGAGACTGCGGCGAGCCAGCGCCAGTTCAGTGTCCAATAGCCGTGTTTTATTGCTGGCAATAACCGAGATCAGTTGCGACGCATCTTCGATTGTCGTCTCACGGCTGAACAGATAGAAGCCGACGGTGGCTGGTCCGCTGGCAAGCAGGACGCAAAACATGACGATCGCCACGAGTCGATACGACAGCTTCGTTGCGACATGTGTGCCGATATTGCGCAAGATGACCCCGACTACTTCCCGGCCCTGGCGGGTGCGGGTTTGATGCGATCTGATTCGGCAATTATCCTGCAATCGATCGGTAAAAAGGCTGTTAACCAGAATAATCGTTAACTATCAATTAATTAGCGAGGCCGGCAAAGGGGAACGAATTGGTGTGCTTCGTCACGCAATCGGGATGGTGAAGGGGTTGAAATAAAACGGCAATTCAATCATTGTGCCGCCAGTTTTACGATATCTTGAGTGGTTGAGCGAACGATGAGCAGGCAGGGACTTGCTTCAGCGGCGGCCCCTATTGCCGCCGAAAATTTGTTGCAACGGGTAGAGCAGGGAATTGCCGCGGCAGCGGAGGCCCTGGGCGCGCGGCAGCATCCGGACGGGCATTGGGCTTTCGAACTGGAAGCGGATGCCACCATTCCGGCCGAATATGTTTTGCTGAAGCATTTTTTGGATGAAATCGATCCCGGTATCGAGCCGCCGATCGTCAATTATCTGAAATCGATTCAGGGTGCCCATGGTGGCTGGCCCTTGTTTCACGATGGCGATTTCAACATTTCCGCCAGTGTGAAGGCGTACTTCGCCTTGAAAATTTGCGGCGAAGACGTCAATGCGCCGCATATGAAGCGTGCTCGCGAAGCGATCCTGGCGCATGGCGGTGCGCAGACATCGAATGTCTTCACGCTGATCCAGTTGGCGCTGTTCGGGCAGGTCCCTTGGCATGCCGTGCCGGTGATGCCGGTGGAAATCATGCATCTGCCACGCTGGTTCCCGTTCCATCTCGATAAGGTCAGCTATTGGTCGCGGACGGTCATCGTGCCGCTGTTGGTCCTGATGGCAAAAAAGCCGATGGCCAAGAATCCTCGACGGGTCGATGTCCGGGAGCTGTTTGTCACGCCGCCGGAGCAGGTGACGAACTGGTACAATATGAGCCGGAAGGGCGCCTGGGCGATCTTCTTCCGCAATATCGATCGGGTCTTGCAGCGGACCCAATGGGCTTTCCCTAAGTCGTTGCGTGAGCGGGCCATCAAAAAGGCCGTCCGGTTTGTGACCGAGCGGCTGAATGGCGAAGACGGACTTGGCGCCATCTATCCGGCGATGGCCAACAGCGTGATGATGTTCGAAGTCCTCGGCTATCCGAAGGATCATCCGGACCTCGTTATCGCCAAGAAATCGATCGAAAAACTGATGATCGTTCATGGCGACCGGGCCTATTGCCAACCGTGTCTGTCGCCGGTCTGGGATACCGGTCTTGCCAGCCATGCCGTGTTGGAAATCGGCGGTGAGTTTGCAAACCGCGCGACGCTGGCTGCCGACTGGCTCAAGGACCGGCAAATCCTCGATGTTGTCGGCGACTGGGCCGTGCGGGCGCCGGGCGTGCGGCCAGGTGGCTGGGCGTTCCAGTACAACAATCCCCATTATCCCGATGTCGACGACACGGCAGTCGTCGTGATGGCGCTCGACCGGCTGGATCATGCGAAATACAAGGAGCAGATCGATCGGGCGGTCGAATGGATCTTCGGCCTGCAAAGTTCGAACGGCGGCTGGGGCGCATTCGATGCCGATAACGACTACCAGTATCTCAATCACATTCCCTTTGCGGATCACGGCGCCTTGCTTGACCCGCCGACGGCCGATGTCTCGGCACGCTGCCTCAGCATGCTGGCGCAGCTCGGTTACAAGACCGACCATCCAAAGGTGAAGGCGGCGCTCGACTATCTGCTGCGGGAGCAGGAAGAGGATGGAAGCTGGTTCGGCCGATGGGGTACAAATTACGTCTATGGCACTTGGTCGGTGTTGTGCGCGCTGAATGCGATCGGCCTGCCAGGCGACCATCCCGCCATGCGAAAGGCCTCCGAATGGCTGATTTCCAAGCAGCGTGAAGACGGTGGCTGGGGTGAAGATGGCGCTTCCTACTGGGAGGACCAGCCGCGCGGCGAGGGCAAGGTGTCAACAGCGTCTCAGACCGCCTGGGCCGTGCTCGGCCTGATGGCGGCCGGCGATGTCGACCATCCGTCGGTGGAGAAGGGTATTCGCTTCCTGACCGAAACCCAGGCGGAAAACGGCGAATGGGATGAAGAGTCCTATACGGCGGTCGGTTTCCCACGCGTCTTCTATCTGCGTTACCACGGCTACCGCGCCTTCTTTCCGGTCTGGGCGATGGCTCGCTACCGCAACCTGAAGCAGGGTAATTCCACGAACGTCCTGTTTGGAATGTAAGGTGATCGGCGTCGTTACGGGCCTGCAGGCCGAAGCGAAGATCGTCCACGGCCTGCCTTGCCTTGCCATCAGTGGCGGTGGTCGCGCTGAAGCAACGCGCCGGAAGATAGACGGCTTGATCGAAGCCGGTGCTGAGGGGCTGATCAGCTTCGGGATTGCCGGTGCGGCCGATCCAGCATTGAAGACGGGTGACGTCGTTGTCTCTGCGACCGTCATTGACGGGGAAGGTCGGCGTTATGTGGGAAACCCGGTCTGGCTCGAACAGGTGTTGTCGCGACTGCCGGGAAGTCACCCGGGCCATCTTTACGGCAGTGATCACATGGTCTCGGCTGTCGCCGACAAGGCGCGGATCTTAAAGCAACATGCGTGCATTGCCGTTGATATGGAAAGCCATCACACGGCCCGTGCGGCAACGCGTTATCAGTTGCCCTTCATCGTGATCCGCGCGGTCGCCGATACGGCTTCCGAACAGTTGCCGGAAGCGCTCGCGGCCGGCGTCGATGCCGAGGGAAGAACGCAGGCCTGGCCAATCATCACCGCGCTATTGACGGGCCGCCTGGGCTTTGGCGTTGTGATGCGGGCCGGCAGATCCTCCAGCCGCGCCCTTGCAAGCCTCAGGCAATGCCGGCCAGCCTTGGTTCAATTGCTGTCGGAGAGCTGAGGTTTTTCTTTTACGATCAATCTATTGAATCGGATGTCTAGACCGATCTGCGAGTTGTACCCAAATAAGAAAAACGCCCCTTTCCAGCAGGAAAGAGGCGTTTTTTTTTAGGAGCCGAGGGCGTTATTCCGCCGCGGCCCGGCCCTTGCCGTGATTGGCGACCTTATCCGACTTGATCTGGGTCATCGCATCTTCGACATGACGCGAGAAGACGAACTCAGCCGGACGCTGCTTATCGAGCGCGATGTCGGGCGCCATATCGCCATCGACCTTCACGCCCTTCAGCGACACCATCAGGGCCTTCAGCGGATGCTTGAAGGTGTCTTTCACGGCGGTACCCTCGAAGCCGCTATGCACCATGCAATCCGCGCACTTCTCGTAATTGCCGACGCCGTAGCTGTCCCAATCCGTGCCGTTCATCAGTTCGGCATAGGTTTTGGCATAGCCTTCGCCGATCAGGTAGCAGGGACGCTGCCAGCCAAAGACGTTCCGGGTCGGGTTCGCCCAGGGCGTGCAGGCATAGGTCTCGTTGCCGGCGAGGAAATTGAGGAACAGCGACGACTGGCTGAACTCCCAGCGCTTGCCCTTGTCGCCACGGCGGAAAATATCGCGGAACAACTGGCGGGTTTTCTGGCGGTTCAGGAAGTGCTGCTGATCTGGCGCCCGTTCATAGGCATAGCCCGGCGACACCGTGATGCCGTCCAGACCCATCGCCATGACGTCGTCGAAGAAGCTGGCGGCGCGAGCCGGATCGGTACCGTCGAAGAAGGTGCAGTTGATGTTCACACGGAAGCCGGCGGCCTTCGCTCTCTTGATCGCTTCCACCGCCTTGTCGTAGACGCCCTGCTGGCAGACCGACTTGTCGTGCTCTTCCTTGCTGCCGTCGAGATGCACCGACCAGGTGAAGTAGGGCGACGGCTTGTATTGGTCCATCTTCTTTTCCAACAGCAATGCGTTGGTGCAGAGATAGACGAAGCGCTTCTGGGCGATCAGGCCTTCGATGATCTGTGGCATCTCCCGGTGCAGTAGCGGTTCGCCGCCGGCGATCGACACCATCGGCGCACCGCATTCTTCGGCCGCATGGAGGGCATCCTTCACGGAGATGCGCTGATTCAGGATCTCGTCCGGATAGTCGATCTTGCCGCAGCCGGCGCAAGCGAGATTGCAGCGGAACAGCGGTTCCAGCATCAGGACGAGCGGATAACGCTTCCGCCCCATCAGGTGCTGTTTCATGACGTAAGCGCCTACGCGCGCCGCCTGACGTAAAGGTACCGCCACGATTAACTCCTTCCGTTTCTCAGCCGATTACCTCGGCTGGGTCCGTCGTTCGGTCGCAGGTTGTCGTCGGTTTCCCGCTTAGAATCAAGACAATCTAGACATTTTTCTTGCGGTGCGAAAGCGGCGGGATGGCGCAGAAGGTGCCGGTTCCGATGCATCGCGTGCATCCCCTTCATTTACCTTGCTGCATATAGGGGTATTTTTTGATGCTGTCTTTTTCCTGTAATATACTGATTTATCAGTATATTTCTAGTCATTCATAGGAGGGCCAGGAGCGCGCCGCATGCGCATCCCCGGATTAGAAATCATCGAACTCTTCCTCGCAATAGTGTGATCCAGATCATTCGCCGGAAGACGCTTACTGCGTGTATGTCTTCAATCGAAAGGCGCGGTCTGAGTCGGACGTTGTCGACCCGCCGGATCGTCGGCGACGAGGGGGAGTTAACCTTTAAGCAAGGCGAGCAGGATTGCCATTGGGCTGGTAATTACGCGCGTCTTTGCCTATAAGCTGCGAGCTTTACGCGCCTGCAGCGCTCTGCGCGTTCGGGCCTTTCAAGAATCGGTTAAGATGACCGCCCGTTCTTACGTTGCGTCAGCCGTAGGAAAGAGGCGCATTAGATGAAAAGGTAGAAAACGTGACGGTAGCCAGCAAGACACCGCTTTTGGATCGCGTGACCACGCCAGCGCAGCTGCGCCAGTTGGATCCTTCCGATCTCCGGCAGTTGGCTCACGAGCTGCGTCAAGAAACGATCGACGCCGTTTCGGTCACAGGCGGCCATCTCGGCGCCGGGCTTGGCGTCGTCGAATTGACGACGGCGATTCATTATGTGTTCGACACGCCCTACGATCGTTTGATCTGGGACGTCGGTCATCAGGCCTATCCGCATAAGATCCTCACCGGCCGTCGCGACCGCATCCGCACCTTGCGGCAAGGTGGCGGCCTGAGCGGTTTTACCAAGCGGTCGGAATCTGAATACGATCCTTTTGGCGCCGCTCATAGCTCGACGTCGATCTCGGCCGGCCTCGGCATGGCGGTCGGCAGTGAAATGCAGGGTCGCAAGCGCAATGTCATCTCGGTGATCGGCGACGGTTCGATGAGCGCCGGCATGGCGTATGAGGCCATGAACAATGCCGGCTCGATGGATACCCGGCTCATCGTCATCCTGAATGACAACGACATGTCGATCGCGCCGCCGGTCGGCGCCTTGAGCGCTTACCTGTCGCGATCGATCTCCTCCTCCTCCTTCCGTTCGTTGCGTCATCTGGCGAAGGATTTCAGCAAGATTCTGCCGAGCGGCCTTCAGCGCGCGGCGCAGCGTGCCGAGGAATATGCCCGCGGCATGATTTCCGGCGGCACGTTGTTTGAAGAGCTTGGCTTCTACTATATCGGCCCGATCGACGGTCATAACCTCGATCACCTGCTGCCCGTCTTGCAGAACCTGCGCAATTCCGACGAGCCGGGCCCGGTCCTCGTGCATGTGGTGACGGAAAAAGGCCATGGCTATCCGCCGGCTGAGAAATCGGCAGATAAGTATCATGGCGTGGTCAAGTTCGACGTTGCCACCGGTATCCAGCAGAAATCGACGCCCAAGGCGCCCAGCTATACGAGCGTCTATGCCAAGGCGCTGATCGCCGAGGCTAAAGCGGATGATCGCGTCGTTGCGGTCAATGCGGCGATGCCGTCGGGCACCGGCCTGGATGTTTTCGGCAAGGCTTTCCCGGATCGCTGCTTCGATGTCGCGATCGCCGAACAGCATGCCGTCACCTTTTGCGCCGGCATGGCCTGCGAAGGCATGAAGCCGTTCGCCACGATCTATTCGACCTTCCTGCAGCGTGGTTACGATCAAGTGGTTCATGACGTGGCGATCCAGAGCCTGCCGGTTCGTTTCGCGATGGATCGCGCCGGTCTGGTTGGCGCCGATGGCGCGACCCATGCCGGCAGTTTCGACGTCGCTTATCTCGGCTGCTTGCCGAACTTCGTCCTGATGGCGCCGGCCGATGAAGCCGAATTGATGCATATGGTGGCGACGGCGGCGGCAATCGACGATCGGCCCAGCGCATTCCGCTATCCGCGCGGCGAAGGCTACAATGTTCCGTTGCCGGAGCGTGGCAGCGTGCTGGAGATCGGCAAGGGCCGTATTATCCGCGAAGGTACCAAAGTGGCGTTGCTGAGCTACGGGACGCGTCTGCAGGAATGCCTGAAGGCCGCCGACGATCTGGCTGCCAAGGGTTTGTCCACGACGGTTGCCGATGCCCGTTTCTGCAAACCGCTCGATACCGATCTGGTCAATCGCCTGGCACGCGAACACGAAGTCTTGATTACCATCGAAGAAGGTTCGATTGGCGGATTTGGCAGCCACGTCCTACATCATCTGGCAACCGTCGGGCTGCTGGATAGCGGGTTGAAGATCCGGCCGATGGTATTGCCGGATATCTTCATCGATCATGACTCGCCGCAGAAACAGTACGATCTCGCCCGGTTGAACGCCGTCCACGTGGTTGAAACGGTACTGCAATGCCTGGGTGTTTCGCAAAGCATCGCACAGCAATGATCAATCGTCGTCACTTTGTGCGGACTGCGCTGGTCGCAGGCGCAGTTGCCGCTGTCGCCGGCCGGTTTGCCGGTCATCCAGCCTTGGCCGATGCGGGAGATCCGAAGGCAAAGGTAGAGGCATTCTATGCCGTGCTGCTGGACTGTATGAAGCAGGGACCACAGCTGGGTTTCGATGGCCGTTACAAGAAATTGGATCCGGTGATCCACGATACCTTCGATGTGCCGATCATGGCGCGGATCGCCGTCGGCCAGGAATGGACCGATATGCCGGCCGACAAGAAGTCGGCGATCCTGGAGGTTTTCGCCCGCTACATGGTCACCACCTATGCAGCGCGTTTCAAGGCGTTCAGCGGACAAAGCTTTTCGGTGGGCGATGAGAAGCAGCCGAATGCCGACCGCAAATTGGTGGAAAGCAAGATCATCCGCGCAAATGGCGAACCCGTCCAACTGAACTACGTGTTCCGTCAGGGCGACAGCGGCTGGAAGATCATCGATATCTATCTCAGTGGAACGATTTCGGAAATGGCGCGCATGCGGTCGGATTTCTCCGAAACCGTCCGTTCCGGCGGCGCCGATGCCCTGATCAAGATACTCGAGCAGAAGATTGCTGAATTGAAGAAAGGGGCCTGATCGGCTGGTTGTTTGCCGAGGCCTGAGAGCGGAGCGAAGGCGAGGGTGGGGGATCTGCCATATCGAAGATAGAAGACGCACCGCCGGATCTGCTGTCTTCTTTGCTCGCCAGGCGGCGTAGTGAAATCGTCGTTCCTTGCGCCGTCGTCCATCCTTGCGATCCCGAATCCCTTGCCGGCGCGGTCGCTGCTGCCGCGCAAGGGCTTATCTCGCCGGTTTTGATCGGCCCGCGCCATAAGATCGATGCCGCCGCCGATCAGGCGGGCCTGGATATCAGCCCCTACCGGCGGGTCGACACGGAGCACAGTCATGCCGCCGCTGCCGCCGCAGTGTCCATCGCGCGTGCGGGTGAGGTTGCCGGCCTGATGAAGGGCAGCCTGCACACCGATGAACTCATGGCGGCGGCTTTGGCTGCCGAGGGGTTGCGGACCGGGCGGCGCGCCAGCCATGTTTTCGTCATGGCTGTCCCCGCTTATGCGCATCTCCTGCTTATTACCGATGCGGCGATCAACATCACACCCGATCTCGACGCCAAGCGCGACATTGCCCAGAATGCAATCGACCTCGCACGGATCCTTGGTATCGCCGAGCCTCGCCTGGCGGTCCTTGCCGCAGTGGAAACCATCAGCGCCAAAATGCCATCGACGTTGGATGCGGCGGCCTTGTGCAAGATGGCCGATCGCGGGCAGATCACAGGCGGCCTGATCGATGGACCGCTGGCTTTCGACAATGCCATCAGTCCCCAGGCGGCCGCCAGCAAAGGCATCACCTCCCAGGTGGCCGGCCGGGCCGAGATCCTGCTGGTGCCCGATCTGGAGGCCGGCAATATGCTGGCAAAGCAATTGACCTATTTCGCCAATGCGGCCAGCGCCGGCATCGTTCTTGGTTGTCGCGTGCCGATCGCGCTGACCAGCCGGGCGGATAGCCGGTCGGCCCGGCTGGCATCGGCGGCGGTAATGGTGCTGATCGCTGAGGCGAGGGCTTTGCAGGCCGAGGCCGCGGTGAATATTTGAAGGCCGAGAGCCGGATCGTTTTAGACGGAATCGCTTTGCGATTTTGTCTAAAACGTGAATCCGCCTCTCATAATAAGATAGAGGGCGATTCGCTTCTTTGATGGAAGCATAATGCTGCCATCAAAGACGATCGCGCTCTAGGCTAAGGCAGACGGGCAATCCTTTACCGGCGATAGATCACAGGCTTCCTTCAACGCCAGCAGGCATTTGTTGAGCTC
The DNA here is from genome assembly GCA_008012315.1 of Rhodospirillaceae bacterium. Lineage (GTDB taxonomy): Bacteria > Pseudomonadota > Alphaproteobacteria > Dongiales > Dongiaceae > Dongia_B. The sequence continues at coordinate 34,195 of SSEL01000004.1, forward strand.
GGACAGGCGAACCGGCTTGCCGAGTGAACCGGCCATGTTCAACCCGCGAGCGACGCCCAATCCGGCGGCGACCCGCAACATCGTCGGATCGAGGCCACTGAAAATGAAGATTTTTGCCTGGCTGCCGATATCGGCGAGAAAGCTCAGCAATTCTATGCCGTCGGTTTTCGGCATCCCCAGATCCAGCACGATGACATGGGGCTGGAAGTCGCCATAAATTTGTTTGAATTCCTCCGGCTGGTGGGATTTGCACACCACAAAACCGCAGGCAACGGCAGCTTCGGCGACAATCGATGCGACATCGGCTTCGTCATCGATAATAAGCAATCGATGCTCTTCCACGACGCTCCCCCCTGAAGCATGTGGCAGAACCCAGTCCGCAACTAGACGTTGGGTGCCAACAATTTTACAATTTTAGGTAGCATTACGTTCCTAGGACCGATATTACGGATGCCTCGGAAGAGGTCAAGCGCGATAGGTCGGCTTCGTCAAAAGAGAGCTGTGGAATAAAGCCGAAGCAAAAAAACGGGGGCAGCGGTTGCTGCCCCCGTACTGCATGATGCAATGGCTGGATTGGGATCCAGTTATGCGAGCTGCAGGTTCGTGGCCGAAGTCTTGCCACGGCGCGGGTCGCGCTCCAGCTCGAAGCTGATGCGCTGACCGTCGCGCAGCGTACCGATGCCCGAGCGCTCAACCGCCGAGATGTGGACGAAAACATCCGCCGACCCATCTTCCGGCTGAATGAAGCCATAGCCCTTGGATGCATTGAACCACTTCACGGTTCCAATAGCCATTTGATAATCCTTCAATAGGTTTCACATGCACTTGGCGTGCCGTCGATTTCTTCGGTTGTAGGGCAGGTGCAGGTCCGGCGCTCGATCTCGAGCTATGGAGAGCATGCCAGACGTGAAGCTGTCGACTTAAGGAAAATAGCCGATGGCGCGAATTTTGGCAAGGAAGCCCCGGAAAAGTTAAACCCATATTTCAAACGCGGAAATGAGATGCTTCCGGTCGCTTGAATTCCGTCGCCTCAACGCCGGCGCGGCGGCGGACCGAGCAATGACGGTAGGAAGAAAAAGATAGTTACGAGAACCGTCCCCAGGGCGAGCAAGAGCATCAACCCCATGCCCGAGGTTCCCGGGTGGCTGGACATCGCCAGGCTGCCGAAGGAGGAGCCGGTCGTCAGCGCACTGAACAATACCCCACGGGCCGTACTGGTTTGCAGCGGTGCTTCGATCCCGTTCCGCCAATTGACGACGAAATAGATGTTGAAAGCCACGCCGATTCCAAGCAGCAGCGGCAGGGAAATGATATTGGCGAAATTGATCGAGATGTTGAAGATAACCAGCAAGGCGATAGTGGTCAGGCCGGCGAGCAATAGCGGACAGAGAACGAGGAAAACGTCCCAGGGTCGGCGCACCACGACGAGCAGCAGCACCATGATGGCGCCCATCGCCCAGAACGTCGCATGCTGGAAGGCGCGGGAAACCGCGAGGCCGGATTCATAGATCTGGATAGCCGGGCCGGTGGCATCGGGTGCCACGGTTCGCACCGCTGCAACGAAGCGTTCCATCGTGCGGTTGTTATTGCTGTCGCCGGCGGGAACGACCATGATTCGCACTTCGCCGTCGGGCGCGATCCAGTCGCGGCGCATCTCCGGCGGCAGCGTATCCACGGTGAGCTTGGTGGCGGTCAAAGCGGCGGCCACGCTGTTCAACCGGGGGATCAGCCCCGACAGCAGAGCGTGCCGGAGCTGCGGATAGACCGAGGGATCGGAATCCGCCGCCTGATCGAGCAGACGCGCCAATTGCTGGGCGATATCGGACGATTCCGCCGTCTCACGCAGCTTGGCGGCCGTGTGGTGCATGGCGGCGCGATCTTCCTCCAGGCTCGGCGGTGCCTTGACGCTTTCCGGCGAGAGGCTGGGACCAACCAGCATGTTGAGATCATCCAGAATGGCGAGCTTCTTGTCCTGATCCTTGGGGATGAAGGAACTCGCGGTGATGGCCTGATAGACCTCCGGCAAGGCTCGCAGCTTCGGCAGGAGCGCTTCTGCGGACGCAAGGTTGGGAGCCAGGATTTCGATCTCGTAGGGGCTGCGCAACGGGTCGTGCATGAGATCGTAGATGGTCGAGACGGATTCGGTGTTAGGGTCTTTCAGGTGCAGCGGATTGAAGTCGAACCGAAGCTGCGTCGACAGGACAGCGCCGAGAATGGCAATGGCGCCCCAGGCGGCGATAACCCCCCAGCGATAGCGCAGCAGGAAGGCATCCGCGCCCGCGAGCCAGGCGACCCCCATATCCAGGGCCCGGCCACGCGGCTTGAACAAAGCGAGCAAGGCGGGCAGCAGGGTCAGATTCAAGATGAGGGTGATCGCCATGCCGCCGCCGGCGATCAGGCCGAGTTCGGAAACGCCGCGATAATCGGTCGGCAGGAAAGAGAGAAAGCCGACGGCGATGGCCGCCGCCGCCAGGGTCAGGGGGCGGGCCATGACGCGGCCGGTACGGGGCAGGGCCGTATCGTCATCGGCTTCAAAACGTTCCTGTCCGAAACGGACGCCGAACTGGATGCCGAAATCGATCGACAGGCCGATGAACATCACCGCGAAGGCGACCGAGATCAAATTCAGCGAGCCGACCGTGACTGCGGCGAAGGCGAAGGTCAGGATCAGACCGATGAACAGGGTGATGAAGGTCGCCGCGATCAGCTTGAAGGAACGCAAAGCGAGGAACAGCCAGACCAGAACCAGGATGGTGGAAGCGATCAGAGCCCAGCCCATGCCCTCGGCGACGGTACCGAATTCATCATCCGACAAGGCGACCGGGCCGGTCAGGCGGACCGTAACGCCGTTCTCGACCGTCAGGCCGAGGTCCTGGCTGCTCTGGCGGATGTATGCCGTCGCTTTTTCACCCGACTTCAGCGCGCCGAAATCGCGCTTCGGCTGGGTGAGGATGATGTGGCGCAATTCGTTGGGATCGACTTTCCGGTCGATCATCAAGCTGCGCCAGGAAAGCGGTGTCGTATCGCCGCTCATAGTCGCGGAAAGCGTCCCGGCGACGGCGGAAAGCGGCTTTTCGATATCATCGATCTTGGCGGCCTTCTGCGCCACGCCCTCCAGCGCCAGATCCAGCACGCCCATCAGGCCGCGAATACTGGGATCGGCCCGCAAGCTGCCGATGAAACCCTGGGCGCGAATAACGGAATCGGCGATTTTTTGCAGCTCGTCCGGTGGCAGATACATCATGCCGTAACGGTCGAAAAACGGCCCGCTATCGGCGCGGCGGACGCTGGTGAAAAGGTCCGTTCGCGCCTGGAGCTTGTCGTACAGCTTGGAGGTTGCCTCGCCGGCGAGATCCGGTGTCTTGCCGTCGATGACGATCGCCAGCAGGCCGACATTCTGCGGGAAAAGATCGTTGAAATGGGCGTTTTCCTGGCGCCAGGAAAGCTCCGGCGAAATCATGTTCGTCGTGTCCGTATCCATCCGCAGATGGTGGGCGGTGTAAAACCCAGCGGCGACGGTCAAAACCAACAACGCCAGAACCACGGCCCAGGAGCGGCGCACGCTGGCGGAGACGATCTTGGCGACCAGGTTTTCAAGCATGAAGTGATCCGGAAATGATTGGCGCAATTGGAAGAAGCGAGCCCGCTAAGTGGAGCGAATCATGGAAGCCTATCGTCCACCCCTTAAACCGGGCGTATCCAGGACCCTTGCCTGTGATGATGGGGGGAGAGAAAAGTAAGTCTTTTCAGCATATTACTATCTCTGGATGACAATGTTTCCTGGGTCATAGCAGAGCGGCGGTTGAAAGTCATGCCGGAATATAGGGGAATTACGGCGCCAATTTGACGCCCTTCACGCCAGTCAGCGGAACGCTCGACGTCAGGAGATGTCCCAAATCCTTCGCTTCTTCGGGACGGCCTGCCGCCGCACTGGCGACGGCGCTTCGCAGCATGAGGCGGAAGCTGATCCCGAAACAGCTGACATCTTCGATCCGCAATCCTTCCGGCTGGGGTGCTACCTCCCAGGTCAGCGGCAGGACCTGGCCCTGGGGAAGGGTCAGTTCACTGGCAACCAGCCGGGTCTGATCCGGCCGGATCGTCACGTCCAGGATCGACAGCACAGGGCGTGGACGGCGGGGCTGCTTGTTTGCCGCTTTCGCCTGGGCGGTTCCCATTTTCGCCAGAGAGCTGGAAGCGAAATCGAGCAAGCCGTCTGCCGGCTGGCGACTATCGGACGCGGAAGCGTCGTGGTTGTAGCGTCCCAGGATGAAGGTCGCGATGCCGTCCGCATCGATCGTACCCGCCAGGTGTTGGTGAATCGCCGCGATCCGGTGGGTCTTGTCCTGATTACCCTCGGCAGCCCCGGCAAACGTGATGTCGATCACATTTTCAAACAGATCGGTGACCAGCCTCGCCGACGGCGTGGCTTCGATGGTGTCATGTGCGCTTGCCGGCTGCGGCAAAGCGGGCAGGCTGAGACAAGCGAAAAGCAAGGCTTTTCGCCATAATCGCCCCCTCGTGAGCCATCGTCGCATCGCCATTGTTACTTTTGACAGCCAAGGTAAATTCGGCCAGATCATGCCGGATGAAGAACAGGATGGGAAGTACGGGGCGATGACGCACAAGTCTTTGGTGACGGGCGGCTGCGGTTTCATGGGCCGGCATCTGGTGGAAATCCTGCGCGCCAGAGGCGATGCTGTTCGGGTGCTCGATTTGCGGCAATGGCCCGGTGACCGGGATGCAACGGGCGATGTCGAGGTTATCAACGGTTCAATCACCGACCCGCAGATCGTCAAACGGGCGATGGATGGTGTGGATCGTGTCTTCCATCTGGCGGCCAATCCAAATCTTTGGGCGCCGGACCCCGCCCAATTCCATGAGGTCAATTATCTCGGCACCTGCCGCATGCTGGAAGAGGCGGGACGTTGGCCGCTGCAGCGTTTTGTCTACACATCGACCGAATCCATTCTCAAAAGTGCACGCGCCAGCCGCAGCTCGGGGCGCGCCTTGATCGACGAAACGGTCCGGCTGCAGATCGAGGATATGCCGGGGCCGTGTTGCCGCTCGAAGTTCCGCGCGGAGGAAGCCGCGCATGAAGCGGCGGCCGGTGGCATGCCGCTGGTGATTGTCAATCCCACCATGCCGCTCGGCCCGGGCGATCTTTTGCTGACGCCGCCGACCAAGATGCTGCTCGGCTTCGTCAACGGAACGACGCCGGCTTATCTCGATTGCGACTTCAACCTGGTCGATGCCCGCGACGCGGCGATGGGGCATCTGCTGGCGGCGGAACGGGGTCGGATCGGCGAACGCTATATTCTCGGTGGCGATAACCTAGGCTTGAGCGATCTGCTGCGGGAAGTCTCGCGGCTGACCGGCCTCAAGATGCCGACGTGGAAAGTGCCCTACGGCATCGCTTATCTGTCCGCGCTGGTCAGCGAAAGCATCGCCAATATCACGAAGAAGCCGCCGGTGGCGCCGCTCACCGGTGTCAGATTGGCGCGCACATCGATGGCCTTCGATTGCAGCAAGGCGCATCGGGAGCTGGCCTGGGGAACGCGTTCGCTGGCACAGACATTGACCGATACATTGGCCTGGCTGCGTCAGGCCGGTCTGCTGACGCGTGACGTTGGGTCACTGCTGATCGCGGATGAGCTCGGCGATAGGATCCGATCCGATAGCCGGTGAATTGTCGCGCGGCACCGCGGCCGGATAGATGAAGCCTTCGGCCGGATAAGGACTGCCGAAGGTCCGCGCCGGCGCATACCAGAAACGCAGCATCGTCCAGTCGTTCTTCTCCGACACATCGATCACTGGCATGCCGGTGATCGTCTCGCCGGCGACCCAGTTGGCATGATCGACAAGAATTTCACGGGCACCCACGACTTGCGCGACGACAGCGACATGGCCCGACTGCAGACGTCTTGTTTGGCTTAGAACCAGAATGGCGCCGGGCTGTGGTCGATGCCCGCGTTGATAATTACCATCAGCGCCATCCCACCATGTATAGGCATCGCCACGCAGCGACACGCCGGTGCGGTTACGTGCATAGGGAACACAGGTAAGGCCGGGGCTCGCCGATTGCCGGTAAAGCTGATCGATCATTTGATCGGTAAGGACAGATGATGGCAGCGGTGATGTGGATACAGAGCGGTTGGCATTGGGGGTCGCACATGCCGTGAGCGACATCAGCAAGAGAAAAGCTGCGACAAATTGGCCCAAGAATTGTGGGCGGGATTCGACCAACGGGAAAAAGCCATAGGGATTGCAGCGTGTTAGAAACATCCTTCCGCCTGTATTCCCAACGACTCCAAAAGTGCGTGACGTTTTCGCCACGATCCTAGTCGAAATTAGAACATCCGAGAAGAGTCAATGAAATAAGATAGATAGCACGCGATCGGGAGGTCGCGTTTTGGGCCCGAGTTAAAAAATAGCGTTATGACGTCATTCATCGCGCGACCAGAGTGATCGCGTGCCGGGTGATAGAGCGAGCAAGGCCGGGACTATCCCCTAAGGTTCACCCAGGGATCTTTCAGGCGGCGCGCACCTATACATCGTCGATGTTGAATGACGTAGCCGCTGGCCATGCCTGCGCATCGGAAATCCCGCTCTACGTCCCCCTATTCGACACGACAAGGCGAAGGATGAACGGTCCCGTTAATAGGGGCTGGGGAGGGGTTGCTATGAATATTCATGAATACCAGGCGAAACAGATCCTGCGGCGCTATGGCGTGCCGGTTCCTCGTGGCGATGTTGCCCATACGCCGGCGGAAGCTGAATCCGTGGCCGAGGAACTGGATGGACCGGTCTGGGTGGTAAAAGCCCAGATTCACGCCGGTGGCCGCGGCAAAGCCGGTGGCGTCAAGATCTGCCGTTCCGTCAAGGAAGTGGTTGCCACGGCCGATAAGATGCTGGGCATGCGCCTGGTGACGCATCAGACTGGACCCGAGGGCAAAGAGGTCAAGCGCGTCTATATCGAACAGGGCAGCGAGATCGCACGCGAGCTGTATATAGCTCAGCTGATCGATCGCAAGACCGGTGGCATCGCCATCATCGCCTCGACCGAAGGCGGGATGGATATCGAAGAGGTTGCCGCCAACACGCCGGATAAGATCATCAAGGTCCTGTTGCCGCCAGCGACACCGATGCAGAGTTTCCATGCGCGCAAAGTCGCCTTCGGCCTGGGGCTCAAGGATCGCGAAGTGCACAAATTCGTGCGCCTGCTGGTCGCCATGAACAAGGCCTTCGTCGATAACGATGCCAGCCTGATCGAGGTCAATCCGCTGGTCGTGACGAAGGCGAACAAGCTGATCGCCCTCGATGCGAAGATGACCTTCGACGACAACGCGCTATTCCGTCACCGCGACATCGAAGACTTGCGCGACAATGATGAGGCCGATCCGCTGGAAGTCGAGGCCGCACGTCACGATCTGAATTACGTCAAGCTGGAAGGCGATATCGGCTGCATGGTCAATGGTGCCGGCCTTGCCATGTCGACCATGGATATCATCAAGCTCTACGGTGGTAAGCCGGCGAACTTCATGGATATCGCCGGCGCCGCGACCAAGGAGCGCGTCGCTTGCGCCTTCAAGCTGATCTTCAGCGATCCGGAAGTGAAGGGCATCCTGGTCAATGTGTTCGGCGGCATGATGCGCTGCAATTCGATTGCCGAAGGCATTGTCGGTGCAGCGAAGGAAGTCGGCCTCGATCGGCCGCTGGTCGTTCGCCTGGAAGGGACGAATGTCGATCTCGGCCGGGAAATTCTTCAGGGCTCCGGTCTGCCGATCATCACGGCCAGCACCTTGTCCGATGCCGCCAACAAGATCGTCGCGGCGGTCAACGGCAAGGGAAGCGCCAATAACAATCACGCGGGGAGGGCCTGATCATGACAATTCTGGTCGATAAGGATACCAAGGTCATCTGCCAGGGTTTCACCGGGACGCAGGGTACTTTCCACTCGCAGCAGGCGATCGAATACGGCACGCAGATGGTCGGCGGCGTTACCCCGGGTCGCGGCGGCTCGACGCATCTCAATCTGCCGGTCTTCGACACGGTGGCCGAAGCCCGCGCGAAAACCGGCGCCAATGCCTCGGCAATCTATGTGCCGCCGATCTATGCCATGGATGCCATCCTCGAGGCGATCGACGCCGGGATCGAACTGATCGTCGCGATCACCGACGGTATTCCGGTGCAGGACATGGCGCGGGTCCGCAAGGAGCTCGTGCATTCGAAGTCGCGCGTCATTGGTCCCAACTGTCCCGGTATCATCACGCCGGGCGGCTGCAAGATCGGCATCATGCCCGGCTATATCCACCGGCCGGGCCGGATCGGCGTCGTCTCCCGGTCGGGCACCTTGTCATACGAAGCGGCAACCCAGACAACGGCGGCCGGGCTCGGCCAATCGACGCTGGTCGGTATCGGCGGCGATCCGGTGAACGGCACCAGCTTCACCGATTGCATGGAGCTGTTCCTGGCCGATGACAATACTGATGCGATCATCATGATCGGTGAGATCGGCGGCACGCCGGAAAACGAGGCAGCCGATTTCCTGAAACACTCCAAGCGCAAGAAGCCGGTCGTCGGTTTTATTGCCGGCGTTACGGCACCTCCGGGCCGCCGCATGGGTCATGCGGGCGCGATCGTGTCGGGCGGTGGCGAAAGTGCGGCGGAAAAGATTGAGGCGCTGCGCTCGGCCGGTATTACCATTGCACCGTCGCCGGCGGAATTGGGCAGCACCATGTTGAAAGCCCTCGGCAAAGCCGCCGCCTGATCGGGAAACCATCAAGGAAACCCGGTGCCGGGCGAAAGCTTGCGGCGCCGGGTTTTTGTTTTTGAGTACCGTGAGAAACGGCCGGATGTGCCTGTTGTACGAGTGTTTCGGAGTGACGCGATGACAGAGCGAGCGAAAGCAAAGCAGACCAAAGCCAAAGCGCGGCGGATTGCCAAGGCGCCGGACGGCGCGAAGACGAGCAATATGCCAAAACGCATCGACCTGCGCGGCAACACGAAAAAGAGCAAGCTTGTCGCGGATTCCGACCGCGTCCTTTCTGCGCTCGGTCCCGATCTCGTGCCACTCAAACGAGTCTTTCCCACCCAGTCGAATTTCGATGCGGTCAAGGTGGAGGGAGAGCTGGAAGCGGCCTTCAACGATCTCGCCTCCTTGCGGGATCGCAATCCCTTCGGCAATTCCGTCAAGCTGCTGGCCTTGGATATCATCAAAAGGCTGGATAAAGGCAGCCTGACCTATGGCGGGATCGAATCGCTCATCCAGGAAATGACGGTCCAGGCTTTTCAGCATCGCGCCGAACGCCTGCAGTCATATCTGGGTGAGGGCGACGATGCCAAGAATGCGGCCTTGCTGAAGCAGTCCATCCGGCGTCTGGCGCAACCGGCGGCAGGTGTCTCCGGCAAGCGCGAGCGAAAGGGCAATCTGCGGCCTTTTGCCGAATTCAAGGCCATCCTGGAACGCGAGCTGTTCGGCATCGTTGTGACCGCGCATCCCACTTTCAGCCAATCGACCGGCATGATGCGCGTCATGGCGGAACTGGCGGTTACTCGAAATGCCGAGGGGAAGGCGTTGACGGCGAGCGAGCGCAATCGACGCCTCGGCTATGCCCGGGTTGTGGAGCATCGTGCGCCGGAAAAGATCGATCTGACATATGAGCATGTGTTGTCGATCGAAGCTATCCGCAACATGCAGCGGGCGATGCGGCGCGTCTATGACATCGTGCTGGATGTCGCGGCCGAGCTTTATCCGCAGGAATGGGAAAGCCTGTCGCCGAAGCTGCTGACCATTGCCAGTTGGGTCGGATATGACCTCGATGGCCGGTCGGATATCAAATGGAGCGATACATTCTGCAAGCGCCTCAAGCTGCAAGTCTTGCAGCTTGAGCAATATCTTGCCGCCGTGCAGGAGCTGCGCGCCGATCTAGGGCGTGAAAAGCAGAATGTGGAATTGTCGCATCTGCTGGAGCTCCTGGAGAGCCGCTTGGCACTCGCCATCAAGGAGGCGAGTGACGAGATGGACATTTTCAGCAGCGATGACAGCGCGACGATCGAGCCCTGGCACGAACAGGTGCGGCGCATCTCCAAGCGGATGCATGATGGCCGGGATCTGCGCCTGATCGATTCCGAGCAGCTCCTCGAACTGGTGCGGCGGGCCCTCGATCTCACCGGCAAGCCTTCGGTCCGGCGTAAACTGCTCATTTTACGGGCGGAACTCGGCAATCATGGCCTTGGCATGGCGCATACCCATGTCCGGCTGAATTCGGTGCAGATTCATAATGCCGTCCGAAAGTTGATCGACATGGAGACTGAGCCGGGCGATCCGACGCGGAAGCGGACCTATCTGGCGTCGATTTCGCGTCTGCTCACCGATGTACGGCCGATGAGCATCAGCTTTGCCTCTGTGATGGCGGAACGGACCTCGGCAAAGCGCCTTTTCATGATCGTCGCACAGATGTTGAAATACATCGACACGACGACGCCGGTCCGCTTCCTGATCGCGGAATGCGAAGCGCCGCTGACGCTTCTGGCCGCACTTTATTTTGCCAAATTGTTCGGCGTCGATCATCGCCTGGACATATCGCCGCTCTTCGAGACCACCAAGGCTTTCGAGCGCGGCATCCGCGTGATCGACGAATGTCTGCAAAATCCCAGCTTTGCCGATTATGTACGGAAGCGCGGCCGGCTTTGTATTCAGACCGGATTTTCCGATGCCGGCCGTCATCTCGGCCAGACCGTGGCAGCGGTGTCGGTGGAATGGTTGCGCTTGAAGCTTGCTGATCTCATGCGGGATCGCGGCTTCCAGGATGTCGAGGTCGTGGTTTTCGACACGCATGGCGAATCCATCGGCCGCGGCGGCCATCCGGAGAGCTTCAGGGCCCGGCTGGAATATGTCGCGTCACCGGTCAGCCGGCATCAGTTCGTGAAGAATGGCGTGCGCATAAAGGAAGAGGTCAGTTTCCAGGGTGGCGACGGCTATCTGCATTTCATCACGCCATCGATCGCTTTCACCTCGATCACCCGGATACTCGATTACGTTCTCGAAGAACCGACCGACGGCGTCGATACCGATCCGCTCTATGTCGCCGAAGAAGATTTCACCAAGGAATTCTTCATCACCGTCCGTCATTTCAACGAGAAGGTGATGGACGATCCGAATTACGCCGTTCTGCTGGATGCTTTTGGCGCCAATCTTCTGTTTCCCAGTGGCTCGCGCGCCTTGAAACGGCAACATGACGGCGTCAGTTCGCGCATCAATCTCACTCATCCCACCCAGATGCGGGCCATTCCGCATAACGGCATCCTGCAGCAACTGGGTTTCCTGGCGAATACGCTGGGCGGCATCGGCCAGGCGATCATGCGGGACCCCGAACGGTTCCAGCGCGCCTATCGCAATTCGCCGCGCATGCGGCGGCTTCTCGGCATGGTCGAATGGGCGATGGAGTTTACCGATCTCGAAGCCCTGAAATGCTATATCGATCTCTTTGATCCCGGCCAATGGCTGAGCCGCGCCTATCAGGCGAAGGATCCCGACCGCGCGGCTGAATTGCGCAAGGTTGCGGAACTGCTGGAGGAAGAGGGGCTATACGAAAAGCTGGCCAAGATCTACCGGGTGTTCCAGCAGGATATGCTGGATCTGCGCGATGGCCTCGCTTTGGTCGATGCCGACAGGCCGAAAATCTCGCCCGAAGCACGGTTCAACCTGCGGGTCATTCACGGCCTGCGGATTGCGCTGCTGATGCGCTTGTTCATGCTGTCCACGCATATTCCCGATTTCTCGCATCAATACGACATGACGCGGGAGCAGTTGCTGTCGAAGATCTTCCATCTGGAAATCGACGACGTGGTACGCAAGCTCGGCATGATCTTTCCCAAGGTCGATCCGGTTAAGTTCGAAGGTGACTTTGGCGATGTGGCGACCTATATCGGCGATTGGCATCAGACGTATGAGCGTGAGCATGAGGTCATTTTCCAGCCGATTGCCGGTCTCTATACCCTGATCCGGCGTCTCAGCGCCGGCGTCATCCATTCGGTTGGCGCCCTGGGTTAACTCCCAGGACGCTCATCACGAGACGTTGCACGCCAGGAACCGCAAACAGGGTTGTCATCTGCTCTGTTGCCGGTCATCGCAGGCTCGCGGCAACAACAAGGTCGTCACCCCGGCCTTGAGCCGGAGTCCATCGTGGCAGTTGAAGATTGTCGGCTGCCCTACACCGCCTCACCCATGGACCCCGCCGACGAAGGTCGGCCTGCGCCGATGGGCTCAAGGCCGGGGCGACGATCCAGTTGTTCGCAAGGGCGCTCGTCATCGACACTCCCAGGACGCCGGCCGAGCGCCGGGTCGCGCCCTTTACGGTCCTCTTTTCCCGTGACGAGCAATGTGCTTGACTGCGCCGCGTTTTTCGCGACCGGGCGGCAATCTGCCATAGCCAGGGCGCGACATTTTGGAAGAGGGGTTGTGGATGAAAGTCGATTTTTTGCCCAAGGCGCCGTCGGAATCGGCGGTTTTTGTGGTCTTCGTTGCCGATAACCGCAAGCTGATCGGCCTGGGCGAAGCGTTGGACCGGGAGAGCAAAGGGGCTTTGGGCCGGGCCTTGTCCGCACCGAAATTCACCGCCAAGCAGGGCCAGGTCTTGGATGTCCTGTCGCCGGCTGGGTTGAAACAGCGACGGGTGCTGATCGTCGGCCTGGGACAGGTGCGGGAGATATCGGTTCTGGCCGCCCGGGAAATCGGCGCGTCGATCGTCACTCATCTTCAGGCGGAGCATGAGGCTTCAGCCACACTGTTGCTTGACCTTCCAAAGGGAACGCAGCTTGAGGAAAGCAGCTTCGCGGCCAATCTGGCCTTTGGTGCGAAACTGCAGAATTACCGCTTCGACAAATATCGCAAAACCTTCCGGGCGGACGAGCCGAAGCCGATGAAGGCGTTGCGCCTGGTGACGGCGGCGGATGCGGCGGCGAGCAAGGCTGCGAAGCGGCTGGATGCGGTGGCAAATGGCGTGGCCCTGGCACGTGATTTGACGAATGAGCCGCCGGTCGAAATCTATCCGGAGACATTCGTCGAACGGGCAAAGGAATTGACCAAGCTTGGCGTTCAGGTTGAAGCCCTGGATGAAAAGGCGATGGCCAAGCTCGGCATGGGCGGTGTGTTGGCGGTCGGCAAGGGGTCCAAGCGGCCGCCGCGTCTGCTGGTCCTGCGCTGGAGCGGCGCCAAGGGAAAGAGGAAGAACGAACGCCCGGTCGCGCTGGTTGGCAAGGGTGTTTGCTTCGATAGTGGCGGCTTGTGCATCAAGACCGGTGCGCAGATGGAGACCATGAAGGGCGATATGGCGGGCGGAGCCGCCGTGATCGGCACGATCCGCGCGCTGGCGGAACGCAAAGCGGCGATCGATGTGGTCGGTGTCGTGGCCCTGGTCGAGAATATGCCATCCGGCAGCGCCTTCAAGCCGGGCGACATCGTCACGACCATGGCCGGCAAGACGATGGAGATCTTCGACACCGATGCGGAAGGGCGGGTGATCCTGGTCGATGCCCTCTGGTACACGGCGCAGAAATTCAATCCGCGCTGCATCATCGATCTGGCGACCTTGACCTATTCGGTCATGCAGGCGCTGGGCAAGTATTTCACCGGCCTGTTCTGCAATGATGACAAACTGGCGCGCGATCTATCAGAAGCAGGACAATTGGTCGGTGAGCGTCTGTGGCGCCTGCCGCTCGATCCGGCCTATGAGCAGGATCTCACATCCTCGATGGCCGATTTCCGCCAGTTCGCACCGGATGCCGATAAGGCCGATGCCGCTTATGCGGCGGCGCTGTTGCATCAGTTCGTCGATGGCCATAGCTGGGCGCATCTCGATATCGCCTCCAAGGAACTGATCTCCAAGGAGAAGCCGATGGTCCCGGCTGGTGGTAGCGGTCATGGCGTTGCGCTGTTGGAGCAATATATCGCCGGCTTGGAAGGATTGGACAAGTAAACCGGCTTTCCTTTCGTTGTTGATCGAGGGCAGGGGATGCGCCGAGCGTCTCCTGCCCGATTTTTTTAGCCGCTATCCCTCAGCCGCGATGATCGCCGGGCAGCGGCAGGGTGCGCGGCTCGACGATGGTGGACTGCACCAGTGATGTCGTCGTCTGGCCGTAAGCGAGAAACTGGTCGAGTATCGCGTCCAGTTTGCCGAGTTCTTCGAGGTAGATTTTCAGGATGAAACAATCCTCGCCGGTGACGCGATGGCACTCGGCCACTTGGGGCAGGCGCTGTGCGAGTTCGGCAATTTTCGCAAGTTTGCCGCACGAAGGCCGCAAGCGGATAGCCGAGCGCCTGCGGTGAGATATCGAGGCGATAGCCCTGAATGATTCCCGCATCCTCCAGACGCTGCACCCGTTCGCGGACCGCCGGCGCGGACATGCCGATTTGCCGGGCCAGTTCCGATATCCCGATGCGCGGATCGTCGCGCAGCAATCGCAACAGCCTGACATTGCGGCTATCCCGCAGGATTTCGGGAAGTCGAAGCGACGGAATTGGAAGGGACATGGGCCATCTCCTTTCCGGTTTGAAGGTTTCCCGATCATCCTGCCGTCAGGTCGACATGTACAGTCTCGACGGGGGCTGCCTAATCTGGCTTCATGTCAGGCGAGCGCAACGTTCTGGCCGGTGACGGTCCCGGTCGACAAAGCTCCGTCGATGGTGGGGCGGACAGTCGTGCTACTGCCGCCATTCGCGTGCCGCCGCATGTCTTCTTCCTGGTCAGTGCGGTCTTCCATTATCTCGGTCCGGCCTGTGCCGTTTTGTTGTTCGCGCAGATCGAGCCCCTGGGTGTTGCCTGGCTGCGGATCACAACAGCCGCCGTGATATTCGGTTCATGGTGCCGGCCATGGCGCCTGATGCGGCGTCTTCAATCCCGTGACCTTTACATCATTCTTGCGCTGGGTTGTGTCCTGGCGGCGATGAATATGTGTTTCTACATCGCCATCGATCATCTGCCGCTTGGCACGGTCGGCGCGATCGAGTTTCTCGGTCCCGTCGCTTTGGCGGCAAGCGGCGCCCGGCATTGGCGCAATATTGCCGCGCTGATGTTCGCCATTGGCGGCGTCTATCTGCTAACGGACATCCGGCTTGCCCATGACGCGATCGGCTATCTATTCGCTTTCGCCAATTGCGCTCTTTTCACGCTCTATATCATGTTGGGGCATCGGATCGCGAAGGCAGGCGGCAGCAGTATCGATCGCCTCGCCTTGGCAATGCTGATCGCCATGATTGCCGGATTACCCTTCGGCATCGTGGATGCCCTGCCGGCCCTCCATGCCCTGCCGCTCTTCCTGGCGGCACTTGGCGTTGGCGTGGCCTCGTCCGTCATTCCCTATGTTTGCGATCAACTGGCCATGGCGCGATTGCCGCGTGCGACCTTTGCCCTGTTCCTTGCGCTTTTGCCGGCATTCGCATCTCTCATCGGGGCGCTCGTCCTGCGGCAGATACCGAGCCTGAGCGAGGCGGCGGGGGTTGGATTTGTCATCGCCGCGGTGTTTTTGCATCGACCCTGATACCCGTTTCCTCAGGTGCTGAATCCTCAAATCTTGGCAATGATGTCTCAGCCCGCTCCGGCGCTGTGACCACCAATTCCCATCTGCCGTCAAAAATAGCGGAACAGCGACTGACTGTCGCTAACGGTACATTATGTGTCTCTATGGGAAAGTGTGTGTTGCAAAATGTGGCAATCTAGTGAAATATGATGATGTCATTAATTGACAACAGAAGTGTCATCGGAGTGTCCCGATCCTCGACGAGGTTAGGGCCGCCCGCAAAGGCACCGCTCAATCTGGAGGCAAACAAACATGACGTCGACCCACCAATTTCTCCGCCGTCTCGGTGGTCTCACCCTGGGAGCCGTGACCGCATTGACCGTTCTCAGCGCGGGCGCGCAGGCTGAAACGGTTCTGAAGGTTTATACGGCGCTCGAAGAAGAACAGATGCCGGTTTACAAGGCGGCCTTCGAGAAGGCCAATCCCGACATCAAGATCGAATGGCAGCGCGATTCCACCGGCGTCATCACGGCGCGTCTGCTGGCGGAAAAGGATAACCGTCAGGCGGATATCGTCTGGGGCCTGGCGGCGACCAGCTTGATGCTGCTGGACAAGCAGGGCATGCTGGAGCCCTACAAGCCGCAAGGTTTCGATCAGATCAAAGATCTCTTCAAGGATACGCGGACCGATAAGCCGACCTGGGTTGGAATGGATGCTTGGGCGGGCGCGCTTTGCTATAATACGGTCGAAGGTGAAAAGGCCGGCGTGACGAAGCCTGAATCCTGGGCCGATCTGCTGAAGCCGGAATATAAAGGCCATATCGCCATGCCGAATCCCGGCTCTTCTGGTACTGGCTTTTTGGACGTTGCGGCGTGGTTGCAGATGATGGGCGAGAAGGGCGGTTGGGATTACATGGATAAGCTCCATGAAAACATTGCCGCCTATCTCCATTCCGGCTCGAAGCCCTGCAAGGCGGCAGCGGCCGGCGAATATATCGTTGGTATTTCCTTCGCCTATCCCGGCGTCCAGTTGAAGAATCAGGGCGCCCCGGTTGAGGTAATCTTGCCGAAGGAAGGCATCGGCTGGGACATGGAAGCCACCGGCATCATGAAGGGCACCAAGAATCTGGAAGCCGCCAAAAAGCTGGCCGATTTTGCCGCGAGTGCCGACGCGAACAAGCTTTACAACGACTCCTACCAAGTTCTTGCCCGCAAGGATGTCGAGGCCAAGGTACCGGAAAACTACCCGGCTGATGAAGCCAATAAGCTGATCAAGAACGACTTCTATTGGGCAGCGGATCATCGCGATACCATTCTCGCCGAATGGCAGAAGCGCTACGGCTCAAAGGACGCGCCGAAGTAATCGGCCGACAGCGAACCGATGGGAGTGATCGCGGCCATCCGGCCGTGATCATTCTCATTGCTACTATGTCTCCTGTTGAAAGAGGTGAGGGATGGCCGAGCCTTCCGCGCGCAAGCTCTATTTGCACATAGATAGCATAAGCAAGTCATTCGGATCGTTTCAGGCGCTGAAATCGATCTCGCTTGATATCTATGAAGGCGAGTTCGTTTGCTTTCTCGGGCCTTCGGGTTGCGGCAAGACCACGCTGCTCAGGGCAATCGCCGGTCTCGACATTCAGACGAGCGGCCGGATCGAGCAGGGCGGGCGGGATATTTCCGCCTTGCCGCCGTCGAAGCGGGATTTCGGCATCGTTTTCCAATCCTACGCCCTGTTTCCCAATCTGACGGTGGCCGAGAATATCGGCTATGGCCTGGTCAATACCGGCAAGCGTCGCGCCGAGGTGCAGGGCCGCGTCACCGAATTGCTGAACATGGTCGGCCTGGAGGGGCAGGAGCGCAAATATCCGATGCAACTGTCGGGCGGCCAGCAGCAGCGTGTCGCCCTGGCCCGCGCCATCGCCATGTCGCCCGGCCTGCTGCTGCTCGATGAGCCGCTTTCCGCCCTGGATGCGCGGGTGCGCCTGCATCTGCGCACCGAATTGAAGCATCTGCAGCGGCAGCTTGGGATCACGACGATCATGGTCACCCACGATCAGGAAGAGGCCCTGGCCATCGCCGATCGAATCGTCGTCATGAATCACGGTGTCATCGAACAGATTGGTACGCCGGAGGAAATTTACCGGCACCCGACGACGCCTTTCGTCGCTTCTTTCGTCGGCCAGATGAATTTCTTCAAGGCGGCTGCCTCGGATGTCGGTGGATTGCGCATCGGCAATATCGATATCGTCGCTCCCGATGCGTCGGGATGCGGGGACGGGGAGTTCCACCTTTGCCTGCGGCCCGAAGACGTACAGGTTCGTGGCATTCGTCCCGATCAGGGGAATGTTTTCGAGGCGCGCATCGAGGAACTGGAATTCCTGGGATCGTTCTGCCGTGCGCAATTATCCGCCTTGCAGGATGAAGCGGTCCGCTTCCAGGCGGATTTTTCCATCAATGCCATGCGCGATCTCGAGTTGGTACCGGGTCGCAGCTTGTCGGTTGCCCTGCCGCAGGATCGGCTGCGCGTCTTCACATCCGATCGACACCGATAAGGGCGGAGAGCGTCATGGCTGAGATCACGATGACCGCGCCCCGCGCGCGCCAGGCGGAGATGGCCGAAGGCAAGAAGCCGCCGATCATTCGTCCCAAGGCCAGCGGCGACGACCTGATCATGCGCGGCTGCCTCGTCGTGGTGGGTGTCTTCTTTCTGGTCACGGTGGTCCTGCCGCTTTATGCGCTGCTCAAGAAATCCGTCGAGGACGCCAATGGCGGATTCATCGGCCTGGCGAATTTCGCTGCCTATTTCCAGGATCCGGCGCTGACGCAATCGCTGCAGAATACCGTTTCGATGGCCGTGATCAGCACGATTCTGACGCTGAGCTTGGCCTTCGGCTATGCCTATGCCCTGACCAGGTCATGCATGCCAGCGCGCGGTCTGTTCAAGGCCATCGCTCTCATCCCGTTATTGGCGCCGTCCCTGCTTCCCGGTCTGGCGCTCGTCTATCTGTTCGGCAATCAGGGCGTGCTGAAATCACTGTTATTCGGCGAGACCATCTATGGACCGATCGGGATCATCATCGGCGAAGTGTTCTTTGCCTTTCCTCATGCGTTGATGATTCTGGTAACGGCATTGTCGATGGCGGATCAGCGCCTCTATGAAGCGGCGGACGCCTTGCGCGCAAAGCCGATGAAGACGTTCTTTTCCGTTACCCTGCCGGGCTGCAGATATGGCCTGATCAGCGCGGCTTTCGTTATTTTCACCCTGGTCTTCACCGATTTCGGCGTGCCGAAGGTGATCGGCGGCGAATACAATGTGTTGGCGACCGACGTTTACAGGCAGGTGATCGGCCAGTTCAATTTCCACATGGGGGCGGTTGTCGGCCTCATCCTGATGTTGCCGGCCGTCGTTTCGTTCTTCGTCGACCGCCTTGTGCAGCGGAAGCAGGTGGCCTTGCTGACGGCTCGGGCGGTGCCGCTGACGCCGAAGCCCCGGACGCTCATCGACGGTTTCTGCCTGGTGCTTTGCCTGGTCGTTTCGATGTTCCTGCTGGCGATCCTTGGCATGGCCGCTTTCGGCAGCTTCATCAAATTCTGGCCTTACAATCTGACCCTGACGTTGTCCAAGTATGATTTCGGTGCGCTGGGTACCGGCGGGTGGGGCGACTATTTCAACAGCCTGCGCATGGCTGCCCTGGTTGCCGTCATCGGCACGACGATCGTTTTCGTCAACGCCTATATGGTGGAGAAGAGCAACGGTTTCCGTTGGGGCCGCAACCTGATCCATTTTTTCGCCATGGTGCCGCTGGCGGTGCCGGGTATCGTGCTTGGCCTTGCCTATATCTTCTTCTTCAACGCACCGAATAACCCGCTGAATTTCATCTACACCACCATGACCATCCTGGTGGTGAATACGATTACGCACTTTTACACCGTCTGCCATTTGACCGCGCTAACCGCGTTGAAACAGGTCGATGCGGAATTCGAAGCGGTTTCAGCATCGTTGAAGGTGCCTTTCTACAAAACCTTCTGGCGGGTCACGGTGCCGGTCTGCCTGCCGGCCATCGTCGATATCGGCATCTATTACTTCGTCAATGCCATGACCACGGTTTCCGCTGTGATCTTCCTCTATTCCAGCGAGACCAAGCTGATGTCGATCTCGGCGTTGAATACCGAGGATGCCGGCAACACGGCGCAAGCCTGCGCCATGGGCATGACGATCGTTGCCACTTCCGCGATTTTACGCGGCATCCAGGCATTGCTGGCAAAACGCCTGCAACGTCGCAGCCAGGCTTGGCGCACGCGCTGAATGAAAGGGCGCCCGGCTTTCACGCCGGGGGTTTCTCCGTCGGTAACCGAATCGCGACTTGCCGAATTTGCGACCATCATCCCCATCTCAGTGACGTGATTGCGATCTTTACCTCTCATCAGGGAAAATGTGTTACATTTTAGTGACGGTATTGGCGCGTTCTGGGGCATTTAATGGCAGATATTGATATCTTCCTGTCTGGCCCGGCGGTTGTTTCGAGGTAAGAGGAATGGTTTTTCTGCTGCATCTTTTCGGGGCGGTCGCCCTGTTGTTGTGGGGGCTGCGCATGGTGCGGACGGGCATCTTGCGGGCCTATGGTACGCAGCTTCGCCATTTCCTCAGCAACTCGATGTCGAACCGCTTCAGCGCCATGGGCACCGGCTTCGTGGTCGCGCTGTTGCTGCAGTCAAGCAGCGCGACCGGCCTCGTCGCCTCGTCTTTCGCCTCGCGCGGGTTGTTCAGCACTTCGGCGGCGCTGGCGATCATGCTGGGGGCCGATATCGGCACCAGCTTCGTTGCCCAGGCCTACACCTTGCCGCTGCAATGGCTGTCGCCGCTGGCGATCCTGATCGGCTGGATCATGTTCCATAAGATCCAGAACACGCAGCTGAAGGATCTGGGCCGCGCCGTGGTCGGCCTCGGCATCGCCTTGCTGGCGCTCGAATTGCTGACGGCAGCCGCGGCGCCGATCCGTGACGCGCAGCTCCTGCCGGAGATCATGCAGACCATGCAGTCTGCGCCGATTTTCGGCGTCATTCTCGGCGCCGTGCTGACGGTACTGTCGACGTCAAGCTTGGCGATCGTTCTGCTGGTTGCGTCTTTCGTGACGATGCAACTGGTTCCCATCGATCTCGGCCTGGCGATGGTGCTCGGCGCCAATCTCGGCTCCGACATCATGCCGATCATGGCCAATTGGTCGCAGCCGGCGGAGGCTCGCCGTGTGCCGTTCGGCAACATGACCTTTCGCTTGAGTTCCGTGATCATCGCTTTGCCGCTCATTCCGCATGTGCAGCCATATCTCGCGGAATTTCAAAGCGACGGCTTGCGCCAGACGTTGAATTTCCATGTCGTCTTCAATCTCGCCATGGCGGTCTGCGGCATCTGGCTGGTGGGGCCGGTTTCCCGCCTCATGACCCAGCTCTTGCCGCAGCAGGCGCGCGCTGACGATCCGTCAACGCCGCATTACCTCAATGAAGGCAGCCTGGAATCGCCGCCCGATGCGCTGGCCAATGCGGCCCGCGAAGCCTTGCGGATGGGCGATTTGCTCGGGCAGATGCTGACCATGTCGCTGAACGTGTTCCGTAGCGATGACCGGAAGCTGATCAAGGATGTCGCGGCGCTGGATAATCACATCGACCGCTTGAACGAGGCGATCAAGCTTTATCTGACGCGGATCAATCGTGACATCATGAATGAAAGAGATCATCGCCGGGTGATCGATCTCATTTCCTTTATCACCAATCTCGAACATATCGGCGATATTCTCGATAAAAGCCTGATGGAGCTGGCGGCCAAGAAGGTGAAATACAGCCTGAAATTCTCCGAGGAAGGTGCGCAGGAGATCGAAGAGATCCATCAGCGCCTCAACGAGAATTTGGAATTGGCGATGAATGTCTTCATGTCCAGCGATCTCAGCATGGCGCGGCGGCTCTTTGCCGAAAAGCAGATATTCCGCGAGCTCGAAAAGACGGCGGCGGAAAATCATCTGGAGCGCCTGCGTAGCGGTCGGATCGAAAGCATCGCCACCAGCGGGCTGCATCTCGATATCCTGCGCGACCTCAAGCGCATCAACAGCCATCTGGCGCTGGTGGCGCAGCCGATACTGGAACTCGCGGGCGAGCTCAGTCCATCGCGGTTGCGCTGAGAATCAACATTATCTCGCTTAAAGGAAGGGCAACTTAGGAGAGGGCGATCAAGGCCGCTCGAAGCTGTCCCAGATCGATACCGGCGACCCGTTTCTCCAACGTAGCGTGAGCCCGTTGCCAGATCGGATAGGCCGCCGCCAGCAAGGTCCTGCCCGCAGGTGTCAGAGCCATCAATCGGCTTCGCCGGTCGGTCTCGTCGACGGTTACCGTGACCAGTTGGCGGCGTTCCAAAGGTTTCAGGTTGGCGGTGAGGGTGGTGCGATCCATGGCCAGCAAGCGCGCGACCTCTTTCATGCTGGGCGGGCTCGGACGATTGAGGGACATCATCAGTGAGAATTGTCCATTGGTGAGCCCCAGGGGGCGTAGCGCATCATCGAAGCGCCGTGCCAAACCCCGCGCGGCGCGCTGCACATGGAGGCAGAGGCAGGAATCACGGACCTCGAGGGTGATCTGATACGGAAGCGTATCCCGGTTTGACATTCTCCTATAATGTTGATATCAACGTAAATGTCCAGACCTCATTGATTGCTTTGCTTCCTTGCTGAGAATGAGGAGAGGTTTCATGGCGCAGAAGGTGCTCATTCTGCTCGGCACCAAAAAGGGTGCCTTCATCCTTGAAAGCGATGCGCAGCGTCGAAGCTGGAAATTGCGCGGACCGTTTTGCGAAACCTGGCCGATCAATCATGTCGTCGGAGACGAGGTGAGCGGCACGATCTATGGCGGCGGCGGAAACGAATGGTTCGGCCCGGCAGTCTGGAAATCAGAGGATTTTGGCGAAAGCTGGACGCATTCCAGCGATGGGTTGGCTTACGCGGCCGGCGAAGAGCCGGTGAAATCCGTCTGGAGCCTGGCGGGCGGCAGCGACGGCTTATATGCCGGTGTCGAACCGGCCGGCCTGTTCCGCAGCGCCGATGGCGGGCTCTCCTGGCAGCATGTTGCCGGTTTGCGCGAGCATCCGTCGCGGCCCGATTGGCATCCAGGCGGCGGCGGTCTCATCCTGCACTCGCTCATTCCCCATCCTGACGACGCGAAGCAAATCTGGGTTGGCATTTCGGCGGCGGGCGTCTTCTATACCGCCGATGGCGGCGCGACCTGGGAACCACGCAATCGCGGCACACGGGCCGATTTCCTGCCCGAGGATCAGCGCTATCCGGAATATGGGCAATGCGTGCATTGCGTCGTCGTGGCGCCGGCCAAGCCCAACCGGCTCTATCAACAGAACCACTGCGGCATGTATCGCAGTGAGGATGGCGGCCGGAAATGGGAAAGCATTGAAACAGGCCTGCCGTCGAGTTTCGGTTTTCCCGCTGCTGCACATCCGCGCGATGCGGAAACAGTGTTTCTGTTGCCGCTGAATGGTGATATCGCCGGCCGCTATGTGCCGGATGCCAAAGCGGCGGTATGGCGCAGCCGCGATGGCGGCAAGAATTGGCAGGACCTGCGAGAGGGCTTGCCACAGGAAAATACCTTCTTCGGGGTCTTGCGGCAGGCCATGGCGACGGATCGCCTTGATCCGGCCGGCGTCTATTTCGGGACGAATACGGGCATGCTTTATGCGAGCGCCGATGAAGGTGATCGCTGGTCCTGCATTGCACAGCACTTGCCGCCGGTCTATTCGGTGGAAACGCTGGTCGTGGATTCCTGAATGCAATGTCGAGGCAGGTTTTACCGAAGGTGAATGTCACGCTGCCCATTGTTTTGCGGCGGTTATTTCCCGGCGCACCGCGACAGGTGAGCTTGGCTGCTGCGACAGTGAAGGACGCCATCGATGCCCTGGACGCGGATTGGCCGGGCATGCGCGACCGGCTATGCGATTCCCGCCCGGCGATCCGCCGCCATATCAATGTTTTCGTCAGCGGGGAGCGGGCGACGTTGCAGACGCCTTTGACGGAGGGGGCGGAACTCGTCATCTTGACGGCGATCAGCGGCGGGTGAGGCGTTTTCATCATCGGCCATTTTCAGTATAAGCTGTGCCCAACGGCATCCGTCACACCGCTATTGGAACCATCTTATCCATGACCATGAACAATTCGTCCGGCGATCGACTTTATATCGATCCCGAACTGGTTCAATTCTATGACCTGGAAAACGATTGGACCGCCGATTGCGATTACTGTCGTGATCTCGCGCAAGAGGCCAAATCGATTCTCGATCTCGGCTGCGGTACCGGCCGATTGGCGGCGGGACTTAGCGCCGGTCGATATGTCACTGGCGTTGATCCGGCGGACGCGATGCTTGATGTCGCGCGACATCGGCCGGGCGGCGAGAGCGTCAATTGGGTTGAAGGCGACGCGAGGACTGTCAGGCTAGGTCGCCGGTTCGATCTCGTCCTGCTGACCGGCCACGCTTTCCAGGTTTTTTTGAGCGATAAAGACCGGAAAGCCGTGCTGCTGACAATCGCCGAACATCTCGCCCCTGACGGGCGGTTCATCTTCGACACGCGTAATCCCCATTGCCGGGAATGGCTGGAATGGACCCCCGACCAATCCGAGCGTTTCATTGAGCATCCGCAATACGGTCAAGTCAAAGCCTGGAATGATGTCCATCACGATCCGGAAACCGGCATCGTCACCTACGATACCTATTACAACGTGACCGGGGATGGCCGCCGCTATCACGCGGCGTCGAAGATCGCGTTTCCGGCGCGGGAAACGCTCATGGCCATGTTCGACAATGTGGGGCTGGTCATCGAACGCTGGCTCGGCGATTGGGAGGGCGGAGCCTGCACGCCGACCTCCAGGGAGATCATCCCGATCGGCCGGCTCGCCTAGAGCATTTTCGAGCGAAGTGGCTACCGCTTCGCGTGAAGAAAATGCGATATCATAAAGCGATAGAGCCTTTCCGAGATTCAAGGAAACGCGGAAGGCTCTAATTACTGGTCGCAGCCATCCATCAATCCAGGCAAGGCCCGGTCGGCACCCGTGAGCGGCATGTCGCCGCGCCATCCGAGGCTGGAGAGCGCGAGCTGTGCCTTGTCCGCGCCGGCGGCCGAGGCCTTGGCCAGTTCCTGGACGAGCTCATTGAACTGGAGCCGCTGATTGATGTCCTTGGCTTCGAAAACGAAAAAGCCTTTCATCGCCTTCATGCCGAAATCCTGGCGGTAATCGTTCACAGCGACGCGCAGGTTATAGCTGCGCCTCTCGTCAAAAAACGAGTTCCGCAATTTCTGGATCTGAATGATCAGCCTTGGTTGCGCGAGTGTCGTCTCGGCGGGGCAGGTGATCGCGACGACGCTGCCAGGTCCCATCTCCACATTGCTGGCTTTGATGCCGTTCTTGTCGATGCGTTGCCACACACCGGGATCATCGTCCGCCATTGCTGCATATGCAGTGCCGGCCAGCAGCAGAGCAGAAAGAACGAAACCATGCAAACGACGCTTCATGGAAGCCCCCAAACTGATGATCCGGTCAGCGATTGCCTTTCCCGTCGGCAATGCTTTCCCGTACGATATCGAGAAACGCCTTGACCAGAGGCGTTGTCCGCCGGTCATTCAGGCAAGCGACATATTCCATCGATTGCATCAACGGGCCGGAAAATTCCAATGCTTTTAAACGCACGTCATCGCCGAATTCCGAACTTGCAACGATTCCGATTCCAAGCCCGGCGGCAACCGCTTCGCGGATGGCTTCCCGGCTGCCGATTTCCAGGACTTCGCCGATGGTAATGCCGGCGGCCTCGATTGCCGCTTCGAAGGTACGTCGTGTGGTCGATGTCGCTTCCCGCAGGACCAGGCGCTTGCCGGCAAGATCGGTGAGGTCGATCTGGCGCTTCGTTGCCCAGGGATGCGCCCGGTCGACGAAGGCGACCAGATAATCCTGACGAAAGGGCAGGCTGAATATCCGTGGATCGACCGGCACGTTGGCGGCAATGGCGACCTCGCAACGCTGATCCAGCAGATCGCCGACCAGTTTCTCCGAATTGCCGATCGACATGGAGAGGCGCAGGCTGGGGTAGCGACGATGGAAGGCGGCCAGGAATGGGATCGAGTGATAGGGCGCATCGGCGCCGATCCGGAGATGGCCGCGCTTCAGCCCGCGGGCCGAGGTCAGGACCTGCTCGGCCTCCAGTTCCAGGCTGAAAAGGCGGAAAGTTATGTCGAAAAGATTACGGCCGATATCGGTGAGTTCGATCTTCCGCTTGCGGCGGTCGAACAAGCGGACGCCGAACTGATCCTCAAGCGCCTTCACCTGCCCGGAAAGCGTCGGCTGAGTGACGCTTAACATATTGGCAGCCTTGGTAAAACTACCTTCGGTGGCTACCGCGTGAAAGGCCCGCAACTGGCTGTGATTTATAGGGGGCATCTATGTTTCATATAGCAAATAGCGATTTGAATTATGCTACCGCCGGAGCACATACTTCAAGTCAGTTGAATCGCACCTCGGCGATATAATCTTAACCCTTGAAGTAAAAGGCTATTTTCCATGGCCCAGGATCCCTGGCTTCTGACCCCCGGACCGCTGACAACCTCGCTGAGCGTGAAGCAATCGATGCTCCATGATTGGGGTTCGCGCGATGCCGAATTCATCCGCATCAACGGCGAGATGCGGTCGCGTCTGGTGCAGCTCATTCACGGCGAAGGCAGCTTCACAACCGTGCCGATGCAAGGCAGCGGTACCTTCGCCGTCGAGGCCATGCTGGCGACATTCGTCGGACCGAAGGATAAGTTGCTGATCTTGATCAATGGCGCCTATGGCAAGCGCATGGCCAAGATCTGCGACTATGCCAAGCGTGCCTACAGCATTCTCGAATGGGCCGAAGACCAGCCGGTCAATCCGCAGCAGGTGGCAGAGGCGCTGGCCAAGGACAAGGCGATCACCCATGTCGCCGTGGTGCATTGCGAAACCACATCGGGTGTTCTCAATCCGATCGCGGAAGTCGGCGCTGTCGTCGCGAAAGCCGGGCGTCGCCTCTTGATCGACTCCATGAGCGCCTTCGGTGCCTTGCCGGTCGATAGCCGTGAAATCAGCTTCGATGCCGTTGCGGCCTCATCCAACAAATGCATCGAGGGCGTGCCCGGCCTCGGCTTCGTCCTGTGCCGCGAAGCGGCTCTGGCCGACTGCAAGGGCAATGCCCATGCTTTGGTGCTCGATCTCCACGATCAGTGGCAGGTGATCGAGAAGACCCAGCAATACCGCTTCACACCGCCTATCCACTGCATCGTCGCCTTCAGCCAGGCACTGACCGAACATGCGCAGGAAGGCGGTGTCGAAGGTCGTGGCGGCCGGTATCGCGCCAACTGCAAGATCCTGATCGATGGCATGCGGGCGCTCGGTTTCGAAACCCTGCTGCCGGATCATCTGCAGGCGCCGATCATCGTGACCTTCCACATGCCGGCCGATCCGAAGTTCGATTTCCAGGTCTTCTACGACAAGCTCCGTGACCGCAATTACGTCATCTATCCGGGCAAGCTGACGGTTGCCGATAGCTTCCGGATCGGCTGCATCGGCCGGCTTGGCGAGACGGAAATGAAAGGGGCGCTTGCAGCGGTGAAGGCTGTCCTCGCCGAGATGGGTGTCAAATCCGGCGCTCCGCGCAAACTGGCCGCTTCGGCGGAATGAAGGAGAGAATGATGTCGGTGCAGAAAAAACCGCTGACAGTCAATGGCAAGAGCTATGCCTGGCCGAGCGCGCCGGTCGTCGTGGTTTGCGTCGATGGGTGTGAGCCGGACTATCTGGCGGATGCGATGAAAAGCGGCGTCATGCCGTGGCTGAGCGCTGCGGTAAAGGCCGGTAGCCAGATGGTCGGCGATTGCGTCGTGCCCAGCTTCACCAATCCCAACAATCTTTCCATCGTGACCGGCGCGCCGCCCTCGGTGCATGGTATCTGCGGCAATTACCTCTATGACCGCGAGAGCGGCACCGAGGTGATGATGAACGACCCGAAGTTCCTGCGTGCCGAAACCATTCTCGCCGCTTTTTCCAAGGCGGGTGCGAAAGTGGCGGTGGTTACCGCGAAGGACAAGCTGCGCAAGCTGCTGGGCAAGGGAATGGAGATCGGTGACGGGAAGGGCATTTGCTTCTCTTCCGAAAAATCTGATCAGACCACTTTGGCGGAACATGGCATCGACAATGCCCAGGCCTGGCTCGGCCGCCCGGTGCCGTCGGTTTACAGCGCCGATCTCAGCGAATTCGTCTTCGCCGCCGGCGTCAAGCTGATGCGCGAGAAGAAGCCGGACATCATGTATCTGTCGACGACGGATTATATCCAGCACAAATATGCGCCGGGTCATGACGTCGCCAACGACTTCTACAAGATGATGGATGGCTATCTGGGCGAGTTGGAAAAGATGGGCTGTATCATCGTCCTGACCGCCGATCATGGCATGAACGCCAAGCACGACACGGCGGGCAAGCCCCAGGTGATCTATCTGCAGGATGTGCTCGACCAGTGGCTCGGCAAGAGCAAGGCCCGCGTGATTCTGCCGATCACCGATCCCTATGTCGTGCATCACGGCGCGCTCGGTTCGTTCGCGACCGTCTATCTGCCGGAGGATGTCGACCAGGCGGCGATCATCAAGCGCATCGGCGAAATCCCCGGCATGGCGCTCGCCGTGGATCGCAAGACGGGCTGCAGCCGCTTCGAACTGCCGGAGGATCGCCTGGGCGAGGTCATCGTCATCAGCGACAAGAATATCGTTATCGGCACATCCGTCGAGAAGCACGATCTCAGCGGCTTGACCCTGCCGCTGCGGTCCCATGGCGGCATGTCGGAACAGCAGGTGCCGGTGATCGTCAATCGCAAAGTCGATGCACTGCCGGCGAGCTATCGGTTGCGCAATTTCAGTGCTTTCGATCTGGCCTTGAACCACATCGCCGATGCGGCGGCCAGTTTGCCGAAAGCCGGCTGAGAGGGGAATGGACATCATGGGTATTTCAGCCCGCAAGGAAAACATGCGCACGGTGGTCAACGGTACGAACGACCGCTCATTCGACGTCTATAACCCCTATACCGAAGAAGTCATCGGGTCCTGCCCCAAGGCCAGTGTGGCGGAAGTCCAGCAGGCTTTCGAGATCGCGAAGAAGTTCAAACCGAATCTCAGCCGGGCCGATCGCTCGAGCATCTTGCGCAAAACCGCCGACCTGCTGGTTGCCCGCAAGCAGGAGATTGCCGAGCTGATCACCGCGGAATCCGGGCTCTGCCTCAAGGATACGATCTATGAGGTCGGCCGCGCTTATGACGTTTTCTTCCTCTCATCGACCGCGGTCGTCAAGGATGACGGCGAGATCTTTTCTTGCGATATCACCCCGCATGGCAAGAAGCGCCGCATCTATACGCAGCGCGATCCGTTGCTGGGGGCGATCTCGGCGATCACGCCGTTCAATCATCCGCTGAACCAAGTGGCGCATAAGATCGCGCCGGCAATCGCGACTAACAATCGCATGGTGCTGAAGCCGTCGGAAAAGACGCCGCTGACGGCGCTGCTGTTGGCCGATGTGCTCTATGAAGCCGGCCTGCCGAAAGAAATGTTCCAGGTCATTACCGGCGATCCGGCGGAAATTGCCGATACGATGCTGACCGACCCGAATGTCGAGGTCATCACCTTTACCGGCGGCGTCAGGGTCGGCAAGTATATCGCCGAACATATGGGCTATCGCCGCGCCATCCTTGAGCTCGGCGGCAACGATCCGCTGATCGTCATGGAAGATGCCGATCTCGATGAAGCCAGCAATCTGGCTGTCTACGGTTCCTACAAGAATTCCGGACAACGCTGCACGGCGGTGAAGCGGATGATCGTACACGAGGCCGTGGCGGATCGTTTCGTCGAGCTGCTGGTCGAAAAGACCAGGAAGATCAAATACGGCGATCCGATGGATCCGGATGCCGATATGGGCACGGTGATCGACGAGGCATCGGCACGCTATTGCGAGGACATGGTGAATGACGCGGTGAAGCGCGGTGCGAAATTGCTGCATGGCAATATCCGCAAGGGCGCCCTCTATTCCCCGACCGTTGTCGACCACGTCGCCTTCGATGCGCCGCTGGTGAAGTGGGAATGCTTCGGGCCGGTTTCGCCGATCATCCGGGTGAAGGATATCGATCACGCCATTCAGGTGTCGAATTCCACCAGCTACGGCCTGTCATCCGGCGTTTGCACCAATCGGCTCGACTACATCACGCGCTTCGTACGCGAGCTGGAAGTTGGCACGGTGAATGTGCGTGAAGTGCCGGGCTACCGGATCGAAATGTCGCCTTTCGGCGGTATCAAGGATTCCGGCCTGGGTTATAAGGAAGGTGTCATCGAGGCGATGAAGGGCTTCACCAATGTGAAGACCTATTCACTGCCCTGGGCGTGATGATATCCAGCATAACGAGGCATTGGCATGTCTATTGAGTTGCTCTCGGCATCGATTGTGGGCGATGTCGTTCAAATTGCATGGCAGGACGGCCGGACGATGGTGTTTCCGGCGATCTGGCTGCGTGACAATTGCCGTTGTCCCGCCTGTCGCCATGCCAATGGCCAGCGGCTTTTCGAAATCACGGATTTGCCGCGTGACCTGGCCGTGAAACAGGCCGCTATCCAGGATGGACATCTGCAGCTTGTCTGGGCGCCCGATGATCACATCAGTGCGTTTACGGCTTCATGGCTGGTGGCACATGAGCTGGGCAGCGACTCAAGAGCAACACGGCGCGAGCAGCCGGTTTTTTGGGACCGCTCCCTGATCGATCGTCTGCCGGTGGCGGATTGGTCGGCTCTGCGAGCCGATACAGCGGTGGAGGTCGGCTGGCTCGATCAATATGCGGCATATGGTTTCGGCTTGCTGCGCAATGTGCCGACCGAACCCGGCATGGTGGAAGTGGTCGGCAATCATCTTGGCTTCGTCCGCGTCACCAATTACGGCAGCCTCTTCGACGTGATCTCGGTGCCGAAGCCGAACAATCTTGCTTTTACCGCCGTCGGACTTGGGGTTCACAGCGACAATCCCTACCGTGAGCCGACGCCGGGCGTGCAATTGCTGCACTGCCTGGAATCGGATGCGCCGGGCGGCGATACGCTGCTGGTCGACGGTTTCCATGCGGCGGAGATTTTGCGCCGGGAAGATCCGGCAGGTTTCAAGCTGCTCACGCAACTGCCGCTCAATTTCCGCTTCCGCGATGCGAAAGCGGACCTGCAGGCCGAAGCGCCGCTGATCAAGCTCGATTTTGACGGCGCCGTGAAGGAGATACACTTTAATAACCGTTCGGCGGATACATTGAATGCGCCGGTCGATTTGGTGGCACCGTGGTATGCGGCCTATCGCAAATTCGCGGATATCCTGAAACGGCCGGAAATGGAGCTGATCTTCAAGTTGGGAGCGGGTGACCTGGTTGTCATGATGAATGAGCGGGCTTTGCATGGCCGGACCGCCTTCGATCCTAGCCTCGGTCGGCGCCATCTACAGGGCTGTTATATCGACAAGGACGGGATAGAAAGCCGCCACCGCGTGTTGCGCCGTCAGCTCGGCTTGTCGAAAGATCTGGCGGCATAGGGGGCCGATATGATTGAAGGTGGAACTTTAGGGCGGAAGATGGCGGTGATTGGTGCGATCACCCAGGCTTTTGCCAAGCGCGGCCATGAAGGCTATGGCGAGGGCGTGACGCAATTGGATCACGCCTTGCAATGCGCGCTTTGTGCCGAGCGTGATGGCGCTTCCACGGCGCTGATCGCCGCGACCTTGCTGCACGATATCGGTCACATGCTGCATGACCTGCCCGAGGATGTCGCGGAGCAGGGGATTGACACGCAGCATGAATCCCTGGGATCGGCCTGGCTGTCGCAATATTTCGGCCCGGAGGTTTCCGAGCCGGTCCGCCTGCATGTCGAGGCCAAGCGGTATCTTGCCGCGGTGGAGCCTGGTTATTACGACCGCCTGTCGGAAGCCTCGATCCTCAGCCTGAAGCTGCAAGGCGGGGTCTTCACATCGGAAGAAGCAAAGCGTTTCGAAGAACTGCTCTTCGCCCGCGACGCCGTGAAGCTGCGCCGGTGGGACGAGGAGGGCAAGGAAGTCGGCATGAAGACGCCGGACCTTGCCCATTTCTGCCGTTACGTCGAGGCTTGCTTGCGCTGATCGGATCGCATTGGATCGGCTTAGACAATCGGCCCGATTACCGCTTCGACCACATCTTTTGCAGCTTCGCGGGGCAGGAAATGTCCCGCGACCGGCACCACGCGCCGGCAATAGGGGCCGGTGAAATGCCGATACGCCTGTTCCGATCCGGCCGGCACATCGACGCCGTCGCAAGCACCATGCAGGACGACACTCGGCACGCCGATCTTTGGCTGTCGGGCAAGCTGATCCTCGATGGCCTCCAGCTCGGGATCGCCGGCCGCCGCCTTGAAGCGATGGCGATAGGAGTGAATGACGACCTCGACGAAATCGGGGTTGTCGAAAGCCGCGGCCGTTCGGTCGAAGGTCGCATCATCGAAGCGCCAATTGGGCGACCACATCTCCCAGAGCATGCGGCAGATCTCGCGCCGGTTTTGCGTAAGGCCCTGGCGGCCTCGCTCCGTGTTGAAATACCACTGATACCAATAGCGCCGTTCGATATCGGCCGGCGCCGGCTCATGCGACGCGGGAATATTCTGGATGTTATAGCCGCCGATCGACACCAGGCGGTCGACCCGTTCGGGCCATAGGGCTGCCACGATGCAACAGGCGCGGCCGCCCCAGTCATAGCCGACGAGGCTGGCGCGGTCGATGGCCAGCGCGATCATGAAGTCCAGGAGGTCCTTGCCGAGCGCGGCCTGTTGACCCGATCGCGGCGTGGCATCGCTCAGAAACTTGGTTGCACCATAGCCGCGCAAATAAGGCGTGAGTGTCCGATAGCCACGACCGGCGAGGTCGGCCACGACGCCGTCCCAGATTCGCGGATCGTCCGGAAAGCCATGCATCATGATCACCGGCTTGCCATCGGCTGGTCCTGCCTCCTCATAGGCGATCTGCAGAATCCCGGTTTTCACGCTTTTGATGCTGGCCGTGGCCATGGCAGATCTCTCCTTCCGTGGAATGACACTGAACCTGCATGGGATTTCCATCAATTGTTAAGCTTTAAAGCCTATACAGCGGATGGTTGTCCGGGTATTTTCGCCCGGCATGTCGATCGATTATCCGTTTTAACAGGTTCTTGTCGTGATCGCTGTTTCTCGTTTCCGGGGGCAGACAGCCGCAAAGCAGTCCTGGCTGTCCCGCCATCGGGCTGAAAGTGCAATTCTCGTGGCCCTGTTTCTGTTGCTTGGCAGCATCGGCTGGCACCAACTGCAGGCAGGACCGAAGGCAGCCGATGTTGCCGATGCGCTGCGCCGTTATGCAGTCCGGTTGCAGGCCTCGGACGGGATGAGAAGCGGTTCGCTCGGCACCGAGATGCAAGCCTCGCTCTTTGCACCACGCCTGCGCGATATACAGATCAAGGACCGGCGCAGTTATCCCGGCTATTGGTCGGTGGAAGCCGTGATGCAGGTCGAGCCGCCGATGGGGCTGGCGATCGAGGTGCCGGTGCGACTCAGGCTCGTACATGATCGCGATGCCTGGACCCTGATCGATGCGCGCGATCTGAGCGGTCGAAGGTTAAATTACAAGAACAATGCAACGAAGATTTCCGGGTAATTTAACTAAAACCCGAACATATCGCTGATTATCTTCAATCTATAATAAAAGCCTATATGAAACTTTGTCGGCTTTCTCTTCAGAATGCCCCGACAATATTGTCAGCGTAGAGAAGTTCGTGCCTAATACACCGCGATGGTGGGGCAGGTGGTACGAGACACTTGCGACGGATAATCGGACGGGACTATCGAACGGGAAATTTGCTGCAATGACGATGTCTTCGGAACGATGATGTCTCTGGCGGGGGTCATGGGCTGGTGGAACACGCGCACCGGGGCGCCAAGTCCGGAAGATGTTACCGGTGCGCTGCATCAATATGCCGTCGCTGCGGATT
This sequence comes from Rhodospirillaceae bacterium, assembly GCA_008012315.1. Taxonomy (GTDB): domain Bacteria; phylum Pseudomonadota; class Alphaproteobacteria; order Dongiales; family Dongiaceae; genus Dongia_B. Next base: position 67,797 of record SSEL01000004.1, read on the forward strand.
CGGATGACCTCGATCCGGTATCTTCCACAACGGCGATGCTCCTTGCCGACGTGGCGGCGAATTTCAGCCATATCCGGATCTTGGGCGCCAAAGAGAACGCAGGTCTCTGGAGCCTGGATGCGTTGGTCCGGGTGCAGACGCGCCGGACTTCGCCGGTCGATCTTAAAATCCAGTTTCACTTGATGCAGCAGCGCGGCGATTGGTCGATCATGGCAGCGAAGCTGCTGCAGGGCTAGGCCTGGTTTCCGCCGGCTTCCCGGAGCCGGGCCGAGCATCGGGTGCAGGTGCCTTCGATCTCAAGCGTGATTCGTGATAAGCTGAAGCCCTGCTCCTGGGCACAGGTGGTCGCTGCCTGGACAATCCGCTTATCCACCACCTCGATCGCCTGGCGGCATTCGGTGCAGATCAAGAACTGGCTGATATGGCGGTCTTCCGGGTGATCGCAGCCGATGAAGGCGTTCAGGGATTCGAGGCGGTGGATCAGTCCCTGTTCCAGCAGGAAATCGAGGGCGCGATAAACCGTGGGTGGCGCGGCCGTCCGGTCGTTCACCTTGAGCTGGTCGAGAATGGCATAGGCCCCGATCGGCGCATGGCTGTCCCAGACAAGCTCCAGGACCCGGCGACGGGTCGGCGTCAGGCGCACGCCACGCTGTTCGCACAAAGCTTCGGCGCGCTGAAGGGCATCGCTGATGCAATGCATGTGGTCATGCGGGGCAAGGGCACCGGCCGACGTCATTAATCCTCCCTTTCTTCCCTCACTATATCGCGCCCGGCAGGGCTTCGCATCTGTGAGATTTTTCATCATGTGTGTGAAATAACATTCTACAGTGTAAAATGTCATTGACGATGGATGCCCGCATCACATATGACTTCCGTGATTATATGGTCGGATGAAACGCCGATCGCTTATTTGACGCAGAATAAGTGTGAGATAGATGCAAGTTTTTCCGCTGTTCATCAAGCTCAAGGATCGGCCGGTCCTGTTGGTCGGCGGTGGTGATGCTGCGGCGGCGAAATTGCGGCTGCTCGCTGCAGCTGGCGCAGCCTGCACTGTCGTGGCGCCGGATTTCAGCGCCGATCTGCTGAAGGCGGCGTCGGATGCACGAGCTGTTCTGCAGAATCGGGAATTCCAGCCTGGCGACATCGATGGCCAGCAGCTCGTTTTCAGCGCCCATGAAGATGAAGCGATGGATCGCCGCGTGGTGGCAGCCGCCAAGGCGCGCAACGTTCTGGTGAATGTGGTGGATCGGCCGGAAATGACCGATCTCGTGATGCCTGCCGTTGTCGATCGTGACGACGTGGTGGTGGCGATCTCGACCAACGGCGCCGCGCCGGTGCTCGCGCGTAAGATCCGTGCTGCCATCGAAAGCGTGCTGCCGCATCGCATCGGGCGTCTCGCTGTCTTTGCCCGGCATTTCCGCAGCGCGGTGCATGACAGGCTCGGCGACGCCGTCGCGCGCCGGCGCTTCTGGGAAGATTTTTTTGAAGGACCGGTCGCTTCCGCTGTGCTGGCGGGCGACGAGCGCCGGGCCGCGCGCGAAGTGATCCGCGCGATCAATCGCCGTCAGGGCCCGATGGAAGGGGAGTTGGCGACGATCGTCGCCGCCGGTGATCCGGAGCTGCTGACACTGCGCGACCTGCGGTTGCTGCGTCAGGCGGATCTCGTCATCCACGATATGGCGATGCCCCAGGCGATCATCGATTTCACCCGTCGCGACGCGCGCCGTATCGCGCTTGCGGAACAGAGTGACACGTTCATGCAGGACGAAGCGAGGGCCGGACACCGTGTAGTGCGGCTGAAGCTGGCGGCGGCCGCGAAGCCGGCCGACCTGCGTGCGGTAGCGGAATAGGAGAGAAGACAGATGTCTGCGCAAATGGTCACCGCGAACCGGTTACAGGACGGTATCGTCGTGTATCTGGCCAAAGGCGGCAATTGGGCGACGCAATTCGAAGACGGCGACTTGCTGGCGGATAAGGAAACAGCCGAAGCGGCGCTTGCGGTCGCCGAAGAGTCGGTGAAAGCGTGCCAGGTGCTCAGCGTCTATCTGATTGATGTCGAGATTGAAAACGGAAAGCCGAAGCCGGCCAGCACGCGCGAACATATCCGCGCCAGCGGCCAGCCGACCGTAAAGGCCGAAGCCGGTTCCTGGACCGGCCGGATCGGGGATTGAGATTATGTATCGTTACGACGAATTCGACGCGACCTTTGTCCGCGAACGCGTGCGCCAGTTCCGCGGACAGGTGGAGCGCCGCCTGGCGGGAGAGATCACGGAAGATCAGTTCCGGCCGCTGCGCCTGCAGAACGGCGTCTATCTGCAGCTTCACGCTTACATGCTGCGGGTTGCGATCCCCTATGGCACGCTGTCATCGCGGCAGCTCCGCAAGCTCGGCTATATCGCGCGCCGTTATGATCGCGGTTTCGGCCACTTCACCACGCGGCAGAACATCCAGTATCACTGGCCCCAGCTCGACGAGATCCCGGCGATCCTGGATCATTTGTCCGAGGTCGAGATGCATGCCATCCAGACCAGCGGCAATTGCATCCGCAATGTGACCGCGGACCATTATGCCGGCGTTGCGGTCGACGAAATCGAAGATCCCCGGGTCTATGCGGAGATCATCCGCCAGTGGTCGACTTTGCATCCGGAATTTGCCTTCCTGCCGCGCAAGTTCAAGATTGCCGTGACCGGCGCGCCGACCGATCGCGCGGCCATCCGCGTGCACGATATCGGCTTGCGCTTGCTGAAGAACGATAGCGGCGAAGTCGGTTTCGAAGTCTGGGTCGGCGGTGGCCTTGGCCGGACGCCGGTGGTAGGTGTGCCGATCAGGTCCTTCTTGCCGAAGCAGCATCTGCTTTCCTACCTGGAATCGATCCTGCGGGTTTATAACCAGCTCGGCCGGCGCGATAACCTTTACAAGGCGCGGATCAAGATTCTGGTGACGGCAACCGGCACCGAAGAATTCACCCGCCTGGTCGAAGAAGAATGGCAGTCGATCAAGGACAGCGCCTTGACCCTGCCGCAGGAAGAGATCGACCGCATTCAGACCTATTTCGCGCCGCCGGCTTATGAGAGCCTGCCCGACTGGCAGCCGGAATTCGAAGTGGAACGCAAAGCCAATCCCGAATTCGGCCGTTGGGTGCAGAGCAATGTGAAGCCCCATAAAGTGGCCGGCTATGCCATCGTCGATGTGTCGCTGAAGCCCGAAGGCGGCGTGCCCGGCGATGCCTCGGCGGACCAGATGGATATCGTCGCCGACCTCGCCGATGAATACAGCTTCGGCGAAATCCGCGTGACGCATCAGCAGAATCTGGTGCTGGCCAATGTACGCAAGCAAGATTTGTTCGCCCTGTGGCAGCGCCTCAGCGCGACGAAGATGGCGACGGCCAATGTCGGCTTCATCACCGACATGATTTCCTGCCCCGGTCTCGATTATTGCAACCTGGCGAATGCCCGGTCGATCCCGGTGGCGCAGCGTATCAGCCGTCATTTCAGCAATCCGAAGCGTCTAGCCGAGATCGGCGAGTTGCGGCTCAACATCTCGGGCTGCATCAATGCCTGCGGCCATCATCACGTGGCCCATATCGGCATCCTCGGTGTCGATAAGCAGGGTGAGGAATTTTACCAGATCACGCTGGGTGGCTCGTCGCGGGATGACGCCTCGGTCGGCAAGATCGTCGGGCCGTCTTTCTCCACAGAGGATGTGGTGGGCGCGATCGAGAAGATCGTCGACACCTATCTCGACAAGCGCAGCAACGCCGATGAGCGTTTCATCGATACGTACCGCCGGATCGGCATCGGTCCTTTCAAGGAGTCCCTCTATGGCAATTCTCAAGCACGGCGCCCTGCAGCCGAATGAATGGCAGGAGCTGAGCGATGATGCGCCGCTGCCTGAAGGCGGCAATGTCGTCGTATCGCTGGAACGCTGGCAGCGGGATGAAGCGGTTCTGCGCGCCAGCAATCGGCCGATCGGGATTCGACTGCAAAACAACCAGTCGCCTCTAGCGTTGGCGGACGATCTCGACCGGATGTCGCTGGTGGTCATCGAATTTCCGAAATTCAGCGACGGCCGGGCTTTCTCGCAGGCACGCCTGTTGCGTGACCGCCTCGGCTTCAAGGGCGAGATTCGCGCCGTCGGCAGCATCCTGCGTGACCAGTACCTGTTCATGATCCGCTGCGGTATCGATGCCGTCGAATTGCCCGACGGCAAGCCGATTGACGGCTACCTGGAGGCGCTGGGCGAGTTCTCGGTCTGGTACCAGCCGGCGGCGGATGACCGTGTGACGGCGATGAGCCTGCGTCACGGCAAGAAAAAGGCCGCCGCGGCTGCGGGCGCCAGCACCGTCGTCAACGATAGTGTCGCGGCGATGTGGGCCTATTGAGCCCTTCTTCAGTTGCGGGAGTCCAAAGGGCGGCGCATGAGCCGCCCTTTTTATTTTGATCACTCGGCGCAGCCGGCGAGAGGCTGACTGAACCATGATGCAAATCACTTCATTTGAACCGGGGTCACAGGGTATAGAAGCTATCATCCGTCCATTGATTGTCTGAAAGGATGTTTGCGATGACCCGACCGATCGGCATCATCTGCGCCTTGCCGGAAGAACGCGCTTTGTTGAGCGAATGGTTGAGCGAGGCCGAAGCGGGGCTCGTTGCCGGCAAGCCGATGATGCGTGGCAAACTGGACGCGCAGCCTGTGGTCGTAACGGAGAGCGGCTGTGGCAAGGTTGCCGCGGCCGTACAGGCGGCGTTGCTCATCGATCGCTATGATTGCCGAGCGCTGGTGGTATCGGGTGTTGCCGGCGGTTTGGCCCCCGAGCTGGCGATCGCCGATATCGTGGTGGCCGACAGTCTGGTTCAACATGATTATGGTCATATGACGGAAACCGGCCTGCGACGGTTCCGTCCGGGCGAGCCGCCGGTCGGCGACCGGCGTCACGATATCGTCTTTTCGGTGGATGCGGATCTGCTGCAGCGATTGAAGGCGTCCTTGCAGGATATTTCTTTCGACATACCTGCCGACCTGGCAAGGCAGGGACATCGCCGGGACCAGCATGTTCGCCTGGCTTTCGGCCCGATCTTGAGCGGCGATCAGTTCATCAATAGTGAAACGGTGCGCGAGCGGCTGCACAAGGATTTCGGCGCTTTGGCGGTCGAGATGGAAGGAGCCGCCGTCGCGCAAGTTGCCGCCATGTCGAATCTGCCGGCAGTCGTGGTCCGGTCGCTCAGCGATCTGGCGGGCCGTGAGAGCCATCTCGATTTCGGCCAGTTTGTTGCGACGGTCGCCCCGATGGCCGCCATCGTGGTGCGACGTCTCGTTGCTGTGATTTGACTTTGGTCTCGCAGTGCTTGCGAATATATATATCACCCTAGATTGCTAGGGCCCTGGATGCTGGTTTCGGTAGGTGAGTGCCGTCATGTCTATGTACGTTAAGGGTGCCATTCTTGGATCTGTAACCCTCCTGTTGCTTGCGTCACAGGCCTGGGCAGCGTGTCCGACATCGCAAAATTGTGATGTGGAGGATCAGCAGCAGCGGGTTGAGGACCTTCAGCGCCAGACCGATGACTTGCGGTCCTCGGTTTTGAAGAACGAACAGGAGGTGGAGCGGGCGCGTTCCGATTTCCGGCTACAACAATCAACGCCCTCGGCGCTCCAACGTCAGCGAACTCGGGAAATCATTCAGCGTGCGCAGGATAATCTGCGCGAGTCTCAGCGCGATTATTGGCAGTCACAAAATGAACTGTTCGACAGTCAGCGAACCCTTCGGCGCCTGCAACAGCCCGCGATCAGCGCCCCGCCAAGCTATCAAACTCAATTAGGATCTTGAGCGCGGCGCGAGCGCCGATCACCAACAATTCGTTCAATGCCAGCCGCGTGGCCGAATGCCATCGACCATGGCACTCCAAGGAGCCGCGCTGGTCGCAAAATTGATACAGGCATCGGCGCTGCCGAGATCTGATGCGGATTTCCCAGTGCTTGCGAAGACCTGGCGGCCTTACCACATAGAAATTGTCAGGGCCTTGGATGCCGGTTTCGGCAAGTGAGGGCCAAGATGCCTGTATACGTGAAGGGTGCCATTGCTGGATCTTTAGCTCTCCTGTTACTTGTATCACAGGGGAAAGCGGCCTGCTTGCCCTCGCAGAGTTGTGATGTGCAAACCCAGCAGCAGCAGCAGGTCCAGGAGCAGCAGCGACAGACGGATAGTTTACGCTCATCGGTTTTGCGCAACGAACAGGAATTACAGCGCGCGCGGTCTGATTTACGGTTGCGGCAATCCTCGACTTTGCCACTTCAACGCCATCAAGAACGGGAACGCGTGAAGGACGCGCGGGATAATTTGCGCGATTCGCAACGCGATTACCAGAAATCGCAAAATCAACTGCTCGACAGCCGTCGCACGCTTCAGCGCATGCAACAGCCGACGATCATCGCCCCGCGAAGCTATCAAACTCGATGACCATGCGGCCATCGACCGTCGACTGAGCGAGGCGATCGAGCGCGTCGTTGACATTCCTCAGATCAACGCGCTCTGTTGGAATTTTGAGATTGGTCCGGGCACCGATCTGCAACAATTCGTTCAATTCCTGGCGCGTCCCGACGCTGGTGCCGGTTATGCGGGCACCGGTATAGGTCAGCCATTCCATGCTGAGCGGTACCGGATCGGGGACCATGGCGACGCCAATGATCCAGCCGCGCGGTCGGATTCCGTCAACCATTGCCTTCCAGGGCGCGGCGCTGGGGGCAAAATTGATACAGGCATCAGCGCCACCGAGATCGCGTGTCCGGCCGCCGGGATCTTCACCCGCCAGGAATGTGTGATCGGCACCGGCTTCCCGGGCGATGTCGAGTTTGCGTTGCGACGTATCGACGGCAACAACCTGCGCGCCGGATTGCTTGGCGAGCTGAACGGCGTAGAGGCCAAGCCCGCCACAACCGACCACCATACAGGTTTTGCCGGGCGCCAGTTCCGCCTTGCGGATCGCACCGTAGGCCGTCACGCCGGCACAGAGCAAGGGCGCTGCGGTAACCGGATCGAGGCCGTCCGGAATGCGCGTGGTGAAGCTTTCCCGCACGATCGCATATTCGGCGAAGCCGCCATGAACGCTGAAGCCATGGGCGCGCTGGTCGGCACAGAAGGACTCCGAACCGCCGAGACATTCCGGGCAGCTGCCGCAGGTATCATGCAGCCAGGGCAGGGCGAGGCGTTCGCCAAGCTCATAGCGTTTTGCGCCAGGGCCTTGGGCGACCACGCGTCCAATACCTTCATGCCCCAGAATGAGCGGATGGGGATGACCCGCCGCGCTGGCGGAGCCGTCGCGCACATGCAGGTCGGTGTGGCAGACACCACAGGCTTCCAACTTGATGAGCAGCTCACCTGGGCCCGGTACCGGCACGGGAACTTCCCGCAGATCGAGCGGGGCTCCGGGTTCGGTCAAGACGGCGGCCAACATCTGTTTCATCATCCACCTGCGGAGGTCGAAGGCATGGCGAGCGTGACGGTCGCTATGCCGTCTTATATGATTTGGATGTATAGATAGAAAATTGGATGACTGTCAAATTTAGCTATTAATGCTTCAGCCGCCGATGGGCAAAGTCCTTGATCAGACCCACCGCCTCGCTGCGGTCCAATCCTTCCTTGTCGATCGCGCAACGCATCCACATGCCGTCGATCATGACGCTGATGCCTTTGACCAGCAGATCTGCTTCGGCCGGCGTCGTCAGGCTGGCAAGGCAATCCAGCAGGTTGCTGCGCAGCCGGCGATAAAACAGCCTTTGCAATCGGTCGAATTGGGGATGCTCGGGCACGGCTGAATAAAAGGAAACCCAGGCGCTTGCAGTAGCCCGGTCATAGAGATCTACGGGGAAATTGCCTTCGATAATGGCGTCCAGGCGGGCCAGTGGCGTGTCCGCTTCGTTGAGCCTGCGGGTCACGTCTTTCATGATCAATCCGTTGGCGTAGCGCACCATCGCGATCAGCAGGTCATCTTTGCTCTTATAATAATAGTTGATGATCCCGTGCGACATGCCGGCCTGTTTGCCAATGCGGGCCATTGTGAGACCCCGGAATCCATATTGCCGGAAGGTCTCGTAAGCAGCTTTGATCAGTTCCTGCCGCCGGATGGATTCGATGCTGGCCCGCATGTCAGATACCTCCATGGCAGCCGGCCGGGACAATCGGCGGTTGCCGGGTTTGCTCTCATAGACATGTCCAACCTAAGTAACCGGCCGACGCTATACAAATTATTTTCTGAATATCTAGAAAATTGGATAATTATCCAAAATTTATTTGACCACCATTGCGGGACTGCCTAGCCTATGGCCGCGGTTGAATTCGGTGCTCGGCCGGAAAATGCGCCGCCGTCATAACCGCCAAAAAGGCGATGACTGGGAGAGAGGAAACATCATGAAAAAATACCAATTGGCGGCCCTCGGTTTGGCGACGGCCGTCGGTTTCGCAGCACAGCCGGCTCTGGCGGGCGACCCGGAAAGCTGTGCCTCCGTGCATGTTGCGGAACTTGGCTGGACCGATATTGCCTTTACCACCGCTGTGGCGGACGTATTGACCGAAAGCCTGGGATACAAGCTGAAGAGCGATTTGCTGGGGCTTGATGTCGTCTATCAGGCCTTGAAGCTGGGTAAGCTCGATGTCTTCATGGGGAACTGGCGTCCGATTCAGAATGAACAGTTCAAACAGTATTTCGACGAGGGTTCGCTTGACGTGATCGGCCCCAATCTCCAGGGCGCCAAGTATACCGTCGCGGTACCGACCTATGTCGCGGATGCCGGGGTCAAATCCTTCGCCGATCTTGCCAAGTTTGGCGACAAATTCGATTACAAGATCTATGGCATTGAACCCGGCAGCAATCAGCCGCTGATCGACGCGGTCCAGAAGAATGAATTCGGCCTGGGCAAGTGGAAGATCATCGAATCCAGCGAGCAGGGGATGCTGACCCAGGTCGACAAGGCTTATCACAAACAGAAGTGGATCGCGTTCATGGGCTGGGAGCCGCATGCGATGAACGTTGATTACAATATTACCTATCTATCGGGTGGCGATGACATTTTCGGCGCCAATTTCGGCAGCTCCGATGTCTACACCCTGTCCCGCAAGGGTTATGCCCAGCAATGCCCCAACATCGCCAAGCTGTTCCAAAATCTGCAGTTCAACGTCGATTTTGAGAATCATGGCATCCAGGCGATGCTGAAGCAGGGCAAGTCCGGCACCGCGGCGGCGACGGAAATGATGCGCAAGAATCCTGATCTGGTGAAAATCTGGCTGAACGGCGTCACCACGCTGGACGGGCAGGACGGCCTGGCCGCCGTGCAGAAAAAGATCGGTAGTTAAGTGGACAGCTCGTCTGCTAAGGATAGCGGCGCCATCCCGGATTGTCGGGTATGGCGCCGTTTCTTTTGAAGCCGTCGCATGTCACCAAATCTGATCACCACGCTGGGTATCCTGGCCGCAGCCCTGATTGTTGCGGGCCTGGCCAATTGGCAATTGCGACGTCCGGTTTCCGACCGGCTTCTACCGTTCCTGCCATGGCTCGGTGTTCAGTTCCTGGCCGCACTGGTCGCCATCGTCATGCTGGGCCATCTGGTGACCTTGCTGACGGGGCAGGAATTCAAAAGCCGCTATGGCTATTGAGCTTGCGGTACCGCCAGCAGGTGCCGCCAGCGCGACGTTTCCCGTTCCAGTCCAGCCTGGTCGAAAGGCTGGGGTGGTTGCAGGCCCCAAACAGGCTTGGGCCAGGCCGGATCGCCGGCAAAGCGGGCGATGACATGAATATGTAGTTGCGGCACCATGTTGCCCAGGGCGCCGACATTGATCTTCGTCGGGTTGCAATCCTGCTGCAAGGCGTCGCTTGCCTGGCTGATTTCATCCATCAACTGGTGGCGTTCCGTATTCGCGAGATCGGTGATTTCCCGGCAATCCGCGCGCCGAGGCACCAGGATCAGCCAGGGATAGGCTGTGTCGTTCATGCGCAAGACACGGCAAAGCGGCCAGTCCGTAATCGTCAGGGTGTCCTGGACTAGCTGGGGATGCAGGGCGAATTCGCTCATCGTCGCGGCTCGATCCGGTAGGGCGTTGAACATGCTGTGAAGTGGTTGCGGCTGAGCCGTCATAATGCCATGGTTGTCACAACCGCGGGCAAGAATCTGCGGGTGATTAACTGATCGAACGATATCGGATCGGCATGTTCCAAGCGGGGGAGCGCATGGCGTCGAAAGGTGTCCTGCCAGCAATGGCAGTCATTGGCCTTTTCCAATCTTCCATCCTCCTGGCGGTAAAACCCAATGCGGGCGGCGTCGTATCTGCCGACCGGAACAGTGTAAAGCGGGGATAGCGGTCGACCGATGTTCCAGGCACTCAATTCTGTTTTTTCGCTGCTGATCGGCGCCGGCATCCTGGTTCTCGGCAATGGCTTGATCGGCATCTTGCTGCCGATCCGGCTCAGCATCGAGCATGTTTCATCTGAAACCACCGGTCTCATCATGTCGGCTTACTATGCCGGGTTCATGCTGGGCAGCAAATATGGCCAGGTGGTCATTCAGCGTGTCGGGCATATCCGCACCTTTGCCGCTTTTGCGGCACTGCTGACCGTCACGGTGATGGTCTGCGCCCTGATCTTCAATCCAGCTTTATGGGCCGTTTTGCGGGCGTCGATCGGCTTCTGCATGGCGGCACTCTATGCCACGATCGAAAGCTGGCTGAATGTCCGCAGCAGCAATGAAAACCGTGGCCAGGTCCTGTCGCTCTATATGGTGACCAACTATCTGGCTTCCTGCCTTGGCCAGTTCCTGGTCAATGCGCGGGCGCCGTCAGGCGTGGAGCTCTTCTGCCTCGCGGCGCTGCTGACCTCGCTCTCGCTGGTGCCGGTGGTGATGACGCGGGTTGCCGGCCCGGAGATTAGCGGCATCCGGCCTCTGGCGTTGAAAAGCCTCTATCTGGCATCACCCCTCGGCGTGGCGGCGACCTTCGGCGCAGGTCTGCTCAGCGGCGCCTTCTATGCTTTGGGAGCCGTTTACGCCAATCAGATCGGATTGTCGGTTTTCGAGGTTTCGCTGTTCGTGGGGGGACCGGTGTTCGGCGGGCTCATTCTGCAATGGCCGATCGGCCGGTTGAGCGACCGCTACGACCGGCGCACGGTCTTGCTGACCGTCCTGGTCGGCGCCGCAACAGCCAGCCTCGTCCTTTCGATTCTCAGCATCAGCGCCGCGGCCTTGACACCGCTGCTCATTGCCAGTGCCGTTCTCGGCGCCTGCCTCGCCACGATCTATCCGATCGCCGTTGCGCATGCTTTCGATTATATCGACCGCGCCGTGATGGTGTCGGCCAATAGCAGCATGCTGTTCATCTGGTCGATCGGTGCCACAGCCGGCCCGCTGATCGCCTCTTTCGTGATGGGGCAGGTCGGGCCGACCGGCCTGTTCTTCTATCTGACGGTCGTTGCCGTGATCATTGCCGGTTTCACCCGCTATCGCATGAGCGTCCGCCAAGCCTTGCCGGCAAGCGAGCAGTCCAGCTTCGTGCCGCTGACGACATCTTCCGCCATTGCCGGTGCGCTCGATCCGCGCGCCGATCCATTGCCGGAATTCTATTACGATGATGTCGATCCGGGCGATCGCTGAAAAAGACGTCCCGTCAGGATCAATACCTGACGGGACGTCTCTATTTCAGCGCTGCGAAGTCCGCCAATTCTCGGCCACGTAGACCGGCACATTGGCCTTCGGTAGCGGCGTTTTACCCAGGATCATATCCGAGCACTTTTCCGCCATCATGATGGTCGGCGCATTTAGATTGCCGCTGACCACGCTCGGCATGATCGAGGCATCGACCACCCGCAAACCTTCCAGCCCATGGACGCGCGCCTGGGGATCGACCACCGCCATCTCGTCGGTTCCCATCTTGCAGGTGCAAGAGGGGTGATAGGCGCTGTCGCCGCGCTCGCGGACGAAGGCATCGATCTCGGCATCCGTCTTCACATGGTCGCCGGGACTGATTTCAGGCCCGCGGAAAGGCTCGAACGCCTTTTGCGCAAAAATCTCGCGCGTCAGTTTCACCGCATCGCGGAATTCGCGGCGATCCTGCTCTTCCTTCAGATAGTTCGGCTGGATGATCGGGTGCTGGCGCGGGTCGGTGGATTTCAGTTTGATCCAGCCGCGCGATGCCTGGCGCATATTGCCGATATGCACCTGATACGCATGGCAGGTGCCGTTCTGGCGGCCGTGATCATTGACCGTCGAGGGCAGGAAGTGGAACTGCAGGTTCGGATGTTCGATGCCGGCCTGCGAGCGGATGAACCCGCCGGCTTCGAGATGAGCCGAGGTGCAGACGCCGCTGCGGGTCAGGAACCATTGCACGCCGGCCAAAGCCATCGGCACCGGCTTCGTATAGGTATAAAGCGTGATCGGCTTGGTGCATTGCTGCTGGATATACATCTCCAGATGTTCCTGGAGATTCTGGCCGACGCCCGGCAGGTCGTGTTTGACCTCGACCCCGACCTCCCGCAGATGATCCGCCGGACCGATGCCGGAGAGCATCAGCAATTGCGGCGAGTTGATCGCGCCGCCGGAGCAGATGACCTCGCGTTCCGCCCGATAGCGCTTCACCTGGCCGTTCTGCACGAATTCAACACCGACCGCCCGCTGGCCTTCCAGAATGATGCGCTGGGTGAGGGCGCGGGTTTCCACGGTGACATTCGAACGCTTTTCCGCCGGATGCAGATAGGCCATGGCGGCGGACCAGCGGCGGCCGTTATGGATGGTCATATCCATCCGGCCGACGCCTTCCTGCTGATAGCCGTTCATGTCCTTGGTGAAGGGATAGCCAGCCTGCTGGGCGGCCTCGATGAAGGCATCGAAGAGCACATTCTGCTGCGTGCCGGTATGAACCCAGAGCGGGCCGCTATCGCCGCGATATTCATCGCCGCCGATTTCCCGCGTTTCCGCGCGGCGGAAATAGGGGAGGATTTCCTGATAGGACCAGCCGTCGCAATTTTCCTTGAAGGCCCAGCGATCGTAATCCAGTGCATGGCCGCGGATATAGACCATGGCGTTCAGCGATGACGAGCCGCCGAGGACACGGCCGCGCGGCCAGTACATGACGCGGTTGTTCATGTAAGCCTGCGGTTCGGTGTTGTAGTACCAATTATATTTGTCGTCGCACAGATTATACATCAGCGCGGCCGGCATGTGGATTTTCCAGTTCCACCATTCATCCCTGGGACCGGCTTCCAGCACGCAAACCGAATGGCCCTCGGCCGAAATCCGGTTCGTCAGGACGCAGCCGGCGGAACCGGCGCCCACGATCACATAGTCGAAAGTCGCATCGAAATTCATCGTCTTACTTCCCCGCTTAGTAAGGTGCAGCCACGTTGCCGCCTTCGACATAGACGGATTTGAGCTGCGTATAATGTTCGACCGCCGCGAGGCTGTTCTCGCGGCCGATGCCGGACAATTTGTTGCCGCCGAACGGCATCTCGATCGGCGTGATGTTGTAGTTGTTGATCCAGCAGGTGCCGGCTTCAAGCCGTGCAATGACGCGGTGGGCGCGCTGGATATCCTTGGTGAAGACGCCGGCCGCCAGGCCGAATTCCGTGTCATTGGCGCGGCGAATGACTTCTTCCTCATCCTTGAAGCTGAGGACCGACATGACCGGGCCGAAGACTTCCTCGCGGCAGATCGGCATGTCGTCGCGGCAATTGGCGAAAATGGTGGGCTCGACGAAGCAGCCTTTTGCCAAAGCCCCATCGGTGACGCGCTTGCCGCCGGCAACCAGCTTCGCGCCGCTCGTCTTGCCGGCCTCGATATAGCCCAGGACCTTTTCCATGTGATCCTGGCTGATAAGGGCGCCGACATGGGTTTCCGGATCCATTGGATCGCCGATCTTCATCTTCTTGACCCGTGCGGTCAGCTTTTCCAGGAACGCATCCACGATGCCTTCCTGGACGAAGACCCGCGTGCCGTTGGAGCAGATCTCTCCCTGGGTATAGAAGTTGCCGAGAATGGCGGCGGAAACGGCATTGTCGAGATCGGCATCGGCGAAGATCAGGAGCGGTGATTTACCACCCAGTTCCATCGTCACTTTCTTCAACGACTGGGCTGCGGCGGCCATCACACGCTTGCCGGTCGGGACCGAGCCGGTCAGCGAGACCTTGGCGACGCCGGGATGTGTCGTCAGTGCTTCCCCCACCGTGGCATGGCCATGCAGAACATTGAACACGCCATCCGGCAAACCCGCTTCGGTATAGATTTCCGCCAGCTTCACCGCCGTAGTGGGGGTGAGGGGGGCCGGCTTGAAGATCATGGCATTGCCGCAGGCCAAGGCCGGACCGGATTTCCAGCAGGCAATTTGAATCGGATAATTCCAGGCGCCGATACCGACACAAACGCCCAGCGGCTCGCGACGCGTATACGCAAAGGATTGCCCGAGATCGAAATGCTGGCCGTGCAGTGATGGCGCGATGCCGGCGAAATATTCGATCGCGTCGGCGCCGCTGAGAATATCGACGGCCACCGCTTCCTGGATCGGCTTGCCGGTATCCAAGACTTCCAGGTGCGCCAGCGCCTGGTTGCGCTCCCGCAGCAACTTCACGACGTTCATCAGAACACGGCCGCGTTGTGCACCGGTCATCGCCGACCAAACGGCAAACCCTTTCTTGGCGGCAGCGACGGCCTTGTCGACATCGGCCTTGCTGGCGACCTGGACCTTGCTGATGAGGGCGCCGGTCGCCGGGTTGACGTTGTCATAGGTTTCGTTGGAGGTCGCGTCCTGCAAACGGCCGTCGATGAACAGTTTCAATTCGCCCATAGCGTTATTCCATCGGTATGTTCAGATTCAGTTTCGCGTTCAGATAATCGATCACCAGGAGCCGGGCCGTTTCACCATTGGGCGGTTCCCGTTTGAGCGCCGCGCGCAGCCACAAGCCGTCGATAAGCGATGCAACGAGGGTAGCGATGGCCTGCACATCATGTCCCGGTGTGAGCGGTCGCAAAGCATCGACCAGGTTATCGTGCAGCCGACCGACGATGATGCGCTGCACCCGAGCCAGACGTTCATTGTTGGGCACCTGCGCCCAAAAGGCGAGCCAGGCGGAAACACCTTCTGGGGTGAAGACCTCGGAACCCATATTACCATCGATCACGGCCATCAGCCGTTCAACTGGAGTCTTGGCCCCTCTCAACCGGCTGACCACGGCGAGCCGCAGATTCGTGCCGAGCCGACGCAACGTCGCTTCGAGGAGATCGGCCTTGTCCTTGAAATAATGATGGACGATGCCGGTGGAGACGCCGGCCTTGGCGGAAATCCGCGACAGGCTGGAATCGGCAAAGCCGACCTCGTGAATCGACGCGATGGTTGCATCGATCAATTGCCGTCGCCGGATTTCTTCCATGCCTAGTTTCGGCACTTTCCCCTCATCGGTTCGTCGGCCTTGTGCGGCCGGATTTTGACCGGCAGCGCAGGTGACAGATGGCCCGGGCCGCCTAAGTTGGTCATGATGCGGGTTTTATATTGGTCGATCAATCAAAAAAGACCCTTGGCCTTGGCGCAAAAGCGGCATAAGCTGACGCAGTCGGTGAGATTTCTCACCGCTGGAGCCCATAGATTCTGCCGCTCTGACGTCCGCAAGAAGGCTGGGCAGGTTGAACCGACTGGCCTATCGCAAAGAAGGGCGCGGAATAAGCAGGTGGCGATCAACCTTGTGCTGGGAGGCACAGCGATGAACTTTCGTATGCTCGCGATGGCGACTGTCTTTACGGTTGCCTCTTTCACAGCCGCGCAGGCGGCGGAACCGGATTCCTGCAAGAAGGTCCATCTGGCCGATGTGGGCTGGACCGACAACACCGCAATCAACGGGCTGTTTACCACGACGCTGAAGGGTCTTGGCTATGAGCCGAAGGTCGATACCCTGGCACTGCCCGTGATCCTGGAAAGCCTCAAGAATAAAGATCTCGACATCTTCCTCGACAACTGGATGCCGTCGAACGCAGCCAATGTGAAGCCTTATCTCGACGCCAAGACCATCGATCAACTGAAGCCCAATCTGGTCGGCGCCGGTTATGGTCCGGTGGTGCCGGATTATGTCGCCGCTGCCGGCGTCAAGGATATCAAGGACCTCGCGACCAATAGCGACAAGTTCAAGAAGAAGTTCTATGGCATCGAGCCGGGCAACGACGGCAACAAGATCGTCCAGGCCAAGATCGATGATCCGGCAAATGGCCTGAAGGGCTGGAAGCTGGTCGAATCGTCTGAGCAGGGCATGCTGGCCGAAGCGCAGAAGAAAATGGCCAAGAAGGAATGGATCGTGTTCCTCGGCTGGGCGCCGCATCCGGTGATGGGTGCAATGCCGCTGGTCTATCTGACCGGCTTCGAAAAGGACGGCTTCGGCGAAGCGCAGATCCATACGCTGACCCGCCCGGGTTATTCGCAGGAATGCACCAATGTCGGCAAATTGCTGGACAACCTGCAATTCGACCTGAAGATGGAAAGCGCGATCATGGATGAGATCGGCAAGGGGCAAGACGGCGAAAAGGCCGCCACTGCCTGGCTGAAGAAGAATCCGGCCGTGCTCGATAAATGGCTCGCGGGCGTCACCACCGCGGATGGCCAGGATGGTGCTGCGGCTGTGAAGAAAAGTCTCGGTCTCTAATATTTGTCATTGAAGGCGGCCTCGGCTTCTATTCTAAGCCGAGGCCGCCTATTATTTTATCTTTTGACCGTTTAGCCGCGGGTGAATCGTAAGGCCGGGTTACCGGAAAGATCGGGGAAAGCCAATGGATCAGCTAGTAAACTGGATCACAGACAATAAAATCCCTGTAGGTCCCTGGGCCAAAAGCTTCATTACTTGGATACAGACTAGTTTCGGCTTTTTCTTCGATTTCGTTTCAGAAAAAATCGGCGCGGGCATGGATGCCTCGGTCGAGTTGCTGAATAATGTCCCGCCCTTGGTCTTCATTGTCGTCTTCGCTGGCCTGGCCTATTGGCGACAACGGGACTGGAAGATTCCCTTGATCGTTGTCATAGGTTTCTTATTCATCCTGAATCAGAATCTCTGGGATGAGATGATCGCGACTCTGCTGCTGGTGCTCTATTCAACTCTGGTCAGTCTCGCGATCGGAATTCCGCTCGGTATTCTCTGTGCCCGCCGCCCGTGGCTTTACAACACCGTCGCCCCTGTCCTCGATATGATGCAGACGCTGCCGAGCTTCGTGTACCTGGTTCCGGCGCTCTTTCTCTTCGGGCTCGGCATGGTTCCCGGTGTTGTTGCGACAGTCATATTTGCCGTTGCTGCCCCGGTCCGTTTGACATATCTCGGCATAACCCAGGTGCCGACCGCATTGGTGGAAGCCGGTGAGTCATTCGGGTGCACGAAATGGCAATTGCTCACAAGGGTGAAGCTGCCGGCTGCCATGCCAAGTATCATGGCGGGCGTTACACAAACTATTATGCTCTCGCTCTCCATGGTCGTGATCGCCGGCCTGGTTGGAGCCCCGGGGCTTGGATCGCCTGTGGTACGCGCTTTGGCTTCCGCAAATGTCAGTCTCGGTTTTGAGAGTGGACTTGCCATTGTTGCCTTGGCGATCATCCTCGATCGTGCCATGAAGCAGCCTACGCCTCGGCGGCGATTGGCGAAAAAGCCGGCTTGAGGAGAAGGATATGAGCAACCCATCCACCGTTCGCTTCGAACATGTTGATGTCATCTTCGGTAAAAAAGCCAAAGACGCTGTCGCTTTGTTGGATGGCGGCGAGGGCCGCGACAGCATCCTCGACAAAACCGGTTCGCTCGTGGCCGTTCATGACGCGTCAGTTTTCGTCAATGAGGGCGAAATCCTGGTTTTGATGGGACTGTCGGGTTCAGGCAAATCCTCGCTGCTCCGCTGCATCAACGGCCTCAATAAGGTAACGCGCGGGAAGGTGTTGGTGCATGACGGCAACCAGGAAATCGATGTCGCCTCCTGTGGCGGCGAGACCCTGCGTCGCCTACGCCAGAACCGTATCTCCATGGTGTTCCAGCAATTCGGCCTGATGCCCTGGTTGACCGTCCACGACAATGTCGGCTTCGGTCTCGATATTCGCGGCATGAAAAGGAACGAGCGCGATCGCCTGGTCGATGAGAAGATCCAATTGGTGCGGCTGGACAAGTTCGCCGACAAATTCGCCCATGAACTATCCGGCGGCATGCAGCAGCGTGTCGGTCTCGCCCGGGCTTTTGCGACCGAGGCGGATATTCTGCTGATGGATGAACCGTTCTCCGCCCTCGATCCGCTGATCCGCGAGCATCTGCAGGACGAACTCCTCGAACTCCAGCGCAACCTGAAGAAGACTATCGTCTTTGTCAGCCACGATCTCGACGAGGCGCTCAAGATCGGTAACCGCATCGCCATCATGGAAGCCGGTAAGGTGGTGCAGTTCGGTCCGCCGGAAGAAATCATTCTCAACCCGGTCAACGACTATGTCCGGCAATTCGTCGCCTCGATGAATCCGCTGACGGTGTTGAAGGGCGGAACCTTGATGCGGCCGGTGGCCGATCTGGTGCGCGAGCCGGGTAGCAGTTTCGTCCAGCTCGACCGGGCTGGTCGCTGCCGTTGCCGGCTGGACGATATCGGCCGGCCGATCGACCTGATGATCAATGGCCGCGCGGGCAGCTTCGTTCCCTATAGCAGCGAGCTCGATCTCGCCAATCTGCCGGATGATGTCATGGTCAGCGGTGGCGAGCGGACGCCGATGAAAGCCGCCGTCATGGTGCGGCAAATGACAAAACGGCCGCTGGTGCTGCTGAATGGCGACGGCGAGTTGATCGGCGTGGTCGGTGAGCATGAGCTGTATCGCGGGATGTTGCGCCAGACCGAATACGCCTGAGCTTGACCGTATCGACGAGCCTGAAAGTTTCGACGATGAGTAACGTCCGGGGTGTCCTGTTCGACAAGGACGGAACGCTGTTCGATTTCTACCGTACCTGGGGACCCGTCACCGAGGCGGCAGCCCTTGCCGTCGCGCAGGGCGATCCGGCCAGGGCCGAGATCATTCTCACCGGCTCCGGCAAGGACCCGGAGACCGGTCGGTATCGGCCGGGTTCGCCCATCGCTTCCGGCAGCAATCAGGAGATCGCCCAGCTTTGGGCCGATCTCCTCGGCCGTCATGATGAAGCGGGCGAGATCTACCGGCAGATGGAGGGCATGTTCCTGGACCGCCAGCGGCAAGGGGCCGTGCCGGTGCTCGATTTGCCGGCCTTCTTCGGCCGATTGCGGGATCGCGGCTTGAAGCTCGGCGTCGCGACGATGGACAGTGAATTGGGCGCCGTGACGGCGTTGGACCGTTACGAAGCCCGCGCTTGCCTCGACTTCATCTGCGGCTTCGATACCGGCCACGGCGTGAAGCCGGGCGGCGGCATGGTCCAGGCCTTCGCGCGGCAAATGGGCATCGCTGCTGCCGATGTCACCGTGGTGGGCGACAGTCCGCATGATATCGAAATGGCGCGGGCCGGCGGGGCAGGGCGCGCGATCGGTGTCCTGACCGGGGTCAGTCCGCGCGAAGCCCTGCTGGATTACGGCGCCGATATCGTGATCGACAGCATCGCTGACCTGGAAGCCATCCTTTAGCTTTTCGGTCAGGGCCGGTTGCGCATTAGATGGGCGCGCATGGCTGAAAGCCCTTCGATCGTATGGCGCCGCCCGAAGCCGATGCGGAAGCGGTCGGCCGGCGTCCTGCTCAGGGCCGATTCATAGATGCTGGCTGGCAACAGGACGATGCCGTCTTCCTCCGCCAGTTTGCGGCAGAAGGTCTCGACACCGTCTTTGCCCTTGTAGCGGGGGAAGGCAATGCAGCCTCCATCCGGCACCGACCAGTCGAACAAATCGGAAAATTCGTCGAAGAAGGTATTCATGGCCCTGAGATTCTCGGCAATCAGGTCGTGATTGCGCTTCAGGATCCGTTCACGTGCTTTTAAAGCGATGACGGCCAGATGTTCCGATGGGCCGGCATTGCAGATCGACAGGTAATGCTTGATGCGTTCCATGCGTGACAGCAGCTCGCGATCGCGGCAGGCGATCCAGCCGATGCGCAAGCCCGGCAGGCCATAGGCCTTCGACATGACATTCAGCGACAAGCCGCGTTCATAGGCATCGGCGGCCTGGGGCAGCTGGATGCCGGGATCGCGTTCCAGTCCGCGATAGACCTCGTCCGACAGCAGATAAATGCCATGCTGGCGGCAAAGCGCGACCAAGGTGTTGAACTGGCCGCGATCCATCACCTTGCCGGTGGGATTATGCGGGAAGTTCACATAAATGAGCTTCGTCTTCGGCGTGATCATCCGCTTGACGGCATCGACATCGAGCGCCCAGGCATTGCTTTCATCCAAAGGAATGCCTTCCGTCTTGCAGATCGTCATCGGCAGCGTCTCGGCCGACTGATAATTCGGCGTGACGATCAGGGCATGATCATCCTTATCCAGGATCGCATGCATCGCCGCGAAGATTCCTTCCTCGGCGCCGGCAAAGCAGAGCACATCCGCCGCCTGCAGCGTTTCATAAGTCGAGGCCACGGCCGCGCGCAAAGGCGGCGTGCCGAAGGTTTCGATGTAGCAGAGCGGCATATTATGGAAGCTGTCGCGATCGGCCGGCTCCGCCATTTCCAGCAGCTCGTTCAGCGTCAAGGTCTCCATGTCCGACGCCGTCATGTGGTAACGCGCGCTGAATTCCCATTTCGACAAATAGGTTTCCAATCGGAAATCGGGCAGCATGGTCATGACTTGACTCGCTTCGGTTTGGAGATGGTTTTTGCCGCGGGCGATCGGCGTGCCTCCGCCAACAGACCGTAGACGGTTGCGCGGCTGACGCCAAGCGCTTGCGCGATGAAGGGCGTTGCATTGCGGGTTTGAAACAGTGCCGCTTTATCCAGCCGCGCCAGGAGCGATATCCGGTCGGCACGATCGAGAGCGGCCATGGATTTGCCGGTTTCCGCAAGGAAATCCCGGATCTCCAGATTGATCTGCTCACGCCAGTCGTGACGGAACAGCGGCTCCGGCCGGTCGGTCAGCGGTGTTGCAAAGGCACTGAGCAAGGCGATGGCGGCATCGAATTTCGACAGGTCCAGATTGATGCAGAGAAAACCCGCACGCTTGCCGTCCTTGTCGCGCAAGACGGCGCTGATGGACTTGATCCGGCTGCCATCGGGATTGGCCTTCTCATAAGGCCCGTAGATACCGGCCTCTTTCAGGAGATCGGGATCGTGGCCCAGATATGACGGAGCACCTGGCCGGCGTTTTGAGAAGGCATTCCAGATACGCACGACACGGTCGGTGACGACATCATGAATCACCACTTCCGCATGCGGATGCAGCAAGGCCGCCACGGCTTCGGCAGTGGGGTAATGAATGGCCAGGGAATGTGGTGCGGCAACGATCTTCTTCATGTTTGGACAATAAGTATAATTTAGACGAAATGTCAATTGAGGAGGCGAAAGACAAAACCGTTATCGGATTGCGGTTGTTACAGATTGTTACCTTTTTCTCGG
Source organism: Rhodospirillaceae bacterium (assembly GCA_008012315.1). Lineage (GTDB taxonomy): Bacteria > Pseudomonadota > Alphaproteobacteria > Dongiales > Dongiaceae > Dongia_B. The sequence continues at coordinate 89,308 of SSEL01000004.1, forward strand.
TCTCTGTTGCTTGACCCTCTCAACGAACGGGCATACCGATTGGTCAGAGAACGCGAATGATTTGCATCTTCATTTTCGCCGTTCTTCTTCTATCTGTTGCGCCGTGGCCGTTATCGGCGCCGTTGGTTTCGCGTATCCGAGGTCAGCTACCTGATGCTGGTTCCATTTCTGATCATGCTGCGAGAAGGGATCGAAGCGGCCCTGATCGTTGGAATCGTCGCCAGTTATTTGAAGCAGACCGGTCGCCGGAAATGGATGATCGCCGTCTGGATCGGTGTCATCGCCGCCTGCGTGCTGTGTCTCCTGATAGGTATCTTGCTGGATCTCAGCAGCGCGGAATTCCCCCAGCGTGAACAGGAAATGTTCGAAGCGGGAGTGGGGCTGATTGCCGTCTGCATCCTGACCTCGATGGTCTTCTGGATGAAAAAGGCCGCACGATCCATCAAGGCACAATTGCACGATTCCATCGATGCGGCCTTGAAACCCGGTGATCGACAGGGTTTCGCCCTGGCCGGCATGGCCTTCTTCGCTGTTGCCCGTGAAGGCCTGGAATCCGTTTTCTTCCTGCTCGCGACATTTCAACAGAATGTCGGCATCGCCGCGCCGATCGGCGCCATCATCGGCCTGCTGGCGGCGGTCGGCGTGGGCGTCGGGATTTATTATGGCGGTGTCCGGATCAACCTGAAGCGCTTCTTCCATTGGACGGGCGTGTTCATCCTCTTCGTCGCTGCCGGCTTGCTGGCCGGATCGGTACGGGCGCTGCATGAGGCCGGCCTGTGGAACGGCTTGCAATCCATCGCTTTCGATCTGAGCGGTGTCCTGCCCTCCGATAGCGTGCTGGGTTCTGTCCTCGGCAGCATTCTCGGCTATCAGGACATGCCCACGGTCAGCGAGGTGCTGGCTTATTGTCTCTTTCTTGTTCCCACCCTGGCGCTGTTTCTGGGCAACTTGCAACGCCATGCCGTGGCTAAAACCAGTGCCTGACGGCCTGGAAGGGTATTGTTGATGTCGCGGTCTCGTACAACCACCTATCTGATCGGCGCCACCGTTGCCGTCATCATCTTGGGTATTCTCGGCATCTATGCCGTTGCCTCGGTCAAAAAGAGCAAGGATCATCAAACCGCGAACTCGATCCAGTCTGCGCCGCAAGATCAGAATGCCGTCACCGTTGCCGTAACGGCGAAAGCCTGTGAGCCCAATGCGCTCGCCGTGCCGGCCGGTAAAACCACTTTTCTCATCGTCAATAAAAGCGCGCGGGCCCTGGAATGGGAGATCCTGAACGGCGTGATGGTAGTCGATGAGCGCGAGAACATTGCGCCGGGCTTCACGCAGAAGCTGACGACGACATTGACGCCCGGCAGCTATGACATCACCTGCGGTCTGCTGAGCAACCCGAAGGGAAAGCTCACGGTGACGGCGACGGGAACAGAGCCGGCGCAGGTGAAGCCGTCGGCAGTCGATCTGATTGGGCCGATCGCCGAATACAGTGTTTACGTCATCGGTGAGACCGATGAGCTGCTGACCGATACGAAGAAGTTCACCGATGCGGTGCGCGGCGGCCGCCTGGAAGAAGCTCAATCGCTCTATGCGCCGGCGCGTCTGCATTATGAGCGGATCGAGCCGATTGCCGAATTGTTCAGCGATCTCGATGCCAGCATCGACTCCCGTGCCGACGATCACGAGAAGAAGGAACAGGACCCGAATTTCATCGGCTTCCATCGCCTCGAATACGCTCTCTTCAGCCAGAAAAGCACGGCGGGGCTCAATGCCGTTGCCGACAAGCTGGACGCCGATACCCAGGAGCTGCAGAAGCGGATCGCTGACCTGACCATCCCGCCGGAAAAACTGGTGGATGGTGCGGCCGCCCTGATCGAGGAAGTAGCTTCCAGCAAGATCAGCGGCGAAGAGGACCGCTATAGCGGCACGGATCTCTGGGATTTCCAGGCCAATATCGATGGATCGGAGAAGATCGTCGATCTGCTGCGCCCGCTGACGCGGAAAGCGGATAAGGCGCTGAGCGACAGGATCGACGGCAACTTCAAGTCTGTCGATCAGGTGCTGGCGAAATACCGGACGGCGGATGGCAGCTACCAGAACTACGACAAATTGACCAAGGAAGATCGTATGGCATTGCAGGGGCCGATTACCGCACTGGCCGAGGATCTTTCCAAGCTCCGCGGCACGCTGGGATTGACCTGAGCTGGCTGGAGGCGGTGATGACGACCAGGAAACCGAAGCGGGAAAACGGACCAGCCTTGCCGGAGCGGCGCAGCCTGTTGCTTGGCATGGGGGCCGCCGGCGGTGGGGCGGTGTTGGCGGGCTTGTCGAGCAGCGCCGTCCGCGCCGATCAATCGGCGACCACCGAAATGCCTGCTGCAAAAATTGGCGGCATGAGCGATGCCCAGCCGTTTCATGGTGATCATCAGGCCGGCATAACCACCGCGCGGCCGGCGGCGGTGATGGCGGTTGCTTTCGATGTGCTGGCGACGACGCGCGCCGATTTGCAGCGCTTGTTCCAGACCTTGACCGAGCGTATTTCCTTTCTCATGAAGGGTGGAACGGCGCCGACCGGCGACCCGAAATTCCCCCCGGCGGATTCCGGCGTGCTTGGACCGCAGATCGTTCCCGATAACCTGACGATGACGGTTGCCGTCGGCGCATCGCTGTTCGACGATCGCTTCGGTCTTCAGAACGCCAAGCCAAGCCACTTGGTGCGCATGACGGAGTTTCCCAACGATGCATTGGACGCCGATATCTGCCATGGCGATCTCCTGCTGCAGATCTGTTCCAACAGCAACGAGGTGAATATCCACGCCTTGCGGGACGTGGTGAAAAATCTCCCTGATCTGCTGATGGTGAGATGGAAGCAGGATGGATTCCTGCGGATCGAGGAAAGCGCCAGCAAAAAGACGGCGCGGAACCTGCTGGGTTTCAAAGACGGGACGGCAAATCCGAATGCGGCGGATGAAGCGGTCATGAACAAGGTCGTCTGGGTGCAGCCCGATGCGGGCGAGCCGGCCTGGGCGACCGGCGGGACCTATCAGGCGGTTCGCGTCATCCGCCATATGGTGGAAAGATGGGACCGCACGCCGTTGCACCAGCAGGCGGGAATCTTCGGCCGGGACAAGGTCGAAGGCGCACCTCTCGGCATGAAATCGGAATTCGATGCACCGGATTATGCGAGCGATCCCAAAGGGCAGCGAATCGCGCTCGATTCCCATATCAGGCTCGCCAATCCGCGTACGCCCGAGACCGAGGAAAACCTCATGCTGCGCCGGCCGTTCAATTATTCGCGCGGCGTTACCAAATCCGGACAGCTCGATATGGGGCTGTTGTTCATCTGCTTCCAGTCGAATTTGGAGAAAGGCTTCCTCACGGTCCAGAAGCGACTGAATGGCGAACAACTGGAGGAATACATCAAGCCGATTGGGGGCGGGTATTTCTTCGTTCTACCTGGTGTGCCGACCAAAGACGGATATTTGGGCCAGAGCCTTATCGAATCCACCTGAGCGATGTCGATCTTCTTCGATCAATCAGATATTCCTGAGGGACAGATATGATGAAACGTCTTCAAGCAATCATTATCGGTGGCGCCGGCCTTTGCCTCGCTTCCACCGCCTGGGCGGCACAGCCGGCGGTCAATCCGATGGATCTCGTCAAGCCCGTTGCCGCCTATAAGGTCTATGTCTCGGCCGAAGCCAAGGTGCTCACGGCCAAGACCAAGAAATTCACCGATGCCATTCGCGCCGGTAACCTGAATCAGGCGCAGGCACTCTATGCACCGACGCGCGTGCATTACGAGCGCATCGAGCCGATTGCCGAACTGTTCAGCGATCTCGATGCCAGCATCGACTCCCGCGCCGATGATCATGAGAAGAAAGAGCAGGATCCCGGTTTTACCGGTTTCCATCGCCTCGAATACGGCCTGTTCTCCCAGAAGAGCACCGATGGTCTGGCCTCTTTTGCCGACAAGCTGGACGCCGATACCCAGGACCTGCAAAAGCGCATCGCCGGCCTGACGGTTCCGCCGGAAAAGATGGTGGATGGCGCGGCGGCGCTGATCGAGGAAGTCGCTTCGAGCAAGATCAGCGGTGAAGAAGACCGCTATAGTGGCACCGATCTGTGGGATTTCCAGGCCAATGTCGATGGCGCGGAAAAGATCGTCGATCTGCTGCGGCCGCTGACGAAGAAGACCGACAAGGCGCTCAGCGACAAGATCGACGGCAATTTCAAGACGGTCGACAAGGTGCTGGCGAAGTACAAGACCTCGGGCGGCGGCTATGAGAGCTACGACAAGCTGACCAAGGAAGACCGCACCGCGTTGCAGGGGCCGATCACCGCGCTGGCAGAAGATCTCTCCAAGCTGCGCGGTACGCTCGGCTTGAACTGAGCGATACAAGAAGCGTGAAAAAGCAAACCCGGCTGAAGGTCTTCGGCCGGGTTTCTTTATATTGCCTGCAAAGGTTATTTATGACGGCTGCGTCTTTGCAAATTGCCAATAGAGGGCGCGCGCCCGTTGGGTGATGGGACCATAGGCCAGGTTACGGCCCTCGATGCCATTGATCGGCTGCACCTTGCTGTAATTGCCGCTGGCAAAGGCTTCGTCTGCCTGCATGACCTCATCATAGGATAGGCTACGCTCGACAACGGGAATACCGTCCGCCTCCAGCAGCTTGACCAGCCGCTGGCGGGTCAGGCCATTGAGAAAGGTACCGTTCGGGATCGGCGTGATCGCGGCGCCGTCCTTGACGATCCACAGATTGGAGGCGGTCAGTTCGGCGACATTCCCCAACTGATCGAGCATGACCGCATCGTCGAAGCCGCGCTTCTTGGCTTCGGCATTGGCTCGCCCGGAATGGGCGTAGAGCGCCACCGCCTTGGCATTGGTGGTCGCCGTCTCCTGTGTCGGCCGACGCAACGGCGACAGGGTTACGCGGATACCTTTCGGATCCGGCACTGGCGCTTCGGCAATCGACAGCGCAAAGCGCGTGCTCGCCGGATCCGGAAAAATGTCGCCATCCGCCGCCCAGAAGAAGGGGCGGATATAGAGATGAGTGCCGGGCTCGAACAGCTTGATGCCCTCGCGGGCAAGACGTTCGATTTCCTGCGCACTGACCGGCGGTTCCAAACCCAGCGCATGGGCCGAGCGGATCGCCCGCTGGCAATGCAGGTCAAGGTCCGGCGCCATGCCGTCGAAGGAACGGGCGCCATCGAAGACGGCTGAGCCGAGCCAGGTCGCATGATCCCATAGCCCCAGCGCCGGCGGGTTGCCGGTCAGCCATTCGCCATCGAGATAATGCTGTGCATTGACCACTTTTACTTCCGCCACGATGCGCATCCTCCCAGTTGAATGATCGTTCTTTTCACCCTGTCATTGGTGCAGGGTTTACATCCGGTCCGGCGTCTCGATCCCCAGCAGTGAGAGACACAGTTCGAACTGCCGCAAGGTCAGCGCGCAAAGCGCCAAGCGCGAGTGGCGGATCGCCTCATCCTGTTCGCTGAGGATATGGCAGGCGGCATAGAAGCTGCTGAAGGTCTGGCCGAGCGTGTAGGCGAAATCGGCGATCCGGTTCGGCGCCAGATCCTCATAGGCGCCGATGATCGCATCCGGCATGGCGCCCAGCATCAAGGCGAGATCGCGTTCCGTTGCTGCTGTCGGGATGATGGCGCCTGGCTTGTCTCCCTGTGCCTCGGCCTTGCGCAACAGCGATTTGATGCGCACGGCGGCATAAAGCAGGTAAGGGCCGGTCTTGCCTTCGAAACGCGAGAAGCGGTCGAGATCGAAGACGTAATTGGCAATCGGGTTGTTGCTGAGATCGGCGAATTTCAGCGACGCCACACCGACCTTGCGGGCGATATCCTCGCGCTCTTCCGGCGAATAATCGCTGCCCAGCCCATGCTCGGTCAGGCGCTTCTTGGCCTCGTCCGAGACCATGGTGATCAGGTCGTCGAGCTTCATGACGCCGCCGGTCCGGGTCTTGAACGGCTTGCCGTCGGTGCCGTTCATGGTGCCGTAGCCGAGATGCACCATGCTGGCCTTGCCGTTGATGCCGGCCTTGATCGCCGCGCGGAAGACCTGGACGAAATGCAGGTGCTGGCGGTGATCGACCACATAGATGATGCGATCCGGATTCTGGCAGTTGACGCGGTCGATGATGGTGGCGAGATCGGTCGTGGAATACATCGCCGCGCCATCCGACTTCACCAGGATCAGCGGCGGGATTTCCATCTTGTCGCTGTCTTCGGCGACGCGGACGATCAGCGCGCCATCGCTTTCCTCGACGACGCCCTTTACCTTCATCTGCTCGACCATCGGCGCGATCAGGTCGTTGACGCAGGCCTCGCCTTTCCAGAGGTCGAAATGCACACCGAGATTGCCGTAATCGCGCTTCATCGCATCGACGGAAATGTCGAAGAAATGCTGCCACAGCGCGCGATAGCCGGGCCGTCCGTCCTGCAATTCCGCCGTCGCCTGGCGGGCGCGTTCCAGCCGGGCTGGATCGGCCTTGCAGGCCGCGGATGCGGTCGGATAGAGCTCTTCCAACTCCCGCAAGGTGACCGGGCTTTCGGCCGGGAAGGAGCCGGTCTTCTGCAGGTCGAAATAGGGCAGCTCGGGGCGGCGGATCTCCAGTTCGGAAATCAGCATGCCCATCTGCAGGCCCCAATCGCCCATATGCACATCGCCGACCGTTTCATCGCCGACGAAGGCGAAGATGCGGCGGATGGAATCGCCGATGATGGCGGCGCGCAGATGGCCGACATGCATGGGCTTGGCGATATTCGGTCCGCCGTAATCCAGCACCACCATCTGCTTCTGCTTGTCCGGCATGCCGAGGCGCTTGTCCTGGCTGAGGCGGTTCATCTGCTCGGCCATCCAGGCATCGGTGACCGAGAGATTGATGAAGCCCGGGCCGGCCAGCGAAATGTCGCGGAACATCGGTTGCGCCTGCAGCTTCTCGACGATCCTGTCGGCGATCTGGCGCGGCGGTTGTTTCGCGGCCTTGGCGGCGGCGAGGGCGCCGTTGCATTGGAATTGCGCCAGATCGGGGCGGTTGGAAACTGTCACCTTGCCATAGTCGGCCGGCAGGTCGCAGGCGGCGAAGGCGGCGCCGACGATGTCGCTGAGCAAGGCGGTAAGCGAAGACATGATAAGCGGGTTACCTGTTTTGGTCTTGGATCGGATCAGAAGGAGGCATCGTCGGCGCTGGCGCGACGGCGACGGCCACGGCGTTCACTATCGCCACCACCGGCTGGCGCATGACCGGAAAGGCTGGCCTCGGCACCGGAAGTGAGGGGGCCGAGCTTCGAGGTGATGGTTTCCAGTGTCGGCTTCTCGCCGGGCGTATGACTGTCGAGTGATGCGCGAATGGATTCCAGATGTTCGGGCGAGGTGCCACAGCAGCCGCCGACGATCCGGGCGCCGGCATCGCGCACCAGCTTGGCATAATCGCCCATCAATTCCGGCGTGCCGTTATATTTGATCTTGCCTTCCTCGTAGAAGGGAATGCCGCAATTGCCCTTGGCGACGATGATATCGCCCGGCTGCGCCGCAGCGGCCATTTGCAGGATCGTCGCGGTCAGGTCGGAGGCGCCGACACCGCAATTGGCGCCATAGGCCACCGGTTTCGGGTCGAGCGTGTGGACGAATTGCGCAAAATCGGCCGGGGTGATGCCCATCATGGTCCGGCCATTGGTGTCGAAGCTGCAGGTCGTGACGATCGGCAGCCCGGCTTTGGCGGCACCCTTGACGGCGGCCGCGACTTCCTCGCGCGCCGACATGGTTTCGATCCACAGCACATCGACCCCGCCATCGCGCAGGGCGATCGCTTGTTCCTCGAAAGCGGCAATGCCGTCCTCTTCCGTCAGGGCGCCCAGCGGCTGGAACAACTCACCGGTCGGGCCGATCGAGCCGCCGACGATGACCACGCGGCCCGGCGTCTCTTGCATCGCTTTGTCGGCGACAGCACGGGCGATCTCAGCGGCGCGCTTGTTGATCTCATAGACCTTGTCCTGGTCGCCATGGAGCTTCAGGCGATGGCGGGTGCCGCCGAAGGAATTGGTCAGGATCACATCGGAGCCGGCATCGACGAAAGATTGATGCAGCGCCGTGATTTTCTCGGGATGGAGGAAATTCCAGGTTTCCGGGGAATCGCCCGTCATCAGCCCGGCCAAGAACAGATTGGTGCCCGTGGCGCCATCCGCCATCAGAAACGGCTTGTCCTGCAATAGCTGCAGAAAACGGTTGGTCATGGCAGCCTCCTTTTCGGTCCAGTTTCCTGGCGTAATTCGGTCAAAATCCATCGTAACTGCGCCGCACAGTAGGGTTTTGCCGGGACAGTCGCAAGCCCGGTTTCATGTAGTCCGCCAGACCGAAAAAGCAATCGGCGGCCGGTTTCCCGGCCGCCGATCGATGCTTTTTATGCCTTGGGGGCAATATCACGCCAGATATCAGGTCCGGGGCTTGAGGTTCTCCGGATCGTAGAGCGGCGTATAGCCGACCGCGACAACCTCGACCGGATAGGTCTCGCCGAAATATTCGACGACCAGCTTGCGGCCTTGCTGGCAATGGGACCAGGGCAGGTAGGCGAGGGCGATGTTCTTGCCGATGGTCGGGCCATAGGCGACTGAGGTCGTGAAAGACCGGCGGCCCAGTTCATCGACCAAAGTCTCGCCGGTTTCCGGATCCATCACCGGCATGATGCCGACGGGGTAGCGGGCGACGCCCTTGGAATCAATGTTGTCGGTCATCATGAGCGTGCAGAGCATCGCCGGCTGATGGTCGCGCGCCTTGTATTCCAGGTGCTTCGCCTTGCCGCGGAAATCGGCATCCTTCACCTTCGGGCGGGCGAGGCCGGATTCGAACAGGTTGTATTCGGTCAGGAGATCGGCGTTCTGCAGACGCAGGCTCTTTTCCATGCGGCGGCTATTGGCATAGGTCTCGACGCCGAAAGCCATCACACCGGTCGAACGGAGAGCATCCCAGACGGCGAGGCCGTCCTCGTATTTCATGTGCAGCTCCCAACCCTGTTCGCCGACATAGGAGATGCGGAAGGCGGTGACGTTCTTGCCGGCGATCTTGATCTGCTTGATGGCGGCGAAGGGGAAGTTTTCGTTCTTCAGACCTTCCGGATCCTCGACCACTTTCTGCAGGTTCACGCGGGCATTCGGGCCCCAGATGCCGATGGTGACATATTTCGAGCTGACATCGGTGACGGTGACGTCGAAGCCTTTGTCTTCCGCCATGCGCTTCAGATAGTGGTAATCGCGCGGGCCGGCATCGGCGCCATCGACCACGCGGCAGCGGTCGGGCATGCGAATGACGGTCAAGTCGGCCCGCACCATGCCCTCATCATCGAGGAAGTGGGTGTAGATGCCCTTGCCGAGCATGTTGTCGCCGCCGACCTTGGCAGCGCAGACCCATTCCATCAGCGCGACGGCATCGGGGCCTTCGACATCGATGACAGCGAAATGCGACAGGTTGACGATGCCGCAATCCTCGCTCATGGCGAGATGTTCGGCATTGGAGACGCGCCAGAAATGACGGTTGTCCCATTCGTTCTCGCGCACCGGCACGCGGTTGCCGTATTTTTCCAGCAGATGCTCGTTGGCCTTGTAGCCATGAGCCCGTTCCCAGCCGCCGAGTTCCATGAAATAGCCGCCGAGCTCCTGCTCGCGTTCATAGAACGGCGAGCGGCGCACGTTACGGCCGGTTTCGTAGGGTTCGCGCGGATGGACCGCCGGATTGTAGATCTTCATCGCCGCTTCGCCGCAGCGGCCCTTGATGAAGTCTTCGTTCATCATATGGGTGTAGAAGCGCGAGAAATCGATGCGGGAATGGTCGAAATGGGTACGGCCATCGGTCATCCAGTCGGCGAGCAGCTTGCCCATGCCGGGACCATCCTTTACCCAGATGCCGACGGCATACCACAGGCCGCGCACCTTCTGGCTTTCGCCGATCGAGGGGCCGCCATCGGTGGTCACCTGCAGCAGGCCGTTGAAGGAGCGCTTCTCTTCATAGCCGAGCTCGCCGAGGATCGGCGTCAGTTCGATCGCGCGTTCCAGCGGCTCGAGGATCTGGTCCATCTCCAGGTCGCGCTGCGAGGGCGAGAGGCGTGCTTCGTGCTTTTCCAGTAGCTCGCGCGGATGGACGAGGCGCGGGTTCTTTTCTTCGTAATAGCCCCATTCGATCATGCCGCCTTCGGCCGTGGTCGGATCGCCGGTGTCGCGCATATAGGCGGAATTGCCCTGGTCGCGCAGCAGCGGCCAGCCGATCTCCTTACCGGTATTGGCAAACTCGGTATACGGTCCGAAGAAGGTGAGGGGATGGTCGACCGGCATGACCGGCAGGTCCTCGCCCGCCATCTCGGCGATCAGGCGGCCCCAGAGGCCGGCGCAGACCACGACGTAATCGGCCATGATAGTGCCGCGATCGGTGACGACACCCTTGATGCGGCCATTCTCGATGACCAGCGACTTGGCCGGGGTATTGGCAAAGACCTGCAGCTTGCCGCCGGCCTCGGCCTGCTGGACCAGCTTGCCGGCGACGGTCTGGGAGCGCGGAATGACGAGGCCGGCATCGGGGTCCCAGAGGCCGCCCTGGACCTGGCTCTCTTCGATCAGCGGGAACTTCTTCTTGATCTCGGCCGGTTCGACCAGGCGGGCCCGGGTGCCGAAGGCCTTGGCCGAGGCGACCTTGCGCTTGATCTCGTCCATCCGGCCGTCATCGCCGACGCGGGCGACTTCGAGGCCGCCGACGCGCTCGTAATGGCCGAGCTTGCTGTAGAAATCGATAGAGTAGAGCGAGGACCAGCAGGACAGGAAGTCGTGGCTGGTCATGTAGCAAAAGTCGGAGGCATGGGCCGTCGAGCCGATATCGGTCGGGACGCCAGACTTATCGATGCCGACGATGTCGTCCCAGCCGCGCTCGATCAGGTGATGGGCGACCGAGGCACCCACGATACCACCCAGACCGATGATGACGACCTTCGCCTTTTCCGGAAACGCTGCCATTGCCCATCACTCCAAAATAACATTGCTGGCCTTGGATTAAGCCCCTTGGATTAAGCCCGACTCTATCCAGTGACTTCGCGAACCGCGACAGCAATTTGCGAAAACGCGGCAGCCTATATCACAGGCTGAATCTGCCCGGCCGGCTTTTGGCCCAACGGGTAATTTAGTTGCAAAATCAACCCGTTTGGCTGGGCGGTGCGGGGAACGCGTCGAACCCTGCCGGCGGGCGGATGACCGGTGGCGCGAACCGGTAAACCGTTGTCGCTGATCCGCTAGAGGATACCGGGCCAAGGTGACGAAATGGCGCTAGAGTCGCCAATTACCTGCGACCACACCCCAATTCATTGAACGAGGCGGTCTTATGGCCACGGCAGAACAAAGCAACACGGAACAGACTGGTGGCCGCCGCGCGCGCGGCGGCGCCGAGGCGCGGCGCCAGGCGCGGCAGAAGCCGCCGATCGTGCAGAACCCCTATATCCGCCGGAATATTCCGCTGGTGACGGTGCTGGACGAGGAAGGCCTCGCCCTCATGGAAAAGAATGCCGATACCATCCTGCAGGAAGTCGGCATCGAATTCCGTGACGAGCCGGAAGCGCTCGAACTCTGGAAGGCGGCGGGCGCCGATGTGAAGGGCACCCGTATCCGTTTCCCGCGCGGCCTCTGCCGGTCGATCGTGCAGAAGAGCGCGCCGAAGGAATATGTCCAATACGCCCGCAACCCGGAGCGCAATGTTACTATCGGCGGCAACAACACGGTTTTCGCCCCGGTCTATGGTCCGCCCTTCGTGCGCGACCTCGACAAGGGCCGCCGCTATGCGACGATCGAGGACTTCCGCAATTTCGTGAAGATGGCCTATATGTCGCCCTCGATTCATCATTCGGGCGGCACCGTCTGCGAACCCGTCGATCTGCCGGTGAACAAGCGGCACCTCGACATGGTCTATACCCATATCAAGTATTCCGATAAGCCCTTCATGGGCTCGGTGACGGCGCCGGAACGCGCCCAGGATACCGTCGATATGGCGAAGATCGTGTTCGGCGAAGATTTCCTGCAGAAGAACACGGTTCTCACCAGCCTGATCAATGCCAATTCCCCGATGGTCTGGGACGGCACCATGCTGGGCGCCATGAAGGTCTATGCCCGCAACAACCAGGCAAGCATCACCACGCCCTTCATTCTCGCCGGCGCCATGAGCCCAGTGACGGCGGCCGGCACGATCGCCCAGGTCCTGGCCGAGGTCCTGGCCGGTGCTTCGACCGCGCAGCTCTACAAGGCCGGTGCGCCGGTGATCTTCGGCGTGTTCGCCAGCTCGATCTCCATGCAGTCGGGGGCGCCGACCTTCGGCACGCCGGAACCGACCCTCGTCTCGCTGGCTTGCGCGCAGCTCGCCCGGCGTCTCGGCCTGCCGTTCCGTACCGGCGGTTCGCTCTGCGGTTCCAAGATCGCCGATGCCCAGGCAGCCTATGAAAGCGCCCAGACCCTGCTGCCGACACTCCAGGCGGGCACGAATTTCGTGCTGCATGGCGCCGGCTGGCTGGAAGGCGGTCTCTCGGCGGGCTATGAGAAGTTCGTGATGGATGCCGATCAGCTCGGCATGATGCAGACCCTGGCCAAGGGCGTCGATCTCAGCGAGAACGGCCAGGCGCTCAATGCCATTCGCGAAGTCGGCCCGGGCAGCCATTTCCTCGGCTGCGCCCATACCCAGGCCAATTTCGAGACGGCCTTCTATCGCTCGAGCATCGCCGACAATAACAGCTTCGAGCAGTGGGAATCGGAAGGTGCCCTCGACGCTTCCCAGCGCGCCAACAAGATCGTCAAGCGCATGCTGGCCGATTACGAAGCTCCGGCGCTCGATCCGGCGATCGATGAAGCCTTGCAGGAATTCATCAATAAGAAGAAGGCCGCGGTGCCGGACAGCAACGTCTGATCGACGGCTCTTCGATATCCTTCTACGCACAAACCCGGGAGCGATCCCGGGGTTTTTGCTTTTCCGCTTCAGGCTGGGTCGTCGAGGCTAAAAGAGCCGGTTTCGTCGTCGTAGGTAAAGGTGAAAGCAGCGACAATCCCAGCGCCACGAGCATGCGCAGGGGGGCGGCATAGGCCGGCAGATGCCAGGGGTCCAGCGAGAGCGGCGCCGATTGCATATCGGTCAGCGGCTGGGACAGTTTGCTGCCGGTAACGACGAAGAAAACCAGCAGCGCAAGGACGAGCAGCCCCGCCAGAAAATCCCAACGGCCGACGGCCAGCCTGCGCCGGCCGATGGAAAGGGGCGGCAGGATGCGCTGCATCATCGGCCGTGCTCCACCAACCGCCAAGCGGCCACCATGGTCACAATTCGGGGAAATCCAACGAGGGATATGCATTTGCCCGTTTGCCTTTCAACATGACAAACCGGGCGATAGCGACGATCAGCGCCCGGTCAGAGGTATTCCTCGATAAGGTCGACTGCCATCGTCCATCTGATGCTTCCTTAAGACGCGATCCGATCGGTGGGGCCGATCAGCCCCAATGATACCGGCATTGCCATGGAGCAACGCGGCGACCTTTTTGCACATTTAGCTTGCTTGATCCTATCGGCTGGGCTTACCGGAAGCCTCAACCCTGATCGACACTATGCCGTTTGATCAAGGGAAGCTGGGCGAAAATGAACAGGATCGTCAGACCGATAATCCCGAACACCTTGAAATCCACCCAGAAATCGGTCGATTGCGTCCGCCAGACGATTTCATTGAGCACCGCCATGGCAGCAAAGAAGCAGCCGAACCGGAAGCTGAGGCTGCGCCAGCCGGCATCGTCCAATTGCAGCGCCCCGCCCATGACATAACGGATCAGGGGCTTGTTCAGCAGCAGGCCGACAAAAAGGATGATGGCAAAAAGCCCTTGGATTACCGTCGGCTTCATTTTAATGAAGGTGTCGTTCTGCAGCCAAAGCGTCAGGGTACCGAATACCCCGACCACAACCAATGTAATCAAAGGGACAACGGCCAGCTTCCGGGTAGCCAGGTAAAGCACGGCAGTCGCAATGACCGTCGCAATCAGGAGAACCAATGTGGCCGTCATCAAGCCGGCCATCTTGAAGGCGATAAAAAAGGCCAGGATTGGCCCATAGTCGACAGTCGTTTTAAGCCAATTGGGCATTCTGGACGTCATCTGGATCAATTTAGAGTTAGACTAGGGCTATGTTAGTACAGGCCCCGATGCAAGAAAAAGTGAGTCGAGACCAAGATGAGCAATGCCTTTTTGCAGCGAATTCTGGACCAGAACCGAGAATGGGCACGCCAGACCACGGAAGGCGATCCCGGATTCTTTTCCCGCCTGGCGGAACAGCAAGCACCGGAAATCTTCTGGATCGGCTGTTCGGATGCGCGGGTGCCGGCCGACCGCCTGCTGAATTTGGATCCCGGCCAGGTCTTCGTTCACCGCAACATCGCCAATCTGGTTTATCAGATCGACGTCAATTGCCTCTCAGTTTTAGAATATGCGGTTAACGTTCTGAAAGTGAAGCATATTATCGTCTGCGGCCATTACGGTTGCGGCGGCGTGCGGGCAGCGGTGGAACGGACCGAATTGGGTCTAATCGATAATTGGCTGCGCCAGATCAAGGATATCTATGCCTCGAATGCCCGTGTCCTGGATGCCCAGCCCAGTACGGATAAGCGCCTCAACATGCTGTGCGAATTGAACGTGCGTCAGCAGGTGCTGAACATCTGCCACACCTCGATCGTTCAGGATGCCTGGAAAAGAGGCCAGTCGCTCACCGTTCACGGATGGATTTACAGCATCCGCAATGGGCGGCTGCGCGATCTGGATTTCTGGGTCGATGGCGTGCATGACCTCAATCCGATTTATCAGATGCTGAATGTCGAGGAAGACACGCCGGGTTTCTAAAGGGCGACGCTTCATGTGAAAGCTGAAGCGCGCTCTATCTATCGAGTAGAGACGGATTCAGATCGCACATGCGCTCGCTCCTGCGATACCATGGGTGATCCGGCTTTGTCTCTTTATGAGGTCGCATTTTCTTCACGCGAACCGGTATCCATTTCGCTCGAAAATGCTCTAATCCGGCGAAACCACCTGTTCCGGCACGGTGCAGTCAGCGGGGCGCTTGCCCTGCTGTGCCTCGCGATGAGCGATATAGAGGCTGGAGGCGATGATGACGGCGGCGCCGGCCAGCACCTGGATGGTCGGCAGATCGCCCCAAAACATGTAGCCCAGGATCGTCGCCCAGAACAGCGCGGTATATTCCAGCGGCGCCAGCAATGAGGCCTCGCCGATCTTGAAGGCGCGGATCATGCAGAGCTGGCCGATGGTGCTGCAGCTTCCTTGAATCAGGAACAGCAGCCAATCCCTTGCACTTGGTGTTTTCCATTCGAGAATGGCAGGGATGACGGCCGCGAGGCCGCTGAACAACGTCGCGTAGAAGATGATGTTGTAATTCTGCTCTTTGCCGCTGAGCGGCCGCAGCCAAAGCTGGCCGAGGGCATAGGTGATGGCTGCGATCAGCGCCAATATCGCACCCCAGGTAACGCCGTGCTGGCCGGGCCGCAGCGCAATGGTCACGCCGATGAAGCCGATCGCGACGGCAGCCCAACGGCGCGGCCCGACGCGTTCGCGCAGCAGGGGACCGGATAACGAGGTCATGAAAAGAGGTGCGGCAAACGCGATCGCGATGGCATCCGCCAGTTGCAGATAGCGCAGGCACTCATAGAACGTCCATGTGGTGGCGACGACCAGGACTGCGCGCATCAGATGCGTCGTGATGAAGGTCGTCCGGAATCCGAAGCATCGGCCGGTGGCGCGATACATGATGAAGCAAGCGGCGATCAGCGGGCAGATGCGCGACAGCAGCAGGAGCTGCCAGGTGCCATAGCCTTCGCCGAGAAATTTGGTCACCGCATCGAGAACGGAAAAAAAGAAAACGCCGACGGCCATGAAAATCAGCGCCTGCAACGTGCTTCCCGTTGTCGATGGGGTGGTTGAGTTCATATTCTACCCTGACACATGTATTTTGTTACCGGCATAGCTGGCCGGATGCCGTTGGACGAGGCTTAGCATGCAGGCTGCATTGGGAGTTCGGCGATTTGCAGGAGTCGTATATGCAGAACTTGCGATGCCACAGTTCTAAAGTGTAATTTGTAGGAGCTGCCCACCGGGTAGCGGGCGAATGAATTGATGAGGTGTGGATGCCGGGGCCCAGTAGCCGATTTGCCGTTGCAATTCATGTGTTGCTGATCCTGGCCATGCATCCGGGCCGTTCGATATGTTCTGATTCCATCGCCTCATCGGTCGGAACCAATCCAGTCTTGATACGGCGGATGATGGGCACGCTGCGATCTGCCGGCTTGGTGGCATCGCGGGCGGGCTCATTGGGCGGTTTCATGCTTGGCAAGCCTGCGAGCGGCATCTCTTTGGATGCTGTCTATCGCGCCGTGGAAGAGAGTCAGGTCTTCCATCAGCATGAGCCCAATAAAGATTGCCCGATCGGGCGACGTATCCAGCCGATTTGCCGCAAGGTTTTCTCTGAAGCGGAAATGGCTTTGGTCGACAGCCTGAAGGATAAGACCATCGCCGATCTTGTCGATTTGGCGTGAGGCTCAAAAGACTTGTCACCTTAAACATTCACACCGCTGGCACGCTCGAAATTTCCGACCGAGTTCGGCCCGTGACAACCCTGCGTTTTTGATATATACAATTTTCAATATATCATAAAAGAATTCAGTCTCAATCGTAGGATTTTCAAGCTAACAATTAGCTGTACAATCCGACCAGCCGTGACTTGGAATGGGGACATGAGTTTAAGCGTCGCAAAAAAGATCACGATATTGATCTTCGTTTTCTGCGCGTTTGTTTTCCCCGCCGTGCTCACTGTTTCCCTTTGGCTTGTGCCAACGATCTTTGCCAAGGCCAGTGGCGAGGGTGTTTGCGGTTATTTCACGTTGATCGTTGGCGGCATTGCCACGCTTTCATATATGGCCGTGACTCGGCATTTCGCCGATTACCTTTGCCTTGAATTCTGCCGGGCGGAAAAGCAGTTGGAGCAGCCTGCGCTTGCGGAGCAGCGTAATCGGGCCATCGATCTTATCGAAGCGATTCAGATGGTGGGAGGCGCCCGGACTTACTATTGGTTTCTCGTGCCGCTTGCCGTGGCGGCGCTGGCCTTTTACGGGGCAGCCCTTTTGATCGATCTCTATCTGGCTTTTGCCGCCGCGACATTGCCTTTGGTCTTTATCGCTCTTGTCGTTCTGGCCAGCTCTCTGACGATTTGCCTTGCCTTGCCCTCTATCCTGTTTGCGCAAGAGCGCCTGGAACCCGCCGCCATCCTGGCGCGATTCCAGCAGGAAATCGGAACGCGGCATCGCGGATAGCAAAAGGGCCGCTGGTTTCAGCGGCCCTGATTGGTGAGAGGTCTGGTTTGGCCCTTACGCGCCGATAGCCAGGCCGAAATTGGTGGCGATCTTTTCCGTCCATTGCCACAGATAGTCGGAAAAGCTTTTCAGCACATAGATATCATAGCTCGGCTTGTCATCGGTCTGATGCAGCAGCACGTTGCATTTCGACATGCCGGTTTGGGCACATTGGCCCGGACCGAAGACCTGCGGATGAAGGTCGAGGCTGATGCCGCGCGCCAGGACATCGCGTGCTTTCGCTCCGCTGATGGTGATCACCGTCCGTGATTCGCTCACATCGATGACCGCCGCATGCTGACCCTGAAAAGCCTGGCGGAGGGCAGGGACCAGTTCGTCACTGCGGTCCGGCGTGGTGACGACCCACCATTCGTCCGGCCCCAGCCAAAGAATGCTGACCTCGCCAGCTTTATTGACCGTGTTGGCCTTGGTCGGCACATCGACGCCAGTGACCGATTTCACCGCATTGGTGAAAGCCGCGTCATTGGCATCACCACGAATATTGATGATCGTGCGATGGGCGCTCTCGCCCAGGATCACGCCGGCCGTGGCATGGCCGCCTTGATTGGCACGCGCCGCCAGGCCGAAGTGATTGAGGGCGCTCCGCCGCTGATAGGCTTCAACCATTGATGCGCTTTCCTTCCAAATCGAAGAATTTGGGCTCGGTGATCCTGGCGGGGATCACTTTGCCTTCGTAAGGCAGATAGACCGTTTCGCCCATGCGGTTGCGGCCATTCTTGACCAGGGCAAGAGCGATCGAGCGGTTGCAGTTCGGGCTGTAATAGCTCGAGGTTACATGGCCGATCATGTCCATCGGCGGCTTGTCCTTGACATGCGCCACGATCTGCCCGCCTTCCAGCAGCACTTCGTTCGGATTGTCGGTCAACAAGCCGACCAGATGCTTGCGGTCCGGGCGCTTCGTATCCTCTCGGGTGAGCGAGCGGCGGCCGAGGAAATCGGTCTTCGATTTCGCCATGATCCAGCCCATGCCGAGATCATAGGGCGTGATCGTGCCGTCGGTTTCCTGGCCGACGATAATGAAGCCCTTTTCGGCGCGGAGCACATGCATGGCCTCGGTGCCGTAAGGGGTGATGTCGTACTTCTCGCCAGCCTGCATCAACGCGCGCCAGATATGCAAGGCATGCGACGGCTTGCAGTTTACCTCGAAGGCCAACTCACCAGTGAAGCTGATGCGGAAGATCCGCACCGGCACGCCGGCCAGATGGCCGTCCTTGAAGGACATGAAGGGGAAACTGTCATCGTCGAGCGGGATATCCGTCGTCAATTCCTCCAGCAGCTTCCGCGACAGGGGACCGTTCAGCGCCATGACCGACCACTGTTCGGTGACGCTGGTGAAGTAGACCTTCTTGTCCGGCCATTCGCACTGATGCCATTCCTCCAGCCAGCTCATGACGCGTGGCGCACCGCCGGTCGTGGTGGTCATGTGGAAATGGTTTTCCGAGATACGGCTGGTGACACCGTCATCGAAGACCATGCCATCTTCGCCCAGCATCAGGCCATAGCGGCAGCGGCCGGGCTCTAGCTTGGTCCAGGCATTGGTATAAACCATGTTCAGGAACCAGGCGGCATCCGGACCCTGGATGTCGATCTTGCCGAGCGTCGTCGCATCGACGATGGTGACGCCGGTACGGGCGGCCTTCACTTCGCGGTTGACCGCGTCATGCATGCTTTCGCCCGGCTTCGGATAGTAATAGGGGCGGTGCCACTGGCCGACGCATTCGAAGACGGCGCCGTGCTGCTCGTGCCACTGATGCATCGCCGTCTTGCGGATCGGATCGAGGAAATCGCCCTTGTCGATGCCCGAGAAGGTGCCGAGGGTGACCGGCGTATAAGGTGGGCGGAAGGTCGTCGTGCCGACCGATGGGATTTCGACATTGCGCAATCCGGCCATGATCGCCAGGGCATTGACGTTGCTGGTCTTGCCCTGATCGGTCGCCATGCCCATCGTGGTATAGCGCTTGAGGTGCTCGACCGACCGGTAACCTTCACGATGCGCCAGCATCACGTCGGCCGCCGTCACGTCGTTCTGGTAATCGACGAAATGCTTGCCGCCCTGGCCGACCGGCTTGTCGCTCGGCACGATCCAGACGGGCAACAGCGCTTCTTCCGCCGGTTCGTCCGAGACAGTCGGCGCCTGGCCGCTTTGGCCACCGAAGCCCAACTTGGCGGCGCCTTCGCTGCCGGCGGCATGACCTTCGGCCAGGCAGTCCGCCAAACGGAAGACGCCATGAGCCCCGCCGATCGACCGGTTATTCTGGCCCGGCAGCTTGTCGCCGGGAACGAAGGCTTGGATGTCGTCGCTCCAAACAACCTTGGCGCGGGTCTGGGAATGCAGATGAACCGTCGGCTGCCAGCCACCCGAGGACAGGACCAGATCGCAATGGATATGGCGGCTGGCGGAGGTGACGCCTTTGCCATCGGCCGTCAGCGGCATGACATCGACACCGGTCACGGCGAGCTTGCCTTTGACGCCGGTGATGGCATGGCCGGCAATGATCTCGATACCTTTGGCGCGAGCCGCCTTGACCAGTTCGCCTTGCGGATTGGACCGCAGATCCACCACGGCAAAAACCGTCACGCCGGCATCGGTCAGATCCAGGGCTGTGCGGTAGGCGCCGTCATTATTTGTCATAATAACAGCGCGTTGTCCTCGCATGCTACCATAACGGTTGGCATAGGTGCGAGCGGCCGAAGCCAGCATGCAGCCCGGTCGGTCATTGTCGCTATAGACCAAAGGACGCTCGATAGCGCCGGTCGCCAGGATGACTTCCTTGGCGCGGACCCGCCACAGTCGCTGGCGCGGTTGATTGGCGCCAGCCACCGGGCCGAGGTGATCGGTGACACGCTCCATCAGGCTGACAGAATTATGGTCGTAATAGGCCCACGCGACCGTGCGCGACAGCAAAGTCACGTCCGGCATCGCTGTCAATTCGGCGACGGCAGCGGCCACCCAGTCGGCGGCCGCTTTGCCGTCGATCTCCGCGGTGCGTTCGGACAGCAGTGAGCCGCCCAGCTCCTGCTGCTCATCGACCAGGATGACACGTGCGCCGGTGCGGCCGGCGGCGAGCGCCGTCGCCAGGCCGGATGGGCCGGCGCCAATGATCAGCAGGTCGCAGCTGGCATAGAGCTTGTCATAGCGGTCCGGATCCTGTTCGGTCGGGCCCTTGCCCAGGCCGGCCGCCTGGCGGATGAATTTTTCGTAAAACATCCAGGCCTTAGCCGGCCACATGAATGTTTTGTAGTAGAAGCCGGAGGGGATGAATTTCTGAATGACGCTGTTGGCGGCGCCGAAATCGGTGGTCAGGGACGGCCAGCGATTCTGGCTTTCCGCGACGAGGCCGTCATAAAGCTCGATCTGCGTCGCCCGAAGATTCGGCTCCGTCCGGTCGCCGAGTCCGAGCTGGATCAGCGCATTCGGCTCTTCCGCGCCGGCCGACAGGATGCCGCGCGGGCGGTGATATTTGAAGCTGCGGCCGACCAGCGTCACGCCATTGGCCAGCAAGGCCGAAGCCAGCGTATCGCCCTGATAGCCGTAATAGATCTTGCCGTCGAAGGTGAAGCGCAGCGGCTTGGTCCGATCGATGCGGCCGCCTTGTCCGAGGCGGTTCTTCTGCGCGGTCATTACTTCTTCTCCGTATCGATCTGCGGTGCCGGCTTACCCATTTCATAGACGGCGAGGATTTCGTGGGTCACGGTGTGACGTGCCACGTTGAACCAGCGCCGGCAGCCTTTAGTGTGAACCCAGCGTTCGAAGTGAACGCCCTTCGGGTTCTTGCGCATGAAGAGATACTGAGCCCATTCGGCATCCGACATCTGCTCGTATTCGGCCGGGGTGGGGCGGACGATATGCGCCTCATGGCCATAGCCGAATTCGTGTTCGTCGCGGGCGCCGCAGTAAGGGCAGGTGATGAGAAACATGGCTTTTGCCTCAGATATCAGTGAGCCACGCCAGCGGCGCCGTGCTCGTCAATGAGATAGCCGGTGGTGAAACGTTCCAGGGCAAAGGGAACGGCCAGCGGATGCGGTTCGCCGCGCGCGATCGTATGGGCGAAGACATTGCCGGAACCCGGCGTCGCCTTGAACCCGCCCGTTCCCCAGCCGCAATTGATGAACAGGTTCTGCACCGGGGTCTTGCCGATGATCGGGCTGGCATCCGGGCAGGTATCGACGATACCGCCCCATTGCCGCATCATCCGCAACCGGCTGAAGGCCGGGAACAAATCGCAGAGAGCGTTCAACTGGTTCTCGACGATCGGCGGGCTGCCGGCCTGGGCATAGGAGTTGAAGGCGTCGATGCCGGCGCCCAGCACCAACTCGCCCTTATCCGACTGGCTGACATAGACATGCACCTGTGGTGACATGACCACGGTGTCGAGGATCGGCTTGATCGGCTCGCTGACCAGAGCCTGCAGCGGATGGCTTTCCAGCGGCAGGCGGAAGCCCGCCATGCCGGCGATGACGCCGCTATGGCCGGCAACGACGACGCCGACCTTCTTGGCGCCGATGAAACCACGGGTGGTTTCGACGCCCTGGACGGTGCCGTTGACGATCTTGAAGCCGGTGACTTCGCAATTCTGGATGATATCGACGCCACGCTCATCGGCGCCGCGGGCATAGCCCCAGGCGACCGCGTCATGGCGCGCCGTGCCGCCGCGCCGCTGGAAGCTGGCGCCCATGATCGGGTAGCGGGCATTCGGCGAGCAATCCAGCATCGGCACCAGTTCCTTGATCTGAGCCGGCGTCAGGATCTCGGAATCGATGCCGTTGAGCTGAATGGCGTAGACGCGGCGGCGCAGCGCCTGCATGTCGTGGACCGTATGGGCCAGGTTCATGATGCCGCGCTGGCTGAACATGACGTTGTAATTCAGGTCCTGGGACAGGCCTTCCCACAGCTTCAGGGCATGTTCGTAGAGATGCGCGGATTCATCCCACAGGTAATTGGAACGGACGATCGTCGTGTTCCGGCCGGTATTGCCGCCGCCGATCCAGCCCTTTTCCAGGATGGCCACATTGGTGATGCCATGTTCCTTGGCGAGATAATAGGCGGTCGCCAGACCATGGCCGCCGCCACCGATGATGATCACATCATAGGCCGGTTTGGGATCCGGGCTGCGCCAGGCTTCCTGCCAGTCGGCGTGGTAGTTCAGGGCATTCCGTACCAGAGAGAAAATCGAATAGCGTTGTTTCATGGAGATAACCGGCCAATCGGTTGAGACTCAGTTTTTCAGCGGTCGCATCCTGCCAAACGGTTAAGAGCGATTCCGGCGGTCAAGCGCCACGTATTGTCCCGCCCGCGTCTCGCGGTCAAGTAGTATGAGAGGGCTAATCGCATGACTTTTTTACAGAATTCATTAAACAGGCAGCAATACCGCCGGATCGCCCCGTCCGGCGGGCTTAAAGCGGACCGCAGCGTCGGTCAGGGGCGAAGATTTTTCGTATCCGCGACATAAAGGCCTAGTAAAAATCCGGAAAATTTGGTCTATTCTCGCCGCTCAATGTCTTGTCCACGGCGGGGTCAGTCAGGGAGGGCTTGACCGATCGCCTCGCGCCTGAAGGGTTGAAAAAACCATCGGTGGATCGTGGACTGTTAGCGACATTGATGAGGATGAGGACCTCACATGTTTGGCGCATTGCCATCAAAGCTGCCGCAGCAGATTGCGTTTCTGCTGGTGCCCAACTTTTCCATGATCGCTTTTACTTCTGCCGTCGAGCCATTACGTCTCGCCAACCGCGTCAGCGGCCGTGAGCTTTACCACTGGCATCTGTTTTCGCCGGATGGCCAGCTGGTCAATGCCAGCAACGGCATCAATCTGACGCCGGAAGGAGCGGTGGATCAGATCACCAACTACCAGACCGTCGTCCTTTGTAGCGGCGTCGACGGCCATCTCTTTGATGATAAAGCCGTTTTTGCTGCACTTCGGCGGGTTGACCGGCAGGGTGCCGATATCGGCGCGCTTTGCACCGGTAGCCATATTCTGGCCCGGGCCAACATGCTGAACGGCTATCGCTGCACCATCCACTGGGAAAATCTGGCAAGCTTTTCGGAGAATTTCCCCGAAATCGAGACCACCTCGGAGCTCTTCGAGATCGATCGGAACCGCTTCACCTGTTCGGGCGGGACGGCGGCTCTCGACATGATGCTGAACATGATTTCGCAGCAGCACGGCCATGAACTGGCGGCGGCGGTTTCAGAGCAGTTCATCCATGAGCGCATCCGCGACCGCCATGACCATCAGCGCATGGCGCTGACGGCCCGGCTGGGCGTTCGCCATCCGAAGCTGATCCAGGTCATCCAGTTGATGGAAGCCAATCTGGAAGAGCCGCTGAGCCGGAGCCAGTTGGCCGATGCGGCCGGCCTGTCCAGCCGACAGATGGAGCGCCTGTTCAGCAAATACCTGCACCGGTCACCGGCCCGGTACTATGTCGAACTGCGGCTCAATCGGGCCAGGCTGCTGCTGCTGCAGACCAATATGTCGGTCATCGACATCGCCTTGGCTTGCGGCTTCGTCTCGGCGTCGCATTTCTCGAAATGCTATCGCGACTTCTTCGGCAAGACGCCACGTCGCGAACGGGCGACACCCTCGGCCTTGCGGGATGCGGAGCTGCTGGCCATGGAAGGCGTCATCAACTGAGGCCGGCGCATTCGGTCACGGCACATTCCTGGCAAATGACCGGCCTGGCAAATGACTGGAATGTGCCGTCATAGTCCCTTGGTTATGCAGCTTTCAGGTATGAACAGCGCCGGCTGACGGTTGCCTGTCGCCGGTCGGCGGCGGCAGGTGGTCGAACTCATAAATGTCCGGATCGCGATCCGGTTTCGGCGCGGTCGCAGCTGCGCTCGCCGGTACGGCGGCGGTGCCTGTCATGGGTGCTGCCATGGCAATCGCGGCGCCGGCAAGAAAGCAGACGATCAGCATCAGCCAGGTTGCGAGGGTCATCAACCGCATCAGCATGTTTTCCTCCATTGCACCAGCCGACGAGGAATGCCGGTGTTCACACCTGGAGGATTGACGCAGGATCGGCTTTAACGCTGTGATCTGACGCACAGGCTTTGACAGTTTCATGGCCGGATTGCATCTCCCTGGCGGTCTTCTGCATGATGACGCCGGATCATATTAACGAATGCGAGTCGTTTGGGATGTTTGCGCGTACGGAAGTCAAAGATGTGTTTCCCACCCCAATCTGGGTGGTCGATCTGGAGCCGGCCAAGGCGGCCAACCTGAACGCGCATCTCAAGAAACAGATCTATGACTTGACGGAACCGCGGAAGGAGATGCCCGTCGGCGGCACCTGGCAGACCGATCCGGTCCTGCATCAACGGCCCGAATTCAACGAATTCTGCGGCATGGTGCGCCAGGCGGCGAAAGCCACGCTGGATTTCCTGCAGGTCGTGCATAACGGATTCGAGATCACCGGCTGCTGGGCCAATATCAATCCCAAAGGCGGATTGAACTCGGCCCATATGCATCCCAACAACTTTCTGAGCGGCGTCTATTATGTTTCCTTGCCGCCTGGCACCGAGCAGATCGTGTTCAGCGACCCGCGGACGCAAGCGGCGCCGATCATGCCGACGGTCCGGCAATGGAACAAATATATGGGCAATGAGATCAGGCTGGACTTGAAGGAAGGCCGCTTCGTGCTCTTCCCGTCCTGGCTGGTACATTCCGTGCCGGTCAATCGGAGCGATGAACACCGTATCAGCATGTCGTATAATATCATGTTCTCCAATTACACCGAGACCATGAGCCGCCCGCTGTGGAAGGGGACGGCGAAGCTGAAACAGGGATAGTGAGCCGCGCCATGGGGGAACTCAGTGTCGAGACGGTGCTTCTGGATATCGAAGCGATCGAACTGCCGACGTTGGCGCGTCTATATGCTTACTGGCGGGGGCTGTGCCGGGGACGTTTCGCGCCGTCCCGCGCCGATATTGATCCAACCGAGCTTGGCTTTATCCTGCCGCGCATTCTGATGTTCGATGTGCTGGACAATGGCGCGGACTTC
The DNA here is from genome assembly GCA_008012315.1 of Rhodospirillaceae bacterium. GTDB lineage: Bacteria > Pseudomonadota > Alphaproteobacteria > Dongiales > Dongiaceae > Dongia_B. Next base: position 114,744 of record SSEL01000004.1, read on the forward strand.
CGGGTCCGGCTGGCCGGCAGCGGCACCTTCAACCTGCATGGTCGCGATATCACCGGTATGCTGGTCTCAAGCTTCACGCCGGTGGCCTTCCGCGATGCCGTCACGTCATCCTATCAGCAGATCGTGCACGACCGTCTGCCGGTCTATGTGCACAATGCCTATCGGCAGGATGGCTTCGAGGTCGACGCCTATCATGTCCTCCGCCTGCCGCTTTCCAGCGATGGCGAGAACGTCAATATCATCCTCGTCGGGGAGGACTATCGGGGGCATGAGGCGGACCTGGTCAAGATCATGGGGACCGATTGAACCCGCCGTCACGCGCCCCGTTTGGACTTACGCCAAGTCCGTCATCCGGACGTTGATGTGATCGCCGAAAGGCTGACGGGCGAAGATGCGCTCGACCATCGGCATGAAAGTTTCGATCGGCTGCGTCTCGTAATTGGGATCGAAAGACACCTGGTCCCAGCGCTCGCAGAAGCGGGCGCAGCGGTCGAACAGGGGATGACCGCGATATTGTTCGCGGGCATGACGGTCGCCACCCACGAAATGCCAGAAGTAATAGCCCTGGAAAATGCCGTGATGCTTGATCACCCAGTGATTGTCCTCGCTCACATAGGGCTGGAGAATCGCGGCGGCGAGGTCGGAATGGTTATGCGGCGCCAGGATATCGCCGATATCATGGAGCAGGGCGCAGACGATGCTTTCTTCATCGGCGCCGTCACGTAAAGCGCGCGTCGCGGATTGCAGGGAGTGCTGATAGCGATCGATCTTGTAACCCATCTTATCGCCGGCCAGACGATCCAGCATGGCGATGGCGTTACCCGCCAGCCCTTCCTCATGCACCTTGTACAACTGGTCGAGCAATTGATACTCGGCTTCGGTGCCTTCATCCATGCGTATGAAATTGACAGTCTCAAGCGACATACATCTCTCCCCGATCTTACCGATGTCGTTTTTCGGCATGTAAATGCGGCGTGATTATTGTTGAAATAGGCCATCATGACGAGAACCGCAGCCGATATAGCCGCCATGCTCGAGCCGCATGGCCTGATTTTGCGAGGCGGCTTTGCACTCGAACCGGCGCTCGATGACGATCTGTTGCACTTGCGGCCGACTGCGCGGCAATTGCTGCTCGTCGGCAATGCGGGCTCGGCGATTTGGCCGGCCCTGGCCGATTTCATCAAAGCCAATCCGGGGGAGCGGCATCCGCTGGATCGCTGGACACAAAGGGTCGTCTCGCTGCTGGCGCAGGATCTGGCGGTCACCGATCTCTATCCATTCGGCGGTCCGCCCTGGTGGCCTTTCCAGCGCTGGGCGCAGCGGGCGGAGCCGGTGGCAGCGTCGCCGATCGCCATTCTCATTCATCCCGTCTTCGGTCTCTGGCACGCCTATCGCGCGGCTTTGCTACTGGACGAACCGGTGGCCTTGCCGCCACGGATGGAAGCCGAAACGCCCTGTGCGACCTGCCGTGACCAACCCTGCCTCTCGAGCTGCCCGGTAGGGGCCTTCGACGGGCAGAGCTATGATGTCTTCCGCTGTGCCGATCACGTGGACGGCGAAGACGGGCAGGCATGCCGTGATCTGGGTTGTCTTGCGCGTCTCGCCTGTCCGGCGGGTGCGGCGTGGCGCTACGAGACGGCACATGCCCTGTTCCATATGAATGCATTCCTTCGCGCCCGACGGGAAGCCAGAAATACAGCCAAAGCGTCTGAAACCGCCAGCAGTTACGCCTCTCCTTACAAAGGTTAATATTTGAGCGATTCCAACGTGTTGCAGGAATAGGGCCTTGTTAATGCTCGAGTCGGTAGGGTATTAAAAGCCAGTCCGCGACATCGTCCCGCTCGATCTGCAAGAGGTTCTCCGTGCGCAAGCTGTTTCGTCTTCCCTCCATTCTTGCCGCGATCTTTGCCGGCAGCCTTTGCGCCCCGGCGGCCTTTGCCGCCGATGTGACCTTCACCGCGACCATGGGGCATGACGGTGATCAGATTAAGACGCCGGTCACCTGGACGGTCACGAAACTGGACAAAGCAGGCAAGCCGGAAGCCAAACCGACGGCAGTGCAGACTGGTTCGACATTCCATGGCGCATTGAAAACAGGCCATTACGTCATCTTGGCGCAGAGCCAGGGAATCGCAACGAAGGAGAAGGTTTTCGTCGGCTCCGACAAGCTTTCCCACAACGTTGTCATGGGCTTGGCCCATATCACGCTGAACATGATCGCCAGCCGTGGCCGCAAGCCCATCACCGAACCGATTGAATGGGAAGTCTACACCTATCAGAAGGGAAAGACCGAAGCCGGCGTCATGGTCGACAAGTCCAAGGGGTCGACTGCGAGTTTCTCGCTCATGGCCGGCGGCTATGTGGTGCGGGCCAAATATAAGGACACCAAAGCCGATCTGGTCGTGCCGCTGATTGCGGGCCAATCTTATGATTATACCATCAATCTCTATGCCGGTTACGCCAAGCTGGCTGCGGTTGCCGGCAAGAAGGCCGTCACACAGAAGGTCACGTATCAAATCGTGCGGCAGAAGCCGAACGAGAACGGCGAATATGAATTGATCGCCGAAAAGGAAGGCGCGACACCGAATGTCATGCTGCGCGAGGGCAATTACGTGTTGATCGCGCGTTACGGCAAGATGTGGGGCCGTGAGGACCTGGCGGTCCAGGCCGGCCAGACCAAGACGGTTAAGGTGACCGTGCGGGAAGGCGTCGGCGCGCCGATCGTGATATCTTCCGCCAACTGAATTTTCCGAACAGGTCCTGAAAACCAGAAAGGCCGCCTCCGGGCGGCCTTTTTGCTTGCCGGCCGGACACAGGCGGCTTGCTCAATTCAAAAAACACAATCGCTCATGATTAAATTGCGCCGACCGGCTGCTTGTCAGATGTCCGGGGGAGTGTTTGAGTGCTGTGATAACGAAAAGGTTGATGGCCAGCCCGATCAAGGAACCGGTTGGCTGTCCAATGGCATGGGAGCATGATCGATGTCGCGTGAACAAAGGGTCCGGCGTGAGCGGCGCGGGGGCGATAAAGGCCTGAAACAGTTGCCCTGGCGGCAATACCGCAATCCCTACAAGCCGATCGAGGTCGTGTCGGCAGATCAGCTCGAAGCCATTCATCAGGCGTCCTTGCGGATCCTCGAGTAAATGGGCATCGAATTCCTCGATGCGGAGGCCCGGGAAATCCTCAAGGAAAAGGGCGCCGATGTGGTGCCCGGTTCCGATCGCGTCCGCCTGGACCGGCATATGGTGAGCGAATATGTCGCCAAGGCGCCGTCGCAGTTCACACTGCATGCCCGCAATCCGGCGCACAACCTGATTTTCGGCAAGGACTACATCAATTTCGGGTCGGTCGCCTCGGCGCCGAATGTCTCGGATCTCGATCGTGGCCGGCGGCCGGGCAATTTCGATGATTACGCCGATCTGATGCGCCTGTGCCAGAGCCTGAACGTGGTGCAGTTCATCGGCGGCTATCCGGTGGAACCGGCCGATCGTCCGCCCTCGACGCGCCACCTCGATGCGCATTATGCGGCGATCACCCTGACCGACAAGATCTGGCATCCCTATTCGCTGGGCCGCCATCGGATCGAGGATGCGATCGAGATGATCTGCATCGCGCGCGGCATCGATAAAGACCAGTTGCGGCGCGAGCCAAGTCTGTTCTCCATCGTCAACAGCAATTCTCCGCTGCGTCTCGATATCCCGATGCTGCAGGGCCTGATGGCGATGGCACGCCACGGACAGCCGGTGGTGCTGACCCCCTTTACCTTGAGCGGCGCCATGGCGCCCGCGACGATTGCCGGTGCCCTGGCGCAGCAGAATGCCGAGGCCCTGGCGGGCATTGCTTTCATTCAGATGGTCAATCCCGGCGCGCCCTGCGTCTATGGTGGCTTCACCTCGAATGTCGATATGAAGACCGGCGCCCCGGCCTTCGGCACGCCGGAATATACCCGTGCCGCGCTGGTCGGCGGGCAATTGGCGCGCAAGCACGGCCTGCCTTACCGCTCAAGCAATGCCTGCGCCGCCAATGCCGTCGATGCCCAGGCGGCCTATGAATCGGAGATGTCGATCTGGGGCGCCGTCATGGGCCACGCCAATCTCATTCTACACGGCGCCGGCTGGATGGAGGGCGGCCTGGTTGCGTCCTTCGAGAAGATGATCGTCGATGCCGAGATCATCCAGCATATGGGCGAGTTCCTGCAGCCGCTGGAGGTCAATGACGACACGCTCGGCCTCGATGCCATCCGTGAAGTCGGTCCGGGCGGCCACTTCTTCGGCTGTGCGCATACCTTGGCGCGGTATGAGACCGCTTTCTATGCGCCGATCCTGTCGGATTGGCGGAACTTCGAGAACTGGCGACTGGCCGGCGGGCTGGATACCGCCCAACGTGCGAATAACCTGTGGAAGCAGATATTGCGCGACTACACACCACCGGCCCTCGATCCTGCCCGCGATGAAGCGCTGCAAGCCTTTGTCGCCAAGCGCAAGGAAGAGGGCGGGGTGCCGGCTTAAGCCGGCATCTCGGTTGCCGGAGACAACCTAATCCGATTGCGGATGCAACAGCGGTTCCTTCGCCGTGAAGGCGTGGCGCCCGAATAATCGGCGATAGCCGGGCACGACATAGTGTTCGGCTTGGGCAGTCAGCTCCGGCTTACGCAGGCGATAGCGTGCCGGCCGCTTGTACCAGGCAAGGCCCGGTTCGTCGTGATGCACGACATGCAGGTTGTTATAGAGGAAGAGCCAGCTCCAGAACCGGCCCGCCTCGCAGATCACTGTGCGGCCCCTGATGGATGCATGGGCGCGATGTTCGGCAAAGGAACGCACCAAGGCGAGCGCCGTGCCGGGATAGGCAAATCCGAGCACATAAACCCAAAGCGGAATGCCACAAACAACCAGCACCCAGTAGAGGATCAAGGCGGCCGCCGGCAAATGCCATGCCCAGGCCCGCAAAACGGCGAGGTTGCAGCGCAGCAGCGCATTGGTCAGGTCGTGTAAGCCCATCACCGCATAGTAGATCGGTCCGAAAATCATGCGGCCCAGCAGCGGCCGCATCGCTTGGCGCATCAGCCGATGGAAGGGCGACATCGCCAGCCATTGCGTCTGGGTGAGGTAATTGGATTCCGGATCGATCGAGGGATTGGTCAGGTTTTCGTCGATATGGTGCTGGAGATGGGCGCTGCGATAATTGAGATAAGGCAACCAGAGCCAGAGCGGCCAGCCGACAATAAAGCTGTTCACAGCCGTCCAGCGGGTCGGATAGCCATGCGTGCCTTCGTGCTGCAACGATCCGTGAAAAGCAACGATGACGGTGCCGAGCGGACAGACGACCCACCAGGGCAGATAATGATAGGAAAAGGTGATGAGGAGGAAGGAAAAGTAAATCCCGTACGCCAAAGTCAGAGTTGGCCAATCGATCCGATACGCATGGCGACCGAAGTCACCTTTTCTCTGGCCGGCACCAAGGACCGGCGGCATACGCGTTTCCATTTTCCTCTGTTATACACGCCTGTATATACAAGTAATAACCGCTTGACGAATTGGGATCAAGCGGCAAGTTGCAACCAAGCTTAAATGTCGTCGGTTAAGAAAAGCATAGCGACCGATTGGGTGACAGCGAGATTAACTGGGGAGGGCCTGAAGTTGAGCTCAATACCGGCAACCGCCCTGGCGGAAATTCAACCCACTGATCGGCACGCCTCGGGGCAGTGCCTGTGCGGCGCTGTGCGCTATGAGATCGAGGGGGCCCTCTCGCCGCCTTCGGCCTGCCACTGTGGCATGTGCCGGCGGCATCACGGCGCTTTAGGCGTTTTTACCGGTGCGCCGGTGACGGCCTTCCGCATCCATGGCGCGGATCATGTCGGCTGGTACCGTTCGTCGCCCGAAGCCGAACGTGGCTTCTGCCGGCAATGCGGTAGCAAATTATTCTGGCGGCAGATCGATAGCGACCGGCTGGATGTGACGATGGGAAGCTTGCACGAGCCGAGCGGCCTGCAGCTCGATCATCATATCTGGGTCGCCCATCGCGGGGATTATTACGACATCGCCGATGGCCTGCCGAAATATGCGGAATCCGCTGTCGGTCATGGGGACCGCGCGGTACTGGAAGGGCATCGGCCGGCACCGGTTCCCTCGGTGCATGAGGGTGGCTGCCTGTGCGGTGCGATCCGTTTCAAAGTCTCTGGCAATATGCGCGACGTCGTTGTTTGCCATTGCGGCCAGTGCCGGCATTGGCATGGCCACGCGGCCGATTACAGTGCGGCGCGAACGGCCGAGATGACCTTGCAGGGTGAAGCCGCACTTTCCTGGTATATCTCGTCGCCAGGCGCAGAACGCGGCTTCTGTCGACATTGCGGCACGAGCCTGTTCTGGCGCGCCGCGACCGAGGGGGCAGCACCAGCCAAGATTTCCATATCGGCGGGAGCACTTGACGGTCCGACAGGGTTGCAGACGGTCAGGCATATTTTCGTGACAGACCTCCCCGATTACTACGACATCCCAGGCGATGCGGCACGTGATGCCGGCAGCATGGCATCCAACCCGGTGGCATTCTGAATAAAAGGAAAGATTGCCACATGATCATGGGTTTGCCGATGTATGCCTTGCCGGAAGTGTCGCGGGCGACACTGGATTGGTGGATCGGTCTCTGTCGCCATTTCCGCCAGGCCGGCATCGATGATTTGCCGCTGACGATGGTGGAGCCGGGCGATCTATACGAGCATTGGCGCCAGCCATCTCTTCTGTTCACCCAGACCTGCGGTTATCCGCTCACCCACAATCTGGCCGGTCAGGTGCAACTGGTGGCGACGCCATGTTACCGGGCGCCTGGATGCGAGGGATCCACGTATCGGAGTTTTGTCGTCGTCCGGGATGATGACGCGATCGAAGACCTGGAGGATCTAAAAGGCAAACGCGTGGCCTTCAACAGCCGGGATTCCCAGTCGGGCTACAATTGCCTGCGCCATCTCATTGCGCCTTTGGCGCAAGCGGGCCGTTTTTTTGAGATGGCGGTGGAAACTGGCGGCCATCGAAGATCGCTTGCCGCCGTGCGGCAGGGCAAGGCGGATGTCGCCTCGATCGATTGCGTCAGCTATGCGTTGATTGCTGCGGTTGCGCCCGGCGAGGTTGCCGGCATTCGTGTCTTGTGTGAGAGCGCGCTGGCGCCGAACCTGCCTTACATCACGGATGCGGCGACATCGGCACAGAAGCTCGCCCGGTTGCAAGACGGCTTGCGCGCTGCAGTCGCAGATCCTCAGTTGGCAGCGACGCGCGAGACCCTGCTTATCAAGGATGTTACGGTCTTGCATCGCGACGTCTATGACGTGATTTTGTCAATGGAACGTGCTGCAATCGACGCCGGATATCGGGATTTGGATTAGACCCATGCCAGCAATGAATAAAAAGAACGGGACGACCCTGCCGATGATCGCGGTGCTGGTTGCTGCGGCACTTTGGGGCAGCTTCTGGATCCCGTTGCGTCAGATTACGGAAACCGGCATTTCCGGCGCCTGGGCAACGATGCTGGTTTATGGCGGCCCACTGCTGCTGATGTTGCCGGTTGTTCTTCTCCGTTGGAACCGGATCGGCAGCTTCGGGTTGGGCGCCCTTTGGGTCGGCGGTGCATCGGGCATATGCAACACGTTTTACGGCATGGGCTTCATTGAGGGAGAAGTCAGCAAGGTCATGCTGCTTTTCTATCTCAACCCGATCTGGGCCGCCTTGCTGGAACGGACGATCCTGAAAACCCCGATCGCGCGTTCACGCCTGCTGACGATCCTGCTGGGCTTTCTCGGCATGGCCGTGCTGGTCAGCGGCAATGGCTCGCTCCTGCCGCTGCCGCGCAACATCTCCGAATGGTTCGGCGTCATCGCCGGGTTCTTCTGGGCCCTCAGCATGGTGGGCATGCGGTATACGGGTGAGGGGGATATCATCCCGAAATCCTGCTACCAGTTCCTCATCGGCCTCGTGGGCTGCGGCATCATCCTGGTATCAGGTTTGTTCCCGGGTGAGCTGCTGCCGCCACCAGGCCAGTTTGCCGCCGCCATGCCCTGGACCGCCATTACCGTCTTCCTGTGGATCTTCCCGACCATGCTTCTGGCTTTCTGGGGGATCAGCTTCATGTCACCCTCGAAAGCATCCATCCTCTTCATGCTGGAAGCGATTGTCGGCGTGGTCTCGGCGGCCATCCTGACGGATGAGCCGTTCGGCTGGCGCGAGATCGTCGGCGGCCTGCTGATCCTTAGCGCCGCCTTGTTCGATATCCTGTTTACCGGCGGCGATTCAGATACGGTGAACGGCAACTGCAAACTGGAAGCAGCGGAATAGATGGCGAAGATTTTCGATGCGCGCGGCATGAAATGCCCCTTGCCAGTTTTGAAGGCGCGCCGGTTACTGAGGGATATGGAACCGGGCGATATCCTGGAAATCCAGGCGACCGATCCCGGGGCGCCGGCGGATTTCATCCATTTCTCCGAGACCACCGGAAATCGATTGCTCGAGACCCGGGAAGAGGATGGATTGTTCATCATCCGCCTGGAGGTCGCTTCGCGTCCCGAATGACTCTGCTGCGCCCTAGATCAGATTGCGGACCGACAGCTCGTCTTTGATATAGGCATAGAAAATCGGCGCGGCGATAACACCGGGTATGCCGAAGGCGGCCTCCATCACCAGCATGGCCAAGAGCAGTTCCCAGGCGCGGGCGCGGATCTGGGTCCCGATGATGCGCGCATTGATGAAATATTCCAGTTTGTGAATCAGCACCAGGAAGACCAGCGAACCTGCCGCTGCCAGGAATGAGGCGCTCAGGCTGACAATGACGATGATCGTATTGGAGATGAGATTGCCGATAACCGGTATCAGCCCGGCCATGAATGTGACGGCGATCATCGTTTTCTTGAGTGGCAGATCCACACCGAAAAACGGCAACAGAACAATCAGATAAATACCCGTAAAAATGGTGTTAAGCGCCGATATGCGTACTTGAGCGAAGACCACCCGGCGAAAGGCGGTGCCGAGAAAGCTCAGCCGGTCCCGCATGGCGCGTCCCAGCGGCTTCGGTTCTGCGGTCATGATGCCGGTGCTGATGGCGATCATGCCGCCGATAATCATGCCGATCAGAATACGGACGAAAATCCTGCCGAAATTCTCGCCGACCTGTCGCAGGTCGCTGGCGTGAACGCGCAGCCAGTCCGAAGCGGTGGCGCGAAGATCCTCGACATTCGCCGGCAGGTAATGCTGTGCCCAAGGCGGAAAATGAATACGCGCGGCATCGATGATGTCAGCCATTTTCTGCAGCAGCAGAAAAGGGCTGTCGGATCTGTCGGTGATCATAATGGCTACCGAGCCGATCGCCAGGAGCAGCAGCAAGGTAACGAAAGTGGCAAGCAGGCTCAGGGCAATGACTTTGCCGGCACGATAGGTGACACCGAAGCTCCGGTGGCGAATGCCGGCCATTTGCACCAGTTCATAAACCAGCAGCCCCGGCAAGAGACTGGTCAGGAGACCGAGATAAAGAACGAGGAAAAGGCCGATCCCCATCAGGATCCAGGCGGTGATGTTGTATTTCAACGAATGATCGGCGAGGTCCGTACTGAGATGATCGGTGGCAAATACCGTACTACCCTGGTCCTGATCCCGCATTGGCCTGCCTGACGATGACTGGTAATCGACTGTTATTGCGCGATCTTAGGGTGCTGCCTACTGACTGTGCAAGCAAAGCCGGCCGGTGGCGATTTCGGGCCGTGTCTCAACCTATTATTTCACATTTCCACAAGTGACAATTCCTAGTTGATGCCTCCTTTATGGAGGGGCATAGTTAAGACAGCTTTAAAAAGCACCTGCGATTCAAGAATGGCCGCCGGCTCGCGGGGCGGTGGGCGGAAATAAGAATTTTATCAATCGAGAGGGGAACATAATGATCTCTTGGGCAAATTTGACATCCGCTTTTGCTGGTGGGCGCTTGTCCCGGCGCGACTTCCTGGCCGGTGCGACGGCACTGGGCATGACCACGGCAGCGGTCGGCTTCCTTAATGTCACTGAGACGAAGGCCGATGAGCCAAAGCGGGGCGGCGACTTGCGGCTCGGCCTGGCCGGCGGGAGCACGACCGATAGCTTCGATCCGCGCGGCTTCACCGAGATCGTGATGATCACGCTTGGATCGCAAATTTATAACAGCTTCGTTGAATTCGACGCCAATAATCGGGTTCAACCGGATTTGCTGGAAAGCTGGGAGGTCAAGCCGGGCGCCACGGAATGGGTGATGAATGTCCGCAAGGGCGTCACCTTCCATAACGGTAAGACCCTGGATGCCGACGACATCATCTATTCGCTGAACCTCCATCGCGGTGAATCGAAATCGGCGATGGTCGGCCAGACCAAGCACATCAAGGATGTTCGAAAGCTCGACAACAATCAGATCAGCGTCACGCTGGAGCGGGGCGATGCCGAGCTGATCTATCTGCTGGGCGACTACCACATGAAGGTCGTTCCAAATGAATTCCAGGATTGGGCGAAGCCGATCGGCACGGGCGCCTTCACATTCGATTCTTTTAATCCGGGCGTCAGCGCCAAGGTCAATCGCAATCCCAATTATTGGCGCAGCGATCGCGGTTTCGTGGATTCCGTCGAAACCTCGGTGATCAACGATACGGCGGCGCGCATGAATGCTCTGGTCGCCGGGCAGGTGGATATCATCAACCGGGTCGATAAGAGGGCTGTCGAGCTGTTGAAATCCGCCGGCACGATCAAGCTGGAGGAAGCACCAACAGGCTGGCATGCGATCATGGCCATGCAGGTTGATAAGGCGCCCTTCGACAATCCCAATGTTCGCCTGGCACTCAAGCATGCCATCGACCGCGAGCAATTGCTGAAAACGCTGTTCAACGGCTTTGGCGTACTCGGCAACGATCATCCCGTGCCGCAGCGCGACCCATTCTACAACAGCGAATTGCCGCAAACCGCCTACGACATCGACAAGGCCAAGTTCTATATGAAGAAGGCCAATCTCGGTAATATCTCGATACAGCTGACGGCTTCCGACGCGGCCTATGAGGGGGCGGTCAATGCCGCCGCCCTGTATCAGGCGACGGCAGCCAAGGCCGGGGTCAATATTTCGATCAAGCGCGAGCCGGTTGACGGCTTCTGGGATAATGCCTGGTTGAAGCGGCCATTCTGCGGATCGTATTGGGCCGGCCGTTCGACCGCCCTGCAGATGCTGACGACGGCCTATAAATCCGATGCCGCCTGGAATGAGACGGATTGGCACAACGAAACCTTCGACAAGCTGCTGTCGGATGCGGCGGCCGAGCTGGACGACGCCAAGCGCAAATCCTATATTTGGGAAGCGCAGCGTATGTTGCATGACGATGGAGGCGCCGTCATTCCGGTCTTCTCCAACGTCCTCGAGGCCCATAGCGATAAGGTGAAGGGCTACCGGGTCGGCGGCGTCGATGAGTTGTTCAATGGCCGCGGGACGGAATTTGTCTGGCTGGAGAGCTGAGGCAAAGACGGCCAAACTTCCGATCGGGCGCCTGCTTGCGGGCGCCCGTATCGTTTCAGCGTGGCGAGTTTTTCTTGGAACTAGGCCGAGTTCTTCTCGGTTGTTGTCCACGGAGCGGACAGGCAAGTTCGGCCGGAATGCCGGGGAGCAGAGCCTTGCTGCCGCATCAAATCTGATCTTACGGACGGGGAAACGATGACAACTTGGAGCAATTTGCGGCCATCGCGCCGACATTTTCTAACCGGGGCTGCGGCTCTCGGGTTGACCGGTTCCGTCGGTCTTTTGAACGTCAAGGCTGCCGGCGCCGCGGAGGAACCGAAGCGCGGCGGCACTTTGCGGCTTGGCATTGGCGGTGGCAGCACGACGGCCAGCCTCGATCCCCGCAGCTATACCGATATTGTGACCATTACGCTGGGGGCACAATTCTTCAGCAGCTTTGTCGAATTCGACGCAGATCATCAGATTCAGCCGGCGCTGATCGAAAGCTGGGATGTGAAATCTGGCGCCACGGAATGGGTGCTGACCGCCCGGAAAGGAGTCACTTTCCATAACGGCAAGACCGTGACCATCGATGACCTGATCTATTCCCTGAATCTTCATCGGGGTGAGTCAACCTCGGGTGTCGTCGGTCAAACCAAGCATATCAAAGAGGTCAAAAAGATCGGCGACCGCCAAATCGGCATTACGCTGTCCCGCGGCGATTCAGAGCTGATCAACCTTTTGGGCGATTTTCATTTCAAGGTCGTGCCGGATGGATTTACCGATTGGTCCAAGCCGATCGGCAGCGGTCCTTTCGTCTTTGAAAGCTATGTGCCCGGGGTCAGTGCGAAGGGCAATCGCTTTGCCGACTATTGGGCCACCGACCGCGCTTTTGTCGATGCCGTTGAAACAACCGTCATCAATGACACACCGGCACGTACCAATGCCCTGATCGCCGGCCAGGTGGATATCATCAATCGTGCCGATAAGCGGACGGTCGATCTGCTGAAACAGGCCAGCAACGTGACGTTGGAAACGGGGCCGACCGGCTGGCATGCCATCATTGCCGCCAGGACGGATACCGCGCCGTTCAATAATGCGGATCTGCGCCTTGCTCTGAAATACGCCATCGACCGTGAGGAATTCCTGAAAACGCTGCTGAATGGCTATGGAACGGTCGGCAATGATCACCCGATCCGGCCGGGCGATCCGTTCTACAATAATGAACTGCCGCAGACCCGCTACGATGCCGATAAAGCGAAGTTCTATTTGAAGAAGGCCAATCTCGGCAATATATCGCTGCAGCTCAGCGCTTCCGAGGCGGCTTTTGAGGGAGCGATCAACGCCGCCGAACTCTATCAGGCAACCGCCGCCAAATCGGGGTTGACCATTTCCATCCTGCGGGAACCGGTTGACGGCTTCTGGTCCAATGTCTGGCTGAAGCGGCCGTTTACCCAGTCCTATTGGCAGGGGCGGTCGACCGCCTTGCAGATGCTGACCGCGCCGTACAAATCGGATTCGCCCTGGAATGAAACGGCATGGCGCAATCCCTCGTTCGACAAGCTCCTGACCGATGCTGCGGCGGAAATCGACACTGCCAAGCGCAAATCCTATGTTTGGGAAGCCCAGCGGCTATTGCATGAAGATGGCGGCGCCATCATCCCTATTTTCCAGGATGAATTGGAAGCCCATGGAACTCAGGTAAAAGGCTATCGCGTCGGTGGTATCGACAGCCTGTTCAACGGGCGCATTGCCGAATATGTCTGGCTTGACAGCTAGCAGTACTAGTTCGTGGCGCCGAGAAGTTGCTCGACGCCCGGATGCAGGGGAATGACAGTGGTTTCGACATGAGCATCCGGGCCCGACGCGCCGGGATTCGAGGTCACCTTCGTGCCACGTTGCGGCACGACCAGCGTCCGCGCCAGGTCGTGGGCCACGGCATTATCGGTTTTCGCCGTGACCACGAACAAGACCGGAATGATGAAGGTATCGGTTTCACCCTTGGTCGCATCGGTACCCGCAGGCAGATGCGCGAGCAGAAGGTCACGCCTATCGGTCCCGATCTTGGCCTTGTCGGCCGCGCCGACCGGGATGAGCCGGATCGGCATACGCTCAGCGATATCGGTGATTTCCGCCAGATCGGGACGTTCGACGATCGCGATGGCGTCGACCTTGCCGGCTGCCAACTGGCTCGCCGCTTCTGAGAGCTCCATGGGCAGCAGCTTGACCCGGCGGCTGGTCAGGCCGAGCGTGATGAAAATCTGACTGATCGAGGTTGCGCCGTCGCTTTCGGCGGGATTGGTGGCAACCCGCTTGCCTTTCAAATCCGTCAGGCTCTTGATCGGCGAGGCCGCCGGCACAATCACCTGCAAGGTCACATCGCCGACCGTGGCGATGGCGCGCAAATCTGGGTCAGGGCCGGCTTGCTTGAACGGTCCTTTGCCTTGAGCGGCGAGGGCAACCAGATCGGCCTGGACAATGGCGGCATCGAGGCCGCCCGCCCGTAATTGCTGCAGACTTTCGACGGCCCCGTCGGTTGTCTGGGCCATGCCGACAACACCGGGTACGCCACAAGCTTCGCTCGGTGCGCAATCGGCGCCGCCGGTCGGATTGCTGATCGCATTGCCGATTTCGGCAGCGATGTTGAACAGATGGGAACCGGGCCGGCTGGTGCCGATACGGAAATAGGTGACATCCTGGGCCGAAACTTGGCTGACCAGGCCGTCCATCAGGCTGAGCCCGCCAAGAGCGGTCATGGCGGCCAGGACGATGGCGGCGCCATAGATCCGGCGGCTGTTCCACCGGTTCCGGTTCGACCTCAAATTCCTGGTTACGCTCTGCAACATTTCAAATCTGCCCTGACCCTCATATGCCCGGACTTCACCGGCGCGGCTGTGCCATCCTGAGTTCTTTCCGATCTATCACACGGCAATGAGGCAAGACTGTGATAGCACGCACCTATCCGCTCTTGCCGTCGCAACGCCGACGGTTCCTTTCCCAAGAGGGACAATCCTGTTACCCGGCCTGGTCCTCGGCCTGGTCCCCGGCTTGGTCCCGGAAAAGCGGGCCGGCCCAGCCATGCGCCAGAAACCCGGCGGCGGCAGATAGCGATGCGGTCCTTGCATAGTTTGCCCCCTTTCCAGGGGCAGGGGCCTCTGCTACCACCCGGCAGCAGTATCGGTCCATCAGACTAAGGAAGCTTTAATGTCGAGTAGCTTGTCGAAACGGCAGCAAAATCTGCGCCGTTTGCTCAACCCGAAGCATGTCTGCATCGTCGGCGGCCAGGCCATGGAAGAGGCCATCCGGCGATGCGATGAGACCGGTTTCAAGGGCGATATCTGGATCGTCAACCCGAAGTATAGCGAATTGGGCGGCCGACGCTGCTATCCCTCCATCGCCGATCTGCCGGCGGCGCCGGATGCGACCTTTATTGCCGTGCCACGGGAAGCGACCATCGACGTCATGGCCCAATTGAATGCGCGGGGCGCCGGCGGGGCGATCTGCTATGCCGCCGGTTATGCCGAGGTCGGCGGCGAAGGACATGGTCTGCAGCAGCGTTTCATCGATGCGGCGGGTGATCTGGCGGTCGTCGGGCCGAATTGTTACGGCGTCCTTAATTATCTGGACGGGATTGCGCTCTGGCCGACCGGCCATCTGGGCAAGCGGGTGGAAACCGGCTGCGCCATTATCGCGCAAAGCGGCAATATCGCGCTCAACCTGACGATGAACCACCGTTCGGTGCCCTTCGCTTATGTCATCAGCTCGGGCAACCAGGTGGTCCTCAACGTCGCCGATTACATCGACGCCTTGGCGGAAGACTCCCGGATCAAGGCGATTGGCCTTTACATCGAAGGCATCACCGATGTTCCCGCCTTCAGCCGCGCCGCCGCCAAGGCCTTGGCGAATGGCAAGCCGCTGGTCGCGCTGAAGGCCGGCAATTCCGAACTGGGCGCCAAGCTGGCGATGAGCCATACGAGTTCACTCGCCGGCAGCGACAAGATGTATGACGCGTTGTTCGAACGCCTGGGCGTGATTCGGGTCCATACCATTCCGCAATTGCTGGAAACCATCAAACTGGTGTCGATCGCGGGCTTGCCGAAGGGCCGCCGCCTGGCAGTTTTCACCTGTTCGGGTGGCGATGGGCTGCTGACGGCGGATATCTGTGAAAAGCTGGATGTGCCGCTGCCGGGTTTCCCGCCGGCCCAGGCGGCCGATCTGCGGAGCCAGTTGCCCAATTTCGCCAGCGTCACCAATCCGCTGGATTACAATACCTCGCTCTGGGGCAGGGAAGATCTGCTGACGAATTTGTTCTCCACAGTCATGGCGGGCGATTTCGATGCCGGCATGCTGGTGCTGGACTACGCCACCGAAAGTGTGGAAAGCGACGAAATTTTCGATCGCAGCCGCCGTGCCTTGATCACGGCCTGCGAGCGGCACGGCAAAATGCCGATCATCACTGCAACGCTTCCGGAACTGTTCCCGGCAGGGCCGCGCGATCTTTCGGTGCAGCAGCATGGCGCGCCGATGCAGGGATTGCCCGAAGCCCTGACAGCTTTTGCCTCGGCGCATAGCTTTGCCGAATATCGTGCCGGCCGGGCGGCCGGCAATGCCAGCCCGATCGAGATCGAAGCCGTTCCCGTTCTATCAGAACAGGCGCCCCGGCGTCTGTGGTCCGAATATGAAGCGAAGAGCAAACTGGCGGAATTCGGCCTGAAGGCGCCGGCAAGCCGTCTGGTGTCGCCTAGCGAGGCGGCGGCTGCCGCGGCCGAACTCGGCTTTCCGGTGGTGATCAAGGTTGCGGAGCCGGTTCTGGCGCACAAGACCGAGGCCGGCGCGGTGGCGCTGAACCTGAAATCCGCGGCCGATGTGGAAGCCGCGATCCAGCGCATGTCGGCATCCCTGGCGACTTACAAGCCGGGCGCCACGATCGCCAAGGTACTGGTCGAGCGCATGGTTTCCAATGTCGTCGCGGAAATGATCGTCGGCATCAAGCGCGATCCGCAATTCGGCCTCGCATTGGTTGTAGGGGCGGGCGGCATTCTTGTCGAAATGGTGGAAGATGCGACCATGCTGCTGCTGCCGAGCGATCGGGCCGCTATCGCAAGCGCGATCGGCAAGCTGAAGATCGCCAAATTGCTGCGTGGCTATCGTGGCAAGGCGGCCGGCGACATCGACGCGCTGGTCGATGCGGTTGCCGCCATTGCCGCTTTCGCTCAGGCCCATGCGGCGACCCTGGTCGAGCTGGATATCAATCCGCTGATGGTGCTGACGGACGGCGCCGTGGCGGTGGACGCCCTGGTGGTGACTGCCGACTGATTGCCTGCGACATATCGCGCATCTGTGAAAACGGCCGTTCCGGGCATTTGGCCTGGAACGGCCGTTTGGTCGTTTAAGGCAGTCGCTGTGAAGCCAGTCGGTATCGGGCGGCTTCGTTACCTTGAGATCAATAAGTAAACGATAACTCGAGGAGGAGCGTATGGCCTACCATCCAGGCCGCCATTTTCTGCAGGTGCCGGGACCGACCAATATTCCGGACAGAGTCCTGAAAGCGATCGCCGCACCGGTTCTGGATCATCGGGGGCCGGAATTCACCAAGCTCGGCCGCGAAGTCCTGGATCGGCTCAAGCCGGTTTTCAAGACCCGCCAGCCCGTGATGATTTTTCCCGCCAGCGGCACCGGTGGCTGGGAATCCGCCTTGGCCAATACGCTCTCCCCGGGCGATACGGTGATGACCTTCAATACCGGTCAGTTTGCTGTCCTCTGGGAAAAAATGGCAAAGCAGTTAGGCTTGAATGTCCACACGGTGACAACCGATTGGCGCCGCGGTCCCAGCCCGGAAGCGATCGAAGCTGCCTTGGCAGAAGACAAGTCGCATCAGATCAAGGCCATTCTGCTGGTTCATAATGAAACCTCGAATGGCGTGATGTCGCGGGTGGCCGAGATCCGCAAGGCGATCGACCGGGCGAAGCATCCGGCCTTGCTGATGGTCGACACCATTTCCTCACTTGGCAGTGCCGATTTCCGCTTCGACGAATGGGATGTGGACGTCGCCGTCGGCGGCTCGCAGAAAGGCCTGATGCTGCCGGCCGGCCTGGCTTTCGTCGCCGTCAGCGAGAAGGCCCTGAAGGCGTCGAAGACGGCCAAGCTGCCGCGCGCTTTCTGGGACTGGGAGCCGATGCTGGCCAATTCGACAGGCGGCAACTTCCCTTACACGCCGGCCTGCAATCTCTTCTTCGGCCTCAAGGAAGCGTTGAACCTGCTGGATGAGGAAGGGCTGGAGAATGTCTTCATTCGCCACAGCCGCCACGCCGAGGCGACGCGCCGGGCCGTGCAGGCCTGGGGTCTGGAGACGGTTTGCGCCGAGCCGCTGGAATACAGCCAGTCTGTGACGGCGGTCTTCACGCCGGAAGGGCATTCCGCGGACGGCCTGCGCAAGGTCATTCTGGAGCGTTTCAACATGGCCCTCGGTGCCGGCCTCGGCAAACTGGCCGACAAGGTCTTCCGCATCGGGCATCTGGGTGACTTCAACGATCTCATGCTGGCCGGCACGCTAGGTGGCGTTGAGATGGGGCTGTCTCTCAGCAACATTCCGCACCAGTCGGGCGGCATTGTCGCGGCGCTAGACCACCTGTCGTCTCAGGCGGGTTTGCGCGCTGCCGCTTGATACATGGATGACGCAAATGACCCGGTCTTGCGATGCCGCGAGGCCGGGTCGTTTGTTATGGAGAAGACGGTGTGATCACGCGGCTTGCCGGCAGGACGATCGTGACCGTCGTTCCCTGCTGTGGCCGGCTGGTCAAATGAAGTTGTCCGCCGAGCAGTTCCGCCAGGCGTTTCGCCAAAGCAAGGCCAAGGCCTGTGCCTTCGAATTTGCGGGCGATGCCGGTCTCCGCCTGGAAGAACGGCACGAAGAGATGATCGAGCGTGGCGGGATCGATGCCAATGCCGGTATCGATCACTGAAATCGATATGCCGCCACCTGCATCGAGCGTGGCCCGCAAGGTTACCTGGCCACCTTTCGGCGTGAACTTCACCGCATTGGACAGCAGATTGCCGATGATTTGCCGGACGATCCGCTGATCGATAAAGAGGTGCGGCAGGTCGGCTGGTATATCCGTCTGCAGCGCCAGGGCCGCGGCTTCAGATGACTCGCGAACCGCAGCGATCAGCGGTTCGACGATCATTTGCAAGGTTATTTCGGTCTCGTTCAAGACGAGCTTTCCGGCTTCGATCGTCGTGATATCGAGAATGTCATTGATGACATGCAGCAGCCGGTTGGCGCTGTGGTGAATGTCGCCGGCGTAATCGAGATAATCCGCGGCGCCCAAAGGACCATGAGTCTGCAGCCGCATCATTTCCGAAAAGCCGATGATGGAATTCAGCGGCGTTCGTAATTCGTGGCTCATGCGCGCGAGAAACTGCGTCTTGGCATGGCTTGCCTGTTCGGCTGTTTCCTTGGCGGCCATCAATCCGCGTTCGCGCTCCGTCAGCTCGGTGATGTCGTTCGCCGTCCCGCGGAAGCCGAGATGCTGGCCATTATCCGGATCGAAGACGGGAACGGCACTCACGAGCAGTAATTTGCGCTGGCCAGCCTTGTCTGACGCCTCGAAGACGTGATTTCGAAAAGGCGACAGATTCCGGAACCGGTTTCGCAGCGTCTGTTGCGCCCGCCGGTTGGTGGCGAGCTCATAGAGCGGCTTGCCGATCAGTTCTTGCGGATGGAAGCCCATGACGGCGAGGACACGGTCCGACACGGATGTCAGGGTCAGATGGCCGGTGCTTTCCCAGATCCAATCGGAAACCAGCCGGACGATGTCATCCAGGCGGCTTTGGATCCGCGTCAGATCCTGCACGCTGACCATATTGTCATGAACCATGACGATAAGGCAGGCCAAGGCTTCGAGCTGGCCGGCAGGATCGATCATCGGGGCATATCGCAGGCGCACGCGATGGGCATGCTTCTTGACGGTCACGATGCCGTCGCGATAGGCGTGTCCATTCTGGCGCAATGCCTCGGCGTCGAGCTGAAGCTGCGGCGGGAGCAGATAGCTGAGATCGGTTCCGGCTTGCGGATCACTTGCCAGATCTCGATACGCGCTATTCGACCATAGCGGCAGGCCGCCGGGGGTCAAAATGACCAAAGGTGGGCCGTCGTCCAGAAGATTATTGGAAAAGAGCTGATGGAACGGCAGCGATGGCGGCAATGTTTCCAGCGCCGAAGATGCCTTGGAACCCTTTCGCCTGGAGCGATCCTGGCGGTTCATCGCCGGGTTTGTTCAAGGCGTTTGATCGATCGCAGAAAGTCGGGATTCAGTTTCCAGCGCTCAATGACTTTCGCGGCGGTTTCGGTTTTCAGCCGATCGAACAAATCGAGTGCATGCTTCATGGCATAGGCATCCTTCGCCAGTTCCTGGGGGTGGATACGCTGGAGCAACAGGAAGATGCTGGTAAAACTCGTTCTGTCGATATGTGACGCGCGTGACACGATGACGAGGCCTTCGGCACCCTCGTCATAAATCAGTTTACGAATGGAGGACGCTTTCAACTGAGTCAGCTGGCCAAGCAAGGCTTCGAATAACGCAACTTCGCCCTGACGCAGGGTCTGGAGAAGCAATGCCGGCGTCAGCTGCTGTTTCTTTGACAGTTCAACGGCGAGGTTATGCGAGGCCGTCTCCTCTTCAGCCTGCCAGACGGCGCTCTCGATGGCTTCCTCAGCGGCTTTACCAACGGCGAGATCGACGCCGATCTCATCGACCGGAAAATTCTCCACAATGAACTGCCGCAAGGCTGCGGAAACCCAGGTATACATCCGCTTGGCCAGCTCAGGATCCAGGTCATTGCGGCGGAGCAGGGGCTCCTGAAACTCGTCGACGGTGCGCGATTGCTCGACCAGATAGGCCATGGTCGAGTTGGAGATCTCGGCGCCATGGTTCTGCAACAACGTCCTGATGACGTCGGGCGCCCCCGTTGCCACCAGAGAATCGCAAACCGCGATACTGACACCACGCCGCATCGCGATGGCAAGGCGATGGGCCTGGCTTCGGTGACGCACGATCTCGATCAAGGACGAATCCGACAGCAGGTCGCTTTTCAGGAGAATTGGCGAGGCAATGTCGAAATCGTCATTGGCCAGGATTTCCACGATCTCGGGCGGGGCGTTATGCGAGGCGGCGAGTTTGGTCGCCAGGGATTTGCGGATTGGCCGTGCGACATCCTGAATGAGCTTTTTCAGGATATCGTTCATGAGGGCAAGTTCATGGGGGGTCAACTGACGGGCATCGTCATCGACCAGGCTGCTGATGGCAACGGCCAGCGCACTGCGCCCATCAACCGAGTTGTCACGCGCCAAGTCAACGAGATGACTGACGTCCGACGCGATCGCGATCATGCTTCAACAGCTCGCATATTGCCCCGCCGATGCCGGAACTCTGACGTTACAGTTTCCGGTCTTCGCACACCTAATTTGTACAATCTAAAATTTGATTCTTACTTATTACTTAAGTTTTACAGCTCCGCTTATATTTGGTCATACCTTAAGGTTGAATTTTGTCAAAGTGCTAAGCGATGGTTTTGCCAAAAAAGTCGTGGAAAAACGCCACCGGATGCCGGGCAAATTAATTGTTTTGTAAGGATGCCCGGTCAGAAAGAATTCGAGTGGTTTCAATAGCCAGTACCGGCTGACGCTTCTCACCAAATCCGGCATCCAAAGCCAGTCTGCCAAGAGGCGTCGAACGGGATTGATCGATGAAGGCAACAACGCATCTACTGACCCATCACGAACGGCGTTTTGCCGCCGATGACGTGATCGTCACCAAAACCAACTTAAAGGGGCATATTACCTACGCCAATCGGGTGTTCCTCGACTTGTCGGGATTGGAGCTCGATACGGCAGTCGGGGCACCCCATAGCGTGATCCGGCATCCGGACATGCCGCGTTGCGTTTTCAAGTTGCTGTGGGATCGGCTGCAGGTGGGGCGCGAGGTCTTTGCCTATATCGTCAATCGCTCCACCAACGGTGATCATTATTGGGTCTTTGCCCATGTAACGCCTTCCTTCGGAAGCGGCGGCAAAGTGGTCGGCTATCACTCCAACCGCCGGTTGCCAAAGCGCGAGACGCTCGATCAGGTCATCCAGCCTCTCTACAAGGATCTTTTGGCTGAAGAAAACCGCCAGCAAAACCGCAAGGAAGGGATGAACCGCGCCTTCGATCTGTTGATGGCGAAGCTGAAGGAGCGAGGATTGGACTATGACGAATTTATTTTCTCCATTTAGCAGCTTCATCGCGGCGGGTCTTGCCGCTGTTTTTTCTGCGGCCGCCGCGCTCTGCCTGCTTTTTATCGAGACGCAGTGGCCTACCTATGTGCTCTGCGGCCTTGCCGTCCTCGCTGGCCTTTGGCTCATCTTGGGCCTGCGTCACCAGAACGGCGAATTGCGGCGGGTGGTGGATGTCCTGAAGCGATTGCAGCAGGGCGATTTCGAAGCGCGGCTGGTGCCGATGAAATCGCGCGGCGTGCTGGGCGAGGTGCTCTGGGCCGTCAACGACTTTGCCGACCGCGCCGATGCCTTCACGCGCGAAGCTTCGGCCTCATTGAGTGCCGTTACGCAGCAGATTTACTACCGCCGTATACTCGAGGCGGGGATGTTGGGTTCCTACCGACAAGCGGCGCAAACGATCAATGCCGCGACTGGCGAGATGCGCAATAAGATTACCGGTTTTGGCGGTGCCCTGAACCGGTTCGAGCATATCGCCAATGATGTCGTGCAGAAATTGGGGGCGACCTCGGTCGATCTCAACCGTACGGCCCAGAGCTTGAACCATGCCGCCAGTTCGACCAATGACCGTACGGCGATCGCGTCGTCGGCGACGGAGAAGGCATCGGCCAGCCTGCAAGCTGTCGCGGCCGCAACCGAGGAGCTGACGGCCTCGATCGGCGAGATCAACCGGCAGATCGCGCGTTCGGTCGAGGTGGCCCATGCGGCCGTGCGGGAAACCGAGACGGCGCATGACCAGGTCGATGGCCTGGTGAGCGCCGCCGCGAAAATCGGTGAAGTGGTGACGCTGATCCGGGAAATCGCAGAAAAGACCAATCTGCTGGCGCTCAATGCGACGATCGAATCCGCCCGGGCGGGCGAAGCCGGCAAAGGCTTTGCCGTGGTCGCATCCGAGGTCAAGAACCTGGCTAACCAGACCGCGCAGGCTACTGACGATATCATCGATCAGGTGGGGTCGATTAGGAATGTCGTCAGTAGCGTCGCCTCGGCGATCCGCAATGCGCGGGATGTCATCAACCAGGTCGACGAGACGGCAACGGCGATCGCCGCGGCGATGGAAGAACAGAGTGCGGCGACCAGTGAAATCGCGCGCAATGTACAGCAGGCCTCCCAGGGGTCGAGCGAAGTATCGCGCAGTGTCGACGATGTGCGGCAGGTGACGCAGGAAACCGAACAGGCCGCCGTTCAACTGCTGGGATCCACGTCGGACATGGAACAGCAATCCAACAGCTTTGCCAGAGAGCTTACCGGCTTCCTGGGTGAACTTCGCAAGGTGATCTGAACCTGCAGGGTGGTCTGAACCGGGCGGCTAATCGATACGGGGCAGGACGGCGAGCGCCATGATGAGGTAATCGGCCGTTTCCCCCGTTTTCGACAAGGGGAGGCCAAGGATCTCGAAATCGAGATAATCCTTGTCGATCTGATAAGGTTGGCCGGCGACTACGATGGGCTTTCTGGCGGCGATGATCTGGTCGCAGAGATCCAGCCACCTCTCACCATAGACCTCTCCCAGCGCTGACAGCGTGGTATTCGTCAGCCAGGGCGCATTGAACAGCTCGACCCAACCTGTACCCATATAGCGGATGAGCGCATCGTAACCGCGAAGCGGATTCGGTTGCGGCACGCATTCCACCATCATCATCAGCGAGAGCTGACGCGGAAACTCCATGGGATCGAATGAAGGGCGCAGCGGAAGCGCCTCGCCGACGCGCCATTCATGCCACCGGTCGCGCAGGTGCTGGAGGCCGCCATCCCGTAAGACGGATTTAGGATGCAGCTTTGAGTCTTCCGCCATGGGTTGATCCGAATTGCACCGATTCTGGAAGCATGGGTCAATTTTATTAACAATTTGGTCGGGATTGGTCGAGTTCGATGAATATTCTGAACCGACTGTCATGAGGCTTTCGAGGCCGGGATCAATTGCAGCAGCGTATCCAGGGAATCCGCTTCCTGTACAGGCTTATCCCATCGCAGGCGGCGAATACGAGGGAAGCGCAAGGCCACGCCTGATTTATGCCGGTTGGATTGCTGGACGGCATCGAAAGCCAGTTCAACCACCAGACCCGGACTTACCTCGCGGACCGGCCCGAAACGATTGATGGTGTGATTTCGTACCCATCTGTCCAACTGCTGCAGTTCCTCATCGGTATAGCCTGAATAGGCTTTGCCGACGGGAACAAGCTCGCGCGCCGCCTCTCCCCCGGCGTCGCGCCAACAGCCGAAGGTAAAGTCCGAATAGAATGAAGAGCGCTTGCCGTGCCCTCGTTGCGCATACATCAGAACGGCATCGACCGTCAGTGGATCGCGCTTCCACTTGAACCAGCGTCCTTTGATCCGGCCACCGAGATAGGGGCTGTCGGCACGTTTCAACATCAGCCCTTCGATGGAGGCGGCCCGGGCGCCGGCGCGCATGGCGGCAAGCTCGTCCCAGGTGGCGAAGGGAAGAAGCGGGGAGAGGTCAAATCTTGGCCGCGACTCTCTCCGATACCAGTCTTCCAGATGTTGGCGGCGCATGTCGAAGGGAAGGGGGCGAAGATCGGCCTCGCCATCGATGAGAATATCATAAAGCCTCACATGAGCCGGCCAATCGGCCAGCATGCGCGGCGTGATCGCTTTCCGGTTCAACCGCTGTTGCAGCTCGTTGAAAGGAGCGATCTGAACCTCCTCATGCTCCATTGGATGGGCCACCAGCAATTCACCATCCAGCACGCCATCGAAGGCCATTGCATCAACGATGTCAGGAAAAGCCCGGCTGATATCTTCGCCTGCGCGTGAATAGAGGCGTCGTTCTCCGCCAGTCGCAACCGCCTGAACCCGGATGCCATCCCATTTCCATTCGGCCCGGAACTCTTCCGGCTTCAATTGCGCGAGCTCGTTTTCGTCAAGCGGGTGGGCCAGCATCAGGGGACGGAAGGACAAGTTCAGCCGATCCGGCTTCTCGCCGAGGCCGCTGAGCCAACTGAAAAGCTCGCGATAGGGCGGTTTCAGGCCATGCCAGATCTCCTCGATATCTTCCAGGGCGACCGCACCGAAATTCGCCGCCGCGGTCTTTGCAAGGCGCGCAGAAACACCGACACGCAGCGACCCCGTGATTAGTTTCAGCAGGGCCCAGCGGCCGGTTGGATCGAGAAGATCCAGCCAATCGGTCAACAACGCGGGAACCTCGTTGCTGGTTGCGGCTTCGAGCTTTTCGACGACTTCCCCCAAGCTGGGGGATGGCTGGTTACGCCGGCCGGTCGGTTGCCAGATCAACGCTAATGTTTCGGCCAGATCCCCGACATAATCGTATGACAGGGAAAAGAGCGTTTCATCGAGCTGGTCGGTTCCAAGTTTTCGAAGAACGGCCGGCTTGGCATTGGGCAGGTCGAGGGATCCGGTCAAGGCCGCAAGCGCATAGCCGCGATCGGGGTCAGGCGTGGTTCGCAGATATGCTTCGATCAGGCGCAGCTTCGCATTGCGCGCCGGTTGAAACGAAAGAGCATCGAGCAGGTTAGCGAAGTGCTGCATGCGCTATAGCTTCCGCATAGCCTAGGTTTCTTCTTCATCTTCATCGCGGCCGATCAAGGATAATGCGCGTGCATGCCGGCCGTTTTTTGCCAAAGCATGTAACAGGCCGTCTTCCCGTCCATGGGTGATCCAGACTTCAGGAGCATTGACGTCTTCCACCGTTTGCAGAAGCTCGTCCCAATCCGCGTGATCGGAGATGACCAATGGCAATTCAGCACCTTTCTGTCTTGCGCGGGCGCGGACCCGCATCCAACCGGAGGCAGCGGCCGAAACGGGATCGGGCAGGCGTCTGGTCCAGCGATCGTTCAGTGCCGATGGCGGGCAAAGAACGATTTCGCCTTTCAATTGCTCGGGCGTCAGCCCGGCAAGTACGCTGAACGGTCCCAGATCGATGCCGCGGGCCGCGTAAAGTTTCGTCAATGCGAGCAGGGCGCCGTGCAGATAGACCGGCCGATCATATCCGGCTCTGCGCAGGAGCGTCATGACACGTTGGCATTTTCCCAGCGCATAGACACCGACGAGATGGCAGCGATCCGGAAAGAGATCGCGCGACTGAAGCAGCCGCGCGATTTCCAGATGGTCCGGCGGGTGGCGAAAGACCGGCAGGCCGAAAGTGGCCTCGGTAACGAAGATATCACAGGGAACCGGATCGAAGGCGATGCAGGTGCGGTCCGGCCGGCGCTTGTAATCGCCGGATATAACGACACGGCTGCCGCCATAGTCGAGCAGGACCTGGGCACTCCCCAGGATGTGCCCCGCCGGCAGGAGGGTTACGCGCACATCCGAGATTTGCAGCGGCTCCCCATAGGTCAATGTCTGGACCGTTCCGGCGAAATCACTGCCATATCGAACCGCCATGATGGCGGCCGTTTCGGCGGTACTGAGCAATGTTCGATGGCCGGAGCGGGCGTGATCGCTGTGGCCGTGGGTGACGACGGCGCGATCGACCGGGCTGGAAGGGTCGATGAAAAAATCGCCGGGCTCGCAATAGAGCCCGTTTTCTCTGACCTTCAGCCATGTTTCAGGGTGGAGCCCCATGAATATCCGGCACCTTGTGAAATCTGATGTCACAAACAATTTAAGCGGGACGATGCTGCATCACATTTGTTAATGACGCTATGGCCCGCATCCGCGACAACGCCAATATGCTGCAGGATTTTGCCCGGGAAGCCCCGAAACTTGCCAAATGGTTCGCGTCGCGGGGTTGGGTGCCTTACCCGCATCAGTTGCGCATGATGCGGGAAGCAGCCGTAGGCCACTCAACCTTGCTGGTCGCACCGACCGGCGGCGGAAAGACCTTGGCGGGATTTTTGCCCAGCCTGAATGAGCTGTCGCGAGACGGGCGAAAGAAAGCTAAGGGGTTCCATACGCTCTATATTTCGCCGTTGAAAGCCCTCACGGTCGACATCGCGCGAAATCTCGAGGTGCCGCTCCAGGAAATGGAACTCGATATTTCCTGTGAAGTCAGAACCGGGGATACGCCGCAGAACCGCCGCCAGCGACAGCGTCGCAAGCCACCGGAAATCATGCTGACGACCCCGGAATCGCTGGCGCTCATGCTGTCCTATGCTGATGCCGACAGTCTCTTCGGCAATCTGAGCGCGGTTATCGTCGATGAACTACATGCGATTGCCGATACCAAAAGAGGCCAACTGCTTTTTCTCGGTCTGGCTCGTCTCGCTCGACTGGCCCCGAAAGTCCGCTTCGTCGCATTGTCCGCAACGATTCCGCAGCCGGACCGCATGGCTGAATACCTCTCCTTCGATGGCAGACCGGTCAGCGTGATCCGGGGACAGGCAGGTACGAAGCCGGATATCTCCATTCTTTTATCGGGCAACCGCATTCCCTGGGGCGGGCATATGGCCCAGCATGCCGTCGGCGATATTTATCATGCGATCTGCCAACATCGAACCACGCTGGTCTTCGTCAACACGCGCGCGCAGGCGGAACTGATCTTCCAGGGACTGTGGCGGCGCAATGAGCAGAACCTGCCGATCGCCCTTCATCATGGCAGTCTCTCGGTCGAGCAACGCCGGAAAATAGAGGCTGCCATGGCGCGCGGTGGTCTTCGTGCCGTCGTCTGTACGTCGTCGCTCGATCTTGGTATCGATTGGGGCGATGTCGATCTGGTGGTGCAGGTTGGGGCGCCAAAAGGTGCAAGCCGATTGCTGCAGCGCATCGGCAGGGCCAATCACAGGCTGGATGAACCGAGCCAGGCCATCCTCGTGCCGGCCAACCGGTTCGAACTGCTCGAATGCCAGGCAGCCATGGAAGCGGCCCTGGCAGGTGATCTCGACGGCTATCCGGCCCGGCCTCCCTGTCTCGATGTTTTGGCGCAGCATATCCTTGGCGTGGCCTGCTCGCGTCCGGTAAGGCCGGATGAGCTTTTCGCGGAGATCAAGACAGCCTATCCGTTCCAAGCTCTGTCGCGTCAGGATTTCGACCAGGTCTTTGCCTTCGTGGTCAATGGCGGCTACGCGCTGAAAGCCTATGAGCGCTATCATCGTCTGGTGGAGGGAGAGGATGGCTGCTATCGCATCGCAGCACCGATCATTGCCCGGCAATACCGCATGAATGTGGGGACGATCGTCGAGGCGCCGATGCTGCGCGTTAAATTGAGACGAGGGCCGGTGCTGGGCGATGTGGAAGAATGGTTTGTGCAAGGCCTGACGATTGGCGACACCTTCATTTTTGCCGGCCGCCTGTTGCGCTTCGAAGGCATCCGCAGCATGTCGGTGGAATGCACGGTGGCAAGGAAAGGTGAGCCCAAAGTACCGGCTTATGCCGGCGGCAGGCTGCCGTTGACGACGGGCCTGGCCGGGCGGGTTCGCTCCCTGCTGTCAAATACGCGCCACCATCGCAGCCTGCCGCCCGATGTGCGGAACTGGCTGCGATTGCAACGGGAAAGGTCGCAGCTTCCGGCGACAGCCGGCTTGGTCGTGGAATCATTTCCGCGCGGCAAAAAGGAGTTTCTCGTTGCCTATTGTTTTGAGGGACGCAACGCACATCAGACGCTCGGCATGCTGCTGACACGCCGAATGGAGAAAATGGGGCTGAAGCCGCTGGGTTTCGTGGCGAGCGATTATGTGCTGGGCGTTTGGGGGCTTCGTGCGCCCGACGCGCAGCAGGTCGAGACATTATTCGATCAGGATATGCTGGGTGACGATCTTGAAGAATGGCTGGAGGACTCGTCGATGCTGCGCCGCAGCTTCCGCATGGTGGCGATCATCGCCGGCCTGATTGAAAGACGGCATCCGGGCGCGGAGAAAAGCCGCAAGCAGGTCACCTTCAATGCCGATCTGATCTATGACGTTCTGCGCAAGCATGAGCCCGGCCATATCCTGCTGAAGGCCACGCGGCAGGATGCCGCCTGGAATTTGGCGGATGTTGGCCGGCTGAGTGATTTCCTGCAGCGCATAAAAGGCCAGATCACGTTTCGTCGTTTGAGCCATGTATCGCCGCTTGCCGTTCCCATCCTTCTCGATATCGGCCGCGAGCGGATTGCCGGCGAAGCCCTGGACGAATTGCTGGACGCCGCGGCAATGGATTTGATCGAGGAAGCGACCGAGCCGCTTGAGGCCGCGCAATGACGCATCTGCCGATTTCGTTCGCCGGTGAAAATTTCGTGTTTGATATTTCCGGCGCGCTCTATTGGCCCGACCAGGAGGCCGTTATCGTTGCCGATCTTCATTTCGAAAAGGGATCGTCTTTCGCGGCCCAGGCCTATCGTCCTTTGCCGCCGCATGACACGGCACAGACATTGATGCGATTGCACGATCTCATCGCACGCTATCGGCCGCGCCAGGTGATCTGCCTCGGGGACAGTTTCCACGATGCGGCGGCATCCGACCGCCTGGACGCCGGCGATCTGGCGCGATTGCGGCTATTGATGGATGGCAGTCGCTGGATTTGGGTGACCGGCAATCATGATCCTGCCATCCCGGCGATGCTGGGCGGCGAAGCGACCGAACGTCTGGCGATCGGCAATGTCATTCTCCAGCATGATGCATCGGCGGAAAGCGGGCTGATCTTCGGGCACTTTCACCCGGTCGGGCTGGTCTCTTCCAACGGGCATCTGATACGGCGCCGCTGTTTCGTCCTGGGGCGGGAGCGGCTGCTTCTGCCCGCCTTTGGCAGCTATGCCGGCGGGTTGAACGTGCTGGACCCGGCGATTGCGCGCTTGTTTCCGGAAGGTTACGAAGTGGTGCTCCTGGGGCATCAGCGGATGCACCGGTTGCTGCCGCGTCAATTGCGGCGCGACACGTCATATGCCATGTCCCGGCGGCTGCCCGAGCGCTGAGGCTTTCGGCAGATGTGTTTTATCCAATATATTGAAAGAGATGGTGCCGGCTGCGGGATTTGAACTCGCGACCTACCGCTTACAAGGCGGTTGCTCTACCACTGAGCTAAGCCGGCTTTCCGGGCGATGATGCGCCCCTGCCTCAGATGCTGAGTGTCGTTGTGATACCCCGTTTAATGCCGCCGGATCAAGCCCATAGCGGCCCATCTGCGCATTTGTTTGCGCCGGCTCGCGGTGGCGCTAAAATCAAGTGAGGAAAGAGAAAACCGGGAGCCGAAGTCATGCCAGGCGCCATTCGTGTCGCATGTATCCAGAACTGCGCGGAACGGGAGATCGTTCCGAGTATCGCCCCCATCGCCGATCTCGTCCGGTCGGCCGCCAAGGCCGGCGCGGCGTTGATCGCCTTGCCGGAAATGGCCGGCCTGTTCGAGCCGATCCCGGCCAGGCTGCTGGCAACGGCACAGCCGGAGGCCAAGGACCCGTTCCTGTCGGCCTGTCGCGACCTGGCACGCGAAACCGGCAAATGGATCCTGGTGGGGTCGCAGCTTTTCAAGGAGCCGGGACGCGACCGGGTGGTGAACCGCTCCCTGATGCTGAATCCGGCCGGCGAGATCACGGCGCGGTACGACAAGCTGCATCTGTTCGATGTCGATCTGGCGCGCGGCGAGAGCTACAAGGAATCCGCGACGGTCGAAGCCGGGCAGCGCGCCCAGCTGGCGGCAACGCCCTGGGGATTGCTGGGGATGTCGATCTGCTACGATCTGCGCTTTGCCTATCTCTATCGCGCCTTGGCCCAGGCCGGCGCGGCACTGCTGACGATTCCGGCAGCCTTCACCTACACGACCGGCAAGGCGCATTGGCATGTGCTGGTGCGGGCGCGTGCCATCGAAACCGGCTGCTTCGTCATCGCCCCCAATCAGACGGGCACGCATGCCGAAGGGCGGCGCACCTTCGGTCATTCGCTGATCGTCGATCCCTGGGGTGAGGTCCTGGCCGATGGCAGCGAGGATGTCGGTTTCATCACCGCCGATCTCGATCTCGGCAGAGTGGCGGAAGCCCGCCAGATGATCCCCGCGCTGCGCCATGACCGGGAGTTCCCGGCACCATCCGTGCCGATCCGTGCCGAGGCGATGGCGGGCGAGTAAAGAAAAGCGGGGCTGCCGCTGATATCGGCAGCCCCGCTATTGTCTTACGTGCGGTACTGGACGCCCGGCAGGACGCAGAGCATCTCATAAAGCAGGTTGGCGCCGAGCAGGGAGGTATTGCCCTGCGGGTCATAGGGCGGTGCTACTTCGACCAGATCGCCGCCGACGATGTCGAGCCCACGGCAGCCGCGGATGATTTCCATTCCCTGGATCGTGGTGAGGCCGCCGAATTCCGGCGTGCCGGTACCGGGTGCAGAGGAGGGGTCGAGGCCGTCGATATCGAAGCTGATATAGACTGGGCCCTTGCCGAGCTGTTCGCGCACTTCCGCCATCAGCGGCGCCAGCGACTTGTACCAGCATTCCTCGGCCTGGACCACGCGGAAGCCCTGGGCGCGGGGCCAATCGAAGTCTTCCGCTTCATAGCCGGTGCCGCGCAGGCCGATCTGCACCACGCGCTTGCCATTGAGCAGGCCTTCTTCCACGGCGCGGCGGAAGGGGGTGCCATGGGCGATCTTCTCGCCGAACATGGTGTCGTTGACATCGGCATGGGCATCGACGTGAACCAGGCCGACCGGACCGTGCTTGCGCGCCATGGCGCGCA
>SSEL01000088.1 GCA_008012315.1 Rhodospirillaceae bacterium
GGAAAGCCGCGGAAGCGGCAAAGACCGCCGGTGATGCGGAAAGCTGGGCCAAGGGCTCGGTGGTGGCCTCCGATGCCTTTTTCCCCTTTGCCGACGGCCTGTTGGCCGCCGCCGAGGCGGGTGCGACCGCCGTCATTCAACCCGGCGGATCAATGCGCGATGAGGAGGTAATTGCCGCCGCCGACCAGGCCGGCCTTGCCATGGTCTTCACCGGCATGCGGCATTTCCGGCACTGATTATGCGTGGCGAAAGGGCGTGCCGATAGACGGCACGCCACACTTACGCTGGATTAGCGTCCGTCAACGGACGACCGTGACCGGGCAATGCGATTTTGAAATGACATCCGTCGCCACCGATCCAAGGAAGATGCGTTCCAATTCATTGGTGACGCCGGTGCCGATGACGATGTGGTCGTAACCCTTTTCCTGCGCGTAGGAATTGATCGCCGTCGATACCTTGTTGCCGGAGACGATCACGGTATCGAATGTCGCGCCATGCGCTCCTGCGACCTTGGCTGCATTGGCCATTTGCTTGTGCACTTGCCGGTCGACTTCGGCCAGCAAGGTTTCATCCCAGAAATAGGTCTTGGCGATGCGGTCTGCGGCAATTGAGTTGACGTGCAACAGCGTCAATGTCGCACCGGTTTCCTTGGCCAGCTCGGCGGCGCAGGCGGCGGCGCGATCGGCTTCATGTGATCCATCGACGGCGCAGAGAATCTTCTTCGGCATGATGGTTCCTTCCCAGGTTGCTTAACGGCAGCTTGGCGCTGCTTTCATCAGAATAAACGTATTTTCTCCGTAGTAAACATGAGGTTATTCCCGAAGCCCCCGATTCCCGAGGTCTTCGCGGTCAATATTAACGCGCTGCCCGACAGAAATCGCCGTCGGGGCGCCATCCCGGCCGGATGGCCGAAATTGGCATGGCTTCCGGCATTCCAGGAAGCGTCAAGCCGCGGCGGGCCATGGCTCCTTATGGAAAATATGGGGCAGTCTTGCCGTTTTTACGAGGGCAAGCGGATCGCGGCGGGAAACGGTCTAGACGACGGGAGACGGGAGAACTGGCCGGCCCGGTGGGAACGGTCAGTCTTCCGCATCCAAAGCGTAGCCGGCGGAACGGACCGTCCGGACGAGGTCGGGGGCACCGTCGATATTGATCGCCTTGCGCAACCGGCGGATATGCACATCCACCGTCCGCGGTTCGACATAGATATCGCGGCCCCAGACCGAATCCAGCAACTGCTCGCGGCTGAACACCCGGCCCTGGTTTTCCATCAGGAACTTCAGCAGACGGAATTCCGTCGGCCCCAGATGGATTTCCCGGCCGGTCCGGCGCACCCGATGTGTGATCAGGTCCATCGTCAGGTCGCGATAGCTGAGCGTCTCGCCCTGCGGCTGCGGCTTGGCCCGACGCAACACGGCCCGCACCCGCGCCACCAGCTCACTGGGGCTGAAGGGCTTGGTCACGTAATCGTCGGCGCCGACTTCCAGGCCGCGCAGCTTGTCGGCTTCCTCGCCACGGGCGGTCAGCATGATGACCGGCGTCAAGCGATGTTCCGGGCTGCGGCGAATCTGGCGGCAGATTTCGATGCCCGAGAGAATCGGCAGCATCCAGTCCAGCAGAACCAGGTCCGGCCGCTGTTCCTTGATCAGCAGCAGCGCCTCCTCGCCATTACCGGCTTCCAGAACACGAAAGCCTTCGCGTTCGAGATTGTAGCGCAGCAGGGTTACGAGGGCCGCTTCGTCCTCGACGATGAGGATCAGCGGCTGGGTCATCTGGCCGGTCTGGCCATCGCGCGGTGAATTCATGGGCGGGCGGTTACGATCAGTTGCCGACTGCAACATTGGTTGTATCTCCCTTCGGACGCGATTCATCCAGGCTCTTGCCGTGGACGAGGAAGTAGATGATTTCAGCGATGTTGGTGGCGTGATCGCCGATACGCTCGATGTTCTTGGCGATAAACAGAAGATGCGTACAGGCGCCGATATTCCGCGGATCTTCCATCATATAGGTCAGCAGTTCGCGGAACAGGCTGTTATACATTTCATCGACGTCTTCATCGCGGCGCCAGACCGCCTGGGCGCGATCCGCATCCTTTTCGATATAGGCATCGAGCACACCCTTGACGATCTGCTGGGCGATCGCCCCCATGCGCGGGATCGAATTGACCGGCCGCACCGGGCTCTGCTGGTTGAGGATGATCGCCCGCTTGGCGATGTTCTTCGCATAATCGCCGATCCGCTCCAGATCGGAGGCGATCTTGATCGCCGCGATCACTTCACGCAGGTCCTGCGCCATCGGCTGGCGCAAGGCGAGGATACGCACGGTGAAGTTGGCGATCTCCTGTTCGAGATCATCGATCCGCTTGTCGGACTGCACGACGCGCGCCGCCAACTCGCTGTCGCGCTTGATCAAGGCATCGATCGCCGCGCTGAGCTGCGATTCGGCAAGGCCACCCATTTCGGCGATGACCTGGCTGAGATGTTGAAGATCGTTGTCGAAGGACTTGACGATGTGATCGGTGCTCTTGGTCGACATAATGTTCTCCGCTCCGCCGATCAGCCGAACCGACCGGTGATGTAACCCTGGGTACGCTCGTCGCGCGGGCTGGTGAAAATCTGTTCGGTCTCGCCCCATTCGACCAGATTGCCGAGATGGAAGAAGGCCGTTTTCTGGCTGACGCGCGCCGCCTGCTGCATCGAGTGGGTCACGATGATGATCGTGTAGTTCTCACGCAGCTCGTCGATCAGCTCTTCGATCTTGGCCGTTGCAATCGGGTCGAGCGCCGAGCAGGGTTCATCCATCAGGATGACCTCCGGCGACACCGCGATCGCCCGGGCGATGCAAAGACGCTGCTGCTGGCCGCCCGACAGGCCGGTGCCCGGCGAATCGAGACGATCCTTGACCTCGTTCCACAGGCCCGCACGTTCCAGGCTGCCATGCACGATATCGTCGAGATCGGCCTTGCTTTCCGACATGCCGTGGATGCGCGGCCCATAGGCGACGTTGTCGTAGATCGATTTCGGGAAGGGATTGGGCTTCTGGAACACCATGCCGATCCGCGCCCGCAACATGACGACGTCGAGCTTGGTATCGTAGATGTTCTCGCCATCGAGGGCGATCGTGCCGGTCACGCGGCAGCCTTCGATGACATCGTTCATGCGGTTGAGGCACCGCAGATAGGTCGACTTGCCGCAACCGGACGGGCCGATCAAGGCCGTCACCTGACGTTCGGGAATATCCAGGGCGACATTGAACAGGGCCTGCTTCTGGCCATAGAAGACGCAGACATCCTTACTGTGAATCTTGGTGGCGTCGCTGAGCGGTGCCCGGCGTTCCTTGCCGGACGCAACGGTCACGGGCGCCGCCACGCCGTGATGGCCGGGGCGCGTTGCGGTATTGGATGTTGCTTCGTTCATGTCATTCTCTCCCCGCGCCTACCAGCGGCGCTCGAACCGGCGGCGCACGAAAATCGCTGCCGCATTCATCAGGACAAGGAAAACCAGCAGAACCATGATGCCGGCACTGGTGCGTTCGACGAAGGCGCGCTCGGGGCTGTCGGCCCAGAGATAGACCTGCACCGGCAGCACCGTCGACGGATCGACGATCGAATGCGGCACATCGACGATGAAGGCGACCATGCCGATCATCAGCAGCGGCGCCGATTCGCCCAAGGCGCGGGCAAGGCCGATAATGGCGCCGGTCATGATGCCGGGGGTCGCCAGCGGCAAAACGTGATGCAGCACCACCTGGAGCTGAGAGGCGCCGACGCCATAGGCGGCTTCGCGAATGGAGGGCGGCACGGCTTTCACGGCGGTCCGGGTGGCGATGATCACCGTGGGCAGGGTCATCAGCGAGAGGACCAGGCCGCCGACCAGCGGTGCCGATCGCGGCAGGCCGAAGAAGCCGAGGAAGACCGCCAGGCCGAGCAGACCGAAAACGATCGACGGCACTGCGGCGAGATTGTTGATATTGACCTCGATGATATCGGTGAGGCGGTTCTTCGGCGCAAATTCTTCCAGGTAGATCGCGCTCATCACACCGAGCGGCAAGGCCAGGACGACGGTTGTGATCATCGTCAGCAGCGACCCGACCAGCGCCCCCAGGATGCCCGCCTGTTCCGGTTCACGGCTGTCGCCGGAGGTCAGGAAATCGGTATTGAAGGCGTAATGGACGCGGCCGGCCGATTGCAGCTTGTCGAACCAGCCGACCTGCTTGTCGCTCAGCACGCGTTCCGCCTCAGGAACGTCACGGCTGATACGGCCCTTGTTCAACATGTCGAAATCGTCGCCGGCAAGCAGGCTGACCGACTGGGTGGTGCCGATGATCGCCGGATTGGCCAGCACCATTTTCATGAGCTGAAGATCGGCGCCGTTGCTGACAACGTCATAGAGGCGGCGGCGATCGATCCGTTCCGTGACATCGGGAAACTGGGCGCTCAGGGCCTTGCGGATGAGCGCCGTATAATTCGCCGCCTTCAGCACCGCCGGATCATGCGTGTTCTGCGGGTCGATCTCCTGGGCATCGAAGGCGATGTCGAGATTGATCCGTGTCTGCATGAAGGCCGAATAGCCTTTGCTGACGATGCTGACCAGGAGCAAGGCCAGCATGACCATGGCGAGGCTGACCGCGAGGACGCCATAGAGGCGGAAGCGGCGCTCGGCGGCATAGCGGCGGCTGATGCGGCCCGGTGATAGATCGGGCTTGCGCAGACGGGTCGTGGCGGTACCGGCGACGGATGGCATGGTGAAATCAGTCATATTTTTCCCGGTATTTGCGGACGGTTCGCAGGGCAACGATGTTCAGGCACAGCGTGATCACGAAGAGCACGAGGCCAAGCGCGAAGGCCGCCAGGGTCTTCGGGCTGTCGAATTCCTGGTCACCGACCAGCAAGGTGACGATCTGGACCGTGACGGTGGTGACCGCGGCAAAGGGATTGGCCGTCAGATTGGCGGTGAGACCGGCCGCCATGACGACGATCATGGTTTCGCCGATGGCGCGCGAGACGGCGAGCAGGATGCTGCCGACGATGCCCGGCAGCGCCGCCGGAAAGACCACTTGGCGGATCGTCTCGGACTTGGTCGAGCCCAGCGCATAGGAGCCGTCCCGCAAGGATTGCGGCACCGCGTTCATCACGTCGTCGCTGAGCGAGGAGACAAAGGGGATGATCATGACGCCCATGACGACACCCGCCGCCAGGGCGCTTTCCGACGCGACGTCGAGGCCGATGGTCGCGCCGAGGCTGCGCAGGAAGGGCGCAACCGTCAGCGCGGCGAAGAAGCCGTAAACCACGGTCGGGATGCCGGCCAGGATTTCCAGCAGCGGCTTCACCACGGCGCGCACCTTGGGATTGGCATAGTCTGAGAGATAGACAGCCGACATCAACCCGATCGGCACCGCGACAATCATGGCGATCACCGTGATCAGCAGGGTGCCGGCGAAGATCGGGATCGCGCCGAAGCTGCCCGAAGCGCCGACCTGATCCGCGCGCAAGGCGATTTGCGGGCTCCATTGCAGACCGAACAGGAATTCGGTGAAGGGCACGCGGGCGAAGAAGCGCATGGCTTCGAACAGCAACGACAGGACGATGCCGACGGTGGTCAGGATCGACAGCAGCGAGCAGGTGATCAGCAGGACCAGGATGGCCCGCTCCACCAGGTTGCGTGCCCGGAAGTCGGGACGGATATGCCGCCGCGCCCAAACCAGTCCGATGGCCGCCAGGGCAAGCACCGCCGCCGCAATGGCGGCCCAGGCGCGATCGGCGTTTTCCGAACCATGCACCAGAACGGCACCGACGACGAAGGCCAGCAAACCGGGGATCAGACACCACAGCATCACATAGAGGCCGTGATAGCCGGGCAGTGAATGAAGGGCGCGCCCGAATCCGCGGCCATTGCCCTGCATCGCGCGGGCGCGGGCGATGGCCCGCCGGCGGCCGATCTGGAAGCCGATCCCCGCCAGGCCCAGCAGGGCCACGGTCAGGGCAACCGGCATCACGCGTGCCGGCAGGATGAAGGCCGGCGACGTGTTGCGCACGCCGTTTTCATAGCCAAGCGCCGCGAGGATCCGGTCTTCGGTTGCCTTGTGAAGATCGGCCGACATCGGGATCAAGCCCTTGTCGATCAGATAGCCGCCGGGACCGTTGGCGCGGTTGCTGACGAATTCGGCGACATATTCCGGCAGACCGGGAATCGTATCCAGGTGCTGCATCTTCACATAGAGATAAAGCTGGCGGGCGACTTCGTAGCGGCCGGAGAGGATGTCGTCCTCCGTCGGGGCGATGCCGCCGATCTTATTGCCCTGCAGCTTGTCCTGGTTCTGGATCAGGAAACTGTAGCCGAGCACGCCGAAGGCATCGGGATTGGCTTCCAGCTTCTGGACGATGAGATTGTCGTTTT
The DNA here is from genome assembly GCA_008012315.1 of Rhodospirillaceae bacterium. Taxonomy (GTDB): domain Bacteria; phylum Pseudomonadota; class Alphaproteobacteria; order Dongiales; family Dongiaceae; genus Dongia_B. The sequence goes on from SSEL01000088.1 coordinate 6,396, forward strand.
CGCCGGCATCGATATAGGCGCCATCTTCGCGGATGCCGTCGCAGGCGGCTTTGCGGGCCTTTTCGTCGCTGATCGCGGCAATCTCGGCGATGTCGCCGCAGGCCCGATCGAAGACCAGCTCAACAAAAGCGTCGCGCGTGCCGGAGGTCGGCGGCGGACCGAGGACCTCGATCTTGACCGGCGGCAGGGAGGGATTGACCTCGGCCCAGGTCTTATAGGGATTCTTGACCAGCTTGCCATTGACCGGAACCTCGCGGGCCAAGGCGAGCCAGATATCCTTGACGGTCAGATCAAGCGGCGCTTTCGACTTGCCGTTGACCAGGGCAATGCCATCGAACCCGACCGGCACCTCCAGGATATCAGTGACGCCGTTCTGCGCGCAGGTCTGGCGTTCGCTGTCTTTGATCGGCCGGCTGGCATCGGCGATGTCCGGCGTCGCGTCGCCCGCGCCATTGCAAAAGAGCTTCAACCCGCCGCCGGTGCCGGTCGATTCCACCACGGGCGACTTGAAGGCGCTGCTGCGGCCGAATTGTTCGGCGACCGTGGTCGCGAACGGATAGACGGTGCTGGAGCCGACAATGGTGATCTGGTCCCGCGCAGCGGCGCTGCCGGCGGCCATGCCGAAGCCGACAATGCCAGCCAGGCCCCATCCGAGCGCGGCGGCAAAAAGCTTCGAGATCGTGCGTTTCCCGGGTTTCAGCGGCTTTACCTGAAAGATCGGCATTCGTGTTGGGCCCTTAGCTATGGCAGCCGGAACTGCTCCCGTCCCATCGGGACCGCCTCTTATTACGACAACTTGATGACAGTTGGATGACGGTCGATAAGTATTTGATATTAGGGAGGAAAATGGCCGGGAAGTTGGCGGGGTATGGTATTTTACCGCCACATCCCGGCCTGACCGATGGGTCTTACATCATCGATTTCAGGGCATTCGCGGATTCCGCGGCTTCCTTATGCTTGTCTTCCGGCAAGGGGATCAGGCCCTTGTCGATGGCATAGCCTTCCTGGCCGGTCGCCTTGTCGCTGACGAATTCGGCGATGTATTCGCGCAGGCCCGGCACCTTGTCGGCATGCTGGTTCTTCACATAGAAGAACAGCGGCCGGGAGACTTCATACTTGCCCGAGACGATGTTCTCGAAGGTCGGGGCAACGCCGTCCATCAGGCTGCCCTGCAGCTTGTCGGCATTCTGCTCCAGATAGGAATAGCCGAAGATGCCGAGCGCGGCGGGATTCGATTCCAGCTTCTGAACGATCAGGTTGTCGTTTTCACCGGCATCGATATAGCCGCCATCTTCGCGCAGGGCGCCGCAAGCCGCGGTGCGGGCCTTGGCATCGCTGATCGCCTTGATTTCCGGGGAGTCCTTGCAGCCTTCATCCATCACCAGTTCGACGAAAGCGTCGCGGGTGCCCGAGGTGGTCGGCGGACCGAGAACTTCGATCTTTTCGGCCGGCAGGTCCTTGTTCACATCCTGCCAGGTCTTGTAGGGATTATCGACCAGCTTGCCGTCGACCGGCACCTGCTTGGCAAGGGCCTTCCAGACATCCTGGACGGTCAGCTTCAGGGCCGGACCCTGCTTGGAATTGGCGAGCACGATGCCGTCATAGCCGATGGTCACTTCGGTGATCGCGGTCACGCCGTTCTTCTTGCAGGTCTCGATCTCGCTGTCCTTGATCTTGCGGCTGGCATTGGCGATGTCCGGCGTGTCGTCGCCGACCCCGGCGCAGAACAACTTGATGCCGCCGCCCGAACCGGTCGATTCGACCACCGGTGTCTTGAACGAGCCGGCTTTGCCGAACTGCTCGGCCACCGCCGTGGCAAAGGGGAACACAGTCGACGAACCAACGATATGGAGCTGGTCGCGCGCTTCGGCAGCGGTCGCGCCCATGGTGAGACCCACAAGGCCGGTCGCGGCGAGGAGGGCGAGAGAGTAACGCTTCATGTCTGTCCTTCCATTTTTGAATGGTCGCGCCCCAACGCGACCCTCTATGGGCACGTAAGGTACCTTGTACCCGGTCGGACCTTAGGACGGTTCAATGATGCTCACATGTCAGCGGAATGACTGTTTGATGACAGGCGCGCCGAAAATCTCTCACCCACGTGATATATTCCTGTCGGTGATCGCCCATTTCCCGTGGTTTATTGCAGGTTTACGACGAATCGATGATGACAAACGGCGGCAAGAGAATTCCCACGTCCGGCAGCCATCGCGGGTTCCCAGACGATGCCGGGAGAGAGCCTTGATCCGGCGCCGGGCTAGTCGGACAGAGGCAGAAAAACGGTGAAAACACTGCCTTTGCCGCGGGTGGAATCGATATCCAGGCTGCCGCGATGATGATTGACGATATGCTTGACGATCGCCAGGCCGAGCCCGGTGCCGCCGAGGTCGCGGGAACGGGCGGCGTCGACCCGGTAGAAACGCTCCGTCAGGCGCGGCAGATGTTCCCGTGCGATGCCCTCGCCTTCGTCCCGGATGGAAACCGCCACCATACCCTTGGGATCGCGCAAGCCCGGCAAACAGGTCTTCAATTGCACCGGATCATGAATGATCGCGGCATCGACCGTCACGGTCGATCCTTCGCGGCCATATTTGAGCGCGTTGTCGATCAGGTTCTGGAAGACCTGGGCCAGTTCGTCGGGATCGCCGGGAATGCAGGGCAGGCCATGGGGATCCGGCAGCTTGATGCCGATCTTGCGCGACTGCGCCCGCAGCCCCAGGCCGTCGGCGACGGAACCGAGCACCCGGGCAAGATCCGCCTGGCCCTGGGGCCGGCTGTGCTCATGCAATTCGATCCGGCTGAGCGACAGCAGATCGGAGACCAGGCGGCTCATGCGGCTTGCCTGATCGTGCATGATGCCGAGGAAGCGCTGCTGGGCCGCCGTGTCGTCCTTGGCGGGTCCGCGCATCGTTTCAATGAAGCCGAGCAAGGTCGCCAATGGCGTTTTCAGCTCATGGCTGACATTGGCGATGAAATCGCTGCGCAAACTGTCCAGCCGCTTGGCGCCGGTGACGTCGCGCAGCAGGATCAGCATTTCACCCGCCTGCACCGCCTGGCCGGAGTCCAGCGGTGCCACCACGGCGATATAATCGCTGCCCTGGCCATCTGCGATTCGGATCGGTTCGACCGCACCTTCATCCATCGCCGGCAAAGCGGCCGCATCTTCATCAGGCGTTTCAACCGCTTCATCGGCAAGGGTCGGATCGCCCTGATTTGACCGGGCCGCATCGATCGCCGCCAGCAAGGGCGGATGCCGCAGCACCGCCAGCAGATTCCGGCCATTCAGGATACCGCCGAATTGCCGTTCGGCGGCGCGGTTGGCCCAAAGAATCTCACGGCCCCGGCCCAGCACCAGCAACGGATCGGGCAAGGCATTGAGGATCGCCCTTGCGCGCTCCGCAACCACGTCCTGGGCGATCGGACCGGCGGCAGGACCGATCCCGATTCCCGCCGCGGGATTGATCACCGGCAGCACCTGCAATAGCAGCACCGCGATCGCCGCCAGCAATCCGAAGCCGATCAAGGCGAGGACCGGCCAGTCATGCGACCCGCTGGCGCCGATCGCGCCGAGGGCGATGAGAACGAGGAGACCGATATAACAGAAGATGGCGATGAAGCTTTTCGGCGCGACGTAATTCACTCTGTCCGATCCCGCATTTGGAGCCCGGCCGCTTCAGCTCGGATCACCAGGTGATTCGAGCCAAAGGTGAATCCGTCTCTCCCCGACGATGCCCGTCAATGACACTGCCCGTCAATTCGAGCGCCCGAACCGAATCAAACCGGATTGCCGCGATTCGACACAAGGCCGCTCTCAATGCCACGCAGCATAGCTGATCTCATAACGGCCCGTCATGCCTTCACGAAACTTTCATCGGTCGGCAGGCCGACGCTTGCCGGTTGCCGGATCGGCTGCAAGCAGCCGCTTAGCGTCCAACCATGGTGGCGGCGATGCCGGCAAAGGCGGCGGCGGTCAGCAATTCATTGACCGTGGCGCCGGTCTGCACGATCTGCACCGGTTTCGACAAGCCGATCAGCACCGGGCCGATCACCGTGCCGCCCAATTCCTTCATCAGCTTCGCGGTGATGTTGGCGGAGTGCAAGGCCGGCATGACCAGGATATTGGCCGGACCGGTCAGGCGGCAGAAGGGATAGAGCTCCTTCATCAACTGGTAATCCAGCGCCACATTGGCCTGCATCTCGCCGTCATATTCGAAATCGACACGCCGCCTGTCGAGCTCCGCCACCGCTTCGCGGATGCGCACGGCTTTCTCGCGCGGCGGATCGCCGAAATTCGAGAAGGAGAGCAGCGCCACGCGCGGCTCATGGCCGAGATCCCGGGCGATATTCGCGCATTGGGTGGCGAAATCCGCCAGTTGCTCGGCGCTGGGGATCTCATGCACCTGGGTGTCGGCCAGGATCACCGTGCGGCCGCGCGCGACGACGATCGACATCGCCATCAGGGTCTGGGCGGGACGCACATCAACGACCTTCAACGTGTCTTCCAGGCAGACCGAGAAATTGCGGGTGACACCGGTCACCATGGCATCGGCATGACCTTCCGCCACCATGCAGGCGGCGAAGATGTTGCGATCCTGGTTGACCATGCGCTGCACGTCGCGCAGCAAGGCGCCCTTGCGCATCAGGCGCTGATAGAGCATGTCCTGATAGAGCTTGTTATGCGGGCTGATCGCGGCATTGACGATCTCCAGCCCGGCGGCATCGCCCAGGCCCGCCGTCTTGATCGTCTCGGCGATACGCTGCGGCCGGCCAACCAGAACCGGCGTGCCGTAGCCGGCGGCGCGATAGGCGATCGCGGCGCGGATCACCTTTTCATCCTCGCCTTCGGCGAAGACCACCCGCTTCGGATTGCTGTGCAGCCGCTCGAAGACCAGATGCAGGCTGCCGGCGGCGGGATCGAGCCGCCCGGCCAGCACCGTCTTATAGCCTTCCATGTCGATGATCGGCTTGCGGGCAACACCGCTATCCATCGCCGTCTTGGCGACGGCCGGCGGCACCCAGGCGATCAGACGTGGATCGAAGGGCACCGGAATGATGTAGTCGGGACCGAAGCGCAGCCGGCGGCCGGCATAGGCGGCATCCACTTCATCCGGCACGTCCTCGCGCGCCAAAGCGGCGATGGCCTGGGCGGCGGCGATCTTCATCTGCTCGTTGATGGTGCGGGCCCGGACATCGAGCGCGCCGCGAAAAATATAGGGAAAGCCGAGGACGTTGTTGACCTGGTTGGGATAGTCGCTGCGGCCGGTGGCGATGATGGCGTCGGCCCGCACCGACCGCACTTCCTCCGGCGTGATTTCCGGATCCGGATTGGCCATGGCGAAGATGATCGGATTGGGCGCCATCGACTTGACCATCGCCTGGGTCACCGCACCCTTGGCGGATAGGCCGAGGAAGACATCGGCGCCTTCCATGGCATCCGCCAGGCTGCGCGCCTTGGTCTCGACCGCATGGGCCGATTTCCACTGGTTCATGCCATCGCTGCGGCCTTTATAGATCACGCCCTTGGTGTCGCAGATGATGGCGTTTTCCGGCGGCAGGCCCATGGATTTGACCAGCTCGACGCAGGCGATCGAGGCAGCACCCGCGCCGTTCACCACCAGCCGGATCTCGGCGATATTCTTGCCGGTGAGATGCAGCGCATTGATGAGACCGGCGGCGGTGATGATCGCGGTGCCGTGCTGGTCGTCATGGAAGACGGGGATGTCCATCAATTCGCGCAATTGCTGCTCGATGATGAAGCATTCCGGCGCCTTGATGTCTTCCAGATTGATGCCGCCGAAACTGGCGCCGAGATAACGCACGCAATTGATGAACTGGTCGACATCCTTGGTATCGACCTCGAGATCGATTCCGTCGATATCGGCGAAGCGCTTGAAGAGCACCGCCTTGCCCTCCATCACCGGTTTCGAGGCCAAGGCGCCGAGATCGCCGAGACCGAGCACCGCCGTCCCGTTGGAGATCACCGCCACCAGATTGCCCTTCGCGGTGTAATCATAGGCGCTGGCCGGATCCTTCTCGATCTTGAGGCAGGGCCAGGCCACGCCGGGCGAGTAAGCCAGCGAGAGATCCCGTTGCGTGGTCAGCGGCTTGGTCGCCGTGATCTCGATCTTGCCGGGGCGGCCGCCCTGCATGTGAAACAGCAGGGCATCATCTTCGGTGATGGCAGGTTTTTTGGTGGCCATGATGTCGCGATTATCTCCGTTCCCAAGCACTTAACGTGGCATGTTTCATGCTTCTTGGAAAGTCGCGCGATTATTGAAATTCTTGATACCCAGCCACGCGCTTTACGAAGCTATGGCCACAGCGCGCGCCGGATGTTAGATCGGGCGGATGCAGGACGATCTGACCCAGAACGAGACCCAGAACGAGTCGGGGGCACTTGAGCCCGCTGCCGCCAAGCCGAACACCACCGGCACCGATGCAGGCGTCGCGGCCAAGGATGCAGCAGCCAGGGATGCAGCGACCAGGGATGCAGCGACCAAGGACGCCGTCATCACACCGCTGATGGCGCAATATCTCGGTGTCAAGCAGGCCCATCCCGACAGCCTGCTGTTCTACCGCATGGGTGATTTTTACGAATTGTTCTTCGACGACGCGGTCAAGGCCGCCGCGGCGCTCGATATCGTGCTGACCAAGCGGGGCAAGCATGACGGCGAGGATATCCAGATGTGCGGCGTGCCGGTGCATGCCGCCGAAGGCTATCTCAATCGCCTGATCCGCCAGGGCTTCAAGGTCGCCGTCTGCGAACAGGTCGAGGATCCGGCCGAAGCGAAGAAACGCGGCTCGAAATCGGTGGTGAAGCGGGATGTCGTGCGAGTCGTCACCCCCGGCACCCTGACCGAAGATGGCCTGCTGGAAGCGCGCAGCCATAATTACCTCGCCGCTTTGGCCGAGGCCGGCGGCGCCTTCGGCCTTGCCTGGGTCGATATCTCCACCGGGCTGTTCCGCTGCCAGAGCCTGGGCCGGGCCAGCCTGGGCGCGGCTTTGGCCAGGCTCGACCCCACGGAAATCCTGGTGCCGGAGCGCCTGCTGGCGCAGCCCGATCTGTTCGAGCTGTTCGGGGAATGGAAGTCCCGCCTGTCGCCGATGCCCAGCGCCCGGTTCGACAGCGAGAATGCCCGGCTACGATTGCAACAATTTCACAATGTCGCCGCGCTGGATGCCTTCGGCAGCTTCAACCGGGCGGAGATCGCCGCCGCCGGCGCCATCCTGACCTATGTCGAGCTGACCCAGCAGGGCAAGATGCCCCGGCTGTCGCATCTGGCGCAGATCGGCCAGGGCGCGGTCATGGAGATCGATGCCGCCACAAGGCGCAACCTGGAACTGACCCGCAATCTGAGCGGCGAGCGCCAGGGCAGCCTGCTGGCCACCATCGACCGCACCGTGACGGGCGCCGGGGCCCGCCTGCTCAATGACTGGCTGGCGGCGCCGCTGACCGATGCCAGGGCCATCGTCGCGCGCCAGGAAGCCGTGCAACACCTCCTGGATTCCCGCAATTTGCGCGGCGATCTGCGGGAAATCCTGCGGCGCGCCCCCGATTTGGAGCGGGCTTTGTCGCGCCTCAGCCTGGAGCGCGGCGGCCCGCGCGATCTCGCCGCCATCCGCGACGGCCTGTTGGCGGCAGCCGGCCTGCGCGACCTGTTCCAGCGCTCTGGCGACGATATGCCGGCGGCGTTGCAGACAGCGGCCAATGCACTTGGCCATCACGCCCCGCTGATCGATCGGCTGGGCCGGGCGCTGGCCCCCGAATTGCCGCTGCTGGCCCGCGATGGCGGCTTCATCGCCAAGGGCTATCTCGACGATCTCGATCAACTGCGCCTGCTGCGGGACGATTCACGCCAGCATATCCTGGCGCTGGAAGCCCGCTACCGGAACGCGGTCGGCGTCACCTCGCTGAAGATCAAGCACAACAATGTGCTGGGCTATTTCGTCGAGGCGACCACCGCGCAGGCCGACAAGGTGAAAGCCGATCCGACCTTCATCCATCGGCAGACGACGGCCAATGCCACCCGCTTCACCACGGTGGAACTGTCGGAGCTGGAGCAGAAGATCAACCAGGCCGCCGACAAGGCGCTGGCGATCGAGCTCAATCTCTTCGCCGATCTCTGCGGCGATGTGCTCGCCCAGGCCCAGGCGGTTTCCCAGGCTGCGACAGCTTTGGCCGAATTCGATGTGCTCGGCGCGCTCGCCGATCTCGCCGAAGGTGAGGATTGGATCAGGCCGCATGTCGATGACAGCCGGGCCTTCCAGATCGAGGCCGGCCGGCACCCGGTGGTCGAGGCCGCCTTGCGGCGCAGCCAGTCCGGCAGTTTCGTCGGCAATGATTGCGATCTCGCATCGGAGAAAAGGCTGTGGCTGATCACCGGTCCGAACATGGCCGGTAAGTCGACCTATCTGCGGCAGAATGCCTTGATCGCCATCCTCGCCCAGATCGGCAGCTTCGTGCCGGCGAAATCGGCGGAGATCGGCATTGTCGACCGCCTGTTCAGCCGCGTCGGCGCCGCCGATGACCTGGCGCGCGGCCGGTCGACCTTCATGGTGGAAATGGTGGAGACCGCCGCGATCCTCAATCAGGCCGGCGCCCGCGCGCTGGTCATCCTGGATGAGATCGGCCGCGGCACGGCGACCTTCGATGGCCTGTCGATCGCCTGGGCCTGCCTGGAGCATCTGCACGAGGTCAATGGCTGCCGGGCCTTGTTCGCCACGCATTATCACGAACTGACCAGCCTCAGCGCCCGCTTGCCGGCCCTGAAGCCGCATACCATGAAGGTCATGGAATGGCAGGGCGAGGTGAAGTTCCTGCATGAGATCGGTCCGGGTGCCGCCGACCGCTCCTATGGCATTCATGTCGCCAAATTGGCCGGCCTGCCCGGTGCCGCCGTCAGCCGCGCCGAACAGGTGCTGGCGACGCTGGAGAAAGGCGAACAGGCGAGCGCCCTCACCCGCCTCGCCGATGACCTGCCGCTGTTCTCTGTCGCGGTGCAGATGCCCAGCAACGTCGCCGAGCCGAGCGCCGTCGAAACGGCACTTGCCGAGCTCAATCCCGATGAGCTGACGCCGCGTGCGGCATTGGAAGAGCTCTATCGCTTGCGCTCACTGCTGAAGGGCGGTTGAGCCCGGCTTGGTGGTCGCTTGCCCGTCCTATTGCGTGGCCTGTTTCAGATAGGCCAGCAAATCGGCGCGCTCCTGCGGATCCTTGACGCCGGCATAACCCATCCGGGTACCGGGGATGAAGCCGGTTGGATTCTCGACGAACTTGTCCAGCGTCTGGTCATTCCAGACGAGGCCGGCCTCACCGGCGCGTTTCATCGCGGCCGAATAGGGAAAGCCGGGCACGCTGCCGGCGCGCCGGCCGAACAGCTTGGCATGGCGCGGGCCGGTGCGGTCGCGATCGATGGCATGGCAGGCGAGACAGCGATCGTAAATATGCTCGCCGCGCGCGGCATCGCCGGCCGGCAGTCCCATCGCCGCCATTGCCACCGCCAGAGAGCCGAGCGCTGCCAGACTTATGACAAGCAGGCAGCGCCCCGGCCATTTCCCAGGCTCAGGAGACGAAAGCATCGGGCACCGGCGCCTCGCCGAGCGCCTGGCGCAGCACGGCCCAATGCATCGCTTCATCGCCGAGAATGCTGCCCGCCGCTTTGGCGAGATCGCGATTGGCAAAAAGCGGAATGGCGCCGAGATAAGCCGAGACGGCGCCCTTTTCCAGCGTCGCCGCGAACCGCAGCACATCGGTGCCGGTCTTCAGCTTGTCGGTGGGAAAGTGATATTGCGCGACGGTCTTCGCCTCGCTCGGCGTGCCGCCGAGCTTTTTCACGGTCTTTGCCAGCAGATCGGCATGGGCCTTGTGATGCCCCTGGAACGTCACCGCGAGATCGCGGACAGGTTTCTTCAGGAGGCCGCTTTCGGCACCGACCTGATAGGCCGCGATCGCTTCCTGTTCGGCACCCAGCGCGGTGTTGAGGATCTCCACATCGCTGGTGGCGGCCAGTTGTTCACCCGCACCATTTTGTTTGTCGCCGTCATTGGACGCGGCAAGCGCCTCATTGCCGGCGAGCAAGGCGATTGCCGTTGCCGACAGCATGGCCTGCGAGATGAACGAACGCCGCGCGAGCACAAAGGCTGGAACGATAATCTTGGACATGTCTTTCTCTCCCCATCGACGATGCTGCCACCGAAGCAGTCATTCACGTGATTGGATGCGATGGAGACGAAAAGGTTCCCGGCGCCGGCAGGAACGGCTTCACCTGAGGGCGAACTGAAGCCGCGCCAGAACGTTGTGCTGAATCCGGTCGCAGCGCAGGCCGGCGAAAGCAAAGACATCATCGAGGATCGATTCCAGCCGGTCGCTCAGCCGATGACGCAGCAGCTTATGTGCCCGGTGCAACCGGGTCTTGACGGTTGCCGGCGCGATGCCCAGCAGGTCCGCGGTTTCCTCGATGCTCATCTGCTCGACCGATCGCAGCACGAAGACGGCGCGGAAATGCGGCGGCAGCGTGTCGATGGCTTGTTCGATCAGACCGCGGATTTCCCGTCGGGCGGCGTCGTTTTCCGGACTGGCGGCCGGCGAGGTCATGAGGGCCGGCTCGCAGCGGCCCGATGCCGCCGTCACCCGGCCGTCGATCTCGGCCGTCGGGCGATGCCGGCGGAGCCGGCCCAAGGCCTCGTTGGCGACGATCCGTGCAAGCCAGGTGGCGAGGCTGGCCTCGCCCTTGAAACCGTCCAGATGGGTGAGCGCCCGGACATAGCTTTCCTGGACCACATCCTCCGCTTCACTGTCGTTCCGCAGGATGCTGCGGGCGAGGCGATAGAGGCGGCGATTGTTTTGCCGCATCAGGGTCTCAAAAGCGAAACGCTCGCCCCGCCGCATCGCCGCCAGCAGCGCCGCATCACCGGCGAGCGCCGAGCCCGGCTCCCGCATCCCGATATCCTGCGATCGCGCTTCCATGAGCTTCACCATATGCCTTGGATGCGCGCGGCGGCAAAAGGTTCCGGCAAAAGACGACTATTTCGCGGGCGATGTTAATTGACCGGCGCCGTTCGGATTACGCTAATCGGCGGGAGCGGGAGCCGCCAATTCCAGCGACCGATGGCTTGAGCCGCTATCCAGATCGACCTGGATCTTCCATTGCTGCCAGCTCTGCCGATAGGCGGCGATGTCGGGAATCCGGAAACTGGCGCGGCTTTCGGTGAAGCTGTCATCATTGTCGCCGCCGGAAAAGAGCGGAATGGTGACACCGAGGCCGACCCCGGTCGAGATACCGCTGTTCGACCCGCCGGCCACGCCGACCCCCATCCCCGGCTCGACGCCATTGCCGCGCCGATAATTGATTCTGTCCCGGTCGATCCGGGTTGCCGTTGTCACGTTTCCCCGGGGATCGACCAGCCGGGCATCGGCTACCGGCAGGGGATCGCGCACGGTCAGATCGATCCGGCTCGGATCATTGGCGGAGATAGGGGTGAGGACGGCGGAAGAAGACTGGCCGCCTGCCGTGCAGGCGGCCAGCGAAAGGAAGATTGCGATTAGGGGGATCGCAAACTTAGGACGAGCTAAAAGGGAATCTCGCTTCGTCACAGTGATCATTTTGGCATCTCGCGGGCCGAGTACAAGGGACCCGCTACCACGCTTTTGTGAGATCGTGCTGCATCTACCGCAAACCAGATCGGCGTTTGGCGGGCGATCACAGATTCGTGATCCCCTCCGCCACAAGAGCCTGCCGCACGCGGTGCTGATAGTACCGAAGTCCTTCTTCATGACGCGGACTGAGCGGACCGCGCTGATAGATGCCGGCCGCCAGGTTGCCTTGGGAAATCTCGCAGATCCCAAAATCCTCACGCACGATGCCGCAATTGGTTTCGACGGTCTGGCGATGGGCCGGCAGCTTTTCCGGGCTGAGATCGGCGAAATAGAAATCGTAGATCAGCTGAGTGCGGGTCTCGTCCAGCGGCAGGATGCGGGAGGTGTTCATGCCGTCGGGATAGACCGACAGGGTCATGTTCGGCCAAATCCACAGCCAGATGCCGCCATAGATCGATCCGTCGCGCTGCGGCGCCTTCATGATGACGACCCGGTCGGCGAAAGTGGTCTCGAAGGCGTTGAAATCGATCGCCTTGATCAGGCCCGGATGGATGCCGGGGATGTGGTAGCCCTCGGCGAAATTATCGGTATAGGTCTTCCAGTTGCAGCGCATCTCGAAACTGGCCTGGTCCAGCTTCGAGAATCTCTCGATCGGGTAAGGCGCCACGAGATCGGGCAAGGCGCCCAAGGTCTGCAGCAAAGGCGGCGCATCGGGATCGAGGCAGACGAAGACCAGGCCGCGCCAGCTATCGACCTTGATCGGCGTCAGCGGGAAATCCTTCTTGTCGAACCAGTCGGCCTCGCCGAAATGCGGTGTCGCTTTCAGCCGCCCCTCGGCATCGAATGTCCAGCCGTGATAGGGGCAGCGCAGGACGTCGCAATGCCCCTTGCCCGGTTCCAGCAATTGCGCGGCCCGGTGCGAGCACATGTTGTAATAGGCGCGCAGGCCGTCATCGCGGGCGCGCATGACGAAAATCCGCCAGCCGGTAATCTCGGTCGCGATATAGTCGCCGGGCTGCGGCAGATCGGCCTCGCAGCCGACGAACTGCCATTCCTTGAAGAAAATACCGCGCCGCTCCGCTTCATAGACCCGGCGTTCGCAATATGACCAGGCCGGCAAGGACATGACAGGTCCCTGCGGCTGGGGAATTTCGACTGCAGCTTGCACCAGGGTACCGTCAGCGGTCATGTTCTCGGCCTTCTCGCTATGCGTTTCCAACTAAACGTTTTTTATCACTGGCTTTTGGCCATTGGCGCGGCACTTTGCGAGGACTCGCGCGACAGCTAGTTTGGCTTTTTGCTCTCCAGCCCGTCAATCTCCCGTTGCATGGCGGCGCGCTGTTCCGATCCGTCGGGCAGCAGGGCCAGCACCTGTTGCCACAGGCTGCGGGCGGCATCGGTATTGCCGGCGACGCGTTCCACCATGCCGCCGTAATAGAGGCCGAGCGGATTGTTCGGCGCCAGCGTGCGGATGCGTTTCACGGTTTCAACGAAGGCCGGCGGCAGGTAGCGGTCGGTATCGCCCCGGCCGGCGATCAAGGCATTGGCGTAATCCAGCTGCACATCCAACTGGCCGGGGGCCAGCGACGCCGCTTTGGCCCAGGCCTCCTGGGCTTGGGATGTCTGGTTGAGGACGCTATAGGCCCGGGCCAGTTTCAGCCAGCCATCGAGATCGTTCGGCTGGTCCTTCAGCCGCGCCGCCAGACGGTCGACCATGCTTTGGATGAACTTGGCGCGTTCCGCCGGCGTCATTTGTTCCGCCGCCTGCATATCCTCGGCCGAGGGGCCGCCGCTGCCCAGTGCACCAGTTTCGGCCTGTGCGCCAGCTTCGGCTTGCGCACCACCCTCATGACCGGGTTCGCGGCCAGGCAAAGTGGCCGGGTCCTTGCCCAATTGCTGGGCCGCCTTGTCGATATTCTCCGACAGGGACTGGCGCCAGGTCGCATCTGGCGGGCTGTCGCGCTCCAAGGCGAGCCAGCCGGTCAGCGCCGCCTCGAGATCGCCCTGCTGCGCCTTGGCCAGCGCCAGGAAGAAGCGGGAGGTCGGCTCGGTCGGCTCCAGGCTCAGGGCCTTTTGAAAAAGTTTCTCCGCTTCCGGCGCGACCTGGCCATTATTGACCAGGATGGTGGCCCGTCCGTAATCAGCATAGATCGATGCGTTTTGCTGCCCCAGGGCGATGCCGCGGGCGAAGGCATCGCTCGCCTGCTGCGCCTGGCGCTGTTCCAGATAGAGCCGGCCAAGATCGATCCAGCCCTGTCCGTCGGATGGGTTGGCGCTCAATTTCTCGCGCAAGGCGATGACGGCCGGCGATGGCGCCCCGCCGCCTTCTTCGCGCGCGGCGAAAGGCCGGCCAGGCAGTTGCGGCTGGCCAAGACCGATATAGAGGCCGGCACCCAGCAAAGGCAGCAGCACGGCCAGGGCGATCACCAACGGCCGGCTTGGCAGCCGCGCGATCTTCAGGCTCGGCTCCGCCGCCAGGGCCAGGATGCGCCGCTCGATCTCAAGCTGGGCACCGCGTGCCTGGTCGGCACTCAAAATGCCCCGCTGCTCGTCGCGGGCGATTTCCGACAACTGGTCGCGATAGACGTCGAGCGCATAAGCCGTTTCGCTCTTCAGCTTGCGGGTATCGAAAAGCGGCGCCGCCAGGATGACGGCGACGATCAATGTCATGATGCCGGCGGCAATCCAGAACAGGATCATCGTGCTGGTCCTTCCGAATCGCTGTTCGACGATCCCGTCTTTTCATTGGCCGTCATGAAAGCATCGAGCTTCGTCCGTTCATCAGCGCTGAGCGGCGGCGCCTCGGCGGCATTGCGGCGCCGGCGATAGAAGACCAGGATGCCGGCGGCGGCGAGCAGCAGCACCGCGAAAGGCCCCACCCAAAGCAACAGGGTCTTCATCTTGAAAGGCGGCTTAAGCAGCACGAAGTCGCCATATCGCGCGACCAGGAAATCACGCACCTGCTGGTCGCTCTTCCCGGCCATCAATTGCTCGCGGACCAGTACCCGCAGGTCATGCGCTATATCGGCATCGGACTCGTCGATATTCTCGCTCTGGCAGACGACGCAGCGAATATCCTTGGAAATGGCGCGGGCGCGGGCTTCCAAGGCGGGATCGCTCAGCATCTCATCCGGCCGCACCGCCATCGCCGGGCCGGCGGTCAGCCCGGCCGTCAGCAATGCCAGCAGCAGGCACAACACGGCAAGAAGGCGGCGTCCGCTCACTTGTTCAATTCCTTGACCAGCGGGGCGATCTCCTCATTGATCAATTGCGGGTTCAGCGGCCCGGCGACGCGATCGCGGACGATGCCCTGCTTGTCGATGATGAAGGTCTCGGGCACGCCGGTGATGCCGAAATCGATGCCGATGCGGCCCGATTCATCGGTGCCGAGCTGCTGGTAGGGATTGCCCATCTCGGCGAGGAAGCCAGCGGCCGCATCCTTCTTGTCCTTATAGGCGATGCCGATCACCGGCATGCCGAGCTCGCCGGTCAGCTGCTTCAGGACCGGATGTTCGGCGCGGCAGGGCACGCACCAGGAGGCGAAGAAATTGATCGCCACCACCTGGCCATGAAGCTTGCCGCCGACAAAGTCCTGGCTGTCGATGCCGGGCGCATCCGCCAGCAAAGGCGGCGCCGAGAAAGTCGGCAGGGCTTTGCCGATCAACGGCGAATCGATCGCCGAGGGATCGCGCGCCGGATCGAGGCCGCGCAGGAAGAACACCAGCAAGGCAGCGAGCACCACCAGCGGCAGCAGGAAAACCGAACGGCGCATGCGCTAGACTCCCGCCTTACTCAAGCCCGCGCCGCACGGATCGCCGCCAAGGCCCGGCTCGGCGCACCGACGCGGTAGCGGCGATCGCTGAGCGAGACCAGGCCGCCGAAGACCATCACGAAGCCGCCACCCCAGATCCACAGCACCAGCGGTTCGTGATAGAGCCGCACTGTCCAGCCGCCCTTGCCGTCCGGCTCGCCGATGACGGCATAGAGATCCTGTTTCCAGGTGCTGTGCACGGCCGATTCCGTGGTCGGCATCGGCTGCACCAGATATTGCCGGCGCTCCGGCTGCAGCGTCGTCACCGTCTTGCCGTCCTGCAGCACGGTGAAGGTCGCGCGTTCCGCCAGATAATTTTCCACCGGCAAGCTTTGCACATTATCGAGCCGGTAGGCATAGTCGCCGACATCCACCGTCTCGCCGACATGCATCACCTGGATATGCTCGACCTTCCAGGCCGAGGCGCCGGTCATGCCGATGATGGCGATGGCAAGGCCGGCATGGGCCAGGGTCATGCCATAGGCGGCGCGCGGCAGATTGACCGCGCGCGACCAGCTCGTCGCAGGATCGGTGCGGAACAGCTTCACCCGCCCGGCCCATTCCAGCAAGGTGCCAGTCAGCAGCCAGACACCGATCGCGATGCCGAGCACCGCCAGCAGCGGGCCGTCGGTCTTCCACCACCAGGTCAGCACGGCGGCGATGAAGGTGGCGACGAAAGCAAAGGTCAAACGCTGCATCGCCGCCGGCAGGTCGCCGCGCTTCCAGCCCATGAAGGGGCCGATGGCGGTCAGCGCCACCAGCGGCAAGGTCAAGGGAACGAAGGTCGCATTGTAATAGGGTGTGCCGACCGAAACCGTGCCGCCGCCACTGACGCTGAGGATCAGCGGATAGAGCGTGCCCAGCAGCACCGTGGCCGTCGCGGTCGCCAGCAGCAGGTTGTTGATCACCATCGCGCCTTCGCGGCTGATCGGCGCGAACATGCCGCCCCCTTTCAGGATCGGCGCGCGCCAGGCGAATAAAGCGAAGGAGCCGCCGATGGCGACGGTCAGCAAGGCCAGGATGAAGAGGCCGCGCGCCGGATCCTGGGCGAAAGCATGCACCGAGGTGATCACGCCCGAGCGCACCAGGAAGGTGCCCAGCATGCTGAAGGCGAAGCCGAGGATCGCGAGCAGGATGGTCCAGGATTTGAGCGCGTCGCGCTTTTCGACGACGATCGCCGAATGCAGCAAGGCGGTGGCGATCAGCCAGGGCATGAAGGAGGCGTTTTCCACCGGGTCCCAGTACCACCAGCCGCCCCAGCCCAGTTCGTAATAGGCCCAGTGGCTGCCGAGCACGATGCCGGCGGTCAGCGCCGTCCAGGCCAGCAGCGTCCAGGGCCGCACCCAGCGCGCCCAGGCCGCATCCACCTTGCCGTCGATCAGGGCGGCAATGGCGAAGGAGAAGGCCATCGAGAGGCCGACATAGCCGAGATAGAGCATCGGCGGATGGGTGGCGAGGCCGGGATCCTGCAGCAGCGGATTGAGTTCGCGGCCCTCCAACGGCGCCGGATCGAGCCGGGCAAACGGGTTCGAGGTGAACAGCATGAACAGCAGGAAGCCGACGCTGATCATCGCCTGGACGCTCAGCACCCGCGCCCGCAACCGCGGCGGCAGATTGTCGCCGAACAGCGCCACCAAGGCGCCGAACAGCGCCAGGATGAGCACCCAGAGCAGCAACGAGCCTTCGTGATTGCCCCAGGCACCGGCGATTCGATAGATCAGCGGCTGGGCCGAATGCGAGTTCTCATAAACCGCGGCGACGGAGAAATCCGACACCACGTAAGCATGGATCAAAGCGAGGAACGACAGGCCGAGAAAAGCGAACTGGCCGATCGCCGTCGGCTGCGCCAGCGCCATCCAGGGGCGCAAGCCGCGCTGCGCGCCGATCAGCGGCAGGGTGGCCTGGGTCAGAGCCAGAATGAGCGCCAGCACCAGCGCGTAATGACCGATTTCCGTGATCACTGAATGCTTCCGTTCTGGTTGTTGCCGACTTGGTTATTGCCTGCCTGGCCATTGCCGACCTGACCATTGCCGATCTGGCTGGCCGTTTCTTCCCAGCGGCCGGAGGCCTTCAGGGCCTTGGCGACTTCCGGCGGCATGTATTTCTCGTCATGCTTGGCGAGCACGTCGATGGCGACGAATTGGCCGGTATTGTTGAAGCTGCCCTGCACCACCACGCCCTGCCCTTCGCGGAAGAGGTCGGGCAGGATGCCGCGATAGTTCACGTTCACGGATTGCTTGAGATCGGTGACCGTGAAACTGATGGTCCCGGCATTGTCCAGTTTGTGCAGGCTGCCGGATTCGACCAGCCCGCCGAGGCGCACGACTTTGCCGGCCGATGGCGGCTTCGTCACCATTTCCGTCGGGCTGAAGAAGAAGACGATCTTGTCGCTGAGCGCATTCAGCACCAGCCCGGCGGCGGCCCCGAGCAGCAGCAGGCTGACGACGATGAGATAGAGACGCCGTGTCTTGCGCGTCATGAGCCGGCGAACTCGTCGGAACTGCCGGTCGCGGGTGTCGCCGCCTGAGTCGGTTTCGGCGCGGCTGATCGGGATCTCATCGCTGGCCCGGATTTTGTCGCGGTATTGCTGGCCTCCATCCGGCGCAGATCGGCGGCGGCAACACGCACCCGGCGCCAGCTATCGATGGCGAAGGCGATCAGAATGATCGCGGCGACGCCATAGGCCGGCCAGACATAAGCGGCATAGCCGCCCATCGCGAGAAATGTCGATACACCTTCCATAGGTCCGGCCTCGCGGAACGGTCTAGCCTGCGCTGCCGGCGGTCCCGGCACGCAGGCGGTTGAACATCGCGGTACGCAGCCGGGCCGACAGCAATTCCGCTTTCATCCGCGCGATCAGCGCGGCGAAGAAGAACAGCTGAAAGGCGACGGCCATCAGCAGCAGGGGCACCAGCATGCTGGGATCGATGGCCGGCCCGCCCATCCGCATGATACTTGCCGGCTGGTGCAGCGTATTCCACCAGTCGACCGAAAATTTGATGATCGGCACATTGATCGCCCCGACCAAAGCGAGGATGGCGGCGGCCCGGCGGCCGCGCTGACGATCGTCGAAAGCCTGGCCGAGGGCAATATGGCCGAGATAGAGGAAGAACAGCAGCAGGAACGAGGTCAGCCGCGCATCCCAGACCCAAAAGGTGCCCCACATCGGCTTGCCCCAGAGCGAGCCGGAGACCAGCGCGATCAGGGTGAAGCCGGCGCCGAGCGGCGATGCCGCCTCGGCCGCCACATCGGCCAAGGGATGGCGCCAGATCAGGGCGCAGGCGCTGGCAAGCGCGATGGTGCAATAGGCAAACAGCGCCATCCAGGCCGCCGGCACATGGATATACATGATGCGCACCGTCTCCCCCTGCTGGTAATCCGCCGGGGAATGGAACAGCGCATAATAAAGACCTGCGGCAAACGCGATCATGGTGGCGGTGACCAGCCAGGGCTGCAGGCGGTCGGCCAGCCGCAGAAAGCGTCCCGGATTGGCAAAGCGATGCATGGTCCGCGATTTATATAGGGAGCGGCACCGCGATACCAGTCGGCAATTGGAGTAAGAGAGCGCGGCAACTCGCCACGGGTGCCCGGCGCAGCGGGCTCAATCTTGCTGACAGCGACACGGCAAAAGCAAACAGGGCGTCCCGGAGGACGCCCTGCTCAACTTTTCCGATCGAGAACTGACCCTGGGGCCAGAACTCAACCACAAGCAAAGGCCGATTGTTACTGGCCCTTGTTGTAGGTGCCGTGCGGGGCGACCAGCAGGTCGACGCGACGATTTTCCTGGTCCTTGGTGTTGTCCGGCGCGCCCGGCTGTTCGCCGATCGCGATGATCTTGGTATTGGTCGAGAGCGGCACGCCCAGCTTCTTGAAAGCCTCGGCGACGGCATTGGCGCGACGACGCGCCAGCGCCTTGTTGGCACCGACCGAACCCTGGGTATCGGTGTAGCCGTCGATCTGCACATGGGCGATCGGATACTGGCTGAGGAAATTGGCGGCCTCTTCCAGCTTCGCCTTGTCTTCGGCACGGATGCGGCTGCTGCCGGTATCGAAGTACAGCGAAACCTTCTGCGGGCCAACGCTCTGCGGCACGTGCAGCGATTCCAGATAGGCCAGGCGGGCACGGATCGGATCGAGGATGCGATTGAAAGCTTCCTCGGCCTTGCGGCGATGCTCGGCAGCCTCTTCCGCCAACCGCACGCCCTTCTGGCGCAACGGCAGATCGGTGTAGAGATACGGCGCCGCGGAATCGATATCCGCCTTAATGTCCTCGGCCTGCTGAGCCTTGTTCTCGGCTTCAACCAGGTTGTAGAGGAACTGGCCGAAATCGCCTTCACGCGTCTTGTCGACGTTGGTTTGGATATTCGTCAGATCCGGCTCGCGGTTCGGACCGGCGCAAGCGGCGACAGCCAGCAAGCACGAGCCGAGGAGAGCCAATTTAAAATGGCGATTCATGGTTATAACCCCCTGGGACAGTCAGAAATGCAGTTCCATGGAAAGCAAAAATGCCCGGCGATCTCCCACCGGACCGAACCAGAATATGCTGAATCTTATGGTTGAATCTATGTGGAATCCACGAGCGATAAGTGACTGTTGTTAAAATCCCGCAACTGTTGCGGCAATGCAACAAAACTATCACGCGCATCCCGAACTTCCTCGAGATATCACATTCACATATCAATATTTAGGCATTTGATCACAGAAAGATGTCTGACGAAAAAGAGAGCTCACCGTGAGGGTCGCTCATTTCCTCTAGGAAGATCGTCAGCCAACTGCCTGACGCAGCGCTGAAGCCGTTGCCCAGGGCGTCAAAGCGAGACTGGCCAGCGCGAGGCCGGCGAGAATCAGCAGAAAATTTTCCTGTCCATCGAAGCCCAACCGGGCGGCATCGATCGCTGCAACGGCAAAGATCAAAACCGGGACGTAAAGCGGCAGAATGATGAAAGTCAGCAACACTCCGCCCCGACGACTACCTAAAGTAAGCGCCGCGCCGAGCCCGCCGAGCAGGCTGAGGATCGGCGTCGCCAAGCCGAGCGCAACGAGCATCGGCAGGTAAGCTTCGGTCGGCAAATTGAGCATCAAAGCGAGCAATGGCGCGACCACGATCAGGGGCAGCCCCGTGCTGAGCCAATGTGCCAGGGCCTTGATCAGCGCCACGACTTCCAACGACAAGGGCGCGAGGATGAGGCCGTCCAGGCTGCCGTCTTCGTAATCGGGCTGGTAAAGCCGGTCGAGTGACAACAGCGCCGCCAAGGCAGCCATGACCAGCACCACGCCGCCGGCGATCTGCGACAAGGTCCCGGGCGCCGGCCCGACGGCGAAGGGAAAGAGAATACCCGCGGCGAGGAAGAACAGCACGACGATGGCGACGTCGATGCTTTGACGCAGGCCGAGACGAAGATCCCGCGAGAGTAGAGCGAGTGCCGCCGTCATGCCGCCACCGCCGCGAGATGATCGTCGACCCGCAAGCGCTGGCCAATGATGTTCGGCAAGGGATCGTGGCTGGCCAGCATCACCCGGCCGCCGGCAGCCCGGTGACGTTCGATCAGGCTCGATAAGACGGCCTGGCCGTCACGGTCGAGGGCCGTGGTCGGTTCATCCAACAGCCAGAGCTGCGCCGGCTGCGAGCGGTCGAGCGCCAGCCGCGCCAGGGTGACCCGGCGCCGTTGCCCGGCGGAAAGGAACCTGGCCGGCAAGTCGGCCAGCGGCGTGAGGTCGAAGATCTCCAGCGCCGCCTCCAGGCTCGCCGTGGCGCCGTCGAGATCGCACCAGAATTTCAGATTTTCGCGCACCGTGAGGCCGGCCTTGAGCCCATCGGCATGGCCGAGATAGATGACCCGGCGATGATGAGCCTCAAGATCCCGGCTGATATCCCGGTCCTCCCAGAACAAGGCCCCTGCGGCCGGCCGCGACAGCCCGGCCGCCAGGCGCAGCAAACTGGATTTGCCGCTGCCATTGGCGCCGACCAGGATCAGCACCTCCCCTTCGCTCAGCGTGAAATCGAGGCGATGAAACAGCAGGCGCTCGCCGCGTTGGCAGGCAAGTTCTCGACCTTCGAACGACGGCATTGCAGTTCTGGCACCCAATCCTGTTGAAATTGCCCCGTTGGCACGGGCCACCGCCGCGGCGGCGCCGGCTGCGGCACCTTACGGCAAGGCCATCAAGATAGGAAGCGGGCGAAACAGGCACCAGATAAGATAAACAGCCATGGGCATCGGCCGCGTCGGTCGAAACGTTCAGGAATTGAAGATTGAAATGGGCGGCGCCGCGATCCTCGGGGATGGGGGTGGATCGCGGCGCCAAGACCCTGACACGACACGCCGCTCGGGGGTATCACGGCGCGCCGTTATCGACCTTTTACCCGTCACTTCGTCCAACATCCCGCAGGCTTGCCGAACGAGGGGCAGGCAATCGTAGGGAGGTGGGTCGGTCACCTCGAGACAACAGAGGGGATGATCTCTGTTGGATGTACTGTCATCCATTCCAATGGCCTCAATAAGACGAGAAAATGGCAAAATTGTGTTTCCGGCCTTGCCGCGCCCGGAACCGGCACCGCGCCGCTGGATCAGTACCGGCCGGCAAAGGCCGGTGGATGAGATGAATTCGGGATCATCCTTGATTGCGAAAGAACAACAAAAGCCGGCCGCTTCGACCTCGAAGCGTCATCACGAACATGTTATAAACCGCCAAGCAGGTTGCTCTCCGGCAATCGTCGCCGGAAAGTAGCTTGTGATTACACCTCACAAAGAACCTATGAAAATTCGGTTGTGGCAGTTGCCCGTTTGGTCAATTTTCAGGATGGGGCAAGAATATTGCTGCAATAAGCGTACGGCGATTCAACCCGGCCGGGGCTTAAGCCGGGGGCGTTGCTGTCGTTCCTCTTAGACTGTCTGTAAGATCGGGAGATTCCTCGTGACCGCTGCCTTGAACAGCTTCAAGACCCGCAAAACCTTGAAGGTCGGGACCAAGTCCTACGACTATTTCAGCCTGAAGGCCGCCGAGAAGGCCGGCCTGGGCGATCTCAGCCGCCTGCCCGTGTCGATGAAGGTGCTGCTGGAGAACCTGCTGCGCTACGAAGACGGACGCACGGTGATCCAGGACGACATCAAGGCGATGGCGAAATGGCTGAAGAGCAAGCGCTCCGACCGTGAAATCGCCTATCGTCCGGCCCGCGTGCTGATGCAGGACTTCACCGGTGTTCCCGCCGTGGTCGATCTGGCGGCGATGCGCGGCGCCATGACCAAGATGGGCGGCGATCCGAAGAAGATCAATCCGCTGTCCCCGGTCGACCTGGTCATCGACCATTCCGTCATGGTCGATTACTTCGCCGGCCCGAACGCCTTCAAGAAGAATGTCGAGATGGAATATGAGCGCAATGGCGAGCGTTACGCCTTCCTGCGCTGGGGCCAGACCGCCTTCGACAATTTCCGCGTCGTGCCGCCCGGCACCGGCATCTGCCACCAGGTGAATATCGAGCATCTGGCCCAGGTGGTCTGGACCAAGAAGGAGCCGATCGTCACGGTGAAGGGCAAGAAGACCGGCGGCAAGATGGCGTTCCGCCACAACGTCGATCTCGAATACGAACGCAACCGCGAGCGCTATGCGTTTCTGCGCTGGGGCCAGCAGGCCTTTGACAATTTCCGCGTCGTGCCGCCCGGCACCGGCATCTGCCACCAGGTCAATCTCGAATACCTGGCGCGGACCGTCTGGAGCTCGAAGGCGGCCGACGGCACGCTGGTCGCGTATCCCGATACCCTGGTCGGCACCGACAGCCACACCACGATGGTGATCGGTCTGGGCGTGCTCGGCTGGGGGGTGGGCGGGCTGGAGGCCGAAGCGATCATGCTCGGCATGCCGATCCGTAC
>SSEL01000063.1 GCA_008012315.1 Rhodospirillaceae bacterium
GCGCGGTTGAGGTCGCGCGCGCCGAGCTGGCCGCAGACGCCACGAAAATCACCCGCGGTGACGGCCTCGCATCGGCACAATATGACTTCGTCGCCGATATCCGCGGCACAGTCCTCGGGAAAGGGGAAAGCGAGTTCCAGCGCCTGCCGGTAGCGCTGCCAGCGTTGTAGCTGGCGCAGGGCCGCATTGGGGTCGAAACCCTCGAAACCGAGGCCGCGATCCGACAGGACAGCGGCGGCGGCAAGCTTGCCGCGCAATTCCGCCGCATCGGCGCCGAGAATGCCGGCACCGTCGCCGGCGAGATAAAGACCGGGCCGGTCCGTCGCGCGGCCATAGGCATCGGTCTTTGGCAGCCATTGCCGGTTCAAGGGATCGAAGGCGAAATGCGCACCGGCAAGGTCCGCCAGTTGCGTTTCCGGCTTGAGGCCGTAGCCGAAAGCGGCGGCATCGCAATCGACCTCCAGCGTATCCCCACGGTCGGAAACGAATTCCAGCATGCTGAGGCGATCTTCGCCAGTTGCCCGCAGCGGCCGCCAGCCATGCAGCACACGGATCTTATGCCGCCGCAGCCAGTTCAGATAATGCAGCCCCTTGGCCAGCACCGAAGGCATCGCAGCAAGCTTCAATGTTTGCGACAGCATGGCGCTGCGTGGGGCGCTGTTGATCACCGCCGCGATCTGCGCGCCGGCCCGCGCATATTGATAAGCGACCAGGAAGAGGAGCGGGCCGGTGCCGGCGAAGACGACGGATGAGCCGATGGCGCAGCCCTGATGCTTCAGGGCAATCTGCGCCCCGCCCAGCGAATAGATGCCAGGCAAGGTCCAGCCGGCAAAAGGCAGGGTGCGATCCATCGCGCCGGTCGCCAGGATGAGGGCGTCGAAATCGATGCTCTCGACCGTCTCCGGCCCACGGATCTGCGCGCAATTGTCGAGGATATCATAGACGAGGCAATTCGGCAGGTAATCGATCTGCTCCTGGAGCTGCGCGAAGCGTTGATAGAGTGTATGCGCCTTGGCGGCATCGAAACCGTAGAGCTGATTGGCGGAACGCTGAAAGCCGGGCACATTGGGCGGCAGGCGATAGATCTGCCCGCCGACGCGCGGCGCTTCATCCACCAGGATCGGGCGGAAGCCATGTTCGACCAGCAGTTCCGCCGCGCGCAGGCCGGCCGGCCCGGCACCGACGATCAGCACACGCGCCGTCATGCGCCCGCCCCCGTCATGTGCCTGCCTCTGGTGCCGTGACGATCGACATGCCGGGCGTGACATAGGTGGTGCAGGCGCGTAAGCGGCTGCCATCGGTGGCGCTGACCCAGCAATCCTGGCAGGCGCCCATCAGGCAGAAGCCACCGCGCGGCCCGTCGCCGAAGTCGCTATGCCGCAGATAGCCGCGATGCAGCAGGATTGCCGTCAGCACTGTGTCGCCTTCCAGCGCCCGGATCGCGGTCCCGTCGATGGTCAGGTCGACCGGCTGGCGGTCCTGGTCGGCTAGGCGCTGGAATTGGCCGTTCATCGCCCGCTCTCCATCGCTGTCAGGTGGTCGCGGGCAGGCGCGGCTGGCGCCAGGCCGGTATCAGGCCGGTGAGACGCGGATCGATGATGCGTTTGGTCGCTTGCCGGACCGGTTGGAAGCCGGCGCGCTGATAGGCGGCAAGGGCGCGCGGGTGGTCGAGCGTGCAGGTATCGACCGTCACGCGTTCGGTGCCTTCATAGGACCAGGCGCGATCGACCGCCCAGTTGAGAAAATATTTGCCAAGGCCCCGGCCGATGAAGTCCGGCGCCAGGCCGAAATAAGCAAGGGCGAGATCGGGCAAAGCGCTGCGGTTGAATTCGGCATAGCCGGCCGGCACGCCGCCGGCATGCAGCACATAGATTTCCACATTGGGATCGCGGATCGCCGCCTCCAGGGCCGCATCTTCCATCTGCAGCCGCTCGTACCAGAACCAGGGCTCGCCGACCGCATTGTAGAGGTAGCGATAATAACCGACCGGGGGCTCATCAAGCTTCAGCAGCGCGTAACTCCCGAGCGGCATGGGCGTGCTGGGGCGCGTCGGCCGCGTCGTCATCTCCAGATAGGTGACGACCACATCCAGTTTCGCCGCTTCCATCTCCGGACGGTCAGCGGTCAGCCACTTCGCCATCAGGTGCCGTGGCGTGTCCTCATAGCCGATGGCTTTATAGAAGCCGCCGGCTTCGTCGTTATCCTCGCGGATCATCAATTGGCATTTGGCGATGCCGCGCGCCGTCAGCCAGTTCTCCGCCAGTTGCATGAGCTCGCTGCCATAGCCGCGATGGCGATGATCGGGGGCGATGCCAAGGCGGTAGATCCAGCCGCGATGGCCGTCATGACCCACCATGATGCTGGCCATGATGGCATCATCCACCGTGCCGACATAAAGCTGGCAATCGTGGGAAGCCGTCATGCGGGCAATGTCGCGCTGCGGGTCGTTATAGGCCATGTTGAGGCCGCAAGCCTGCCACAGCTTCACCACGGCCGAAAAATCCGCCGTCGCATAGGGGCGGATCGCCATCGCCGGCGCGGTTGTTTCCGTCTCGGAGCGATCCGCCATCACGCTCAGGCCGGCTCCACCGGCGTATCGCCCGGCAGGCCCCATTCGGCCCAGGAACCGTCATAGACGGCGACATCGCGATGGCCGATCAGATGCAGGCCGAAAGCCAGCACGGCTGCGGTAATGCCGGAACCGCAGGTGGTGACCACCGGCTTGGCGAGATCGATCCCGCTGGCGGCGAATTGGGCCTTGAGCTGGTCCGCCGGCAGCATCGTGCCATCAGCCGGATTGAGAAGCTGGTTATAGGGCAGGTTGAAGGAACCGGGGATATGGCCGGCGCGACGGCCGGGCCAGAGCTCCGGCTCCGTCGCGTTGAAGCGGCCGGCGGCACGCGCATCCAACACCTGTTCGCGCTGGGTCGTGAGATTGCGCAGCAACTGCTCCTTGGAGCGGACCTGGGTGTTGTCGAGCCGGGCGGTCAGATGACGCTCGCGCAGATGCGGCTCGCCATCTTCGACCGGCCGCTCTTCGGCGAGCCATTTCGGGAAACCGCCATTGAGGATGGCGACATCGCTCTTGCCGAAAATGCGGAACATCCACCAGACGCGGGCCGCGCCCAGCAGACCGGTACGGTCATAGACCACGACGCGATTGCCGTCGCCGATGCCGAGCTTGCGCATGCGGGCCGAGAATTTCTCCTGCGGCGGCAGCATATGCGGCAAGGGACTCGCGGTATCGGCGATATCGTCGATATCGAAAAAGAGCGCGCCGGGGATATGCTGTTCCAGGTAAGCGGCGCGGGCATTCTTGCCCTGCATCGGCAGGTAATAGGTGGCATCGACGATCCGCAGATCTGGCTGGTCGAGATTGGCGGCCAGCCAATCGGTTGAAACCAGGCTCTGCGGATTGGCGTAGGTCATGCTCATATAATCTCCATCACGGTCATGCATCCACGCTCACGCATCCAGCAAGGCGATGTTGACGCGCCGGTTCATCTTGCCCTTGTTCTCGATCTTGGAAATGTCGACACGGCCGATCTCGCCGGTTCGCGCCACATGGGTGCCGCCGCAAGGCTGAAGATCGACCCCGACAATGTCCAGCAGCCGCACCTTGCCCTGGCCGCTGGGCGGCTTGACCGACATGGTGCGTACCAGTTCGGGCTTTTCCGCCAGTTCCTCATCGCTGATCCAGCGCGGCTGCACCGGATGATCGCCGGCGATCAGGGCATTGAGGTCGCGGGTCAGTTGCTCCTTGTCCAGCACGGTTTCTGGCAGGTTGAAATCGAGCCGGCCCTTGCCGTCGCTCACCTGCCCACCGGTGACATCGCCCTTGATCAGCGAACAGAGCAGATGCAGGCAGGTATGCATGCGCATCAGTCGATGCCGCCGCGCCCAATCGATCCGCGCCGTCACCTGCATGCCGGGCTGCAGCGGCGGCTGGTTTTCCGCCGCGATGTGACGGACCGTATCCGGCGCCTGATCCTTCAAGGCATCGGCGATCTCGACGACGCCGCCATCCGCCAGGAGCAACTGGCCGACATCGCCCGGCTGGCCACCGCCCATGGGATAGAAGACGGTGCGGTCCAGGCGGATGCCGTCACCATCGACGGCGGTCACCGTGGCGGTGCATTCCTTGAGATAGGCATCCTGGCGAAACAGCAATTCCATGAAATCGGCCCGCGGAGTCTCAATATTTTAGGTTCGCGATATATCGAGGAATCTCGATCTAGAGCGCGATGGTTTCAAATTGAAGCAGCCTTGCTTCAATTTGAAAGCTGAATCGCCCTCTATCTTATTGAAGCGAGGCGGATTCAGCTCACACGTGAAATCGCTTCAGCGATTCCACGTGTGAGCATCCGGCTCTAGCGGCACTATGGAAGCTCCCTCCGGCATGGTCAAGCAGCCACCGGCGCGGCTTCCCGACACGTTTCTTGCCGTCTCGGATGAGGGGGTGAAAAGACCACAAAATAAGAGACGGGCGGGCGGTCCACCGACCAGCCCGCCCGTCATCAACTTCTGTTGAACGAGTCGGTTTTCGCCGATCTACTTACATCCAGTCCGGAGCCGGCAGATTCTTGCTGCGCAGGAAGTCCGGATTGAACAGCTTGCTTTGATAGCGGCTGCCGTAATCGGCGAGCACCGTCACGATGGTATTGCCCGGTCCCAATTCACGGGCCAGGCGGATCGCGCCGGCGACATTGATGCCGCTGGAGCCGCCGAGGCAGAGGCCTTCATGCTTGAGCAGGTCGAAGATCACCGGCAAGGCTTCGCTATCGGGAATCTGATAGGCATGGTCGACCGGCATGTCCTCGATATTCTTGGTGATGCGGCCCTGGCCGATGCCCTCGGTGATCGATGAGCCCGCGGCTTTCAAGTCGCCGGTCTTGTAATAGGAATAGAGCGCGGCGCCTTCCGGATCGGCCAGGCCGATCTGGATCTTCGGATTGCGCTCCTTCAGATACATGCCGACACCTGCCAGGGTGCCGCCCGATCCCACCGCGCAGATGAAACCATCGACCTTGTGGTCGGTCTGTTCCCAGATTTCCGGGCCGGTGGTGTCGTAATGACCGCGTCGGTTGGCGGTGTTGTCGAATTGATTGGCCCAGATCACGCCGTTCGGATTGCTGTCCTTCAGCTCCTCGGCGAGACGACCGGAATATTTGACGTAGTTGTTGGGATCCTTATAGGGGACTGCCGGCACTTCCTTCAGCTCGGCACCGGCCAGGCGCAGCATATCCTTCTTTTCCTGCGACTGGGTTTCCGGGATGACGATCAGCGTCTTATAGCCCCGGCAATTGCCGACCAAGGCAAGGCCGATCCCGGTATTGCCGGCCGTGCCTTCGACGATTAGCCCACCGGGCCGCAACAGGCCCCGTTTCTCGGCATCGGTGATGATGGCCAGGGCCGCCCGATCCTTGACCGAGCCGCCGGGATTGAGGAATTCCGCCTTGCCCAGAATCGTGCAGCCCGTCAGTTCCGAAGGGCCTTTGAGCTTGATGAGGGGGGTATTGCCGATAGCGTCGATGAAACCGTCACGGATAGTTTTCATGGTGATCCCGTTAAATCACAGATTAAGTGTAAAATAGGCCCTCCGTCACCGCGGATCAATGGTCATGAGCCTTCCCGTCGACTCTCATCGAACGGATACAGATGCGGCGGTGCGTGGCGGTAGGAATAATGACGAATATTCGGCGATGCCGGGCCGGGCGCGTCGATTTCGATAATCGCCCGGGTCAGCGGCTTGAAAGCGGCCCGGAAGTGGTTCTTGGCCTTCACACAGAGCAGGCCGGTTTTATCGAGATCGATGCCGTGCAACCTGAAATAGCCCGGATCGTTCGGCGTCTGGCAGCTCTCGGTGATGATCACCTTGATGCCCTGGACATCCAGCAAAGCGGTGCGGCCGAGATTGACCGGCAGATTGGTCTCCATCGGCCCGAGATTGCGGAATTGCCCATCGGTCAAGGCAAGCACCGTTGCCTCGACCTCGACGGGCGCGCCGAAAGCCGGGGTGACGCGGCCGCCCAAAGCTGCCGTCAGCCGCTGACCGAGTCCCGCCGCATGACAGCGCGCAACCAGCGGCGGATCCCAGAAAAACCCGAAGACGGCAGGGACATTGGGGCGCAGTTCCAGCAAGGCACGGAACAAGCCCGGCGTATCGCCGATGCCGCCGGATAATGGATTGTCGGAAGGATCGATCACCGCCGCCGGCTTGTCGCCGATCAGGCCCGGGGTTTGGCAAGATAGGGCCTGCCGCAAGCCTTCGGCCGGCGCCGGTATCGAGACATAGAAGTCGTCGCGTCGTGCCGCCATCGCCGCGCTGAGCGCCTCGACCGCTTGTTGCGCGAGATCGGGATCGCCATCACTTGTGGCGATGATGCTGGGGCCGGCGAAAGGCGAATCGCCATAGGCGAAGCCGCCGAACAGGCTGACATCGATCATCCTCGGTTTGTCGCGCCACTCCTGTGCCAGTTGCTGCAGTTCCGCCATCGGCCCGTCGGTGGTGCGCATGTTGAAGCTGGGCAGGATGGCCGGCAGCTTGGCGATGGCCATTTTTGGCGTCAGGCGATTTTCTGCCGTGGCGGTCACGGCTTGCAAGACCAGCATGGCGGTCTCGGCCATGTCGATATGCGGATAGGTCTTGTAGCCGGCGGCGACGGAAAGCTGCGCCAGAATGTCAGGTGCTAGATGCGCATGCAGATCGAAGCTGGCGCCCAATGGCACATCGCCGATGATGGCCCTGACGTCGCGCAGCAGGTCCAGTTCCGGCGTCGGATTGTCCACCAGGACGGTGGCGCCGTGCAGTGAGAGATAGACGGCATCCCATGCCTGCTGGCGCAGACCGTCGAGGATCGCCGCGCGGATCGTTGCGAAGGCATCCGCCGTCACCGGCCCGCCCGGTGGTGCTGCGGTGCAGAGCAAAAACTCGACCTGCCAGTCCGGCTGGCTGTCGGCAAAAGCGACGGCGGCGCCGATCTCGGTTGCCGTGCCGCGATAGAAATCCTTCGCGGCCTCGCCCGCGACCCATTCGCGGGCGCGGAAGATCTCGATCCCCGTGGTGACCGGTGCGAAGGAATTGCCCTCATACCAGAGACGGGCAACGGCAAGGCGGCGGGGCATCATCTCACCGCCATTTCTGCCGCACCTTTTCGCGGTTCAACTGGAACCATTGCAAGGCGAGGATCAAGGGCCCGTTGCCGGTATGGCCGGTCTCCAGGATCTCCGGCACGGTGGCGGCGTCATGCAGGCTGGCGCGGATGTCCTCATGCTCATAATCGAGCCCATGCACGCCACCCTTCCAGCGCTCGCTGTCGAAGCGGCCGAGGAAGACGCATAATGTCTCGGTGGTAAGACCGGGACTGACCAGATAGCGATAGATCGGCCACAGCTCGCTCAGCGTGCAGGCCGCTTCCTCGACGGCTTCACGACGTGCGACTTCTTCGATCGCCTCGTTCTTGTCGTTGATGCCGGCGATCACTTCGCGCTGCCAGGGCGGCAGGCCGGCAAGATGCGCTTGCAGGCGGAACTGCTCGATCAGCAGGATTTTATCGGCAATCGGATCGTAAGGCAGCACGGCGACACAGACGGGCCGGTCCACGACCTCGCGGTTCATCGGCCCGACCCAGCCGCCTTTGAAGGCGCTGTGGCGCAGGCGATAGCGGTCGACCTTGAGGAAACTGTCGAGTATGCGTTGTTTTTCCAGGATTTCGAGATCTGCTGCCATCATGCCCTCGATCGATGAGGCAGCCAGCCTAGCAAGGCGGCGCGCAGCTAATCAACCTATGCCGGTGCAAGCTTGCTGCCGATAAGGCCGCCGCGCTACAGTGCCGCGCCGAAAAGTCAGGGAAAAGAAAATGAACCGCGATCCACGCTACGACATCCTGTTCCAGCCAATGAAGATCGGCCCGGTGACGGCCAGGAACCGCTTCTACCAGGTGCCCCATTGCAACGGCATGGGCCATCATCACCCGCAGGCCCATGCGGCGATGCGCGGCATGAAGGCGGAAGGCGGCTGGGCCGTCGTCTCCACCGAGGAATGCGAGATCCATTGGACCGGCGATATCTCGCCTTATGTCGAGGCGCGGCTGTGGGACGATCACGACATTCCCCATAACGCCATGATGTGCGAGGCGGTGCATCGCCATGGCGCCCTGGCGGCGATCGAGCTTACCCATAACGGGCCGTCGTCATCCAATCTCACCAGCCGCGAAGCACTGATCGGGCCGCGCCATGAACCGGCCAGCTATCATCCTTGGCAGGCGCGCCGGATGGACCGTGCCGATATCCGCGATTACCGCCGCTGGCATCGCGATGCGGCCTTGCGGGCCAAGAAGGCCGGCTTCGATATCGTCTATGTCTATGCCGGCCACGATCTCAGCCTCGCCATGCATTTCCTGCAGAAGCGCCGCAACGACCGCAGCGACGAATATGGCGGCTCGCTGGAGAACCGCGTGCGCCTGTTCCGTGAACTGATTGAGGATGTGAAGGATGCGGTCGGCGATAGCTGTGGCGTCGCCGTCCGTTTCGCGGTCGAGGAAATGATGGGCGATTACGGCATCACCAGCGAGGGCGAAGGACGCGAGGTGGTGGAGATGCTGGCGGAGCTGCCGGATCTCTGGGACGTCAATGTCAGCAACTGGAAATACGATTCCATGACCTCGCGTTTCGCCGAGGAAGGGTTCCAGGAAAAGCATATCGCCTTCGTGAAGAAGCTGACCACGAAGCCGGTCGTTGGCGTGGGGCGCTATACTTCGGCCGATCACATGGTGAAGTTGATCAAAAGTGGCGTGCTGGATTTCATCGGCGCGGCGCGTCCGTCGATCGCCGATCCCTTTCTGCCGAAAAAGATCGAGGAAGGGCGGATCGAAGATATCCGCGAATGCATCGGCTGCAATATCTGCGTCACCGGCGATCATCTGATCACGCCGATCCGCTGCACCCAGAATCCCACGATGGGAGAGGAGTGGCGCAAGGACTGGCATCCGGAAGTGATCGCGCCGCGGGCTTCGGAAAGCAGCGTGCTGATCGTCGGCGCCGGTCCGGCGGGTCTCGAAGCCGCGCGCGCCTTGGGGCAGCGCGGCTATGACGTGCATCTCGCCGAAGCGACGACGGAACTGGGGGGGCGGGTGAATGCGGAATCCGCTTTGCCGGGCCTTGGCGCCTGGAGCCGGGTGCGGGATTACCGCCTGTTCCAGATCGGCAAAATGGCGAATGTCACGGTCTATCGCGACAGCCGCCTGTCGGCGGCGGAGATCCGCGATTTCGGCTTTCCGCATGTGGTGCTGGCGACCGGTGCGACCTGGCGCAAGGATGGTGTCGGGCGCAGCCACGCCTATCCGATCCCCGGCTTCGAGGCGGCGGCGGTGTTCAGCCCGGACGATATCATGGCCAGCCGCATGCCGGCGGGCGGCCCGGTCGTGGTCTATGACGATGACAATTTCTATATGGGCGGCGTTCTGGCGGAAAAGCTGCGGCAGGCCGGGCTTGAGGTGACGCTGGTGACGGTAGCCGATGTCGCGTCGAGCTGGAGCGCCAACACGCTGGAGGTTGTGCATATCAACAAACGGCTGCGCAAGCTCGGCATCGGCATTGTCACGGCCAAGGATATCGAACGCTATCATGACGGCGACTTGCATCTCGGCTGCGTCTATGGCGGTGCCGGCAGCACCGTGCCGGCCGCCGCGGTGGTCAGCGTGACGGCGCGCCTGCCGGTTGAAAACCTCTGGTTCGAGCTCGATGGCGATCAGCCGGCGCTGCTGGCCGCCGGCATCAAATCGGTGACGCGGGTCGGTGACTGTCTGGCGCCGGGGCTGATCGCCCAGGCGGTCTATGACGGCCATCGTTATGCGCAGTCATTCGACAAGCCGAAGAGCGATGCGGTGCCGTTCCGCCGCGCCATGCCGCTGGTGACGGTGCCGTAAGCGGTCATATCGCGGCGTAACGAGAGGAGGGGAGATCATGCCTTTCGATCCAACACCGGTCCGTACCGTCGATGCCTTGCGGGCCATCATCGGCCATGCGGAGGGCCTCGCCGTGTCCAAAGCGATTCATCGGCTGGACAAGCATTGCCGGCGCTTCATCGAGCTGTCGCCCTTCCTCTGCCTCGGTTCGGCGGATGGCGCCGGCAAGGCCGATGTTTCGCCGCGCGGCGATAGGCCCGGTTTTGTCCGGGTGCTGGATGACCGCACCTTGCTCATTCCCGAACGGCCCGGCAATGCCCGCATCGACACGCTGACGAATATCCTGGCCAATCCCAATGTGGCGCTGATTTTCCTCATTCCCGGCTTCGAGGATACGCTGCGGGTCAATGGCACGGCGGACGTGACCGTGGACCAGGACCTGCTCGCGCCCTCGACGGTCGATGGCCGTGCGCCGAAGGCAGGCATCATCGTCACGGTGGATGAAGCCTTCCTGCATTGCGCCAAGGCATTCCGCCGCTCGAAGCTCTGGTCGGCGGAAGCTCAGGTCGATCGCAAGGAAATGCCGAGCCTCGCCCGCATCATCATGGAGCAGGTCGGGGAGGTGCGGCAGGAACGGGGACCGGGCGAGGCCGAGGTGACGGCTGCCGATCGCAGCATCGAGGAAGATTATCGAACCGAGCTCTACTGACGTCTTCGTTCAATAGCCGAAGACGTCGAGCAGCCGGTTCCATTGCATGCCGAGATGCAGCACCGTTTCCCGCCAGGCATGAAAGGGAAACGGCTTGATCGGTGTCGTCGGGATTTCCAACCGCTCCGGCTTTCCCGCCAGTTTGCGGCCGAGCCAGGCGCCGACGCGATGCGACAGGGCGACGCCGCGGCCGTTATAGCCGATCATGACATGGAGATCATCGGGCAAGGCGTGGTAATGCGGCAGGTAATCCACCGTAACGCCGACCAGGCCGGTCCAATGATGGGTGATGGGCACGTCACGCGCCGTCGGAAAGATATCGTGCAGCACTTTTTCCAGCACGGAATAATCCGCAACCTTGTCCGATGCATTGCGGGAGGACGAGAAGGATGCGCGGCCGCCCAGCATCAATCGCCCATCCGGGCTTTTGCGGAAATAGAGGATGAGGCGGCGGCTGTCATAGACCGTCTGCTCGCCCGGCAGGATCCGATCCGCGAGATCGCCAAGCGGCGCCGTCGCGACCTGAAAACTGTTCACCGGCAGCAGGCTCTGCGCCAGGCCGGGCAACAACGCATCTGTATAGGCGTTGGTCGCGACGAGAACTTTGCGGGCGGTCAGCGCGCCACCGGGCGTGACGATCCGCCAGCGGCCGTTGCGGTGCTGCAGCGAAAGGGCCGGTGAGTTGGCGAAAAGGACGACGCCGGCTTCCTTGCAGGCGCGCGCCATCTCGCGCGCAAGATCGAGCGGATGGACGCTGCCGCCACGGGGATCGAAAAAGCCGCCGGGATAACGCGCCGTGCCGACACGCTTCTTCACCTCGGCCGCATCGAGATCTTCCACCGCGATGCCGCTTGCCCGCAAGTCCTTGGCGACGCTTCGCGCCGTTGCCAGCGCCCGCTGGTTATGTGTCAGCCGGATGACGCCAGTGCGCCGAAAGGAGCCGCGCAGATTCTTCCGCGCCACGAGATCGGCGAGATAATCCGGTGCCTCCTGGCCCAGCCGATACAGCCCCCGGCCGCTTTCGCCGAAACGGGCCGCCAGCGCTGTCTCGTCGAGCTTCACGCCGGGATTCACCTGGCCGCCATTGCGGCCGCTGGCGCCATAGCCGATCTCCCCGGCCTCGATGGCGGCGACGGAACAGCCGATTTCGGCGGCGTGCAAGGCGGTCGAGAGACCGATGAAGCCGCCGCCGATAATCGCCAGTTCCACCATGCGTTCTTCCTGCAGCGATGGCGCGTCGACCGGCGGCACTGTCGCCGAGGTGGACCAGAGACTGTTCATGTCCCGGCTCCGACCGCCAGCAAGGTCGCGGCGGTTCTGACACCGGAGAGATGCGACTTCAGCAGCGACCGCGCGAGATCGGCATCACGGTCGTTGAGCGCCCGGGAGATCGAGCGATGTTCGTTCCAATAGACCGCCCATTTCTCCGGGCTGAAGCTCTTTTCCTTCAGCTTCATCCAGGCCCGTTCGGCGCGGACGGCGGAAATGCGGCGGCCGAGATCCATGAAGAAGCGATTGCCGGTCGCGGCGAAGAGGCATTCATGGAAGGCGCGATCCGCTGCTTCTGCGGCCTGCGGCGTGGCGGCATGCTTGCTGCCTTCGACGATCTCCACCAGCCGCGCGAGCTGCTCTTCGCTCGCATTCAACACGACGAGATTGACCAGAGATGGTTCGACGACGGAGCGGAACTCCATGAGCTCGCCCGGCGAGAGCGGGACATCGAGCATCGCCGACCGGTCGGCGCTGACCAGCCCCATATCCGCAACGAAGGTGCCCCGGCCGACATGCCGCAGGACGCGGCCTTCGCGGTCGAGATCCCGCAGTACTTCCCGCACCGTGGAGCGGGAGAGGCCGCTGGCATTGGCAATCTGGCGTTCATTCGGCAGCCGATCCCCGGCCCGCAACGTCCCGTCGGTCAAGGCGGCCCGCAGCACCCTGAGGAGATCGGCACGGTTCCGCGCCGAATCGAAAAAGCCGGGATCGAACTCCGCCGTTTTCTGGTCGTCGATATCAGAACCTTTCATACCATTCAGTCCATTCGTTTCCATGTTCTACGAAAATTGCTGCCGTTAATTGGCATATTTGATCTTTACAGCGAGTTCAAAAGGTATACCATTCAGGCCAAATAGTCACCCAATCGCACCCAGAAGGCGACCAATCGGGAGGAAAACCTGTGACATTCACAGCCAAAAACCGTATTTCACCATCCGCCGGTAAAGCCGGCCCGTCACATCGTCAAGCATTGTCGCGCCGCCAAGTGCTGGCTGGCGGCGCGGCGCTGGGGGCTTCCCTGGCGATGCCCCGCATCGTGCGGGCGGCCGACCAGGAGATCGTCTTTGCGACCTGGGGCGGGTCCTGGGAGGCGGCGATGCGCAAGGCCTGGTTCGATCCTTTCCAGGAAAAGACCGGCATCGCCGTCAAAACCATCAGCGGCAACACCTATGGCAAGATCGAAGCCATGGTGAAGGCCGGCCGGACCGAATGGGACGTGGTGGAAACCCTGCCCGATTTCCAATGGATCGGCGCCGAAAAGGGCTTGCTGGCGCCGATCGATTTCAAAGTCGTGGATAAGAGCGCGATCATGCCCGGCCAGGACATGGTGACCGATTATTCGGTGCCCCAGGTCCTGTTCGCCGAGGTGCTGACCTATAATACCAAGCTCAATCCGGCACCGCAGGGTTGGGTGGATCTCTACGATGTCAGCAAATTCCCCGGCATGCGCGCCTTCGACGGCGCCGATGTGCAGGCGATCATGGAATCGGCGCTGCTGGCCGACGGCGTGCCGCCGGATACGCTCTATCCGCTGGATATCGACCGGGCGCTGAAGAAGCTGAGCACAATTCGCGATCAGCTCCAGTTTTTCCAGACCAATGCCCAAGGCGAGCAATATCTCTCCGATGGGCAATGCATCATGGGCATGCTGCCGGACGGACGAGCCATCAATATCCGCGATAACGGGGCGGCGGTTGCCATCCAGTACAACGCGACCATCATGACCTGGTCGACGATGGTGATC
This sequence comes from Rhodospirillaceae bacterium, assembly GCA_008012315.1. Taxonomy (GTDB): domain Bacteria; phylum Pseudomonadota; class Alphaproteobacteria; order Dongiales; family Dongiaceae; genus Dongia_B. Next base: position 13,631 of record SSEL01000063.1, read on the forward strand.
CCGAAAGGCGCGCCACATCTCGAAGCCGCGCAGAAATTCCTCGCCTATGCCCTGACGCCGGAAGCGCAGGCCGCTATCGCCATGGCCTATACCTATGGCCCGGTTGTGCCGAAAGCCCTCGAGCTCATTCCCGCGAGCCGCGCCAACATTCTCTCCGGCGGCCCCGAGATGAAAGGCAAGGCGGTTCTGCGCGGCGAAAAATGGTGGAGCGAAAATCTCGCCACAACGAATGAGAAATTCAATACCTGGAAGCTTGGATGATGACTGCGTCCCTGGCCTTGCGCCGCAAGACGCGGGCAACGGCCACATCTTTCCTTCTTCTGCCGGGCGCGGCTTTTCTCATCATTCTCTTCCTCGTGCCAGTTGCCGGGTTGGTGGTCGAAAGCCTCTCCGATCCGGCGGGCGCGATGGTGCATTACCAGCACATCGCCGCCGTTCCGGTTTATCTCCTGGTCCTCGGGCGCACGGTCCTGGTCAGCGTCGTCACGGCGCTGCTTTGCCTGGTCTTCGGCTTTCCGGTCGCCTATCGGCTGAGCCATGCAAGCCCACTGGTCAAGGCAGTGATCCTGCTTTGCATCTTCCTCTCGTTCTGGACCAATCTTCTGGTCCGCGCCTTCAGCTGGATGGTGCTGCTCAATCCCAATGGCATCATCAACCAGGCGCTGTCGCTCATCGGCCTCGGCGATTCGGTCAAGCTGGTCTACAACACGACCGGCGTGCTGATCGGCCAGGTGCAGATCCTGCTGCCCTATATGATCCTGCCGCTGGCGGCGGTCATGGGCCGGATCGATCTCTCGCTGATCAATGCCGCGCGCAGCCTCGGTGCCTCGCCGTTCCGAGCCTTCGTCCGGGTTTACATACCGCTGGTGAAAGCGGGCGCGCTGGCGGGGTTGGTGCTGGTCTTCACGCTCAGCCTCGGCTCCTTCGTCGTGCCGGCCTTGCTGGGCGGCCCGAAAGACATGTTCCTGGCGCAGTTGATCGAGTTCAACATCAACAGCACGCTCAATCTCAGTTTCGCGTCCTCCCTCGCAACCGTTCTCCTGGCCACGACGTTGATCCTCTATTGGATCGGGGATCGCTGGTTCGGGCTGGACCAGGTCTGGGGTGGCGGCAAATGACGCAGAGCCGTGTCGGCGCCTTCATAATCTCGGTGGTGACGGCAATCGTCTGCGTGGTGCTGCTCATGCCGACCGTCGCGGTGGTGCCGCTATCGATCACCAAGACCGATTTCGTCGTCTTCCCGCCGCGCGGCTTTTCCATGCGCTGGTACGAGGCGTTCTTTACCTCCGATGTCTGGCGCGGTGCGGTGATGACCAGTTTCATTACGGCGGTCCTCACCATGCTGCTGGCGACGCCGATCGGCACGATGATGGCGCTCGGCATCGCCCGGCTGAAGGGGCGCTGGGGCGGGGCGGCGAATGTCTTCATCCTGCTGCCCATCATCGTACCGACCATCGTCACGGCGGTCGCCTTATACGGTCTGCTGGCGCAACTGGGGCTGGTGGGAACGATACCAGGTCTCGTTCTCGCCCATACCGTGCTGGCTTTGCCCTTCGTGGTGATCAATGTCGCGGCGGTGCTGCAGAAATTCGACCGCCGCACTGAACAGGCGGCACGCAGCCTGGGCGCCTCGCCCCTCACCGCGTTCCGCCGCGTGACCTTGCCCGCCATCCTGCCGGGCATCGCCGCCGGTGCTCTCTTCGCGTTCCTGACCAGCTTTGATGATTTCGTGATCGCCCTGTTCCTGGCCGGCGTCGATGCCGTGACGCTGCCGGTCCAGATGTGGAGCGGTATCCGCTTCGAAATCAGTCCGGTCGTGGCTTCGGCCTCGACGGTTCTTTTGATGATGTCCTGCCTATTGCTGCTGCTGCAATGGTGGGTGAAAAGGAGATGATCCATGCCGACTGCCGCCCCTTCGATTTCCGCCCCTTCTATTTCCGCCGGGGAATTCGCCGAACGCCGCGCCCGCGCTGCCGAGGCCACCAAGGCCGCCGGTCTGGACGCCCTGCTGATCTGTTCGCGCGGCGGCGGTACGGTCGATCGTTTCGCCGATGTCATGTATCTCTCGGGTTTCTATACCTCCTTTCCCTATACGCCGGATCATGAAGGTTCCTGGTCGGGTCGGGCGCATTCCTTCATGGTGCTGCCGGTGGGCGGCAAACCGCGCCTCATCATCGACGTGCCGAAACAGTCCGAGGTGCATGTCGAGGATGGCGAAGTCATCTATACCGATTTCGTGATCGAGGCGACCATCCAGGCGCTGCGCGATGCCGGGCTGGAACGCGCCAAGGTCGGCCTGGTCGGCGAAGACGTCATGCCCGTGAGTTTCTTCCGCAAGATCACGACACAATTGCCGAACCTCGTCGTGGAATCGGCGGATGCGATCCTGACGAATCTGCGCAAGATCAAGTCGCCGGCCGAGATCGCCATGCTGCGGCACGCTTCGTTTGTCGGCTCGCGCATGATCGATACCATGATGGCGGCGGTCGAACCCGGCGTCTCGCATGGCGAGATCGTCGCGGCCGGCATGCAGACGCTGCTGCCGGCCGGCGGCATCCTCTACAATTCCTTCATGGCCTCGGGCAAAGGCGGGGAAAACCGCAAGATGGTGCGTAACGGCTTCCCTACCTGGGGCAGCCAGGAAAAAATCGAAAATGGCGATTGGTTCCGCGCCGGCATTTCCGGCATTGTCGGCGGCTATATTTTCGATCTTTCGCGCTCCAAAGCGGTCGGCCAAGCGACCAACCGCCAGATCGACCTCTTCGAAGCGGCCATCTCCTGTGTCGAAGCCGGTATCGAAACCATCCGGCCGGGCGCCACGGCGGGCGACCTGGCCGTGGCCGGCCTCGGCCGCCAGAAACAGCTCGGCTTTGAGATCAAGGGCGTCTTCCCCGGTCTCGGTCACGGCATCGGCCTCGGCTGGGATGCGCCCTGGCTGACGCCGGACGAACCGACGCCGATCGTGCCCGGCATGGTGCTCTGCTTCGAACGCACCATCCAGCAGGACGGTTATCTCGGCGATTTCGAGGATACGGCGCTGGTCACCGAGAATGGCGTCGAAATGCTGACCGACGCGAAGAAGCGGCATTACTGATATGCAGCAAGGCGCGTCGATTCAGATCCGGGGACTCTGCAAGGAATACGGCCGGATGATGGCGGTCGATCAGGTTTCCCTGGATATCGCGGCCGGGGAATTCGTCACCTTGCTGGGGCTCAGCGGCTCGGGCAAATCGACGACCCTGATGACTGTTGCCGGCTTCGTCGATCCCGATCAGGGCACCGTCTCGATCTCCGGCAAGGAGGTGACGACCTTGCCGCCGGAGAAGCGCAATCTCGGCGTCGTGTTCCAGAACTACGCGCTGTTTCCGCATCTCAATGTTCGCGACAACATCGCCTTTCCGTTGCAGATGCGCCGGCAGCCGGCCGGCGCTATCGACAAGGAAGTGAAACGGGTTCTCGAACTGGTTTCATTGCAGGATCTCGGCGAGCGTCGCGTGACGGAATTGTCCGGCGGCCAGCAGCAACGCGTCGCCTTGGCGCGGGCTTTGGTCTTCGCCCCGCCGGTGCTGCTGATGGACGAGCCGCTCGGCGCGCTCGACCGGCAATTGCGCGAGCAGTTGCAGGTCGAGATCAAGCGTATCCATCGGCAATTGGGTGTCACCGTCCTTTATGTGACCCATGACCAGGAAGAAGCGCTGTCGATGTCGGATCGCATCGCCATCATGGCCGATGGCCGCATCCAGCAATTGGGGACGCCGGCGGAAGTCTATATGCGGCCGGAGAACAGCTTCGTCGCCGGCTTCTTCGGGGAATCGAATTTCTTCCCGGTCGCCGTGGAAGGCGCGGGCGAACGCGTCACGTTGCGTCCTGACAACCTGGATGGAACAATGCTGCAGGCAATCACGCGCCGTCCGCTCCAGGGCAGGCGCTTCTTCGGCATGATCCGGCCGGAAGCCATTCAGGTCGGCACGGAACCCGATCCGGTCTTCGAGAACAAGCTGCAGGGCACGGTCGAGCAGCAGGATTTTCTCGGCGCGACGGTGCGGCTGACGGTGCGGACCGGGGCCGGGGCCATCGCCGTCCGCACCAGCCGGCTGGGCCGGGCGGCCGAGCTGACGCCGGGCACGGCGGTCTGGCTGAATTGGCATGCCGAGGAAACCGCCGTTTTTGCGGCGGACCGCTGACCTCGGCGTCAACTCAGTACCCCGGACGACGGGCAAATCTTCATTCGCGCATCATGACGCTAAGATCTGCGCGTGGGTAAGTTCGGCATTGCTGAAGACAGTGACCGTATCAGCACCATTGGTGAAGGTATGGGCAGCCATGCCGGCAACCGAAATGCCGGCCGCCGTTCCGGTTGCTCCCAGAGTTGCGTTCGCCGCGGTCGCGGCCCAGCCTCCGCTCGTGTCGATATTGAGGGTATCGGTGCCACTGCCGAGATCGGCGACGAATTGATGATCGGCCGTGTCGGATAGCACATCGCTGAGGCTGAGGGTCACCGTGTCGTTGCCGCCGCCCGTCTGGATGCGTTCGACCGTGGCGATATTGGGTCCGCGCAGATCGATCGTATCGGCACTGGAAAGATTGGCATCGACCGTGTCAAAGCCGGCGCCGCCATCGATCTTATCGGCGGCATCCCATTTGAGCGTATCGTTCCCGGCATCGCCGAAGAGCTGGTCGAGACCCGATCCGCCGGTCAGCGTGTCATTGCCGGCATTGCCATGCAGGATGTCATTGCCCCCGCCGCCCGACAGCGAATTCGCCAGACCATCGCCGGTCAGTTGGTCGTTGAAGGCAGAGCCGATGACGTTTTCCACGCTGATCAGTTTGTCATTGCCTTCACCCGTGGCGGTGCCCAGGCTCAGATCGACGATCACCCCGGTGGATGACGCACTGTAATCCGCCGTATCGGTGCCCGAGCCGCCATTCAGCAGATCATTACCGAGCCCGCCGGCCAGGGTATCTTTGCCGGCGCCACCGTACAATATATCGTCACCGCCCCTGCCGATCAGCTTGTCGTCGCCCGCATCGCCATAGATCGTCTCGCCGAGGCTGCCGCCGGTGATTGCATCATTGCCGTCCCAGCCGTGGAAAGGCTGGGTGGTATCATAGCCGGAAGCGGTGGCAGCCGCCGCATCGGCCGGCAGGCTCACCGTATCGTTGCCGCCAAGAGCGTTGTATTCCGATCCGTACAGATAGGTCCCGCCGAAGACGGTGCCGAAATCGACCACGTCGTTGTTGGCACTGAACAGCGGGGGCAGGGCGGAAGTGGGGGATAGCTGCAGCTCGAACAGCCGGCCATCCATGAACTGGTCGGACCCGTAATCGGCAACCCACAGCGACATGGTATTGGGATCGTCATTCGGATCGCTGCTCGGCGCAAGCGTCAGGGCTTTCACCAGGACCCTGCGGGCATCGGGCCGACCATATCCTTCCAGCAGTTTGATCGTGTCGAGAAGTTGCCCGTCGCGTGAGACGACGAAGATGTCGGCCGAGGTCTCGCCGCCCATATAGTAGACATTTCGGGTCGGGTCATAGGCAATGGCTTCCGGATCGCCGAGTGTCGCCGGCAACTGGACGGTGGAAACCACGGTGCCCTTCGTGGTCGTTTCAAAGATCGTCCGTGGATGCATGGTCCCCTGTTCGCCCTCGACCACCAGCAAATGGCCGGTCACCGGATCGAAGCCGATATCCTCGGTATCATTGGCGCCGAAATTCAGGGTCGAAAAAGAGGAGATCAGCGTGCCCGGATTGTTGGGGTCGACTTCGAAGACCTTGTGGGCCACGTCATCACTGATGAAAAGGTGATGATTGAGCGGATCATAGGCCAGGCCGGTGGGCTCCTTGGTGAAGCTTTCCAGGCTGGTGCTATGGTCAAAGGCGCCGGTTTGCGACAGGACGAAGAGATTGTCGGGACGGAAGAAGGGCGTTTCATCGATCTCCGAATCCGAGACCAGTAATTTGCCCGTGCCGGGCGTGCTGCCGGGAATCCAGGCAATGCCAGCCGGGTCGGGACTTGGATTGGGCCAATGGGTCGTATCGATCATCTGCACGACGAGCGGGCTCAGCGGCGGCGATATGGTGGTGGTTGTCGTCGTCGTCAGCGTGGTCGTCATCTCCGGTGCAGCGAGGCTGGTATCGGACAGGAAACTGCTATCTGTGCTGAAGCTGGCAAGGGTTGTTGGCGTGGCTGTGCCGTCATCCGGCGTCGTGCCGGACTGGGATGCCGGCGGCAATTGTGCCTGGCTGGGATGTGGGTCCAGGTTTCCTGTCACCATGTGATGCGATGTCGGAGCGGGGTTCCATATCATGCTGCCGGCATCGCTGGCATGGATGAACGGATCATCTGTTTCACTTGGACCTGTTCCGCTCGCGCCAGTTGCCGATCCGGCATCGGAATCCGATCGCGAAGCGAGTGAAATCAAGCCTGTCGGTATCGCCGGCGACGGGGCGCTGTGGTCGAGATATGCCGGCGTGGCCGGATCGGCCACTTCCGTCATGGGTTGCGCCGCAGGGTTCGTGGCATCCGCCGGATCGCGGATCATGCCCCATAACTGCATTAAGTCCCGCCAGGAGTGGAGTTTTGCAGGCGCCATGGCTTGAACTCCTCTGTCTTTTGCCGGCTCGCGACGGCGAGGCCGCGGGACCGCTCAGCCGATCGGCGTTATGGTCCGCTTCGGCCCGATTGGTTTTCGCGACGATTGTCCATCACATCGGTTTGTTGATTGCGGATCGGGCGTTCGTCAGAAAGCTGACGTCCACGCGCCGGTGTTCCGCGGATGAGGTGATGATCGGCTTGCGTCCGCGGAGCTGTCATCATCGAGATGAATGAGGTGGCGCAAAGTGATCGTCACAAATGCCGCGCCAACGCCTGCGTTAATGCGAAAAATCAGCGAATCTCACTGACCTGCAAGGTGAGGGAAAGCTATTCGTGCGCCGAACGCGCGCGAGTTCGGCACATGATTTACCCGGTGCGTGATTGCTGTGCAGAAACTGACTGGACGAAAGATGGGGCGCTCGGATCGCGCAGGCAATCTATTCGACAAAGCCTTCCTTGACCGCCGGCGAGGGCCCATGTTGCACGGCCTCGCCGCGCGGATCGAGTTCGGGCGCGCCGACGGCACCTTGCCCCACCGGCACGGCCACGTAATTGCTCTGCTCGGCGGCACTCTTGGCGCGGCGGCGGAAGACACGGTAGAGAGCGAACAGGGCGACGAGGGCGAAACCGGCCGCCAGGAACTGGAACAGGCCATTCGGTCCCAGCGGCACCATCAGCAGGCCGACGGTGAACGGACCGACCGAGGATCCCAGCCCCCAGATGAACAGCAGGCCGCTGGAGGCGGCGACGAAATCGCGCTTTTCAATATAGTCGGTCGCCTGGCTGACGCCGAGCGCATAGGTCGGCGAGCTGAAACCGGTCAGCAGGAAGAACAATGTCAGCAGGACCAGATATGGCATGTCGCTGCTGATGGTGAAGGCGATCGACAGGAGCGAGGACAGGATCATCGTGCCGATGATGATCGGCCGGCGGCCATAATGATCGGCGATATGGCCGATCGGATACTGGGCCAGGATGGCGGCGATGGTGCCGATGCTGATGAGGAACGCCAGTTCCTGCGCGTTGCCGCCCCGCGCGGTGATATAGACCGGCAGCAGCGAATAAAGCGCGCTGATGAAGATGCCGGCGCCGAAACAGCAGACCACGCCCAGCGGTGAGATGCGGATCAGTTGCAGGATGCTGAGATGGCTGCGCTGGCCGATTTCCGGATTGCCGACTTTGGTCAAGGCCAGCGGGATCATCGAACTGGCGATGCAGATGGTGGCCAGGGCGAACAGCAGGGTGCCGCTGGGGTCCTTGATGTTAAGCGCCAGCGGCGAGATGCCGGAGGCACCCCAGGCGACCACTGAATAAACGGCGAAGATGCGGCCACGATTGTCTTCGGTCGCCTTGTCGTTGAGCCAGGATTCGATGATGACGAAAGCCCCGGCCAGGGTGTAGCCGGCGGCAACCCGCAGGACGATCCAAACATAGGGATGCTGTATCACGATCATCAGCAGGGTGGCATTGGCGGCCATCACGGCGAAGACGCCGAAGGCGCGGATATGGCCGACCCGGTCGATGATCCGGTGGCAAGTGAGGGTGCCGATCAGGAAGCCGACGAAATAGGCCGAGGCGACGATGCCGACCAGATCGGAGCCGATGCCGTTCTCGCTGAGCCGGATGCCGATCAGCGGGTTGAGCACGCCAAGTGCCGCCTCGATGAAACCGATCCCCAGCAGGACCGGCATCGTCGGCTGCACGGACTTCCACATGACATGCCCCCTATGAATGACGATATCGCGGCCTGGCTGCCGTCCAGGCCGCGCCTTCCATATCTCGCAGGCGCCGTGTCGGCGCGCAATCTGTTTCGCATGCCTGCTATTTTGCGCCGCTGCGGTTCCCGTTCCTAATCGATGAGGGCGTCCTGGCCGCGTTTATAAAGGCCATTGGCGATGATCAGGCGCTGGATCTCGCTGGCACCTTCCCAGATCCGGTCGACCCGGAGTTCGCGGAAGAAGCGCTCGGCGACATTTTCTCGCATATAGCCACGCCCACCAAATATCTGCACCGCCCGGTCGGCGATGCGATTGGCCATTTCGGAGGCATAGAGCTTGACCATGGAGGATTGCGCATGCACGACCTTCACATCCTCGCCGGCATCGATCGCCTCGGCGGTGCGATAGGTCATCAGCCGCGCTGCCCATAATTCGGTGACACTATCGGCCAGCATGAACTGGATCGCCTGCTGCTCGGCGAGCGGCTTGCCGAAGACTATGCGCTGTTTGGCGAAGGCGGTGGCCTCATCGATCAGCCGCGCGGCAGCACCGCAGCAGCGGGCGGCGATCATCAGGCGCTCATACCGGAACCAGTCATAGGTGAAGCCCATGCCGTCGCCCTCGGCGCCGATCCGGTTGGCGGCGGGGACGCGCACATCGGTCAGGCGATAGATCGGATGATGCGCGGCATAGGTATGGGTATAGGCCGGGCTGCGCACCACCTCGATACCCCGTGCGGCCATGTCCGGCGTTTCCATGTCGATGAAGAACAGGCAATGGCTGCCGGCCTTGGGCCCCTCGGTCAGTTTCGCCTGGAAGATCATGATATCGGCGAGATTGCCGCTGGTGACATGCCACTTTTCACCATTCAGCACGTAATGATCGCCATCCTTGCGTGCCGTCGCCTGGATGGCATCGACATCCGATCCCGCCTCGGCTTCGGTGATGGCATAGCATTCATGGCGCGCGCCAGTGATGATCGGCTTGATCCAGGTCTCGACCTGATAGGGCGAGCAGGCCGCCAGCATCCAGCGCTGGGCATTGCTGTAGCACCAGCCGAGCGCATTGGTGACGCGGCCGATCTGCTCGGTCGCCGCGACCTGTTCCAGCATGGTATAGCCACCGCCGCCCTGTTCGACGGGAATATCCATGGCGTTGAGGCCGACCTCCCGCGCCAATTGTTGATGCCGGGCTTTGATGTCTTCGGGGATCAGCCCCTCATTCATCTCCGCATGCACTTCCCAGGGGATCAATTCGGCTTCGACGAATTGACGGGTCCGTTCGCGCAATTGCGCGGCACGCGGCGGCAATGGATAGCTCATGGTAATCCCTGACGATTTATTGTTTTAGGTAATTTTACGCGGTCTGGGTCAGGCGGCCGAAGCGGATGAGGCTCCGGTCGCCTCACGTTGCCCGAATTCCGTCGGGAACAGGCCAGCCAGGAACAGCCGGACCGTCTGCTTGGCATGCTCGCGATCGATCGCCTGCGGGCTGATCAGAATGTCCAGCCACAGGCCGTCGATCATGGCGCCGAAGCCGCGCGTGACCTGATCGGCATCGAGATGGCCATAGCCGCCTTGTTCAATCAGGTCCTGAAAGACCGAACGCAGATCGGTATAGAGCGCGGCGGACATGTCCTGGCAGAGGCGCAGGAATTCCGGCCGCCAGCGTGCTTCGCCCCAGAAGGCGTACCAGACGGTCACCCGCTTCCGGTTGATGAACAGCCGGTGGAAGTCGTTTTCGATCGTGGCGTCGATCCGGGCAACCGGCGAGGGGCCGGCTTTCTCGCGTGCTTCGACTGCGCTGGCGCGGTAATCGTCCAGGATATGCTTGAAGGTGGCGATCAGCAGGGCATCCTTGCCCTTGAAGTAGAAATTGACGATGCCGACGGAAAGCTGTGCGGCTTCAGCCACTTGCGCCAGCGTGAGATCGGCGAAGCCGCGCCGGGCGATGCAGTCGATCGTGGCTTCGATCAACTGGATCCGGCGCGCCTCCTTGATCCCTTCGCGTGACATGGCGTCTCCCAAAGATTGTGAAATATTGTTACACATAAATTTTCGTTAAGTCAATGTTTTTTCTTGACTAATGACGATGTATTGAACGAGTGTTCAATCAATTTCGAGGCGCGGACGTGCAGCCGGGGCGGGACAGGGAAGCCCAAGCTGCATGTGATGACTGCACCGGCTTTGCTAAGATTTTCCAGGATCAAGATTATCCAATGGCTGAGATCATTGATGGTCGGGATCATCGATTTCCAAGGGTCCAGATGATCGAGCGCCGGGTGTCGGCGCATAGTGTGGGGAGATAGAAATGCTGCAGATCGAATCACAAGGTGCCTTGCGGGTTTTGACTTTCGACCGGCCGGAAGCGCGGAACGCGCTCAGCTCCGAGCTGCTGAAGGAAATGCGCGCCGCCATTCACACCGCGAAAGCGGATCGAAGCTGCCGCGCATTGATGATCACCGGGCGCGGCAAAGCCTTCTGCGCCGGTGCCGACGTGCAGGAATGGGCGCTGGCGGAAGCCGCCGGCCAGTTGGAAACCTATGGCTGGACCGAGGCGGCTCATTCGCTCTGCGCCGAGATCTATGAGTTCGACCGGCCGACCATCGCTTTGATGAATGGCGCCGCGGTCGGCGCGGGGCTCGATCTTGCCTGCGCCTGCGATTTCCGCATCGCCTCCGATGCGGCGAAATTCTGCTGCGCCTATACCAAGATGGGTTATGCGCCGGATTGCGGCGGCACCTGGCTGCTGCCGAAGCTGATCGGCCGGGAAGCGGCCAAGCTTTTCGTCTTCACCGGCGATTTCTGGAATGCCGAGGAAGCCTTGCAGCGCGGCCTCATCACGGCGGTTTATCCGGCCGATCAATTGCTGGAAAAGGGCCTCGCTTTCGGCCAGAAGCTGGCCAATGGCCCGACCGTCGCCCTGTCGGCGGCGAAGCGGCTGATCAATGAAAGCGGCACGCGCAACCTGCAGGCCCAGCTCGCGGCCGAACTGATCGCCGGCGAGATCTGCGGCCGCTCGGACGATGCCAAGGAGGCGTTGAGCGCCGCCGTGGCCAAGCGTGAAGCGGTCTTCCAGGGACATTAGAGCGCGATCGTCTTTGATGGCAGCATTATGCTTCCATCAAAGACGTGAACCGCCCTCTATCTTCTGGATGAGAGGCGGATTTACGTTTTAGACAAAATCGCAAAGCGATTTCCGTCTAAAATAATCCGGCTCTACTTCCGTCAACAACCAAGCCTAACCGAAAGCACTCACTATGGCGTTCGATTTTTCGCAAACCGACGAACAGCGCATGCTGGTGGAGACCGTCCGCCAGTTCATCGAAAAGGAAATCTTCCCCCACGAACGCGAGGTCGATCGCGCCGGTGAGATGCCGGTGGATCTTGCCCGGCAGATCAAGGCACGCGCCAAGGAAGTCGGTCTCTATGCGGCGAACATGCCGGAAGAGGTCGGCGGCGGCGGTCTCGACGTCATGTCGCAGATGCTGATGGAGCGCGAGCTCGGCAAGTGCAATTGGGCGCTGCAGAAATTCGTCGGCCGCCCCTCGGCGATCCTGATGGCTAGCCGCGACGAGCAGATCGAGAAATATCTGCTGCCGACCGTGCGGGGCGAGAAGATGGAAGCCTTCGCCTTGACCGAGCCCGGTGCCGGTTCCGACGCCATGTCGATCAGCACCCGCGCCGAGGCCGATGGCGACGATTATGTCCTCAATGGGGGCAAGCATTTCATCAGCGGCATCGGGCTGCCCGATTTCGCTATCGTCTTCACCGTCACGGGTATCGATGAAACCAAGCGCGGCCCGCGCAAGCGCGTCACCGCCTTCCTGGTCGATCGCGATACGCCGGGCTTCAGCATCCGCCGCGGCCCGCGCTGCGTTTCCTACCGCGCCTATGATAATTACGAGCTTTTCTTCGACAATGTGCGCCTCAACAAACGCCAGATTCTGGGCGAGGAAGGCAAGGGCTTCGTGCTGGCCAATGAGTGGCTGACCGGCGGCCGGGTGATGGTTGCCGCCAATTGCTGCGGCAAGGCCGAGCGGGCGATGGAACTGGCGACCGATTGGGCGGCGACGCGCAAGCAGTTCGGCCAGACCATCGGCAAGTTCCAGGGTACCTCCTTCAAGCTCGCCGATATGGCGACGGAACTGCGCGCGGCCGACACCCTGGTTGCCTATACTTGCTGGAAGCTGGAGCAGGGCACCATGACCGATGCCGATGCCGCCATGGCGAAGCTCTTCGCCAGCGAGATGCTGGGCCGCGTCACCGACCAGGCGATCCAGATTTTCGGCGGCATGGGGTTGATGGATGAGCTGCCGCTGGAGATGATGTGGCGCGACGCCCGGATCGAGCGCATCTGGGAAGGCACCTCGGAAATCCAGCGCCATATCATTTCGCGCGACATGCTGCGCGCCAAGGAACAGTAAAGCCAAGGAACAGTAAGGAGTAGGATAGATCATGTTTCAGAAGGATCTGCTGAAGGGCAAACGTATCCTGGTGACCGGCGGCGGCACCGGCCTTGGCTACAGCATGGGACACCGTTTCCTTGAGCTGGGCGCCGAACTGGTGATCTGCGGCCGGCGCGAAGAAGTGTTGAAGGAAGCCGCCGAGAAATTGATGGCGGAGACCGGCGGCAAGGTCGAGACCCATGGCTGCGATATCCGCGACGCCGAAGCGGTCGATAAGATGATCGCCGCAATCTGGGAAAACGGCCCGCTGCATTCGCTGGTCAACAACGCCGCCGGCAACTTCATCTCGCGCACCGAAGACCTCAGCCCCCGCGCCGTCGATGCCGTGCTCAACATCGTGCTGCATGGCAGCGCCTATGCGACCCTGGCTTGCGGCAAGCGCTGGCTGAAGGAAGGCCGCAAGGCCTCTGTCCTCTCCATTGTCACCACCTATGCCTGGACGGGTTCGGCCTATGTGGTGCCCTCGGCCATGGCCAAGGCCGGCGTGCTGTCGATGATCCGCAGCCTGGCGGTGGAATGGGGCGGCCGTGGCGTGCGCCTCAATGCCATCGCCCCCGGCCCGTTCCCGACGAAGGGCGCCTGGGAACGCCTGGTGCCGCGTGCCGATCTTGCCAAGAAGTTCGAGACCAACAACCCGCTGCAGCGGGTCGGCGATCACGGCGAGCTCGCCAATCTCGCGACCTTCCTGCTGTCGGATTTCGCCGGCTATATCAATGGCGAGGTCGTCACCATCGATGGCGGCGAATGGCTGCAGGGTGCGGGCCAGTTCAACTTCCTGCGCGAGATGACCGATGCCGATTGGGAATCGCTGAAGCCGAAGAAGAAGTAACGTTAGCGCGTTGAATCGGAAGGCAAAAAAGCCCCGGATGAGATTCCAGCCTTCGTTGCCCTATGAAGAAATCCGGTTATTCGCATTCAAGAAACGCGGAACCGGAGGCGGATGGCAGATCAAGGCTGGGGCTTTTCTTTCAGACAGACGGAAATCATCCCTGACGCGCAGAAATCATACCTGGCAGGTTTTCAGCATCATACCGGCCATCTCCTTCATCAGCTTGACAGCGACCGCCGCGGTCTGATTGCCGATGTCGCAGTGCGGATTGTATTCAACGAGATCGCCGGCGACGATCGGCTGATTGATGCTATGAATGAGATTGATGACTTGGCGCGGCGACGGGCCACCGGGTTCGCGATGTGACACACCGGGCGCGAAGGCCGGGTCAAGCCCATCAATATCGATCGACAGATAAACCGGCGTGTCGATGTCGAAACGCAGGCCCGGACGCCAATCGCCCATCGCTACCACCTCGACGCCGAAACGCCTGAACTGATCACGATGATGATCGTTGATGGTGCGCAAGCCCACCTGAATCAGGCGATCGGCCAGCCCTTCTTCCATGATCCGGGCAAAAGGTGATGTGTGCGATCGGGGATTGCCTTGATACGCATGATAGATATCGGGATGGGCATCGACATGCAGGATCGTCAGCTTGGGATGATGCCGGCGCACTGCTCGCATGATGGGATGGGTGATGGCATGATCTCCGCCGAGGCAAAGCAGTGGCATCCCCAATGCCATCAGCCGGTCGACATCCTGCTCGATCATGTCCCAGGGATCGGCAGCAGCGTCAAAAGCGATATTTCCCCGATCCATCACGCAGCTTGGTGCGCTGAGATCAAAGCCCGTCTCGCTCCATGAACTCTGCGTCTCGGCATGAAGCTCGCGCCGGATCGCGGCCGGCGCGTCTGCTGGCCCTCTCAGCAGTGAGGAATTTTCATCATTGGGGACGCCTAACAGGGAAATACCGGTCATCAGGCCACGCCTCCTTTGCTGCGGCATCGTCGATGGGTGCAAGCCGACGGATTGCCTTGGCGTGGATTTATCGCCGGTAAATCATGTAGGTCTACTTCATTAATCTAACTATATTTGTTAGATTTACTTGATGTTTGATCTCGTTCGACTCCGCCTTCTCCGGGAACTCGCTCATCGCGGCACGATGATGGCCGTCGCCGATGCCATGGGGATGACGTCATCCGCCGTATCGCAACAACTGGCGACCCTGGAATATGAGGCCCGGGCAATCCTGTTGGAACGCATCGGCCGGCGCGTGCAACTGACGGCGGAGGGCCAGCGTCTCGCGATGCATGCCGAAGCCATTCTGCAGGCCGTCGAGGCCGCCGCGCTGGATCCGCAAACCGCGGAAAAGCAGCCCCGGGGCATGGTCAGGGTCGGCAGCTTCCCGACTTTTGCCCAAGCCCGGCTTATGCCGGCAATCGCCGCTGTCCGGGCCCGCTATCCCGATATTGAGATCATCCTCTGCGAGATTGAATCCGCTGATGCGGCAACCGCCATACGCGATGGCCGATGTGACCTGGCGATCGCCTTCAGCTACAGCCTCGCACCTAAGGCGGACGTGCCGGGCATCGTTTCGAAGCAACTGCTGGATGAACCGGTTCTGCTTGCCTTGGGGAAAGAATGGCGCCGCGAAGCCGGGCCGATCGATCTTCGTCGTCTCGAAGGAGAAAAGTGGATTGTCGGTTCACGTCAGTTGGATGACCACGAACTCGCGTTACGCGCCTGCGCCTTGGCTGGTTTCGTGCCCCGGATCACCCATCGCATCGATGATTATAATCTGCTGCTGCATATGGTGGCGGCGGGCCTTGGTATCGGTTTTGTGCCGCAGATGGCGCTAGGTACGGCAAATACCAAAGATATCGTCAGGCGCGAAGCTGCCGGTCCGCCCCTCCACCGGCGCATCTCCGCCGTGATACGACACACCTCCGCCAATATGCCGACGATACGAGCCGTCCTATCGGCACTGCAGAATCCGGTATAAACGGCACAGGGACCAGTCGCTTAAACCTGCTTTCTTCTCCGCATGGCAACCGGCCGATGGCCTATTTTGATAAAACGAAGCCCAGATACAGTGTGCATCCGAGGATTCACGCCATAGCTGGGCTTTCGATTTCGCACTTTGGCCGAACGCCTGTAAAAGCGATCCAAGAGCTTTTGTTTTATTGCCTGGGGCGCCGTTAAGGCCGCGCGGTGCCTTCGAGGTCGAGATCGCCGGATTCGATAGCACCGCGCAAGGCGGCGAGGCCGCGATCGATTTCCTCATACATTTCGCGGGCGCGACCGAGGTCGCGAATATCGCTTTCGGTGATCGGGCCGCGCTTCGGATTGCCGAGATCGACCACCTGGGCCAGATAACGGCCGCGCAGCTTGGCGGCAAGACGAACGACGCGCTGGATTTCCGCCGGAGCGGCGCCGATCACGGCATTGGTGGTTTCCGCCCGGGTGAAGTTCCGCATTTCATGATTGAGATGGCAGAGATACTGGCCGACCGAGGGCGAGGTGGTCAGCAGCTTGGCGCGGCGGCGGGCGTCTTCCGCCATCAGTTGCACCATATTGGTTTTCGAATCGGCGGCATGCGGGACCGGCGCGGCGTGGTCGGCGGTCATCGCCGTCAGCGTCGCCCCACCCAGGGTCGGACCAGCGCGATTCTGCCCGGCAGATTCTGCCCGAGGAGCCATGGCCGATAGCTCTTTGCCTTCATCGCGGCGCGCAAACATCGATAACATATGGCTTCCCCATGATTAGTTGCTGGGCGTCGATATTGACGCCCCTTTAAGGGAAGCAAGCGGCGTGCCAGATTTTATGACGGGTGGCCCGGCGGGATTTTAACCAAACGCGAAGTCGTTATGGCCGCGGCTGATGACCTGCTGCAGGGCGCCGGTGGCCCGGTCGACCAGTCCTTCGGCCTGGGTGGCGCTGGTGGGGTAGAGGGCGATGCCGACAGCCACCAGGACGGTCTGGCTGCCTTTATCGGCATCGATCGGCTTGGTCAATTCGCTGACGATCTTTTCCGCGACGATCTGCACGTCTTCGATGCGCGGCATGGCTTCGGCCAGGATGGCGAATTGCCGCCGCTCGAACCGGGCGAGGGTGTCGCTGGCCCGCATGATCTGCTGCAACCGCCCGGCCAGGACGCGCATCAAGGCATCCTCGTCATCCAGCGAGAGCAGGCCCTGGTCCGGCTGCGGGATCGGGGCGATGTCGATCAGCAGGACGGCAAAGAAATCCTGGTTCCGCCTGGCGCGGCGCTCGGCGAGACCGAGAAATTCCCAGAACAAAGGCGGGGTTGCCAAGCCGGTCGCGGCATCGCGCATTTTCAGGCGCGACAGGTGGCGTTCGCTGTGACGGCGATTGACCACGGACCGCAAGGCCCGGCGCAAGCCGTTGGGTGTCAGATCCTGGCGCTGCATGACGTCGACCGCGCCGTTTTCGAGATAGGATTGTTCCGTCTCGGCATCGGCCTTGCCGGCAATGACGATGACGGCGCCGCGCCGCGCCAGCTCATCGATGACCCGCAGGTGATCCGTTTCCGTCGGCAATTTCAGGGCGTCGAGATCGAGCAGGAACACATTGCCCGCCGTGCCCCCCGCAGCTTCCACGGTGTTCGCGCTGCTGAAGCCGAGAGTTGCGCTGGTTTTGGCGCAAAGCTGGCACACCCAGTCGATTTCCGCCTGGTTCGGCGAAATCATCGTCAACAGGATCGGGTCGGACGCGGCAAGAAAAGTCACGATCGGCTGCTCCTCGACAGCCAACCTCGCAGAGCACTCTTAAGAAAAAATTAAATACAGTTTTACGGTTGTGCGACTTTGCCCACTGGCAATGCCGTTGCTGCCGCTGCGGATTTTGATTAGAGACGGGTGATGTCCTTGCCGCCCGATCTTCTTCTCGCCCTGACGGGCATCCCGTTGCTGGCGGCCGTCCCGGTCGCGGATTGGTCGGTCGCGCGCCTGGGCGGCATCACCAACCGCAATTACCGGCTCTGCCATCTGCAAAGCGGGCGCGATTACGTGCTGCGCCTGCCGGGTGCGGGTGGCGATCAGTATCTCAATCGCGCCGCGGGCATACATAATGCTATCCTGGCCGCCGAGATCGGCATCGCCCCGGCGGTCCTGTTCGCCGACGAGACGCAAGGCTGGCAGGTCACGGCCTTTCTGCCCGATGCCGTTCCGCTGCAATCGGCCGATTTCCACGATCCGGACATGCTGGCGGCGGTCGGACATATCATCGGCAAGCTGCAAAGGTCCGGCGCGGCCTTCCAGCATGAGATGCGCCCCTTCGTCATTTCCGACCGCTATTTATCGCTGGCGCCGGAACCACGCTTGCAACAACTTCGCTGGGCTGCGGGCTGGCTGGAAACGGCCATCGAAGGTCCTGGGCACCCGCTGGTGCCAGGCCATATCGATCCCAATCCGACGAATTTCCTGCGCCTGCCGGATGACAGCCTGTGGCTGATCGATTGGGAATTTTCAGCCCGCGCCGATCCCTTCTGGGATATCGGTGCGATCGCGCTCGACAACGAGCTGAACGCGGCGGAGATCGACAGCCTGCTTGCCGCTGCCGGACATGCCGTGACGCCGCAAGCCGTCTTGCGCGTCGCCCATTTCAAGACGGCTTTGTGCCTGGTCGCGGCGAGCTGGGCTTTCGTGGAAATCACCGCCGGCAACCAGACGGCGGATCTGCGGGATTTCGCCGAACAGCGCCTGTCGGCTTTTGCCGGCTGTCTGGCGGATCTGGCTGGGCGTTGATCGGGTCAGGCGTTGATCGGGTCAGGCCTTGAACGGGTCAGGCGCTGACGGCGATGGCGGGGCTCTCCGGACCGGCATCGGGAAGGGTGATGGTAACCGTGGTGCCTTGCCCCGGTTCGCTGGCGATGCTGAGCACGCCGCCCATCAATTCGCTGAAACGTTGCGCCAGCGGCAGGCCGAGCCCCGTGCCTTCGAATTTGCGCGACAGTGAACTGTCGATCTGGCCGAAGGGCGCCAAGGCGATCGGGATGTCCTCGCTCGACATGCCGATGCCCTGATCGGCAACCTCGAAACTGTAGAGGCCGGTTTCCGTTCGCCGGCAGGACAGCCGGATCGTGCTGTCATCCGGTGAGAACTTGATCGCATTCGACAGCAGGTTGATCAGGCACTGCCGCAGCTTCGCTGCATCGGTGGTGAAGACCGGCAGTGATGGCGCGATCTCCAGTTGCAGGGCGATCTTGCGGCTTTGCGCCGAAGGATCGACCATTCGCGCAACTTCCCGCACCAGGATCGCCGGATCCGTACGGCTGTTCTGCAGTGGCATGCGGCCCAGTTCGATCTTCGTCAGATCGAGGATATTGTTGATGATCGTCAGCAGATGCCGGCCGGCGGCGTGGATATCGTCGATATAGGTGCTGTAGCGGGCATCGCCCAGCGGCCCGAAGGTCTTATGCTGGATCAGCTCCGAGAAACCGATGACTGCATTCAGCGGCGTGCGCAATTCATGGCTCATATTGGCAAGAAATTGCGATTTGGCTTTGCTGGCAGCTTCGGCGCTGGCGACATTGCGCGTCAATTCCAGGCTTCGTTCATGCTGCCGCTGCAACAGCCGGTCGCCATGGCCGACGATCAGGATGAGTACGCCATTGGCGATCGCGAAGGCCACCACGGTGAGGCCGATCAGCCAATAGGTGAAGCGATCGATCGCCGTCACGAAAGCGGTGACATCGTCATAGACTTCGAAGACGCCGACAATCTTGCCGTCTTTGGCGCCATAGATCGGTACATAACTGGAAATGATATCGCGGTCGGTGACGGAGCCTTCGAAAGCATCGACCGTATGGGCATGGGCCATTTCGCTGGCGACAATGCCATTGCGAGCCGATGCGACACCTTCATCGTCGCTCTTATCCTGGCCGATCTGGCGCGGATCGGTCGAGAACAGGGTGTGGCCCTCAAGATCATAGATTTTGACCTTGATGATCGGTGCTTTCTTGACGAGGGTCTTCACGTCTTGATCGAGCAGCTCGACTTCGGGCCGGCCGCGCAGTTGCTCCGGCGGAAGGGCGCTCAGCAATCGAAGGACGTCGGCATGCCCGTCCCACAGTGAATTCGCCAGCAGCCGCGCGGCCGTCACGTTGGATTGCTCGGCTTCGGCTTCCATCTGCCTGATCGCCCAGCTTCGGTAAAAGAGGGAGAGGCCCAGGGCCATGACCACCAGGACGATGGCGGAAAGAATCGCGAAATGCCGCGTCAGGCGAAAACGCTTCGGTGTTGTGGGAGGGGATTCCATGGTCAATTTCGTTCATAGCTGCGCGCCATGATGCGACTCTAGGCCTAATTTATTAATAATGACCTTCCGCTGCGCGACAGCTTCATATCTGGCCCCCCTTGACTTGCCGATGTGTCGCGACCATTCTCCCGCTCGCTCAACGGGGTGCCCTATGCCGGGCTGAGAGCAGCATATGCCGCTGCAACCCGATGAACCTGATCCGGTTAACACCGGCGGAGGGATATGAGTCACCGGCAAACCGATGCACCATTTCTCCTCCGCCGCTTTGTGGAGGAGTTTTTGCATGCGTGTTTCGGCATCTCTGCTGGCGGCGGCTTTCGGCATCCTGCTCTCAGGCGCGGCGCAGGCCGCGGAGCCGACGCTGACCGTCTATACCTATGATTCCTTTATCAGCGAATGGGGCCCCGGCCCGGCGATCCAGAAACAGTTCGAGGCGCAATGCCAGTGCAAGCTGACTTGGGTCGGCCTTGAAGACGGCGCCGCTTTGCTGTCGCGGCTGAAGATGGAAGGGAAGAAGACCAAGGCCGATGTCGTGCTTGGTCTTGATACCAATCTCACCAGCGAAGCGGCCGCGACCGGGTTCTTCGCTCCGGCCAAGGTCGATGGCTCGAAGCTGAAATTGCCGATCGCCTGGAACGACAAGACCTTCGTTCCCTATGATTATGGCTATTTCGCTTTCGTTTATGATTCGCAGAAGCTGCCCAATCCGCCGAAGAGCCTGGCGGAGCTGACGGCGCCGGGCGATCAGCCGAAGATCCTGCTGATGGATCCGCGCACCTCGACGCCGGGTCTCGGCCTGCTCCTGTGGATGAAGGAAGTCTATGGCGATAAGGCGGCTGATGCCTGGGCCAAGGTCGCACCCAAGGTGCTGACCATCAGCAAGGGCTGGAGCGAGGCCTATGGCTTGTTCGTGAAGGGCGAGGCGCCGATGGTGCTCAGCTACACGACCTCGCCGGCCTATCACCAGATCAACGAAAAGACCGATCGCTACAAGGCGTTGGATTTTCCGGAAGGCAATTATCTGCAAGTCGAAGTGGCGGCCCGGATGGCATCGAGCAAGCATGCCGATCTCGCCGACCAGTTCCTGGCCTTCCTGATCTCACCGGAGGTGCAGAAGCTGATCCCGACCACCAATTACATGTTCCCGGTGATCGATATCGGCGATGACCTGCCGTCGGAATTCCGCAGCATCCCGCAGCCGCAGAAGACCCTGCTGATGCCGAGCGATGACGTCGCCAAGCATCGCAATGCCTGGATCCGGGAATGGCTCGAGACGGTCAGCCGCTGAACCTGCAGGCGTCCGTTATCATGACGGCACGGCCGATCGCGGGGCAACCCCCGATCGGGATCGCCTCGCTCGGCCGCATTGCCGCGATCATCCTGATCGCGGTGATCGCCGCCATCCTGATGCGGCTTCTCGATCAGGCTTCCGCCGGCGACATCCGCGACCTGATCGGCGACAGCTATCTGCGCCGGGTGGTGGCTTTCACGCTGATGCAGGCGGCGCTCTCGACGCTGCTTTCCATCGGGCTCGCGGTGCCGGTGACGCGCGCCTTGGCGCGGCAGAGCCATTTCCCGGGGCGCGCCGTGCTGTTGCGCCTTTTCTCGCTGCCGCTGGTCATGCCGGCGCTGGTGGCGATTTTCGGTGTGGTGGCGGCCTATGGCCAGCAAGGCTGGATGGCGCGGCTGATCGGCGTAGAGGCCTGGCCATCGATCTATGGCCTCGGCGGCATCCTGGTGGCGCATGTCTTCTTCAACCTGCCTTTGGCGGTGCGCCTGCTCTTGCCGGCCTGGCAGACCGTGCCGGCGGAAAGCTGGCGGCTCGCGGCACAGCTCGGCATGACATCGGGCCATATTTTCCGGCTGATCGAAGGACCGCTCTTACGTCGCGCCCTGCCGCAGATCGCCGCCACCATCTTCATGCTCTGTTTCGTCAGTTTCGCCATCGTGCTGACCTTGGGCGGCGGGCCGCGCGCTTCCACATTGGAGGTGGCCATCTTCCAGGCGATCCGTTTCGATGCCGATCTGCCGCGCGCCGGCCTGCTGGCGGTGCTCGAACTGGTCCTCTGCCTGATCGCGGGCATCTTCTGCCGTAGCCTCACGCAGCGGATGGATTTCGCCGCCGGTTTCGGCCGGCCGGGCTGGCGTCACGATGCGGCGACCCGATCGGCGCGGATCTGTGATGGCATCTGGATCGTGCTGGCGGTCTTTTTCGTCGGCCTCCCGGAACTCGCTTTGCTGGCCGATGGCCTGCTCGGCTTCACCATCGACCTGCCCTGGCCGGCGATCGGGCGGGCGGCCCTGCTCGGCCTGTCGATATCCCTGATCGCCGGTGCCGGCGCCACCTTCTTCGGCTTCGTCCTGGCGGCTGCCGGCCATCAGCCATCGTCGCGCCGTGCCGGCCTGTTCATCCGGCTGATGCGGTCGCTGCAGGCGCTGGCCGGGCTGTTGCCGTTGGCGATGTCGCCGATGGTGCTCGGTATCGGCTTCTATCTGCTGGTCACCGATTACACCGACAGCGATCTGTGGTCGGTCATCGGCATCATCCTGTTGAACATCGCCATGGCCATTCCGTTCTGCCTGGCGCTGTTGATGCCGGCGGTGGATCGCAATCTGCAGCAGCATGATCGCCTTTGCCGCGAATTGGGAATCGTCGGCGTCAATCGCTTCCGTCTCGTCGACTGGCCCAGCCTGCGGCCGCAAATCGCGACGGCTTTCGCTTTGGCGACCAGTCTTGGGCTTGGCGATCTGATCGGCATCAGCCTTTTCGGCAATCCGGATCTGCGCACGCTCAGCATGTTGCTTTACGAGCAATTGTCAGCCTATCGCATGGACCAGGCGGCGGCGACGGCGCTGATCTTGCTGCTGCTGGTGCTGGGAGTCTATGGCGCGATCGAGCGCCTTGCGGGTGGGAAACAATGACGGCCTATCTGGAGTGCCGCGCGCTGCGGTTCCGCTATGAAGACATGATGATGTGCTTCGATCTCGCGGTCGACCGTGCAAGCTGCGTGGCGGTGATCGGCCCCAGCGGCGCCGGCAAGAGCACGCTGCTGGCGCTGATCGGCGGTTTCGAACAGGCCGATGGCGGCAGCGTGTCGGTGGATGGCAAGGAAATCACCGCCGCGCCGGCGGCGCAGCGGCCGGTTACTACCCTGTTCCAGGACAACAATCTGTTCGCGCATCTGACCGCCTCGCAGAATGTCGGGCTCGGCCTCCATCCCGGGCTGCGCCTGACCGATGCACAGCGCCGCGATGTCGAGCAGGCGCTGGAGCAGGTCGGGCTTGCCGGCTTTGGCAATCGTCGTCCGGCGCAGCTATCCGGCGGCGAGCGCCAGCGTGTCGCCGTTGCCCGCTGCCTTGTGCGGCGCCGGCCGATCCTGCTGCTGGATGAGCCTTTTGGCGCGCTGGGACCGGCGATGCGCCAGGAGATGCTTGATCTGATCGATGCGTTGCGGCATCAGCATGGCTTGACCGTGCTGATGGTGACCCATGACCCGGCGGATGCGGCCCGCATCGCCGACCGCACGGCCTTCGTGGCGGAAGGGCAGGTGGTGCTGACGGATGCCACCAAGGATATCTTGCATTCGGACCTGCCTGAGATCCGCGATTATCTCGGTCGCTAAAATACCTGTTCAACGATTGTCGAACTTGCCACGCAGGGTATCGACCGTGCGGTCGATGAAGAGACGCACCTTGGGCGCGAGATAGCGGCCGGCCGGATGCACCACTTGCAGCGGCAAGGGCGGCGGTTCATGGCCGACGAGGATCCGTTGCAGCTTGCCTTCCGCTTCCAACGGCGCCGCTTGATAGGACATGACGCGAATGACGCCACCGTTGGCGATTGCCGCATCCAACGCGGCCTGGATCGTGCTGACGATCAACCGGGCCTTGATCGGCACGGTGATTTCCCCGGGCTCAGTGATTTTCCCGGGCTCGGTGCCGAAGGTCCAACGGTCGATCACCGGCCGCACGCCGGATATCGCAATCGCGTCATGGCCGGTCAGCTCCTGTGGCGTCCTCGGCGTGCCATGTGCCGCGAGATAAGCCGGGCTGGCGCAGATGACCCGGCGGATATGGCCGACCTGGATCGCCTGCAGGCTTGAATCGGCCAGGGTCGCGATGCGGATGCCGAGATCGATGCCTTCATCGATATAGGAGACGATCCGGTTGAGCAGCAGCATCGACACATTGACCTGCGGATAGTCGCGCATGAAAGCCTGGACGATGGGCAGCAGATGCAGCCGGCCGAACATTTCCGGCGCCGTCACGTTCAGCAAGCCGCGCGGCTCCAGCTTTTCCGATGCCGCCGACAATTCCAGCTCCTCGAAATCCGCCAGGGCCCTGCGGCCGAGATCGAGATAGCGCGCGCCAGCATCGGTCAGCGCCACGGCCCGCGTGGTGCGGTTGAAGAGGCGCGTGCCCAGCCGCTCCTCCAGCTCTGCCACGGCGCGGGTGACTGCCGCCGGGGAGCGGTTCAGGCGGCGCGCGGCGGCAATGAAGCTGTTTTGCTCCGCCACCGCGACAAAGATGGCCAGGATATCGAGCCGGTCCATCCGATTATTCCATTTATTGAAATAGAGAACTTCATTTTTGCACAATTAAATCAGAAATGAAAACAGCATATCTTCAATTCCGACATCAGGAGGACGAGGATTTGCCATGACACAGCCGACGCCCAGCCAGCCGATCGCCCTCTACGGCTTCAAGCTTTCCGGCCACTCGCACCGGGCGGAAGTGATGCTGCGGTTGCTGCAGCTTCCCTATGAATTCCGAGAGGTGAATTTGCGGGGTGGCGAGCAGAAGAGCGCGGCCTTCCTGAAGCTCAATCCCTTCGGCACCGTGCCGGTGATCGACGACGGCGGCACGGTGATTGCCGATTCCGTCGCGATCCTGGTCTATCTGGCGACGGCCTACGATCCCGCACGGCGCTGGCTGCCGGTCGAGGCGAAGCAGGCCGCGCAGGTGCAGCGCTGGCTCTCCGTCGCCCAGGGGCCGGTCTATAACGGGCCGGCCATGGCGCGCATGGTCAAGCTGTTCGGCGTCGCGGCCGATTACGAGCGCTGCAAGGCGATCGCCGGGACGCTCTTCTCGGTGCTGGAAAATCACCTGGCAGCGCGTGACTTCCTGGTCGGCGACGGGCCGACCATCGGCGATATCGCGCTCTACAGCTATATCGCCGTTTCCGCCGATGGCGGCCTGTCCCTGGCGGATTACGGCGCCATCCGTGCATGGAGCGCGCGCCTGGAAGCCTTGCCGCATTTCGAGCCCATGCCCGTCAGCCCGCATCACGCCGCCTGAAAGGAGGCCGCCATGTCCGTTCTTGCGTCTTCACCTGCTTCTTCTGGCACGGCTCCCTGGCATGCCGGCGAACGGGCGATGCAGGAACGTGCCGGCGTGGCGGCCCAAATGGAAGGTGTCGGCGAGCGGGTTCTCCGGACCTTCATGCCGGACCAGCATCGGGAATTCTTCGCGCAACTGCCGTTCCTGGTGGCCGGTTCGGTGGATGCGAAAGGATCGCCATGGGCGTCGCTGCTGTTTGGCGCGCGGGGATTTGCCACCAGCCCTGATCCGCGGCGTCTCGATATTGCTGCACGGCCGGTTGCCGGCGATCCGCTGGCTGAGGCATTGCGTCCCGGTGGGCGGCTCGGCCTGCTGGGAATCGAATTACCGACCCGCCGCCGCAACCGCCTGAATGGCCGCATCGTCGAGATGACGAAAAGCGGTTTCAGCGTCGCGGTGGAGCAGAGCTTTGGCAATTGTCCGCAATATATCCAAGCCCGTGACTATGTCGACTTCCCGTCTTCATCCGAAGCGCCGGTCACGGTGGAGCCGTTCCTTGGGTTGGATGAGCCGGCACGGCGATTGATCGCCGCGAGCGATACCTTCTTCGTTGCTTCCGCCATACCGCGGGCGGAAGGCGGCTTCGAGAGCGATGTCTCGCATCGCGGCGGCCGGCCGGGCTTCATCAAGGTCGATGCCGATGGCACGCTGACCATTCCGGATTATTCCGGCAATCGCTTCTTCAATACGCTCGGCAATCTGTCGGTCTATCCCCATGCCGGCTTGACCTTCATCGATTTCGATAAAGGTGATCTCCTGCAACTGACCGGTGCGGCGAGCATCGCTTGGAACAGCGGAGATGCCGGCGAGATCGATGGCGTTGAGCGGACCTGGCAGGTGCGGCCGAGTCATGGCCGCTGGCTGCGCAACGCCACGCCTTTGCGCTTTCGTTTCCGCGATTTGTCGCCCGCTTCAATGCGGGCCGGTATCTGGAGCGACCGCCCGCAGGGCAATTGATGCAATTATGCGACGGGGCGCGGCGGTTCCGGCGCCGGTGGCGGCTCCATCGGCGGCTGGATCGGAATCGGTTCGGGATCGCCCGGTATCGGCGGTGCCGGCGGCACTTCGGTTGGCTTCGGATCGCCGGGGCGGGGTGGTTCCGGTGTCGGGGGCAAATGAGC
>SSEL01000026.1 GCA_008012315.1 Rhodospirillaceae bacterium
CGAAATCCAGCGCGACATAGTCGGCAAAAGAACCCCAGGCGGTGAAGCCCGGCGAAGGGGAGGCGGTGCATGGAAGCGGCGGTGTCGGCCTCTCGGCGGTGATGATCGCCGCCGCCATGGGCGCCAATGTCATCGCCATCGACATGACCGATGACAAGCTCAGCTTTGCCAGATCAATCGGCGCGGTCGCCACGATCAACGGCAAGGAAGCCGGCGATGTGGTCGGCGCGGTCCGCGAGATCACCAAAGGTGGCGCCCATGTCTCGGTCGATGCCCTCGGCCATCCCACCACCTGCTTCAATTCCATCGCCAATCTGCGCCGCCGCGGCCGCCATGTGCAGATCGGCCTGATGCTGGCGGATGAGGCGACGCCTGAGATCCCGATGGCCCAGGTGATCGGCCATGAACTGGAAATCTACGGCAGCCACGGCATGCAGGCCTATCGCTACGATGCGATGATGAACATGATCAGGGCCGGCAAGCTCGCGCCGCAAAAACTGATCGGCCGCCATATCCGCCTCGACGAAGCGCCGGCGGCGTTGATGGAGATGAACAAGTTCGGCGGGATCGGGATTACGGTTATTTCCGGCTTCTAGCTTGACCACTGTAGGCCATAGCTACCGCCCCACGCCGACGCGCCGATAGGTCAGCGCTTCGGCAATTTGCGTCTGGCTGATGCTGTCCTTGCCGTCGAGATCGGCCAGGGTGCGGGCGACTCGCAGCACGCGGTGATAGCCGCGGGCCGAGAGTTTGAAATTCTCGACGGCGCGGGTCAGCAACGTGCGGCCGGCCTGGTCCGGCGTGGCGATCTTCTCCAGGATCTCGCCATCGGCTTCGGCATTGGTGGCAGGTGCGCCGGCGGCATTGCCCGCCAGCGCTACATAGCGCTCGCGTTGAAGAGCGCGTGCTCTGGCGATGCGGGCGGCGACCTCGGCGCTGCCTTCGGCCGGCGGCGGCAGGCTGAGATCGGCGGCGCTCACCGCCGGCACATCGACATGCAGATCGATGCGGTCGAGCAGCGGGCCTGACAGTTTCGCCTGGTAATCCTGGCCGCAGCGCGGGGCCTTGCCGCAGCCGAGTATCGGATCGCCGAGATGGCCGCAGCGGCAGGGATTCATCGCCGCCACCAATTGCACCCGCGCCGGATAGGTGACATGGGCGTTGGCCCGGGCGATCGACACGCGGCCGGTTTCCAAGGGCTGGCGCAGCGCCTCCAGGGTGGCGCGCTGGAACTCCGGCAATTCGTCGAGGAACAGCACGCCCTGATGCGCCAGCGAGATCTCGCCGGGCCGCGCGCGTATCCCGCCGCCGACCAGCGCCGGTAGGGAGGCGGAATGATGCGGGTCGCGGAACGGCCGGCGGCGCAGCAATTTGCCCTCGGTCAGTTGCCCGGCGAGGCTGTGGATCATGCTGACTTCCAGCGCCTCGGCCGGCTCCAAGGGTGGCAGCAAACCGGGCAGGCGGGCCGCGAGCATCGACTTGCCGGAACCGGGCGGCCCGATCATCAGCAGGTTGTGGCCGCCGGCCGCGGCGATTTCCAAGGCGCGCTTGGCGCTCTCCTGGCCCTTGATGTCGCGGAGGTCGAGATCCGGTCCGGCATCCTCGGCGATGCGCGGCACCGGGGCCGAGAGGACCTGCGTGCCTTTCAGGTGATTCATCAAGGCGATCAGATTGGGCGGCGCAATCACTTCGATCTCACCGGCCCAGGCCGCCTCGCCGCCCTGTTTCGCCGGGCAGATGAGACTCATCTCGCTGCGCGCCGCATAGAGGGCTGCCGGCAGCACGCCGGCAACGGAGGCGATCGAGCCGTCCAAGCCCAATTCACCCAGCACGACCTGCTGCGCGATATCCTCGGCCGAGATGACGCCCATCGCCGCCAGCAGGCCCACGGCGATGGGGAGGTCGAAATGGCTGCCTTCCTTCAGGAGATCGGCCGGCGCCAGATTGACGGTGATGCGCTGCGGCGGCAACGCCAAGCCGATGGCGACCAGCGCCGCCCGGACCCGCTCGCGGCTCTCGCCCACCGCTTTGTCGGGCAGGCCGACCACGGTGAAAGCCGGCAGCCCGCCGGAGACCTGCACCTGCACATCCACCGGCAGGACATCGATGCCCTGGAAGGCGACGGTGCGAACGCGGGCGACCACAGCCGGTTACTCGCTATTCGCCGCTGCCTGGGTCGACATTGCCTTCAGCTTGGCGAAACAGATCCCCGACATTCTGATCTACAATCCCTTCGACGATTTCGTCGGGAGAAAGCTACATCCCCAAGAGGTGAACAACAAGGTGCATTCACCGGAAACGTGCGCAGAGGGCGTCGACATTCTGCCGCGAATTCGATGCTAGATGGCGAGAAGCGCCGCCTGCTTGGCCGATATGCCCCGATTGTCACCGGCAGCGGGATCAGCAGGTCGACGTCATCCAGTTCCCCTGATAGCCCGTAGCGCGATCGGCCATGTCGGGACGGATCTGCCGGCGTTGAAACACTGGGGCGGGGATACCGAGGCAGGAATATCAGGCCTGTCACACCTGGCGCAGATGGATCTCGCCGATGGCGTGGTCCGCTCTCTTCTTCAGGATGAGATGGGCCCGCTCGCGGGTCGGCAGGATATTCTCGCGCAGATTGACCAGGTTGATCTCCGCCCAGATCCGCTGCGCTGTCGCCACGGAGTCCTCGGGCGACAGGTCGCGATAGTGATGGAAATAGGAGGAAGGATTGCGGAAGGCGGTGCGCTGCAGCAGCCGGAAGCGGTCGACATACCAGGATGCGATATCGGCTTCCTCGGCATCGATATAGAGCGAGAAATCGAAGAAGTCGGAGATGATGACCGAAGCCGGCCGCTGCCCCGCCGCGCTGGCGCCGGTCTGCAGGACGTTCAGCCCTTCGAAGATGAGAACGTCGGGTTGCGCCACCGTCTGCCATTCATCGGGCAGGATGTCATAGGCATGATGCGAATAGACCGGTGCGCGCACTTCCGCCTCGCCGGCTTTGAGATCGGCCAGGAACTGCACCATGCGCTTCAGGTCGTAGCTCTCGGGAAAGCCCTTGCGATGCATCAGCTCGCGCTCCTGCAGGATCCGGTTGGGGTGCAGGAAGCCGTCGGTGGTGACCAGCGCGACGCGGGGATGATCGGGCCAGCGCGCCATCAGGGCCTGGAGGATGCGGGCCAGGGTGCTTTTGCCGACGGCGACGCTGCCGGCAATGGCGATGACATAGGGCCTGCTGCCGGCCAGCCGGCCGAGAAAGGCATCCTTGACGCCGCTGAGATTGCGGGCGGCGCGCACCTGCAGGTTCAGCAAACGGGAGAGCGGCAGATAGATATCGACAACCTCGGTGAGCGAGGTGCGCTCATTCAGGCCGCGCAGGACGGCGAGATCGTCTTCCGACAAGGTGAGCGGCGTGTTGGACCGCAATTCGGCCCAATCCTCGCGTGCGAAACTGATATATCCCGGCAAGGCCATCGGCCATTCCCCTTCGCCGATTGAACACGCAGTTCCTGCCGTTTTACTGCGTGATCTTATCGCGCGCCAGGGTTTCGCTGATCATGCGCTGGCAATCCAGGTCCTTGGCGCCGCCGGGCTCGATCAGCGGGATCGGCACCTTCTTGCCGATGGAAATCGCCGGATCGCGCAATTTCCCTTTGACGATGATCGGCGCATCGATATCGAGCAGGCTGAAATCCTTGGCATCCGCGGCGATCTTCATGTCGATTGCCTGGCTGTTGAGGCCGGTGCTGCCTTTGACATGGATCACCGATTTGGTCGTATCCAGCGCCGTCTTGTCGAAGGTGGCGGTGCCGTCCTTGAAGGCCAGCCGGCCCATGGCGCAACGGATCGGGATGCGGTGATCCTCGGTGATATAGAGGATCAGGGCATGGCCGATATCGAGACCGGCCAATTGCACCAGCAGCTCGCTGATCGAGCCGCCGGTCATGGCGATCGCCGCATCGCCATCGGCCGAGCCGAAGACCTTGGCGAGAGATCGTCCCTGGCCTGCCAGATCGACGCGGCCCTGCACCTTGCCGGCGGTGGTGTCGAAATACTGCGAATTCCGGAAGAAGGTCTTCAGGTCGAAATTATCGAAGTCGATATTGGCGCTGGCTTTCGGCGTCTCGTGGCTGGCGTCGAGGCCCAGTTTTCCTTTCAGGCGCCCGCCGGCCACCGCCATATCCAGGGGATCGACCTCGGCCTTGCCCTTCTCGATCGTCACATGCCCTTTCAGTGCCCGCACCGGGATATAGGGTGCCGCCGTCACCTTGCGCGCATCGAGGGTCACATCCATGTCCATTTCCCGCAGCTTCTCCACATGCAGCGGCTGATCGGGAAAGAGATTGCCCTCCTGCTTTGCAGCCTGCGCTTCCTTCTTCTGTTTGCTCGATGCCGTGTTGCCCTTGCCGGTATCGGGCGGGATGCCGACCAGCGGACCGAGGTCATCGAAGTCCAATTGCTTCGAGACGAGATTGGCCTTGAGGAAATTGCGCTTGTCGCGCTTGTCGATCTCCACCGTCCCGCTGAGATCGCTGTCGCCGACCTGGCCGGACATGTCGGCCATCTTCCAGACGTCCTTGCTGCGGCTCAATTTGCCGCTGAGGTGATACGGCGGCGTCGGCGGCGCCGGAATGCCGAGCAGCGGGAAGATCTCCGCCAGGTCCGGGCCCTTGAGATCGAGCGTCACATCGGCGCCCTTGAACTGGAACGGGTCCTCGACATGGCCTTTCAGGGTGAGCTTGGTCTGGCCAAAGGAAACATTGAGATCGACCGGATAAGGCTGCGTCGTCTCGCGTAATTTAATGACGGAGCCGCCGGTGAAGTTGAGCGCCAGTGGCTTTCCTTCCAGGGTGCCCTGCAGTTTCAGCTCGACCTGCTCGCTGCCAGCCGCTGCACCGAGCGCAGTATTGACCTTGCCCTTGAGGTCGAGTTTCTTCGCTGGATCAATATAAGAAATCTGGCCATCGCGGATGCGCAACAGGCCGATCTGCGGCGCTTCGCTGCGCTCCTCCGGCTTGACGGCTTTGGCGGTGGTGACGGCGGCGGGGCTTTGCTCGGCGCTCCAATTCGACTCCCCCTTGGCATTGCGTTCCAGGGCGATCGTTGGCGCATCCGAGGTGATTTCCGGAATCACGACCTCACCCCAGAGCAGCGGCCAGAGGCGGATATCGAGATCGATCGCCTTGGCTTCGAACATATGCGGCGCCTTGCCCCAATCGGTGTTGGAGACCTGGACATCCCGCAACGTGATATGCGTCGTGCGGCCCCACTGAACCTCCAGATCGCCGATCTTGGTCTGCCGGCCGCTAGCCTGGTTGGCGCGGTTCTCGATTTGCGCCCGGAGATAATCGGAGGTCGCAAAGAAATAGACGCCGCCGGCCGCCAGCACCACC
Organism: Rhodospirillaceae bacterium; assembly: GCA_008012315.1. GTDB lineage: Bacteria > Pseudomonadota > Alphaproteobacteria > Dongiales > Dongiaceae > Dongia_B. Next base: position 5,379 of record SSEL01000026.1, read on the forward strand.
AGCACCAGCAGACCCCCGAAAATCCAGGCTGCGATCTTGAGTGCCCTCGCCACGGACGCCCTCCCGTCTATTGCACAGTCGGGGCAACAGCTCCGGAATGCCAACAGCTCTGGGGTGCCCGATGTTCCGGCCTTTCTCCAAGCCGGCACGATCGAGGATCGCGGCCGTGATCACATTTCCGCGTGGTTATTGCTGCCAGGGCCAGCGCGGCGGGAAGGCAAAGGCCGGATGCGGCTTTCATACCGCATCCGGCCTCGCATGGCGGTGGAGGTGCCGTCAGGCGACGTTCAATTTCACATCGATATTGCCGCGCGTCGCATTGGAATAGGGGCAGACCTTGTGCGCCGCCTGGACCAGCGCCTCGGCCTTGGCGTGGTCGATGCCGGGCAGCGAGACGTTCAGCGCCACCTCGAGGCCGAAGCCGCCTTCGACCTGGCCGATGCCGACCTTGGCGGTGACGGTCGCCTCATTCGGCACCTGCACCTTCTGCTGGCCGGCGACGAATTTGATCGCGCTCAGGAAGCAGGCCGAATAGCCGGCGGCGAACAGCTGTTCGGGATTGGTGCCGCTGCCACCCGGGCCATTCAATTCCTTGGGCATGGACAGCTTGACGTCCAGGGCCTTGTCCTTGCTGGCTGCATGGCCGCCATCGCGGCCGCCGGTGGACGTGGCTTCGGTCGAATACAAAACCTTCATGATCGCTCTCCTGCTTCTCGGTTGTGGTGGCGGATCGCCGATGGCCGGCGCCGCGGTGGAATTCAGTTGGGCGCGATCTGCACTCTAGCGCCCTTTCATGCTGCTGCGATATCGGGTGGACCGGCACTCCGCCTCGGCTTGTGAAATAACAATTGTGCACAATTAAATTTCCAGCAATCCATATTGCGACAGAGCAGCCATGCGTAAAAAGATAGTGTACAATTCAATTGTGACGCATTTATCTCTGGAAGGCTTGTCGGCTTATTGTTTGTGAGGTGCCCATGCCGAAGCGAAACCATGATGATCCGGCGCTGAAGCTCGACAATCAGCTTTGTTTTGCCGTCTATTCGACCGCCCATGCCCTGACGCGGACCTACAAGCCGCTCCTGGACGCGCTCAACCTGACCTATCCGCAATATCTGGTCATGCTGGTTCTGTGGGAGCGCGATGGCATGACGGTGAAGGCGATCGGGCAGCGTCTGCATCTCGATTCCGGAACCCTGACGCCCCTGTTGAAGCGTCTGGAAACGGCCGGCTATGTCCGGCGCCAGCGGGCGAGCGATGATGAGCGTCAGGTAAATATTCACCTGACGGAGCAGGGCCAGGCCCTCTACGAGCGGGCACATTCGGTGCCGCAGGAGATCCTCAGCGCCAGCGGCGGCAATGCCAGGAACCTGCTGGCGCTGAAACAGAACCTCCTGCAACTCCGCGATACGCTGAACGCCGCCGGCGACTAGGCCGCGTGGGCGCGGGCACTGCGTCGCGACACTTGCACCCGGCCCCGACTCCGTGTTCGATGGTTGGCATGATCGCCTTACCCTCGTTCCTGACGGTTCCGTCGGTGACATCGCATCAAGTCGCCGTTCATCGCCATGCGAGGACTGCCGGGCGATGCTACCGCCTTATCGCGCTGCTTCTCTGGCTGGTCGCGGCGCCGGTGCTGGCGCATCCGGCCGCGGCCGTCGCCTTGGGTGGCGATGACCGCATCGCGGTGCCGCATGTCAAGGACAGCACCTTCGCACCGGTCGGGCTGCTGGTGCTGGATGAAAACAAATCCGATGCGGTGGCGGGGACGGCTTTCCTCGTCTCTCCCTGCCATATCCTGACCGCCTATCATGTCGCCGGTGGCGGCCTGGCCATCAACGACAAGACCGTCGCCACCTTCTATCTCGGCCAGGGGAGGACCGGGCCCGATTTCGATGGCGCACGGCATTTCGCCGACCAATCCAGGGCCCGTCCCGTGGTCTGGGGCAATTATGTGCCGGCCGACGATGATAGTCCGGTGATCCAGCGGGCGCGGGCGATGCTGCAAAACGGCTGGGAGGACTGGGCCCTGCTCAAGCTCGACCGCTGTCTCGGCGCGCCGCAATATGGCTATGGCTATTTCCGGCTGGCGCCGCGCAGCACGCGTGACCTGACGCGCAGCGGCGATGGCCTGCGCGTCACCAGCATCGGCTTGCCGGGCGACAAGCCGATGAACACGCTTTGGCGCGATCCGGCCTGCCGCATCGTCGGCCAGACGCATAATTCCGGCTGGCAGCATGATTGCGTCACGGTGCCGGGGAATTCCGGTGGCCCGCTTCTATTGGCACCGGGGGCTGCAAAACATGGCATCGGCCTGGACCGATCCGGGCAGGAGCGGCCGGCCGTCGTCGCTTTGGCGATCGCCATCACCGGCGTCGATGGCCTCGACAACAGCCAGTCGGATCGCCTCGCGCTGGCCTGGAACGATCCGAATTATTACGACTTCCTCGGCACCGCCGTGCCGGTCTCGGCCCTGATCGCAAAGGTCGCGCCCTATCTGCCCCATGACGCGGCGGCCGATGCTTTCGTCAAATCCCATCCGGTTGACGATCATTACGATCCCGACCAGGGGCAGGTGGCCATCGCCGATCTCGACATCGCCATCGCGCGCTATCCGCACCGGGCGGAGCTCTATCTGCAGCGCGCCAGCTGGCAGGACAGCCTCGGCAATGGCAATGTCGCGTTGGGGGATTATGCCAGGGCCGTTGCGGTCGATCCTAGTTCGGCACCCGCCCGCTATCTCTATGGTCGCGCGCTGCTGCAGCGTGGCACTGACCAGCCCGGCAATCTCGACCTGGCGATCGAGGCTTTCAGCAAGGTGCTGCAGGATTTTCCCCATTCGCCGGATGTCCTGCTGTACCGCGCTTTCGCCTATCGCGCGAAGAAACAAAACCACGCAGCGGTCGCGGATCTGACCGCCGCCCTCATCGTGCAGCCGAAAAGCGCCGTCGCCGCCAATGAACGGGGCGATGCCTATCGGGACTTACGCCAGCCCGATCTCGCTTTGGCCGATTACGACCGCGCCGTCGCCCTTGATCCGCAATGGCCGGAAGCCTTGCGCGACCGGGGATTTCTCTTTCATCGGCTCGCGCGCTACGATCAGGCGCGGGCCGATTTCAAGCGCGTGCTCGTCCTCGACCCGCATGACGTGGAAGCGGAAAACGGCGTCGCCTTGTGCAATCTCTCCAGCGGGCGGATCGATGCGGCGCTCGCCAATTTCAGCCATATCATCGCACTCGCGCCGCAAGTCGGTGTCTATTACGCCAATCGCGGAACGGCCTATCTGATTGCCGGTGATGCTGCGAAGGCTGTCCCCGATTTCGAAAGGGCGGCGGCGCTGGATTCCGACGAGCCGTTCAATGCCTTGCTGCTCTATATCGCTTTGGCGCGCAGCGGCCAGCCGGCAAAAGCCAAAACCGTGCTGGAAAGCTATGCCGCAAAACGCGCACCGCTGATAAAGGCGAATGCCGATGCCGGCGATGCGAGCGCCTGGCCGCGGGCGAGCTGGCCACAGCCGGTGATCGATTTCTTTCTCGGCAGGATCAGTCTCGATCAAGTCGCCAAGGCCGCCGCCAAGGGCGATCCCCTGACCCAGGCGGATCAGCGTTTCGATGTCGATTTCTATCTCGGTCAACTGGCCTTGCTGCGTGGCGACAAGGTCGAGGGCAGCCGCCGCCTGCAGGCGGTGGTCAGAAGCGGCCTGCGCGAATTCATGGAATTCGATATCGCGCAGGCCGATCTCGGCTTGTTGGACCGCTAGAGCGCGATCGTCTTTGATGGCAGCATTGTGCTTCCATCAAAGACGTGAATCGCCCTCTATCTTATGGATGAGAGCCGAGTGGATAGCCCCTAGGACCGGATCATCATTTAGGCCGCCTGATCGAAGCCGCTCAGCACGTTGACGGTATTGACGCCGAGGGCTTCCACCGCATAGCCGCCTTCGAAGACGAACAAGGTCGGCAGATCCGCCTTGGCGATGATCTCGCCCATGCGGAGATAGTCGTCATGAGTCAGCTTGAAGCGCGAGATCGGATCGTGCTCGAAGGTATCGAGGCCGAGCGAGACGACCAGCACCTCCGGCTTATATTGGCGGATGCGGCCCATCGCCTGCTCCAAGGCCGCTTCATAGCTGGCCCAGGCGGTGCCCCAGGGCAGCGGCAGGTTGAGGTGATAGCCCTCGCCCGGACCTTGCCCGATCTCATCGGCATAACCGAGATAATAGGGAAATTCCTGGTCCGGATCGCTGTGCAGCGAGATGGTGAGCACGTCGTTCCGGCCGTAGAAGATTTCCTGCGTGCCGTTGCCGTGGTGGTAATCGACATCAAGGATGGCGACGCGCTTGGCGCCGGCATCGCGAAATCCCTGGGCGGCGATGGCTGCATTGTTGAAAAAGCAGTAGCCGCCATAGAAATCCGAGCCGGCATGATGTCCCGGCGGCCGGCACAAGGCGAAGACCGCCCGCTCGCCGCTGGCAACCAGTTTCTGGCCGGTCATCGCGACATCCGCGGCGCCGGTGATCGCCGTCCAGGTGCCGGCGGTGATCGGGGTCCCGGCATCGATCGCGTAATGGCCCATCTTGCCGTCGATCGATTTCGAGATCCGCGTACCACGCGGCCGGCCAGGCACGGTGAGGCCCGGCACCGGCCAGACATGCGGCAGCGCATCGAAGTCGCGGCCGCTTTTCAGCCAGTCGTTCCAGGCTTCCCGCAGGAAAGTGACGAAGCCTTCATCATGCACCCGCAGGATCGGCGTCAGGCCGAAGCGTTGCGGTGAAACGATCTCGCCGAGCTTCCGGTCCTTGATCCGGTCCAGGACGATATCGGCCCGGCGCGGCATCTCATGGGCCTTCACCAGCTTGCCCTCGATCAGCTCCATATTGGCATCGTGCTGCCGATGGTCCTCGCTATAGACGGTGCGCATCGCTTTCTCCTCTGATCGCTTCGGCCTTAAAGCTTCGGTCGCCGGCGCTTGTCGCCATACCAGCCGCCGACCGCCGTTTCATAGGCCATGCCGGCTTGGAAGACATCGGCATCGCAATAGGTGCGGCCGACGATCTGCATGCCGGTGGGAACGCCGTTGCCGGCGCGTCCGGTCGGCACCGACAGAACCGGGCAGCGGCTCAACGTATTGAAGGGCGTGGTCATGCACCAGCCCAGCATCGGGTGCAGCGGGCTCACTTTGCCGTTGATGCGCAGGCTGTCTTGGCCCGGCTCATAATCGGCCTTCACCGCCGGCAGGGCATTGGTCGGGCAGATGAAGACATCGTATTCTTCCATCAGCGGACCGAAAGTCTCATACATCTTGCCGGCGGTTTCCATTGCCGAGAGGAATTTCGCCGGCGTCGATTTGCTGGCCTCGCGGGCGAAACGCACCGCATATCTGGTCATGATCTTGCGGTGCTTCTTGGCATAGTTCGCCATCAAGGTGCCAAAGAGGTGGTCGAGATGGTTGAGGCCGGCCTTCAAAACCTCAGGCCCCCAGCCGAGATCGACTTCCTCGACCGTGGCGCCCAGGCTGCGGAACACGCCCAGGGCCTTCTTGGTGTTGGCGACGACATCCTTATCGACCTCGAAGAAGCCGAGATCCATCGAATAGGCGATCTTCCAGCCCTTGATCGGCTTGTACTCGGTCGGCAGGCGCAGCTTCGGCCGCAGGCTGGCGATATCCGTCGGGCTGGGGCCGCAGATCACGTTCTGCAGAAGAATCGCATCCTGGATCGAGCGCGCCATCGGGCCGGTATGGCAATAGGGGTCGAGATTGAACGGCACGTCATCAGGATTGCGCCCGTAAGGCGGCTTGTAGCCGACCACGCCGCTGGCGCTGGCGGGAATGCGGATCGAGCCGCCGATATCCGAGCCGGTGGCGATTGCCGACATGCCGGCCGCCAGCGAGGCGCCGGAGCCGCCGGAGGAACCGCCCGGCGTATAGCGGGTGTTCCAGGGATTGCGGGTGATGCCCCAGAGCCGCGAATGGGTGAAGGAGGCGCAGGAGAATTCCGGGGTGGCCGTGCGGGCATGGATGATGCCGCCGGCTTTCAGGATGCGGTCGTTGTTCGGGGACGTGGTTTTGGCGATATGGTCCTTGGCGATGAGCGAGCCGTAGGATGTCGGTTTGCCGGCGATCCAGCTTTCGTCCTTGGCGGCGATCGGCAAGCCTTCCAGGGCGCCGACGCGGCTGCTGCGCGACATGAACTTGGCTTCCGCCGCGCGCGCCTGATCCATCGCCTCGTCGAAATGGGTGAAGGTGAAGGCCTTGATCTTGCCGTTCATCGCTTCCGTCTGGTCGATCACGGCCTGCATCAGCTCGACCGGCGACAGCTTCCGCTTCCGGAACAGCTTCTGGGCCTCGGTGGCGCTGAGATAGCAAAGTTCGGCATTGCTCATGAAGTCGTCACTCCCCTGATTGATCGATATCCCATCTTGATTGATGTCTCACCGTGCGGCGAAGATCCGGGCCGATGGCCGAAGCCGGAACCCGGATCTTCGCCATCGCGATTACTTCATCAGATTGTTCCAGATCTTCGCGTAGATCTCGGCCACCTTCTGCGGGCAGGCCGGCACGAAGTTATATTTGAAGCCCTGCGGCGGGGTCAGTTCCGGCGCATTGACCATGTCCTTGGGGAAGAACTTCTCGCTGCCCTGGATGGCATTGTCATAGCCCGAGAAGGCCGACATCAGCGCCGCATTCTCCGGGTCCATGATGAAATTCAGGAACAGTTTGGCATTCTCGCTATTCTTCGATTCCTTCAGGATCACCATATTGTCCATCCAGCTCGCCATGCCCTCCTTGGGATAGCCGTATTTCAGCGAGGCAAGCTGGCGCTTCGCCTTCAAGGCGGAGCCGTTGTAATCCATCGAGGCCAGGAAGTTCTTGGCGGTCAGGTTTTCGATGGTGCTGTATTCCATCGCCCGCCAATCCGTCTTTGCCTTCATCAGAAGATCGTTGATCTTCTTCAGATCGGCCTTGTCGGCGCTGCAGGTTTTCTGGCCGAGATAGAAGGAGGCGGCGGTGATGACGTCGGTCATTTCCGGCAGTGCATTGACCTTGCCCTTCAATTCGGCCGGCGTATCGAAGACGATGCCCCAGGTATTGACATCGCCCTTATAGGCATCGGTATTGACCGTGACGCCGGTCGTGCCCCACAGCCAGGGCACGGAATAATGCCGGCCTTCATCCCAGTACACATTGACGAATTCCGGCCGCATATTCTTGAAATTCGGCATCTGGTTGGGCTCGACCTTGGCAAGCAGGCCGTCCTCGATCATCGCCGGCACGATGAAGCTCGACGGCACGACGATATCGTAGCCCGAGCCGCCGGCCTTCACCTTGGCCAGCATCTGGTCGTTGCTGTCGTAGCTATCGACCGAAACCTTCACGTTATAGGTCTTCTCGAACTTGGAGACCATTTCCGGGCTGGTATAATTGCCGAAATTGTAGATATGCAACTGGCCGTCGGCCAAGGCACCGCCGGCGCCGGCCGTTACACCAAGGCCGATCAGCGCGGCCGTCAACAACTTACCCATTTCACCCCCTAATTAGATCGAATGCGCCCATGCCTGTTGCGATCGCACCGAGGCAACCGAACCGCCTGAGGGCTGACTATGGGTATAGATATAGAATGAAGGCCGCAAGAGGCGGCGAAAGCGCCGTCGGCTCTAAGAAAAACGGCCCGGGCATCTCCGCCCGGGCCGTTGTTATGACTGCTGTCGCAATCGCGCGATTACTTCAGCAGATTGTTCCAGATCTTCCCATAGGTCTCCGCCACTTTCTGCGGACAGGCCGGCGGGAAATAGGTCTTGAAGTCGGCCGGCGGATTGATTTCCGGCGCGCCCGCCATGTCTTTCGGCAGGAATTCATGCGAGCCCTTGATGCCGTTGTCGTAACGGGCAAAGGCCGACAGCAGGGCGGCATTCTGCGGATCCATGATGAAATTCATGAACAGCTTGGCGTTCTCCATGTTGGGTGCGTTCTTCAGCACCACCACATTGTCCATGAAGCTGGCCATGCCTTCCTTCGGATAGGCGTATTTGATGCTGGGCAGCGCCAGGCGCTCACGCATCGCCGCGCCGTTCCAGTCCATCGTCGCCGAGAAGTTTTTGGCGGTCATGTTCTCGATGGTGCTGTATTCCATCGCCCGCCAATCCTTCTTCGCCTTGACCAGAAGATCGTTGATCTTCTTCAGGTCCTCCTTCTTGTCGCTGCACAGCGGGATGTTCAGATAAAAGCTGGCGGCATTGATGACGTCGATCATCTCGGGCACGACATTGACCTTGCCCTTCAGCTCGGGCGGTGTGTCGAACACCAGGCCCCAGGTATTGATGTCGCCCTTGTAGACGTCGGTGTTGACGGCGATGCCGGTGGTGCCCCACTGCCAGGGAACCGAATAATGGCGGCCCTTGTCCCAAAAGACATCGACGAATTCGGGCCGCATATTCTTGAAGTTTTCCATCTGGTTGGGCTCGGTCTTGGCCAGCAGACCGTCTTCGATCATCTGCCCGATGACATAGCCCGACGGCACGACGATGTCGTAACCGGAGCCGCCTGCCTTGATCTTCGCCAGCATCTGGTCGTTGCTGTCATAGCTGTCCAGCGTGACCTTGACGTTATATTGCTTCTCGAATTTCGCGATGGCATCGGGGCTGGTGTAGTTGCCCCAGTTGTAGATATGCAGCTCCCCATCGGCCAGGGCGCTGCCGGCCCCGGCGATGACACCAAAGCCGACCAATGCGGCTTTCAGAAAATGACTCATTTAACGACCTCCCTTGGTTCCGTTATCAGTCCAGTCGGTTTTTCCGCTTGATGCGCGCTCACTCTTTCTTTTTGCGCGTCACCAGGAAGAAGACGGTCACGAGCAGCGCCGACAGGCATAGGAAGGCCGTGGCAACTGCGTTGAGTTCGGGCGTCACGCCGCGGCGGATCGCACCGATCATGTAGAGCGGAAAGGTTTCTTCACCGGGTCCGGAGACCAGGACGGTGATGACGACGTCATCCAGCGAGATCACGAAAGCCAGCATCGCGCCGCCGAGGATGCCCGGAATCATCATCGGGAAGGTGATGCGCTTGAAGGTCTGCCAGGGTGTCGCATAGAGATCGGCGGCTGCCGTCTCATAGGTCAGATCCATGTCTTCGAGCCGCGCCCGGATCGGCATATAGGCGAAGGGAATGCAGAAGACGATATGGGCGGTGATCAGATAACCGAGGCCGTAAATCCCCGTCATCTGCTTGATCAGGGCAAAGAAGACCAGGGTGGCGATACCGGTGACGATTTCCGGCACCATCAACGGCTGGTTGATGATGGTATAGGCAAGCGTCAGCCCGCGATAAGGTTTGACGCGTGTCGTCGCGATCGCCGCCATGGTGGCGGCGCAGGTTGATGCCAGCGAGGCAAAAAAGGCGATCTTCAGCGACAGGAACGCTGCATCGCGGATCTGCTCGTTGTGATAGGCCTTCACGTACCAGTCGAAAGAGAACGACGTCCAGATGGTGATCGACGGGTTCTGGTTGAAGGAATAGGTGACCAGCAGGACGATCGGGCCATAGAGCATCAAGACGCAGAGCACGGCCATGAAGCCGAAGCCCGGTTGATGCTTGACGTCGAAACGGGGGCGCCGGCCACGTCGCATGATATTGGTGGCGGTCAGCGTCTCACCGGCTGCGGTAACTTCACTCATCGCATGTTACTCCGCGCGACCACCTTCTTGGCGTAGATGAAAAGGGCGATCAGCACGATGATCATCAGGCCGAGCGCAATCGCGGAACCTTGCGGCCAGTTGCGGGCCGGGCCGAATTGCATGGCGATCAGGGTGCCGAGCATCATCCTCTTGCCGCCGCCGAGCTGGCTGGTGATGACATAGTCGCCGATCGCCGGGATGAAGCACAGGATGCTGCCGGCCACGATGCCGGGCTTGACCAGCGGAATGATCACCCGGCGCAGGACCTGGAAGCGGCTGGCGTAAAGATCGTAGCCGGCTTCCACCAGGCGGAAATCCAGTTTTTCCATGCTGGCATAGAGCGGCATCACCATCAGCGGCAGATAGGCGTAAGCAAGGCCGTAGGAGACCGCCCAGTTGGTAAAGAGAAGCTGCAATGGCGTATCGATGATGCCGAGCTTCAGCAGAATGACATTCAGGACACCTTCATCGCGCAGGATCAGCATGATCGCGAAGGTGCGGATCAGCAGATTGGTCCAGAAAGGAATCGTGATCAGGAAAAGCCACAGATTGCGTCGATGCGGCGCGCGCGTGGCGATGAAATAGGAGGTCGGGAAGCCCACCGCCAGCGCCAGCAGGGTGGTCATACCGGCCATCATGATGGAGCGGGCGTAAATCGAATAATAGGCGAAGTTCGGCAGCAGCTCGTCCGAGAAGAGATCCCGTTCGAAGGCGAGGTTGATCCAGGCATCCGGCGAGAACTGCGGAATGACGCCGGCATATTCCGCCGGCTGCATCCAGGAATAGGCAAGGACGATGCTGAGCGGCGCCAGGCCGCAGATGGTGATGATCAGAACCGCCGGCGCGAGCAGCATGAGCCGCCGCCGCATGGCCGCGCGGTCATTGGCGCGGGATGCCAGCTCGGGGCGACTTAACCCGGTTTCCTGGACGGGCGCGTCGCTGGATGTGGCCGCCATGTTGCCCTAGTCCTTCAGTACTTGCATGGCTTCGGGGGGAACGCGCAGGCCGACTTCATCGCCGGCCTGCAGCACGGATTGATGGCCCCAGCGGTTTTGCAGCCGGACCGTCATGTGGCCGCCGCCCTGGATGTTGAGGTGATAGGTCGTATCCGTGCCGAAATAGACGACGTTCTGCACGGTTCCCGAGAACTGGCAGGCATCGTCATGTGGCGCCAATTCGATCCGCTCCGGCCGAATGGCCAAGGTGACCTTGTCGCCGATGCCGGCCAGTGAGTTGATCTGCTGGACGATCTCGACGCCGGAGCATAGCCGCAACCGGCCCTCGTCGCCCTGGCGTTCCAGGACCTCGGCCTGGGTGAAATTCGTTTCGCCGATGAAGTCGGCGACGAACCGGTCGCTGGGCCGCTCATAGATCTCGGTCGGCGTCCCGATCTGCAGGATCTTGCCCTTGCTCATCACCGCGACCCGGTCCGACATGGTCAGGGCTTCTTCCTGGTCATGGGTCACGAAAATGAAGGTGATGCCGGTTTCCATCTGCAGGCGCTTCAGCTCGATCTGCATGCCCTTGCGCAGCTTGAGGTCGAGCGCCGAAAGCGGTTCGTCGAGCAGCAACACTTTCGGGTGGGGGGCGAGGGCGCGCGCCAAAGCGACGCGCTGCTGCTGGCCGCCGGAGATCTGATTGACGCGCCGATTGCGCATCGGCTCCATCTGCACCAGTTTCAGCATCTTATCGACCTGGGCGTCGATCTCGCTCTTCGAGCGACGCAGCATTTCCAGGCCGAAGGCAATGTTCTGGGCGACGGTCAGATGTGGAAACAGCGCATAAGACTGGAAGACGGTATTGACCTGGCGCTTGAAGGGCGGCAGATGCGCCACCGGCTGGCCGTCCAGCATGATTTCGCCGGAGGTCGGCAATTCGAAGCCGGCGATCATGCGCAACAATGTGGTCTTGCCGCAACCCGACGGGCCTAGCAGCGTAAAGAATTCATTTTGCCGGATCGTGACCGAAACATTATCCAGGGCATTGAAGGCCTCGGAACCGCTTCCAAAAGTTTTGACGACATTGCGCGCTTCGATTGCTGTTGCGCCAGCCACCATTTGCCCCCTGTTAGAGAGAACGCCCTTAGCAGACGTGAAAATTTTTCGCATCATAGGCAACGACATCGCCCCCGACAATAGAGGGAAAATGAAATCGACATAAATTATTTCGATTGCGCCATGTCGAAACCGGCTCGGCATCGGGCATCGCGGCCTCGCCGGTGCCGGGCATGCCGGACAAGCAGGCGGATCGGGGGCAGATGTGCAATTTCAGCTCGTGCCCCCAAGCGGATTATTCGCTATGTAGGAAAGCCGTCCGAAGCCCTCATTTATCGATGCGATCATGGTAACCCAGACCGACGCCGTTCCCGCCCAGCCTGCCTTGGCTGCGCCCACGATTGCTACGCCGGCGAAAGTCACCCGGCAGGATCGGCCCTTAAGGGCCATTTTCTATATGAACGGGGCGGTTCTGATTTTCACGGGCATGGATGCGATCGTCAAATCGATCTCCGACGCCTATCCGACCGGACAGCTCATTTTCTGCCGGAATTTCTTCGCCTTCCTGCCCATCCTGATCTTCCTGTGGCGGTCCGGCGGACTCTCGGTGAAGACCCGGCATCCGATCGGGCAGATCCTGCGCGGTGTCTTTGGCGTGGGGTCGATGTATTTCTATTTCCTGAGCTACAAATTGCTGCCGCTGTCGGATGCGGTCGCGCTCGCGCTATCCAGCCCCATTTTCATGACGGTCCTGGCCATACCGCTGCTTGGCGAGAAAATCGGCATGCGCCGCTGGGTCGCCGTCGCCGTGGGCTTTATCGGTGTCCTGATCATGACGCGGCCGGGAGCCGGCGTGTTTCAGCTCGCCGCCCTGATCCCGCTGGTCGCCACCATCTTCTATGACCTTGCGATGGTGACGATCCGCAGGTTGAATCAGGAACGATCGGGCACGGTGGTGTTCTATTTCACCAGCTTTGCCTGCATCGCGGGCCTGGCGACGATTCCCATCGGCCGGCCGGACCTGGCGGATATCGGCCTCGGCCCCTGGGTCTGGCCGACCGGCATCGACATGGTGCTGCTGGTGGTGATCGGCGTGATGGGCGGGATCGGCCAGATCCTGCTGACCAACGCCTTCCTCTCGGCCCCAATGGCGGTGGTGGCGCCGTTCGACTACACCGCCTTGGTCTATGCCATGATCCTCGGCTATCTCTGCTTCGGCGAAGTGCCCGATGCTTATCTCATCGTCGGCGGCCTGACGGTTGTTGGCAGCGGCATCTATATCATCCACCGCGAAACGATCGCGGCGCGGCAACGCCGCCGCGCGGGAACCACGCCGGCACTGATCGGCCAGCAGTGACCTTGCCGTTCGTCGTAAACCTCGGCGTCAGTCGAGCCGTGCTTCGATCGCGTCCCAGATCTTGTCTTCCAGGATCGTGCCGTCGAATCGGTTGACCTCCTGCAGGCCGGTCGGCGAGGTGACGTTGATTTCGGTGAGGTAATCGCCGATCACATCGACGCCGACGAAGATCAGGCCGCGTTCCTTCAAGGCGGGACCGATCGCGGCGCAGATCTCGCGGTCGCGCTTGGTCAGCTCAACCTTCATCGCCTGGCCGCCCACATGCATATTGGAGCGCGCCTCCCCCTGGGCCGGCACGCGGTTGATGGCGCCGACCGCCTCGCCATCGATCAGGATGATGCGTTTATCGCCCTGCCGCACCTCCGGCAAATATCGCTGCACGATGACCGGCTCGCGGTAGAGTTGGGTGAAGAGCTCGAGCAGGGCGGTCAGGTTCTCGTCATCGGGCTTGATATGGAAGACGCCGGCGCCGCCATTGCCATAAAGGGGCTTGACGATGATGTCCTTGTGCTCTGCCCGGAAGTCCAGGATCTCCCGCCGGTCCGCCGTGATCAGCGAGGGCGGCATCAGATCGGGAAAATGGGTGACGAACAATTTTTCCGGCGCATTGCGCACATGCACCGGATCGTTCACCACCAGGGTCTTGGGATGGATATGCTCCAGGATATGGGTGGCGGTGATATAGGACATGTCGAAGGGCGGGTCCTGTCGCATCAACACGACATCGACCTGGCTGAGATCCAGCTTCTCCTGGCTGCCGGCCGTATAATGATTGCCCTTCTCACGCCGCAAAGTCACCGGCCGGGCATAGGCCGTCACCTTGCCGTCACGGAAGGAGAGATCGCGCGGATGATAGTAATACAGGCGATGGCCGCGCCGTTCCGCCGACAGGCCCATGACGAAAGTGGAATCGCCGTCGATATTGATACTTTCGATCGGGTCCATCTGGATGGCGACGGTCAGGGACATGATTTCCTCGGTATATCGCAGTTTCGCCGTCGGTTGTGCCCGGCCCGGTACCTTGTCGTCAAGCCGGGTGGCGATCATTGCAGGACGCGTTCGATCTCCTGCAACAGCCGGGCGGCCTGATGGCGCTGGGCGGGGCTGGATTCGAAGCCGAGGCAGCGCTGCAAGGCCTGCCGGGCGGCGGTCAGGTGGCCGAGGCGGTGATGGATCAGGCCGGCCTCGCGCCATAAAGCCGCCTGGTCCGGCGCGATCCACAGCATGCGCTCCACCACCGCGACGGCGCGTTGCAGCTCGCCTTCCTGCACCAGCCGCAGTTTCAAGTTGTTCTGCAAGCGCAGAAGAATGTCCCGGTCGGAGACGGCAGCCGATTGATCGGGACGCAATTCAGCCTTCTCGCCGGCCATTGCCTTCAATTTTTCACGCAGATCGAGGATATCGCGCGGCGCGCCCTGGTCGAAGGGATCGAGGATCACGGCGCGGTTGCCGACCCGCAAGCGGATCATGAAATGACCGGGAAAATTCACGCCCTCGATTTGCCAGCCCAAAGCGCGGGCGGCGTGGATATACAGGATCGACAAGGCTACCGGCAGGCCGCGGCGGCGGTCGATCACCCGGATCAGATTGGCGTTCTGCAGATCGTCATAGGTGGATTGATCGCCGCGATAGCCGTGCCGCGTGGAGAGAACATTGCGCAGCATATCGACCCGGACCGCGAGGATGGCATCGGCATCATCGGTCGACAGATCCTCCAGCCGTGCCAGCTGGCGCATATCCTCCGCCAAGGTTTCCAGATGGGCGCGGTATTCGGCAGGATCGACCTCGGGGCAATCGAGCGCCGCAAAGGCCAGGGCTGCTTCGGCAACGTCGAGCGGTCCCTCCGGCGCCGCGCCTCCTGTCGACGCTCCGATGGCGCGCAAATAGACATCCGGCGCTTGCCAGCCTTTTGCGGCGATGTCTTCGGTCATGGGTTCTGGTCGTCTTGGCTTGTCATAGGCGAATCATGCCTCATTCGCCGACCGGACGCCAAGCCTCGCGAATATGCTTCGGCCAACCGCCGGCGGCGATGGCAATAACGTCAAACCGCAGTGTCAGGCCGGCGCAGTCGGCGCGCTGCAGCTGGAAGGCCAAAGCGGCACGGACAAGGCGGGCCTGCTGTCGGCTGCCGAGCGCATAAAGGGCGCCGACAAGTCCTGCCCGGCTCTTGACCTCGACGATCGCCAGGATACCGCCTTTGCGGGCGGCAATATCGATCTCGCCCAGCGGATGGCGCCAATTCCGCGCCAGGATCCGATAACCCGTGCAACGCAGGCGCCAGACGGCAATGAGTTCGGCCCAACGGCCGCGCCGCCGCGCGCGCTGGCCGCGCTGCGGATTGCCCGGCAGGCCCGACCGCGCCGGCTTGCGCAACCGATAGGCAGATTTTCTACGCGTCATCGCCATCCGGCCGGTGGTCGGCGCGCGATGCAGGCGTCTTCTGCGCCAGTTCCAGCGCCCGCGCATAGACCAGACGCTTCTTCTCGCCGCTGGCGGCGGCGACTGTCGCGGCGGCATCCTTGACGCTCATGCGGCCGAGTGCATCGATGAGCGCGGCGTCGAGATCGAAAGCAGCGGCGGTTTCCGCCGTCGGCGGCGCGATCACCAGGACGATCTCCCCGCGCGGCGGTCCGGCCTCACGATAATGCGCCGCCAGCTCGCTCAGCGTACCGCGCCTTATCTCCTCATAAAGCTTGGTCAGTTCGCGCGTCACGGCTGCCGGTCGGTCGCCCAGGATATCGGCGAGATCGCCCAGGCTGTCGGCCAGCCGGGGCGCCGTCTCGAAAAAGATCAGGCTGGCGCGCAGATCGCGGAATTCCGCGGCGATCTGGCGCCGGGCGGCGGATTTCGGCGGCAGGAAACCGGCGAACAGGAACCGGTCGGTCGGCAGGCCGGACAGAATCAACGCCATGATCGGCGCGGAGGGACCCGGCAAGGCAGTCACGGCGGTACCCTGCGCCGCCGCATCCCGCACCAATTTGTAGCCGGGATCGGAGATCAGCGGCGTGCCCGCATCGCTGATCAAGGCCAGGCGCGCACCGTCGCGTAGGCGACGCAGCAAATCCGGGCGCATCTGGTCGGCATTGTGATCGTGATAGGGGATCAGCGGCTTGGAAATGCCGAAATGGCGCAATAACCGGCTGCTGACGCGGCTATCCTCGCAGGCGACGGCATCGGCCTGGCGCAGCCAATCCAAGGCGCGGGCGCTGATATCGCCGAGATTGCCGATCGGTGTCGCAATCAAGGCGAGACAGGCTCCTGACCGCCCGGCCGTTGCGAATCCTTCTTGTTCGATGGCTTCATCGGCGGCCGCATCGACCGCTTCCTCGCTTGCCGAACCTTCGAGAGGCACTGCGTCGCCGGCCGAGGCCTTCTCACCGGCTCTCGGTTTACTTCGCTGCCCGCTATGGCTACCCTTCACGCGCTTTCTCCGATCGAGGTCGGGGCACCAACCGTTCCGGTTGCGCAGGGTCACGCCGGCACCGCAACGGCTCGTAAAATCATTGTATGGGATGAACGATGTCGGCACTGGGCGCAAGGGTGAAACGTATTCTGGCATGGCTGTCGCCATCGGCCGCCGGCGAGGGCTGGACCACAGTCACCCGATGCAAGATGATGTCCCGGTCCGGCGTTCTCCCGATCTCCAATGTTCTCCCGGTCGCCGGCTTGCTGTTGGGCGGGCTGGTGCTGGCTGGCTGTGCCGGCAACAATCCGGCACCGGCGGCGAAATCGGCGCCGCCAGCCGTCGTCACCCCGGCCCAGCCGCAAGCGCCGCAACCCGCACCGGTCGCGCCGGGCGGCACAATCGGCCTGATGCTGCCCTTGTCGGGACAACATGCCAATCTCGGCCGCGCCTTGCTGCAGGCGGCGGAAATGGGGCTGTTCGATGTTGGCGACGACAGCTTCACCCTGCTGGTGGAAGACACGGCGACCGCCGCTGGGCCGGAATCGGCGGCGCGTAAATTGCTGGCCGGCGGCGCCAATATCCTGCTTGGCCCGCTTTTCGGCACCGATGTGAAGCGGGTGGCGCCGATCGCGCAGAATGCGCATGTGCCGATGATCGCCTTCACCAATGATTCCTCCCTGGCGCAAAACGGCGTCTATATCTTCGGCGTGACGCCGGAATCGCAGGTGCAGCGCGTGATCGGCTATGCCGGCAGCCAGGGCATCAAGCGTTATGCCATCCTGACGCCGAATTCACCTTATGGCCGGCTGGTACTGACCAGTTTCCAGACCCAGGTAACGCAAAGCGGCGGCCAGGTTGCGCAGATCGATTTCTACGATCCGTCGAGCATCGATTTCACGCCAATCGTGCAGCGTCTCGCCGATGAAAAGAAAACTGTCGGCTTCGATGCGCTGATGATTGCCGAAGGCGGTGCCAAGATGCGCCAGATCGCGCCGTTGCTGCCGGCTTTCGAAGTGGGGCCGCAACAGCTCCGCCTGCTCGGCACCTCGCTATGGGGCGAAGGGGTCGTCTGGCGCGAAGCCGGGCTGGCGGGTGGCTGGTATGCGACCACGGCGCCGGATCGCTGGAGGGATTTCGCCAATCACTACCGTGATGTCTACGGCGCCACGCCGGATCAGCGCGCGGCCATCGTCTATGATGCAGTGACCCTCGCCGTGGCCTTGGGCAAGGGGCCGACCGGCGCCGATTACAGCCCGACCGCCTTGACCAACGGCAATGGCTTCAGCGGCATTGCCGGGCTGTTCCGCCTGATGCCGAACGGTACCGTGGATCGCGGCCTCGCGGTGATGGAAATCTCACCGCCGACGGCGCCGGTCCAGCGCGATCCGGCGCCGACCAGCTTCGTGCCGGTGATCAACTGAATCACCCGGAACGGATCGGATTTTGCCAAGAGGCGCGCCGCTTGCGGCGCGCTTCCATTTTGGATTGCAGCAACTGGACCTATAGAAGGGCCGCGAGCACACTGTCGAGCCGCACCCGGCCGTCTTCCGTGGCGTAGAGGACCTGTTCGGTTTGCATCAGCATGCGGCCATCGATCAGACGCTGCAGCCGTTCCGATGCGATCCAGTGATCGAGTGGATGCCCGGTTTCCCCGATCACGCGGTCGAGGCTGACGCCTTCCGTCAGGCGTAACCCCATCATCAGCATCTCTTCCAGTCGGGCGCGTGGCTCGATCTCGTCGAATTGTCGGGTCGCGTGGCCATCGCGTTCCACCAAATCGAGCCAGGCTTCGGGCGCGCGATGCTGGCGGGTGGCGGTCTTCGTTCCATCGATCGTCAAGCGGCCATGGGCGCCCGGTCCGATGCCGATATAGTCGCCATAGCGCCAATAGCAGAGATTGTGCCGCGATTCCTGGCCGGGCCGGGCATAGTTGGAAACCTCGTAAGCCATCAGGCCGGCCTCAGCCAGATGCGCGGTGGTGAGATCATAGAGCGCCGCCTGCACGTCTTCCTCTGGCAGGCGGAAATCGCCGCGCGCATAGGCCTGTTCGAAGACCGTGCCGGTCTCGATCGTCAATTGATAGAGTGACAGGTGATCGCCGGCACGCGCCAGGGCTTCGCGCAATTCGGCCTGCCAGCCGTCGACGGTCTGACCGGGCCGGGCATAGATGAGGTCGAAAGAGAAGCGGGGAAAGGTCTTTGCCGCCAGGTCCAGCGCCGCCAGGGCCTGCCCCGCATCGTGCTGGCGGCCGAGGAATTTCAGATCGGCATTGTTCAGCGACTGAATGCCGAGCGACAGGCGGTTGATGCCGGCCGCGGCGAAGCCGCGGAATTTATCCGCTTCGACCGATGTGGGATTGGCTTCCAGCGTGATCTCGATGCCGGGATCGATTTGCCAATGGCCGGCCAGAGCGTCGATGATGGCCGCCGTCGTCGCGGGCGACATCAAGGACGGCGTGCCGCCGCCGAAAAACAGGCTGGTGACCCGGCGACCCGGTGTCAGCGCCGCGTAATGCGCGAGTTCACGCAGCAGCGCTTTTTTCCAGCGCGTTTCGTCGATGGTTTCGCGGACATGGCTGTTGAAATCGCAATAGGGGCATTTCGACTTGCAGAACGGCCAATGGACATAAATCGCAAAACCCGGATCGCGGCCGGCAACCCCCTCACCCTGTCCCTTCCCCGCGAGGGGGGAGGGAACGCTGTTGCTGACACCGGACCCGACTGCGCTCTCACCTGCCTTATTATCGATGATAGGAGCTCTGTCGCCGACATGCTGCGACGAACCCCTCTCCCCTCGCGGGAGAGGGGCGGGGGTGAGGGGGCCGCTTGCCCGGAGAACATTCAAAAGCTCGCTCAACACACCATCCGTATTTCCCAAAACGTCATTGTTGCAGAATCTGATGACGGAATAACCCTGATCTTCCGGCCCGCGGCTGCGTATCTCATCCTGCGCGCTTTGAGCAAAATGCTGCCCGCCATCGATTTCGACAATCAATCTGGCGGAAGGACAATAGAAGTCGGCGATATAGGACCCGATCGGTACTTGCCGGCGAAACTTCCAGCCGGCCAGCCGCTTATCACGCAACAACAACCACAATCGGCGTTCTGCATCGGTTGATCGGCGACGCAGGGCACGGGCTCTATTTGCCGGTGCCGGCATGGCCGATTTCCCTATTTTTCAGCAAAACAGGCCGCGACCAGTTGCTCGAAGGCGATGGCGCGATGGCTGATGGCGTGTTTCGCCGCCGGCTCCATCTCGCCGAAGGTGAGCGCCGCACCTTTCGGCAGGAAGATCGGGTCATAGCCGAAGCCATGCTTGCCACGCTTCTCGCCGATGATCTCGCCATCGACCCGGCCCTCGAAGGTTTCGCAATGGCCGTCGGGCCAGGCCAGGGTCAAGGCGCAGACGAATTGCGCCGAGCGGTCGGTGGCGGGCCGCAGGAGATCGATCACCCGCGCCATCGCCATGTCGAAATCCTTGGCCGGCCCGGCCCAGCGGGCCGAATAGATGCCGGGTGCGCCGTCCAGCACCGTTACCGCCAGGCCGGAATCGTCGGCCAAAGCCGGCAGGCCGCTGGCCGTCGCGGCGGCCAGGGCTTTCAGCCGGGCATTGCCGATGAAGGTGGTTTCGGTCTCCTCCGGCTCCGGCAGGCCCAGCGTGCCGGCGGAGACGACATCGGCCCCATAAGGCGCCAGCAATTCGCCGATTTCCTTGACCTTGCCCGGATTGTGGCTGGCGATGACCAGCCGGCCGCCCGTGAACCGCCGTGCCATGTTTCAGCCCTGCATCAGGCCCAGTGCCCGGCGCTGATGCGCGGTCAGTTCCCCAACGCCCTTGCGTGCCAGTTGCAGCAGGCCGAGGAACTGTTCTTCCGAGAACGGGTCCTTTTCGGCCGTGCCCTGGATCTCGACGATGCCGCCAGTGCTGGTCAGGACGAAATTGGCATCGGCCTCGGCCTCGGAATCCTCGGCGTAATCCAGGTCGAGCACATTCTTGCCCTGGTGGATGCCGCAGGAAACCGCCGCCACCTGGCCGATCAGCGGCAAAGCGGTGATGACACCCATATCCTTCATCAGCTTGAAGGCCTGGTGCAGCGCCACGTAGCTGCCGGTGATCGCGGCGGTCCGGGTGCCGCCATCCGCCTGGATGACGTCGCAGTCGATCTTGATCTGGCGTTCGCCGAAACCGTCCAGCTTGGTGACGGCGCGCAAGGCGCGGCCGATCAAGCGCTGGATTTCCTGGGTCCGGCCCGATTGCTTGCCCTTGGCGGCTTCGCGGTCGGAGCGGGTATGGGTCGAGCGCGGCAGCATGCCGTATTCCGCCGTCACCCAGCCCTTGCCGGTATTGCGCAGGAAGGGCGGCACTTTCTCGTCGATCGATGCGGTGCAGAGCACATGGGTATTGCCGAATTTCGCCAGGCAGGAGCCCTCGGCATAGCGGTTGACGTTGATTTCCAGGGAAATCTCGCGCAGTTGATCGACGGCTCGGCCGGATGGACGCATGACTAAAATCCTCAAATACAGCTATCGGGCGGACCCTACACCGGGTGCCGGCAAGGCGCCAGCCCGATGCGCAAGCAAGGCGCCAGCGGGGTGCGCATCGCCGGCCGGGCGCAAGCGCGCCGGCTATTTCCGGCGCCGCGCGCGCGACCAGCGGGTGCGGTCGAGATAATCCGCCGGCCGTTTCCGCACCCAGGTGACGAAACGCTGGATCGCCGGATCTTCCAGCAGCGCGGCGAAGCTGTAATAGCGCTCGGCCAATTCCCGTTCGCTGAACAGGGCATGGATGGTCTGATGGCAGATCCGATGCATCGGCACCGTGATTGTCCCGCCATGGCTGCGCGGCACCGGATGATGCAGATCGGTGCCGGCGTCCGGTGCCAATGGCCGCCGGCAGAGCGGGCAGGTCGCAGGGCCGATCCCTGGGTCGATCGCTGGGTCTATCGCTGGGTCGATCGTTGGGCCACCGGGCATGTCACCGATATCCGGCGGGTGGGGCTGTCCTTGAATACGTCGGAAAGTATGCCGGCCATGGGCCAATCCTGGCGCCGCGGCGATAAAAGGCAAGCTGTTCCCGGCCCTTACGCGGCGATCGACGCGCGGATGGTTGACCCGGGGGCAGGCGTTACCTAGATTCCTTCACACATTTGGTCATTTTTGACAAAATTGCCGGGATCGGATGTAGGTTCCGGCAGATGGTCCAATTATCGGGAACGGGATGCTGCATAAGCCACGAAACCCTGCTGGCTCGCATCGGCCGGTCTTGAGCGAGCTCTCCGAGCGCTCGCGGGAAATCTTCCGGCTGGTAATCGATGCCTATGTGGAAACCGGCGAACCGGTCGGCTCGC
The DNA here is from genome assembly GCA_008012315.1 of Rhodospirillaceae bacterium. Taxonomy (GTDB): domain Bacteria; phylum Pseudomonadota; class Alphaproteobacteria; order Dongiales; family Dongiaceae; genus Dongia_B. The sequence goes on from SSEL01000026.1 coordinate 27,154, forward strand.
GGACGCTGTCGCGCCTGCTCGATGCCAGCCTGTCGCCGGCGACGATCCGCAATGTGATGTCGGATCTCGAGGAAATGGGCCTGCTGTTCTCGCCCCATCCCTCGGCCGGCCGGCTGCCGACGGATCTCGGCCTGCGCCTTTTCGTCGACGGCCTGATGGAGATCGGCGGGCTGACCGAAGCGGAGCGGGCCGCCGTGGATGGCCAATGCAACGCGGTCGGCCGATCCATGCCCGAGGTGCTGGAACAGGCGACGACCATGCTGTCCGGCCTCGGGCGCTGCGCCGGCATGGTGGTGGCGCCGAAAAGCGAACGGCCGCTGAAGCATATCGAGTTCGTCTATCTCGGGCCGGGCCGGGCCCTGGTGGTGCTGGTCACCGAAGGCGGCATGGTGGAGAACCGGCTGATCGACCTGCCGCTCGGCCTGCCGGCTTCCAGCCTGCTGGAAGCGACCAATTACCTGACCAGCCGGCTGGTCGGTCGCACCATCGGCATGGCGCAGCAGGAAATCCTGCAGGAACTGGAAAATGCGCGCGCCGAACTGGACGACCTGTCGCGCAAGGTGGTGGAGGCGGGTCTCGCCACCTGGTCCAACGGCAGCAAGGAAGGCGCGCTCATCGTCCGCGGCCAGGCCCATCTGTTGGACGAGGTGACCGAAGTCGGCGATCTCGAACGCCTGCGCAGCCTGTTCGCTGCCCTGGAAACCAAGGAGCAGCTCCTGAAGCTGCTGGAAAGCGCCGATCATGCCGATGGCGTGCAGATCTTCATCGGCGCCGAGAACGAACTTTTCGGCCTGGCCGGCTGTTCCGCCGTCATTTCGCCCTATCGCGACAGCCAGCGGCGATTGATCGGCGCCATTGGCGTGATCGGCCCCAGCCGGCTGAATTACGCCCGCATCATTCCCATGGTGGATTACACCGCCAAGGTGATCGGCCGTATCCTCGGCTGATCGATTTCGCGACGACTGACGTTAGTAAGGAGAGCTAGGTCACCATGATGACCGATGACAAGATCACGCAGCAGCCGGACCAGCCGGAAAACACCAACGACATGCCGGTCACGGACATTCCGGCGGAAGATATGCTGGCTGCGGCACAACAGGAAAATGCCGCGCTGAAGGACCAGTTGCTGCGTGCTTTGGCGGAAACCGAGAATGTGCGCCGCCGCGCCGCGCGCGACAAGGAAGATGCCGCCAAGTTCGCCATGGCGGGTTTCGCCCGCGAGGTGCTCGGCGTTGCCGACAATCTGCGGCGTGCCTTGGAGGCGATTGCGCCCGAGGCGCTGGAACAGGATGCCGCGCTGAAAAATCTCTATGACGGCGTTCTGGCGACCGAACGGCAGCTCGATACCGCCTTCGAGAAGCAGGCGATCAAGAAAATCTGGCCGCTGGGCGAGAAATTCGACAGCAATCTGCATCAGGCGATGTTCGAGGTGCCGGGCACCGACCAACCCGGCGGCACCGTGGTCCAGGTGCTGCAGGCCGGCTACACCCTGCATGAACGGCTGCTGAGGCCGGCCATGGTGGGGGTTGCCAAGGGCCAGCCGGCGGCCCCGGCAGGCAATGGCGGCGGCGAGGAGTCAGGTGACGGCCGGGTCGACACCGTCGTTTAAGCCGGTCCCCAAGCAGGCGATTCCCAAAAGGGCGGCAAGCGATTAGATTGCCGCCCTGATCCGTGATCCGGCCCCGACCCCGACCGATGGTCGGGTGTCTGTTGCCGGGCGGAAGGGGATTGAACCGTGGCCGAACGACCGCAACGCCGACAATTACCGCCATTGAATGCCCTGCGCGCTTTCGAGGCCGTGGCGCGCTCGCTCAGCTTCACGAAAGCCGCGGATCAGTTGCTGGTCACCCAGAGCGCCGTCAGCCGCCAGGTGAAGAACCTGGAGGATATCCTCGGCGTCGCGCTGCTGAAGCGGAAGGGCACCCTGGAGCTGACCGAGGAGGGCAAGCGCCTGCTGCCGGTCCTGACCGACAGCTTCGACCGCATTGCTGATGTCATCGCCGGCTTCCGCCAGGCCCGCAGCAAGCCGCCCCTCATCCTGTCGATCCCGCCGACCTTCGCCCATCGCATGATGCTGCCGCGCTTGGCGGGCTTCCAACGGGCCTATCCGGATCTGGAAATCCGCATCGAGACGCCGCCTACCAATATTGATTTCGACAATGCGCCGGTGGATCTCGCCATTTTCTTCGGCGATGTGAAGATCGATGACATGATCGTCGATCTGCTGATGCAGGAACAATTGACTCCGGTTTGCAGCCCGGCGGTCGCGGCTGGTGCGGCGGATCTCGGCGCTTTGCTGAAGAAGGGGCCGCTGCTGCATATCCGCCAGGGCGAGGAGTTGCATCACTGCTGGTCGATCTTCTGCCGCCAGGCCGGCCTGGAAGGCATCGATGTCAAGCGCGGCCTGGTGGTGGAAACCGCCGATCAGGCGGTCCAGCTTGCCATGAATGATGGTGGCATCGCCGTGGTCGATGCCCGCATGTGCGCCGAGGAACTGGCATCCGGCAAGCTGATCGTGCCCTTCGACCGCACCGTTGTCTCGGGCCGGAACTATTTTCTCGTCAGCCGGGCGGAAGAAATCGAAATCCCCCGCATCGCCGCCTTCCGCACCTGGGTGCTGGATCAGTTCGCCAAGGATCTCTGAGCGGGACCGGGTAACTGCGGCAGCAATTCACCATCCGCCGCGTTGCAGCCATTCCTCGACCATGCCCAGCCGGTCGCTGCCCCAGAAGGCTTCGTCCCCGACGATGATGAAGGGCGAGCCGAAGATTTGCCGCGCCAGGGCTTCGTCGGTCTTCGCCCGCAAGACGGCCTTCAAGGCCGGATCCTGCAGCGCTGCGGCGAGCCGGGCCGCATCGGCGCCGAGGCGCGCGGCGAGGGCGGTGATGTCGCTGGGCGCATGTATCTCGCGCCCCTCGCCGAAATAGGCCTGAAAGACCTTGCGCACGAATGGTGATGCCAAAGACGGCTGTTCCGCGTCGAGCCAATAGAAGGCCCGCGCCGCAGCCTGGGTCGCGGCCGGAAAGCTGGCCGGCAGCATAAAGGGGATATCCTTCCGGCGCGCCAACCGGGCCCAGTCGCGTTTCGCGTAATCGCCGCGCATCGGCATCTGCACCAAAGGCTGCATGCCGGTCGCGGTAAAGGCCGCCCCCAGCAGGAAGGGGCGCCATTTGACCTGCCGGCGATAGCGCTCGGCCAGGGCTTCGATCTCCATCGCCGCGAAATAGGCATAGGGCGAACTGAAGTCGAACCAGAATTCGATCTCTCCTGCTGTGGCTTGTTCCGGCACGGTGCGGCATCCCTTGGCTTCGACCTCCGCTGAGGTCCGATTGATGGTGGGGTCGGATTGACGTTGCGGCTGCGGATTTTCATACTGCGGGAACCGCGATGCAACGCGGAACATCAAGATGCAGCCGAAGCTGTCGGGGGATTACGATGAAAAAGCGTTTGCTACCGGCGTTCCTGATCATGCCTGCCCTTGTCATACCCGTCCTTGTCATGCTGCTCGCCGTCGTGATGGCAAGCAGGCCGGCGGAAGCCGCTACCTGTGCCACCATCACCAAGCCGAAATGCCGCATCCAATTGCTGACCGGGATCAGCATGACCTATCTGGAACTGGGGCCGACGGATGGCGAGGCGGTCATCCTCATCCACGGCCTGACCGACAGCGCCCGGTCCTGGGCACCGACCATGGTCGCACTGCACCGGATCGATCCGAAGCTGCATATCCTCGCCGTCGATCTGCGTGGCCACGGCACCAGTTCCATGCCGCCCATTGCGGCTTGCGCCGCCGCCCCGGAAAAGTGTTTCCGCATGAGCGACCTCGCCGAGGACATCAAGGCTTTCATGCAGGCGAAGCATATCCGCAAGGCGACCCTGGCAGGGCATTCGATGGGCAGTTTCGTGGCGCAGGAGATGGCGCTGAGCTATCCCGAGATGGTGACGCGCGCCATTCTGGTCGCCACCTCGACCAGGGGCGTCGATAACGTCGCCTTGCGCGATTATGTGCTGAAGGAGCCGGTGGAGGGCAGTTGGCGCAAGGCGCTGGAGGCCAAGGGGAAAGTGTATCCTGAAGACTTCTATACGATCGCGCCGGTCAAGGCGGATTCCGATGTGCGGGTCTGGTTGGCCAAGAACTGGGTTGTCGATCCGGTGGCCGATCCTGCCTTCCTGAAACCCTATGTGCCGGAGACCGCGGCGGTGAAGCTCGGCACCTGGATCGGCGCCACCAAGGCGCTGCTGGCGACCGACAATACCGACCGCTTGAAGAAGCTGACGGTCTCGACCCTGGTCATCTGGGGCGTGCAGGACAATATTTTCCTGAACGATCCCGATCAGACGGCGATCAAAAACGTGTTGCGCCAGGCGGCGAGCCAGCAGGCGCCCATGTTCTGGAAGCAATATGGCAGCCAGCCGCTGCCGGCTTCCGGCATGCAGGAGGACGATATCGGCCATAACGTGCAATGGGGCGCGCCGGAAGAGGTCGCAGGGGATATCGATTCCTTCATCCGCGACGGCCATCCGCTGCCGGGATTGCCCCATGCCGATGCGCCGGCGCATCTTCACCGCATCGTCGTCGACCAGAACAATGCGCTGGTCGAGCAGTGGCCATGAGCAGGCACGATCAGATCGGAAATCAGTCGAAGATCAGCGCCAGCAGCCGTTCGACTTCGGGACCGTAGCTGCGATCCCCGTCATAAGGCGGAATGACATTGCGTGCCCGCGTCAGCAGCTCGCCGATGGCGAAGCCGGGCTGGGCCTCGCGCGCATCGACCGCGACGAGTGCGGCATAGAGTTCATAGGCGAGAATGCGGCGGTTGATCCGGTCGATCCGCGCCAGCCGGTCCAGCGCCGGGAAGATCATGGTCATGACATCTTCCTGGCCGAACGAGCTTTCGCCATGCATCAGCGAGGGCGAGGCGGCGAGGGAGCGCAATTCGGCGGTCAGGCCGAGGGCCGCCTTATGCAGCGTCACCAGCCCGGCATCGAGACCGGGACGTTTGGCCAGTTGCGGCGTGAGGCCGCTGATCCGCGCATCCAGCAGGCGGTGCAATCGGCGTTCCGACAGCAGGCCGATTTGCATCTGGGCAGTAGCGGCGGCATCCACCGCATTGGTCAGCGCCGCTGCGTGGAAATTGCCGCAATGAAGCAGGCGGCCGCTGCCCGGCTCGCTTTCATCGATGATGAAAACCGGGTTATCGCCGATCGACACCATCTCGGCGGCGATCGCCCCTGCGAGATTATCCAAAGCATGGCGGGCGGCGGCGTGAAGTTGCGGCGTGACGCGGAAAGAGACCGGCGCCTGTTTCGCCTGGCGCGGTATCCCGCTATCCCGCAGCAGGTCGCGCAGGCGCGCCGTCGCCGCTTCGAGGCCGGGTTCGGGGCGTAATTTACCGACCAGCGGATCATAGGCCTCCAGCGGCGCGGCCAGCCCCTCGATGCTGGTCGCGGCAATCAGATCGGCCTGGGCCAGGGTCCGGTCCGATCCCTGCCAGAGGGCATAGGCATAGGCAGGTGCCAGGGCCGTGCCATTGATCAGCGACAGGCCCTCCTTGGGCTGCGGCTCGTAGGGCGTGGCGCCATGATTGCGATACCAGATGTCCACCGGCTGTGGCGTGCCGGCGGCATCCAGCACGAAACCTTCGCCGATCAAAACCTGCGCCAGATGCGACAGGGCGATGATCTCGCCCGCCATGCCGAGGCCTTCGCTGGGGACATAGGGGGTGAGGCCGTCGTTCAGCCGCGCGGCCAGGAACTGGCAAAGTTCCGGTGTGACGGCGCAGGCGCCATCCAGGAAATGCGCCAACTTGATCAGCAGGGCGCCGCGAACGATCCGGGCATCAAAAGGGGCGCCGATCGCCGCGGCACGGCCGAACAGGATCTGGCGTGGCAGGGCCGCTTGTTCCTCGGCGTCCAGATCCTGCTTGGCGAGCGCGCCAAGGCCGGTATTGACGCCGTAGCAGATGACGCCGGTATCGAGATGCCGCAGGAACTGCTCCCGGCGTCTCGCCACCCGTTCCAGTGCGGCCGGCGCCAGCGTCACTTTCGCCTCGCCGCCGACCACCGCCTCATAGACATCCAGGGTGAGATCCTCGGTCCGGTCCAGCTCTATCTCGTTGGCTGCGCCTGCCGCATCCTTATCCAAGCCGGCCGGATTCATCGCGCGCTCCACTGCATTGCTTTCGGTGACCTAACTTGTCTATACAAGTGATCACGCAAGCTCAATATACTTAAACGGCCCATGATTCTTAAACGACCCAGCCGCCCGGTCGTTCCGCCCCTTTCCGCAGTGCAACAAAGGATTCACCCCATGTCCGAGATATACCTCACCTACCTGAACGGTCCGGATATCGCCAAGCTGGCGTTGAGCAACGATGAGATCCTGTCTGCAGTCGAGAGCGGATTGCGGGCCCAGGGACAGGGCCAGACAGTCATCGAGCCGCGGGTTCACCTGATCCCGGAAAGTTCCGACAAGGGGCATTTCAATGTCCTGCGTGGCGTCGTGAAGCCGCTGGGTTTCGCCGGCGTCAAAGTGGTGGGCGATTTCGTCGAGAACTATCAGCGCGGGCTGCCCTCGGAAATGGCTCTGCTCAATCTGTTCGATCCGGAAACCGGCATGCCGAAGGCGATCGTGGATGCGAGCGGCATCACCGACATGCGCACCGGGGCACTGACGGCGATCGGCGCCAAACATCTCGCCCGCAAGGGATCGCGGGTGCTCGGCCATATCGGCGCCCGTGGCACGGCCTATTGGAATGTGCGGCTGCTCAATCATCTCTATGACTTCGACGAGATCCGCGTGCATTCGCGCCGGCCTGAGAGCCGCAAGGCTTTTGCCGAGCGGTTGGCGGCCGATCTCGGCAAGCCGGTCGTGGCGACCGACGATTGGGAAAGCTGCGTGCGCGATGCCGATATCGTCGTCGAGGCCTCGCGCCTGCCGCGCCCCGAACCGATGCTGAAAACCGCCTGGATCAAGAAGGGCGCCTTCGTCGTGCCTTATGGGACGATGAGCGCAGTGGAACTGTCGCTGACGGATATCATGAACAAGATGGTGGTCGATGATTGGGGCCAGTGCCGCAAGGGCCTGCCCTTCGGCGCCCTGCGCGCCCATGTCGACAGCGACCGGTTGAGCGAGCAGAATCTCCATGCAGAGCTCGGCCAGATCGTCGCCGGACTGAAGCCGGGGCGCGAGAACGATGAGGAAACCATCCTGCTGTGGCATCGCGGCCTCAGCCTCAGCGATATCGCCTTGGGGGCCGCCCTGCTGGAAAAAGCGGCGAAGCTTGGCGTCGGCCAGCGGCTGCAATTTGCCTGACACGATTTACGACGATGACCTTGGACATGACAGCTGACCATGACCTCTGACGGTCCTGTCACGACAAAGCCGGTTATCTGGGCGATCAGTGCTTGGCGGGCGGGCGATCATGCCCAGGTTGCCGCTTTGGCAACGGCCCTCCGGCATGCCTTTGGATGGCACGTCGAGTTCAAGCCCGCCTTCGATCGTCGTCAGGATCCCGTCAATTCCGGCTATGCGGGCCCGTGGCCGGATGCGGTGATCGGCATCGGCCGGGGCGGGTTGCGCCTCGCCGCCTGGATCAAGGAGCAATCCGGCGGCCGCACCCGGATCATCGTGCTTGGCCGGGTGGAAGGGCCCCTAGGCGTTTGCGATTTGGTGGTTACCACGGCGCAATACGGTCTCCCGGACAACGCCAATGTGATCCGGCTGACCTTACCGTTCACCGCCGAAATCTCGCCGGACGATGGGGCGCTGACGGTTTGGAAGACGCAGTTCGAAGCCTTGCCGAAACCATTGATCGGCGTCTTGGTCGGGGGGCCGTCCAGTCCGCTGATTTTTGGAAAGCCGGAAGGCGAGCGTCTGGCCGCGGACCTCACCAAGATGGCTGGCGCGACCGGCGGCTCGCTGTTGATCGCGACCGGACGGCGGACGCCGCCGGAGGTGGCGAGCCTTTTGGCCGATTTAACCAAATCCTCGCCCGACCGTCATCGCTTCCTGCCATTCCCGCCGGAGGGCTTCCCGAGGCCTGAAGATAATCCTTATCGGGCCATTGTCAGCCTGGCGGACCGTTTCGTGGTGACGGCCGACAGCGTTTCCATGCTGGCCGATGCCGCGTTAACCGGCCGGCCGATCACCCTGTTTGACTTGCCGGTCGAACCGGATAAGCCCACCTTTAAAGAGCGCCTGCGCCGCCGCCGGCGCCGGCGTTTCGTGACCGGCCGGCGAAAGGATGTCATTGATCTTGCTTATGATTGGGCCGTTCGCCGTGGGCGCGCCCGGCCGGCTCGTCATGTCCCGACCCTGATCGCTTGGCTGCTGCGAAGCGGCGCCTTCAGCGGTGACCCTGCTCAGGCTCGCCAATTGGTCGAGCGACTGGCCGCCGAGCGCGGAACAGTTCTGCAGCGTATCCGGGCATTGCTGGCCGGCTTTGCGGCCCCGGGCTCGACCAGGCAGGAAGCGGACACGGCCGCGACCCCTGCCGACAAGCACTGCTGATCGCCGGGCTGGCTCCCCGACTTTTGCCTAGAGCCGCTTGCAAAGCCTTGAAAAGGCCCTATATATCCATCGGATTATGAGGTTTCCCGGGGTCTCGGCCGGTCCTTTCTTGTAGAATAGGCTTGCCCGATGGTCCGGGGATATTCAAACGAAACCACAAGACGGGGATCCCCGTGGCGCTTCATCGGGAAGGCTGCGTTGGGGTCTGCTGAACTGAAGAGGATGACATGAGCAAAGTTATCGGTATCGACCTCGGCACCACCAATTCCTGCGTCGCCGTGATGGACGGCAAGGATGTGCGGGTGATTGAGAACGCCGAAGGCGCGCGCACCACGCCCTCGATGGTGGCCTTCACCGATTCCGGCGAGCGTCTCGTCGGCCAGGCCGCGAAGCGCCAGGCGGTGACCAATCCGGAAAACACCCTGTTCGCGATCAAGCGTCTGATCGGCCGGCGGTTCGACGATCCGCTGACGCAGAAGGATATGGGCCTGGTTCCCTATCAGATCGTCGCTGGCGACAATGGCGATGCCTGGGTCAATTCCCATGGCAAGAATTATTCCCCGTCGCAGGTATCTGCCTTCATTCTGCAGAAGATGAAGGAAACCGCCGAGAATTATCTCGGCGAGAAAGTGACCCAGGCGGTCATCACCGTTCCCGCTTACTTCAACGACAGCCAGCGTCAGGCCACCAAGGATGCCGGCAAGATCGCCGGTCTCGAAGTGCTGCGCATCATCAACGAGCCGACGGCGGCGGCGCTCGCTTACGGCATGGAGCGCAAGGGCAGCGGCACCGTTGCGGTCTATGATCTTGGCGGCGGCACCTTCGATATCTCGGTGCTGGAAATCGGCGACGGCGTGTTCGAGGTGAAGTCGACCAATGGCGACACCTTCTTGGGCGGTGAGGACTTCGATGCCCGGGTGATCGATTATCTCGCCGACGAGTTCAAGAAAGAGCAGGGCATCGACCTGCGCAAGGACAAGCTCGCCTTGCAGCGCCTGAAGGAAGCCGCTGAAAAGGCCAAGATCGAGCTTTCCAGCTCAATGCAGACGGAAGTCAATCTGCCTTTCATCACGGCCGACCAGTCGGGCCCGAAGCATCTCAACATCAAGCTGACCCGCGCCAAGCTGGAAGCCCTGGTGGAAGAGCTGGTCGAGCGCACCATCGAGCCGTGCCGCAAGGCGCTGAAGGATGCCGGCCTGAAGGCCAGCGACATCAACGAGGTGATTTTGGTCGGCGGTATGACCCGCATGCCGAAGATCATCGAGAAGGTGAAGGAATTCTTTGGTCGTGAGCCCCATCGCGGCGTCAATCCGGACGAAGTCGTGGCGGTCGGCGCAGCCATCCAGGGCGGCGTCCTGAAGGGCGACGTCAAGGACGTGCTGCTGCTCGACGTGACCCCGCTCTCGCTCGGCATCGAAACCTTGGGCGGCGTCTTCACTCGCTTGATCGATCGCAACACCACCATTCCGACGAAGAAGTCGCAGGTCTTTTCGACCGCTGAAGACGGCCAGACGGCGGTGACAATCCGCGTGTTCCAGGGCGAGCGCGAAATGGCGGCGGATAACAAGATCCTCGGCCAGTTCGACCTGATGGGCATTCCGGCCGCACCGCGCGGCGTGCCGCAGATCGAAGTCACCTTCGACATCGACGCCAACGGCATCGTCAATGTGTCGGCGAAGGACAAGGCGACCGGCAAGGAGCAGCAGATCCGCATCCAGGCCTCGGGTGGCCTGAACGATGCCGATATCGAAAAGATGGTGAAGGATGCCGAAGCGCATGCTGCCGAGGACAAGAAGCGCAAGGCGCTGGTCGAGGCCCGCAACCAGGCGGAAGCCCTGATCCATAGCGCCGAGAAGCAGCTCAGCGAATCCGGCGACAAGGTCGCCGCGGCCGACAAATCTGCGGTCGAAGCGGCGGTCGCGGATCTGAAGAGCGTCAAGGACGGCGAGGATGTCGAGGCGATCGAAGCCAAGATCAATGCGCTGACCCAGGCGGTCATGAAGGTGGGCGAAGCGCTCTACAAGGCAGGCCAGGCGGCGGGTGAAGCCGGTGACGGCCAGGCCGCCGGCGGCGATGCGGCCGGTGAATCGGCCGGCAGTTCCGGCGGCGACAAGGTCGTGGATGCCGATTTCGAAGAAGTCGATGAGCGGAAGGGCAAATCGGCCTAAGGAGCGGCGACATGCCAGGGCATCTGCTGACATAACATCCGGATGGCCCCTCGATCTGCCCTGACCGGGCTGGCGAGGGGCCACTGTTGTTGCAGCGGGCTTGTTTGTGCCAAGGCGGCCCGGCGGGGAATCAATCTTTCGTCCACACTTTCATGGGACGATGAGCAACTGAATTTCGTGAATTTTTGAGCCGATGTCGAAGCAAGACTATTACGATCTTCTGGGCGTGGAGAAATCCGCCTCAGCCGATGATCTGAAAAAGGCCTATCGCAAGATGGCCATGCAGTACCATCCGGACCGCAATCCGGGTGACAAATCGGCCGAGCAGAAGTTCAAGGAAGTGAGCGAAGCCTATGACGTCCTGAAGGACGATCAGAAGCGCGCGGCTTATGACCGTTTCGGTCATGCCGCTTTCGAAAATGGCGGCGGCGGGGGCGGCGGCAATCCCTTCGGCAATGGCGCCGGCTTCGACTTCACCGGCTCCGGTTTCGCCGACATCTTCGATGAGATGTTTGGCGAGTTCATGGGCGGCCGGCGCGGTGGCGGCGGCCAGGCGCGGGGCCGTGGCGGCGATCTCCGCTACAATATGGAAGTCAGCCTGGAAGATGCCTTTCACGGCAAGCAGGCGACGATCCGGGTGCCGACCTCGATCCAATGCGATGCCTGCCAGGGCACCGGCGGTGAAAAAGGCGCGCAGCCGGTCACCTGCCCGACCTGCCACGGCCATGGCCGAGTACGGGCGACCCAGGGCTTCTTCACGATTGAACGCACCTGTGCGGCCTGCGGCGGCGGCGGCAAGGTGATTGAAAAGGCCTGCAAGAGCTGCCATGGCCAGGGCCGCATCGCCAAGGAAAAGACCCTCCAGGTATCGATCCCAGCCGGTGTCGAGGACGGCACCCGCATCCGCCTAGCGGGCGAAGGCGAAGCCGGCATGCGCGGCGCGCCGGCGGGCGATCTCTATATCTTCCTTACCGTCAAACCCCATCGACTGTTCCAGCGCGATGGCGCCGATATCTATTGCCGGGTGCCGATCCCCATGACCACGGCGGCGCTGGGCGGACAGATCGAGATTCCGACGGTGGATGGCGGCCGGGCCAAGGTGAGTATCCCGTCCGGCGCCCAGAACGGCCAGCAGTTCCGGCTCAAGGGCAAGGGCATGTCAGTGCTGCGCTCCCCCAGCCGCGGCGATATGTATGCCGAAATCGTGGTCGAGACGCCGGTTCATCTCACCAAGAAGCAGAAGGAACTGCTGGAGCAATTCGTTGCCGAAAGCGAGAAATCCGGCAAGCAGTCGCCGGAATCGGATGGCTTCTTCGCGCGGGTGAAGGAATTCTTCGAGGCCAGCCGCGACTAACCGCGTCTATCTATCATTGGTCCAGCTGGCGCCGCTCCGGCTATCGGCGGTCCAGGTCGAGCTGATCCAGCGTCCTGCGCAGGCTCGCATGCAATAGCTCCTCGATCTTCGCCTGAAATTCCTGCCGTTGCGACGCCCTCCAGGCGGTGATCGGCTTCGGCCAGACCGATTTATCCAGTTCCGCGTAAGGGCCATCGACCCTGGCCAATTGGTACCAGCCATTGCCCAAGGGCTCGGCATGGATGTCTTCGACCGTCTCCCCGCTATGGCCATCGATCAAGAAAGCGTGATAGAGCGCGATGGCGGTCGGTTCGCTGTCGAGGCGCAGGAGGCCGATGCCGTGGGGATCGAGGGCGCCCAGCGGCACCGAAGCCTCGACCAGCACGAGATACAGATCGAGATCCTTGGGCTGCACGGCGGCGCGAATGATCGGCGCCAAAGCGGGCCGCTTGCGATCCAGCAAGCCGCCGCGCGCCACCGGGCCACCCAGCGCGCCGGCGCTGAAGGCTTGGCGGTCGTATCTGACGGGCTGAACGTCATAGCCTCGTTTCCGCAGCAGGTGCTCCGCCTGGGATGTCACCGTTTCATCGATCCGCCAGTCGTCCAGGGGGAACTGAAAACTGCTCTTTTCCCAGCCGAGTTCGTTGACCTGGGCAAGATTGATGCGCTCGCTCAAGGCGCTGATGACGCCGATGGTCGGGACCGGGGGCGGCGCCTCTTCATCTTCGGACCAGGGCCAAAGCGAACAGCCGGTCAGCAACAGGCAGACGATAAGCGCGCTAAGCCGTTTCATCGTATATGTCACGCAGTGCCCCATGGCGCAGTTTCTCTGATGGTACAACGCCTTGACGGTGCCGTTTCCTGACCGCGCTTTCTCCCCGACCGCAGCTTAGAGGGCGATCGTCTGTGATGGAAGCATCCCGCTTCCATCACAGACGATCGCCAAGCGGTTCCGTCTAAGAGGATCCGGCTCTAGCGGCGGGCGGGGGACCGCAAGCCGTCCCGCCACACTTCAAGCGGGCACCGGGATACCAGCTCAGACGGCACTACAGCCATCTCCGGCAAGGGTATAAAAGAGGGGGGCTTTCAGCGCCCTGACCCCAACCGCCTGTTGCCCAATCGGCCCGAAGTCGATTAGATACGCAAAATGATTTCGGGGGATGTATGGCAACGAAGAAAGCATCCAAGCCGCAAAAGGCCCAGCCGGCGGCCAAATCCAGTCCCAAGAAAGCCGCGCCGAAGGTGGCGCCGAAGCCTGCTAAGCTTTTGAAGGAAAAAGTAAAGGTCAAGCCGGACTCGAGTGTCCCGGTGCGCGCCGCGGAACGGCTGGCCGCCAAGCCGGCTGCGGCGAAACCGACGGCTGCGAAACCGACGGCGGCTCCGACTCCGGCACCGGCCAAGCCGGCGGCGCCCAAAATTGCCGCCGCCAAGCCTGTCCCGGCAAGCAAGCCGATCGTGATGCGCCGGCCGAGCAATGGCGCGATCAAAGTGGGTATTGTCGGTTGTGGCGGCCGTATGGGCCAGATGCTGCTGAAGATGCTGATCAATGCCCCTGGCGTCATGGTGATCGGTGGCACCGAACGGCGCGGCTCGCCGGCTTTGGGCCAGGACCTGGGCGCGCTGGCCGGCGCCGAGCCGCTGGGCATCTCGGTCACCGAAGATCCGGCGATCCTGTTCGAAACCGCCAATGTGGTGCTGGACTTCACCAACCCCTCCGCAACCGTGGTGCATGCCGGCTTGGCGGCGAAATGGGGCTGCTGCCACGTGATCGGCACCACCGGCCTGGATTCGGATCAGATCGCCGCGATCAGCCGGGCGGCGCAACGCACGGCGATTGTCCTCGCATCGAATATGAGCCTCGGCGTCAATCTGCTGGAGCAGATCGTGGAGGAAGTTGCCCGTATCCTCGATGTCGATTGGGATATCGAAATCGTCGAGATGCATCATCGCCACAAGGTCGATGCCCCGTCCGGGACGGCAGTTGCCCTGGGCGAAGCGGCGGCACGTGGCCGCAATGTGACGCTGCGCCGGGTTGCGCGCCGCTCCCGCGACGGCCAGGTCGGGCCGCGCCAGCGTGGTGAAATCGGCTTCTCGGCTTTGCGCGGCGGCGATGTCGTCGGTGATCACACGGTAATTTTCGCGGCGGATGGCGAGCGGGTGGAAATCACCCATAAGGCGTCCAACCGGGAGATCTTTGCCCGTGGCGCGGTGCGCGCCGTGCTCTGGGTCGCCGGCAAGAAGCCGGGCCTCTACGATATGCGCGATGTGCTGGGCTTCGGTATCAGCGGGGCGGCCACGAATGGCGGCAGCCACGGCGGCAATGGGGATTCGAACGGCAATGGCGGCTAGAGTGCGATCGCACTCTACACCTTATCGATCCGGCTCTAAGCGCCATTGCCGATCCTCACGATCGCGCGTTTAACAATTGCTTTTAACTGCTGCGCCCGACGTTACGCCGCCAGGAAGCCGGTGCGGTCAGAAAGCGCGTCGCCGCCAGGCCGCCCAGAATCATGAGCAGGGCCACCAGGGCATTCCAGCCGGGCTTTTCGCCGAGCCAGAAAAAGCCCCAGCCGATGCCCATCACCGGCACGAGATAATTGTTGAAGGCGGCGAAGCCGACGCCGACCCGCCGCATAATCAAGAAGAACAGCAAATTACCGAAAGCGGTGGAGACCATGCCCAGCCAGAGGATCACCAGGATGGCGGGGCGGGTATGGTGGATCTCCCACGGCCTGTCATGCACCAGCCAGACCGGCAGCAAGCTCACAAAGCCCATCAGCAGGATAGTGCCGACGGTCATTTCCGGCCCCATCGACGGCAGACGGCGGGTATTCACGCCATAGACCGAATAGCTGATGGTTGCGCCAAGGATCGCCAGCTGGCCGAGCACCGACTGGCCGATGCCCTTCAAGGCATCGACACCGACCAGAACGACCACGCCGACCAGCGCTATGCCAACGCCCACGCTTTTGCCAAACGTCAGTTTCTCATCCGACGTCATCAAATGCGCTAGCACGACGACGAAGATCGGGATGACCGCCATCAGGATCGCCGCCAGATTCGACGGCGTGTATTGCTCGCCCCATGCGATTAGAAAGAAAGGCAGGGAATTGCCGACGATGCCGAGGAAGATCAGCCGGCGCCAAAGCCCGCCACCGCGCGGCCAGGCTTGGCCCTTGGCACAAGCCAGGCTGCAGAGAACCACAGCGCCGATGGCGATGCGATAGGTCGCCAGCGACATCGGCGGCAGGCCTTCATCGACTGCGATCTTGATGGCGAGAAATGACGACCCCCACAGAAAGGCGAGAAAGCAGAGCAAAGCGAAATCGGCAAATTGCGGATGCCGGATCGCCGCCGGCTGGGTTCCGCCTGTCGCCAGTGCCTTCTGTGGTTCGGTTGCGGTGCTCGGGTTTGCGTCATTGGCGATGGACATCGGCCGGGTTCGGCTTTCTGGTGATGAGGGGATCGGTGCGTTGGGGATTTCAGGCCGTGCGCCAGCGCGTCAGGACATGGCGCAGCTCACCGGCGATGTCGCGGCGCTCCTGGGGACTGAGAAAGGTGCCGATCTGCAATTGCTTGCCATGGGACCGCAGATAAAGAGCATTATCCGGCTCGTCCGGCCGGTCGAGGATGACCTGCAGCCAATAGGGTTGGAACCGGTAGCGCTGAACCTCGCCTTTCGGTGAGATTGTCTCGACGGTGAAGCGGTCGTCATAAAGCCGCAGCCTTTCGGCCTGGCGGTCGCCGTTCAGGTGTTTGCGGAAGAGATAGATGAAGAGCAACCATTCGGTGCCGCAAAAGCCGAAGATCGGCCAGGCGCCCATCAGCAGGAAGGCGATGCCATAGACGAACCCGACGATGCCGGTAACGGAAATCAGAATGACGAAGCCCCGGGGCGACAGGCTGCGATGGGGATAGAGGACGGCTTCGAAGACCGGATGACCGCTCCGGTCCCTGGTCCCCGACGCAACGCCGCCGCTTTGAATCCCCTCATCGGAAGACAGGTCGCCGGCAGAAGGATGTCGCTTCTGGTCGTTCATGAGGAGGAAGTATAGACTCCTGTGCCGATGGGTAGAAGCTGCGGCGGACGCCAGATGGGGTTGCAGGCCGGGCATATGCCATTGCCCGGAGGCTGGCGGCCGACAAGCGCGTTGCCGACAGCTTGCCGGTGACCGAATGGGGATTAGATGCTGAAAAAAGACCAGATCGAGGCGTTTTTCGCGCGCCTCGCCGCCGCCAATCCGGAACCGAAGGGTGAGCTAAACTATATCAACCCCTATACCCTGCTAGTTGCGGTCGCGCTCTCCGCCCAGGCGACCGATGTTTCGGTCAACAAGGCGACGGAGCACCTTTTTAAAGTCGCCGACACACCGCAGAAAATGCTGAAGCTCGGCGAAGCGAAGCTGAAGGGCTATATCAAGACCATCGGCCTTTTCAACACCAAGGCGAAGAACGTCATCCGCCTGTCGGAAATGCTGATTGAAAAATATGGCGGCAAGGTGCCCGAGGATCGGGACGCGTTGCAGGAATTACCCGGCGTCGGCCGGAAAACCGCAAATGTGGTGTTGAACATCGCCTTCGGCCATCCGACCATCGCGGTCGACACGCATCTCTTCCGGGTCTGCAACCGGACGGGCCTGGCGCCCGGCAAGACGCCGCTGGCGGTCGAACTCGGCCTGGAGAAGAAGGTACCTGCCAAATATATGCGTCATGCGCATCATTGGCTGATCCTGCATGGCCGCTATATCTGCAAGGCGCGCAAGCCGGATTGTTCGATCTGCGTGGTGCGCGAGATCTGCCAGTTCAAAGGCAAGACGCTGATCGAGGGATAAATAAAGCGCTTGGTGTCGATACGCACCTGGCGTCGTATGTTGCCGAAGGCTGTGTGTACCGGGGCGAGGCGTGTTGCCGGGCGGGCTACGTTACTGGCTGGCGTCGGCGGTTTTCTCGACGTTCGCCGTTTTCACCGCGGCGGCGCCGGCGCTGAGCAGGGAATGCACGCAGCGATCGGCCCGCTCGGCCTGGGCCATGCGGTCACGGGCCTCGACATAAGCGACCTGCATGCCGCCGCCGGTCTGGTAGAGATAGAAATCGAGCACGCAATCCCGGCTGCTGTATTGCCAGATCTCGGCGGGGTCATCCTTGCGGATATGAGTGGGCGTGCCGAGGGCGGCGGAAACGTCGCGATCCGCCAGCCCGACCAGATCTTTTCCGGATTTGTTGAGCCAACCGGCCTTGGCGGCAGGCGCTGTCGTGTCGGTTTTCGCCGCTGTCGATGTCTCGGATGTCGCCGCTTTGGCTGTCGTCGCGGCACCGACCGGCGCGGTCGGGGTCTGGCAGGCGGCCAAGAGCAGAGTGCCCAGACACAACGCCAACATGGTCGTCACGGTCCGCCGTGGCGATGAACCTTGCCCAACAATGCTGCGACAGGTGCAGAAGCCACCCATCACATGCCCCCTTTATGGTCCGGTTGCCGGACCTGATCCCGATTGACGACACGGCACATCGTTCGCCGACCTGCCGCATCTCTTCACGCCGGCAAGAATAGCCTGCGCTTTACTAAAGGATGGTTACCACCGGTTGATATCGGCAACGAATTCGCCATTCATCGCCGTCATCATTGCCCGCAAGGTCACCTTCACCGCGGCGATGCGGCCCCACCCGCTTCGCCGCAGCTTGGCGTTAGACCAGCTTGTCGCCGGTGATGCCGGCGGCGCGGGCCGTTTCCGGCAACGCTTCGACCGTGCCCGACAGGATGCCGCCACGTTCGACTTCCAGCTGGCCGTAATTGACCTTGCCAAGAACCTTGCCGGTCGACCGCACGGTGAGGCGGCCATTCACCGTCAGCTCGCCATCGAAGCGACCGCTGACATCGGCGGATTCGACATTCGCCGAACCCTTGAACTGGCCGCTCGGGGCCAATTCGATGCTGCGGCAATCGCTCAACACGGCTTCGACCGTTCCTTCAACAACGAGGCTGTCGCAATTGCGCACTTCGCCGTTGAGGTTGATCTCGCGGCCGACGATCAGCTTCTTCATCTCACCGGCGCCCTGGCTTCCCGTGGAGGCCGGCGTGCTGCTGGCGGCGGGAGAGCTCGCGGGGCTATCGGCGCGGCGCGGCGCGAAAGCGCTGAGATCCGGCGGCCGACGGGAGATGTCCGGATTCGAAGCCGGGCGGCTGACACCGCTGGCGGCGGAAGAGGCATCCGGTTTCAAATAGCTGCTGCGGCCGCTGTCCTGGCCGGTGTCGGTAGTCGGCTGCGTCACGGCGTCTGAGTCCTTTTTCTTGCCAAACATATTCCTAACCTTTTCGTCCGAGTGTCCCCCCTAGGAACGTCTCCCATTAACCATCCCTGGGAGACTGCCCGTGGTACCTTCAACCTGCGGAAAGGAATCCCCTGGATGATGGCTGACACAGGCGGCGGCACCCCGTAACCCGTGCCGCCGACCGGTTCCTCCGACTCGCCGAAGCGACCCCCGGATTCACCGTATACCTCTTTGATTTACCACAGATTCAGCTAAATGCACCATAAAAGCGGTGGCAATCACCGGCGCAATGAGGTTGAGGATCGGAATTGTCAGCGTGACCGCGATCAGGATACCGGCCAGGGTGAAGCGGCCGCGATATCGTCGCAACAGATGATGGGCATCCTGCCGGCTCAACCGGCGGAAGGCGACCATTTCGAAATATTCCCGTCCTAGTAGATATCCGCCGAGGCCCCAGGAGATCACCGCGTAAAGCGGCGGCACGAATAGGAAGGGAAGGGCGACCAGGTTGATCAGCAGCGACAGCCCCGCCAGTTTCAAGCCGTCCAGCACCGATGCCAGGATCGGCACTGGCTTGGCGGGCGGCTTGCCGGGATAATACCGGGCTTCCACCGCATCGATGACATCGTCGGAAAACAGGCTGGCGATGGTGGCGGCGAAAGCGGGGAAGGTGAACCAGGCGACGACGATGGTCGCGAGTATGCCGCCGAACTGGGCGGCATCACCCCACCAGCCTTGCAGGCCGCTGAGCCAGCCGACCAGCCACCAGGCCAGCGCCAGGAGCAGGGCGATCGCCAGGATGGCCAACAGCAATGTCAGGGTAATGACGCGTCGGATGGGAGGGTCGCTAAGCTGCGAGAATGCCTTCACAACGGCGCTGATCACGGATTTTTTCCTTTTATGTCAGTCGGTTGCTAGAATGTAAGGAGCCTGGTCCGAGGGTGCAATGGCAAACTGATCAGAAGTTGAAGAAGGCGGCGCGAGCACTGCCGAAATTGCGCGGCGGCCCGGCGAGCGCAAGGCTTGTGCCTTGTTTGCACTGCACTATACTGCGCCGCCATTATCGGGCCGCGCGTCATGCCGGCAACCGAGGTGTTTTGTTACCCGAGTTTCACGCTACCCGAGGAATATAGTTTATGTCCGACAAGTTTGTGGATGTCGTCGGTATTGGCAATGCGATCGTCGATGTGCTCGCGCATACCGAGGAAGATGTCCTGACGCGTCTTGGCCTCACCAAGGGAGCGATGATGCTGGTCGATGCGGAACGCTCGGCCGCGCTTTACGATGCGATGGGTGCCGGTGTCGAGGTCTCGGGCGGCTCGGCGGCCAATACCATCGCCGGCATTGCCAGCCTGGGCGGCAAGGGCGCTTATATCGGCAAGGTCGGCAACGATCAGCTGGGCGGCATCTTCCGCCATGACATCCATACCAATGGCGTCTATTTCGAAACGCCGAGTGCCAAGTCGCTGACGCCGACGGCGCGCTGCATGATCATGGTGACGCCGGATGCGGAACGCACCATGAGCACCTATCTCGGCGCTTGCGTGGAACTGACGCCGGACGATGTCGATGCCGATCTCATCACCCGCAGCAAGATCACCTATCTGGAAGGCTATCTGTGGGATCCGCCGGCGGCCAAGGAAGCGTTCCTGAAGGCGGCGCGGGTCGCCCATGATGCCGGCCGCGAAGTCTCGCTCTCGCTCTCGGATTCCTTCTGCGTGAATCGCCATCTCGCTGAATTCCAGAAGCTGGTCCGCGAGCATGTCGACGTGCTCTTCGCCAATGAATCGGAAATCAAGGCGCTGTGGCAGACCGACAATTACGACGAGGCGGTCGCCGTGACGCGCGACGCCTGCGATATCGCCGCCTTGACCCGCAGCGAGAAGGGCTCGCTGATCGTCGCCGGCGATGACGTGATCGAGGTGGCGGCCTTTCCGGTCGACCGCGTCGTCGATGTGACCGGCGCCGGGGATCTTTATGCCGCCGGTTTTCTTTACGGTTATACCCAGGGCCGCGATTTCGCTGATTGCGGCCGGATCGCCGCCCTTGCCGCCGCCGAGGTGATTTCGCATTTCGGCGCGCGGCCGGAAACACCGCTCAGCGAAGTGCTGCTGAGCAAGCTCGGTTGAGGAAAGCAGGAGCGAACGCCATGCGCTATGCCTCTGACCGCTTGTCGGGAACGCCCCCGACGCTGTAACACGCCGGCTCCCGAAGCCCAGGCCCCAAAGCACAAGCTGTGAGCCTGCTTCTTTGCCATCGCTCGACTGACTGTCACAGCCGACCGCTAAGGTCCGGGCCGTGACATGCCTCATGCTTCTTTGAATTTGGATACGCCTATCATGCAGTTACGAAATATCGCCATCATCGCCCATGTCGACCACGGCAAAACCACGCTGGTCGATCAGTTGCTCAAGCAATCCGGTTCGTTCCGCGCCAACCAGCAGGTCGCCGAGCGGGTAATGGATTCCAACGACCTGGAACGCGAACGCGGCATCACCATCCTCGCCAAATGCACCTCGGTGCAGTGGAAGGAAACTCGCCTCAATATCGTCGACACGCCGGGCCACGCCGATTTCGGCGGTGAAGTCGAACGCATCCTCTCCATGGTCGACGGCGTCGTCGTCCTGGTCGATGCCGCCGAAGGCCCGCTGCCGCAGACCAAGTTCGTGACCTCCAAGGCCTTGGCGCTGGGTCTTCGGCCAATTGTCGTCATCAACAAATGCGACCGCCCCGACGCGCAGGCGCATGAAGTCCACGACCAGGTCTTCGACCTCTTCGCCGCTTTGGGTGCGACCGACGAGCAGCTCGACTTCCCCACTCTGTTTGCCTCGTCGCGCCAAGGCTGGGCGGCGGAAAGCCTGGAAGCGCCGCGCGAGGATTTGACCCCGCTCTTCGATCTCATCGTGCGCCATGTGCCGGCGCCGAAAGTGGAGCCCGACAAGCCGTTCTCCATGCTGGTGACGACGCTGGAATACGACAACTATCTGGGCCGCGTGCTGACCGGGCGTATCTATACCGGCAAGGCGACGATGAATTTGAACGTCAAGGCCGTGCGCCAGGACGGCACGGTGGTGCAGACCTCGCGCCTGACCAAGCTGCTGGCCTTCCGCGGCATCGAGCGCGTGCCAGTCGAGGAAGCCGAAGCCGGCGACATCATCGCGATTGCCGGTCTCGAAGACACCACGGTCGCCGATACGATCTGCGCACCTGAAGTCGAAGCGCCGATCCCCTCGAAGGAGATCGACCCGCCGACACTGGCCATGACCTTCTCGGTCAATGACAGCCCGCTCGCCGGTCGCGAAGGCGACAAGGTGACGAGCCGCATGATCCGCGCGCGCCTGATGCGCGAGGCCGAGGGCAATGTGGCGATCCGTGTGACCGAAACCGCCGGCGCCGATGCCTTCCAGGTGGCGGGCCGCGGCGAATTGCAGCTCGGCGTGCTGATCGAGCAGATGCGGCGCGAAGGCTTCGAATTGTCGATCAGCCGGCCGCGCGTGCTTTTCCAGACCGATGCGGAAACCGGTCAGCGCCTTGAGCCGATCGAGGAAGTCGTCATCGACGTCGATGAGGAATTCACCGGCGTCGTCATCGACAAGCTCGGCCAGCGCAAGGGCGAGATGACGGAGATGAAGCCGTCGGGCGGCGGTAAGACCCGCCTTATTTTCCATTGCCCGGCCCGTGGCCTGATCGGCTATCACGGCGAATTCCTGACCGATACACGCGGTACCGGCGTGATGAGCCGCCTGTTCCATTCCTTCGCGCCCTATAAGGGGCCGATCGAAGGCCGCCGCAACGGCGTGCTGATTTCGAACTCCCAGGGCACCACGGTTCCCTATGCGTTGTGGTATCTCGAAGAACGCGGACCGCTTTTCGTCGGCGGCGGCGTCGATACCTATGAAGGCATGATCATCGGCGAGCATAGCCGCGGCAATGACCTCGAGGTCAATCCGCTGAAGTCGAAGCAGCTGACGAATATCCGTACCACCTCGAAGGACGAGGCCGTGCGCCTGACCCCGCCGCGTCTCATGAGCCTGGAAAAGGCGATCGCCTATATCGAGGATGACGAACTGGTCGAGGTGACGCCGAAATCGATCCGCCTGCGCAAGGCGCTCCTCAATCCGCATGACCGCAAGAAGGCCAGCCGCCAGGCGGAAGCCGTCTAGAGCCGGATCGTTTTAGACGGAATCGCTTGGCGATTTGTCTAAAACGTGAATCCGCCTCTCTCATCCATAAGATAGAGCGCGATCGGGCTCATTGAATAAAAACGGCGAATAAAAAAACGGCGGCCTCTGCAGGCCGCCGTTTCCTTTTGCGGGTCGGCGAAACCGGCGCCGTAAGAAATCCTCAGCGGCTCTTGTCGATGCTGAAGGCGCCGGCACCGAAAGCGAAGATCTGCAGCGCGCCGCCGGCAATGGCGAGATTCTTGAAGAACATGATCGTCTGCGTCATGTCGCCGAAATTGGTGTGGAAGGAAAAGCCCGCCGCGACGGTGAAAATGGCAATGGCCAAGCCGGCCAGCCGCGCCTGGAAACCGATCAGGAGGCAAAGCCCGCCGATCAGTTCGACGATGACGGCGATGATGGCGGCCACTTCCGGCATCGGCAATCCGACCGATGAGATATAGCCGACGGTGCCGCCGAAATTGGTGACCTTGCCGAAGCCGCTCCAGAGGAAAATAACGGCGATCAGAATACGTCCGATAAGCGCGGCGATGTTGCGCAAGCCTTCCATGGCATTGTCCTTTTGCTGATGAATTCGCGATGAGTATAACAGCCTTTGGCTGGACCGGCTCGCTTGACGTCCTCCATCCCGACCTGCCCTGGATGACGCGGCTTCCGGCTTACGGCCTCCGCGTTCCCCGCAGATCGGCATAAGCAAGAAGCTGTGCGGCGGTTTCACCTGCAGCATGCTCACCTGACGACGGCCGCGTCCGCCGTACTTGCTCTCCGCCGCTGGCTGCCATCGCCAGAATCTTCTCTAGCGCGCCCTGCCAATCGGCAATAGTGGCGTCTGCCGAGACGGACTGTTCAGCATTTCCGAACAGTTCGCCGATGAAATGTTCGCCACTGAAATGACTGCGCAGCACCGGCTTGCCCAGGCGGCCTGCCTGCGCCTGCCAGTCGCGATGGCCGACCGGTTGCATGGCGGGGGCCAGGATAACGGTTGCCTCCATCAGGCTCTCAACCAAGGCGGCCGGGCTTGCTGGCCGGCGCCAATCGATATTGCCGCAGCTTGCGGCCGCCTCGAACAACCGGGCCCGGCTGCCCTCATCGATCTGCGGCCATTCGACGACGATGAACCGCAAATCCCGTCGCTGCAGCGCCAGGCACAGGACGAGATCGATGCCATCAACCGGCCGGGCGCCGATGACGGCGACGACGGCGGAAGCGGCCGGTCGAATCCTGCGATCCGGTCCGGAAAGGCCTGGGATCTCCGTCAATGGGGGCGTCAGGACGGGCACCGCTTGCTGCGTCAGGCGTGCGGCCGTTGCCGCCACAGCCGGACTGTCGGCCAGCAGCAGCGGATCATCCGGCAAGTGGCGCTCCGCCAGGCAAGCGAGATCGTCTTCGCCCAGCCAGGCCGTCAGATCCAGGCCATAGGTTCTGGTCGCGCCATATGCGGTCAGCAGGTTGGGCAGAACCAGCACCCGCGGCTGCCCGATGGCGATCCGCAAGGCGGGCAGCGTGCTGGCCGGCAAGGCGCTGAAGAAAACCGGAATGCCGTCGCTGATCTCACGCTCGACCCGCGCCGGATCGGCTTGCCGATCGATTGCCAGGATCGCCGATTTGTGCCCGAGATCCGTAAGGGCGCGTGCGAGGGCAAGACTGCTGGACGCGGCGATGAATTGCGGGCCGCTTTGCGTGCGGGAGCCGGTAGCGATCAGCCAGTCAACCGAGATCGTCACGGTCGCGCTGCCGCCACGGCGCTGACATGAGCCTGCAACAGCGCAAGGAACTTCTCTGAGATGCGGTCAACCGACAGCTCGGCCCGGGTCGCATGGGCAAGCGCCGCCTGCGCGAGCTCCCGATAGAAATCCGGCGCCGCCGTGAGCCGGTCCAAAGCGGTGAGCCAGGGATCGAGACCTTGATCGATCGGCACCAGGAGCCCGCCGGGGCCGACCGTTTCCGGCAGGGCGCCGCGATCGCTGGCAATCACCGGGATGCCGTTCAACTGCGCCTCGGTCACCACCCTGCCCCAGGTTTCTTCAAAACTGCTGGGCATCAGCAGGAGGCGCGCGCGACGGTAAATCGACCGCATGTCGTGGCTCGGCTGGAGCAGCTCGACATTCCCGAGCGCGGCAGCGCGGCTATGGAGGATGGCCTGCCATTCCGGACTGACCTGCCAGCTCTCGACCGCGACAAAGCGGAGATCGGGCCGCGCCGCGGCCAGGCGGAAAAAGATATCCACGCCCTTGCTGATCGACGGATTGATCATCAGCACGCAATCGCCTTGGCCGCGCGCCGGCGCATCGATTGCGCAGGTCGCCGGATCGACCGGCGGCGGAATGACGGGGATGCGGTGTCCAAATAGCGTCTCCATCCGCCGCGCGGTGAAATCGGAATTGGCCAGCTGGATCAGCAGGGGATCCTCGGGAAAGAGGGTACTCACCTCGCGAGGCTCGACATTATGCACCACCAGCACCGTCGGCACTTGCGCCCGCAGGCACAAGGCGGTCATCGCCGCCATACCGCTGCCACCATATGGCAGTACCGCGATATCCGGCTCCCAGCCGGCGAGAATACCGGGCAGGGCCTCGACCGGTTCCTGGGCGCGGGCGACCGGGTAGCCGAGTTCCGCATGCGGCAGAACGGCGAATTGCTCTTTCTCGGGCTTTGCCAGAATGATGGATTTGATCGGCTTGCGCAGACTGCCCAACACCATGACTGCGTGGCCGCGTGCTGTCAGCGCCGTTGCCAGGGCGTCAACTGAGCTCTGTAAGCCGCCGAAAGAATCCGGCATATGCGAGACGAAGCTGGCGAACAGGATGCGCATGGCTATCGGGGCGGAAATCTCGGCATAGGATCGGTGCCGGACAGCCTATGAACTTGGCACCGTATCGATGATGCCCGTTCCGTTGAGGATCGACAAGCTCGTGGCATCATTGGTCAAGAGCGGCGTATCCGGCTTGAAGGTATCCTTGGATCCGAAGCGCTGTATGGGCTTCAACGGATCGATCGGCACGCCGTTCTGCTGAGCGGGATTGGGATTGTCGAGCTGGCCGCGCAGGTCGACAAGCTGCTGGTCGCTGACCCGGAAGGGCTCGCTGGGATCGCCGCCATTGGCCGGAATGGTCACGGCGAAACCGGGTCGCCGGATCGTCCGCACGACACCGTTGCTGCCGGTCACGGTCAGCTCGTCGCCGTAAAGGAAGACCGCAATGCCGTCCTGGCCGGGCAGAAAACTGAACAAGCCGATGCCGCCGCGGATGGTCAAGGTGGCAGTCGGTGCGTTGATCTTGACCGGCGTGGTCTTGCTGATCCGGCCGCCGATGAAACGCATGGTGCCGCGGCTCAGACCGACGGCGAGCTGGCCGATCTCGTTCGAGGGATCATAGACGAAGGTGTCCAGCACGACTTCCGATCCATGCCCGACGGTGATGGTGGATTGATCGGTGAACATGATCTCGGCCAGGCCGGCGGCGTCGGTGCGGACGGTCTGGTTCTGAAAGACATCGGCACCGACGAAAAGCGTCTGTGCCGCGGCGCCGCCGGGGAGCTGGCCGACCGCAGCGGTGTTAACCGCGCCGACCGCGCCGATTTTCGGATCGGCGTTCTGGGCCTGTGCCGGTGTGGATGGCAGGCTGCCGGATAGCATGCCGCCGGAGAGCAAGCCGACGCCCAACAACCATTCGCGCTTGATCATCTTACGTCACCTTTTAACCGGGCGGCACCATCCGCCGCCGATTATTAAAATTGCCAACTCGCCAGCAACGAAACAGCCAGGTTATCGTAGTCGTAGGTCCTAAGATTTGAATCGACCCGTTCGTATTCTATCTGCTGCGTCACGCGCCATTGCTGGGTGAGCGGGATCACATTGCTGAGCGCCACGCGCCAGACATTATCGCGGCGCGCGCGATCCGGATCGACATCGGGATCCGGACTGTCGAACCAGCGATGCTCATAGCCGCCGCCCAGCCGCACCCACCAATCATAAGGCAAAAGCTCGATGGGCGACTGATAGGCCTGCAGCACCGCGACGCCCAGGATCAGGGACTGGAAATCGAGGTGATCCTTTTCGGCGTCGAAGAACCGCCCGCCGACATCATTGATCAGATAGGTGCCCGGCGTGATCTCCCAGGTGGAATTCACGCCGACCGATTGATCCGTGCCCGACAGCAACTGCGTGTCGCCGATGCTTTTGACCCGGTCGTAATTCCGGAACATGAAATCGTAATTGAAGCCGAGCTTCCATTGGCTGACCGGCGCGATCCAGGCTTCAACCCCTGGGCCGCCGCCCACTTCCAGCAATTCGCCGTCCTTGATCGCAAGGTCGACGGTGGCATGGGGCTGGATGCGTCCCTCGCCATTGGACAGGAAAGGCGGGGTGAAGCCGATACCGGTTCGGCCGCGCAGATCGATTTCGTTCAGATAGGAATTGTCGACATAGAAACTGCCGGCGCCGCTCAAGCTGCTTTCCAGCGCGGTTCCCCATTGGCTGTCGAAATCATAGGCATGATTGACATTGAAGCCGACCACGCCATGGGCATCGTCGTCTTCCTTGTTGGTCCGCAAGATCACGCCGTCGGTGGCGAAGCGGCTCTTATCCGGCCCGGCCGTGGCGTTGCTTTGGTAGCGCATGCCGAAACTTATCGACCCGGCGAAGCGGCTTTTCTCGGTCAGCGGCTCGGTGTGCACCAGGAATTCCGACGCCTTGCGCCTGACATCGGCCGTCGCGGTCGGCATCGCCAATACCCGCTCAAACTCGTTCTTTGCCATCTGCGGGGAATTCAGGCGGTAATACATGACGCCCAATTCCAGGCGAATTTCCGACTGCTGCGGATACCGGATGGCGAGACGTTCCAGAACCGCCGCAGCGCTTTCGAAATTGCGCTCGTCGATCAATTTCTCCGCATAGGCAAAGGTCTTGCCGAGATCGCCGGGATCGCTGAGAACGGCATCGTAAGCAAGGCCGCTGGCCGAGATCGCACCGGCCGGCTGGGAGAAAAGCCCCATGCCGACGGAAAAAGCGGCGGCGCTGCAAATCATGGCGCATGATGTGGCGGCACGGCGTTTCGCTGCCGGCATTGCCGTCTTTCCCCCGCGCTTCATTCCCCCTTGCCCCCAATTTGGCGCTGAAATCGACGCCGCGCCGCTATTAACAGATCTCCCCATGTGGCACGCCCAGCCAATCGTGCCGCTTCTAGTCAATAACGTCCGAATAACGATCGAATTCTGGGTCCCGCGACAGTCGCTCGCGCGGACCTGGCCAAAATCGCCGGCAATTCAACAAATAAGAGCCAAATCCCCGACAACCTACATGAATTCCATCGACAATGCCATGTCGCCTTTGCCAATATCCGCGTTAACTATTTGATTCGTAACTATTCGCTTGCCTGGTTCTGTTTGGGCGAAGCGCAGGGATAAGACCGCATGCAGGTCACAACACCCATTTCCGGCCGGCGCGGCTGGCGCCAAGCCCTGGCGATGTATCTGCGCCCGCGCCTGTTGCTGGTCCTCGCCCAGGGCTTCGCCAGCGGCTTGCCGCTGCTCCTGACCCTCTCGACCCTCAGCTATTGGCTGGCCAAGGTCGGCGTCGACAAGACCACGATCGGCCTCTTCGCCCTGACGGGGACGCCTTACACCTTCAAATTCCTCTGGTCGCCGATCATCGACCAGGTGCATTTGCCGCTGCTGGGACGGTGGCTCGGCCGGCGTCGCGCCTGGCTGTTCCTGATCCAGATCCTGCTGGCGGCCGCGATCCTCGCCATGGGCCATACCGATCCCGCCATCGCGCCGCTGCGCACCGCCGTGGCCGCGCTGGTCGTCGCCTTCCTCTCGGCCAGCCAGGATATCGTCATCGATGCCTATCGCATCGAGATCCTGACGGATGAGGAACAGGGGGCGGGCGCCGGCGCGACACAGACCGGCTATCGCCTTGGCCTCCTGCTGGCCGGCGCCGGGGCCCTGGCGCTGTCGGATTTTCTCGACTGGCAGATCGTCTTCGCGGTGCTCGCCGTCGCCATGCTGGTTTCTGCCGTCCTGACGCTGATCGCGCCGCGGGCGCCTGAACCGGCGCGGGCGACGCGGCGCGGCTATCGGGAATGGGCCGGCGAAGCCGTCATCCGGCCATTGGCGGATTTCGCCCAACGCCGCGGTTGGGTCGTCATCCTGGTCTTCATCCTGTTCTATAAATTCGGCGATGCGATCGGCGGCATCATGGCCAATCCGTTCTATGCGGCGATGGGCTTCAGCGGGTCGGAAATCGCGCTGGTCAGCAAGCTCTGGGGCGTCTGGATGACGGTGCTGGGCGGCCTGGCCGGCGGCATCCTGGTGGCGCGGATCGGCATGTTCCGCACGCTGATGATCGGCGGCATCCTGCAGGCCCTCACCAATTTCACCTATTGCATCGTTGCCTGGCGCGGCCACGATCTCTATGCGCTGACCGCCGCGATCACCGCCGACAATCTGGCGGGCGGTGCGGCCGGGGCCGCCATGGTCGCCTATCTCTCGCGCCTGACCAATATCGCCTTCGCGGCGACGCAATATGCGCTGCTGACATCCTTCATGGCCTATGGCCGCACCTTGATGTCGGCCGGTGGCGGCTGGCTTGCCGATCAGATGGATTGGGCATCGTTCTTTGCCTTGACGGCGCTGCTGGCGGTTCCCGGACTGCTGCTGCTGTTCTGGCTGAGCCGCCTCTATCCCGGCGATGACCGCGGGCCGGGCGATGATCGGGGATTGGTGGAGAAGACGGCATGAGCGAAGACGTCACGCACATCGAAGCCCCCGCGCTGCCGCGCGTCGAGATCGAGTTCTGCACGCAATGCCGCTGGCTGCTGCGCGCCGGCTGGATGGCGCAGGAATTGTTGACGACCTTCCAGGATGAGATCGGCGAAGTGGCGCTGATCCCCGGCACCGGTGGGATCTTCGACATCCGCAGCCAGGGCCGGTTGATCTGGTCACGCAAGGCCGAGGGGCGCTTCCCGGATCTGAAGGAGGTGAAGCAGCGGCTGCGCGACGTCATCGCCCCGGAGAAGCCGCTCGGCCATTCCGACCGCAAGGATCCCGCATCTTAAAGCTGTCTAATCTGATTATGATGCCGGCTCACAACGACGCGGCCGAGATTTCGATAGCGCTTTCCGCGGGCGCAAGGCCACACTCCGCTATCGACGCATCGCGTTGCTTGATCGAAGCAGGAGCCGCGGATCATGGCCGATTGGAATGCCGCCCTTTACCGTCAATTCGAAGACGAACGGACGCGCCCGGCGCAGGAACTGCTGAACCGCGTGGGACTCGACGATCCGCGTGCGATCGTCGATCTCGGCTGCGGTCCCGGCAATTCCACCGAACTTCTGGTGCAGCGCTTTCCGAAGGCGGATGTGCTGGGCCTCGATACCTCCGACGACATGCTGGCAAGCGCCAAGGAGCGTCTGCCGGATTGCCGCTTCATCAAGGCCGATATCGCGGCCTGGCAGCCAGAGCAGGCGCCGGATCTGCTTTATGCCAATGCGGCGCTGCAATGGGTGCCGGATCACACCGCCTTGTTTCCGCGCCTCTTGTCACTGCTGGCACCGGGCGGCTGTCTCGCCGTGCAGATGCCGGATACTCTCGATGAACTGTCGCATCGGCTGATGCGCGAGGTGGCGGCGCGAGGTCCCTGGGCATCTCTGATCGGCGATGCCGGCGCGAAACGGGCGAAGCGCCAGCCCGCCGCTGCCTATTAAGATCTTCTCGCGCACATGGCCGAGATCGATATCTGGCAGACGACCTATCATCACCTGATGCCCTCGGCCGAGGCGATCGTCGGTTGGGTACGGGCGACCGGCTTGCGGCCGTTCGTCGATCCCCTGCCGGCGGAGATGCGGGAGCCGTTTCTGGCTGCTTATCAGCGCGAGATCGATGCCGCCTATCCGCCACATGCCGACGGCATGCGGCTGCTTGCTTTTCCGCGTCTCTTCATCGTCGCGCGGCGAAAGCGCTGATCGGCATCATCCCTCCGTGCCGTCACGGCAGGGGCGGCACCGGGAAAGCAAGTACCTCATTGGTATAGGTCTCCACCACCTCGCTGAAGGGCGTGCCATCGGGCAGGGTCAGGAAGGCCTGATGCTGCAAGATCTGCGGCGGCACCTGCAAGGCCGCCGCTGCCGTAGGCAACTGGGCGCCTGTCTCCCAGCCTTGCGGCAGCGGTTCCCATAGCAGCTTGGCCGACAGGGTATGGCGCTGGAACCGCAGCGCCTTGACTGCGCGGCCGAAGGCGATGTCGCTGCTCTCCAGTTGCCGGTTCATCTCCGGCGTCAGGCGGCTCGGCACATACCAGTTATCCGCTTCCGACAGCACATGATCGCCGCAAGCGAGTTTCACGCGCCGGTAGCGGATCGGCTCGCTGGCATTCACCTGCAGCAATTGCCGCTGTTCCGCGGTCGGCGTCTTGTTCGTCTCGCGGTCCAAGCGGGCGACGATCTTGGCCGGCGAGGCAAGATGATGATCGGCGCACCAGCGATCCAGCGTCAGGGTCGCGCTGTCATGGCTCAGCAGATCGGCATTGAGCGATTGCAACAGCGCCAAGGCCGCCAAGCGTGTCTCGAACTGGTCGGGCCAGGGCGCCGGCCCTGCGGCGCGGCTACCCGCCGTTGCGCCGCTCGCGGCGACGGCAAGGCCTAGAAGGAATACTGACAGATGCAAGCTTCGACGCATCTCTTGCTCCGTTTATCGACATGGAAAACCCGTCTCCACGGTAGCGGAGACGGGTTTCCCAGTTCAATCGCTCAGATCAATCACCGAACGGCTGCCGATGTCGATCAGGTAGCCATCGTCAGGCAGCTTTCATCAGATTGCGCAGCACGTAAGGCAGGATGCCGCCGTGGCGGAAGTATTCCACCTCGTCCAGCGTATCGATGCGGCAGATCACCTTGATCTCCTCGCTCTTCTGGTCGGCACGGGTGATCTTCACCGTCACATCCGTGCGCGGCTTGATGCCGCCGGCGAGGCCGACGATGTCGAAGATCTCCGAGCCGTCCAGTTTCAGCGTCTTGCGGTCCATGCCGTCCTTGAACTGCAGGGGAACGACGCCCATGCCGACGAGGTTGGAGCGATGGATGCGCTCGAAGCTTTCGGCGATCACCGCCTTGACGCCCAGCAGCAAGGTGCCCTTGGCCGCCCAATCGCGGGACGAGCCGGTGCCATATTCCTTGCCGGCGATGACGACCAGCGGCGTCTGCTCAGCCTGATACTTCATCGAGGCGTCGTAGATCGGCATCACCTTGCCTTCCGGCATGAGCTTGGTGATGCCGCCTTCGGTGCCCGGCACCATTTCGTTCTTCAGGCGGATATTGGCGAAGGTGCCGCGCATCATCACTTCGTGATTGCCGCGCCGCGCGCCGTAGGAGTTGAAATCCAGCGGCTGAACGTCGTGGTCCATCAGATAGAGGCCGGCCGGGCCGTCCTTCTTGATCGAGCCGGCGGGTGAGATGTGATCGGTGGTGATGGAATCGCCGACGATCGCCAGCGGTCGGGCCTGATGCACGTCGCTGAACGTACCCGGCTCCTTGGTCATATGGGTGAAATAGGGTGGGTCCTGTACATAGGTGGACTGGCCGTCCCACTGATAGGTGAGCCCCTTGGCCGTCTTGATCTTCTTCCACTTGGCATCGCCGGTGAAGACGTCGGCATAGCGGGCCTTGAAGGCGGCGGCTGTCACCGATTTGCGCACCGCATCGGCGATTTCCTGGTTGGTCGGCCAGATGTCCTTCAGATAGACCGGCTTACCCTTCTTGTTATAGCCGATCGGATCCCTGGTGACGTCGATCTTCATGCTGCCGGCCAGTGCATAGACGACGACCAGCATCGGCGAGGCGAGGTAATTTGCCTTCACCAGCGGGTTGACGCGACCCTCGAAGTTCCGATTGCCCGAGAGCACCGCGGCGGCCACCAGGTCGCCGGTCGTCACGGCATCGCCGATCGGCTCCGGCAGGGGCCCGGAATTGCCGATGCAGGTGGTGCAGCCATAGCCGACCAGGTTGAAGCCGAGCTTGTCGAGCGGCTTCTGGAGGCCGGATTTCTTCAGATAGTCGGTGACCACCTGCGAGCCCGGGGCGAGCGAGGTCTTGACCCAGGGCTTGGTCATGAGGCCGAGCGCCACCGCCTTCTGGGCAACCAGGCCGGCGCCCAGCATGACGCTGGGATTCGAGGTGTTGGTGCAGCTGGTGATGGCGGCGATCACCACGTCGCCATCGCCGAGATTGTGCTTCGCACCCTTGACCGAGACGCGGCCTTCATCGCCCTTGCGGCCAAAGGTCTCGACCAGGGCCTTGCCGAACTGCTCGGCGGCCTGGCTCAGCGGCACGCGGTCCTGCGGACGCTTCGGGCCGGCGATCGACGGTTCGACGGTGCCGATATCGAGGTTCAGCGTATCGGTGAAAACCGGATCGACCGTCTTCTTGTCGCGCCACATGCCCTGGGCCTTGGCGTATTTTTCCACCAAGGCGATGCGGTCCGCCTTGCGGCCGGTCGCCTTCATATAGCGCAAGGTCTCGGCATCGACCGGGAAGAATCCGCAGGTCGCGCCATATTCGGGCGCCATATTGGCGATGGTGGCGCGATCGGGCAGCGACAGGTCGTCGAGGCCGGGGCCGAAGAATTCGACGAACTTGTTGACCACGCCCTTCTTGCGCAGCATCTGGGTGACGGTCAGCACCAGATCGGTGGCGGTGGTGCCTTCCTTCAGCTTGCCGGTCAATTTGAAGCCGACCACTTCCGGGATCAGCATGGAGATCGGCTGGCCCAGCATCGCCGCCTCCGCCTCGATGCCGCCGACGCCCCAGCCGAGCACGCCGAGGCTGTTGACCATGGTGGTGTGGCTGTCGGTGCCGACCAGCGTATCCGGGTAAGCGACCGTCTTGCCGCCGGTCTTCTTGCC
>SSEL01000085.1 GCA_008012315.1 Rhodospirillaceae bacterium
CGCCCCCGGCCTCGATCCTCCCCGCAAAGGGGGGAGGAGGTTAAGGGTTACGGCAGGCAGCCGTTTATGAAGAGCGTCGCACAGGCCCGCGCCCGGTTCTCGATTTCCGCCTCGGTCGGAAGAGTCTGCTGCCCGAGGAGAACGGCGCGTTGCGGCTCCATCAACATCATGCCGCGCAGCATGCCGGCGGCGGCCTGCGGATTCTCCAGCTTGATGGCGCCCCGTTCCTGGTGATGCATGAGCCAGCCGACCATCACCTTGCTGATTTTCGTCACCGCCTGTTCATAGAAGGCGCGCCCCAATTCGGGAAACCGTCCGCTCTCGGCCGTGACCAGGCGCGCGATGGCGATCGTCTCGGGCGCCAGTGTCAGCTTGCCGTAATTGGTCAATATCCGGGTCAATGCCTCCACCAGGGGAAGCTGGTCAAGCTGCGTCTCGTCCACGGTCAGGATGAACTTGCCGGCGCGGTCGGCGATGACCGCCCCGAAGAGTTCCGCCTTGTTGTCGACCAGTTGATAGATCGTCCGGGTCGATACGCCGGCCCGCGCGGCGATCTGGTCGATGCAGGTATTCGCGTAGCCGTTGGTCTGGAATTCCTCGGCGGCAGCTTGGACCACCAGGCTGCGGCTTTCCTCCTCGGAGCGGGCAGGGGGACGTCCCCGGCCGCGCTTGATCACTTTTTTATTTTGTAAAACGGTCATTTTCAAAATCCCTTGACGTTCGGTCCGGGCCTACCTAATTTTGGAAAACGATGGCTTTACAAATAACGCAGCCCGTCAGTTTGTCAAGCAGGACACGGCTATGAGCAACGAACCCCGCGCGATCGATATCGATCCTGAAACCCCGGCCTCGGCGGCAGAGGAGCTGCCGGCGCCACGCAAGCCGAAGCTGAAAAAGCTGCTTTTTCTGGGGGTTGGCCTGGCTGTCTTGATTGGTGCCGGCTATTACGGCTGGCATTATTGGACGGTCGGCCGATACCTCGTCTCGACCGATGACGCCTATGTGAAGGCGGACAGCACCATTGTTGCGCCAAAGGTATCGGGATACCTCGACCAGGTTCTGGTCAATGACAACGAACGGGTCAAGGCCGGCCAGGTGCTGGCCCATATCGACGACCGCGACTTTCGCGCCGCGCTGAACCAGGCCAAGGCGGATGTGGTGTCGGCCGCGGCCGCCGTGGCCGGCAAGGAAGCTGCCTTGCAGACCCAGCAATCGATCATCGATGCCGCGCGCGCCACCATTGAGGTCGACAAGGCCAATCTGAATTTCGCCCAGCAGGACGACCAGCGCTACAAGGCGCTGGCCAAGACCGGCTTCGGCAGCACCCAGAACGCCCAGCGCGCCGGTTCCCGCAATGCCGAGATGCGGGCGGTGCTGGCCCGCGACACCGCGGCCCTCGCCACCGCCTCAAGTCAGGTCGAGATCCTGAAGGCGGAACTGGCCGAGGCCAAGGGCACGCTGGAACATGACCAGGCGGCCGCGCATCAGGCGGAACTCAATCTCTCCTATACGACGATCGTCGCGGCGGTTGATGGCGTGGTCGGCAACCGCACCCTGCGGGTCGGCCAGTATGTCCAGGCGGGCACGCAGCTGATGGCGGTGGTGCCGACCCAGGCCGCCTATATCGTCGCCAATTACAAGGAAACGCAGCTGACCGACGTGCAGCCCGGCCAGCCGGTCGAGGTCGAGATCGATATGTTCCCCGGCCAGACGGCGCGCGGCCATGTCGACAGCCTGGCGCCGGCCAGCGGCCAGGAATTCGCGCTGCTGCCGCCGGATAACGCGACCGGCAACTTCACCAAGATCGTGCAGCGCATCCCGGTGAAGATCGTGCTGGACCCGGACAGTCCGCTGGCCGGCGATCTGCGCCCCGGCATGTCGGTCAATCCCGTCATCGACACGAAAGCGCCGGTGAGCAGGGCAACACAGCCGGGGAACAAGATCGCCGCGTCCGACACCGGGCATGCGGGCTGAACCCTGATAGCCGTCGCCTCTTCCGGAGGAACCGATCATGACAACGATCAGCCTGACCAATGCCGGCCCCGGCAAGCCGCAGCCGCAAGCCGCGCAGCCGCAAGCCGCTCCGGTGGCCGGCGGTGACAGAGCCTCGATCGCCACCTGGATCGCCGTCAGCGCCGGCATGATCGGGGCCTTCATGGCCATCCTCAATATCCAGATCACCAATGCCTCGCTGCTGGATATCGAAGGCGGCATCGGCACCGGCGTCGATAACGGCGCCTGGGTCTCCACCGCCTATCTGATCGGCGAGATCGTCGTCATTCCGCTGACCGATTTCCTGAGCCGCGTCTTCTCCTTCCGCCGCTTCATGATCGCCGGTACGTTCTTCTTCATGCTCTTCTCCATGGCCTGTGCCGGCGCCCATGATCTCGGCACCATGATCGTGCTGCGCGGGCTTCAGGGTTTTGCCGGCGGCGTCCTCATCCCGATGGCCGTCACCATGGTCGTCACCAAGCTGCCGAAGCCGCAGCAGCCGCTGGGCTTCGCCATGTTCGCCCTGTCCGTCACCTTCGCGCCGGCGATCGGCCCGACCATCGGCGGCTATCTGACGGAAAATTACGGCTGGCAGACCATCTTTTTCGTCAATACCCCGCCCAGCATCCTGATGATCGTGGCGCTGCTCTTCACGCTGGAGAAGGGGCCGATGCGTCTTGGCCTGCTGCGCGAGGGCGACTGGCTCGGCATCTTCACCATGGCGGTCGGCCTGTCGGCCTTCCAGACCATGCTGGAGGAGGGCAACAAGGATGACTGGTTCGGCTCGCCCTTCATCGTCAAGCTCGCGGTCACGGCGGCGGTCTTCCTGTCGGCTTTCGTCTGGATCGAACTCAAGGTCAGGAAGCCGCTGGTCGATCTGCGCCTGTTGCTGAATCGCAATTTCGGCATCGGCACGCTGTCGAATGTGCTGGTCGGCTTCGCGCTGTTCGGCACGGTCTATGTGCTGCCGCAATATCTCGCCCAGGTGCAGCGCTACAACGCCGAGCAGATCGGCAATGTTCTCGCCTGGACCGGCTTCCCGCAGATGGTGCTGATCCCCTTCGTGCCCTGGCTGATGAAGAAGTTCGACATCCGCTATCTCACCATTTTCGGTATCGCGCTCTTCTCCGCCAGCTGCTTCATGAATACCCATCTGTCGCTCGATGTCTCCGGCGATCAGTTCCTGGTCCCGAATATCGTCCGCGCCATCGGCCAGGCGCTGATCATCACGCCGCTGACCTCGATCTCCCTGGCCGCCATCTCGCCCAAGGATGCCAGCAACGCCTCCGGCCTGTTCAACATGCTGCGCAATCTCGGCGGTGCGGTCGGCACCGCCGCCCTGCAAACCATCATCACCAAGCGCGAGCAATATCATTCGAACATCATCGGCCAATCGGTGACGCTGTTCCGCGATGAAGTGCGCCAGCGCCTGGACGACCTGACCAATTACTTCCTCGTCCATGGCGCCGATCGCGCCCTTGCGCAGCACGAGGCGGTGGTGGCGGTCGGCAAGATCGTGCGGCGCCAGGCCCTGATCATGGGCTTTGCCGATACCTTCGCGGTGATCGGCGTGATGCTGGCGATCGCCGCCGTCTCATTGTTCCTCGCCGCCAAGGCCAAAGGCGGCTCGGCCGCCAATGCGCACTGACAGCCGCACCGGCAGTTTCATGCGGGCGCTATCTCGACCGGAAATAGCGCCCGCCGGTTCGTGGCAGGTCAATGTACCGGCAGCGATGCGGCGCTTGCCGCTTTGTCGTGGAT
This sequence comes from Rhodospirillaceae bacterium, assembly GCA_008012315.1. Lineage (GTDB taxonomy): Bacteria > Pseudomonadota > Alphaproteobacteria > Dongiales > Dongiaceae > Dongia_B. Next base: position 3,754 of record SSEL01000085.1, read on the forward strand.
GGCGAAGCGGTCCATCATCGTCATGCTGGCCTCGTTGAGGCCGAGGACCTGCACCTCGCTGCCCTGGCGTCGCATTTTCATGACGACCTTGTCCAGCGCACCGACGCCGGAAATGTCCCAGAAATGCGCCGCCGTCAGGTCGATGACCACGCGTTTCGCCGGATTCGCGAGATCGAAAGCGGCGGTGAAGCGGGTGGCGGAGGCAAAGAAGATTTCGCCGCTCACGATATACCGGCAGTCCTCGCCATCGGCGGATGGCTCGCTATGGACGGTCACCATGCGGGCAGCTTTCTGGGCGAAGAAGATACCGCTGAGCAGCACGCCGACGATCACCCCTTGCGACAGGTCATGGGTCGCGACCACCACGGCGACGGTGGCGATCATGACGATGTTGGAGGTGAGGGGATGGTGCCGGAGATCGAGGATCGAGCGCCATTTGAAGGTGTTGATCGAGACCATGATCATCACCGCGACCAAAGCCGGCATGGGAATCTGTCGCACCCAGGGGCCGAGGAAGACCACCAGGACCAGCAGCATCACGCCGGCCACCAGCCCGGAAAGCCGCGTGCGGCCGCCGGAGGTGACGTTGATGACCGATTGCCCGATCATCGCGCAACCACCCATGCCGCCGAGGAAACCGGTGATGAAATTGGCGGCACCCTGGCCGAAACATTCGCGGTTCTTGCTGCTCGACGTATCGGTGAGATCATCGACGATCGAGGAGGTCAGCAGCGATTCCAGCAGCCCGACCGCCGCCATGGTCAGCGAATAGGGGAAGATGATCTTCAGCGTCTCCCAGGAGAAGGGAATGTCCGGGATCAGGAATGTCGGCAAGGCGGACGGTAATTCGCCCTTGTCGCCGACCGTGCGGACATCGAGGCCGAAATAGACCGCTACGATTGACAGCACGATGATGCTGACCAAAGCGGAAGGGACGATCCTGGTCAGGCGCGGGAAGAGATAGATGATGGCAAGGCCGGCGCCGACCATCGCATAGCTCTGCCAGGTCACATGCAGCAGTTCCGGCAACTGCGCCATGAAGATCAGGATGGCGAGGGCATTGACGAAGCCGGTGATGACCGAGCGGGAGACATATTGCATCAGCAGGCCGAGGCGCAGCAGCCCGGCGATGCCCTGCAGCACGCCCATCAGGATGGTGGCGGCGAAGAGATATTGCACGCCGTGATCGCGCACCAGGGGCACGACCAAGACGGCGACCGCCGCCGTCGCCCCGGAAATCATGCCGGGCCGGCCGCCCAGCAAGGCGGTGATGGCGCAGATCGAGAAGGCGGCATAAAGGCCGATCTTGGGATCGACACCGGCGATGATGGAAAAGCCGATGGCCTCCGGAATGAGAGCCAAGGCGACGACGAGGCCGGAGAGGACATCGGCGCGGATATTGGAAAACCAATTGCGCTTGAAGCTGGACAGATATGACATCGTTTTCAGGCTGATAAATAAACCGGTAAATAAACCGGGCACCCGCCAGATATCCGCCGGCTGTCGAGCCGCGGTCGGAATATTTCCGATATTGGGGTGCTTAAGTTGTCCGGGGGATAGGCGCCCGGCCGAGCCACCCGGCCATGCGCATCCACGATGCCCAGCCAAGTCCGACGAAGGCGCTTTCATAACCGCGCCGGCGGGAAATAGCAAGCATAGGGCCGCGTCGGCCGGGCCGGTGTCCTTGGCAATGCCGCCGAAGCCTCCAAGGCGGCATTGGGCGTTCTTTTAGACAAACCTCGAAGGTCCGTTCCGGATGCAGCACCGCCCAGCTATTGAAGTCCTGCCAGTGTCGCGCGAACTGATCGCTGCCGCTGTCCAGTACGAACTGCCCGATAACGGTCTTGAAGAAGGGACTGCTGACTTTGACGCCGCGCAGCAGTTTCGTCAGCGGGATCTTGCCGGCGATATAGTCGGCCATCGCCTGGTCGCCGGCATAAAGCGTCGCTTCGAGCGGCGGCCGGCCTCGGCTGATCGCGTCGCTCAGGATGGAGCGTGCGGCATTGCTCCACATTCCATCGTGATGAAATGCAAAAAGGCAACCGATGAGCGGTTGCCTTTGCTGCGAGTATGTCGGAATGTTCCTGACTAAAATGGCTCGTCGCCGACCAGCGGCAACCGCCGCATCAATCCATCAGATCGTGCGACACATTGCCGGTTTCTGCGAATTCACAAAAGGCACGAAGCACGAGGTCAAAGTCTTCGACGATATGGCTAGCACCAAAGAACTCGCCGCCGATAGAGTCTTCCCCTTCTTTCGGATTCGGGTTGGTAAGCGTTCGCACATCATATTCGCCATCCGCGTGGACTTCCCCCAGCATGAGGAGGTAGCGGCCATCCTCCGCTCGGAGATTGAGTTCTGGATGTCCCGCACTTAACCTCTCCCCATGCTCCATTCCAGCATAAGCTTTAAGCCCCCTTAACGGCTCCAACAAACGCCGAACATCCGCTTGTGAGGGATTTTTCGTAACCGGGACCACATAATCTTCTCCCGAAGGGTTAATTGCCCTTGCCACCAGCAAAACATTTCCACTCATTCTCTAATCCCCAATGTGCGCATTCCAGGTTTCCAGTAATACACTATTGGCTTGCCTGTATTTTTTTCAATGACATCAATCGTTAAAGATCTTAACCCAGCTTGTGAGCAGCTGCAGGAATATCGCCTTTACAATAACCACAGACGTCTTCTCCCAGAACCTTTGTCTCCATATCCCGATCTTGAGTGTTGCCATCTTCATAGGCCTTTGGAATATCCGCGATCTCAGCATGCGCATCAGCCATGTTCCCATTCGGATAGCAGCGATCTCCGCATCAACCCATCAGATCGTGCGATACATTGCCGGTTTCCGCGAATTCGCAGAAGGCGCGAAGCACGAGATCGAAGTCTTCGACGATATTGCTATCGCCAAAGAACTCGCCACCGATACAGTCCCCTCCCGTCGGGCGAGGGTCGTAAAATGTTCGTACATTGTGGTCACCTTTCGCATCGATCTCGCCAAGCATAAGGATATAACGGCCACCCTCAGCCCGTAGTTCTAGCTCTGGCTTTCCAGGGCTTACACCCATCTTGATGTTCCATCGCGGCGGAGGTCGTGGCACCTCCTAGTGGCTCCAATAGGCGTTGGACATCTGCCGACGAAGGATCTCGCGTAATGGTATATAGTCCTCTTTCGCGGGACTAATGGCTCTTGCTTTTAAAATGATATCGCCGCTCATCGAGTATTCCTCAATATCGCATCACCTTGAGATCATCGTCTCGACGAGTCATCTGAAAACTCGCGGAAATTTTTGTTGCCGTATTCTTCGGCCGCATCAGTCAAAACGATACAGTCATCCATCCCAAAATCAGATTCCACGTCGGCAACTTCTACTCACCCCGCTTTGCAAAAAAATCCGACATGTACTGCAAATGCTCGGACATTCTTTCTGGGTCATCTCTCAGATCATAAACGGTGCGCCCCACACCTTTCTTTTTGCTATAGGCATAGGCGCGGTGACTGAACTGATATTCAGGCGCGAGATAAATATCCTTATTTTGAAAGAACATCCAGCAATGCTCCGCCTCTAGATATTCGTCATCCAAGAGCGGGATACTCTTATCCTTTCGAAATGAATCGATATCGGCATACGCCTGCTTTTCGGCATCTGCGCGCGCTTCTTCGAAAGTTATCTGTGATACGTTCGATGCCATGTTCAAGGCCTTCCTAACCGTAACTCCAATCCCCGTTTCAGGGTAACGATCTTACCCAATTGGGGGTCGATGAAATATACCTTATCACCTTTTGTCATTGCATTGATGACATGATACTTGTCGCCTCCTAGGTGAATCGCCACAACGCCCAGCGCTCCGTCGCCAGCATCATGCATCTCAACTTCTATCTCCTTTAGCGTCATGTTGCCTTTTAGGAAGCCAGCCGGAAGAATAGGCAGGAGATCATAAAATGGAGAATAGCCTTTGGATGGATTCGGAACCGCAGTTGGATCTTTTCCAGACAGGCGCAGATATGCAGCAGTGACACATGAAACGCAGTTCGTATTGACCCCAAGCCCAGCGTTATCGACCCAATGAGGATTAGGGGCAATTTGAGGGAAGACGGTTTCCATTGATTCTTGAGATTCATAAACATTGTCACCAGCACTTCCAATTTGGCTGGTCAACGGATCTCCGACTTCGTCAAAGCCTGCTCGCGAAGCCTGGGGTTGCTTTCCATGGCTATTGTCCCCGGGCAACGCCTCGCTGATTGTCCCGTCTTGTCCGGCGGGTTGCGATAACGCGGTCGTCTCACCGGCTGATTGCTCGGCCTGCGCCAGGCTGGGTGCTTCCGGGTCGAGGTGGAGATGCTGCACCAAGGCCTCTTCCGCATGGCTGCCGCTGACGGCGGTGAGCAGTTCTCCGGTTGGAATCTGCACATCGCCGCCCGTGGCCAGCGCCTCGGGAAGCTGCCCGGCGAGGCTCGGCAGTTGCGACAGGACCGCCTGGCCGTGGTCACCCGCCTGCTGCAATGTCTGCATCAGTTCCGGTGCTGCGATATGAACCTCGCCGATGTTATGCGCTTCGGCGAGGCGCTGGAGGTCGGCGGCCAGTTGCGCCGGATCGCTGTTCTGTCCCTTGGCCTTGCGCGCGACGTCGAGCCACTCCCGGATCGAGGCAGCGCCGGCCTTGGCCTTGGCGATGCCGCCGTCGATAGCATAGGCGCCCGTCGTCTGCATGAAGCTTGCCGTGGCGCCGGCAATGAAAGCCTCAAAGGCGGCATTGGGGCGTTCCTTCAGATAATCGTCGAAGGTCTTTTCCGGATGCAGCGCCATCCAGCTGTTGAAATCCTGCCAATGCCGCGCGATCTGATCATTGCCGCTTTGCAGCACGAACTGCCCGGCAACGGTCTTGAAAAAGGGACTGCTGACCTTGACGCTGCGCACCAGTTTAGCCAGCGGAATCCTGCCGGCGATATAGTCGGTCATCGCCTGGCCACCGGCATAAAGGGTCGCTTCCAGCGGCGATAAACCCTGGGCAATCGCCTCATCATAGGATTGGCCGGCCGTCATCGCCGACATCACTGCAAGCGTCGGCGCTGGATTGCCCGTTATGGCAGAAGCCGGCAAGGTCAGGATGGCGACGCCGGCGCCTTCAAGCGCCTGATAGATGGTGCGTTGCAGCGGCGTCGCGTGCGATTGATCGCCCCGGACATCGGCGGCGGTTTGCGCCGATACCTCCGTCTCATGTTTGAAGAAGTCCGAAAGACCGTTGGCGCCGACCAGATCGGCGGGTGACCGCATCAGGTTCCACAACGCGGCGCTCCCGGAAAAAGGCGCTGCCGCCAAAGCACGGATACTGCCAATAGAGCCGTCCGCGAAGCGCGTTACGCCATCAAGGATTTTTGCACCGACGCTCTGCTTCGGCTGTAAGCCCTGCTGTATGGCGGCCTGCCCAAAGCTAGCGTCAAAGTCGGAAAAGGTGGTGATGTCGCCGGCAACGCGATACAGATAGTCGGGATCCTGGCCCAACTCGGACAGGGCCGGCGACATCCTCACTTTATCCAGTACGTCGTAATAGTCGGCCGCCCGCCGATACTCATCAAGATTCTCTTCGACGATTGGCGCCGGTATACCCCCGAACATTTGCCCGATACGCGCTGCCCCGGCCGAACGTCCAGGTGTTACTTCCAGCGCCTGGTAGATCGTCACCCGGCGCTGGAAATCATCCTCGTCCAGCACGTCCCGAGCGGCTGCAATATATGGCGCTGTTGCTTGGCCCTCTGCTTCGGGTGCAAAGAACGGCAACGCAAGCGAAGGAGACACGGCATCCGGGGTTGCCGACGATGAGGGCGATATCGGCTCTAGAGGCAGCCTCAGGCTACCCTGCTCCTCAGCCAGAACATGCCCCACCGCTTCATCATAAGGATCGGATAAATGTGAAGCATCGTTTGAACCGGAGGTTTGCTGAGCGACATCCGTCATTGGTTTCGCCCCCCGATCCGCACAGATGCCCGTTGGATCTGCCCTTCCGTCGGTGAAACGCCGTGCGCCTTAAAGGCCCGGGTGATGGCTTGGCGCTCTCCTTCGTCCACGGCCGCAGTCACGCCCCTTTCACCGATGCCGGATGGCGATCCGCCGGGATGCCCTCCCAAGGTCATGATCTGGTCAAGCAATACCTGGCTGAGCAACTTCCGCTGCTCCGCCGGTGAGGCCTTTCGGCCAGTTACTCCCTCATATGCGCTGAGCTGAGCATCGAGCTGCGTCAGCAACTCGGCCACCTTCTTCTGCTGCCAGGACGATCGTGCGTCACTTTGAGGTAGCCCGAGCTGCCGCAACACACGATCGGTATTGGCCTTGTAACTGCGCAGCAAGCTGAGCGCCGGATCGTCCGGCCCCTTGTCCTTGAGCGTTGCCTGCAGCGTCGAGAGCTTAGACATGTCCTTGCCTTCGACCAGATGGATATAGTCGTTGAGGTCGGTGTCGAGGAAGCCCTGGGGATGATCCAGCGCTTGGTCACACAGGCGGTAGAAGGTGACGGGATCGGTTGTCACCTTGCCGCCGCTCCTGGCATAGGCGCTCAATGCGGCTTTCCCTGTCGCATCGATGCCGATCAGCATCTGATAGGGAATATCGGTAAAGGCGCCGCCTCGGTCGATGATATCCTTCGCCTGGACTTTCATCTGCCGCTGTTGGGTCAGATAGGCTTGCCGGTCCCGCTGGCTTTGCAGGGCGACCCTGTCCTGCACGGCAGCCCGCAATTGCGGATCGGCGATCTTCTCGGTCAGGACCAGGCGGCTCTCGGCATCCGGCGGGCTGGGCTCGGTCGCGGTCTTGCCATGCTGCTCGCCGCCAAGACGCAGTGGTGAAGCCTGCAGGATGCGCGTGGTCTCGTTCTCGACCCGGTCATTGAACTCCAGATGGCCGAGCTGGGCCGCCATCGCGGCGCGGTCTGGGGCCAGCAACCCGTCGGCATGGCCATCGAACAGCCGGCGGGCCATGCCGAGATCGTGCTGCGCCATCGCCCCCTCGATCCGTTGGCGCATTCCCCTGCTGGCGACCTGTTTCAGCTTGGCTTTGATCTCCTCCGTGCCCGCGTTGTGACGCCTGAGCTGGTCCAGGCTTTCGACTTGCGCGAGGTAGACGCTCTTGGCGGATTCCCGGTCGTCGTTATAGAAGCGGCGCACATTCCCGAGCATTAAGCCGACCCGCGTATCGCTGACATCGTCTTCATAGACGCCTTGCTGCTGGTCGCGGTAGCGCTGCATTTGCCCCAGGGCGGTGGCGCTCCCCACCTCTATGGCCTTGCTCAAAAGCTCCGCCTGCGCTGGATTGGCCGCGCGCGACAGATAATCCCGCTTGAGGATCGAGAGCTGCTTCTCGGTCGCCGAGTAGCCATCCACCGCCAGCTTGCCGGGCAGCGTTTGATAACTGTCGGCGATCTTCCGTTCGGCCGCGTTGTACTGGTTGAAGAGGTCAACCGCGGCGGTTTCGTTCTTCTCCTGCTCGACCTTGTGCAGATAGGTCGCGGTATCCCCCAGCGTGCCCGCGACAGAGCCCAGGGACTTGCCCAGATTTTGCATCGCCTGGCCGAGATAGCTGCCGAATTGTTCGGCCGTCGGCTTCATGTCCTGGTAGGGCGTATTGGCGGGGGTAAGCTCGATCTGACGCTGGTTATATTCCGGAACGCGCGGCATGGCTTTCTCCGTCGCGCCCAAGGCCTGCGGGCGCGAAAATCAATGGTCTGCGATGAATGACGTGGCCGTAACCGGGAGGCCGCCGTCTTGCTGAAGTTGTTTTGTTGGTGTAATAACAATTATATACGTTATGTTGATATATAATCAATACATTATCGCGCGACAATTCTAAAGCCTGGCCGTCGCGCTCGGGCTTGACCCGTGGCTATTCGGTTAAGAAAGCCCCCTCATCCCAACCCTCTCCCGCCCGTCGGCACAGGCCGACCTTGTCAGCGAGGGAGAGGGGGATGGAAAGGCTTGTGCCGCAGTGAGAAGTGTGAATCCGGGCATCAACCACAGCGCCCCCTCTTCGCGGGAGAGGGCTGGGTGAGGGTGAGGGGGAGGGATGAGGGATGAGGGA
>SSEL01000011.1 GCA_008012315.1 Rhodospirillaceae bacterium
ATTCTGGTTCGACTCCCTCCCCCGAAACGGGGGAGGGCCAGGGAGGGGGTGCCTTTCCAGCCAGCAAGATCACGCCCCGACTTTGTGCTGTGCGATCTTTTCGACGAAGCGGTGGAAGAGGTAGTGGCTGTCCTCCGGGCCGGGCGAGGCTTCCGGGTGGTATTGCACCGAGAAGACCGGCTTGCCGCTCAGCTCCAGACCTTCGACCGAGCCGTCGAACAGCGACTGGTGGGTGACGCGGACATCGGTGGGCAGGCTTTCCGGCATCACCTGGAAGCCGTGATTCTGGCTGGTGATCTCGACCTTGCCGGTGCTCAGGTCCTTGACCGGATGATTGGCGCCGCGATGGCCGCGCGCCATTTTCTCGGTCTTGCCGCCGAGGGCCAGAGCCAGCATCTGGTGGCCGAGGCAGATGCCGAAGACCGGCAGGCCCTGATCGATCAATTCGCGGATCACCGGCACGGCATATTCGCCGGTCGCGGCCGGGTCGCCGGGGCCGTTGGAGAGAAAGACGCCGTCCGGCCGGTGGCGCAGCACATCCGCTGTGGTGGCGGTGGCGGGGACAACCGTCACGGCGCAACCGGCGGCGGCGAGGCAGCGGAGGATGTTGCGCTTGGCGCCGTAATCGATGGCGACGATCCGGTAAGACGGCGCTGCCTGATGGCCGTAGCCGCGGCCCAGCGACCAGGTGCTTTCATCCCAGTTGAAGGTCTGCCGGCAGGAAACGTCCTTGGCGAGATCCATCCCGTCCAGGCCTGGCCAGGCCTTGGCTTCGGCGACCAGGGCCGGAATATCGAAGACGCCTTCGGGATTGTGCACCAGGACACCGTTCGGTGCGCCGCCGTCGCGGATGCGCCGGGTCAGCTTGCGGGTATCGATGCCGGCGATGCCCGGCAGGTTGTAGCTTTTCAGCCAGGCGTCGAAATGCTGCGCTGCCCGCCAGTTGCTCGGCTGGGTGACATCGGCGGCGAGGACACAGCCGCGCGCCGCTGGCGTAATGGTCTCGATATCCTCGCCATTGGCGCCGGTATTGCCGATATGGGGGAAGGTGAAGTTGATGATCTGCCCGGCATAAGAGGGATCGGTCATGATCTCCTGGTAGCCGGTCATCGAGGTATTGAAGCAGACCTCGCCGACGGCGGCGCCGGCGGCACCCAGGCCGCGCCCTTTCAGCACGGTGCCGTCGGCCAGCACCAGGAGGGCGGTATGGATCGGCGCATCGCCGGTGACCGGCTGGGATTGGGCGTACTGGGATTGGGCAGGTTGGGAGATGGAGCTGGTCATCGGCAGGATCCGTTTGGCTGGCTGATCGGATGCAATTGCTGGCTGGGCTGAAGGCATGGCCGGGGAAGGCATGATCGGGACGGGCTGCTCGCCGCTGTCGATCTGTTGTCGCAGATCGCCCAGCACGACCTGCCAGCGCCAGGGGATGACGCCGCGTTCGATCCACTTGTCGATGGCGGGCAGGGTGGGGGCTTTGTGCCCCTGGGCTTCCACAAGGTCGCGGAACCGCTCATAGATCGCCTTGCGGCCATGCATCTGGGTCAGGCCGACCGCGCGCGCCCATTCCACCAGGACCTGTTGTTGCTCAGGCCGCATGCTGTTATCCTCAATAGCGACGAATTACGACAAGATACGACAAAATGTCAGATGGGCGGAGTCCTACTCTCGGTGGGCGGCCTGGTCAAGAGGATTCGCGGTTCAGGGCCGCAGGTGTGATGAGAAGTAATTCTTAAATTGCAATCGGTGTGGGCTTTCGGGTTCGTTGCTTGCGTCCCGAGCAGGGTGTAACTTCCGCCGCTTGTGCATAGATGAGAGCGAGCAAAACCAATGTTGCGGCAGCGCCTGAACGACGATCTGAAAACTGCGATGAAATCCCGCGACCAGGCGGCGACATCCGCGCTGCGGCTGGTGCTGGCGGCTCTCAAGGATCGCGACATCGCCGCGCGCAGCCGGGGCGTCACCGACGGGATCGACGAGGCGGAAATCGTCGAGATGCTGCAGAAGATGGTGAAGCAGCGCAACGAAAGTATTGTGCTCTACAAGCAGGGTAACCGCCAGGAATTGGCCGACCAGGAGCAGGGCGAAATCGATATCATCGAACGCTATTTGCCGAAGAAGATGTCGGACGCGGAGTCGGATGCGGCGGTCGACCAGCTCGTGACGGAGCTGGGCGCGGCGAGTATCAAGGATATGGGGCGTGTCATGGCTGCCCTGAAGGAACGCTTTGCCGGTCGGATGGATTTCGCCAAGGCCGGCGCGCGCGTGAAGCAGAAGCTGGGCTGACCGACGAACGGGGCGGCGCATGGCCTTCCCCCCATCATTTCTGGAAGATTTGCGGCAACGCCTGTCGATCATCGACGTGGTCGGGCGGAAGGTGCGGTTGATCCGTCGCGGCCAGGAAGCCAGCGGGCTCTGCCCTTTCCATAACGAAAAATCGCCGTCCTTCACGGTCAGCGAGGATAAAGGCTTCTATCACTGCTTCGGCTGCGGCGCCCATGGCGATGTCATCGGCTTCGTCATGAATACCGAAGGGCTGGATTTCCGCAACGCGGTGGAAAAGCTGGCGGCCGAAGCCGGAGTCACCGTGCCGCAGGACAGTTTCGAATCCCGCGAACGGGCGGAACGCCAGGCGACACTTGCCGGCGTGATGGAGCTGGCGGCCAAGTTCTTCGAGGGCCATCTCGGCGCCAGCACCGGAAAAGCGGGGCTGGATTATCTGCGCCGGCGCGGCCTGACGCCCGAAACCATCAAGCAGTTTCGCCTGGGCTTCGCGCCGGACAGCCGCACCGCGCTGAAAGCCCATCTGGAGAAGCAGGATGTGCCGGAAGCCCTGTCGGTGGAAGCCGGCCTGCTGATCCGCCCGGAAGACGGACCCGGCGCCACATACGACCGGTTCCGCGGCCGGGTGATGTTCCCGATCCTCGACCGGCGCGGCCAGGTGATCGCCTTTGGCGGCCGCATCCTGACCGATGAAAAGCCGAAATACCTGAATTCGCCGGAAACGCCGCTCTTTCACAAAGGGCGGGTGCTCTACAACCTGTCACTGGCGCAAAAACCGGCGCGGGACAAGAACGAGATCATCGTCGCCGAAGGCTATATGGATGTGATCGCTTTGGCCCAGGCGGGTTTCCCCCAGGCCGTGGCGCCGCTCGGCACGGCCTTGACGGAAGACCAGATCGGCTTGCTCTGGCGCCTGGCACCGGAGCCGCTACTCTGCTTTGATGGCGATGTCGCCGGCCAGAAGGCGGCGGCGCGGGCGGCGGACCGGGTGCTGCCGATCCTGAAGCCCGGCCTTTCCCTGCGCTTCGCCTGGATGCCAGCGGGGGAAGATCCGGATTCCCTGATCAAGAGCCAGGGCGCGGCGGCCTTGCGGCGCGTGCTGGACGGCGCCGAGCCGCTTGTCGAGGTGGTCTGGCGCATGGTCCTGGCCGACCGGCCGCTGGACACGCCCGAGCGGCGCAGTGGCTTCCGGCGCGACCTTTTCGAGGCGGTGGGCCGCATCGCCGATAAATCGATCCAGGATGCCTACCGCCAGGAGATGTTCGCCCGGCTTGACGGCTTGTTCGCCCGTCCGCGCGGCGATGCCCCGCCCCGGCGGGGCCAGGCAGCCGGCTCAAGCGGTTCCCGCCCGGCCCGGCCAGGCGGCTTTCCCAGCTTCGATAGCCTGCCCAATGCCGGCATGGGCCGGTATCAACCGCGCTGGGCCCGCCCCAGCTATCTGTCGGAAATGGGCGGCGGCGATGTCCGCGAAGGTTTAAGGCGGGTCCAGCGCTTACCCTATGAAAAGATACTTGCAACTCTTGTTAACCATCCCGATCTTATTCACAGGCATGGCGAAGCGGTAATCTTGCTGACATTCCCGAATGCCGATCCAGACGGAACAATTGGTGAAGACGGCACGGCCGGCGATAGCGCTTCGAACAATGAGGCGACCGGCAACCTTGACAAGCTTCGGGCCGCCATTATAGACCTCGCTGCCCGATATCCGCAGCTTGACGCCGTCGCCTTGCAGAACCATCTGAGGGATCAGGGATTTTCTGCCGGTCTCGATAGCCTTTTGGCGCGGACCGCAGATTACAGGTTTACCCTTCGTTCGGCAGATCCGGTATTTGCCGAAGAGGGGCTTTTGCACGTTATGGCCGTGCTTCGAGAGCCTGACATCCGCGCCGAATTGGCAGAGGCAGCGGCGGCGCTTTCGACCAGCATGACCGAGGAAAATCTGGCGCGGTTCGAAGCCGCGCAACGCCTGGCGCTGGAGGCGGAAAGCCGGCGGCGGGACATCGATCGGGACGCTTTCGGCCAGGTCGTGAAGCAGTAACCGGCCAGTCATGGCTCGGTCCAATCTAGGTATTTGTAAGCAGGTGGCGTCAATGGCAGTCAAAAGCTCGGCCAAGGCAGAAGCGGCAAAGCCGCGGGAAGATGGCGCAGAAGGTCCGCTGATGGACGGCATGAATGCCGCCGTCAAAAAGATGCTGGCCAAGGCGAAGGAGCGGGGCTACGTCACCTATGACGAGCTCAATGCCGTCCTGCCGCCGGAACAGATGTCCTCCGAGCAGATCGAAGACACGCTCGCCCTCCTCAACGAGATGGGCATCAATGTCGTCGAGAATGAGGAGAGCGACGAGGCCGAAGAAGCCGCGACGACCGATGAAGAAAGCGACGATGAAGGCCGGGTGACCGGCAATCTCGATGATGCCGAAGTCGGCCGTACCGATGACCCGGTGCGGATGTATCTGCGCGAAATGGGATCGGTCGAGCTGCTCTCCCGTGAAGGCGAAATCGCCATTGCGAAGCGGATCGAAGCCGGCCGCGACATGATGATCGGCGGCATCGGCGAAAGCCCGCTGACCCATCGTGCCATCCTGGAATGGCGCGACCGGCTGAAAGCCGGCGAAATCCTGCTGCGCGATATCATCGATCTCGATGCCACCATGGGCGGCGTGCCCGGCGAAGGCGACGAGATGATGAACGGCGCCGATGAAAGCGAATTCGAGGAAGAGGAATCCGAACAGGAAGGCGCCGCCGAGGGTGAAGGCGGCGAGAGTGGCGAAGGCGAGGGCGATGAAGCCAATATGTCTCTCGCCGCAATGGAGCAGCAATTGCTGCCGCAGCTCCTGGAGACCTTCGATGCCATCGCCGCTTTGCAGAAGAAGCTCGACAAGGTGCAAGTGAAGCGCCTGGAGACAATCCTGGCCGGCGAGGAGTTGAACCCTCGGTCGGAAAAGTCCTATGAAAAGATGAAGCTCGAGATGATCGAGCTGATGCGCTCGGTGCGTTTGAACAACAACCGCATCGAGGCCCTGGTCGACGAGATGTATGGCCTCAACCGCAGGCTGATGGGGTTGGAAGGCCAGTTGCTGCGCCTGACCCAGAAGGCCGGCGTCAAGCGGGAAGAATTCCTGCAGAAATATTATGGCTCCGAGCTGGATCCGAAATGGTTCATCAAGCTCGGCAAATTGACCTCCAAGGGCTGGAAGAATTTCGTCGCCAAGCATAAGGACGATGCCAAGGAGGTGCGCGACGAGATCGCCGCCATTTCCGATCAGGTCAAGCTGCCGGTCGGTGATTTCCGCCGCATCGTCAATATCGTCCAGAAGGGCGAGCGCGAGGCCAGCCGGGCCAAGAAGGAAATGGTCGAGGCCAATCTGCGTCTCGTGATTTCCATCGCCAAGAAATACACCAATCGCGGCCTGCAATTCCTCGATCTCATCCAGGAAGGGAATATCGGCCTCATGAAGGCGGTCGATAAGTTCGAATATCGCCGCGGCTATAAGTTCTCGACCTACGCCACCTGGTGGATCCGGCAGGCGATCACCCGCTCGATCGCCGATCAGGCCCGCACCATCCGTATCCCGGTGCATATGATCGAGACGATCAACAAGCTGGTCCGCACCAGCCGGCAGATGCTGCACGAGATCGGCCGCGAGCCGACGCCGGAGGAACTGGCGGAAAAGCTGATGATGCCGCTGGAAAAGGTGCGCAAAGTCCTGAAGATCGCCAAGGAGCCGATCTCGCTCGAAACGCCGATCGGCGACGAGGAAGACAGCCATCTCGGCGATTTCATCGAGGACAAGAACGCCGTTCTGCCGCTCGATGCCGCCATTCAGGCCAATCTGCGCGAAACCACGACCCGCGTCCTCGCCTCGCTGACGCCGCGCGAGGAGCGCGTGCTGCGCATGCGCTTCGGCATCGGCATGAATACCGACCATACGCTGGAAGAAGTTGGCCAGCAGTTCTCGGTCACCCGCGAGCGTATTCGCCAGATTGAGGCGAAGGCCCTGCGCAAGCTCAAGCATCCCAGCCGCTCGCGCAAGCTGCGCAGTTTCCTCGATACCTGAGGCTGTCGGCACCCTCTCCCCAAAGCGGGGCGGGGGTGCTATAGCTCTGCCTGTGCAAGATGGCTGGCGCCGCGATCGGCGCCCGGTCGGGCCTGTAGTTCAGTTGGTTAGAACGCGCCGCTCATAACGGTGTTGTCGGGGGTTCAAGTCCCTCCGGGCCCACCATTTCCTTTGTGCCCCGATTCAGCTTCGGCACGTCAATCCTAATGCTGGCTGATCAGCGCAGCGATCTCGCGGAAGATCTGATTCATGCCCGTATTGAGGGCCGCCACCGCATCGTCGATATTGCCGTTGGCTGCCGGTTCCTTGGCGAGGAAGACCTTGCTGGCGATGAGCTGGTTTGTCTCTTCGTCCAACAGGGCGACTTCAATTTCGATCACGCCGCCGGTGGGATTGGCAGTCTGCTCCAGGCGCCGGAGCTTTCCCCTCACCACATATTTCGCGTCAACCCGCAGCTCGCTCGGCACGACTTTCGTTGCGACATGGGCGCTGCGCAAATAGGTAATCAATTGATCGCGCAACATCTGTGGCGGCGAATTGGTCCAGTAGGCGTAGTTGCGCTGCTCCAGCTTGCGGCCGCCATCGGCGGTGAACAATAAGGGCCGTTCCGCCAGGACACCCTCTGCATCGAAGGCCGGAATCTCGACGATCCCGTTCAAGGGCGTTGCCACGGGTGTTTCGGCCGGCGTGGCGATCAGGCGGAAATACTGCTCCTTCGGCACCGTGGGTGCGGCGCAACCGACCAGCAGGGCAAGGATCGGTAGAGCAAGGACGGGCAGGATCAGAAGCTTGCGTGGCATGTCGAGCTTCATGTCACTGATCCTTCGACCCATCGGGGACAGGCGTCAGGCCACGATCCGGCGATGGGCTGCCGCCGGAAAGAAGAAGACCGGGATTCTGCCGGATCAAGCGGCTGAACTCGTTCATATTGCGCGTGCTTCCTTCCAGATTATGCGTAATGGCATCGATATTCTGCGACAGCGTCCGCAGGATATAAGCGAGATCCGCCACCGACCTGTCGACATTCCGCGCATTGCTCTGGACGAGGTTGCTCAACTGATCCGCCAAGGCTCGCGCTTTCTGTGAGAGCGTTTTCAGATCCTTGGTCGCCGCCGCGGCATTGGCGGAGGCATCTTCGACATGGCCTAGTGAACGCTGGATCGTCGCGACATTGCCGTCGGAGAGGATCTTGTCGATCTGGCCCATCTCCACATTCAGTTGCGTTGTCAGCTTGGCGAGGTCATTGGCGATCTGCGGTGTCCTGTCCTGTACCGATTTGGCGATGCTGTTGAGCGAGCCGAAGAGCTGGTTGAGATTACCTTCGGTGGAGGTCCCGATGCGGTCGATCATGTCGCTGATCTTCGCCAGCAGCGGCTTCAGGGAAGAATTGCTGAGATCGCCAATCTCTGCGGCGACGGAGCTCATCAGCGTGAAGATGTCGGCCGGCGAGCCGCCAGCGATCTCGCCGCCCGGCTGGATCGTATTCGGCGCCCGGCCGCCGGCGATCTCGATGGTCTTGGCGGCAAGGAAGCTCGATGCCGCAATGCGCGCGACCGAATCGGTGGGAATCTGCCAGCCTTTTTTCACATCGACGAAGACGCGGAAGCGGTAACGGTTGTCTGACCGCTCCGGCTCGATCTTATTGACTTCGCCGATCGCATATCCTTCATACCGCACCACCGTGCCGTATTTCATATCGCTGACATTGTCGAAGACGATCGAATAGTGGTCGGTGGGGCCGCTGCGCCCGCTCAGCATCAGCACCGTGACAATCAGCGCGATCACCATGGCGGAAACGAACAGACCTACGGCGGTGTAGTTCAAAAAATAACTGCGCATGTGGCGTTCTCTCGTCGCTCCGCTGGCCTGTTCCCGGTCAACCGCCGGTCAGGCGTTTGAGATATTCGGTCGGATCGACCTCGATCTCTTCCGCCTGGCGGTTGAGCAGATGTTGCACGCGTTCGTTCTTGCTGTTGCGGATCGTCTCCACCCGTTCGCTGGCCAGGATCCGGCCTTTGTCCAGGATGGTGATGCGATCGCCGATCTTGAAGGCACTCTCGATATCATGGGTGACGATGACGACGGAAATGTCCATCGCCTCGCGCAGCCGCAGGATGAGGTCGTCCAGCGCCGAGGAAACCGCTGGATCGAGGCCCGAAGAGGGCTCATCGAGAAACAGCAGTTTCGGATCCATGATAATGGCTCGGGCGATCGAGGCGCGTTTCACCATGCCGCCCGAGAGGGCGGCCGGCATCAGGTCGCCGAAGCCGGAGAGATTGACGACTTCCAGCTTTATGCGCGCCATGATGTCCATGGTCTTTTCGTTGAGCTTGGTCAGCTCGCGCAGCGGCAGTTTGACATTCTCGGCGACATTCATCGAGCTGAAGAGAGCGCCGAACTGGAAGGCGACGCCGATCTTGCGGCGCAGATCCAGTTTCTCCATCGGCTTCAGGCCACCGAAATCCTTGCCCAGCAATTTGACCTTGCCGGGCAGTGGCGGCATCAGACCGACCAGATGGCGCAACAGCGTACTTTTACCACTGCCGCTGCCGCCCATGATCATCATGATCTCGCCCTGGCGCACATCAAGCGAGATATCGTAGAGGACCTGTCGCGACCCATAAGACCAATCGAGATGATCGACCTCGATCACCTTTGGACGGTCGGCGAGTTCCGCCTCGCTGGGACGCCAGATGGCATGCGCGCCGTGCGGGGCCGCTGTTTGCTGATGGGATGGTGCAGGTTGCTCGCTCATGGCCGTCAATGCGTCGAGATATAGGCAAAGATCATGTCGGCGAGCACGATCAGGGTAATCGACTGCACGACGGCACGGGTGGTGACATGGCCGACGCCTTCGGCGCCGCCGCTGACGCTGGCACCATTGATCACGCCGACCAGAGCGATCAAGACGCCAAACAGGGCCGACTTGCCGATGCCGTGCCAGACATCATGCGTGGTCAGGACGTTCATCGTGTCGCGGATATAGGCCGCGAAGGACATGTCGAGGGCAGCCGATACATAGAGGCCGGCACAGGTGATGGAGACCAGATTGGCCCACATGGCCAGGCAGGGCACCGTGATCACCAAGGCGATGAGAACGGGCGAGACCAGGAAGCGCACCGGATTGATGCCGATCACATGGAGCGCATCGATTTCCTGATTGATGGTCATGGTGGCGAGGCGCGCGGCGATGGCCGAGCCGGAGCGCCCGGCGATCAGGATGCCCATGATGATCGGCGAGAATTCGCGCACCACGCCGAAGGCGATGCCGATATAGGCGAAGCTTTCGGCGCCGAAAAGACCAAGGGAATAGAGGCTCTGGATCGCCAGCATCAAGCCGATCGTGCCGGACAGCAAGGTGGCGATGGGCAGCGCGCCGACGCCAAAACTGAGCATGGCAAGCATGGTGGCTTCGACACGAACCGGCTGGCGGTAGCGCCGGCCCATGACCAGCCAGAACAGGCTCTCGCCCAACAGGCTGGCGCCGTAACCGACCTCGTCCAGGCTCTGGACCGTGCGTCGGCCGATGGTTTCGAAGAAGCGCGCGACAGCTGTCATGCGGCTGACTTACTGCTGCGCCGTCTTGTCATTCACCGCCAAAGCCGATGTGAGATCGGCATGAATGGTGAAGACCTTGTCGAGCCGGGCCAGTTCCAGCACCCGGAGCGCGCGCGCGCTGACCGCAATCAGGGCGACGTCGTGGCCCTGTTTGCGCGCGAGCTGCAAACTCTCCACCAGGCTGGCGATGCCGGATGAATCGATATAGCTCACCTGGGCGAGATCGATCAGCAGATCCTTGCCACCTTTCAGATTGTCGAGCAGCGCCTTGCGAACCGCCGGTGCGGTCTCGAGATCGATTTCACCTGAGAGCGCGATGACGATGCGGCCATTCGTCTCGCTGATTTGATCTACCGGCATTGCTACGTCCCCATCCCTATTCCTGTCTGGCTCGCCTGCGCTTCACCAGCTCCAGCAGATTTCCTTCGCCTTCGGGCATCGGAATGAAGCTCGCGTCATCCATGACGGTGCGGATGAAATGCGTGCCCAATCCCCCCGGACGCACATCTTCCAAGAGCCGAGGCTGTATCTTAGCCGGATCGATCCGGGGTGCGAAGTCTCGAATCCGCAGCATGATGCCATCGGGCAGCCGATGCATCGCCAGGGTGATCTCGCCGGTTTTTCCGCCGCCATAGGCATGAATCATGATGTTCTCCACCGCTTCCACGGCGCCAAGGACGAAATCATGTGCGTCATCCGTCTCGAACCCGCAGGCCGTGGCGGCGGCCAGCAAGGCAGGGCGCAGGATTTTCAGGCGGTTGGGATTGGAAATCAGGGTGAATCCCACCAGGAATTCGCCGTCTTCGAAAGCCGCCGCCACCTCGCGGCCGGCGGCATGGGCGGCCAAGCTGTCATCGATGGCCAGCAAGGTCAGGTCGTCGCGCGCCTGGCCGCCGGCGGCATCCAGTTCCCGCAGCACCGCTGCCAGTCGGTCGTCCAGACGGGCATCGCTTTGCCTGGCGAGCAGCCGGTCGAGACCATCGATGCCCAATTCGTCATGCCCGACCGGGAATTCGGTGAGGCCGTCGGAATAGAGGAAGAACTGGCCGCGATCGAGCGCCAGGCTCCGGGTCGTGAACCTTGCCTCGCGCAGGATGCCCAGGGGCGGCGCCTCGGCCGCGAAGGTTTCGGTCGTCCCATCGCCACGACGGAAAAGCGGCGGCATATGGCCGGCATTGGTGAAATTCAGCATGCCGGTCGATGGATCATAGATGCCGATGACCATGGTGACGAACATGCCAAGGCTGGCGGTGTCGCTGATTTCTCGGTTGAGAATGCCGGCAAGTCGCGCCGGATCGTGCATGGTCTTGCCGAGGCAGCGGAACAGGCTCGCCGTCTTTGCCATCAGCAAGGCCGCATTCATGCCTTTGCCGGATACATCGCCGAGGCAAAAGGCGACGATACCGTCCGGTGTCTGGAAGAAGTCATAGAAGTCACCGGACACCTCGCGCATCGGCCGGTTGATGCCGGCGATGGGCAGCGCATCATCCGCCGGCGGCAGCAGGCTGCGTTGAATCGCGGCGGCGAGCTCCAACTCCCGCTTGAGGCGTTCCTGTTCCACCAGCTTGGCGGCGAGGCGCGCATTGGAAATGGCAAGCCCGGCCGAACTGGCGATCACCTTCAGCATGTTCTGATTGGCATCGTCGAAGGGCTGGCCGTCATGCTTGTTCAATACCTCGACCGCACCGATCCGGCTGGAGCCGACGGTCATCGGCGCGCAGAGGATGGAGCGGGTGACGAAGCCGGTATGCTTGTCCGCCTCGGCATAGAAGGCCTTGTCGTCATAGGCGTTCTCGACCACCAGCACGACATCCTCGGCAACCGACCGCCCGACGATGCCATGGCCCTGGGGAACAACCAGGCCATCGATATTCACCGGACCGGTGCTCGCCCGGCAGACCAGGTCGCCGCCGGCCTCGTCGGCGAGGAAAATCGCCCCGGCTTCCACCTGCATCAGCTCGGCGATACGGGCCAAGGCGTGCCGCGTCGTGGCATCGACATCCCGAGTCGCGGCAAAGGACCGGCTGAGCGCGGCCGCGAAATCCAACGGATCATGGGCCAGTCGGCCGGCACTGGCCGGTCGCTCCGTTGCTACCATTGGAGGAGGAATTTTTGCCAATTATGCGAACCCGATTGCGGCGATTGATATGGTTAAGCGCTGGCCATAGTGCGGGTTCTTGCGCAAACTGCCAAGTATCTCAGTGGGGTTTGCGGGCCATCTTGTGATTTATCGTACAATTAAAAGTAGTATTTCAAACTCGTCATTGCCGTTTTCCGATGGTACATCGGGATCCCTTTGTTGGCATTTTTTTCCTGCGACAGTTTGCCGCGGAAATAGCAAAATGTTAGCTTACTTGCGGTGTGGAGAGGGGAGAAGCCGGTCGATTCGACCGACACGAAACGGGCGGAACCGACCGGTTGTCGGCAACGGCTCCAAAGGAGCAGCCCATCGACGCGTTTCAAATTTAATCGGGAGGTACTCTTGGCCAACACAAGCTTAGCGGCATTTCGCGAACCGACCAAAAGTGAGCTGCGAACCGTGGTATTCGCATCCTCGCTGGGGACAGTTTTTGAATGGTATGATTTTTATCTCTTCGGCTCCCTGGCGGCCATCATCAACAAGCAGTTCTTCTCTGCGGTCAATCCGACGGCAGGCTTCATCTTCACCTTGCTGGCTTTCGCGGCGGGCTTTGCCGTGCGTCCGTTCGGCGCACTCGTCTTCGGCCGGCTCGGCGATCTCGTCGGCCGCAAATACACCTTTCTCATCACCATCCTGATCATGGGTTTGTCGACCTTCGTCATCGGCCTGCTTCCGAGCTATGCCAGTATCGGCATCCTGGCGCCGGTCATTCTGATCGCCTTGCGCCTGCTGCAGGGCCTGGCGCTCGGCGGCGAATATGGCGGGGCGGCAACTTACGTCGCCGAACATTCGCCGCATGGCAAAAGGGGCTATCACACAAGCTGGATCCAGACGACGGCGACCTTGGGCCTGTTCCTGTCCCTGCTGGTGATCCTGATCGTGCGGACGTCGATGGGCGAAGAGGCCTTCGGCGCCTGGGGTTGGCGTATCCCGTTCCTGGTCTCGGCGCTTCTGCTGGCGATCTCGGTCTGGATCCGCATGCGGCTCAGTGAATCGCCGACCTTCCAGCGCATGAAGGACGAAGGTAAAGGCTCGTCCGCGCCGCTCACGGAATCCTTTGCCCGCTGGGACAACCTGAAGATCGTTCTGCTGGCGCTCTTCGGTTTGACCATGGGGCAGGCCGTGGTCTGGTATACCGGCCAGTTCTATTCGCTGTTCTTCCTGACACAGACCCTGAAGGTCGATGCCGCGACGTCGAATATCCTGATCGCGCTCGCCTTGCTGATCGGCACGCCGTTCTTCCTGGTCTTCGGCTGGCTCAGCGACAGGATCGGCCGCAAAGGCATCATCATGGCGGGCTGCCTGATAGCGGCGGTCACCTATTTCCCGATCTTCAAGGGGATTACCCATTTCGCCAATCCGGCCCTGGAAGCGGCCCAGGCGAGTGCGCCGGTGACGGTGGTCGCCGATCCGGCGACCTGCTCGTTCCAGTTCAACCCGGTCGGAACCTCGAAATTCCTGACCTCCTGCGACATCGCCAAGAGCTTCCTGGCGAAAGCCTCGGTGAATTATGAGAACGAGGCCGCGCCCGCCGGTACGGTCGCGAGCGTCAAGGTCGGTGACAAGGTCGTCCAGAGTTTCGAGGGCGAGGGCCTGTCGAAGGAGGACATGACGGCCAAGACCACGGCTTTTGCCGGCGAAATGACGGCCTCGATCAAGGCGGCCGGTTATCCGGAAAAGGCCGATCCAGGCCAGATC
This sequence comes from Rhodospirillaceae bacterium, assembly GCA_008012315.1. Classification (GTDB taxonomy): domain Bacteria; phylum Pseudomonadota; class Alphaproteobacteria; order Dongiales; family Dongiaceae; genus Dongia_B. The sequence continues at coordinate 13,738 of SSEL01000011.1, forward strand.
AACTATGTCATGACGACATTGCTGCTGGTGCTCCTGGTGGTCTATGTCACCATGGTCTACGGGCCGATCGCCGCGATGCTGGTGGAATTGTTCCCCACCCGCATCCGCTACACCTCCATGTCGCTGCCCTATCATATCGGCAATGGCTGGTTTGGCGGCTTCCTGCCGGCGATCTCCTTCGCCCTGGTGGCGGCGGAGGGCAATATCTATTACGGCCTGTGGTATCCGATCATCATCTCCGTGATCACCTTCATCGTAGGCATCGTCTTCATCCGCGAAACCAAGGATCACCGGATCGACGTCTGGTAACCGCCGGCGTCACCGGATTGCCAAAGAGGCCCGTTCGGCTTGCCGGACGGGCCTTTCTTCGTTGAAAGCGGCGGCAATCGGGGCTTTTCCTGCGCCTCCCCCTGGGCTAAAACCCTCAGCAATCCCGTAATTCAGGAAGTTGGAGTGCCAGATGGCCGCGTATCAGTACATCTATGTCATGAAAGGCCTGACCAAGGTTTATCCGGGCGGCCGCAAGGTGCTGGAAAATATTTGGCTGAGCTTCCTGCCCGGCGCGAAGATCGGCGTGCTGGGCGGCAATGGCGCCGGTAAGTCGACGCTGATGAAGATCATGGCCGGCATCGACAAGGATTTCAGCGGCGAGTCCTGGGCAGCGGAGGGGGCCAGCGTCGGCTATCTGCCGCAGGAGCCGCAGCTCGATCCCGACAAGGACGTGCTCGGCAATGTCATGGAAGGCGTCGGCCCGACCAAGGCGCTGCTGGACGAATTCGAGCAGGTCTCGCTTGCCATGGGTGACGAGAATGCCGATTTCGACTCCTTGCTGGCGCGCCAGGCGGAGCTGCAGGAGAAGATCGAGGCCGCCGATGCCTGGGATCTGCAGCGCAAGGTCGAGATCGCGATGGATGCCCTGCGCTGCCCGCCGGGCGATGCCGATGTGACGAAGCTGAGCGGTGGTGAGAAGCGCCGGGTGGCGCTCTGCCGCCTGCTGCTCTCCAATCCCGATATGCTGCTGCTCGACGAACCGACCAACCATCTCGATGCGGAATCGGTCGCCTGGCTCGAGCGCTTCCTGGAAGATTACAAAGGCACGGTCGTCGCCGTCACCCACGACCGCTATTTCCTCGACAATGTCGCCGGCTGGATCCTTGAACTCGATCGCGGCCAGGGTTTTCCCTTCGAAGGCAATTATTCCGGCTGGCTGGAACAGAAGCAGAAGCGCCTGGAACAGGAAGAGAAGACCGAGACTGCCCGGCAGAAATCGCTGGAGCGCGAACTGGACTGGATCAGGCAATCGCCCAAGGCGCGTCAAGCCAAGTCCAAGGCCCGTATCAGCGCCTATGAAAGCCTGCTCGCGCAAAGCAACGAGAAGGCCATGGGCACCGCCCAGATCACCATCCCGGCCGGCCCGCGCCTCGGCAATGTCGTGATCGAAGCGGAAAACCTGAACAAGGGCTTCGGCGACCGGCTGCTGATCGAAGACCTTTCCTTCCGCCTGCCGCCCGGCGGCATCGTCGGCGTGATCGGCCCGAACGGCGCCGGCAAGACCACCTTGTTCCGCATGATCACCGGCCAGGAACAGCCAGATTCAGGCTCCTTCAAGGTCGGCGATACCGTGGTGCTCGGCTATGTCGACCAATCGCGCGACAGCCTGGATGCGAACAAGACGGTCTGGCAGGAAATCTCCGATGGCCTCGATGAAATCGAGCTCGGCAAGACCAAGATGCCGAGCCGCGCTTATGTCGGCAATTTCAACTTCAAGGGCGCCGATCAGCAGAAGAAGGTCGGCCTGCTCTCGGGCGGTGAACGCAACCGGGTGCATCTCGCGAAGATGCTGAAATCCGGCGCCAATGTCCTGCTGCTCGACGAACCGACCAACGATCTCGACGTCGATACCTTGCGGGCCCTGGAAGAGGCGCTGGACAATTTCGCCGGCTGCGCCGTCATCATCAGCCACGATCGCTGGTTCCTCGACCGCATCGCGACCCATATCCTGGCCTTCGAAGGTGACAGCCATGTCGAATGGTTCGAAGGCAACTACCAGGATTATGAAGCCGACAGGCATCGCCGCCTCGGCACCGATGCCGACCAGCCGCACCGCATCAAGTACAAGCCGCTGGTGCGGGCTTAACGGCGCCGTCACTGATCCCCTCCTCAGCTCTTGAGGAGGGGGAGACCGAGCGGGATACGAGCATGATGATGCGGCCGCAGGTTCTCGTCGTTGGCGCCGGTCCGGTCGGTCTCACCATGGCGGCGGAGCTGGCGCGCTATGGCGTCAGCCTGCGCATCATCGACAAGGCACCCCAGCCGACTGAGAAGTCGCGGGCCGTCGTGGTCTGGAGCCGGACGCTTGAGATGCTCGACGGCATGGGCTGCGCCGAGGGCTTCATCGATGCCGGCATCGCCGCCAGTACCGCACATCTGATCGACGAGACCCAACAAGCGATCCGCGTCGATTTCTCGCTGCTGGACAGCCTCTTTCCCTATGCCTTGATGCTGCCGCAAAGCGAGACAGAACGCCTGCTGCGGCAGCATCTCGAAACATTCGGCGTGCGGATCGAACGGCCGGTTGAGCTGGCATCGCTGCAGCAGAATGAGAACGGTGTCGAGGTCACGTTGCGGCACGGCGAGGACAAGCAGGAAAAATTGCAGGTGGATTGGGTGATCGGCTGCGATGGCGCACGCAGCACGGTGCGTGACCTGATCGGCCAGTCTTTCGGCGGCCGCAGCTTTTCCACCGAATGGCTGATGGCGGATCTCCGCCTGACCGGCCTGGCCACGCCGCCGGGCGAGCCTGCCTTGTATTTCCACGGCGATGGCGTTCTCGCCTTGTTTCCGATCGGGCCCGACAATCTGTTCCGGCTCGCCGCCAATCTTGGTCCTGCCATCGAGGAAGGCCGGGGCACGGATATGAGCCTCGCGCAGATACAGGCTTTGGTCGAGCGTCGCGGCCCGACAGGGCTTAAGGCGACTGCTGCCTATTGGCACGGCACATTCCGGGTCAACGAACGGCAGGTGCGCAACTATCGCAGCGGGCGCGTGTTCCTGGCCGGCGATGCCGCCCATGTTCACAGCCCGGCCGGTGGGCAGGGGATGAATACCGGCATGCAGGATGCCGCCAACCTGGCCTGGAAGCTGGCCATGGTCTGCCGCGGCGATGCCGAAGGTGGATCGTTGCTGGAAAGCTACCATTCGGAACGCAAAGATGTGGGTGAACGCACGCTGCGGGTGGCCGGCCGCATGACCTGGCTCGGCCTGTTGCGCCATCCCATTGCACAATTCCTGCGCAACCACCTCGCTTTGGCGATCATGGAACGGCGGCCGGTCCAGCGTTTCCTGGCGCGGCAACTGGCCGGCCTGACGGTGCGCTATCGCCACAGCCCGCTGAACGGGTCCGGTTCGAAAGCCGGCCATCGCTATCCGGCCTGGCACAGCACAGTGATCGAGCGGCAGCCGCGCTTTCGGCTTGCGGGGCGGATCGCGCCATCGGCACTGACGCAACTGGCGGCACGCTTTCCGACCTTGCTGCATCCCGAGGCCGTTGCATCGACAGAGGCCGGATTATGGCTGGTGCGACCCGACGGCTATGTGGCGGTGGCTGCGACCGAGGGCGATATCGCCGCCATCGACCGCTATCTCACCGCCTTGCTGGCAAGGCCTATGGAGATGCTTGCCGCTGCCGAAGCGATTTAGAGCCGGATCGTTTCAGACGGAATCGCTTTGCGATTTTGTCTAAAACGTGAATCCGCCTCTCATCCATAAGATAGAGGGCGATTCACGTCTTTGATGGAAGCAAGATGCTTCCATCAAAGACGATCGCGCTCTAGCCGCGGCGCCGACGGCGGCGCCCGCCGGTTTCGTCATCACCGCCCAGCGACGCCACTTTCGGTTCCGGCAGATTGACCGCCTTCGCAAGATGCGGATACGGCGCGGTCTTGTGGGGCAGGGCCATGGCGCCGACGAAATGCTCCTGGAATTTCGGCTCGACGGCGGTCTCGACCTTCTCGACCTGCTTCACCACCCGGGCGATTTCATCGCGGGCGGCGCGGTTCAGCAAGGCGATGCGGGCGCCGGTGCCGGCGGCATTGCCGGCGCTGGTGACCTTGGCGAGGTCGCAATCGGGGATCATGCCGAGCACCATGGCGTATTTGACGTCGATATGGCTGCCGAAGGCGCCGGCGAGGGTGATGCGGTCGACCTTGTCAATGCCCATGCGGTCCATCAGCAGCCGGGCACCGGCATAGAGCGCGGCCTTGGCGAGCTGGATGGCACGCACGTCGTTCTGGGTGATCTTGAGCTGCGGCGACCCGTCATGCAGCAGGTAGGAGAAGGTGCGGCCGTCGGCTTCGATGCGGGGCGAGGTCGCGGCCATGGCCCCGTCGATGACCCCGTCCTGGGTAATGATGCCGGCCAGGAACATTTCCGCCAGGCATTCAATAATGCCGGAGCCGCAAATGCCGGTGACGCCGATCGCATCCGTTTCCTTGGCGAAATCGGGATGATCCGACCAGAGGTCGGAACCGATCACCTTGAAGCGCGGCTCCAGGGTGTTGCGGTCGATCCGCACGCGCTCGATGGCGCCCGGCGCCGCGCGCTGGCCGCAGGAAATCTGCGCGCCTTCGAAGGCCGGACCGGTCGGCGAAGAGGCCGCCAGCAAGCGGTTCTTGTCGCCCAGCACGATCTCGGCATTGGTGCCGACATCGACGATCAGGGTCATCTCGTCCGATTCATGCGGCGCCTCGCTGAGGATCACGCCGGCGGTATCGGCACCGACATGGCCGGCGATGCAGGGCAGCACGTAGATGCGGGCATTCGGATGGACCTTGAGGTCGATCTCGGTCGCCCAGAAGGTCGTCGGACCGTCGGTCGCCAGCGCGAAGGGTGCGCCGCCGAGTTCGATGGGATTAATGCCGAGCAGCAAATGATGCATGATCGGATTGCCGACGAAGGTGCATTCGAGAATGTCGCGCACCGTGCATTTGGCTTCCTTGGCGACCGCGTCGCAGAGGTCGTCCAGCGATTCGCGCACCGCCTTGGTCATCTCCAGGTCGCCGCCCGGATTCATCATCACATAGGAGACGCGACTCATGAGATCCTCGCCGAAGCGGATCTGCGGATTCATGAGGCCGGAAGAGGCGACCACTTCGCCGGTGGAAAGATCGCAGAGATGGCCGGCAATGGTGGTCGAGCCGATATCGACGGCAAGGCCATAGGCCTTGTCATGGAAGCCCGGCCAGACGGCGGTGATCTGCTTGCCCATATGCACGGCGACGGTGACTTTCCAGCCGCCCTTGCGGAGGGCTTCCTGCAATCCCTGGATGACACGCAGATCGGTATCGAGCTTCGGCAGGCTCCATTGTTCCGTCAGAGCCTTTTCCAGGCGCTGCAGATCGCCGGTCGGATCATGCATGTCGGGTTCCTGGACCTCGACGTAATAGAGTCGCACGATCGGATCCAGGGTGATGTCGCGCATTTCCGCGCGCTTGCGGACGACCTGCTTGTGAACCTGGCTGTCGGCCGGCACGTCGATGACGAGATCACCGAGGAGCTGCGCCTGGCAGGACAGCCGGCGGCCCGGCTTCATGCCGCGCTTGTCGCCATAACGCTGTTCGACCGAACTGAAATCGCTGAGATGATCGCCCTTCGAGGTGACGCCGAGCTTGGCGAATTCGCCTTCCGAGACGACGACCTGGCAACGGCCGCAAATGCCGCGCCCGCCGCAAACGGAATCGATATCGACGCCGAGCTGCCGCGCCGCCTGGAGCACCGGCGTGCCGAGGGGGAAACGGCCACGGCGGCCCGAGGGCATGAAGACAAGCAAGGCATCCTCGCCGCCATTGCCGCCATTGCCGTTGGGATGTGTCGTTTCGGTCGTCACTGTCTCGTCCACGATCTGCTCTCGCCTCTACGCCGGATCGGCTTGTCCGCCTGCCGCCGGAACGGCAGCATCCGCCAATTGACGGGTTGGATGGTCGCGCAATCTAACCCCTCTCCCGGCATTCCGGGAGAGGGTAGTTATCGGCCCTGTTCAGGCGCTGACGGTTTCACCGCCGGTCGCGCCGCCACCAGCCGCGCCGCCACCGCCACCGCCACGACGACGGCCTTCACGACGGCCACGGCCGCCGGCCGCTTCGCCTTCCTGGCTCGGCTCGCGGAAGCGCTTGATCCAATAGGCGCAATGGGCATCATGGCCCATCATGACATCGGCGCCCCAGATACCGGTCATCTCTTCCATATGCAGCGGGTTCATGATGGCGCTGGTCATGCCGGCGCCGATCGCCATGGACAGGAATGCCTGGTTGAGGCCATGGCGGTTCGGCAGGCCGAAGCTGATATTCGAGGCCCCGCAGGTGGTGTTGACCTTCAGTTCCTCGCGCAGCCGGCGGATCAGGCTGAATGCCGCGCGGCCGGCCTGGCCGAGGGCGCCGACCGGCATGACCAGCGGATCGACCACGATATCGGAATGATGGATGCCATAATCGGCGGCGCGGTGAACGATCTTCTTCGCCACTTCGAAGCGCACATCGGGATCTTCGGAAATGCCGGTCTCGTCATTGGAGATGGCGACCACGGCAGCGCCGTATTTCTTCACCAGCGGCAGAACGACTTCCAGGCGCTCTTCCTCGCCGGTCACCGAATTGACCAGCGCCTTGCCCTTGTAGACAGACAGGCCGGCTTCCAGGGCGGCGACGATCGAGCTGTCGATCGAGAGCGGCGTATCGGTCAGGGACTGCACCAGCTGAATGGCCTCGGCCAGGATCTTCGGCTCATCGGCCAGCGGGATGCCGGCATTGACGTCCAGCATATGCGCACCGGCTTCGACCTGGGCGAGGGCATCGGCCTTGACGCGGCTGTAATCGCCCGCCGCCATTTCCGCAGCCAGCAGTTTACGGCCGGTCGGATTGATGCGCTCACCGATGACGCAGAAGGGGCGATCGAAGCCGATCACGACTTCCTTGGTGGCCGAGCTGACGACGGTATCGGTCATTGGTCTTCCTTTCAGACGAAATAACGTGGTGTTTCTGTAACGGTTAAGCGGCCGTAATGGTCTCGTTCACCGCCCCGGCCGGTTCTGTCTCCGGCGCCGGGCGCGGTGCACGGCGGGGCTGGCGGTTCTTCATGATGTCCGAGGCCTGGATGATCTCGCTGACATATTCTTCCTGGCGATAGGCCATGACATGCACGCCGGCAACGCCTTCGATCTCACTGATTTCCTGGATGAGGTCGACGCAAAGCCGTTTGCCTTCGGCCTTCTGGTCCTTGGCCTTCTCGACCCGCTCGATCACGGCATCGGGGATATGCACGCCGGGCACATTGCTGCGCATCCAGCGCGCGGTCTTGGCTGAGGGCAGCGGGCCGACGCCGACCAGGAAGAACGCCTTTTCATGCAGTCCCTGTTCGCGGACCTGGGCCATGAAGCTCTTCAGCAGCGGCACGTCATAGCAATACTGAGTCTGGATGAACTGCGCGCCGGCATTGATCTTCTTGGCGATATGAACGCCGCGATATTCATAGGGCGGCGCGAAGGGATTGGCGGCGGCGCCGAGGAAGACACGGGGCGGCGTGGTGATCTTGCGGCCCGACAGGAACTGGCCCTTGTCGCGCATGCCGCGAATGCATTCCAGCAGCGAGGTCGAATCGAAATCGAAGACCGGCTTGGCCTGCGGCTGGTCGCCGGCCTGCACGCCGTCACCAGTCAGGCAGAGGATGTTCTGCACGCCCATGGCCGAGGCGCCGAGGACATCGCCCTGGATGGCGATGCGGTTCCGGTCGCGACAGGAGATCTGCATGATCACGGCATAGCCGGCGCGGGTCAGCAGCGAGCAGATGCCGACCGAGGACATATGTACATTGGCGCCCGAGGCGTCGGTCGCGTTGATCGCGTCGCAGACTTCCGACAGGACCAGGGCGCGCTCATAGACCTCGCGTGGATCGGCGGAATCGGGTGGGTTGAGTTCGGCGGTGACGGCGAAGCGGCCGGAGCGCAGGACGCGCTCCAAACGGCCCTGGGACGAGTGGCCGGCCTTTTGCGGCAGCGGCGCGCCGGGATCCCAATGCGGCGGCAAATCCTGGTTCATGCCGCTTTCCCTTCAGTCTTGGCGGTCTCGGATGCCGCCGCCGGCGCGGCCGGTTTGGCGGCGGGCTTCTTCGGTGGCTTCGGGGCGAATTCGCCGATCTGCTTGGTCATGCGCACGACACGCAGCCAGGAGGACTTGCCCTTGATGCTGTTATCGACCGGCTTCTGCACATCGACGATGGCATCGGCCCCGGCCTTCACGGGCCGGCTGCCCGCCATGCGTTCGGCGCCGGCCCAGGCCTGCACCCAGACGCATTTCATTTCCGGCTTCACTTCGCAATGGCCGTTGGCGCGGACGCCGCCGCAGGGCCCGTTGCGCAGATTCTTCGGGCAGTTCATCGGGCAGGACATGCCGGTCGAGGACAAAGCGCATTGGCCGCACATCTGGCAATCGAAGAGGAAACCCTTGACCGCCTTTTCGGTCACCTCGAAGGGCTTCTCAAGCTTGTCGTAGCCGATCTTGTTCCACAGCGGATGGAGCCCGATCATCGCCTTCTCGAAGGTCTTGTAAAACAGGTTCAGGCCCCGCGCATGGCGCACCGACCAGAGACGAACGGCATACATGGCGTTTAGCCCTCGACCTTGGCGGCATCAAGGCCGCCCGCTTCGACAAGAACCTTCAACCGGTCATCGGGGTAGGCCGCTTCCAGTTCGGCGGCCTTCTTATCCGCTTCCACCTGGAGGTCGTCACTGACATCCAGCGGGGTGCCGCGGCGCCATTCCGCCAGGTAGGAATCCGTGTCCCGCAGATGGGCGCGCATCGCCGCACGATCGATCGCCTTCTCGAAGCGCTCGGTCAATTGGATCTTGGCCGTATCGCGACCCCTCTTGACGATCACCTGGGCGGGGATGTCCCGCCAATACACGATGGTCAAGCTCGCCATAATTCTCCCTTTCATCCCTCTTGCCGCGCGGCCCGCTTACTCGCCGGCCTTCGCCGCCATGAATGTCGCCAGGTCCCCATAGCCGGTCTGGCGATGCATGAATTCCAGTCCCAATCGTTCTGCAGCGGCCTTGGCCTTTTGCAGCAGGCGCGGATCCTCGATCTGCGACAGATAGACCAGCCGCCGGTAATTGCCGAAATAGGCATCGCGCAATTCCGGATGGCGGTCCAGGGCCAATCCCTGCCAGATCAGCCGATCGAAATGCCGGACCATGTAATCGGTCAGAAAGAAGGTTCCCGGCTCATCATCCATCAGCTTGTTGAAATCGACACTGCCGGTGAAGAACTCGTAACAATGTGGGCCTTCGATCCGCTCGACGCCTTCTTCCGCCAGCACCCTGTCCAATTCGCCGCCGGTGCCGCAATCACCATAGAGGACGAAAATACGGCCGAACTTCCGTTTGCCGGCTTGGATCTTGGCCTTTACCCCGGCCGGTATCCGGTTGGGATAATTGTGCCAGATCGCCGGCAGGCAGGTGACCTCCACCGTATCGTCCCAACCATAGGCACTCTTCAGGGCGACAATTTCCCTGGCAAGCGCCCCACAGGCAATGAACAAAGTGCGATCTGCTGTTTCGGCCATGATCCGATCCCGACCTGCAATATGAAGGCCGATGTCTTCTAAATGGGATTACTAGGCTTCAGCCGACAGGCCGGCTGCTATTGTCGCGACTGAGGATCGCCGAAAAACGACGCGATAAAACGTCGCAAATGCGCGGGTTTTGACGGCGAGGCGTCAGAAGGGACATTGTGAACGGGATCGCATCGAAAAATCGGCTTTTTGCCTGAATTTACGTATTACGCTTTTCATGTTTTCATCGCCACATGGTAAGGCGCGCTGGGCTGAAGTCCGGAGTGATCCGATGCTATATGGAATACGAGCAACGATCATGGAGTCTTCTTTGGTGACGGTCTCGAAAGATGGGGAACCCCGATTGGAAAATCAGGACGAGCAAGGGAAGCGCGACAAGCTGATCCGGCGCAAACAGGAATGGGCGGCGGAAGGCCGGTTGCTGACCGGGACGAGCGGCAACCGCGAAACCGAGCGCCTGCCGCCCGGCCAACGCCTGGTACAGAACTGGCCGGTGCTCGATCTCGGCGTGCATCCGGATATACCGCGCGATAAATGGCGACTCTGGATCGACGGCGCCGTCGCCAATCCGCAGAAACTGGATTGGACCGGGTTCCAGGCTTTGCCGCAGTCAAATGCGATCAGCGACATCCATTGTGTCACGTCCTGGTCACGTTACGACAATCGCTGGCGCGGTGTTCTTGCCCGCGACTTGCTCGATCTCGTGAAGCCGCTGCCGGATGCTCAACATGTCATCCTGCACAGCTATGATACCTACACGACCAATGTGCCGCTGGCGGAGTTTGCCGATACGGATGTCCTGCTGGCCACCCATTGGCAGGACGAAGAGCTGAGCCTGGAACATGGCGGTCCGCTGCGGCTGATCGTGCCGAAGCTCTATTTCTGGAAAAGCGCCAAGTGGCTGAAGCGGATTGAATTCGCTGTTTTCGATAAGCCCGGTTTCTGGGAGCTGCGCGGTTATCACAATCACGGCGATCCGTGGGATGAGGAGCGTTATGACGATTAAACATCTCATTCGGAGTATTCCCCTGGTATTGGGGCTCGTTTCCACGCAACCCATTCCCCCGGCGGTGGCAGCCATGAACAGTGCTTTCGAGTTCGATTTCAAATCCCTCAAAGGTGGCGACCTGCCGCTGAAGCAATATGAGGGCAAGGTGATGCTGGTGGTGAATGTCGCCTCGAAATGTGGCTTCACGCCGCAATATGCCGGGCTGGAAAAGCTCTGGCAGGAATATCGCGATAAGGGGCTGGTTATTCTCGGCGTGCCGAGCAACGATTTCGGCGGGCAGGAACCCGGTACGTCGACCGAGATCCAGCAATTCTGCGAACGCAATTACAGCGTCGACTTTCCGATGACGGAAAAGGTCGTCGTGACCGGTTCCGAGGCGCATCCGCTCTATAAATGGCTGGAAGCGAAACTCGGCGATGACGGCCGGCCGCGCTGGAATTTCTATAAGTATCTGATTGCCCCCGACGGACATGTGGTGGCCGGTTTCTCATCCAAGGTCACGCCCGACGATCCGAAACTGATCAATGCGATCGACGCCAATCTGCCGGCGCATTGAAAGCACGCGCACTAAACACAAAGGATATCGATCATGAAGATGTCATTTCAGCAGACCGTCTTGAGTCTGGTCTTTGTTACTGCCTTGCCGGTGACAGCAGCCTTCGCCATGGGCAGCGACAGCACGCCGTCGGACAGTCAGGCCGATAGCTACAAGCAGGCCAAGGAACTGGTCGATGACAAGGAATATGCCGAAGCCATTCCACTGCTGCAGAAGACCATCCAGGAGAAAGGCCCCTCCGCCGACGCGCTCAATCTGCTCGGCTATTCCTATCGCAAAACCGGCAATCAGCAGAAAGGACTGGATTATTACCTGCAAGCCCTGAAGCTGGAGCCCAATCATCTGGGCGCCAACGAGTATCTCGGTGAGCTTTATCTCGAGAAGAACAATCTGCCCTAGGCGCAGGAGCGGTTGCAGGTGTTGAAAAATGCCTGTGGCGATTGCGAGGAATACGAAGACCTGGAAGAAGCCGTCGCCGATTACAAGAAGGCGCACGGTCAGTCGTAAGTTCGAGCGTCAGGACATTTTGACGCGGGCCTGGCCGGACGCAATGTCCGGCCTTTGCGTTTTGTCCGGCCCTTGCGTTTTGTCCGTAAGTGTTCTCGCATCGTCGATGGCATAGGCCATGACGTTTTCGCTGCGGCCTCGCAAGGGGATATCGTGCGGCGTCAGGTCGTCAAGCCGCAAACCGGCCAGGGCGGCGACTTCCGACGAGAGCAGAAGTTGGCAGTCGAATTCCTTGGTCGCGTTTTCCAGCCGGCTTGCCGTGTTGACCGTGTCGCCGATTGCCGTCAGGGCCTGTGCGCCGGCGAAACCCATCTCACCGACAATGACGGTACCTACATGAATGCCGATACCGATGCGCAAAGGTTGCTTCAGGTCCTGGGCGAAGAGAAGGTTCAACTGGCCCAGGTTGATCGACATGCGGGCTGCGGCATCGATAGCCTGTCGGCAGGCTTCGCGTGGCGTGCCGGTCAGGCCGAACAGCGCCATGACACCATCGCCGATGAATTTGTCGACCCGTCCGCCACTGGCATTCACGGCTTCGCCCATGGCCCGGAAATAGCGGTTGAGAAGAAAGACCACATCATAGGGTAGCCGATGTTCGGCAAAGCGCGTGAAGTCGCGCAGATCGGCAAAAAGCACGGCGATCTCGCGCTCCTGGCCGTGATGTTGAACGGAATGGCCGAGCGCGGCGCGGGGGGCGGCCATCGGCGGCAAGAGAGGTGCGACTGTCACCGACCCCATCGGCCGGGTCTGGCAGGCGAGGCGCGTTCCCGGCGCGGCGCCGATCCGGGCCAGTAATTTGCTTTCATCATCATTGGCTGACGGCAGATGTTCCGCGCCGCTGATGATCTTGATCCGGCAGGTGGAACAGCGGCCGCGCCCGCCGCAGACCGCCGCATGGGGCACGCCGCCGATGCGGCTGGCTTCCAGGATGGTGGTGCCAGGCTGGACGGTAACCGCGTGGCCGTCGGCATACCGGATCTCGATGGCGCGTCGACGGCGCAGCCAGATACGCAGCAGGCGGGCAATGAAGACCGCAGCGAGCGCGGCGGTGTAACCGATCAGGGTCGCATCGAGCCACAAATATAGACGGGCGATTCCCGCCGCATCGGGCACCTTCGCCGCGGCCAGCATGTCGCCGACCCAACCGGGGGACGCAGCCAAATCGGCCACCGCGCGTCCGGCGGTAACGAAGCCCAGCAGGCTCAGGATCGGGACGATCAGCGCGGTGGCATAGAGCATATCGCGCCACCGTGCATAACCGTCCTTGAGATGCAGCCAACTGCGCAGGCCGATGCAGCCGTGACTCCAGGCCACCAGCAAGGCGGTGCTCTGCAGCAGGCCATAAGAGGGATGTGCCACCCAGATCGACCAGACGACATATTTGTAATCGGGATTGACGCCGAAGGTCAGGCCGGCCACGGCCGTGCCGATTACATGCAGTGCGAGCAAGGGCGGCAGCGCGAGGCCCAGCGTGAGCTGGAGGAAATCCCCCGGCGGCATCCGCAGACTGCGCCGCAGGAAGAGCGCCCGCAAGGCGACCAGCATATGGAGCAGGATGCTGAGGTAAAAGGCGTAGCGGATCGGCGGGAACTGCCAGAAGGCGACGAAGACATGGCGCCCGGTTTCCAGGGCGGCAAGCGAGACCAGTCCCAAGGCATGATTGAGATCGTGGCTCAGGACATAAGCGAAAAGAATCAGGCCGGTGACGAGGCGGGTCGTTCCGATCAGTCGCTGCGGCGTCATGGTCACCCGTCTCTATCCGCTCAATATCCGCCTGCCTGTTCAGGTCGGCGGGCCTATGATAATAAACCGGGACAGCGGCGGAAACAGCCGGATCGACGGTTTTGCCGCCAGACGGGACCGATCGCCGGTTTGGACGGCAGATGGCCGGCAGATGGAATGAGCGGACAGAACGGATGACGATGGAAGGTGATGCCGACAAGCGCGATGCGGCCGAGCCGGCAATCCGGTCGCGGGCGGATCGGGAGAAGCGGCGCGAAGAGCGGCGCCGGCTGCTGATGAGCGGCCCGCCATCGCCCTGCATCAGCGTCTGCCAGATCGACAACAAGACGGGCTATTGCATCGGCTGCTATCGCACGATCGACGAAATCCGCGACTGGATCATTTCGACGCCGGATCAGCGCAACGCGATTCTCGCACAGCTGGCCGAGCGCAAGGCAAGCAAGTAACCGCCAGAAACACCAAGCCCTTCCTCCGTGGGGGAAGGGCTGATGATCGTCAAAGCGATATTGGTGAAATCAGGCGGCGGTGCCGCCCACGGTCAGCCCGTCGATGCGCAGGGTCGGCTGGCCGACACCGACCGGAACACCCTGGCCTTCCTTGCCGCAGGTGCCGACACCCGGATCCAACGCCATGTCATTGCCGATCATGCTGACCTTGGTCAGCACATCCGGTCCATTGCCGATCAAGGTCGCGCCCTTCACCGCCGGGCCGATCTTGCCGTCCTCGATGAGATAGGCTTCCGATGCGGAGAAGACGAACTTGCCGGAGGTGATATCAACCTGTCCGCCGCCGAAATTGACGGCATAGAGGCCCTTCTTCACCGATTTGACGATTTCCTCGGGCGCCAGCTCGCCGCCCAGCATGATGGTATTGGTCATGCGCGGCATCGGATTATGGGCAAAGCTCTGACGCCGGCCATTGCCGGTCGGCTTCATCTTCATGAGCCGGGCATTCTGCCGGTCCTGGAGGTAGCCGACCAATTTGCCATCCTCGATCAAAGTGGTGGATTGGCTGGGCGTGCCTTCATCGTCGATGCTGAGCGAGCCGCGGCGTTCATGCAGCGTGCCGTCGTCGATCACGGTGACACCTTTGGCAGCAACCTGTTGCCCCATCAAGCCGGCAAAGGCCGAGGTCTGCTTGCGATTGAAATCGCCTTCCAGGCCGTGGCCGATCGCTTCATGCAGCAAAATGCCTGGCCAGCCTGAGCCCAGAACCACCGCCATTTCGCCGGCCGGGGCGGGAATCGAGGTCAGATTGACCAAAGCCTGGCGCAGGGCTTCATCGACGCTGGCCTGCCAATGCTTGGGATCGATCAAAAGATCATAGGTGAAGCGGCCGCCGGATCCGTGGCTGCCGGTTTCCATGCGGCCGTTCTCCTCCACCATGACGGAAACATTGAGCCGCACCAGCGGGCGGATATCGGCAACTCGGTGGCCGTCGCCACGCAGAATCTGCACCGCCTGCCAGACGCCGGAGATCGAGGCCATGACCTGTTTGACCCGGGAGTCCTTGGCGCGGGCATAGGCGTCGATTTCGCCCAGCAGGGAAACCTTGCGGCCGAATTCCAAAGCGGCGAGGGGGTTCTCATCGCTGTAAAGCGCCCGGTTGGTGCCGATCGGCGGCAAAGCGAGCTCGCCGCCATGGCCGCCGCGCACCGCTTGCACGGTTCGGGTGGCGCGCTCGATCGCTGCATCGCTGAGATCGCTGGCATGGGCGTAGCCATGGGCTTCGCCAGCGACGGCCCGCAGGCCAAAACCCTGCGTCGTGTCGAAAGCGGCACTTTTCAGCTTGCCGTCATCATAGCTGAGGCTTTCCGACTGGCTATATTCCAGGAACAGCTCGCCATCCTCGGCGCCGTTCAGCGCTTCGGCGACCCGTGCCTGGGTGCGGCCCAGATCCAGGCCGGCGCGTTCGAAAAACAGGTTATCCGTAATGGCGAGAGAGGACATGAGGCACTCCTGAGGCGGTTAACCACGTTGCGGTCCGGCCGGTCGACACACCGGGCATTTGACGGGTCCAGTGATAAATCCGGCGCACGTTCTGTAAATATAGGGTGTGCGATCCCGGTGTCAGCAGGCAATCTTGAATATGTCGCCTTGCCGGCGGGAATGTCGGGGATGCGCGAACCATCTGCGGGACGGGATCGGGTTTATGCGGCGGATCGTCGCATTGCTCGATTGTGCTGTAACCAGCCGCCCCGCCGGGGCGCGGCAAGCCCGCGAAATGCTTGAGATATGTGAAAGGCAGGTGTAGCTTCCCGGTAATTCGGGCCGGGTCGGCTTTCGTCTGGCGTTGCGCGCGCGGAAACGGGCGCGTCGCAGCAGGATGTCCGCAGGTCTCGAACAGATCGGATTTCTTCTGGCCGCCATCTTGCTTTCGGCCCCACCGGGATCGTCCCCGGGGAGCTGCCAAGTGCCGCGGTTGGACGCTTGATCCGGGTATGAAGTACAGGCCGATAGGTCGGTTTCCGGATCGGCACAACTAGGGATGGGATGATTGGACATGAGCTTGAAGCAAGGACTCGCCAAGCTGTTTGCCCTGATCGGTACGATGATGCTGGGTTCCGGTGTCGCTTTGGCCGATGAAGTGGTGGGGGCGCCACGACCGAAGCAGCTGGGGCTGCAGGCACCGGCAACCGATTTGATGCGCCAATTGGAAATGGTGCATAACGACATCCTGATGCCGATCATCACGGTCATCACGCTCTTCGTGCTGGTTCTGCTGCTGATCTGCATCTTCCGTTTCAACGAGAAGGCCAATCCGGTTCCCTCCAAGACGACGCACAACACCCTGATCGAAGTGATCTGGACCGTGGCGCCGGCGCTGATCCTGGTCTTTATCGCCATCTTCTCCTTTCCGCTGCTCTACAAGCAGCTCGACGTGCCGAAGCCGGATCTGACGATCCGGGCGATCGGCCATCAGTGGTACTGGTCCTACGAATATCCGGATAACGGCAACTTCACCTTCGACGCCAATCTGGTGGAAAAGGATCAGCTGCCGGCGGATAAGAAGGATCTCTATCTGCTGCAAGCCGATAACGAGGTCGTTCTGCCAGTCGGCAAGAACGTCCGTGTGCAGATCACCGCGACCGACGTGATCCATTCCTGGACCGTGCCGTCCTTCGGCGTGAAGCATGACGGCGTGCCCGGCCGCGTCAACGAGAGCTGGTTCAATATCGAGAAGCCCGGCATCTATTACGGCCAGTGCTCGGAACTTTGTGGCGTTCGTCATGGCTTCATGCCGATCACCGTCCGCGCGGTTACCCCGGAAGAATTCGACAAGTGGGTCGCCGATGCGCAGAAGAAATTCGCCAAGGTCGACGGCACGCCGCCGGTCACCGATGTTGCGCAGACGGCGCCGGCCGCCGTTGCCAGCACCGCGAACTGATAGATCAAGAAGATAGAGGGACGACACATGAGCCCGGTAAGTACACACCACGCCGCGCATGATCATCACGATCACAAGCCCGGCTTCATCGCGCGTTGGCTCTTTTCGACCAACCATAAGGACATCGGCACGCTCTATATGATCTTCTCGGTCTGCGCCGGTTTGATCGGCGGGGCCTTCTCGGTCTATATGCGAGCCGAGCTGATGCATCCTGGCATCCAGTTCTTCGGCACCGATGCCAATCCCGACGGCCAGATGTGGAACGTCGTGATCTCGGCCCACGCTTTGATCATGATCTTCTTCACCGTCATGCCGGCGATGATGGGTGCCTTCGGCAACTGGTTCGTGCCGCTGATGATCGGCGCGCCGGACATGGCGTTCCCGCGCATGAACAACATCAGCTTCTGGCTGCTGGTTGCGGCCTCGGTGCTGATGTTCTCCTCACCCTTCGTGGATGGCGGCGCCGGCACCGGCTGGACGCTCTATCCGCCGCTCTCCAGCGACGGCCAGCCCGGCCGCGCGGTCGACATGGCGATCTTCGCCATGCACCTCGCCGGTGCCTCGTCGATCCTGGGTGCGATCAACTTCATCACCACCATCTTCAACATGCGCGCGCCGGGCATGACTCTGCATAAGATGCCGCTGTTCGTGTGGTCGGTGCTGGTCACCGCCTTCCTGCTGCTGCTGTCGCTGCCGGTTTTCGGCGGCGCCATCACCATGCTGTTGACGGACCGCAATTTCGGCTCGCATTTCTTCAAGCCGGAAGGCGGCGGCGATCCGATCCTGTTCCAGCATCTGTTCTGGTTCTTCGGCCATCCCGAAGTCTACATCATGATCCTGCCGGGCTTCGGCATGGTCAGCCAGATCATCTCCACCTTCTCGAAGAAGCCGGTCTTCGGTTATCTCGGCATGGCCTATGCCATGGTGGCGATCGGTGTGGTCGGCTTCGTGGTCTGGGCGCACCACATGTATGTAGTCGGCCTGGATGTCGATACCCGCGCCTATTTCATGGCGGCGACGATGGTGATCGCGGTGCCGACCGGCATCAAGATCTTCTCCTGGATCGCCACGATGTGGAACGGCTCGATCAGCTTCAAGACCCCGATGCTCTGGGCAGTCGGTTTCATCTTCCTGTTCACCATCGGCGGTGTGACCGGCGTGGTGCTGGCCAATGCGCCGATCGATGTAGCGATGCACGACACCTATTACGTGGTTGCGCATTTCCACTACGTGCTGTCGCTGGGTGCGGTGTTCTCGATCTTCGCCGGCTACTACTACTGGATCGGCAAGATGTCGGGCCGGCAGTATCCGGAATGGGCGGGCAAGCTGCATTTCTGGACGACCTTCATCGGCGTCAACCTGACCTTCTTCCCGCAGCACTTCCTGGGCCTGGCCGGCATGCCGCGCCGCTATCCGGACTATCCGGTGGCCTTCGCCTTCTGGAACGAGGTCTCCTCAATCGGTGCTTTCATCGCCTATGGCTCCACTTTGTTCTTCTTCGTCACGGCGCTTTACACGATTTTCGCCGGCAAGCGCATCGGCGTGGATAACCAGTGGGGCGAAGGGGCGACGACCCTGGAATGGACGGTGAGCTCGCCGCCGCCTTTCCATACCTTCGAGGAACTGCCGCGGATCGAAGCCTCCGCTGGGCACTAAAATGGGGCGCGACGGCGGGATTTCCCGCCGTCGCCGCTCTGACGGAATGTGACGTTGAGTGAAACTGTAGAATTGGGGATTCTTGTGGCCGACGAGAGCCTCGACATTGCCGCCAATACCGATCACCGCCTGAGCGAATTGTCGGGCGCGGTCGCCGGTGCGCGTGTCAGTGACTTCATCGCCTTGCTGAAGCCGCGGGTGATGTCGCTGGTGGTGTTTTCCGGCTTGGCCGGTCTGGTCGTTGCGCCGGGCCATATCCATCCCCTGATCGCGGTGGTGGCGATTCTCTGCATCGCCGTTGGCGCCGGCGCGTCGGGCGCCATCAATATGTGGTACGACCGGGATATCGATGCGGTGATGACCCGCACGCGCAACCGGCCGATTCCCAAGGGCAATGTCGATCCCAACGAGGCTTTGGGCTTCGGCCTGGTGCTGGCGCTGTTCTCCGTCGTGCTGATGGGCATGGCAGTCAATTGGACGGCGGGATCTCTGCTCGCTTTCACGATCTTCTTCTATGTCGTCATCTATACGATCTGGCTGAAGCGCCGGACGCCGCAGAACATCGTTATCGGCGGGGCCGCGGGCGCCTTTCCGCCGATGATCGGCTGGGCCGCCGTGACCGGCGATATGAGCCTTGCCTCGATCTCCCTCTTCCTGCTGATCTTCATGTGGACGCCGCCGCATTTCTGGGCGCTCTCGCTCTATCGCGAGGGCGACTACGCCAAGGCCGGCGTGCCGATGATGCCGGTTGTCGCCGGCGCCCGGTCGACCAAGATTCAAATGCTGGTTTATACCCTGGTGCTGCTGCCGATCGCCTTGGTGCCGGCTGTGCTCGGTGTTGCGGGATCGATCTATGCGGTGACGGCCCTTCTGCTGAATGTCGGCTTCATTGTCCATGCCGTGCGGGTCCTGCGCAGCCCGGATCTGCGCCGCGCCCAGGCGATGTTCAAATATTCGTTGCTCTATCTCTCCCTGCATTTCGCGGTGCTGATGATCGATCGCGCCCCCGGCTTGCTGCATATCGACTTCCTGTCCAGCCTGATCGATCCGGCCTGGCTGCACGTGCTGGTGGGCTAGGATGATGGCAAGCAAGACCAACGACCACAACGACCGGCAAGCCATCGACGCCGAAAGGCGCCGTCGCCAGCGCGGCCGTAACTGGGCTGTGCTGATGGCGCTGGTTGGTTTCTGCGTCATCGTCTATGCGATCACGCTGGTACGGCTGACGGGGCAATGAGGAACTTGACATGAACGGCGATCCATCAAAGGAAAAGCAAAACGTTCATCCGTCGCGCTTGTCGCAACGCGACAGGCGGAACCGAACCCTCATGATGGTGCTGAGCGGCATCGTCTTCGGCATGGTGGGTTTGGCTTTTGCGTCGGTGCCGCTCTACAACCTTTTCTGCAAGGCGACCGGTTACCAGGGGACGCCCAGGCAGGTGGCCTCGAACACGTCAAAGGCAAGTTCGCGCATCGTGACCGTGACGTTCAATGCCGATGTCGCCGGCAATCTCGGCTGGCGTTTTCAGCCGAAGCAGAAGTCGATGCAGGTGCAGGTCGGCAAGAGCTACCTCGCTTTCTTCGAAGCCGAAAACATGGAAAGCAAGCCGGTGACGGGGACGGCGACCTTCAACATCTCGCCCGATCCCTTCGCTTCTTATTTCGACAAGACCGCCTGTTTTTGCTTCACCTTGCAGACGCTGCAGCCGGGCCAGAAAGTCGACATGCCGGTCAGCTTCTATATCGATGCCGATTTGGTGAATGATCAGACGCTGAAGAAAATCAACGATATCACCCTGTCCTACACTTTCTTCCGGGCGGCGGATCAAAAGGCGGCGACGACCTTGGGGGCCGCGGATGACGGCGCAAGCAAGGGCGGGGCTGCTGCCGGCGCGTCTGGCAGCAGGCAGAAGAGTTCGTTAAATTGACTGTGACTGCCGATCCGATCGGCGCGTGTTTTATGGGGATGTAGCCGTCCTGATTTCCAGGGGCGGTCAAGAAGGGAAGAGTGGAAATGAGTGCAGCAGATAGCGCCCACAAGGTCAATCATCCGTATCATCTGGTGAATCCCAGCCCGTGGCCGTTGACGGGTGCCCTGGGCGGCTTGATGTTCGCCGCGGGCATGGTCCAGTATATGCATGATCAGCCATTGGGCGGTTTGCCGCCGATCTGGTGGATCGCGCCGGGCATCGTCTTCATCCTTGGGACGATGTTCTTCTGGTTCAGCGATGTCGTCGACGAGGCGGAGCATCAGGGGCATCACAATCCGGTCGTGCAGATCGGCCTGCGTTACGGCATGTCGATGTTCATCGCTTCCGAAGTGATGTTCTTCGCCGCTTTCTTCTGGGCTTTCTTCGATGCGTCGCTTTTCCCCAAGGAAGGCATCGGCGGCGTCTGGCCGCCGAAGGGCATCCATCCGTTCGATCCGTTCGAACTGCCGCTGCTCAACACCCTGATCCTGCTGACCTCGGGCTGCACGGTCACCTGGGCGCACCATGCGCTGCGTGAAGGAGACCGCAAGGGCCTGATCCAGGGCCTCGCTTTGACCGTCATGCTGGGCATGCTCTTCACCGCCTGCCAAGCTTACGAATATGCCCATGCGGCTTTCGGCTTCAAGGATACCGTCTTCGCCTCGACCTTCTTCATGGCGACCGGCTTCCACGGCTTCCACGTGATCGTCGGTACGGTTTTCCTGGCGGTCTGCCTGTTCCGCGCCGTCCGCGGCCATTTCAAGCCGGAACATCATTTCGGTTTCGAAGCCGCCGCCTGGTACTGGCACTTCGTCGACGTGGTGTGGCTGTTCCTGTTCATCTTCGTCTACATCTGGGGCGGTGGTTCCGGTCCCTATGCCAGCCACTAAGCCAAGCCTGCATTCCATCGGCGTGACTGCCGGGGATATCATCTAATTGGCCGGCGGCGTTTCCAGACCGTCGCCGGTCAGCACCGGATTAGCCTGCCGTTGCCCGCGCTGCGGGCGCGGCAGGCTTTTTTCCGGCTTCCTGACACTGGTCGAGCGTTGCGAGGTTTGTCAGCTTGACCTGCGGGTAGCCGATAGCGGCGACGGGCCGGCGGTTTTCGTTATCTTCATCGTCCTCGCCATTGCGGTTCCCTTCGCCTTTGCCATCTGGGCGTGGTTCGACTGGCCGGCCTGGCTGGTCATGGTATTGACCTCGATCCTGGTGCTCGGCGGTTCGCTTGGCCTGTTGCGGCCGGCTAAAGCTATTCTCGTCGCCCTGCAATTTTGGCATCGCCCCCAGAACAGCTTTCACCAAAGCGGCGGCAGCGGTCGCGGCACCATCGACCATGCCAACGACGATTGAGATTTAAAGACATGTGGCTATCGCGGCTGAAATTCCGTCCCACTCTCGGGCCCACCCTTTTTACGGTGCCGGCCGTCCTGATCATGGTCGGCCTTTCGATCTGGCAGGTGCAGCGCCTGCACTGGAAAGAAGGCCTGATCGCCGACCGCCAGGCCCGCGTCACCGCCGCGCCGGTTGCGTTGCCGGCCGCCGGCAGAGATCTCGGCACGGCGGAGTATCGCCGGGTGAGCCTGACGGGCCAGTACCAGCACGACCATGAGCTTTACCTGGCGGCACGGTCCATGAACGGCAATGTCGGCTATCACATCATGACGCCCTTCGTCCTGCAAAGCGGCGAGACCGTGCTGGTCGATCGCGGCTGGGTGCCGACGGAAAAGAAACTGCCGGAATCGCGCGAGGCGGGGCAACAGGCAGGCACGGTGACGGTCGATGGTGTCGTGCGCCTCTCGCAGCAGAAGGCCTGGATGCAGCCGGATAACGAACCGGATCAGAATGTCTGGTTCTTCATCGATCTGCCGGCCATGGCCAAGCATCTGGAGGCGCCGACGATGCGCCAGGATATCTATGTCGATGCCGGCCCGGCGCCGGTGCCCGGCGGCTATCCGCTGGGTGGGCAGACTCATATCAATCTGCCCAATGACCATCTGCAATATGCCATCACCTGGGCGTTGCTGGCGGGCGCCTTGATCGTCATCTATATTCTCTATCACCTGCGACTGCAGCGGGAGCAGCAATGACCGTCCTGGACGCCTATAAAGACCTGGAAACGCGTTTCCGACGCTGGTCGGCCCTGCGCGAGGCAGCCGGCATGCTGACCTGGGACATGGCGGCGGTAATGCCGGAAGGTGGGCATGGCGCGCGGTCGGAGCAATTGGCGGCGCTGGATGTCGTCAGCCATGAAATGCTGACGGCGCCAGAAACCGGCGAGCTTCTGGCGGCGGCCGGGGAGAGCAATACGCTCGATGCCTGGCAGGCGGCGAATCTTGCCGAGATGCAGCGGCTTTATGTTCACGCAACGGCGCTGGACAGCGATCTGGTCGAGGCCCTGACCAAAGCCTGCACGACGTGTGAAGGCGTATGGCGCAAGGCGCGGCCGGCGGCGGATTTCGCCGAGGTAAAGCCCTATCTGCAGGAAGTCCTTTCCCTGACCCGCCAAGCGGCGGCGGCGAAAGCCGAGCGGCTCGGCTGCTCGCCTTATGAAGCCTTGATGGATCAATACGAGCCGGGTGCCAAGGTCGCGGCGATCGATGCGATCTTTGCCGATTACGCGGCTTTCCTGCCGGCCTTTCTCGCCGAGGTGCTGGACCATCAAGCGAGGCAACAGCCGCCGGTCGAACCGCGCGGGCCGTTCGCGCTTGAAAAGCAAAAAGAGCTCGGCCAGCGCATCATGGCGACCATGGGCTTTGATTTCACCCATGGCCGTCTCGATACCAGCCTGCATCCGTTTTGCGGCGGCACGCCGGACGATATCCGCATCACCACGCGCTATGACGAAAGCCAGTTCGTCTATGCCTTGATGGGCATCATCCATGAAACCGGCCATGCGCTCTATGAGCGCCAGTTGCCGGTCGATTGGCGCTTGCAGCCGGTCGGCCAGGCGCGCGGCATGACCGTGCATGAAAGCCAGTCGCTGCTGATGGAGATGCAGGCCTGCCGCAGCGAGGCCTTCTGCAGCTATCTTTCGCCGCTTCTGATGGAAACCTTTCGGGGTCACGAGGCGGCCTTCGCCCCGGATAATCTGCGCCGGCTCTATACCCGTGTGAAGCCGGGCTTCATCCGGGTCGATGCCGATGAAGTCACCTATCCGGCGCATGTCATCCTGCGCTATCGCCTGGAACAGGCCCTGATCGCTGGCGATTTGAGCCTGGATGATCTGCCGGGCGCCTGGAATGACGGTTTCAAGGCCTTGCTGGGGCTCGACGTTCCCAGCGACCGTGAGGGCTGCTTGCAGGATATCCATTGGTATGACGGCGCCTTCGGTTATTTCCCCTGCTACAGCCTGGGGGCCATGACGGCGGCGCAGATTTTCGCCGCGGCCGTCGCTGCCAAGCCGGAAATCCCGGCGGCGATCGGGCGGGGCGATTTCGCGCCGCTGCGGGGCTGGCTGGCGACGAACGTCCACGGCTTGGGATCCAGCCTGTCGACGCCGGAAATCGTAACCCGGGCGACTGGCCGGCCGCTGGATATCGCCGTCTTCAAGAACCACCTGCGGCAACGTTACCTGGCCGGCTGACGGCTGGAACAGCTGCGGAACATCCGGCGGCACGGCTCGCTGCCGGTTGCCTATTTCGTCGCCGCATCAGTGGACTGACCATTTCTCATTGGCCTTAGCGGCGACTTGCACCGAACATGCCCATTACTAGGTTGGGCATGCTGTTAAGAGGATTGATCCTGTGCGTTACATCAGTACCCGCGGCGCGGCGCCGGCATTGGAATTCGACGACGTTCTCCTGGCCGGCCTAGCGCGTGACGGTGGCCTCTATGTGCCAGAAACCTGGCCCAGCCTGACGACGGAAGCGGTGCGCGATTTGCAGGGCAAGTCCTATGCCGATATCGCCGTCGCGGTCATGCAGCCTTTTCTCATTGGCGAGACCGGGGGCAAGATCGGCGCGGATGATTTCACCGCCATGGTCAAGGATGCCTATGCCGCTTTCCGTCACCAGGCCGTCGTACCGCTGAAGCAGATCGACCAGTCGCTCTGGCTGATGGAGCTGTTCCATGGCCCGACCCTGGCTTTCAAGGATGTCGCGCTGCAACTGGTCGGCCGTCTTTACGACCACGTTCTGAAGGCTCGCAAGCAGCGTGTGACGATCATCGGTGCGACCTCCGGCGATACCGGCTCGGCGGCGCTGGAAGCCTGCCGCGATCGCGACGCCATCGACATCTTCATCCTGCACCCGAAGGGCCGCGTGTCGGAGGTGCAGCGCCGTCAGATGACGACGATCGATTCCGCCAATGTGTTCAACATCGCGCTCGAAGGCACCTTCGACGATTGCCAGGATATGGTGAAGGCGATGTTCAACGATCACGCCTTCCGCGACCGTGTGAACATGTCGGCGGTGAATTCCATCAACTGGGCGCGGGTGATGGCCCAGATCGTCTATTACGTCGCTGGCGCGGTGGCGCTCGGTGCACCCGACCGGCGTATCGGCTTCTCGGTGCCCAGCGGCAATTTTGGCAATGTCTATGCGGGCTATGGCGCCCGGCAGATGGGTCTGGATATCGCACCGTTCATCATCGGCTCGAACCGCAACGACATCCTGGCGCGCTTCTTCAATACCGCGGCGATGCAGATCACCGAGGTCGAGCCGAGCCTCAGCCCGTCGATGGATATTCAAGTCTCCAGCAATCTCGAAAGGCTGCTGTTCGATCTTTATGGCCGCGACGGTCAGGCGCTGGCGGCGGCTATGGGCGATTTCCGCAAGGCCGGACGGCTGACGGCGCCGCAGCAGAGCTGGAAGCAGGTCGAGACCCTGTTCGCGGCCGCTGCCTTCGACGATACGGCGACCTTGGCGGCGATGGGCGATCTTTATAAGCGGACCGGCGAATTGATCGATCCGCACAGCGCCATCGGCATTGCCGCCGCCGAAGCCAAGCGGACAGATCCGGAAATCCCCATCATTGCCCTGGCAACCGCCCATCCGGCAAAATTCCCGGATGCGGTGCAGCGGGCGACCGGCCGGCGGCCGGACTTGCCGGATCACCTCGCCGACCTTTACGATCGGCCTGAGCGCATGACGGTTCTGCCCAACGATCTCGAGCGCGTGAAGGATTTCGTGCTCGCGAGCCGGCGGAATTAGTAATTATTTCATGGTGTTATGAGGAAGACGAAACTGACTAAGACATCTGGTACGACGACCCGTATGACCAAGCCCTCGAACGGCGCGGCCATGGATGCCGCCTCCACGGTTCGCATCACCACACTGCCGAACGGTTTCCGCATCGCCACCGACCGCATGGATTCGGTAGAGACCGTGGCGATCGGCATCTGGGCTGCGGTCGGGACGCGCCACGAACCGGCGGAACATAACGGTGTCGCGCATCTCCTGGAGCATATGGCGTTCAAAGGCACGAAGCGGCGCAGCGCGCGGGACATCGTCGTCGAGATCGAAGCGGTCGGCGGTTATCTCAATGCCTATACCGGCCGCGAACAGACGGCCTATTACGCCCGTGTCCTGGCCGAGGATGTGCCACTGGCGGTCGATATCATCGCCGATATCATCCAGAACTCGACCTATGAGGAAGCCGAATTGGCGCGGGAACGCGCCGTCGTGCTGCAGGAGATTGGTCAGGCCGAGGACACGCCGGACGATATCATCTTCGATCACTTCCAGGAAATCGCCTATCCCGACCAGGCGATGGGCCGGCCGGTTCTGGGGCGCGCTGACATCGTGCGCGATCTGCCGCGCGATGTGGTGGCAGGCTATCTGGAAAGCCGCTATCGCGCCGACCAGATGGTGCTCTGCGCGGCCGGCAAGGTCGATCACGATGCGCTGGTCGATCTGGCGATCAAGGCCTTCGACCGTCTGCCGACCGGCGCGCGGCCGATCCTCGAAGCGCCGGATTATCGCGGCGGTGATCTCAGGCTCAATCGCGATCTCGAACAGGTGCATGTGGCCTTGGGCTTCGATGGCGTGGCCCAGGACCATCCCGATTATTACACCGCATCGGTGATGTCGCAGCTTTTCGGCGGCGGCATGTCCTCGCGGCTGTTCCTCGAGGTCCGTGAAAAGCGCGGCCTCGTCTACAGCATCAACAGCTTTTCCACCTCCTTCGATGATTGCGGGTTATTCGGCGTCTATGCCGGCACCGGCGAAGAGGAAGTCGGTGAGATGATGCCGGTGATCTGCGATGAGTTGGCGCGTCTGCCGGACGATCTCAACGACGAAGAGGTCGTGCGCTCGGCGGCGCAGTTGAAAGCCGGCACGCTGATGTCGCGGGAAAAGACCAGTGCCCGCTGCGAACAGCTCGCCAATCAGGTGCTGGTTTTTGATCGCGCGATTCCGGTGCAGGAGATCGTTTCGAAGATCGATGCGGTGACCCCTGACGAGATCCGGCGCATTACCCGGCAGTTTCTTGCCTCACCGCCGACTTTGGTCACGCTCGGCCCGATCGGACGGGTGATGCCCTACGACGATCTGCGGAAGCGCTTGTCCTGACGTGCGGGGCGGCGGCATGTTCGGAAAAGGGCCCCATTTCGCACCGCCGCCACCTCTGCTGAGAAACGAGCGGGTTTATCTGCGTCCGCCGCAATTCCGCGACTTCCGGCAATGGGCGCGGTTGCGCGGCGATAGCCAGGCTTTTCTCGAACCTTGGGAACCCAGTTGGGGCGAGGAGGCCTTAAGCCGTGCGACCTATCGCGATCGGACAACGCGGATGGCGCGCGACTGGCGCGCCGATGTCGCCTACAGCTTCCACGTTTTCGAGCGCACGAATGACCGGCTGGTCGGCGGCGTCAATCTCAACAGCGTGCGGCGCGGGGTCGCCCAGGCGGCCAGCATCGGCTACTGGCTCGGGCAGCAATATGCCCGGCAGGGCCTGATGTCCGCCGCCTTGGCGCTGGTGCTGCCATTTGCTTTTCATGATTTGCATCTGCACCGGCTTGAAGCTGCCTGTCTCGGGGGCAACGACGCCAGCCGCACCCTGCTGCATAAATTCGGCTTCCAGCCGATCGGCATCGCCCATAGCTGCCTGAAGATCAACGGCTTCTGGCAGGATCACATGCTGTTCGATTTGATCATGGAAAACCTGCTGGTCTCACGCGGCATGGCGGAGGCGCGGTAAGGAGTTCGAATGTCGGTGAGAAATCAGGCGCGACGAGAAATCAGGCGCGACCGGCGTCGCTTGAAAGAAGCTTGTAATCGACACCCAGCTTACCGATCGAACGCTCCCATTTATCCGTGAGCTGATCGTCGAAAATGAGATCGTCATCGGCCGGAACACAGAGCCAGGCATTGGCCTGGATTTCCGCGTCCAGTTGGCCGGGTCCCCAGCCGGCATAGCCCAAAGCCAGCAACCTGCGTCGGGGGCCGCTGCCGGCGGCGATATCGCGCAGGATATCGATGGTCGCGGTCAGGCCGACATGCTCACCGACCTGCAGGGTGGCATCTTCCTGGTAGTCGGCGGAATGGAGCACGAAACCCCGGCCGGTCTCCACCGGACCGCCACTGCGGATGCGGATATGGTCGCCATCAACGAGGCCGTCGATGCCAAGTTGTTCCAGGAGATCCGGGAAGGTGAGGGAACCGACCAGCCGATTGATCACCAGGCCCATGGCCCCGTCACCGGTATGGGCGCAGACATAAATAACTGTCCGGGAAAAGCGGGCATCCCGCATCTGTGGCATGGCGACCAGGAGTTGGCCGGTCATAAAGCCTTGATGTAAAAGCCCTCTGGTCATTGGCTAAATGTAATTCCCTTGGCCCGTGGCGACAAGATGGCACGCCTCTAATATTCCCGTGAGTGGTCGGCGGCCAAGTGGCGTATAAGCCTCGTTAGGCATGTAATGTGCCAAGCATCTGATAGATAATGGGTCCAAGTGATTGGCAAATGGTGAATCCGGTATGATCCGAGGCGTATGGAACAGGAAGGCGGTCAATCGGCTGCTGGCGGGATTTGTCCTGCTGGCGGCAGCGATCCAGGTTTGTCCGGCGCCGGCTCGCGCGGAAACCGAGACCGTGTCCAGTGAAACCGTCACCACCGACCAGACGACGGTAAGGCTGATCTCGGCGGTGACCGGGACCGGCGATCTGACATCGATCCCGCTCGGATTGCAATTCACACTAAAACCTGGCTGGAAGACCTATTGGCGGAGTCCCGGTGATGCCGGTTATGCCCTGACCATCGATTACCAGGGCTCGCGCAACTTGGCAGGGGCGGATATCGCTTGGCCGGCGCCCCATCGCTTTCAACTTTTCGGATTGCAAACCTTCGGCTACAGCAACGAAGTTGTGTTTCCGATTTCCGCCCGGCCGCAGGAGCCCGGCCAGCCGATGACGATCCGCGCGCAGGTCAGCTATCTGGTCTGCGAGACGGTTTGTATTCCTTATACCGCCAATCTGACCTTGGCCATGCCCGCAGCGCCGGCCGATCTCAGCGACGATGCGCCCTTGATCAACAAATTCCGGTCCCTGGTGCCGGGTGATGGCGCGCGTGCCGGCATGCGCTTGACCCAGTTCGGCACCACGACCGATGGCCGGTTGGTCGCCGATCTCGCCTCGGACGGGCAACGTTTCGCAATGCCGGATATCGTGATCGAGGGACCGGCCGGTTTCGAGTTCGGTGCGCCGAACGCGGAAATCTCCGACGAAGGCATGCGGGCGCGGCTGATCGTGCCGGTGACGCGGACCGACAAGGCGCCGAAGCTGAGCGAAAGCGACCTGACCATCACGGTGGTCGATGGTGATCGGGCACTGGAGCAGAAGGTCCGCCCCAGCGTGACCGGCATCATTGCCGACAGCGACGCGGTCGGCTGGGCGCGCTGGGTACATCTAGTGCCGATTCTCGCCATCGCCCTGTTCGGCGGCCTGATCCTCAATGTCATGCCCTGTGTCTTGCCGGTCCTGGCCTTAAAGCTTGCCGGTGTCGCCGATCACGCGGGTGCCGATCGCCGTACCATTCGTCTCAGCTTTGTCGCGACTGCTGCCGGCGTGCTGGCGGCCTTTTTGCTGCTTGCCTTGGCGCTGGTCGGGTTGAAAGCGGTGGGGGCCACGATCGGCTGGGGCATTCAATTTCAGCAGCCGATTTTCCTTGTGCTTCTGATCCTGGTCTGCCTGACCTTCGCCGCCAATCTCACCGGCTGGTTTGAGATTCCACTGCCGGCCTTCATCGGTTCGGCCGGCGAGGCGCTGGATAAGTCCAGCACCGGTGCACTCGGCAAGTCCTTCCTGACTGGCATGCTGGCGACCTTGATGGCGACGCCCTGTTCGGCGCCTTTTGTCGGCACCGCTGTCGGCTTTGCCCTGGCGCGCGGCGCCGACGATATCCTGCTGATCTTCGCCATGCTCGGTCTTGGGCTGGCGCTGCCTTACATCGTGGTGGCGCTGCTGCCGGGGATGATTGCCTGGCTGCCGAAGCCCGGCCGCTGGATGCTGTGGCTGAAACGGGTCCTGGCGCTCGCCTTGATCGGCTCGGCTCTGTGGCTCGGTTCGATCCTGGCGATCCAGCTTGGCCTGCTGCCGGGACAGCAGGCGGAAGCGAGCCGCGACAGCGCCATCACCTGGCAACCCTTCGAGGAGGCGCGCATCGCACCCCTGGTGCATGACGGCAAAGTGGTTTTCGTCGATGTGACGGCGGCCTGGTGCGTGACCTGCCAGGCCAATAAACGGCTGGTGACGGATCGCCAGCCGGTCGCCGGTCAATTGCAGCAGCCCGGTGTCGTCGCCATGCAGGCGGATTGGACCAAGCCGGACGACAAGATCGCCCGCTATCTGGCCGATCACGGCCGCTACGGTATTCCCTTCAACATCGTCTACGGCCCCGGGGCACCGCTGGGAATCGTCTTGCCGGAGTTGCTGACGAGCGATGCTGTCGTTGCGGCGTTGCAACGGGCAGGGGCCGGTTCATCGGCGTCAATCAAGCCGTAGCCGTCAAATCATCACCGACAGGTTGGTCAGCGGACTTGGCTTTGACCGCCGGCTTGCCTATCTTGGCGGCATTGCGACAAGTCTCAGAAAGGACCAGGCTATGAGCATCAAGGTTGGCGATCGCATCCCCAATGTCACGCTGAAATACATGGACAAGGACGGCATGCAGACAGTCAGCACGAATGACCTTTTCCAGGGGAAAAAGGTCGTGCTTTTCGCGTTGCCGGGTGCCTTCACGCCGACCTGTTCGGCCAAGCATCTGCCGGGTTTCGTAACCCATTCCGCGGCGATCCGGGAAAAGGGTATCGATACCGTCGCCTGCCTGTCGGTCAATGATGCTTTCGTCATGGATGCCTGGGGCAAGCAGCAGAATGCCGAAGACAAGGTGCTGATGCTGGCCGATGGCAATGGCGATTTTTCCAAGGCGGTTGGCCTGACGATGGACGGTACGGCCTATGGCATGGGCTTGCGTGCCTGCCGCTATGCCATGGTGGTGGATGATGGCGAGGTGAAGGCCTTGCATGTCGAAGCGCCCGGCGCTTTCGAGGTTTCCAGCGCCGAAGCCGTGCTGAAAGTGCTCTAAGATCACTGTGTCCCGTAATGGGGCGGTGGCATGGCTGCCGCCCCATTCTGATTCCCCGATGGATAAAATGCTCGCTCAGCCGGATACCGCGCAACGCGCCCTTGATCTGTTGCACAAGGTCTACGGGCATCAGGCCTTTCGCGGCCAGCAGGCCGCAATCATCGAGCATGTTGCGGAAGGCGGCGATGCGCTGGTGCTGATGCCGACCGGCGGCGGCAAATCCGTCTGCTATCAGATTCCGGCCCTGCTGCGGGACGGCATCGGCATCGTCATCTCGCCGCTGATCGCGTTGATGCAGGATCAGGTGGCGGCCTTGCAGCAGATGGGTGTCGCCGCCGCTTTCCTCAATTCAAGCCTCACGCTCGACGAATTGCGCGACATCGAACGGCAATTGCGCCGCGGTGCGCTTAAACTGCTCTATGTCGCGCCCGAACGCCTGCTGACGCCGCGCTTCCTCGATCTCTTGCGTGATCTGAAGATCGCGCTTTTTGCCATCGACGAGGCGCATTGCGTGTCGCAATGGGGGCATGATTTCCGGCCGGAATATATCCAGCTTTCTGTCTTGCACCAGCAGTTCCCCGATGTGCCGCGCATCGCCCTGACGGCGACGGCCGACCGCGAGACCCAGGCCGAGATTCGCCATCGCCTGGCCCTGGACGAAGCGCAAATCTATCTCGCCAGTTTCGATCGGCCGAATATCCGCTACCGCGTGGTGGAAAAGAGTGATGGCAAAAGGCAGTTGCTGCAGATCCTGCAACAGGAACAGGCCGGCAATGCCGGCATCGTCTATTGCCAGTCGCGCAAGAAGGTCGACGAGATCGCCAATTGGCTGTGCGAGCGCGGAATTTCCGCCTTGCCCTATCACGCGGGCATGAGCGCCGAGATCCGCCGCGCCAATCAGCAGCGTTTCCTGCGTGAAGAGGCGGTCGTCATGGTGGCGACGGTCGCCTTCGGCATGGGGATCGACAAGCCCGATGTGCGCTTTGTGGCGCATCTCGATCTGCCCGCCAGTATCGAGGCCTATTACCAGGAAACCGGCCGCGCCGGCCGCGACGGTGCGCCGGCCGAGGCCTGGCTGGCTTTTGGTCTGGCCGATGTGGTGATGTTGCGCAAGCGCATCGCGGAATCGGCGGCGCCCGAGGAACGCAAGCGCGTCGAGCGCCGCAAGCTGGATGCCTTGCTGGGTTTTTGCGAATCGACGCAATGCCGGCGCCAGGCATTGCTCACTTATTTCGGTGAGACGGCGGGCGCTTGCGGCAATTGCGATATCTGTCTCGATCCCGGCGAGACCTGGGATGCGACCGTGGCGGCGCAGAAGCTGCTATCGGCGGCCTGGCGCACGGGACAGCGTTTCGGCGTCGCTCACCTGATCGATGTCCTGCGCGGCGAGACGACGGAGAAGGTGACGCAATACAGGCATGACAGCCTGTCGACCTTCGGCATCGGCCGCGATCTCGGTGTCGCCGAGTGGAAGTCGCTGGCCCGGCAGTTGGTGTCGCTCGGTTATTTCACGGTGGATGGCGATGGCTTCAACACCCTGGCGGTGAGCGACACGGCGCGTTCCCTGCTCAAGGGCGAGGAGCAGCTCAATCTGCGCAAGGCCACGGTGAAAACGAGCGGCGGCAAACGCGGCCGACGCAGCTTCACCGCGCAGCTTGGCCCGGGCGGTGTCGATCCGAAACTCTGGGATGCGTTGCGGGCGCGACGGCGCGATCTGGCGGCGGCGCAGAATGTGCCGCCTTATGTTATTTTCCATGACAACACGCTGATCGAAATCGCCCACCGCAAGCCGCAGACGCTCGACGAGTTCCTGGAGATTCCCGGTATCGGTGAACGCAAACTGGCGCGCTACGGCGACGACTTCCTGGAAGTCCTGGCCGGCTTCATGTGATCACAGGATGTCCTGTGTTTTCAGGGACTGGATGGCCTCGCGGGCGAGCAGATCGGCGCGCTCGTTTTCCGGATGGCCGGCATGGCCTTTCACCCAATGCCAGGAAACCCGATGCGGCTTGATGGCATGGTCGAGGCGCTGCCAGAGATCGGAATTCTTCACCGGCTTCTTATCCGATGTGCGCCAGCCGTTTCGTTTCCAGCCGGGCATCCATTCGGTGACGCCCTTCATAAGATATTGGCTGTCGGTATAGAGCGCCACCTGGCTTGGCCGTTTCAGCGTCTCCAGGGCAATGATGGCAGCCATCATTTCCATGCGGTTATTCGTCGTCGGGCTTTCGCCGCCGGATAATTCCTTTTCGACCTCGCCGTAGCGCAGGATCGCGCCCCATCCGCCGGGGCCGGGATTGCCGCTGCAGGCGCCGTCGGTGAATATCTCGACGACCTTCACGGCCTCGGCAGGAGATGCACTCATGGAAACGGCTCAGCCGATACCATAGGCGCCGGCCGAACCGGCACCCTGATGGAAACGGAGCTTGCGCAGGTATTCGCGCGGATCCTTCGGCTTCACGAAAGCCCCCGGCGGATGGTTCAGCCAGTCGTAAAGCCGGGTGAGGAGAAAGCGCAAGGCGCTGCCGCGGCAAAGCAGCGGCAAGGCCGCGGTTTCGGCCGCGGGCACCGGGCGGATCGATTGATAGGCCTGCACCATTAATCGGGCCTTGGTGATGTTGAAGCTGTGATCCGGCTCGAAGCACCAGGCATTGAGGCAGACCGCGAGGTCATAGGCCAGGAAGTCGGTGCAGGCGAAATAGAAATCGATCAGCCCCGACAGGCGGTCATTGAGAAAGAACACATTGTCGGGAAAGAGATCGGCATGAATGACGCCGATCTCCAGATCTTTCGGCCAATGCGATTCGAGGAAGGCCAGTTCGTCGACGATGATCTTGCCAAGGCCCGGCTCGACCTCATCGGCGCGATCCTTTGTCGCCGCGACCAGCTTCTGCCAGCCGGCCAGCGACAAGGCATTGGTGCGGGTGATGGTGAAGTCGCGGCCCTTGAGGTGAAGATCGGCGAGGGCGGCGCCCAGTTGCTGGCAATGGCGCTCGGTCGGCCGGCGCGGCCACATGCCTTCGAGAAAGCTGACGATCACGGCAGGCCGGCCGCAAAGCTCATGCAGGGTCTGGCCGTCGCGGGCATGAATCGGCGTCGGACAGCTCAGGCCCTTGGCGGCGAGATGCTCCATCAAGCCCAGGAAGAAGGGCAGGTCCTCGCGGGCGACGCGCTTTTCATAAAGGGTAAGAATGTAGTTTCCACGTGTCGTGCGCAGCAGGTAGTTGCTGTTCTCCACGCCTTCGGCGATGCCTTTGCAGGCGACGACATTGCCGAGATCGTATTGCGCGAGGAACGTGGTCAACTCGCCATCCGGCACTTCCGTATAGACAGCCATGGGATCTTGGACGCGATCTTGTTTCTGTTTCAAAGGCCCGGCGACGTATCGGTCACCGGGCCTGGTGGCTGATCAGTGGCATGCAGCCGGGGCCGTCATGCCGGTCGCGGCGATGATCACGCGGTCAGCGCGCGCGGCAGTTTGAAGTGAATGGTCTCGGTGGTGACGGGAATCTCATCCATCTCGATCGTATATCGCTGCCGGATCGCGTCCAGCACATCCTGCACCAGGATTTCCGGGGCCGAGGCACCCGCCGTAATGCCGACCGTCTTGGCGCCCTCGAACCAGCTCCAATCGATCTCGGCGGCCTTCTGCACCAGATGCGCATTGGTGCAGCCGGCAACCCGCGCGACCTCCACCAGGCGCCGTGAGTTCGATGAATTGGGCGCGCCGATCACCAGGACGAGATCGCAACGGCCGGCGATCGCCTTCACCGCCATCTGACGGTTCGTCGTGGCGTAGCAGATATCTTCCTTGCGTGGGCCGTGAATCGACGGGAAGCGTTGCCGCAACGCATCGATGATATCGACCGTGTCATCGACCGACAGCGTGGTCTGGGTGATATAGGCGAGCTCTTCGGTCTGCGGCGGCGCGACCTTGGCGACATCGGCAACGGTTTCGACCAGGGTCACCGCGCCGGGCGGCAACTGGCCGATCGTGCCGATTACCTCGGGATGACCGGCATGGCCGATCAGGATGATATGCCGGCCGATATTAAAATGGCCTTCGGCCTCGCGATGCACCTTGCTGACCAGCGGACAGGTGGCGTCGAGATAAAGCAGGTTGCGCTTTTCGGCTTCGGCCGGGACCGCCTTGGGCACGCCATGGGCGGAAAAGACCACCGGGAACTGCCCGGGAATCTCGTCCAGTTCTTCGACGAAGATCGCGCCCTTGCGCTCCAGCTCCTCAACCACATGCCGATTGTGGACAATCTCATGGCGGACATAGACTGGCGCGCCGAACCGCTCCAGGGCTTTTTCGACGATCTGGATCGCACGGTCGACGCCGGCACAGAAGCCGCGCGGTGCCGCCAGAAGCAGGGTCAGGTTGGGTTTCTGCATGCTCAAATCCTGGTTTTGCTTTCCTGGAATATAGAAGTTTCGACCCGCCGGGCAACCGCCAATTCTGCTGATCCGACCTGCGGTTAGGCGCCTCGGCGCCGATCTCATCCCGTGCCACAGGCTTGCCTCATAGGAAGCTGACGGCCGTTTCAGAGCCCGACCGGGCCGTTATTAACCCGATTCGCTTGTTAATCGGCGGGCGGCTCTCTCGAGCCGGATCGTTTTAGACGGAATCGCTTCGCGATTTGTCTAAAACGTGAATCCGCCTCTGATTAATAAGATAGAGGGCGATTCACGTCCTTGATGGAAGCATAATGCTTCCATCAAGGACGATCGCGCTCTAGAGTCAGCGCCGATATTAACAGGTCTTCCCGCCAGTCGGCGATTCCGGCAGCGGGGAGGTCGGGCTGAACCGGGGGATGGTCGATGGCCGAACCGCAGATCGCGCAGAAATCGCCCTATAAGGTCGAGGTGACGGCCGGGAAG
The DNA here is from genome assembly GCA_008012315.1 of Rhodospirillaceae bacterium. Lineage (GTDB taxonomy): Bacteria > Pseudomonadota > Alphaproteobacteria > Dongiales > Dongiaceae > Dongia_B. The sequence continues at coordinate 49,589 of SSEL01000011.1, forward strand.
ACCTATTTCTGGTGCGCTTGCGGCAGGAGCCAGAAACAGCCTTTCTGCGATGGTTCGCATAAAGGCAGTGAATTCTCACCCGTCAAATACGAAGCCGGCGAAACCAAATCGGTGTTCTTTTGCGGCTGCAAGCATTCCGGCAACACACCGCTTTGCGACGGTACGCATAGCCGCCTCTGATCGCCTCCCCTCCCATGATCATGTCACACAAAAAGAGCAAGGATCGTCGATGACCGACCGTTCCGGTACTTCCCCCAGCAAGGTTCTTCGCAATCTCGCACCCCTTAGCCTGCTGGCCATCGCGCTTACAGGTTGTGCCAGCAAAGACAAGGGCGGCGCATTGCCTTGTCCGATGGTCGTGGCGCCGCGGGAATTGGCCCATGTCACCAATTTCGCCCCCGGCGGGACCGATCTATCGGATATCTCCTTCGAGGCCGGCGTCGATACCTTCTCGAGCTATTGCAAATACTCCGCCAATGCCGAACAGCCTTACATCCGGACGGCCATCAAGGTGCAGTTCATCGCCGCCCGTGGCCCGAAATTCACCGGCGACAAGGCCAGCTTCAAATACTTCGTTGCGATCACCGGACCTGGTGGCACGCTGGAAAAGAAAGAAATCTTCGATTCCGACATCGATTTGAGCGGCGACAAGGTCAAGAACATCACGGTGGATGAAATCGACCCCATCAAGGTCTTCCCCAAGGAGAAGGAAAACGGCGATTTCTATCGCATCTATATCGGGCTCGATCTCACCAAGGAGCAGCTTGATTACAACAAGCGCAATCCGCGCTGACGTCGATTGATGTCGGAGTCGGCGGGCCGCAAAAGCGGCCGGTGCATCACGCCGTCGGTGATTTGTCGCGGTTTGCATGACGTTTCCAGTCAGAAAAATGCCGCTTGACGGAAAATAGGACCGGGATCATCCTCACAACCGACATGTAAGCCCGCTGTTGGGAGAGATCGTCCGGTGACCAGAGTGATCATCGGCCGGCGCCGAAGGAGCAACCGCCCCCGGAAACTCTCAGGCAAAAGGACCGCTGCGGGTTCGACACTCTGGAAAGCGGGCGCCCCCGGGGCTGGGGACGCCTCACCGACGGAGTAAACCAGGCTCTCTCTGCCATGCGATCGGGCGATCTGCCGGGTCCGGTTGGGAGAGTGGCCAATCTCTCAGGTTCCAAGGACAGAGGGGGGAACGATACGGGCGAAGCGCCTGTGTCGACCCCAATGGATTTCTGTCGGAGGATATCTTGACCACCACGAGCACAGCGTCCACGGATGTCTCATCACCGGCCGGCGCCTCATCGGGCGCGGCAGCCTTGCAGCGCACGCCATTACACGACCTGCACCTGGAACTGGGTGCCAAGATGGTGCCCTTTGCCGGTTATGAGATGCCGGTCAATTATCCGGCGGGCATCATGGCCGAGCATCTGCATTGCCGCAGCGCCGCCGGGCTCTTCGATGTTTCCCATATGGGCCAGATCAGGCTGGTCGCCGAAAGCCACGACGCCGTTGCCGCGGCCCTCGAGCGGTTATGTCCGGCCGATTTCCTCGGCTTGCAGACCGGCCGCCAGCGCTACAGCTTCTTCACCGACAACCAGGGCGGCATCCTGGACGACCTGATGGTCAGCCGGTTGCAGGATGCCAGGCACGGCGATCATCTCTTCATGGTGGTCAATGCCGCCTGCAAGGCGCAGGACCTGTCGCATCTCCAGGCCAATCTCAATCATCGCTGCGAGATCACCGAGCTCGCCGATCGCGCCTTGCTGGCCTTGCAGGGACCTGCTGCCGGCGAGGTCCTGGCGCGGCTGGCGCCGGAGAGCGGCGCGATGACGTTCATGACCGCGCGCGTGCTGACGATTGCCGGCATCGACTGCATCGTCACCCGGTCCGGCTATACCGGCGAGGACGGCTTCGAAATCTCCGTCTCCAATGCGTCGGCGACCGATCTGGCGCGGCGGCTGTTGGCGGAAGCCGGGGTGAAGCCGATCGGCCTGGGCGCGCGCGATTCGCTGCGACTGGAAGCCGGGCTCTGCCTCTATGGCAACGACATCACGCCGCAGACGACGCCGGTCGAAGCCGATCTCAGTTGGGCGATCGGCAAGCGCCGGCGTGAACAGGGCGGCTTCCCGGGTTCCGGCGTGTTGCAGCGGCAATGGAAAGACGGCGTCGCCCGCAAGCGCGTCGGCATTCAACCGGACGGCAAGGCGCCGGCCCGCGCCCATACCGAAATCGCCGACGCGGCCGGGCAGGTGATCGGCGAGATCACCTCGGGCGGCTTCGGCCCCAGCGTCAATGCGCCTGTTGCCATGGGCTATGTCGCGGCGAGCCATGCCGCGCCGGGCACCAGGCTGAACTTGCTGGTTCGCGGCAAAGCTCTGCCGGCCAGCGTCGTCGCTCTGCCTTTCGTGCCGCATCGGTATCGGCGCGGCTAAGGCAAGCGGTTTTCACTGCATCATCGGGGCGTGATGCACAAGGGAATGTCCTAACCAATCTCTACAGGGCTCAATCGCTACAGGGAGTGCATGATGAGCGATCTGCGTTACACCAAGGACCATGAATGGCTTCGCGCCGAAGGCGATATCGTGACGGTCGGTATCACGCCTTATGCCCAGGAGCAGCTCGGCGATGTCGTTTATGTCGAATTGCCGGAAGTCGGCCGCAAGGTCGAACAAGGCAAGGAGATGGCGGTGGTTGAATCGGTCAAGGCTGCCAGCGAGGTCTATGCCCCGGTCAGCGGCGAAGTGGTCGAGGTGAACAGCGCGTTGACCGATGCACCGGCCACGGTGAACGAGGATGCTCTGGGTAAGGGATGGTTCGTGAAGCTGAAGCTCGCGGATCCGGGACAATTGACTGGCCTGATGGACGAAGCCGCCTATAAAGCGCTGTGTGACAGCGAACACTGAATCAGGTCCCGATCCATGCGCTATTTGCCGCTGACCGAGGCTGACAGGCGGGTGATGCTCGCCAAGATCGGCGTTCCGTCGATCGACAGTCTCTACGCCGATGTTCCATCAAAAGCACTTCTGAAGGCGCCGATTGCCGATCTGCCCGATCACCAGGGAGAGATTGAGGTCGAGCGTCAGATGCAGGCTTTCGCCAATCAGAATCTCGGTACCGCTTCCTGTCCGAGTTTCCTGGGGGCGGGGGCTTACCGGCATCACGTGCCGGCGACGGTGGACTATCTCATCCAGCGCGGTGAGTTCCTGACTTCCTATACGCCGTATCAGCCGGAAGTCACGCAGGGCACGCTGCAATACCTGTTCGAGTTCCAGACGCAGGTGGCGCTGCTGACCGGCATGGATGTGGCGAATGCCTCGATGTATGACGGTGCCACCTCGACCTGCGAAGCCGTGCAGATGGCCAATCGCATCACGCGCCGCAAGAAGGCGGTGGTTTCCGGCGGCCTGCATCCGCATTACCACGAAGTCATCGCCACCCTGGCGAAGTTCACCGGCTTCGAGATCGTGTCGCCACAGCCCGCGCCGCAAGGCGGCGAGGATCTGATGGCGATGGTCGACAAGGATACCTCCTGCATCGTCGTGCAATATCCGGATGTTTTTGGCCAGGTGCGCGACTATACGAAACTGGCGGAAGCGGCACATGCCGCCGGCGCGCTTCTGATCGTCGCGGTGACGGAAATCGTTTCGCTCGGCCTCTTGACGCCGCCGGGGGACATGGGTGCCGATATCGTCACCGCCGAAGGCCAGTCGCTGGGCAATCCTCTCGGTTTCGGCGGTCCTTATGTCGGATTGTTTGCCACGCGCGATAAATATCTGCGGCAGATGCCAGGCCGCCTTGCCGGCCAGACCGTCGATGCGGAAGGCCGGCGTGGCTGGGTGCTGACCCTGTCGACCCGCGAACAGCATATCCGCCGGGAAAAGGCGACCAGCAATATCTGCACCAATTCCGGTCTCTGTGCTTTGGCCTTTACCATCCATCTCAGCCTGCTGGGTGAAGCAGGGTTGCGGCAATTGGCCGAACTCAATCACGCTGCGGCCTCGCGCCTGGCGGATCGGTTGAGCGCCATCGACGGCGTCGACTTGCAGACACCGCAGTTCTTTAACGAATTCACCCTCAAGCTGTCGAAGCCGGCCGCCAAGGTGGTGGAAGAGCTGGCGCAGCGCCGCATCCTGGGCGGCGTGCCGGTCTCGCGCCTTTGGCCCGGCCGGCCCGAGCTTGAGAATCTGCTGCTGGTTGCCGCGACCGAAACGGTAACCGATGACGATATGGCGGCGCTGGAAACGGCGCTGAAAGAGGTGCTGCGATGACCACGCCGAGCATGCCGCAAGCCGGTGCGACGCTTTCCGGCAACAAGGCTCTGCAGATCGAAGAGCCGTTGATCTTCGAACAGGATGCTGCCGGCCGCACGGCGGTCGACCTGCCGGCGGTGCCACAGCACCAGGAGCGCCTGGGCGGCTTGAAGCGCAAGCAGGCGGTTGGCCTGCCCGGCCTCTCCGAGCCGCAAGTGGTGCGGCATTACACCAAGCTCAGCCAGAAGAACTTCGCGATCGACATGAATGTCTATCCGCTGGGTTCCTGCACCATGAAACACAATCCGCGCCTGAACGAGAAAGTGGCGCGGCTGCCCGGCATCGCCGATCTGCATCCGCTGCAGCCAGTTTCGACGGTGCAGGGCGCCTTGGCACTGATCGACCGGCTGGCGCATTGGCTGAAGACCTTGACCAATATGCCGGCCGTTGCGATGTCGCCGGCTGCCGGCGCCCATGGCGAGCTTTGCGGCATCATGACCATTCGCGCGGCCTTGCTGGCGAAGGGCGATGCCCGCAAGCGCATCCTGGTGCCGGAATCCGCCCATGGCACCAATCCGGCGACGGCGGCGGCTTGCGGCTATGAGGTCGATCCGGTGCCGGCGGATGATCGCGGACGGGTCGACCTTGCCGCTTTCAAGGCCAAGCTGGGCCCTGATGTCGCCGGCACCATGATCACCAATCCCAATACCTGTGGCCTGTTCGAGAACGATATCATCGACATCGCCGATGCGATCCATGGGGTCGGCGGCTACTTCTATTGCGACGGGGCGAATTTCAACGCCATCGTCGGCCGGGTGCGGCCGGGCGATCTCGGTGTCGATGCCATGCATATCAACCTGCACAAGACCTTCTCGACGCCCCATGGCGGCGGTGGGCCGGGTGCAGGCCCGGTCGTGCTGTCAGCGGCCTTGGCACCTTACGCGCCGCTGCCTTACGTCACCCACGGGCCGAATGGTTTCGATCTCAAGGAACAGGATGACGGCGGCACGGCTTTCGGGCGTCTCAAGGGCTTCCATGGCCAGATGGGCATGTTTACCCGGGCGCTCTCTTATATCCTGAGCCATGGCAGCGACGGGTTGCGCCAGGCCTCGGGCGACGCGGTACTGAACGCCAATTACATTCTGGCCGGGCTGAAGGAGACGCTGACGCCGGCATTCTCCGGCACCTGCATGCATGAAGCCTTGTTCAATGACGACTTCCTGCAAGGCACGGATGTGACCACCCTGGATTTCGCCAAGGCGATGATCGATGAAGGCTACCACCCGATGACCATGTACTTCCCGCTGGTCGTCCACGGCGCCTTGCTGATGGAACCGACCGAGACGGAAAGCAAGGACGGGCTCGATCGCTATGTCGAGGTGGTGAAGGGGCTGGCGGAACGGGCGAAAGCCGGCGACACCGCTTACTTCGAAGGCGCTCCTTATCACACGCCGCGCCGGCGCTTGGATGAGACGCTGGCGGCGCGCCAGCCGATCCTCAAATGGAAGCCGCCGGTGGAAAAGCAGGCTGCCGAATGAGCATGCGATGAACAAGACGGCCTTGCTGCTGATCGATCTCCAGCTCGGTCTCCTCCGGGAGCCAAACGGGGTCTATCGCGGCAACGAGGTTGTCTCTTTGGCGACGGATCTTCTGCGACGGGCACGGCTGGCTTCCGTGCCCGTTTTCCATGTCCGCCACGACGGCGGACCGGACGACGACGATCTGGCGCGCGAGACGCCGGGCTGGTTCCATCATCCGGATGTTGCGCCCCGGCCCGGTGAACCGGTCATCGACAAAACGACCTCCAGCGGCTTCGTCAGCGGCGAGCTCGACCAGCGACTGCGCGAGCTTGGCATCGAAACACTGGTCGTGGCCGGTTTGCAGACGGATTTCTGCATCGACTCCAATTGCCGGGTCGCGCGCAATCTCGGCTATGAGATCCTCTTGGCGGAAGATGCGCATTCCACCTACGATGGACCGGAGCTGACGGCGGCGCAGATCATCCGTCACCATAACCGCATCCTCGGCGGCAGTGGGACGGTGCGGCTGAAGCCGGCGGCCGGCATCAATTTCTGAATATCGCCAGGAGTATCGCATGAGCCTCGATATTGCCGCCTTGCGGGCGGAGACACCCGGTTGCCGTCAGGTGATGCATTTCAACAATGCCGGTGCGTCGCTGCAGCCGCAACCGGTCCTCGATGCGATGATCGCGCATCTCAAGCTCGAGGGCGAGATCGGTGGATATGAAGCGGCGGCCCGCGCGGAAGAACGGCATGAAGCGGTCTATGGCTCGATCGCGAAGCTGATCAATTGTGCCGCTGACGAAGTGGCCTTGATCGAGAACGCCACCCGGGCCTGGGACATGGCCTTCTATTCGCTGCAATTCCAGCCCGGCGATCGCATCCTGACCAGCATCGCCGAATATGCCAGCAACTATATCGCCTTCCTGCAGGTGGCCCGGCGGAGCGGGGCGGAGATCATCGCCATCCCCAATGACGACCATGGCCAGGTATCGGTGGCCGACCTGGAAGGCCTGGTCGATGCGCGGGTGAAGTTGATCGCCGTCACCCATGTGCCGACCAATGGCGGGCTGATCAACCCGGCCGCTGCCATCGGTGCCGTCGCGCGGCGGCACGGTATTCCCTTTCTGCTGGATGCCTGCCAGTCGATCGGCCAATTGGAGATCGATGTCCAGGCGATCGGCTGCGATATGCTCTCCGCGACCGGGCGGAAATATCTGCGCGGACCGCGCGGGACCGGTTTTCTGTATGTGCGCCGCGCCATGCTGGATCAGTTGGAGCCGCCTTTTCTCGATCTGCATGCGGCGACCTGGGTGGCGAAAGACCGCTATGAAATGCTGCCCGATGCAAGGCGTTTCGAAAACTGGGAGAGCGGCATTGCCGGACGCCTCGGCCTGGGGGCGGCGGTCGATTACGCCTTGGTTCTGGGCATGGGGCAGATTGAGGGTGAATTGCGCCGCAAGGCCGCTTTCCTCCGGCAGCAACTGGCGGCGATTCCCGGCGTCACAGTGCATGATATCGGCGCGCAGAAGGGCGGTATCGTGACCTTCAGCAAGGCCGGCATCGATGTGACGGAGATCAAGGCCGCCCTGACCAAGGCCCGGATCAATGTCTCGATTTCTGGCCGGTCCTCGACCTATCTCGACATGACGGCGCGGCAGCTCGATCAGATCATCCGGGCCTCGGTGCACTACTTCAACACCGAGGAGGAGATCGACCAGCTTTGCCGCGTGGTCGACCAGCTCGCTTAGACAGAAAACGCAGGCAAGAAAAAGGCCGGCTGACTAGGCCGGCCTCTCTTCTTGCAGAGTACTCTTGGTATCGTGCTGCTTAGTGCAGCTTTCGATTCAGTTCCGTGATCGACTGGTCGATCAGGGCATTGGCCTTGCTGTCATCCAGCGTGCGGCCGAGCAGTTGGATCGTGGCGGCGCTGGCGATATCGACCGCTTCGCGGCGAACCTCGGCCATGGCATGAGCTTCAGCCTGGGTGATCTTCTCCAGGGCGGCAGCCTCGCGACGGGTCAGGCTGGCATCGAGATTGGCCTTGGCGTCCATGATCTCGCGCTGGGCCTGGGTCTTGGCGCTGGAGAGGATTTCCTCCGCCTCGCGCAGGGCGTCACGCTGCTTGCGCTGATATTCCGCCAGCAAAGCCTGCGCCTCGTCCTTCAGCTTCTGGGCTTCGTCCAGGTCGGCCTTGATCTTCATCGAACGCTGATCGAGGAAGCTGGTCAAAGCGCGCCAGATCTTCGGGCCGGCGAAAATGACGAAAATCGCCAGGCCGATTTCGACCCAAAAATGCGGCTCTTGAAGCATCTCTTCCATCAGGCACGCTCCTTCAGGACCGCTTCGACAGCACCGCCGGCATCGCTGCCATTGACCGTCACGCCGGTCAATTTCGACGTCATGGCTGCTGCCAGGTCGCCGGCAACCGTGCGGATATCGGCCAGGGCCTGCGTCTTGCTGACCTTGATCCGGCTTTCCGCCACCGCCGTCTGTTCCGCCAGTTTCCTGGCGAAGTCGGCTTCACGGGCGGCCGTCGCCGCGGCAATTTCCGCCGCCGCCTGGTTCAGAGCTGAATGAGCTTCGGCCCGGGCATCGGCAATGGATTTCTGATAAGCGGCCAGGACCTCTTCGGCCTCGGCCTTCAATTTAACCGCCTTTTCCAGGTTGCCCTGGATGCGTTCCTCGCGCTGCCCCAGCACCTTGCCCACGCGCGGCAGAACCAGGCGGGACATCAGCAGGTAAAGCAGGATGAACGCGATCGCCAGCCAGAATAGCTGCGGCGAAAAGGATGTTGGGTCGAGCTGTGGCATCGCTCCCTCTCCGCCACCGCGAGACGGCCTTCCGCTGAACGGGTCGAACCAGTTACGGAAGGCCGCGCGCGAGCGGCCAGATCATCAATCTAGCGTGGTCTTAGGCGGCGAACAGGATCAGCATCGCCACGACGAAGGCGATCAGACCGGTCGCTTCGACCAGCGCGAAGGTCAGCATCATGTTGCCGAACAACTTGGCCGAGGCGGCCGGGTTACGCAGCGCGCCGTTCATGAAGTTGCCGAACAGGATGCCGAGGCCGATACCAGCGCCACCCAGGGCGAGAGCGGCAATACCGGCACCGATGTACTTCGCAGCTTGTGGATCCATTTGTCAGTTCCTCTTTTCCGAAGGTTAAAGGTAGTAACTCTTAAGTCACAACGTGCTCAACCACGCCTCAGTGATTCATATGAACGGCGTCGTTCAGATAGATGCAGGTCAGAATGGTGAACACATAGGCCTGCAGGCAGGCGATCAGGAACTCCAGGCCGATGATGGCGGTGATCGCCGCAACCGGCACGATGCCCGAGATATAGGCGCCGGCCAGACCCAGCGGCAGGACGAAGCTGCCGAGCACGACCAGCATGACGTGGCCGGCCACCATATTGGCGAACAGTCGAACTGACAGCGACATCGGACGGATAAAATAGGAGATGATCTCGATCGGGATCATCAAGGGCAGCAGCCAGGCCGGGGCGCCCTTGGGCACGAAGAAGGACAGAAAATGCAGGCCGTGGCGAATGAAACCGATCGCCGTCACGATGATGAAAACCATCAACGCCAAAGCGAAGGTGACGATGATATGGCTGGTGACGGTGAAGGAGTTCGGCAGCAGGCCGAACAGGTTGCAAAACAGCACGAACATGAAAATGGAGAAAACCCAGGGGAAATACTTGCGCCCCTCGTTGCCCACATTTTCCTTCAGCATATTCGCGACGAAATCATAGAGGAATTCGACCAGCGCCTGCCAGCGGCCCGGCACGACCGCTTGCTTGCGAATGCCGACCAGCATGAAAACGGTGATCGCCGCAACGGCGATCAGCATCCACAAAGCCGAGTTGTTGAAGGAGATATCATAGCCGCCGAGCGACAGATTGCCGCCGATATGCTCGACCCTGAACTGTTCAAGTGGGCTGTGATGTTCCGCCGCCACGATGCCGACCCCATTCTATAAGGGCCAGCCGGCCCCGGTTTCGTCCGGCCGATCCGCCTGGGTCATTATCCCAAGGCCAAACCGACCGCTAAATTCTTTCAGCGCTGGTGCCGCTGGATATCCCGTGCGGTGCGCATGATGTTCAAAATACCGGCCGCCAACCCCAGGAACATGAAAATGATCATGAACCACGGCTTGGTGCCGAGGCTGAAATCGACCAACCAACCGAGGCCCAGCCCGAACACAATGCCGACGACCAGTTCGAGGCTCATGCGCCAACCGGCTGCTGCCAGCTTGCTATCCGCCGCGGATTGCTGCCGATCGGCACCGGAACCGCCTTCAATCCGCTCGCGCGCCGCTTTCAACCGCGCATCAAGCTTTTGCAGCCGTTCCGGGTCGTTCTCGGTCATTTCCGCATTACCTCGAAACATCCCCAGGCAAACGCCACCCCGCGTCACCCCTCAGCAACGCGCAGGCGCGCGAAACATACGGTTGGGCCTGACTCCTGTCAAGTCGATTCCCGGAAAAGTAACTCTTTGAAAACGCTAACCAAAAGGCGTTTTGTCGCAGCTTAAAAACGCACCTACTGCAAGCTAGCCGTCGTCCGTGAGGAAGACGTTTCGCGGTAATGGAAGGCCTTAACTGGCAGCCTTCAACTCCTCGACCTGTTGCAGATCCACCGAAACAAGCTGGGAAATGCCGCGCTCCACCATGGTAACGCCGAACAGCCGGTCCATGCGGGCCATGGTGAGGCGGTGGTGGGTAATGACCAGGAACCGGGTCTTGGTGCGGTTGCTCAGCGCCTGAACCAGGTTACAGAAACGTTCCACATTGGCATCGTCGAGCGGGGCGTCGACCTCGTCCAGCACGCAGATCGGCGCCGGATTAACCATGAAGACCGCGAACAGCAAGGCCAGCGCTGTCAGTGCCTGCTCGCCACCGGACAGCAGGGACATGACCTGCAGCCGCTTGCCCGGCGGGCTGGCCAGGATTTCCAGGCCGGCTTCCAGGGGATCCTCGGCTTCGGTGAGCCTGAGATGCGCCTTGCCGCCGCCGAAGAGGTCCGTGAACAGCGATTCGAAGTGACCATTGACCAGTTCGAAGGCGGCCAGCAGTCGCTCGCGGCCCTCGCGGTTGAGGCTGTTGATGCCCTGTCGTAACCGTGAAATGGCATTGATCAGGTCCGACTTCTCGGTCTGCATGCCGGTCAGTTGCTGGTCAAGCTCGGTCGATTCGGCTTCGGCGCGCAGGTTGACCGGGCCGATATTTTCGCGCTCGCGGGTCAAACGATGCAGGCGTTGCTCGGTGTCGGCGCGGTCGGGCAAGGGTTCGCCGGGCTCCAGTTCGGCCAGCCCCAGCACCTCTTCCGGCGAACATTCCAGCCGCTCGCGGATGCGCTCGGTCAGGGTCTGGTAGGCTTCCTCCGCCTGGGCGATGGCGGCTTCGGCGCGCACCTTGAATTCGCGCGCCTCCACCAGCTTGCTTTCCTCGCCCTTCAAGTTCCGGTCGGCCGCGGCAAGGGAGCTTTCCGCCTCGGCCAGGGCATCGGCCGCCTGCTGGCGCGAGATGGTTGCGGTTTCGATCAGATCGAGGAGGGTCATCTTCTGCTCGGCGATCTGATCCGGCATCATCGCCAGGCGCTCGATCTCCTCGATGATATGTTCGCGGCGCTGGCTATAGGTTTCAAGCTGACGTTGCGCATTCCCCGCGCGATTCTGCCAGGAATCGATGTCGCGGGAGATCGACAGAAGTCGCTGCTGCCGTTGATCGGCTTCGCGCCGAATCCTTTCATCCGTCGCGCGGCATTCGACCAGCTTGCTGCGGCGTTCCGCCAGGAGCGGCCGCAATTCAGCAATGCGCAACTGGGCGGCGTGAAGATCCGGCAGGTTGGCGATCTCATCTTCCGCCGCTGCCTGTTCCATCGCGGCTTCGCTGATATCGCTATCAACCGCCTCGGTCTGCTGATCCAGGGCTTCGCGGCGTGAACTCAGGCGCGACAGGGTCTGCTCCGCGCGGCTCAACTGCTCGCGTGCCTGACGCGCGACGTTATAGGCATTCTGCACGGCATGACGCGCCGCCTGTTCGCGGCTGGTCAAATCCGCAGCCGCCACTTTCGCGGCTTCATAAGCCTCCTCGGCGGTCATCCAGGTGAGTTCGCTCTCTTCCAAGGCGATCTGCAATTCCGCGAGACGGTTCTTCTGCTTCAGGCGCTGCACGGCGGCGGTCGGCGTGCCGGCGGCCATGCTGAGGCCGTCCCAGCGCACCAGAGCGCCATCACGAGTTACCAGGCGCTGGCCCTGGGCCAGTTGGGTCATCAGATTGCGGGCAGTCGCTTCATCGGCAACCACGCCGATCTGGCTGAGGCGCCGCAGCAGCGCCGCCGGCCCGGTGACATGCTGTGCCATGCTCTCGACCCCGGCCGGCAAGGCTGGCGCGTTGGGATCGACCGACAGGTCACGCCAATGAACCGGCGCACCCTCGGTCAGCGAGGCCTGCAGGTCATCGCCCAAGGCCGCACCGAGCGCCGCTTCATAGCCGCTCGACACGTGCAGCACATCGACGACCGGCGGCCACATATCGGATTCGGCATGGGCCAGCAGGGCGCTCAGGGCTTCGACCTCGGCCTTCTGCCGGGCACGCAAGGCCTCGATGGTCTGCAACTCGCCGCGCAATTGTGCTTCGCGTTCGGTGGCGGCATTGCGGCTGGCTTCCAGATCGGCCGAGGCCTGCTGGGCCTGCTCCAATTCCATTTCGGCCTGGCCGGCGGCATCCCGCGCGGCCAGCATCTCGATGTCGTTTTCGATCTCGGCTGCGAGGCGTTCCTTCTCCAGCGCCACTTCCGAGGCGCGCATGCGGAGCCGCTCCAGGCGCTGGGCGAGGTCGCTCATGCGGCGCTGCAAGGCCGATTGCCGGGCTTCGCCGGTCGCCACATTCTGCGTCAGTTGGGACAGCTCGCTTTCGCATTCCTCGACATCGGCATTGGCAATGGTGACTGCGCGCTCGGCCTCTTCGGCCAATGCCGCTTCGCTGCCGGCCGTCTCTTCGAGCTCGGCGCGTTCCTGCAGCAGGCGTTCCTGGGCCTGAACGGCATCTTCGGCCAGGGCCGTCTCGCGCGCCGTATCGTTTTCGATGTCGCGCAACTGGCGGTCGGCATCCGCGCGCGCGCCGGCGATGCGCTGTTCTTCCTGGTCGAGCTGCGCGCGGGCGATGGTCAGGCGCTGCAACTCGGCCGCCGCTTCAGCCTCCGTACGGCGCAGATCGGGCAGGATGAGTGCCGCCTCGCTCTGCTGCGTAGCGGCGATGACGGCAGAGCTCGTCAAGGAGACGACGGCATGCTCCGACGCCGCCAGAGCCTGTTCGGCAGTCTGCCGGCGCTGCGAGGCATCGGTCCATTGCAGATGGAACAAGACGGCTTCGGCGCGGCGGATCTGGTCGTTCAGATTGCGATAGCGCGAGGCCTGGCGGGCCTGCTTCTTCAAGCCGGAAAGCTGGCTTTCCAGCGTGACGATGACGTCGTCCAGGCGGGCGAGATTGGCTTCCGCCGCTTTCAGGCGCAGTTCCGCTTCGTGGCGGCGGGAATGCAGGCCGGTAATGCCGGCGGCTTCTTCCAGCAGGCCGCGGCGATCGGTCGGCTTTGCATTGATGATGGCGCCGATTCGGCCTTGGCTGACCAGTGCCGTCGATTGCGCGCCGGTGGCGGAATCGGCGAACAGCAACTGCACGTCGCGGGCACGGGAATCCTTGCCATTGACCTTGTAGCTGGAGCCCTCGCCGCGATCGATGCGGCGCGAGACTTCCAGATCGTCGCTGTCATTGAACTGCGCCGGCACCTTGCGGTCGCCGTTGTCGAGGCAGATGGTCACTTCGGCAACGTTGCGGGCGGGACGATTGACGCTGCCGCCAAAGATGACGTCATCCATCTCGCTGCCGCGCATGCGCTTGGCGGAGGTTTCACCCATCGCCCAGCGCAACGCTTCCACCAGATTGGATTTGCCGCAGCCATTGGGTCCGACAATGCCGGTCATGCCCGGCTGGATCAGCAGCTCGGTGTGGTCCACAAAGGACTTGAAGCCATGCAATCGGAGTTTCGTAAACTGGACCAAGGCAGCGTATTCCCGTCTGGATATAAGGCGCCGACCGAAGCCGGCGCGGATGGACCTTTCTTACTTCGCGAGCTGGGCGTCGATCACGGATTTGAACACGTCAAAGGACCGGGCGCCTTCCAGCTTCTGATCGTTGATCAGGAAAGTTGGGGTCGAATTGACCTTGAACTTATCCTCGGCTTCCTTGCGAGAATTGATGATCTTTTCCTGCGCCGCTTTGTCGTTCAGGCATTGCTCGAACTTCGCCTGATCGATGCCGGCGGTCTTGGCAATATTGGCCAGAGCCGCGGCTGAATCATCCACCAGCCAAGTGCTCTGCTGCTTGAACAGCAGATCCGTCATGCTGAGGAAACCGTCCTGCGGCAGGCAATGCGCGAGCAGGGAGGCCTGCAGGGCCGGGCGATTGAGCGGGAAGTCGCGCAAGACCAGTTTTACCTTGCCGGTATCGATATAGGCGCTCTTGATCTGCGGCAGAATTTCTTCGTGAAAATGCGCGCAATGCGGGCAGCTTAGCGAATAATATTCGACGATTGTTACCGGGGCCTTTGCATCACCCATCACGATCTCATCAGGGCGAATCTGGGGGGCCTCCGCCACTGTCGTCGTATCCACTGTCTCGGCCACGGTCGGCTTGGCCGGCCAGAACTGCCAGGCAGCCAAGCCGGCAATGACGATAACCACGACGACCGCCAGGGCGATCAGAATTTTTTTGCTCACATCCACACCTTTGTCACAGCGGCCGGGACATCCCGGCCGGTTGAGTAGCGCTGCGCATGCCCCGATATGCCACCCTGCGCCGACTCTATCTCTGGTCAATTCCCACCCTGCCCGGTTTTGGCAGGATTCGGGGAGCGGCGCAAGCTTGCGCCAGGATCAATGGGGGAGGAGCCGGAGTCGATTTTTACGAGTCATTACGGCCGGTTAGGGATTCCGCCGAGTCGCCGGATTTCAACGGTTTTCCGCCCGCTTGCTGCGGCGACGGATCGCATGACCGAGTCGCCGCAGCACATCCTTCAGATCGCCCTCCTGCAAGGGGGCGATGGTGGCTTCCGTGGCGGCGGCATCCACCGCCGTCAAGGCCGGCAAGGGCGGTTTGGGACGGGTCCGCCGCCGCAAGGTTCCCTGGACGATCTGCAGGCGGGCAACCGCGCGATAGCCGAAATAGCCGTTGATGCGTTCCAATAGATGCGGCGCCTGGTGTTGCAGCTCCAGGGCCAGGGCGCCGATACAGCGCAGGGTCAGGGTTCCGTCTCGCCTTTCGCCCTTGGGAAAGCGCAGCTTGTCCGGCTGGCAGCCGCGGGCCAAATCGGTCCCGGCGATTTCCGGCCAATGGGTCAACAGACCGGCTTCGGCGAAACCCCGGCTGCCCAAAGCGGCACGGGTGATTGCCGGTACATTGACCGCCAGGGCCGCCACGCCGCCTCGTCTCCTTTCCCGGAAGGGTGCTTCATCGCCACGCGACTTTCCGGTCGAGCGTGCCTTATCGGCAGGCGGAGGCGTTTTGGGGTTTGTCGTCATCTTGCGCCAAGTCTATGGTGCCGCTCGCGATGGATACAAGTCAGACGATATCGGACCGCCGGAAAAAAGAGATGGCCGCGGAGCTACCGCCGAGCCTGCTCGCTTGGTATGACCGGCACCGGCGCGTCCTGCCCTGGCGCAGCCTGCCCGGCCAGCATCCTGATCCCTATCATGTCTGGCTCTCGGAAATCATGCTGCAACAGACCACTGTGGCGACGGTGAAAGGCTATTTCGAGGCCTTTCTCGCCCGTTGGCCACGGGTCGAGGATCTAGCGGCGGCCGATCTGGACCAGGTGCTCACCGCCTGGGCCGGGCTTGGCTACTATGCCCGGGCGCGCAATCTCCATCGCTGCGCCCAGGCTGTCGCGGCGCTTGGGCGCTTTCCCGCGACAGAAGCCGAATTGCTGGAACTGCCGGGAATCGGCCCCTATACCGCAGCGGCGATTGCCGCCATCGCCTTTGATCGACCGGCAACGATCCTTGACGGTAACGTCGAACGGGTAATCAGCCGGCTGCATCGGGTGCAGGCAGCACTGCCCAAGGCCAAGGAGGAATTGCGGGCGCTGGCGGCCGAGCTGACGCCGCAGCATCGGCCCGGCGACTATGCCCAGGCGGTGATGGATCTCGGCGCAACGATCTGCACGCCGACCCGGCCGAAATGCGTTCTCTGTCCCTGGCGTTCGGCCTGCGCCGCTTTTGCTGCGGGCGATGCCGAAACCTATCCGCGCAAGGCGCCCAAAGCGATCAGGCCGGTCCGCCATGGCGTGGCCTTTTGGATGGTCAATGAGAAAGGCGAAATTGCACTGCGTCGCCGGCCGGAAAAAGGACTGCTCGGTGGCATGATGGAAATTCCCTCGACCGATTGGCGAATCGAAACCTGGTCGGCAGAAGAGGTGCTGGCGCAACTGCCTACCGTGGGGAAATGGCAGATGCTGGAGGGGCAGGTGCGCCATGTTTTCACCCATTTCGAATTGCGGCTTGGTGTGCAGCGCGTGCTGCTCCGCAAATCGCCGGCCGCCGATCTCATCTGGGTTTTGCCGGATCGGCTGTCCGACTATGCCTTGCCAACCGTCATGCGCAAGGTGGTCGATCTTGCGATGAAGCCCTGAGGTCGGGTCAGCCCATCGGCTAGCTGCTTTTCCGGGCAGTCGCCAGGAAGAGGCCGAGCCCGATCATCGTCAGGCCGGAAGCTTGCGATAGGCGCCGCTGAAATCCCAGATGACGTCGCAGATAACGGCCAAGCGGTGCTGCCGCAATGACGATGACAAGATCCGCCATGGTATTGAGCGTAACGGAAATGGTGCCGAGAAGAACCAGTCGCGGCGCCAGCGGCGCTGCCTCCAGCACAACGAATTGCGGCAGCAAGGCAAGGAAGAACAAGGCTGTCTTGGGATTGAGTACTTCCGCCAGGAAGCCGTCCCGCAAGGCGCGCAGGGCATTCCGTTGCCGCAAGGGATCTGTGGCCGGCGTGTCCGGCATGGCGCGGCCATCCCGCCGTGTCTGCATCAGGTTGCGGATGCCGAGGAAGATCAGATAGCCGGCGCCGATCCACTTCAATGCCGTGAAGGCGGTGGCCGAGCTCGCAAGAACGACGGAGAGTCCGAAGGCGGCGGCGATGACATGCACAAAGCCGCCCAGACCGGTTCCCAGCGAAGAGAGCAGGCCGTCACGGCTCCCGGCCTGCAGCGTGCGGGCAAGAACGTAAAGCATGCCGGGACCGGGCATGGTCGCCGGCACGATCGTCGCGATCAGAAAAGCCTGCCAGTGAATGCCGATGAACATCGTTGGATGCTTTCTCCTATCTGCGGCATCTTTCGACAATCCGGCATGGCAAGGTAGAACCGGAATGACCGGTGCTTGCCATCCACTTGTGGTCTCGGTGTATAGGGTCGGTGACGGCGAATAAAAAGATGCCCGACCGACCTTGCGGTCAGCCGGGCAGTTCAGGCACCTAACTTTAAAATCGAAACGCCGTCTTCAGTGCAATTCGGCGCGAAGCTGCTGGCGCAGATAATCGATCGGCACCAACTGGCCTTCGCGCTGGATGCACCAGAATTGCCAGCCATTACAGGCTGGCGCGCCCTGGACGGCGGCACCCACCTGATGGATCGAGCCGCGATGATCGGCGGAGATCAGCGTGCCGTCGGCGCGGACCTTGGCGGTCCAGCGGCCATTCAGGCTGTGCAGTACTTCACCCGGCGGCAGAAGGCCGCGCTCGATCAGCCAACCGAAGGGAATGCGAGGCTCCTCGCGCTTCGAGGGCGTGTGCAGCAGGCTGGGATCGGTGACTGGCTGCACGGCGGCAATGCGCTTCTTGGCAAGACCGATATAGGCCTCGTCGCGCTCCAGACCGATCCAGCGCCGGCCGAGCCGCTTGGCGACGGCACCGGTGGTGCCGCTGCCGAAGAAGGGATCGAGGACCACGTCGCCCGGCTTGGTCGAGGCCATGATGATCCGATGCAGCAAGGCTTCCGGCTTCTGGGTCGGATGGCCTTTATTGCCCTTTTCGTCCTTGATGCGCTCATTGCCGGTGCAGATCGGCAGCAGCCAGTCGCTGCGCATCTGCAGGTCGTCGTTCAGCGCCTTCATTGACTCGTAGTTGAACTGATGCCGGCTGTCTTTCGATTTCGAGCACCAGATCATCGTCTCATGGGCATTGGTGAAGCGGCGGCCGCGGAAATTCGGCATCGGATTGGTCTTGCGCCAGACCACGTCGTTCAGCATCCAATAGCCGAGATCCTGCAGCTTGGCGCCGACCCGGAAGATGTTGTGGTAGGAGCCGATCACCCAGATGGTGCCGTCATCCTTCAGGATGCGGCGCGCCGCCTTCAGCCAGGCCTCAGTGAAGCCGTCATAGGTCGCGAAATCGGCGAACTTGTCCCAGTCGTCATCCACCGCATCGACCTTGGTATTGTTCGGTCGATGCAACTCTCCCTCGAGTTGCAGGTTGTAGGGCGGATCGGCAAAGATCATGTCGATCGACCGCTCTGGGAGCGCATTCATGGCGGCGATGCAATCGCCGCGCAGGATGCTGTCCAGCGGCAGGGTCTTGAGATCGGATTTGGTCGGCTTCGTTTTCATGCGCCCGATCCTGAGTCAGGCGACTCGCTAAGTCAAGCCCAAAAAGTGTGAAGAGTCAGTCTCTTATGCTAAGAGTCTGAGATATTGGTCTAAACGATTGCCGGTGATGCACAAAGACGCCATGGCGTTCGATCCCGGCCAGATGTGCCGGCATGCCATAGTCCGCATTGGTCTTCCACCCATATACGGTGTGCTCCAATGCAAGATCGCACATGATCTTGTCGCACACTACTTTTGCGATAGATCGCGGAGCCACCGCATAAGCAGCAACCGGTCTCGCCAGGGAGAAAACTCCAAGTGCGTCCAGTGTACCATTAGCAAGTAGCCAGCGGTTTGACATGCGCGCCTTTGGAACGGCCTCGCACAGAAAGAAAAAGACGCGCTGCGGCAGTTTCAGAACGACCTTCCTGATATACATTGCTCATTGATGAGAAATCTGGAGCACTGCTCTATAGAGATGGCTTGGAAATTGCGCCGCCTGGCTTCGGCCAGGCGCTTGCGAGGCTGACTAGGGGAGCCGACCGGTAATGCCTTTCACTGCTCGAGATCGTTCCAAATACCCGGTGGTGATAGGGTGTGACGAAGTTGGGAGAGGTGCGTTATCAGGGCCTGTCGTCGTTGCTGCCGTTTGGTTCGAGCCCGAGACGATGCCAAGGAAGCTTTTACGTGAGCTTGATGACAGCAAAAATCTAACTGCCGAAAAGCGTCGGGAACTGACTGCTTGGATACGGGAGACCTCGAGGGTAACGGTCGCAGCGAACTCAGTCTCGATAATTGATGTCCGCAATATTCGTAATGCAACTTTGGACGCGATGCGGCGTGCCATTATGAAATTGCAGATCGAATCCCCGGTGATGATTGACGGCGTGGATATACCACCGGGATTGCCTCACAATTGTTCTGCGATCGTGAAGGGCGACGCCAAGGTTCCGCAAATCGCCGCTGCATCCATCGTCGCCAAGACCTTTCGAGACGGCCTCATGGCGAAATTAGGCATTAAATATCCTGCTTATGCTTGGGAGCGCAATGCTGGCTATGGAACAAGACATCATCTAACCGCCATCGGGCTGCACGGAACGACCGCGCATCATCGCAAATCATATGCACCGGTAGCTCAATATCTTATCGACCTGGAGCTTTCTGCGGAAATGCCGGATGCGACGCTTGAAGCGATTGCTGAATGATACCCGATTCCCGACGCCCGCAAGATGACTGTACCGCGACGTCCCTGACCTCCGCCCAATGGCCGTCGGCGCGAACGACAGTCGATCACCCTCGACCCCGGCACAGGCGTCGCGCCTTTGTAAGTGCTGCAATGCCATCAGGCCGCCAAAAGGCTCCGAAGAATCTGGTGGCCCGTCCGGACCGGATTACGATATCGTTGCGGAACATTGTAATTTGGGCGTTCGCCTGGATATGCGTTAATAAGCCGCAATGAACGACTTTATCGACGCACTTGAGAAGGCCGCCAGCCTTATCGTCCATCTTGATGCTGAACTGCGCGAGATCGTTTTTGTTTCGCTTGGCGTCAGCCTAACGGCGAGCTTGTTTGCCTTTACGATCGGCGTCCCTCTCGGCACAGCCTTGGCCATTTGCCATATCCGCGGAAGGGGGGCGTTGATCGTTATCGTCAACGCATTGCTCGGATTACCGCCCGTCGTTGTCGGCCTCGCCATTTACCTCCTCCTGTCACGGTCTGGACCACTGGGGTCGCTCGGTATTCTGTTCACGCCGATGGCCATGGTCATCGCCCAGACAATTCTCTGCATGCCGATCGTCATTGCCCTCGTTCACCGGATGATGGCGGACGCATGGGGCAATTACGGTGATGCCTTCCTCGTCGATGGCGCCTCGCGCCCGCGTGCCGCGTTGTCGCTGATGTGTATCGCGCGCGATGGGATGCTGACTGCCTTTCTCGCTGCCTTCGGCCGTGCGATTAGCGAGGTGGGCGCCATCATCATCGTCGGCGGCAATGTGAAGGACTATACACGCACGATGACGACGGCCATCGCGCTAGAGACGAGCAAGGGGGAGTTGAGCTTCGCGCTTGCCCTGGGCATCATTCTGGTGATTCTATCGATGACCGTGAGTGCGACGAGTTTTATCTTAGGGCACGCCCTGACGGGCCGTTGGAATCTCAGGCGATCACAAGGAAGGCCGCAAACATGAAGCGCTGGTTCAACCCAATTCGCACCTTGGCAGTCATTGTGCTTGTCGCGCTGGGCTCCCAGGCCTGGGCACAGGATAATTCGATCGTCGTCGCATCGACGACGTCGACCCAGGATTCCGGCCTGTTCGACTACCTGTTGCCGATCGTCAAGCAGAAGACGGGCGTTGAAGTGAAGGTGCTGGCACAGGGTACCGGTCAGGCGCTCGACACCGCCCGGCGCGGCGATGCCGATGTGGTGTTCGTCCACGCCAAATCAGCCGAAGAGAAATTCCTCGCGGAAGGCTTCGGCGTGAAGCGCTATCCTGTCATGTACAACGACTTTGTGATCATCGGTCCGAAAGACGATCCGGCAGGCATCAAGGGCAAGGACGTTACCACGGCTCTGCAAACCATCAAGGCCAAGGCTGCGCCATTCGTTTCTCGCGGTGATCGTTCCGGCACCCACATCGCCGAACTGAAGCTTTGGCAGCAGGCGGGCGTGGATATCGCGAAAGACCATGGCCCTTGGTACAAGGAAATCGGTCAGGGCATGGGTGCCGCGCTGAACATGGCTTCGGCGTCGAATGCCTATGTGCTTTCCGATCGCGGCACATGGCTTGCGTTCAAGAATCGCGGCGATCTTGCTGTTCTCGTCGAGGGTGACAAGCGGCTGTTCAACCAATACGGCGTGATGCTCGTAAATCCGGCAAAGAATCCCACGGTGAAAAAGGAAGCTGGCCAGCGTTTCATTGATTGGCTCATTTCGCCAGAGGGACAAGCGGCGATCGCCGGCTACAAGGTCGACGGCCAGCAGCTTTTCTATCCCAATGCGAACGATCCCAAAGCCTGAGCCTCTTTGCGGGCCCGTCGCTTTACAAGAAGTCTTCCCGTCTCTGGGGGCTCGCGGCGATCGCCACGGCCCACGCGGGTGCTGCAACGCCTTTCGGGCTTGATATGGGAACGGGGTTATTTCCAATTCTCATAGAACTGGAAATGCGCCTGCAGTGCCTCATAGGGCAGGCCGAGCTCTTGCGAGATGTCGGGGTCGGTAGCCGACACTTTCTTTTGCAATTTCCGCATTTCGAGGAAATGGCCGTGCGCGACGTCCTGCAGAACATTCGCGGCCTTTTTCGCCTCGGCCTGCTGGTCGGCACTGCCCCCGGACCCGGCATCCCAGGCTTTCAGCGATTGCAGATTGATCATGGCCCAGGATTGCGCCTGCACCCCAAGGAGATAGCTGTCCAATGTCGATTTATCGCCCGCCGGCTTCTTTATATGCTTGTCGATGCATTGCTCGAAGACCTTCAAGCCGCTTTTCGAATCCTGCGGCAGGCAGGCGGCGCCATCCTCAGCACCCTGCTTGAAGGCGGCATCGGCAATCTTCGAGGCGGCATCGGCCGATGCCGATCCGGTGATCAGCAGGACGACTGCGGCAAGGAGGCGGAATCGGCTGGACATGGGCACTCGGCGATATGAGGAGATGTCTTTGACGTCCCAGCCTTGCCTGATTTCGTCCCATCCTGCAACAGCCTCAATATGCCGCAGCGGAGCCAGCCGGCCCTGAACGCCTACCGGTTCTCCGGTTCCGGCATCATGGAAAAGAGATCCGGCTGCGCCGATGCCGCCCGTGGCACGGCAAAGCGCGACAGGTCGAGCCGCCAGTCGCGGGCGCCGATGCCATGGCGCTTGGCGGCCTGTTCGACCCGTTGCCGGATCATCTCGGCATAGGGGCCGGAGCCTTTCATGCGGCTGCCCCATTGGCTCGAATAAATCTGCCCGCCATGGCAATCCCTGACCAGGTTCAGCACGTGATCGGCCCGGTCCGGCACATGAGCCGCCAGCCATTCCTCGAAGAGATCCTTGATTTCCAGGGGCAGCCGCAACAGCGTCCAGTTGACGCCGCGCGCGCCGTTCTTGACGGCCGCTTCGATGATCGCCTCGATCTCGTAATCGGTCAAAGCGGGGATGATCGGCGCGACGGAGACGCTGACCGGAATGCCGGCGGCGGCCAGCTGCTTGATCGCGGCAAGCCGGCGGTGGGGAGCGCTGGCGCGGGGCTCGAGCTGGCGCGCGATATCCGCATTCAGGCTGGTGACCGACATGGCCACATGCACCAGTCGGCGCCGCGCCATATTGGTCAGCAGGTCGATGTCGCGCAGCACATTGGCGGATTTCGTGGTGATGCCAACAGGGTGATTGAAGTCGGACAGCACCTGCAGAATGCTGCGGGTCAGGCGGTAGCGGCGTTCGATCGGCTGATAGGGATCGGTATTGGCGCCAAGCGCGATCAACGATGGGCGATAGCTCGGCCGCCGTAATTCCTTCTCCAGCAATTTAGCCGCATTGGGCTTGTGATAGAGCCTGGTCTCGAAATCCAGTCCGGGCGAATGGCCGAGATAGGCATGGGTCGGCCGGGCGAAGCAGTAGATGCAGCCATGTTCGCAACCCCGATAGGGATTGATCGACTGGTCGAAGGGAATGTCGGGAGAATCGTTGCGGCTGATGATCGACTTGCTGGTATCCAGGCCGACGACGGTGCGCAGCGGCGGCAGGCCTTCTTCTTCCTCGGCGCGCGGCCAGCCGTCATCCTCGGCCGGTCGGTCGCCCGGTTCATAGCGTCCCGGCCGGTTGCTGACCGCGCCCCGGCCTTTGCGCGCCTGGGCCGGCAGGGTGGTCTCGGGCGCCGGTGTCGGATCGCCGAAATCGAAACCGGGCTTGGATTGTCGTGCAGCACTCATGATGCCGAAATCTTGGCATTATCATGAGAACAAATAAAGAACAAAAATGAAGTGGTGCCCTTTTCAGCCGAAGGGAGCGTCGATGCTGGGCGAGGGCTGGGTGAACCAGGCGGCGCCGGTCTCGGTGACATGGAAATGGTCTTCCAGGCGAATGCCGAACCGATCGGGAATGACGATCATCGGCTCGTTGGAAAAGCACATGCCGGGGGCCAGCGGCGTTCGGTTGCCGCGCACCAGATACGGCGCCTCGTGGATGGCAAGACCGATGCCGTGACCGGTCCGGTGCGGCAGGCCGGGCAGCCTGTAATCCGGACCGAGGCCGGCTTTGGCGAGGACCGCGCGCGCGGCATCGTCGGCCACATGGCAGGGAGCACCCGGCTTCACGGCATCGAATGCCGCCTGCTGGGCTTCCTGCTCCAGGGCCCAGATCTGCCGCTGCTCGGCGCTGGGCGCGCCGAAGACATAGCTGCGTGTGATGTCGGAATGATAGCCCTGCACCCGGCAGCCGGTATCGATCAGCACCATATCGCCTTCCTGCAGGCGCTGCTCGCCGGGCAGGCCATGGGGATAAGCGGTCGCGCGGCCGAATTGCACGATGCAGAAGGTCGATCCGTTATCGGCGCCGATCGCCCGATGGGCCTGGTCGATGAAACGCTTGACCTCGGTTGTCGTTATCCCAGATGCCAGAATGCGGGCGACGCGCCGATGCACGTCCAGCGTCATCGATTTGGCCTGCTGCATCAGCGCCAATTCGGCCGGTGATTTGCAGGAACGGCAACCATCGATGACGCTGGTGGCGTCGCGGATATCGATATTGGCGCCGGTCTGCTTGAGGCCGGTATGAATGGCGAAGCTCGCGGCTGGATCAAGCGCAAGGGTCGTGCCGCCGATTTGCCGCAAGACATCGACCACGAGCGCATAAGGATCCACATCTTCTTCCCATAGGCGCAGGTCGGCCGTGATGCGCAGCTCGGCTTCCAGCGATCCCTGTTCGAAAGCCGGGCAGACGATGATGGGGTTGCCGTCACGCGGCAGCACCAGGGCGACCAGCCGCTCGCTCGCTCCCCAGCTGATGCCAGCGAAATAGTCGAGACTGGTGCCGGCATTGACGAGCAAGGCATCGGCGCCCATCGCTGCCGTCAAATGCCGCGCCTGGTCGAGGCGCATCTGGCGTTCGCTTGCTGAGATAGGCGCGGCGCGATCGGGCCAGGGAACGATGCCCGCAAGCTCGATCGCCGCCGATGAACCGCCAATACCCTTCGTCATCATGTATCCGACCGTCTCATTGCTGCCGCAGATGCTCCTGCAGACGCGGCATCAGTTCAACCAGGTTGCAAGGCCGGAAGCGATTGTCGAGCTGCCATTTCAAGATATCGTCCCAGCCGTCGCGGCATGCGCTGGGCGATCCCGGCAGGGCAAAGAGATAGGTCCCGCCGGCCACACCGCCCAAGGCGCGGGACTGGATGGTCGATGTCCCGACTTTCTGGAAAGACAGCCAACGGAACAATTCGCCGAAACCGTCGATGCGTTTTTCGATCACCGTTTCGAAAGCTTCCGGCGTGACGTCGCGGCCGGTGACGCCGGTGCCGCCGGTCGAGATCACCACGTCGATGGCGGGATCGGCAATCCAGCGGCGCAACTGGTCGGCGATGGCCCCGATATCGTCCTTGACGATCTGGCGCGCGGCAACGTTATGCCCGTCGCGCGCGATCATCTCGGCCAAGGCCTGGCCGGACCGGTCGTCGCTTGCCTGGCGCGTGTCGGAGACGGTGAGAATGGCGATATTGACGGCCAGGAACGGCCTGCTTTCGTCGATCTTCGGCATGCCCCACCATCTCGCGGATGGTGGGCCGCCGTCAACTGGCGAAGAGTCGAATTCAGCTTTCAAGATGAAGCAAACATGCTTCGACTTGAAACCATCGCGTCTAATTAATCGACTGTTTCCGTTTGTCGGGCATCGCCTTGGCGACGTCCTGGCGATGGTATTTCGGCCATTCGCCGCTGGCGATCGCATCGATCGAGGTCGCATCCTGGCCGAGCCGCTGGCGATAAATCCAATAGGCGGCCACGACCCGTTCGACGAACAGCCGGCTTTCGCTGGACGGCAAGGTTTCAACGAACAGCAGGGGATCCTTCTCGGCATTGGTGGCTTTGAACCACTTCGCCAGATTGCCGGGGCCGGCATTGTAAGCGATCACCATCTTCAGCAGATTGTTGCCGACATTGTCGTCAGCCGTCAGCTGATTGATATATCGCTGGCCGATTTCCATCGACACGATCGGGTCTTTGATATTGGCGGCCCTGCTGCCGGCGACGAGTTTCGCCGTGGACGGCATGAGCTGCATCAAGCCGGCGGCGCCGGAGCTCGAATTCACCGCATCCGGATTGAAGCCGGATTCCTGACGCATGATCGCGTAAAGCAGGGCGCGGTCGACATCAAAGCCGTCGCTCGGCCGCCAGGACGGCAGCGGATACAAAGCGGCCGAAATGATCTTGCCTTCCTTCATGCGCGTATTCGCGCCGATCCGCAGGGCAAGCGACGGCATCCGCGCAGCCTGCGAGAGCGACAGCAGCGCTTCCGCGAGCGTATCATCCGCATTCTGCTGCAGGACCAGCAATTCCTTTTCGGCCTGATTCACCTGGCCGACCTGCAGAAGAGCAAGGGCTCGCTTGCCACCGCGCGTCGCCAGGACGGCGCGGGCATAGCGGTCATTGAAGGACGGACTGCGCCAGTCGAAGGTGTTTTCGGCGCCGAGCGCGCGAATCGCAAGCTGGCCATAGAAGGTGCGTGGTTGCTTGGCGGCCTTCACCAGCCAGGCGCTGACCTTAGCCGGCTGCTTGGCGCGCAGATAGGACCGGCCGACCCAGTAAGCCGCAGCCGACTTGTTCCAGGGATCCTCACCCTTCTCATAGGCATCGGCAAAGCGCGCCGCGGCGGTCCTGTAGTCACGGTTGCGCCAAGCCGCCAGCCCAGCCTGCCAATTGGCATTGGTATCGACGACGCTTTCATCCGGCGATCCCATGCGGACAACCGTGGAAGCGATCGGCTTCGTCAGTTTGATCGCACCTTTCCGCTGTGCCAGGGCATAGACAGCCGGCGCATCGGGTAGGGAACTGTAGTGCTTCAGCCAGTCGGAAAGTTCCTTGGCGCTGCTCTTATAGTCCCGCGACAGATAGCGGTTGGCGAGCACATTGCCCATGAGCGACTGATCCGTCAGCTCACTCACCACATTATCGGCGGCGGTGTAATTGCCACGGGCCTGGGCGCGGAAAATCTCCCGGTAGCGGTCGGCATTGATCGCGTCCAATGGATGCGGTAGCTGCGGCCCGCTGATATCGATATTGTTCGTTGCGTCAGGCAGGGCAGCCGTCTCGTCCGGCGCCCGGTCGCCACGATCGTTGCTGGTCTTGCTCGCTGCGCTGGCAGCGCGTGCGGTTGCCGAGCTGTCTTGTGACCAAGCTCGGCTCGGCAGGGCGGCGGCACTCAGCAGCACCACGGTGAGCGCGGTCATTGCCAGCGAGGCCGGCATGCCGTGTCGCCAATGTTTGCTCATCAAGGTGTCGTCCCCTTGATTTGTGTCCCAGCCCGGCCAGGACACGGTTGAAAGAAAATCTCTACGTGCGTTTCCAACGCCAGACTTAGAGGATCGTGCCGGGGGAGTCCAGCATTTCAAGCCAATGTGATCTACAGATATGGGGTATGCTGCGAGACGATCTACTATATATAGTAGAAAAGCGATAAAATATTCGTGGCGAGCCGCTTAACTATAACGTGAAGGACCGGATTGGCATGGTTAATGCGACCCGAGTCATAGGAATTTTAAGTTGGTCCTAGAGGATTGAAACTCGCCTAAAGGATTTCAATCAGCCAAGCGTGGCGAGCCGGGTTTTCAGCTTCAACAGATCGCGCCAGGCTTCCCGTTTCAGACCGGGTTGGCGCAGCAGATAGGCGGGATGGAACAGCGGCAGCACCGGGATGGGTGCCGCCAATCCCGGAGCCTGGAACTCGAACCAGCGGCCCCGCAAGCGGGTGATGCCATCATTGGTGCCCAGCAGGCCCTGGGCGGAGGAACCGCCGATCAGCACCAAGACCTTGGGTTTGACCAATTCGATATGCCTGATCACGAACGGCATCAAGGCGGCCAATTCCGCTTCGGTGGGCTTGCGGTTGCCGGGCGGCCGCCAGAAACAGACATTGGTTATATAGAATGTGCTGCGGTCGAGCCCGATGGCGCCCATCATGCGGTCGAGCAATTGGCCGGAGACGCCCACGAACGGTTTTCCCTGGCGGTCTTCATCCGCCCCCGGCGCCTCACCGACCAGCATGACCGAGGCGGATGGATTCCCATCGGCGAAGACCAAGTTGGTGGCGGTCTTCTTCAAGGCACAGCCATCGAAGTCCCGCAAAGCCTGCTGCAAGGCGGCCAAATCCGGGGCGGCCTTGGCAGCTTCCCGGGCGCTGACGACCGCTGCAGGTTCGCCGTTCGGCACTAATATATTATGTGAGTCCCGAGGTGATGCCGCTCTGGCGGGGTGGGCAGTCGATGGGGTCTCGCCCGAAATCGTGCCGTTCCGGGAGGCGGCCGGATTGGCCCGCGGCGGTGCCGGGTCCGGCCGCGCCGTGCGGGCAGTCGTCTCCAGTGTCGCCAGGGTCGCCCCGAGGCGGCTTTGCGGCGTCTCTTCCAAAGCCTCATCGGCTCCCCACTCGATATAGAGCTTGAGGAGGGCGAGGGGATCGAGGGTATCGCCTGAGGTCTGCATGGCGGGAACCTAGCACTGGCGGCGCCGGCTCGAAAAGTGGCAGCGCGCCAAATATCGGTGCCGTATGTCGGTAGCGGCCATGCCGAGCTATGCATTCCGGGGGCAAAAAAGGGCGGTGTGAGCAGTTGTCAGCAGTTGTCAGCACCCCTGACCCCATTGTAACACCTAGCCCAATCCATGCTGGCCGATCGGCCAGCATGGATTGGGCTAGGTGTTACAATGGGGTCAGGGGTGCTGACAACTGCTGACAACTGCTCACACCGCCCTTTTTTGCCCCCGGAATGCATAGCTCGGC
>SSEL01000025.1 GCA_008012315.1 Rhodospirillaceae bacterium
CCTGGTGGTAGCTCTCGATACGCTCCACTTCCTCGCGGGCACCGAAGATGAACGGGATGCGCTGGTGCACATCCGTCGGGGCGACCTCGAGTATCCGGCTACGTCCGGTACTGGCGGCGCCACCTGCCTGTTCGATCAGAAACGCCATCGGGTTGGCTTCGTACAACAGCCGCAGCTTTCCGGGCTTGGCCGGGTCCCGGGAGTCCTGAGGGTAGAGGAAAACCCCGCCGCGGGTGAGGATCCGATGGGTCTCGGCCACCAGTGACGCCACCCAGCGCATGTTGAAATCTTTGTGACGAGGCCCCGACTGGCCGGCCTGGCATTCATGCACATAGCGTTGTACGGCTGGCTCCCAGAACCGCTGGTTCGACGCGTTTATCGCGAATTCCCGGGTGGTGGGCGGGATCTGGATGGCTTCCCGGGTCAGGATGAACTCGCCAAGGCTCGGATCCAGGGTGAACGCGTGGACTCCGGTCCCGACGGAGAGGACCAGGATTGTCGACGGGCCATAGATCGCATATCCGGCGCACACCTGACTGGTGCCGGGTTGCAGAAAATCGTCGTGGGTGGCATCCGTGCCGGGGGTGGGCGCCAACAGGATCGAAAAAATGCTGCCGACCGACACGTTGACGTCGATGTTCGACGAGCCGTCCAGCGGATCGAATGCCAGCAGGTACTTTCCCTTGGGATGCTGTGCCGGCACCTGATAGGGATCCGTGAGTTCCTCGGAGACCATGCCGGCGACCTGACCGCCCCACTCGGTGGTGTGCAGGAAGTCGGTGTTGGCCAGCAGATCCAGTTTCTGTTGCACCTCGCCCTGCACATTCGTGCAATCGGCCGAGCCCAGGACACCACCCAACGCACCGGCTGCCACCCGGTGCGCGATCTGCTTGCAAGCCAGTGCCACATTCAGGATCAGGCCGTTGAGATCCCCGGAAGCGCCGGGATGGCGCCGGCGCTCTCGGATCAGAAATTGCACCAGCGTGGACTGTTCGGAAAACATGGCGGTAACGATCCCCGAACCGGCCTGCCCGGCAATCCCCCTTCTGGGTGGGCGCCTGGGTGGCATTGGCCGATTGGCGACGTCGAACGCCAGGGCCTGTTAGCATCCCGGTACGCCGATGCTATCGCTGATGATGACGCTGTCGGGGTTCGCGCTCGTCGAATCACTGAATGTACTCAACCTCGGGCTCACTTCGGCGGTTGTCTATGACAGTCGGCTGCACCGCCGCTCGCCGCTGCCCGGCGGGTTGAGTTTCATCGCCGGTCTGTTCGCGGCGACCGTGGCCGTCGGCATCGCTGTGGTCCTGGGGGTCACTTTCGTGACCGAGCTGACCGCCGTCGAACTGTCCCCGGCTATGCGCTACCGCGGCGAGTTGGTCCTTGCGGTGGTTCTGGTGTGTTTGGCCTGCTACCCGGTTTCGGCCCGAAAGGTATCGCTTCGATTCGCGGGCATGCGGCGACGCCCATGGCTGCTCGCGTGTGCCGGGGCGACGCTGGGCTTCGGCCAGGCGGCAACCGACGTGATGTATCTGGCGGCGCTGGTCATGCTCAGTGCCTACCGTCCCCGACTGGCGACCTGGCCGCTGATCGTGGTCGCGTACTGCGTCATCGAGCTGCTGCCGCCCTTGTTCGTGCTCTGTTTGGCGACCAGACGAACGGTAACGGCCCGGCGTGTCCAACGTGGCCTCGTGCGTGTCGTCACCCGTTATGGCCCGATCTGCGCGCGTGTGCTGTGTCTGGCCGCCGCAGTCGTGATGGCCGCCGATGTGTTCTTGCACAGCCGCTTCACGGTGAACGCCTCAGGTCGATCCAGCGGTAGCGGCGGGAGTCTGGCGAAGTTGCCATCCGCGGGCGCGCAGTCGTTCCTCCCAGAATCGGGTATAGGTTCCACCCGCAGTGATGAGCACGTCGTGGGGTCCGCGTGCGGTGATCCGGCCGTTATCGAGAACGAGGATTTGGTCGGCAGCTCGTATCGTCGAAAGCTGATGTGCGACAACGATAACAGTGTGATCGCGAGCTAATTCGCGAATGGCGGCGGTCACGGCGGCCTCGTTGGCGGCGTCGAGCGCGGCCGTGGCTTCGTCCAGCAGCACGACGGGCGCATTCTTGAGCAGTGCCCGGGCGATGGCGACCCGCTGGCGCTCGCCGCCGGAAAGCGCCGAACCGCCCTCGCCGACGCGGCTGTCCCAGCCGTTCGGGAGCCGCTCGATCACTTCGTCGAGACGCGCGATGGCGGCGACCCGGCACAGTTGTGTTTCCGACGCGTCGGGATCGGCCATCCGTAGGTTGTCGGCGATGGTGCCGTCGAAGAGGTAGGCGTCTTCGAACACTTGTGCGGTCTGGTGTGCGACCGTGTCGGTGCCGAGTTCGCGCACGTCGCGACCGCCGAGCAGGATGCTGCCGGCATCGACGTCGAAGAAGCGGGCGATCAGCCGCAGCAGCGTGGTCTTACCGGCACCCGACGGGCCGACGATCGCGGTCAGGCTGCCATTGGGAAGGATGGCGTCGACACCATTGATGACCGTGGCGCCGTCGTGGTAACCGAAATACACACCACGCAATTCGATGTCGGCGCCCGCTGCTGCCACATCGCGATGCGGCTCCGGCAGGGGCGGGGTCGCCAGCAGCTCACGCACCCGGCGGATCGCGTCGGCGGTGACCTGGACGTGGCCGGCGAGGTCACCGAACTGGGAGAGCGGATCGACCATCCGCAGGGTGATGATCAGCAGGCCGATCATCGTCGCCGGCGCCATGTCGCCGTGCAGCGTCAAGGCGACGGTGAACGCGATGATGGCGGTGACGACCAGTTGCATGGTGCCGAAACACCCGATCAGGCCCCATGCGCCACGGACGGTGAGCCGGGACTGTGAGTGCTGCTGGCGGTGAAGCGACGCTTCGAGTGTGCCCAGCTCCTGGTGGGTGAGTACACCGTAGGCCCGCAGCGTCGGTTGCAGCCGGGCGTACTCGACGATGCGCGATGCGGTTGCGCCGATGTCGTGTTCGTATTGAGCATCGTTGCGGTGCACGACGAGCATGTACAACCGCAACGACATCAGGCACGCTGAGGCGCCCAGGGTCAAGGCGATCCCGATACGCCAGTCGCTCAGATAACTGCCGATTATCAAAGTGGTCGGCGTGGTCACACCGACGATCAGGTGCCGAAGCAGATGCGCCGGAAAGTCGGCGACGTCGGTGGCGTCTTTGGCGACCAGGCGTCCAACGGGTCCGGTGCGGTCGGCGCCGAACCAGCCGATGGGCAACGTGGCCAGATGATTCCCTATCCGCAGGTGAAATCCGGTCAGCACTTCGGTTCCCGACCAGATAACCCAGTGACGTGCTCCACGCCAGCAAACCGTGATGCACCCCCACCGTCACCGCGATCGCAATGATCGGAAACCACAGTCGGCCTGCAGGCGTGGGGCGTTCGACAAGAGCGCCGATGAGCGGCACGATGAACAGAAATCCCAGGCCCTGCAGCACTCCTTGCGCAACCTGAAGGGCCAGCATAGTGCGCAGGTGGCGTCGTCCGCGGCCGTCGAGCAGCTCGAACAGGTAGCCGATGATGGTGGTCACCGCCCAGCCTCCAGCTGTTCGGAGACACCGCGTTCGGTGTCGCGTTCGTGCCGCCACAGCCGTGCGTACAGTCCGTTGTTGGCCAGCAGCTCGACATGCGTCCCGCGTTCGGCGACCCGGCCGCCGTCCAGTACGACGATGGCGTCGGCGTTTCGTACCGTGTTGAGCCGGTGGGCGATCACCAACACGGTCCGGTCCCGCGCGACGTGGCTGAGTGCCGCCTGGATGCGGGCTTCGTTTTCCGGGTCGGCACTGGCGGTGGCTTCGTCGAGAACTAGGATTGGGCGGTCAGCGAGGATCGCCCGGGCGATGCAGATGCGCTGTCGTTCGCCCGCTGAGAGCGCCGCGTCCTGGCCTGGCACGGAATCGAGTCCTCGCGGCAATCTCTGGATCCGCGCCAGGATCTGGGCGTTGTCGGCGGCATCGCGCACCGCAGCGTCGTCAGCATCGGGGCGGCTCAAACGGATGTTGTCGCGGATGCTCATATCCGACAGCAGCCTGGAGTCCTGAAAGACAAATGCGACATGCCGATACAGGTCCGCCGGGTCGATTCGTCGCAAATCGACTCCGTACAACTCAACCGAGCCTTCGCATGGATCGTCAAACCGGGGAAGCAGTTTGGCCAGGGTGGACTTGCCCGAACCCGATGGGCCGACCAACGCGGTGACGGTCCCACGATCGAGGCGAAGGTCGATTCCGGTGAGCGCGATCGTATCGCCGTAGCGGACGCGGACGCCGTGCATTCGTACCACCGGTCCGGGTGTCGTGGGATCCACCTCGACCGGTTCGTCCGGTATCGGGAGCTCGGGCGTGGCGAGCAATTCACGGATGCCCCGGTAGACCTTCAGCGCGGTGACCAAGGGGTGCACCGACATCAACACGGTCATCCATCCCGACGTGATGACGGTGCCGAAAACCAGGAACGCGATGAAATCGTCGAGGGGGAGATCACCGTTGGCGGTGAGGAGCCCGCCGGTGGCGGCGACGACGAAGAGAATGCTCGGGGGCGACAGAAGTATCTCGGCGGCCACACTTGCGACGCTGGTAGACCTGGCCCAGTCGAGGAAGAAGCGGGCGAAGGCGCGGCACACGTCTTGAAAACGGCGACTCGCCACACCCGGTGCGCCGAACGCCTTGACCACGGCGATTCCGTTCACGAATTCGACCGCTGCACCGTTGAGACGCGCCAACCAATCCATGAACTCCGGATATTTGGTTGCGGCGCTGGACATCGCACGTCGGTACGCGACCAGCCCGGCCAACACCGGGAGCAGGGTGGCACATGCCATCCGCCAGTCCAGGACGAACAGATAGCCGAACGCCACCAGCGGCGGTACCGCTGCGGCGCTGAGCTCCACAATCGAGTGCGCGACGAGCTGATGCAGCGCTGCGACGTCGTCTTCTACGGCCTTCTTGACGATCCCGGAGTTGCGATCACTGAACCAGTGCAGCGGTAGCTTGCTCAGTTTGGCCAGGAGTTCACGGCGGACTCGGAACGACACTCGGATATCGGCCAGGTGTGTCATCACACCGGCGGCGAACACACCCAGCTGTTTGACCGCCAGAGCGACGACCGCCACAATGATGATCGGCCAGATGTCGGTGTCGCCGACGAGGATTCGTCTGCTCACCTCTACGACCACCAGCAGCGGTGCCATGCCCGCCAGGGAGCTGGCCGCCGACAGCAGGGCACACGCGGCGAGAGTTGTCCGAGCCGATTTCAGAATCGCCGGTCCCCCGGGGAGGCGCGGTGCCGTATCCGATCCCACGCTCACCCCCATCGCAGCGTCCCGCTGCCTCGGCCGAAGCCATAATAAGGCGCTACGCCATCGGGCCGGGGCGGCAATGAGACCCGTGATTCGGCGAGGTTCCATAAATTTCCTTGCAAATCACTTGCATCAGCTTGACGCGCTGGTTTAGCGTCGTCGTGGCGGGCGCCGACGCCGCCCGCCGGAGCGTCCGGGCGAGAAGAAGGCGGCGTGGCTGATGACATTTCACGTGCTTGCCGATGACTCGGCTAGTCGTCCGGTTCCGGGCATCGGGGATCTGACCGCACCGGGCTGACCGTGACCGCGCCGATCTGGA
>SSEL01000041.1 GCA_008012315.1 Rhodospirillaceae bacterium
CCTTACGGCCGCTCAGCAAAGACGGCCGCTATGGCGTCTTCTTCGCAACCAAGAAAATCGCCACCATCGACTTGAATAATCCGCCCAAACAACCACAATGAAACCGTCAACCATGTCTCCGAACAACCGTCAACCATCTCTCCGGGCCATACATCAAGCGCGAGGGTCCATGGGGGATGCGGGCGTGATGACTTGGGTGAACGTCGACACCTACGGCAGCAGCTTTTCCAGATAAGCGCCGATCGTCTCGGCATCGCAGCCGGCGATGGCGATATAGCCGTCCGGGCGTAGCAGCCAGACGGCGGCGCCGGCCGAGGCGAGGCTGCGGGGGAGCGGCTGCACGGCGGGATGCAGCAGGCTGCCGAAGCGCGCGGCGAGCTTTTCCATCTCGCTGCCGTCGATATTGCCGGCAACGGTGAAGCGCGGTTTCGATGTGGGCGCATCCGGCGATATTGTATCCGGCGATGCTGCATCCGATTGCGCGGCGCGCGCTTCCACGGGAAAGCGCTCGCCCGGCGCCGGCAACCCGTTCGGCACGCAGCGATGGCCGTTGAGCGGGCTGTCGGGATAGGCGATATCGAGCTCGGTCAGACGCTGCGCCAGCCGGCGCCGCACCGGTTTCAGGCGCATCACCAGCGACATGAGAAAATTGCGCAGATGCCGTGCCAGCGGATTGCGCAGCAGCGCCAGGCGGGTGAGGCGGCCGGCATTGCGCAGCACCTCCTCGCCGACCAGGCTGCGTTCCGCGCTATAGCTGTCGAGCAGGGGATCGGCGCGGGCCTCGCGGCGGCAGACCAAAGCCAGTTTCCAGGCCAGGTTGACCGCATCCTGCATGCCGGTATTCATGCCCTGGCCGCCGGCCGGGCTGTGGATATGCGCGGCATCGCCGGCCAGGAAGACGCGGCCCTTGCGGTAATCGGCGACCTTGCGTTCGTTGATGCGGAAGGTCGACAGCCAGACCGGATCGCGCACCGTGACGCCGGCACCGGCGCGCTTGTCGATCACCGCCTGGATCTCCGCCAGGGTCGGATCGGGGCGCGGCAGGGTGCTTGTCGCCCGGCCGAGATCGGCGATGATGCGATGGCGGCCGTTCCTGCCGAAGGGAAAGGTGGCGAGCACGCCCTCGGCATGGAAGTAGATGGCGAGCTCGTTCTGCGGCACCGGCAGGCCGTCGAGATGAAGATCGGCGAGGATCCAGTCGGTCTGCAATGCCTCGCCGGTGAAATTGAGGCCGAGCGCCTTGCGCACCACGCTATGGGCGCCGTCGCAGCCGATCAGCCAATCGACCCGCCGCGTCTCGGCATGGCCGCCGGGATGATGCAGCCCGACGCTGACACCGGTCGCATCGGGCCGGATCGCGCTCAATTCGACGCCGCGCTCCACCGTGACGCCGAGGCTGGCGAGATGATCGATCAGCAGGCGCTCGGTCTCGCTTTGCGGGATCAGCAGGCCATAGGGGAAGGGGCTCTCGACGCCCTCGAAGGTGATGCGGGCGAGACGCTTCTCGCCGTGGAAGAAATTGGCGCCGCCCGCCGGCATGCCCGCCGCCACGAAGCGATCGGCGCAGCCGGCACGGTCGAGCAGTTCCAGGGTCCGCGACCAGACCACCAGCGCTTTGGATTTATCGCTCGGCGCGAAGGCCTTGTCGATGATGCGCACCGCGATGCCATAGCGCGCCAATTCGGCCGCCATGGTCAACCCGACGGGCCCGGCACCGGCGACAAGAACCTGCGGCTGCTTGGTCATACGCTCCCTCGATCAGGCAACGGATAACGACACATAGCGCGAAGACGCCGCCCCGGCCAAGTCCGGTCCGGTGCCCGGACCTGCACAAGTTCGGGATTAGGACTGCGGCTGATGCAGGGCTCGATGCGGCGCCGGCGAAGTTGCGATGCCGGTATCTTCGAGGAAGTGCCTGTGGCGCAGGCGTATTTGTCATGCGGATGCTGTGTGATTGCATATCAAAGTATGCATTCGGAGAGGCTGGGAAGCTCGGCCGCATCGGATCGCACCGCGCCAGCCACAAACATGTTTGTCACCCCAGCGTTAAGCCGAGGTCCATGGGTGAAGCCGGGCGCGGTGGTCGATGAGGTTGAAAGCCGCCGCGTCTCCGGCGACATTCCGCAGCCGCGATGGACCCCGGGTCAAGCCCAAGGATGACAAGCGAGAGGTGGTTGGCGTCGTGCGCGAGCGGTTGGGAGCGAGGGATTGCCGGAATAGCTGCAGCTAACCACCGAGCGCCATCTCCACCGCCGCCAGCGCATGTATCTCCGTAGTGTCGAAGAGGGGAACGCTGCTGTCCTCGGGGCGGACCAGCAGCATGATTTCGGTGCAGCCGAGGATGATCGCCTCGGCGCCTTTGTCGACCAGGCGGGCGATGATCTGGCGATAGGCCTCGCGCGAGGCGGCTTCGACGCGGCCGGCGACCAGTTCCTTGTAGATGATCTCATGCACCACGCGGCGATCCTCGGCATCGGGGATCAGCACATCGAGGCCATGTTTGTCGGCGAGGCGTCCCTTGTAGAAATCCTGCTCCATGGTGAAGGCAGTGCCGAGCAGGCCGATCCGCCTATGGCCGGCCGCCTTGATGCGTGCGGCCGTCGGATCGGCGATATGCAGGAAGGGGATGCCGATCGCAGCGGTAACCTCATCCGCCATGCGATGCATGGTATTGGTGCAGAGCAGGAAAAAGTCAGCGCCGCCGCGTTCCAGCCGCCGCGCCGCCTCGATCATCCGCGCGGTGAGGTCGCTCCAGGCGCCGTCATGCTGCAGCCGCTCGATCTCGCCGAAATCGACGGAATAGATCAGGCTCTGCGCCGAATGCACGCCGCCCAGGCGGTGGCGTGTTTCCTGGTTGATGATGCGATAATATTCGGCGGAGCTTTCCCAGCTCATGCCGCCGATCAGGCCGATGGTCTTCACGCGCAATCTCATCCGGTTGATATTTGCCACAGTTTGGCCGGTCGCGGGCGGAAGGGCAACCGTTTGACGCCGGATGGTCATGCCCGGCCGCGATGTTGCCCGTCATCGCATCTCTCTGGCCACAGACAGGCTTGCGGTACGCAACAGGCAGCATTCGTCAGTCGCCACGATGGACCCTCGGGTCGAGGCCGAGGGTGACAAGCTGGTTTGTGGGTTGCGTTGTGCGATGACCGGTGACGTCGGCCAATGACTTCACGCAACGCCAACCACCACCGCTTATCACCCCGGCCTTGAGCCGGGGTCCATGGGTGAGGGCGACGGGCAGTCGTGGGCGCGGCGCGGCGCCATCGCGCCGCTCATTTATAACTCAGCTTCGGATACCAGTC
Source organism: Rhodospirillaceae bacterium (assembly GCA_008012315.1). Taxonomy (GTDB): domain Bacteria; phylum Pseudomonadota; class Alphaproteobacteria; order Dongiales; family Dongiaceae; genus Dongia_B. Next base: position 3,309 of record SSEL01000041.1, read on the forward strand.
GGTGCCGCGGCCTTCCGGGGTCATGTCGAGGATGGTCCAGATCGGCATCGGGTCGGGGGCGCCGCGCGGGTCCTGGCCGGGATCGGCGGTGGGGCCGGTCATTTCCTCGCCCCAGAAGTGATGGATCTTGCCGTTACGTTTGGTGAAGACGTTCAAGGCCGGATCGTCGGGGCTGTCCGGCGTCTCGGCGAAATAGTCGCGATTGAAGGTCGTGCCGGCCGATGAATAGAGCTTCAGATGCCGCCAGCCGCGTTCCTTCTTGAAGGCGAGCAGGCGCTCGATCGGCGATTTGGCGACGATGGCAAGGGCGACGCGCTGTTCGATATCGGGCGCTTCGCCGTCCCAGGCGCTGAGCAGCGAGGTGCACATGGGGCAGGGACGCTCGCGCTGCGGACCGTACATGTAGTTATAGACGATGAGGGTCTGGTGCGGGCCGAACAGCTCGGAGAACCGCACCGGACCGGTCTCGCCTTGGAACAGGTAGTCCTCGGGGATCTCGCCGCCCAGCGGCAAGGCGCGGCGCTGGGCGGCGATGCGCTCAATATGGCGGCGCAACTCGATCTCCTCGGCCAGCAAGGCGGTGCGGGCCTGGCGATAGGCGCTGCTTTCATTGGGATAGTTGTGGCCATATGCCGCCAGTTCGGCGGCGGGTTTCAATGCGCTGCTGTTTGTTGCGGTGGTGGATGCCATGCTTTCCTCCTCGGTTTCCGGCGGCCGGTCTGCCGCCTTACCTCGTAGTCGCCCGGCCCACCGATAATCGACAACCGGATGGCAAAATTTTCGACAGCGAAATGCCGCGGGCCGGTGCGGGGCAAGCGCATAAGCCGCCGTTGGCGCATGGGCCTCCGTCAGCTCAATGTCTTCATCCAGTCGGCGACAGCCCGGCCGATCTCGTCGGGCGAGTCTTCCTGGACGTAATGGCGCCCGGCGATCGCCCCCTCGGTCAGTGCCGGCAGCTTGCGGATGAAGGCCAGATCCTCGTCATTGGCGAGGATCGCGCCGGGCTCGGCCCGGAAGAAAAGCTTAGGCACGGAACTCTTCGACAACCAGTCCGCGGACGCGGCCACAATCTCGACGACATCGGCCGGCTCGCCATCGATGGGAATCTGCCGGGGGAAGGTCAACGTCGGCCGCCGGCCTTCACCAGGCTCGGCGAACGGCCGCCGGTACTGCGCCATCTCTTCGTCGGAAAGGGTGCGCAGAATGGCACCCGGCAGGATCTTTTCGATAAAGAAATTGTTTTGCAGGACCATCTCCTCGCCGGCCTCGGACCGCAACCCTTGCAAGGCCGGGCGCATATTGATCTTGTCCCAGTGGTCCCAGCCCTGCGGCCGGATGATGGCCTCCATGAAGGCGATGCCCTTCACCGCCTCGTGGTGGCGGTTGGCCCAATCGAAGCCGAGGGCCGAGCCCCAGTCATGGATGACCAGCGTGACCTTTTCGCGAACGCCCAAGGCCTCAAGCAGGGCATCGAGATAGCGGCGATGCTCGACGAAGCGATACGAGTCTGGGCCACTGTTGGGCAGCTTATCGGAATCGCCCATGCCGATCAGGTCGGGGGCGATGCAGCGGCCAAGCGGCTGCAAATGCGGCAACACGTTGCGCCAGAGGTATGATGAGGTGGGATTACCGTGAAGCAGCACAATGGGGTCGCCCTGTCCTACCTCCACATATGCCATCTCGCGCCCGAGAACCTGCCGCCGCTGTTTCTGATACGGAAATGCTGCTGAGATCATGTTGGCTCTCCTCTTCACTGTCGTAATCGTGTTTCGGATTCTGCCGGTGGGACGAATGGCAGAGATGGCTCAACCGGCCGGGCTCTGCCCGAAAATCTCTATCGGTGGCCTGTGCGACGCTCGTCGCCCGTGCCACCCTCGCTGTCTTGGGTGCCAGCGCTATGGCGGGGATTACTCATCATGGGGATTGGGGCGGTCCAATTGCCGGTCGATCAGCCAACCGGCAAATGAAGCTGACGCGTTCTGCCCCAGGAGCGTGTTGCATCGCTCCAACGTCTTCAGCGCCTGCAAGTGGCCAAACTGTTCGCCAAATGCCGACCGCTGCAATGCAGGCAATGAGGCCTGACAACTTGACGCCGTCAGGTTCGTCATGCCGTCGACGGAAGTTGTCGATGATCCATAACCGTCCGCCCGGGCGCTGCCGGAAAAGGCGGATAGCGAGAGAGCGGCACCGATGGCGGCCGCAAAGAGGGAAGACGTCAAAGCACGGGGCATGCAACAGAAGGGGCGGACAAACATGATATGTCTCCTGGATGGCGGGATGATTAGTCGTTCGGTCGAGCAGAAGCTATCGTTACACCGCCGCGACGGTTTTTTGCCGCAACGCTGCCGCCGCTGCCGCCAGCGCGACGCCTACGTCATGCCGACGAGACGAACCGTCGTCTCCAGATAGCCCAAGAGCGCGAACCATTGCCCCTGGTGAAGGTGTCCAGCGCCGGATCGCCGAAACCTTTGGCGTCAGCGACACAATCGCGGCGGCATCCGCCGTCGAGGCGCCGAGCCGTTCGGTGCATATATTCTTATGGCGCAGGGGCGCCCGACCCGAAGGTCTCCATGTATTGGAAGGCTGTTCACTTGGAGCCCGGCCACATGATTATAGACGACGCGCCTTGTTGGGCGAATAGGACCAATGGCCGATCAGAAATGCGTCGTTTCGTTCCACCACCGGCAACGGGTGGCAATGGCGCGCTGTCAGGATGCCCGGCTGCCTGGCCTCGCCGCTATTTCGACGGCGATCTCGGTACAGATGCCACCATTGGTGGGATGGAAATCGACCGAGCAGGCGGTGACGACGAGCAGCAGATCCTGCTCGGCCCGCAAGGTGACGGCACCGCCCGGCGGATTGATCGAGGCCAGGACTTCCAGCCGGCCATCGGGCTGCGGCGATGAATTCTGGAAAAGGTCGACGGGATCAGGTGCGAAGGGCAGGGCGATGCCTTCGCCGCGCAAGGCCGCCATGAGATTGTCGCGGCAATTGGGGTGGCCGGGCAGGCCGGCGCGCTCATAGAGATTGGCATCGCAAGCGGGAAACAGCATGTCATGCGGGCCGGGCGAGGCATCCTCGATCAGGGTCAGCATGGGCTTCGCGGCGGCACTGTAGAAATGCTCGCCGGTTTTCGGAAACAGGCGCTCGACGATATCGCGGGTCTGCGAGGTGCTGAGCCAGTCGCCTGCGCCGCCGTCTTCCATCGTAAAGGCCCAGAGATCGGCCACCTGCTGTCCCTTGACATCGACGATGCGGATAAGATCGCCACGGGTGACGCGAAAGGCGCGGCCGGATTGCGGTGGAATGACGAAACGGCGCGGCTCCTGCATGGGGTTCCCTTGGTGAAGATGCAATGGCGCCCAGGCTAAGCTTTTTCAGGCGGGCGGCAAGCGCGATTGTGCCTGGCGAGGCCGATGGGGAGCGGGGACGCTCTGCGGTATTGGTGACATCATGAGACAATATCATCAACGGATCGATGCACTGCATCAAACGCAAACGTGGCTGTCACCCCGGACTTGATCCGGAGTCCAGGGGAAAGGCCGCGCGGGGTATTCGGCGATGAGCGGTACGCAACAGGCAGCATTCGTCAGTCGCCACGATGGACCCTCGGGTCGAGCCCGAGGGTGACAAGCTGGTTTGTGGGTTGCGTTGTGCGATGACTGGTGACGTCCGCCAATGAATTCACGCAACGCCAACCACCCCCCGCTGGTCATCCTTGGGCTTGACCCGAGGATCCATGGCAACAACCGCACCCGGCTGCCGAGGCTAGGCCGCGCTCGATTTGCCGGTGAAGACGGAGATCGGTTTCTCCTCGTCGCGATCCAGATGCTGGGAGAAGGCTTTGAGGCCGGCGATCAAAGGATGGAGCGAGCGCCAGAGGTCTTCGTCGTTCAGCATGCGATAGGCGCCGCTGAGGCCAGGGGCTTCGTCCTGATCCGGTTCGGGGCGGTGGCGGCCGGCGCTGTCGAGGGCATCGGTGACGGCGAAGACCAGTTTCTGGAAACGCTCGGGCGGGATGCTGGACAGCGCCATCAGCAGGAGCGAGAGATTCTGCAGGGCGTTCAGCGTGCCTTCCTTGTTGAGGCCGTCGACCGCCACCTTGGCGATCCGGCTATTGGCGCAGACGAGATCATTGGCCAGACGCAGCATGCCGTGCTTATGCAGGTTTTCCAGCAGTTGCTGCAATTCATCTCTGGCGTCGGGGCCAATCTTGGTGGGCTTGACGTCATAGCCGATACGCGCTGCCATTGGGTGCTCCACGAGGTAGATTAAAGCCGGTCCGGATGCTCGATATGCCGGGGTGGGGCGAGGTAATCGCCGCGATGCCATTTCTCATCCACCGGCACGCCGTCGATCGGATGACGATGGCCGAAGCGGAAATTGCGGTCCGGCAAGGGCGGCGGATCCTTGGCTCGGCGCAGCACCTCCAGCTTCACGGCGATCTCTTTATAGGCGGGTGTGTTGACATCGGGATCGTGATGCTCGCCGGTCAGAGCATTGAGGCCGGGCTTGCCGTGATGCAGTGGCAGGAAGAGATTGCCGCCGCTGACCCGGTCGGTGACCAGCGCGGGCACGTCGAGCGAGCCGCGCCGCGAGGTGATGCGCAGCCAGCTGCCGTCCTCGATGCCGCGTTCCTGTGCGAGTTCAGGGCTGACCTCGACGAACCATTTGGGCGACAGCGACCAGATGCGCGGGCCGCGCCCGGTCTGGTTCATTGCCTGGAACTGCTCCAGCATGCGGCCATTATCCAGTATCAGATCGTATTCCGCATCAGCCGCTTCCGCCGGCTCTTTCCAGGTCAAGGGATAGAGCACGGCTTTGCCACCCGGCATATGGAAGCCCTCGGTATAAAGCAGCGGCGTGTCGGTACCGTCAGCCTCCACCGGCCAATGCAGCGACTTCCAGCCCTCCAGCCGCTCATAGGTGACGCCGGCGAAGATCTTCGCGATGCCGGCGACTTCATGCATGATCTGCGCGGGATGGCTATAGCCCCAGTCATGGCCCATCCGGGCGGCGAGATCGGTGAGGATGCGCCAGTCGGGACGGCTGTCGCCGAGCGGCGGCAGCACCTGATAGAAGCGCTGGATGCGGCGCTCGGTATTGACGAAGGTGCCGTCCTTCTCGACGCTGGGACAAGCGGGCAGCACCACATCGGCGAATTCCGCCGTGCGGCTGAAGAACATATCCTGCACCACCATGAAATCCAGTTTGGTGAAGGCTTCATGCACGTTCTTTGAATCGGCATCGGAGAAAGCGGTTTCCTCGCCGATCACATACATCGCCCGGACTTTGCCCTTCTCGGCATCCTGCACCATGAGGAAATTGTCCTCGCCCACCTTGTCGGAGAGCGCTTCCGGCGCGACGCCCCAGGCCTTGGCCCATTTTTCGCGGATCTTCGGGTCGGTCACTTTTTCATAGCCGGGATAGACATTCTTGAGGCAGCCGAAATCGCTGGCGCCCTGCACGTTGTTGTGGCCGCGCATCGGATAACCGCCGGTGCCGGGCCGGCCGTAATTGCCGGTGACCAGCATCAGGTTGGACAATGCCGTGCTGGTATCGGCGCCGTGGCTGTGCTGGGTGATGCCCATGGCCCAGAGCAGGCAGGCGGATGTCGCCCGGCCGATCAACTCGCCGGCCTCGATCAACTGCGCCTTGGGGATGCCGGTCATCTGTTCAGCGTAATCCAGCGTGAAGGGTTCCAGCGAGCGGCGGTATTCGTCGAGTTTCGCGGGGTCGACATGCTTTTTGAGGAAATCGAGATCGGCATGGCCGTGATCGAACATGTAGCGGGCCAGGGCCGAGGCCCAGACGAGATCAGTGCTGGCCTTGGGCCGCAGATGGATGTCGGCGCGCTCGGCCATTTCATGGCGGCGCAGATCGGCGACGATCAGCTTCTGGCCGCGATGCTTGCGCGCCGCTTTGATGCGCGAGGCGATGACCGGATGGTTCTCGGAGGTATTGCTGCCGACGATGATGACGAGCTCGGCCTTTTCGATATCATGGATGGTGCCGGAATCGCCGCCATAGCCGACCGTGCGCTGCAGCCCCATGGTGGCGGGGTTCTGGCAATAGCGCGAGGAATTGTCGACGCTGTTGGTGCCGATGATGAGGCGGGCGATCTTCTGCGTCAGATAGGCTTCCTCGTTGCTGGCCTTGCTGGACCCGATGAAGCCGATGCTGTCGGGTCCGAACTCGGCTTTGATCTCCAGCAGCCGCCGGGCGACCAGCGACAGGGCCTCGTCCCAGCTGGCCTCGCGGAACCGGTCGTTCTCGCGGATGAGCGGTGTCGTCAGGCGCTTGCTGCTATTGACGAAGTCCCAGGCGAATTTGCCTTTGATGCAGGTGGAGATGCCATTGGCCGGCGCATCGGCGACCGGCTGCACCTTCAGGATCTGGCGGTCGCGGGTCCACATCTCGAAGGCGCAGCCGACGCCGCAATAGGTGCAGACCGTCTTGGTGCGCTTGATCTCCGGCTGGCGCAACTGTATGTCCATCAGCGACAGGCCGGTGACGGCCGGCGTGCCGATTGTGTGTTCCATCGATTTGATGAAATCGATCAGCGGCCGCTTCACTTCCTGCGGCATCGCGGTGAAGGGGCCGGCATCGGGCTGCATGGTCTTTTCCAGCAGCGCATTGCAGGGACAGACGGTGACGCAATGGCCGCAACTGACGCAGCTCGATCCGGCGATCTCGGTGCCGCCATCCCACAATACGCGGGGATGCTCGACGTTGAAATCGATGCTCAGCGTCTCATTGACCTCGACATTCTGGCAGGCCTCGACGCAGCGGCCGCAGAGGATGCATTGATCCGGATCGTAGGTATAGAAGGGATTCGTCTCGTCCTTCACATAGGGCTTGCGCTCGAACTGATAGCGCTGCACCGGGATCTTCATATCGGCGAAGGTGTTGTGCAAGGTGCAGTCGCCGGTATTGTGCTCGCAGACGGTACAGTAAAGCTCGTGCTTGGCGAGCAGGCGGTCCATGCCTTCCTCGCGCGCGGACCTGGCGGCAAGGCTGTCGATCGCCATGCCGTCGGCGCAGCGCAAGGTGCAGCCGCGCAACAGCTCGCCGTTCATTTCGACCCAGCAGGTATCGCAGGTCTGGATCGCGCCGAGGCTCGGGTGATAGCAGACATGGGGCAGGTTGATGCCCTGGGCGGTGAGGAAGTCGATCAGCGGGATATCCGCCTCGCCGGTGAGCGGCTGGCCATCATAGGTTATGGTGCAAGTCGCCATGGCGCGCTCCCTTTGCGTCGTTCATCCCCCGTTTTCATGCCCGTGGTTGAGAAACCGGGTGGGGCGCGCGAGGTTCCATGTGGTGTGCCGGGTGGGCGAGGGTGATGGCGTCAGGTTGCTGACGGCGAAAGCTATCGCAGCGCGGTTTTCATGGCGATTGATTGAGCTCGGCCGCCATCCTCATCAAAGGCCGTGCGCTGTCTCCGCCATGGACCCGGCTCAAGGCCGGGGTGACAAGCGGGTGTGGCGTCGACGCGGTGGGATGCCGGCCGGCGGCTGGGCCGCGCTATCTCAATGCAATTGCAGCATGCAGGGTGGGGTGGTCGCGGAGCTTGCGCAGGAAACCACCGCGTTATCGATATTCGTCTTGTCCTGACCCAGCAGATGGCGATCCGAATAGTCTTCGATCTTGGTGATGTTGTCGGCAGTTCCCGGCACGATCTGCGCGCCCCCGAAGAGCTGCTTGGAAAGTTGCTCGCCCTGGCCATTGGAAAGATTCAGGGCAACGCGCGGCGAGGTCGCACCGGCGCTCGACGCGCCGAAGGTGTCGGACTGCTGGACGTCGACCGGGACGGCCGTATAGTCCTTGTATTGCTTCTTATCGTCGTGGCTGCACCCCAGAATAGCCACGCATGACAGAAGCAAGATCGAAATACCCATAGCCTTCCTCATGTTCCCCTCCCCGATGTCAGGTCCAAAATATACACAAATATCCGGGTAATATCCTCGCCTTCTTTGCTGCGCCGTCGTCGGACGCGGATGCCACTGCCGCTTGTCATCCCGACGCTGTTTATTGTCCGTGTCGTGCGATGCTCCGGACACCCGACAGCCCCGGGCCACAATTCTATAATGACGGTCCGATGAATGTCGTCTCATCAAGGCTGCCTTGCATAAGCGCCAGTATCGGGGGCTTGGCGCGGTGGGAGGTTTGTCTTAAACTACATTAACGTGGCTTCGGCAAAGACGACCGATGCCGCATGGTCATTCGGGCCGGCATCCTGATGATTGCCTTGCGGCATTTCCGGTCGGCCTTTCAATTGATAATCGGAATGGTGATGTGATGCGCTACAAGAAGCTGGGCGGCAGTGGTCTTCTCGTTTCGGAAATTTGCCTTGGCACCATGACGTTCGGCGGTGGCGGTTTCTGGGATGCCATCGGCAATCTTGATCAGTCGGTGGCGGACGGCATCGTCGCCCGGGCGCTCGATGCCGGGGTCAATTTCATCGACACGGCCGATGTCTATTCGGCAGGCGTGTCGGAGGAGATGACCGGCAAGGCGATTGCCAATTCCGGCCGCCAGCGCAGCGATGTCATCCTGGCGACCAAAGTCTTCGGTGCGACCGGGCAGGGGCCGAACGACCGGGGCGCCACGCGTGGCCATATCCTGAACGGCGTGAAAGCCAGCCTGAAGCGGCTCGGCACGGATTACATCGACCTCTACCAGATCCACGGCCTCGACAAGAATACGCCGATCGAGGAGACGATGCGCGCGCTGGAAGACCTCGTGCGCCAGGGCCATGTGCGCTATATCGGCGTTTCCAACTGGTCGGCCTGGACCATCATGAAGGCGCTGGGCATCGCCGATAAGCGGGGCTGGACGCGGCTTTCCACCCTGCAGGCCTATTACACCATCGCCGGCCGCGACCTGGAGCGCGAGATCGCCCCGCTGCTGGCGGAAGAGAAGCTGGGCCTGATGGTGTGGAGCCCGCTGGCCGGCGGCCTGCTTTCCGGCAAATACGACCGCGACGGCAAGGGGCCGGAAGGCTCGCGCCGGGTCAATTTCGATTTCCCGCCGGTGGACAAGGAGCGCGCCTTTTCCTGCATCGATGCGATGCGCAAGGTGGGCGAGAAGCATAATGTCTCGGTGGCGCGCATCGCGCTCGCCTGGCTGCTGCACCAGCCGGCGGTGATGTCGGTGATCATTGGCGCCAAGACCAAGGAGCAGCTCGATGACAATCTCGCGGCGACGGCGGTGAGGCTGTCGCTGGAGGAACTGGCGGTGCTCAACGAGATCAGCGCTCTGCCGCCGGAATATCCCGGCTGGATGATCCAGCGCCAGAACGCGGCGCAGTATACGCCGGGCAGCATCCAGAAGACCGGCGCCCAGAAAGACTGACGCCGGAAAGACTGACGTAAGACCAATCTCTTAGATAGATCCAATCATGCAACGACAAAACGTGGCTGCGGAACAGGACGTTCCGCAGCAAGGTCCCTCGGCGACCCTGGTGACGGTGATTGCCTTCGCCACCGGTGCCCTTGTCGCCAATCTCTATTATGCCCAGCCGCTGATCGCCTTCATCGGGCCGGAGATCGGGGTCACGCCCGATCTTGCCGGATCGATCACCAGCGTGACGCAGATCGGCTATGGCGTCGGCCTGTTCTTCCTGGTCTCGCTCGCAGATCTGGTGGAGAACCGCAATCTCGTCCTGGTGACGATCGGGCTCACTTTGCTCGGCCTGATCGGCGCGGCGACGGCCACGTCGGTGGTGCCGTTCTTCATTGCCTCTTTCGTGATCGGGCTCTGCTCGACCGGCGTGCAGGTGATGCTGCCTTTCGTCGCCCATCTGGTGCCGGAGGCGCGGCGCGGCCGGGTCGTCGGCAATGTCATGGCGGGATTGCTGACCGGCATCATGCTGGCGCGGCCGCTCGCCTTGACCATCGCCGCCAGTTTCGGCTGGCGCGCGGTGTTCTGGGCCTCGGCGGCGCTGATGGTGGTGATCGGCCTGGCGCTATTGCGCATGATGCCGAAGCACAGGCCGGCGGCCGGCATGCATTACGGGCAGATCCTCGCTTCGATGGTCGGACTGTTCAAGGCGATGCCGCAGCTCCGCTGGCGCGCCGCCTATCAGGGCCTGATGTTTGCCGCCTTCAACATGTTCTGGACGGCGGCACCTTTGATGCTAGCGGACCGTTTCGGCATGGGCCAGCGCGGCATCGCGCTCTTTGCCCTGGCGGGTGCCGGCGGTGCGCTGGCGGCGCCGATCGCCGGCCGCCTCGCCGATCGCGGCCTCATCGCCCAGGCGACGGCGGGGGCGATGATCGTGCTGGGCGCATCCTTCCTCGGCACGATCTGGACGGTGGTTGCCGCCGCCATGGTGGTGCTCGTCATCCTGACGGTGCTGCTGGATGCGGCGGTGCAGGTCAACCAGGTGGTGAGCCAGCGCATCATCTATGCCGTGCCGTCGAAGACCCGCGGCCGGGTCAACGCGCTTTATATGACGCTGCTCTTCGCCGGCGGCGCGCTTGGGTCGGTGCTCGGCACCATCACCTATGAATCCGGCGGCTGGGAGCGGACGGCGGAGACGGGTGGCGTCATCGGCCTGCTGATGCTGACTTTGTTCTCGATCGAGAAGCTGCGGGCGCGGGCGAAGCGGGTGGCATAATGCCCGTCATCGACCACCCCTCTCCCCTCGAGCGGGGCGAGGGAGAAGGGGACGCGGCCGGTATTATTTCAATGTGGTTGTCCGGCCATCAGCAGCAACCCTCCCTCGCCCCTCTGGGGAGAGGGTCGGGGTGAGGGGCAATGTCTTGGCCGGTAGCAATAGGCTTGACCCGAGGGTCCATGGTTGATGGCGAACGCGGTTGTTGCCGTGGACCCTCGGATCAAGTCCGAGGATGACAACCTTGTTTGTGCTGACTGACGTGCGACCAACGCCACAGAGTCGAAACTCGTTTGTTGCTTGCGTTGTGCGATCACCTCACGCGACCGCTTCGGTGAGGAACCAGATGCGGCCCTGGGCTTCGTCGATCCAGTTTTCCAGCAGGCTGGCGGTGGCGACGTCGCCCTGGTCGTCGCAGAGATCGTGCGCCTCAGTCATCGCGGTGACGAGTTGGCGGTTATCCGACAGCAGTTCCGAGAGCATCGCCTTGGCCGGGACATTTGCCGCATCGCTGTCGCGCAGGCGCTGCAGCCGGCCGATCTCGCCGATCGAGTGCAGGGTGCGGTCGCCGATCTTGCGCACGCGTTCGGCGACGATATCGGTGATGGCGAAGATCTGCGCCGCCTGTTCGTCGAGCAGCAGGTGGTAGTCGCGGAAATGCGGTCCGCTGACATGCCAGTGAAAGTTCTTGGTCTTGAGATAAAGGGCGAAGAGATCGGCCAGGATGGCGTTGAGCGCACCGGCGATGTTCTGGTTGCTGTTCGTGGTCATGATTGATCTCCTTGATTCTGGGGGAGAATGGTCGGGGAGAAAGAAGGTTCCGCCGCCGCCCCATTGGGGGCACAATCGGGGCGGCGGCGGAACCTCGGCGCTCGGCAGGGGGGCTTGGAGGCAGGCAAGCTCCAAGCTGTCATCCCGTTACCGCCTGGGGGTCAGGCCAGGCCGAGCGCTTTGGCGACACCGGCGCCATAGGCCGGATCGGCGCGGGTGCAATTGGCGACATGGCGTTCCTGGATATGGCGCTTGACGCCGGCCAAGGCGCGGGCGGTGTTGTCGAACAGCACCTGCTGCTGCGCCTTCGTCATCAGGCGGAAGAGGTCGCCCGGC
>SSEL01000019.1 GCA_008012315.1 Rhodospirillaceae bacterium
GCGAGACGATCAGCGCCATGGTCCCGGCCGACATGCCGAAGGAGAAGGCGGTGTAGCAGAGGCCGAAATAGAGCGTCTGGATGAGAAAGCCGACCACGGCGAGATGCAGCCAGTCGATGCGCCGTTCCGGCAGGCGCGGCCGGAACCAGACGATCAGGGGGGCCAGGACGACCAGCACGAGGCCGTAGCGCATGGTCAGGATCATGAGGGGATCGGCATGACGGATGCCGATCTTCGCGACCGGAAAACCAAGCGACCAGAGCAGCAGGAAGATCGCCGGCCCGGCCTTCAGCCAGAGCGGTGTCTGTTCCCGCGAGGCGGCCTGGCGGTCCGGATTGCGCGGCGCCTCTGCAATATCAGATGTTGTGGCGGGCGCCTCGGAGGTCACGGCTCTCTCTCCCTCATGAGCTGGATCGACCGGCACCATAGAGGGCCGGCCGGACCGCGTCATCATACGGGAAGAGAAGGCAGCTATCGGCCTGGCTCATGCCAGTACCGCTTCGGACAATTCTTTAGGACCGGTCTCGGGCCAGGCAGGCTTGCACGAAATTGAGGCAATCCTGGATGGCGGCGCGGTGGCTGAAGCGTCCGGGATTGAGAATGGCCTGGAGCCAGTAGCCGTCGATCATGGCGATCAGCGGCGCGGCGATATCGCGGGTGCGGCGCATGAGCTGGGATTTCGGCACGGCTTGCGGCGGGGCGGCGAGAAGGCGCTTGATCTCGGCCGCCAGTTCCTTGCTGTAGCGCAATTCCACCCGCGTCGCTGCCGCGCGGTAGCGATCGCGCAAGGCGGCATCGGCCCAGAAGGTGAACCAGACAGGCAGCTTCTCCGCCGTCAGGATGCGGCGGTCGAAATAGGCCTCGACCATCGCTTCCAGCCGCGCCGCCGGATCGTCATCCACCGCCGCCAGATGTTCGCGCCAAACCGCCTCGAACTCCGCATCGAGATGTTCGAACACGGCCTGGAACAGCATGTCCTTGCCGTCGAAATGAAAATTCATCAGCCCGGCGGAAACCTGCGCCTGCTTGGCGACGCGGCTGACCGTGGTGCCGGCATAGCCATGTTCGGCGATGACGGCAATGGTCGCCTCAATCAGATCGCGCCGCCGCTTGCGCCGGATATTGGTGTTCTCCTTCATGGGATGCAATCTCGCGCATCGATCGACAGACGCATGGTGCTTTTCCCACGATGACAGAGGGTAGCTTGCCCCTCACCCCGACCCTCTCCCCAAAGGGGCGAGGGAGTAAGAACTTCACTTTCCCAAAACGGCAGGAATAGACCGGAACGCCGGCGACCTCCCTCGCCCCGCTTGCGGGGAGAGGGTCGGGGTGAGGGGCAAGCGTAGGTCTGAGACCGTCCCGCCACCCTCACGCTTTCTTGCGCGGCGGGTCGTAGAACATGCGGTTGGCGGCCCAGCATTTGACCATGCTGCGCTCGATCTTGTGTTCCTTGGGATACCAGATCTCGATCCACATCTGTGTGCCGGGTTTGACGAAACTGGGCGGCACCTTCGCAAAAGCGATGTTCTTCTTCAAGCCCGGCGACCACATGGCCGAGGTGGTGATACCGATTTCCTGCTTGCCGGCCCGGTCGGCATAGAGGAAGGAACCGGGCGCCGGCTTGCGGCCCTCGACCTCAATGCCGATCAGGATATGGCGCGAGAGGCCCTTTTCCTTCTCCGCGCGCAAGGCCCGTTTGCCGACGAAATAGGCATCCTTCTTCAACCCGACGCACCAGCCGATCCCCGCTTCGAAGGGTGAGACGCGGCTGGTCGGGCGCAAGGCGTGATGGCTGCCGGTGTAATCGGCATCGACCAGGATGAAGCCCGCTTCGATCCGCAACCAGTCCAGCGCCTGGGAGCCCATCGGCGCGATCTTGTAGGGATCGCCGATGCGGAACAGGGTCTCCCACAGCCAGATGCCGTCCTGCGGCTTGACCCAGAGCTCATAGCCGAGATCGCCGGTAAAGCCGGCGCGGTCGATGCGCAGCCAATGACCATCAACGGTGGTCTCCATGATGCCGAAATGCGGCAGCTTCTCGATTCCCTGCACGCCCATCTGTTGCAGGATCTCGCGCGAGGTCGGGCCCTGGAGCGAGAGCCCGGCCAACTGGTCGGAGATTTCCTCGATCTCGACATCGAAGCCATAGGCGCTTTCATCCAGCCAATGAAGCTGATGCAAGGCCGCATTGAGGATGAAATCGTTCTCGCCGAGGCGAAAGATCGTGCCCTCCTCGATCATCTTGCCGTCATCATCGCACCAGGCGGTATAGGCCGCCTGCATCGGCTTCACCTTGGTGAGGTCGCGGGTCACCAGGTAATTGGCGAAGCGCGCGGCGTCCTTGCCACGGATCGCGTATTTGATCAGCGGTGAGACGTCATAGACGCTGGCGCCGTGACGTGTCGCGAAATATTCCGATTGTTCGGAATCGAAGAAGGCGGGCGAGTAATAGCCCATCCAGCGGATCCAGCCATTGCCATGCATCAGCCGGTCGATCGGCTCGAAGAACGGCGTCTTGCGCAGGAAGGGTTTCAGATGCTGCACATGGGTCATCGCCCTTACCTCCCGTTCTTGCGTGCTTTGATGATTTCCCGCGCCGCATTGGCGCCGGCCGCCCCTGAGACATTGCCGCCGGGATGCGCCCCGGCACCGCAGAGCCAGAGACCGGGAATGGGCATGCGGTATTGCTGGAACTGTGCCGCGGGCCGCAGGAAGAACATCTGGTCGAGCGTCACCTCGCCCTGGTGCCACTGCCCGCCGGACAGGCCGAAGCGGTTTTCAAGATCATGCGGCGTCAGCACCTCAGCGGCCGTGACCTTGGCGGCCAGACCGGGCATTGCCTGTTCCAGCGTCGCCAGAGTCCGATCCAGCACCTGTTCCCGCACCACAGCCGGTGGCGTCTCGCGCAATTTATAGGGCGCGTATTGGAAGAGGATCGAGGCGACATGTTTGCCGGCCGGCGCGAGACCCGGATCGGCCAGGCTGGGGAAGGTCACTTCCAAAGCCGGGTGATCGGCAACGCGGCCGTATTTGGCGCAGTCGAAAGCGCGCTCGACGTAATTGATCGAGGGCGCGATCACCAGTCGGCCGTCGCTTTGCGTCACGCCCGTCGGTAAACCGTCGAGGGCCAGATGCAGCTTGGCGACGCAGCCATTCATACGCAGATGGCGGATGCGCTTGAGGAATTCGGTATCGAGCTCACCCGGCGGTACCAGCTTGAGCAAGGTGCGCTGCGGATCGGCGCTGGAGGCGACGATGGGCGCGCGTATTTCTTCGCCGCCTTGCAATACCACCCCGACCGCCTGTTCCTTTTCGATCAGAATGCGCTCGACCGGCGCCTGCAGGCGGATGTCAGCACCGGCAGCACGGGCGGCTTTCGCCAACGCCTCCGCCACCGCGCCCATGCCGCCGAGGGGCTGATAGAGCCCGCCCATGCCATGCTTGCCGAAGGACGACAAGCGATAGAGCAGATTGAAAACGGTATTGGGCGAGCGCGGGCCGAGATAGACGCCGAGCGTCGCTTCGAAAGAGAGCAACCCCTTGATCGCATCGCTCTCGAAATGATCGTTGGCCAGATCGGCCACATTCATGGTGAGGATGCGGGTCAGTTCCAGCATGTCCTTCTTGCCGAGCATGCGAAGCTGCAGCGCGAACATGCCAAGCGCGAGCTTGGTCTGGAAATCGTTCTGCGCGATGGCGGGATTGGGCGGCGTGCGGGTGAGGAAAGTGCCCAAAGCCGTCGCCAGCTTGCCGAGCCGCGCCATCACCCTGGGATAGGCCTCGGCATCGGCTTTCGACACGGCGCCGATCGAAGCGGCGGTGGCGGCGGCATCATGCGTGATGTCGATGCGCCTGCCCTCCGGCAGCAGGAGGCCGGTCCCGACCGGCTTGCACAAGCCGCGCAGGCCCTGCCCTTCCAGGCCGAGATCGGCGACCACGCGCGGATGCAAAGCGTGCAGCAGATGCGCCACGGCCGAGGAGCGGAAGCCCGGTGCGAATTCCCGCGTCACGGCGCAGCCACCGAGCTGGTCGCCGGCTTCCACCACCAGCGGCTTCAACCCGGCCTTGGCGAGATAGCTGGCGGTGACGAGGCCGTTATGGCCGCCGCCGATGATGATGGCGTCGAAGCTCTTGCTCATCGCCCAGCCCCCGCTTTTACAACGCCATTCTTGAAATCCTTCAGCATCTCGCGCGCGGCATTGGCGCCGGGCGCACCCATGACGCCGCCGCCCGGATGCGTGCCGGAACCGCACATGTAGAAATTATCGAAGGGACCGCGATATTGGCCGAGGCCGGGGAATGGCCGGTTGAACAGCATCTGGTCCAGCGTCAATTCGCCCTGGAAGATATTGCCTTCGGTGAGCCCGACCTCGTTCTCGATATCCCAGGGTGTCCGGGTCTGGCAATGCAGGATGAGCTTGCGGAAGCCGGGCGCGTTTTCCTCGATCGTGTCGAGCACGTCCTTCTCGAACGCCGCCTTCATGTCCGGTGTCCAGGGCTGTTCCGCCAGCTTATAGGGCACGTATTGCACGAAGACCGACATGAAATGCTTGCCCGGCGGGGCCATGGTCGGATCGACCGTGGTCGGGATGACGCAATCGAGGAAAGGCCGCTTCGACCAGCTACCGTATTTGTAATCGTCATAGGCATGTTCGATGTAATCGAAATCGCCGCCGATATCGATGGTACCCCAGGCGGCTTCCTTCGGCAGGCCGGCGAATTGCGGCAGGCCGTCAAGGGCGATGTTCAGCTTGCCGGAGGATCCGCGAATCTTGAAGTTCTTGGCATAGCTATGGATGTCGGGATCGATCGCATCGAGATCGGATTTCTCGACCAGCTTCAGATAGGTGCGCTTGGGATCGAGATTGGAGACCACGGTCTTGGCATAGATCTCCTCGCCGTTCTTCAGCGTGACGCCAATCGCCTTGCCGTTCTTGACGATGATCTTGTCGACCTCGGCATTGGTGCGGATTTCCGCGCCGGCTTCCATCGCCGCCGAGGCAATCGCCTTCGAGACCGAGCCCATGCCGCCGCGCGCGAAGCCCCAGGCGCCGATCTGGCCATCGACCTCGCCCATGTAATGATGCAGCAGCACATAGGCTGTGCCCGGCGAATAGGGGCCAAGCGCCGTGCCGATGATCGAAGACGCGGCGGAGAAGCCCTTCCAGCGCGGATGTTCGAAATATTCGTCGAGGAAATCGCCGATCGACATGGTCCAGAAGCGGATGATCTCATACATCTGCTTGTCGCCCATGCGGCCGAATTCGGCAGCAATCTTCAGGAGCCCGTCGAGATCGGCGCGCTTGCCCCAGGGATTGATGCGGTTCTGGGCGAAGGGATTGAGCGCCGTCGGATCGGGCGGCGTCACCATCAGCAAGGGCTTGATGAAGCGGCACTGGCGGCTGATCTCCATCGCATAATGGTCATAGGCCTCGGCATCCTTGATCGAATGACGGCGCAGCGATTCCCGCGTGCGGTCATGATCGCGATAGGTGATGATCCCCTCGCCCTCCGGATTGGGCGCCGAATTGATCTCATAGGGGATGACCTGCAAGCCGTGGCGCGGCAAATCGAGGAAGCGGAAGATTTCCGGCCGCAGCAGGCTGCAAACGTAAGAACAGGTCGAATAGGTGAAGCCAGGATAGATCTCCTCCGACATCGCCGCGCCGCCGACCTTGTGATAGCGCTCCAGCACCAGCACCTTCAGCTTGTTCTTGCCTGCCTTCTCGCCGCCCTTGGCGAGATAGGCGGCGGTGACGAGGCCGTTATGGCCGCCGCCCACCACGATGGCGTCGTAGGTCGCGTTCATCTTGTGCCCTTGCCTCCCCCATCCCCATTCATTGGCTCGGCCCTTTGCCCTGGTTGGTTTCTTCGGCCGGCAGCTCACGCCGAGCGCTGAATAGATATTCAATATTTGAATGATCATTCAACTTATGCCGAAACCGGCGACACTTGTCCAGCGCGACATTACCGGAGCCGCGCACCCGGAGCCGCGCGTCCGGCACCGTTTGAAACCTGACGCCTTTCCGGAAATGGCGAACCGATAGCCGGTGCCGTGCGTTTCACCATCGCGAAACTGCGATTTGACTTCCAAGGTTGTGCTGGGTACCACTGCCCGCATGCAGAGACGAAAGGCTAAGATAGTGCAATTCCAGGAAAAATTGCCGAAACAACGTATCGTGGCGGTTGCAGCGGCAACCATCATGGCAGCCGGTCTGGCCCTGGCTTTGACGGCCGCGCCGGCGCTGGCCAAAAAGAAACCCGCCGATGAACCGCCGCCGCCCAAGGCAGCGCCGGTGGGCGCGGTGGACGGCGCGCCCCTGCAGGCGGTGAACGGCACGGCGATCGAAGGTACGCCGGCGGTGATTGACGGCGACACCCTGCGATTCGGCGACCGCTTGGTCCGCCTCTACGGTATCGCCGCGCCGGATATCGACAGCGCCAAGGGGCCGGATGCGCGGATCGCCCTGGAAGAGATCGTCAACGACCAGCGCGTCGGCTGCAGCGAAGCGGATCGGACGCGCGACGGCATGTCGATCGCCATCTGCAAGGCCGGCAACACCGATCTCGCCGAAGCAATGCTGCAACGTGGCGCGGCTGCGGTCTATCGCGCCGGCAACAATGCCAGCGCCGAGGAACAGGCGCTGGGCGGACGCTATGACGCCGCCGAGCTGGTCGCGCGCCAGAAGGAAATCGGGCTGTGGAAGAAAGCCGGCGAGCCGGCAGCCGCACCGGCCAAAGCCGATCCGAACCCCTGGATCGATCGCGCCGTGATCCAGGACTGGATCGTCGCCGCACCGATCCTGCTGCTGGCCTTCATCGGCCTGCTGCTGCTCGGCCTGCTGAGCAACCGGGCGCGGCGGCAGGAGATCTTGGAGCAACGGCGGGGCGATACCTCGCTGCTGGCGCAGATTCTGGCCGAAGTCCTCGCCATCCGTGAAGCCGCTGCCGATTTCGTCATCAACACCTCCGGCCTGAACCACAAGGCGCCCCTGCCCGTCGACCACCTGGCAATGCTGAACCTGCCATCGGCGCCGATCTATGTCGGCAATGCCGGCCGCGCCCATCGCCTGCCCCGCGATATCGGCGTCGACCTGGTGCAGTTCCATGCCGCCCATGCCGGCGCCAGCCAGATGCTGCGCCATGCCGGCGACATCCCCAGCGAAAACGTCCGCACCGCCTTGCGCAAGCTGGTCGATTCCGCCGACGCGGTCCTGGAGCGGGGCCAGAAACTCCTGTAAATCTCCAGCCAGCGATCGAGCTTGCGCTCTATCGCTGGTTCCCCGATCGCGCCACCATCCCATCCGGCATAAAAGCGCCCACCCGTCATAAAAGCGTAAGAAAACTGGCTGCAAATGGCGGCGTGTTGCGCTCGACACGACCTCACTCACGCCGTCCTATAGGTTCGATGCAATTTTACGCCAATTAGAAAAGCGATCGCTCAAACAGGGCCTTTCATGCAATCCTATCGCGCCGATATCGACGGCCTGCGGGCTATCGCCGTCCTTTCCGTTGTCTTTTTTCATGCCGGGTTCAGGCTCAGCGGCGGCTTCATCGGTGTCGACATCTTCTTTGTCATCTCCGGCTATCTGATCACCGGATTGATCGCGCGGGAGATCTCGCAGCGCCGCTTTTCACTTGCGGATTTCTATGAGCGGCGGGTCCGGCGAATCTTCCCCGCTTTCTTTGCCGTGCTGGCGGCCTGCGCCGTCACTGCCACCTTTCTCTTCATGCCGCGGGAATTCATCCTGTTCGGCCGCAGCGTCATGGCCGCAGCCCTGTTCTATTCCAACATCCAGTTCTGGCACGAGGCGGGATATTTCGACATCGCCGCGCAGTTCAAGCCGTTGCTGCATACCTGGTCGCTGGCAGTCGAGGAACAGTTCTATATCGTCTATCCCTTGGTCCTATTGGCGATCGAGCGATGCGCGCCGCATCATCGCTTGCGTATCATCGGCTTGCTGACCATTGCCTCATTCGTGCTCGGTCTTTGCTGGGTGCGATACAGTCCAGAGAGTGCCTTTTATCTGATGCCGGCGCGTTTCTGGGAACTCGCGCTAGGCGGATTTATCGCCTTGCAGCCGCGTCTCGCGCCCCGGCGGCTTTCATCGGGCATCGGCATGGCAACGCTCGGCCTGCTGCTCATTCTATGCGCCATTTTCGGCATCTCCGAGAGCATGTCCTTTCCCGGTGCTCTTGCCCTCTTTCCCTGCATTGGCGCCGCACTGATCATCCTGGCCGGAACGATCGACAATCCGGTCAGCCGCCTCTTGGGCGCGCGACCACTGGCCTTTATCGGCCTCATCTCCTATTCGCTCTATCTGTGGCACTGGCCGATCATTGTCTTTTTCCAGTATCAGCAAGGTCACCTGCTGAACAGTTCCCAAGGGTTGTTCGTGATCGCGGCCTCTCTCGTGGTGGCCATCCTCTCCTGGTGGCTGATCGAAAGACCCTTTCGCCGCCGCGCGCTGCTGACGGAGCGCAAGCCGCTGTTCAGGACAGCCATGGTCAGCATGGCAGCGATCAGCCTTGCCGGCATAGCGATCGTGGCGACCAAAGGATGGCCGGCACGTCTGCCCGACAATGTGGAACGGATCTATGCGGCGAAACTCAATAGCAGCCGTTATGGGACGGCAGCCTGTTTCACGGATACCAAGCGGCGCGGGCCGACTGACGATGACGTGCGTGCCGGAAAACTCTGCCTGCTCGGCGTGGATGATTCATCGCCCACGGATTTTCTCGTCTGGGGCGATTCCCATGCCGGTGCCATGGCCCCGGCGATCGATCTGGCCGCGAAGAAATATGGCGCCAATGGCTTGCTGGTGGGACAGGGCGGTTGCCCGCCTTTGCTCGACTATCAGGCCGTCAATGGGCAGAAGGGAAAATCCGCTGCCTGCATCGAACGCAACGACGCCGCACTCGACCTCGTCGCCAGGCGCCATATCCCGCTCGTCTTCCTGGTCGCCCGGTGGCCGCGCGAAGTCCTGGGTTCGGAATATGGCAATGAAGGACCCTATTTCGATCCCAATCGCTCCTATCCGATCATGGATCGGTCGCGAGAAGTCACCGCAGGCTTGGAGCATACGCTGGCTGCCCTGAAACGGTTGGACGTCCATGTCATTCTGGTGATGGATGTGCCGGAACCCGGATATGACGTTCCCGATGCGCTTGCCAAAGCGGCGATGCATCAAATAGTCCGCGATATCGATCCGCCGAGAAACGTGGTCGATGCGCGGCAAAGCAAGGCGAAAACGATTTTGACGACAATGGCGGCCAAGTTCGATGCGTCGGTGGTCGACCCGACCGCGATGTTCTGTGATCCCGATGACTGCGAAGTCCAGGAAAACGGCAAACCCTATTATGTCGATGCCGATCACCTGACCGAAAGCCGCGCCCAGGACTTGAGCCCGCTCTACAATTCGGTTTTCGCCACCTTCCTGAAGACGGAGACCGCCCACCGCGGCTAGGCGGGGAGCGGTGTTGGTCGTCCCCCAAGCAGCGCAATCGTCGGGCGAAGAGCAGGCGGTCGCGGATCTTGCATGGGTCCGACGCGTCGCGACGATGTTGCGTTTCGGTTAAATCTGCAACTGCCGTCCGATATGCTTCCGGTAGAGATGCGTGTCGACGGAGAACTTTCCGGTAATTCCCTCCGGCAGCCAAAGAGCGTCATTGAAGGTGCCGGACAGCGCCCATCCCTGCCGGGCGTAGAACTTCTCCGCACGGATATTTCCCGCCGTGCAGAACAATTCCGCTTCCGTCACGCCCCGGCTGGCCAACTGGTTTTCGGCAAACGACAGCAAGGCGGGAGCGGCGCCTCCGCCGCGTGCTTGCGCATCGACATAGAGTTTCACGATCCCGACGGCCTTTATCGAGACAAAACCGGACGGCAATCCGCTTTCGCCGTCTACGACATAAAAGTCGTCGTGTGCCTGCTCCAGCCAGATCGAAAAATGGGCCGGTGTGCGGAAAGACAGAATGGCTGGGGGAACCAGATGCGCATGGGCATCGTGCCAGCCTTCATGCCAGAGCCGGATGATGGCTGAATGGTCTTCCGCACGCATCGGCCGGATGTCGAACATTGGCTATCTCCGTTCCGCGTTAAAGCTGAAACTGTTCATCTGACCGAAAGCCGCGCCAAGGAATTGAGCATGCTTTACCGTTCGGTTTTCATCGCCCAGGGCGGCTAACGTTCATTGAAATCAAGGTAAATGGCATCGCCGGCATGGCGGCCCGGAACGGCCTGGCCGGCGGCGGCAAGGATGGAATCGACATCGGGAACAGCGAACGGTATCATTCCTCGGCTGGCTAAGCCGGCATTTATATAGCGGCGTAACGAGCGCCGGCCCTGCGAACCCATATCGGCAGTGCCGCCGGCAGGATGAAAGTTCGTACGACGGGAGGTAACCGCATGCAAGGGATATCGACGCATATCTTTGCAGCGGTGATCAGTGTCACCGCTGTTATGCTTGCCACACCTGCAGCCCAGGCTGGACCAGTCACCACCGATGATTTGCTGAAGGCGCAGGACAACACTGCCGAATGGCTGATGTATGGGCGCGACTATCGCAATTGGCGGTATAGTCCGCTTACCGAATTGACTCCGCAAAATGTCGCGCAGCTGCGCCCGGTCTGGACAATGTCGACGGGCGGCCAGCTGGGCGGCCTGGAGGCGACGCCGCTGTTCCGCGACGGGGTCCTCTATTTCTCCGCCGACTATGCGCGCGTCTTTGCCATCGATGCCCGCAGTGGCAACATCGTTTGGCATTACGAGCCGGAATACGACCAGGGACTGAACGCGGTCCTATGCTGCGGCCCGATCCATCGGGGCGTCGCGATCAAGGACGATTTGATCTATGTGGCACAGCTCGATGCCAAATTGGTCGCGCTGAATCGCGCCGACGGCAAGGTCGCCTGGGAAGCGAAGATCGATGACTGGTCGAAGGGCATCACCACGAATTCGGCGCCGCTCATCGTCGGGGATCACGTCATCATCGGCATCTCGGGCGGCGAATTCGGTGCGCGCGGCTATCTCAAGTCCTACGATGCCAAGACGGGCGCGCTGCAATGGACAACCTATACCATCCCCGCGCCGGGCGAACCGGGTAGCGAGACCTGGCCGAAGGACGATAGCTGGAAAACCGGTGGCGGGCCGACCTGGCTGACCGGCAGCTATGATGCCCAGACCAACACGCTCTATTGGGGCATCGGCAATCCGGCGCCATGGAGTACCGATCGGATCCCCGGGGACAACCTCTGGACCGACTGCATGATGGCGCTCGATCCCGATACCGGCAAGATGAAGTGGGCCTTTCAATACACGCCGAACGATGCCTGGGACTATGATGGCATGGCGACCCCGATCCTGGTTGACGTGACCATCGACGGCAAGCCGGTCAAGGCGGCGGTGGTGTCCAACCGGAACGGCTTCTTCTATGCCATCGACAGGAGCAGTGGAAAGTTCATCTACGCCTTCCCGCTCGTCGAAGGCATCAACTGGACTTCCGGTATCGATCCTGTCACCGGCCGTCCCAATGTCAGGGAGGAGATGAAGCCGAAGAGTGGCGGTCCCACGGTCGAGCCGATCGTGCCGGGGCTCGAAGGCGGCACCAACTGGTTCCCGCCGGCCTATGACCCCGATCTCGGCTATTTCTTCACCTCCGTCAATCAGTGGGGCATGGGGCTGACGGCCTGGGAGAAGAAGAAACTGACCTACAAGCCAGGCGACTGGTATGTCGGCGTCGATTATCAGATGTACCGGATGGGCGACACGATCGGCCATATCAAGGCCATCGATATCGCCAACAAGAAAGTCGTCTGGGACGTACCGAGCTCGTTGCCGCTGTTTTCCGGCATGCTGGTCACCAAGGGAGGCGTACTCTTTACCGGCGACCAGCGCGGCCGCCTTCTGGCTTATGAGGCCAAGACGGGCAAGGAACTATGGAAGTTTCAGACGGGATCCGGCATCAATGCCTCGCCCATCACCTACGAGTTGGATGGAAAGCAGTATGTTGCCATCCTCTCCGGCCTTGGCGGCGATCCGAGCTTCTATTATTCGGCGCCGAAGGGCGGCATGCTCTGGGTGTTCGCCATTGACGGCAAGGTCGATGAAGGCAGCGCCTATAATCAGCAGGTGATCGAAAAGATGCTGCCGGAATTCAAGAAACAATAGTATCGGCGGTCGGCGGGAATGTCGTTGAAGATGATATCGGGTCGGATCGGTATTCTCGCCGCACTTGCTTGCGCCGCTGTTGTCGCCTGGCTCGCCCAGGCGCGGCCCGGCCACAGCGACGAGGCGGTGACGGATCCCTTCCTCGGACAGGCCGAGGCGATCGATGAAGGCGAGATGACCTACCGCAGCAAATGCATGGGTTGCCACGGCAAGGCCGGCAGCCGGGGCCCGAATCTGTTCGCCACCAAGCTCACGGATGAACAGTTCCTGGAAACGGTGATCAACGGACGCCAGAACACGCAAATGCCGGCCTTCGGCCTGCGCCTCTCGCCCGACGATGTCTGGAAGGTGCACGCTTTCGTCAAATCCCGGAAAGGCCTATAGGGCCTCGCCGGCAATGCGTTGCCATGTTTGGACGGATGCGAGCCGGGCTCCAGGGCAGCCACCGTGCCCCCGCTTTCAACCATGGGCCCCGGACCAAGTCCGGGGTCCATGGTTGAGGTCGCGCAGGATGTCGGTGAGATGCCGCCAAACGAACAACCGCCTTAAATCTGCAATTGCGCGTCGCTGCTGAGGATCTGCCGGGCCAGGGCTTCGGCCGGGCCGCTGATCTTGGCGGTGCGGCCGGTGACGATGAATTCGACATCGTCGAGCGGCGGCAAGGGGCGGCCGGTGCGCAAGGGCGTGAGGCCCGCCGGCAGCATGCTGCGCGGCTGGACCAGCACGCCGAGCCCCGCCAGCGCGGCGGCACGCAGGCCGCTGAGGCTGCTGCAGGTGCAGACCACGCGCCAGGGCAGCTTCGCCTGATCGAGCGCATCGATGGCAATGGCGCGGGTGACGCTGGGCGGTGGGAAGGCGATCAACGGCACCGGACGGTCGGGCACCAGGATCGCCGGGTCGCTGGCCACCCAGACGAGTTCATCGTGCCGGACCAGCCGGCCGCGCTCCTCACTCCAATTTCCCGGCACCCGGCGTTTGCCGGTGCCGGCGACCTTGCCGGAAGCTGGCATCGCATCGAACCGCCGCTTGGCCAGGATCAGATCGAGCTGCCCGGTTTCGAGCATTTCATAGAGGACGCCGCTCAGGGCCACGGTCAGTTCGAGATCGACCGAAGGATGCTTGCGGGTGAAATCGCGTAACACTTGCGGCAATTGGCTGTAAACGAAGTCCTCGGAAGCGCCGAAGCGCAGATTGCCGCGCAATTCGGTCCCTGCAAAATACCTTGCCGCCCGGTCATGGGAGTCCAAGATCGATTGCGCGAAACCCAGCATCGCCTGGCCGTCCGGGGTCAAGGCCACGGAATGCGTATCGCGCGCCAGCAGGCGGCGGCCGGCCAGTTCCTCCAGGCGGCGGACATGCTGGCTGACGGTGGACTGGCCGATGCCGAGCTGGCCCGCCGCCTCGGTGAAGCTGCGGGTGCGCGCGACGGCGGCGAAGGTGGCGAGCAGATGGGGTTCGAACATGACCCGTTATCACAAAATACGATTACTGATATTCAAGTTAGCTGTATTCCAAATAACCGTCAAATCGCTTAGATTTTGCCCATAAAATCTTACCCGCTGGAGTTTGAAAGTTTGGCCATGCTGGCGCGTCTCCGCCCCGATAACTTCACCCTCGCCTTGCTCGGCACGGTGGTTCTTGCCTCCATCCTGCCGGCCCGCGGCGCTTTTGCCGGCTGGTTCGAGGTCGCCACCGATATCGCCATCGGCCTGCTGTTCTTCCTGCACGGCGCGCGCCTCTCGCGCGCGACGGTCATGGCCGGGCTCGGCCATTGGCGGCTGCATCTGGTGGTCTTCGCCAGCACCTTCGTCCTGTTCCCGCTGCTCGGCCTCGCCACGCATCTGCTGGTGCCGAGCCTGCTGACCCCGGCCTTCTATGCCGGCATCCTGTTCCTCTGCGTGCTGCCCTCGACGGTGCAGTCCTCGATCGCCTTCACCTCGATTGCCGGCGGCAATATCGCGGCGGCGGTCTGTTCCGCTTCCGCCTCCAACATCATCGGCATGTTCCTGACGCCGCTGCTGGTCGGCCTGCTGTTCCATATCGACGGCGGCAGCACCGGTGGCGGCTTCTCGCTGGAGGGGCTGGAATCGATCATGCTGCAGCTTCTCGCCCCCTTCATCGCCGGCCAGATCCTGCAGCCCTGGATCGGCCACTGGGTGGAGAAGCACCGCAAGATGCTGAGCGTGGTCGATCGCGGTTCGATCCTGATGGTCGTCTACCTGGCCTTCGGCGCGGCGGTGGTTTCAGGCCTGTGGCATCGCCTGACGCCGGAAAGCTTTGCCGTCATGGTGGTCGTCGATATGGCGCTGCTCGCGATCGTCATGGTGATCACCACCTATGGCAGCCGCTGGATGGGTTTCAACAAGGCCGATGAAATCACCATCGTCTTCTGCGGATCGAAGAAGAGCCTGGCCAGCGGCGTGCCGATGGCGAAGGTGATCTTCGCCGGCCAGGATGTCGGCGGCATCGTCCTGCCGTTGATGCTGTTCCATCAGATCCAGCTGATGGTCTGCGCCTATATCGCGCGGCGCTATGCGGCGAAGCGCGAGGAGAAGGCCCGCACCAACCATGCGATGGTTGCCTGCGAGTAAGAGTGATCAGATCGAGGATTCGGCGCGGCGCTGGCGGGCAGCCATGTATTTGACGTTGACCAGCCGGAGCCGCGCCGCCGTCATGCTCAAGAGATGATCGCGCAGGCGCACGGCATCCGGCGTCTCCGGCGCGAATTTCCGTGCGCGGATGGCGCGGGCCAATTGCCGGCGCGCGGCGATCGGATCTTCAGAAGGCGTCTCGCCCAACAGCGTGGCGATCTCCGCCATTTCCCGCTTTGACTGCTCGCCGTGATCATGGGAGGCCGCCTGGACGATACTGAGTGCACGGGCGATCATCAGCCCGGTCAACTTGTCATCGCCAGCAAGACGCGGCAGCAAGTCTTCCTGCAAAGTTTCGAGCGCGATCGACAGCAGCGCATCGGCATCGGGACGGGTCAACATATCTCTCTCCCTCTCAGGCTTCGTCGCCGGCGGATTTATGGCGGTGCTTCTTCTCAGGCGCCGGCTTGTCGAACGCCTCGATGTCATGCAGCAAATCGTATTCGCATTCGAGCGCCCGTAACGCTGTGAGCGCCAGATTAAGCGATCGTTCTCCACCGCTGAAATGGCGCTCCCCCTGATCCAAGGCGATCATCGCCCAGCGCAGAGTGCCGACAATTTCCCAGAAGCGGATGCGGCGGTCATCGATCTCACGGCCGGCAATGCTGCGATAGCCCTCATAGAAAGCGGCCCGGCTGCCAATCCCGCCAGCTTCCTGGGCGAAGGCGCCGAAGCGCCAGCAGCGGGCGCAGAGCCAGCCCAGATCCTCATCGGGATCGCTCCAGCCGGCGAATTCGAAATCCAGCACGCCGGTGAGCTGGCCGTCCTCGATCAGCAGATTGCCGAGACGGAAATCGCGATGGCAAAGCGTGACGCGGTCGACCGCGGGCGCATGGTCCTCGATCCAGTTCAGCGCCCATTCCAGTACCGGTTGCGGCTCCGGCAATTGATCGAGATGATGGCGATAATCAGCGACACGCCGGGCGATGAGATCGGCGCCGACAGGCTGCAGGAAAGCGAGACCGGCGGGTGCCGCTTGCGGCGTGATGCGATGCAGCTTCGCCAGTTCCTCGCCGAGGCGGTGGGCCAAAGCATCGCCCGGGGCTTCACTTGTTTCGTCATCGCCCTGTTCGGCTTCGTGCATTTCCGTCAGATCGGCAAGCTGATGCAGCACCTGGCGCGGCTCCGCGACGCCGGACAGGCGGCGGATCAGGCTGAAGGATCGGCCGATCACCTTGCCGGTCGGTTCGACTGCGAATGGCTGCGGCACGGACATGCCGGCGTCCAGAGCCACCTGCAACAGGGCGACTTCCTCGGCCCGGCTGCGGCTTTCGGCAATACGGCTGGCGGCGTCGCTGCGCAGGACGAGTTCATGGCGCCCTGCTTTTGGGCCATCGGCGATCTCGACATCCAGCGCCCAATTGTCCTGGATGGCGCCGCCACCGAGCTTCGCACCGATCGTCACCATCGCCGCGCCGCCGGCCGACGCGCTGATGAAATCGGCCAGGGCTGCGCGATATTTGTTCAAGCTCACCGATCGAATCCCTTCATTCTACTTCCACGACCAGAACGCCCGGCCTTCCGCCATCAGATTGCGGGCAAGAACCATCTTATGCACTTCCGACGCGCCATCAACCAGGCGCGCCTGCCGGGCATAGCGATACATCCATTCGAGCGGCGTGTCCTTCGAATAACCGCGCGCGCCGCAAAGCTGGATCGCGATATCCACCGCCTTGTGCAACGTGTCGGCGACGTGGATCTTCGCCATCGAGACTTCTTTGCGCGCCTGGTCGCCCTGGTCGAGATGCCAGGCCGCCTGCATGGTCAGCAGTCGCCCCGTCTCGATCGCCATCGCCGCTTCGGCCAGCATCCATTGCACGCCTTCGCGCTCGATCAGCTTGCGGCCGAAACTCTGCCGCTCATCGACATAGGCGGTGGCGATTTCCAGTGCCCGCCTGGCCATGCCGAGCCAGCGCATGCAATGGGTGAGGCGCGCCGTGCCGAGGCGGATCTGCACCGCCTTCATCCCCTCGCCCACAGCCATCAGCCGGTTCTCATCGGGAATTTCCAATCCGTCGAAGATCAACTCGCAATGGCCGCCATGTTCCTCCGGCCCCATGATCGGGATGCGCCGCTCGATGCGCCAGCCGGGCTGATCCTTGTCGAACAGAAACGCCGTGAGCCCGCGCTTCGGATCATCGGAGGTGCGTGCGAGCAAAATGAAATGCTTGGCAGCGCCGGCGCCGGTGATGAACCATTTATGCCCTTCGACCACCCAGCGGTCGCCGTGCTTCGTCGCCGTGGTGCGCATCATGCCGGCCGGATCCGAGCCCGCACCCGGATGCGGCTCGGTCATCGCCAGGGCCGATCGCGCCTCACCGCGAACGATCGGCATCAGCCAGCGCTCTTTCTGCGCTGGCGTCGACACCTTGTTCAGCAGAAACATATTGCCGTCATCGGGCGCGGCGATGTTGAAGATCACCGGGCCAAAGATCGAGCGCCCCGCCGCCTCGTAACAGGCGGCCATGCCGACCGTATCCTGGCCCTGCCCGCCGAGTTCGCGCGGCATCTGGAAGCACCACAGCCCTTCCGCCTTCGCCTTGGCGCGCAGGTCCTGCAGGAGGTCCTCGCGGATATTCTCGCCTTCGCCGAAACTGGCGGGATCGCTTTCCAGCTTCAGCACATGCTGTTCGAGAAAGGCGTCAATCCGCTTGCAGAGATCGTGGGTTTCAGCCGAGAGCGTGAAATCCATCGTATCGCCTCACAGACTGGAGTTCAGATGGCCGCCATCGACGGCAATCACGCTGCCGGTCATATAGGCGGAAGCGGATGAAGCCAGCAGCAGCAACGCGCCATCGAGATCGGCCGGCTGGCCGAGGCGGCGTTGCGGAATACGCTTGATCAGCGCCTGGCCGGGCGCCGTCGCGAAGAAATCGCGGTTGAGATCGGTTTCGATATAGCCGGGCGCGATGGCATTGACGCGGATGCCGTGCCGCGCCCATTCCAATGAGAGCGCGCGTGTCATCTGCACCAGCCCGGCCTTGGAGACGGCATAAGGCAAACTGCGGCCCGCCACACGAAAACCGAGGATCGAGGCGATGTTGACGATATTGCCGGGCGCGCCGCGTTCAACCCAATGCCGCGCACAGAGCTGCGCCAGGCGCCAGGCGCCTTTGAGATTGGTATCGATCACCCGGTCCCAATCGTCCTCCGGCAGATCCAATGCCGTGTGATCATCGGCGATGCCGGCATTGTTGATGAGCAGGGTCACCGGCCCCAATTCGGCCTCGGCCTGCCGAAAGGCGTGCTGCATCGAGGCGCCATCGGTGACATCGCCAGCCAAGGCCACGGCCTGGCCGGCGGGCAAGGCGGCGGCTGCCTCAGCGGCGCGTTCATAGCGGCGGGCGCAGAGCACGACCCTGGCCCCGGCCTTTGCCAGGACGGTCGCGAAATGCCGGCCGAGACCGGCCGAGGCGCCGGTGACGAAGGCGATATCGCCGCTGAGATCGAAGGGACTGGAATGTGGCATGCGGGTCCATCGGCAAGACGGAAAGCATCACCTTGCCTAAGCAAGACGACCGGAGCAACCCGGAAAGCAAGGGGCCCGGAAAGCAAAAGGCCGGCCCCGAAGGGGTGCCGGCCCTGTTGCAGCGGACGACCGCTCAGCCGTCGCTTGCTTCGACCCGTTACTTCGACTTGGCGGCCGTCTGTGCGGCAGCGATGCCGGTACGGATCAGTTCCAGCGATTCGTCGACGTCGGCCCAGCGCGACACCTTCACCCACTTGCCCTTCTCGAGGTCCTTGTAGTGGGTGAAGAAATGCGCCACCTGCTCGCGCAGGATTTCCGGCAGGTCGCGATAGGAGCGCACATCGGTATAGAACGGATGCAACTTGTCGACCGGAACGGCGATGATCTTCTCGTCGATGCCGGCTTCGTCTTCCATGATCAGGGCGCCGACCGGGCGGGCGCGCAACACGGCGCCGGGCACAACCGGTGTTGGGCCGAGGACGATGACGTCGCAGGGATCGCCGTCATTGCTGAGCGTATGGGGAATGAACCCGTAATTGCCGGGATAATACATCGCCGTATAGAGGAAGCGGTCGACATAGATCGCGCCGGATTCCTTATCCAGCTCGTATTTCACGGGATTGCCGCCAAGCGGGATCTCGATCACCACATTGACGTCATAAGGGGCGTTATCGCCGATCTTGATCTTCGAAATATCCATTTGTTCCGGTCCAGATTATTCATTCAAACGTGCGACCGGCGGGGAAGACGTCGGACGCGAAAACCCGCCTGGAGGGGGAGCCACCCAGGCGGGGTGTGTTTAGCAGATTTTCAGCGCCCAGGGCGCTTAATCTTGCGCGCTTAATCTTCGCTTAATTCAGCACGCTGTAGCCACGGCCGCGCAGGCAGTTATCGATAATCCGTTGCTGGTCGCTGACGCCCTTATAGGCGCCGCCGCCCGCGCCGACCGCGCCGCCGGTGGCAGCCCCCAGGGCCGCACCGGTCCCGGCGCTGGCGCCCGGCAGAATGGCGCCGGTGATGGCGCCCAGGGCTGCACCGCCCGCCGCGCCACCCAGGGCGCCGACGGCAGCATCGCCGGCCGGGCTCTTTTGCTCGGCATACTGGCGGCATTCATACAAATCCTGCTGGTAACGCGCCGTATCGACACCCTTGGTATCGACCACCGGCTGGTAACTCTGAGCACAACCTGCGAGCACGGTGGCCGCTGCCAGGATTGCACCTAAACGCTTCATTTTTCATCCCTTTCCATAAGACACCGGCACGCCGCGAGGATCGCTGGCAAAGCCCTTATCACGCTTTTTACGGCAGTTTCGTTACCGGGCCGAGTTCTGTATCTGCCTGCACTTCTGTCCGGCCACACACATCTCGGTGAACGTGGCGGCGACCTGCTCCTTCTATATACCCCACCCCGCAAGCGAGCTATGCCAACCCAGGAGGGTAGTGACCTGCGTCACGATGACGCTGCTTCGGCATTCCTCCCACGCCCGCCCGGAGATTGTACGGACGAGGCGTCAGTTACCTGTGCAGCCTGTCATGAGATCGAAATCCCGGCTACCGTCCTTGAGGCTTGTGAGCGGCGGGCGGCTCTCATCCATAAGATAGAGGGCGATTCATGTCTTTGAGGGAAGCACATGCTTCCATCAAAGACGATCGCGCTCTAGAGATAGATGACAATATCGAGTCACGGTAGTACCGGACGGGCCGTGGAAACCGGCAATATCGGGTCCGGGGGCGGATCGATGGTCGTGAGGGACGATGGTGAAGAAGGAGAGCCGAGCGAGGGACAACGCGGCACGGCCGGCCGTGCCGCATGGCGCCAATTCCAATACGGTCTATGAAGCGCTGCGCCAGCGGATCGCCACCAGCTATTACCCGCCTGGCAGCCGCCTGACCGAGGTCGACCTGGCGGCGGAATTCGGCCTGAGCCGGACCCCGGTGCGTCAGGCGCTGCATCGCCTCGGCGCCGATGGCCTGGTCGAGGTCAGGAACGGCGTGGGCTGCCGCGTCACTGAGATCGATGACCGGCAGCTTGAGGATATGTACAAGCTGCGCCTGCGGCTGGTCGAAATGATGGGCGAGATCTCGCCCCAGCCGCTGAAGCCGGCGGAGATGCAAGGGCTCGAGGAGATCCGGGCACGCACCCGGCAGTTGCTCGATGGGATGGAGGAGCCGGAGATCACCGAATATGCCGGGCTCTGTGACCAGTTTTATGCGCTGGTCAATAACGTGATCGGCAATCCGTTCCTGCGGCATTTCATCGACGTCATGTACCACCAGACCGACCGTTATTGGTATGGTTGGATGCAGACCGAGGATCTGCGGCGCGAGGTGCAATTCCTGCTGCACGAAGTCGAGGAGACCTTGCGGGCATTGGCGGTGCACGACTTCCAGGCGGTCGGCCATATCCGCCGCAACCACATCTCGATGATGCTGGCCCGCATGGAGAATTACCGCCGCAGCCTCGCCAAGGCGTGAAACCTCGCCGGTAATGCCGGCTTAATATCCCTGCGCTTGATCGACCTGATTCTGCAGCCTTTCGCCGGCGGTGGCGCGGCGATAGTTCTCGACGATCAACGCCGCACCCGTGCCCGGCCGCGTGATGGCGGCGATATGCGGCGTGATGGTGACCTTCGGATGCGCCCAGAAGGGATGGCCGGCCGGCAGCGGTTCGGTGCGGAAGACATCGAGCACGGCATGGTCGAGATGGCCGGAATCAAGCACCGCCAGCAAATCCTCCTCCACCAGATGCGCCCCGCGCGCCGCATTGATCACGCAGGCATGCTTGGGCAGCAGGTCGAACAGGCGGCGGTTGAGGATGCCGGTGGTCTCCGACGTCAGCGGCAAGAGGCAGATCAGGATGTCGCAACCGCCGAGGAAAGCCGGCAGCGTCTCGAGGCCGGCGAAGCTTTCGACGCCCTCGACTTGCTTGGCGGTGCGGCTCCAGCCGCGCAAAGGCAGGCCGAGCGGCAGGAGCTGCCGCGCCGCATCCTGGCCGAGTGTGCCAAGCCCCATGATGCCGATGGCCGGCTGCAATGCCGCCGGCGACAGGTGTTCCGCCCAGACATGATCGCGCTGGGCCTGTCGCAAGGCTTTGCCCTGGCGCAGCCGGTCCAGCACGTGGAACACCATATATTCGCTCATGCTGACAGTGAGGCCGTCATCCACCATGCGGGCGAGCGGCACGCCGGCCGGCAATCCGCCGCCCTGCATCAGGTGATTGACGCCGGCCCAGGTCGATTGAATGCCGCGTACATGGGTGAAGGCCGAGAGATCGGCGGGCAGATGGCCGCTGACGATGATGAAGTCGATCTCCTCGGCCGGGCCGTAATCCGGCCAATGGCGGAACGTCAGTTCGGGGTCGATCTCGCGGATCGATCCCAACCATTGATCGGCTTCACTTGGATCGGCGGCATAGAGGATGGCCATGATCGGTCCCGCGATTTGTTCACCTATCGTCTTTAGACGGAAAGCCGCCGACGATGTCAAGCTGGCGCACAAATCGGGTAGATTAGCCCAAGAGAGAAAAATTCACGTTTCATTGAAATCCTGCGCGCATAGCCGCATGCTACATACCTTGAAACTATCCCTCTCATTGAAAACTGGAGCCGAGGAATCGCATGTACCATAAGCCATTCGCCCTAACCACGGCATGCCTGGCTTTAACTGCTTTAACGAACGCGGCCGTCGCGGCTGCACCGGCAACGGCCAGCGTGAATGCCCCCATGCCTACGGCTTCCGCCGTCGGGGAGCAGCTGGCCGATTCATCGCCAAGCGTCGGTGCTATCGTGATCAGCGAGGTCGCACGGCGCCTCATCACCGATTACTACCAGCAGCGATATGACCAATGGGTAGCCATCGATAGCGGGCAGCACGGCAAGAAGAACAAGCAAAAGCACATGCCACCGGGCCTCGCCAAGAAAGGCGGCTTGCCACCCGGCATCCAGCAGAAGCTCGCCCGCGGCGGCACCTTGCCGCCCGGTCTCGCCTATCGCAACCTGCCGCCGGACCTGTTGCAGCAATTGCCGCCGCTGCAAGCCGGCTATCGCTACGTCATCATCGACGATCGCGTCATGCTCATCCGTGCTGCAACCAATCTGATCATGGATGCGCTCCAGGTGGCGGCGGCATCTTTTTGATCGGATGCAGGCAGAAGCATCGGCGATAGGCTGACCGCGCCATCGGCGCGGCCAGCGTTCTTGCAACCTTACCTCGTGGAACAAAATTCGGTTACGCGCTGTTTACGGTCCGGCTGATGCGGAGCTGTCGAACATGCGCTTTTCCAAACCCGTCGCCGCCCGGCTGCCCATCTGGCTGCTCAGCGGCTTTTTTCTGATCGCCGGCCTCGGCCTTATCTATGGCGGCATCCACCTGCTGCTGCTCGGCGGCTCCTGGTATTATTTGCTGGCCGGTATCAGCTTCGTCGCCACAGGCATCCTCATCCTCGCCCGCCGCGCCGAGGCAGCGTGGCTGTATGCACTGGTCGTGCTGGCGACATTGGCCTGGTCGCTCTGGGAGGCCGGCTTCGACTGGTGGCCGCTGGCGGCACGCGGCGACATCGTCTTCCTCGCCGGCTTCTGCCTGCTGGCTCTATCGCTGATCTGGTGGATCAGGGCGCGCCGCACCGGCAGCATAGAAAATGCCTCAATCGGCGCAATGCGTGGCGGCACTATCGCCCTGGCGGCCAGCCTGGCCGTGGCAGCAATCGTCGGCATCGTCTCGCTGTTCATCGATCAACACGACCAGCCGGGCCAACTGCCGATGGAAGCGGCATCGGCCACCGGCCAACCGGCAGGAACCGATTCGGCCGAGGCCACCGCGCCGAATGGCGACTGGACGGCCTATGGCGGCACCCCGCTCGGCCAGCGTTATTCGCCGCTGACGCAGATCACGCCGGCGAATGCGGGCAAACTGCAAACCGTCTGGGAATATCACACCAAGGATATTCGGGGTCCGGCGGACCCCGTCGAGACGACATATGAAGTGACGCCGTTGAAGATCGGCAATCTGCTTTACATCTGCACCCCGCATAATTTCGTCATCGCGCTCGATGCCGAGACCGGCAAGGAACGCTGGCGCTATGATCCGCAGATCAAGCAATCGCCTGATCTGCAGCATCTGACCTGCCGCGGCCTTTCCTATCATGCCGATGCATCGGTCGCGGCCACCGCGCCCTGCGCCCACCGCCTCTTCATGCCGACCGCCGATGCGCGGCTGCTGGCGCTGGATGCAGCAACCGGCAAGCTTTGCGAGGATTTCGGCGATCATGGCGAGGTCGATCTGTGGCGCGGCATGCCGGAGCTGCAAGCCGGCTTCTATTATTCGACCTCGCCGCCGTTCATCGCCCATAACCTCGTCATCATCGGCGGCAATGTCAGCGACAACGTCAATGTCAACTCGCCCTCCGGCGTCATCCGCGCCTATGACGCCAAGACCGGCGCGTTGAAATGGAACTGGGATTCCGGTAATCCCGACAATACCCAGCCGATCGGCCCCGACCAGCACTACACACGCAGCTCGCCCAATAGCTGGAGCATCTCCAGCGCCGACGAGCAGCTCGGCCTGATCTATATTCCGATGGGCAACCAGCCACCTGATCAGTTCGGCGCGAAACGCTCAGCGACAACGGAGAAATTTTCCAGCTCGATCGTCGCCCTCGATATCGATACGGGGCAGATGCGCTGGGTCTTCCAGACCGTGCATCACGACCTTTGGGACATGGATGTCGGGTCCCAGCCGAGCCTTGTCGACCTGACGACGCCGCAGGGCACGGTCCCTGCCCTGGTCGCGCCGACCAAGCGCGGCGATCTCTATGTGCTGGACCGGCGCAGCGGCAAGCCGATCATGCCGGTGGACGAACGCGCGGTGCCGCAAGGTGCGGTGGCCGGCGACTCCACGGCGCAAACACAGCCCTTCTCCGCCCTCACCTTCCTGCCGCCGCAGCATCTGCAGGAAAAGGATATGTGGGGCGCCACGATGTTCGACCAGCTCGCCTGCCGGGTGCAGTTCCGCAGCTTGCGCTATGACGGCATCTTCACACCACCCTCGTTGCAGGGATCGCTGGTCTATCCCGGCAATTTCGGCATCTTCGACTGGGGCGGCATCGCCGTCGATCCGGTTCGGCAGATCGCTTTCGCTAATCCCGATTACATGGCTTTTGTCGATCGCCTGATCCCGCGCGAGCAATTCGACAAGGAATGGAATGAGCGCCTGGCGCAGGAACAGCCCGATCCGGAGCAGAATGCCGGCAAGCCGCCCGCCTTCCCGCGCAGCGAAGGTGGGCTCAATCCCAATCGCGGCGCACCATTCGGCGTCGATCTCGAAGCCTTCCTCTCACCGCTCGGCCTGCCGTGCCAGGCGCCGCCCTGGGGCTATGTCGCGGGTGTCGATCTCAAATCCGGCAAGATCGCCTATATGCACAAGAACGGCACGATCCGCGACAGCTCGCCGGTACCCCTGCCCTTCAAGATGGGCGTTCCCAGCCTGGGCGGACCGGTTATGACGGCGGGGGGTGTCGCTTTCCTGACCTCAACCCTGGATTATTATATCCGCGCCTATGATGTCGGCAGCGGCAGGCAGCTTTGGGAAAGCCGGCTGCCGGCCGGCGGACAGGCGACCCCGATGAGTTACTGGTCGGAAGCGAGCCAGCGGCAATTCGTGATCGCCGTGGCCGGCGGGCATGGCTCGCTCGGCACCAAGGCCGGCGATGCGATCATTGCCTATGCCCTGCCGAAACCCTAGTGGCCGAAACCCTAGTGGCCGAAATCCCAGTTGCCGAAACTTTAGGCAGATCCGGCTGATCTCATCGCCAAGCGGTCTTGCGGCCCCTGTTCGCGAGGAATTGACCCTGCCTTCATGCGATGCGCGCAGGAACTGCCATGCCTTGCGGGTGGTTATATCCTCTATATCTTAGGAGAGGCCCGGTGCAAGGAACTGCCCCAATGCAAGAAACGGCAAGGCCGGTTGATGCGACCGGCCCCTATCGGACAGCCGCACAGGCGGTCCATTCGCTCCTCCAGCTCGCCCGGAAAGGCGGCGAGCTTTCACCGGATTTCTGGCATGACCGTTTCGTGCTGGGATTCCTGTTTCATTTCATCCACGGTATCGCCGTGCAGGCCGGTGCCGAGCGGGGCGATTATGACGAGATGCCGAACGTCTATCGCTTCCTTTGCGGCAATGACGGCATCGAGGTGCTGGAGCGCAGCGCCGCGTTCAGAATGAATAACGATTCCGATTATCGCATCGGCGGTGACGCCGCCGAAAGATTTCTCGATGTGATTCATCGCCGCCGGGGCCATGAAAATGATGCGGATGTGATTCAAGCACGCCAACAAGCGGCCGAGATGGTCGCGGGCTGGGATGGACCGAACCGGCCGGAAGCGGACAATGCCTTTTTCGCCTGCCTGCTGGAAGCCGTTTTTCTGAACAGGGTCTGGCATCACGTGACGTCGCCGGGTGCCGCCGGCCCCCGTCAAAGCAAGGCCGAGAGATAATCGAGACGGAACAAAGTTGCGTCGCAGTTCTTTGACCTTCACCAGCGGGACAGAGGGTGGCCCGCCTCGGTTGAAGGGAGAAAAGAATGGAAATCCGCGAACTGCTCAAAAAGGATCACGATCACGTCAAGGAGCTGCTGGAAAAATTGAGCAGCGGCAAGCTCCGCGAGGACGCGCTGAAGACGACATTCGATGAACTCAAAATCGCCGTGACCAGTCATTCCAAGGCCGAAGAAAAAATCGTCTATGGCAAATTGAAAAAGGAAGAAGACGAAGAAACCCAGGAAGCCGGCATCGAGGGCGAAATCGAGCATGGCCTGGTGGACCAGCTGCTGCAAATCATGACCCGGAGCCGCAGCAAAGGCTCGACCCGCTGGGAAGCCTATCTGAAAGTCATCAAGGACCTGCTGGAACACCATATCAAGGAAGAAGAAAGCACGGTCTTTACCCAGCTCGGCGAGCATTTCGATGCGGCGGCGCTGCAAAAGATGGGTGAGGAGATGGAGCAGGAAAAAAGCAAGATGATGAAAGCCGCCGCCTAGAGCGCGATGGTGTCACGTTGAAACAGCTTTGGACATGATGTGAAGGACCGCGGCAGAGCCTGTTCCTGCCGCGGTCCTGCGCGAACCGAGGCGAGATGAGCGCATTGGCTTCCACGGCGCATCTCTGCGTCGATATGCAAAATCTTTTGAAGGCCGAAAGTCCATGGCCGACACCCTGGGCGGAGCGCATCCTGCCGAAGGTGATCGCTTTGGCCGAGGCCTTGCCGGAGCGGACAATTTTCACCCGCTTCATCCCGCCGCGGACACCTGCCGAAATGCCGGGAACGTGGCGGGAATTTTATTCGAAATGGCGCTGCGTCACGCGCGATCATCTGGCCGGAAATGTCCTGGAGCTGATATCGCCCCTGGCGCAATTCATCCCGCCGGCAAAACTGATCGACAAGATGACCTATTCGGCTTTTTCCAACCCCGCACTTCTGCGGCAACTGAATGACTGGCGCTGCCCCAATATCATCATCTCCGGTGCGGAAACCGATGTCTGCGTCTTGGCAACGGTGCTTCAGGCCGTCGATCTCGGCTTTCGCGTCGTGCTGCCGGTCGATGCGATCTGCAGTTCCTCGGACCCCTGTCATGAAGCGCTGCTGACACTTTACCGGCAACGTTTCAGCCAGCAGATCCTGGCGATCGATACCGAGCAGATCCTGTCCGGCGATTGGACCTGATCACATTGGACCTCTCTCTTATGGATGAGAGGCGGATTCACGTTTTAGACAAAATCGCCAAGCGATTCCGTCTAAAACGATCCGGCTCTAATCGGCGTAACTCGATCCGTCGCGGTCCAGTTCCCGCAGCAGGGCCGGCCATTCATAATGGCCGGGGAAGAAGTCCGTCAGATACTGATCGCGGACCTTCCTTGGTGCCGTCCTCGACAGGATCGCGGGATCATGATGGCAGAGATAGCGGCGGCCCAGCACCGACTGCCAGGGAGGCGCCGTGTCATGGCAGAGGCCGTTGATCACGCGCGGGCATCGCGGCGCGAAGACACAGCCGGGCAGGCTCTTGTCGCTTTCGGAAGCTGAAAATGGCACGCTGAGCGCCCGGGACTATTTCTTCTTTGAGAAAGGCACCAAGGTATCCCGGGTATTTAAACTGCGCTGGTCGAAATGATAATCCTCAAGCGCGAAACACTGCATCGGCCGGTCCGGCACGACGACGGGAAAGATGCCGAACTCGACATTGCAGGCTGCGCCCAGCATGGTCGGCCAGACATATTTCCCGAGAAAGAAGGACCGCGAGGACCACGCTTGATGATACGAATCCTGCCCTTCCTGGATCCAGGGTGATTTCGAATTGCCGAGCTCATCCAGATAACGACCGGTCAGATCGCCGCACATCTCGACCACTTTGGTGCCGGTGAGACGATAAAAGACACGAAACGGCTCAAGCTGAATTTCCGCTACCAACAGGTAAGGCAGAATGTTCCTGAGATCGGCGATGTCGAAATCGCTGCGATCCGGCAGAACACGACCACCTTTTTTCACCTGCCAATATTCTGCCAACAAACGAAGCCGCCCAGATTGCACGTCATCGAGCGTCAGGGGCTTTATACCGGTAAACATCGCGCTGATCTCGTCGCATCGAAGCGCCACATCCTGCGACAAGAAGCCTAAGAAAGAGATAATGGTAGATCAGACTGTCGTCATCCAATGCTTCGTTTCGCTGAGACGCCTGCCGCGACACTACTCAGGCTCATCCTTCGCGCCCGCTTCGCTCGTCGGCCTTTGCTGGCACATGATGATCGGTGGCGTGAGGGCATTGAGGAAACCGTTGGCGGCATAGATCTGCATATTCGCAACGCCGCGCGGCAGCAGAAAGGAACCCTGCGCGACCTTGGTCGAGCTGTCGGTCTTCAGCAGGGCCCAGCTGTAGCTGCAAAGCTGGGGCGGCGCATGCGGATCGAGATGGCTGCATAACAGCTCCGCCGCGTTCATCATCACGGCGCCGCCGCAGCTCACGGGCGGTGCCGCCACGGCAGGCGAGACAGCCGGCAACGACACGAAGCCGGCAGCCACCATCGCCAGAAACAGCCCTAAGATCAGTCTGTTAACCATAGTTTTGGGCATGGCTGCCTTACGCCGGCAGCATTCCATTCCTTAACTATTTAGCATGCTTTCCATAGCAATCTATGTCATAAGTATACTTATGACAAGTGCGATAAGTATTTCCGACTCATCATTCGCCGGAAGGCTATCCGATGAATAACAGTCCGACCCTCGGCTTCATCCTGCATGACGTTGCCCGGCTACTGCGCAAGCGTTTCGAGCAGCGCGCGCGGTCGCTCGGCCTGACCCGGTCGCAATGGCAGACACTGGCCTATCTCAATGTCAACGAAGGCATCCATCAGGCCGGCCTGGCAGAGATCCTGGAAATCGAAGGGATCACCTTGGTGCGCATCCTCGACAAGCTGGAGGAACGCGGGCTCATCGAGCGGCGCCAGCATCCGACCGACCGGCGCATCTGGCTGCTGTTCCTGCGCGAGGAAGCGCGGCCGCTGATCAAGAAGATGCAAAAGATCGGCGACGCGACGCGGGCCGAAGCCCTGGACGGCCTGAACGACGACGAGCGGGCCTTCCTTCTGGACAGCCTGACTCGCTTGAAGACGAATTTAATCGATGCCTGCACCCGACCGGTGGACGATCCGGTGGATCACACTGCGAGAGCCGCCGTGAGAGCCAAGGATCGCAAAAATGCCTGAGGGCAATTCATCCGACCGTGCCGCATCATCGTCCGAACCGATCGAGACATCGGACCGGGCAGAAGCCGAGCCGGCTCCGTACGGCGATACTGAAGACGACGATATCGACGACACACAACAGGCATCGGGCGAGGCGGAACAACCCCGCATGACGGAACGCCCCCTGCCGCCCATTACGACCGACATGAACAGGATCACCCCGAAATCCAAGCGCCGCCTGCTGCGCCCGTTGCTTTTCGCCCTGCTGCCCGTGGCCCTGGCGGTCGGCGGCTATATCTACGTGACGGGCGGCCAGGTGATGTCGACCGACAATGCCTATGTGCAGGCCGATACGGTCGGCATTTCCACGGATGTCTCGGGGACGGTCGATTCCATCGAGGTGCATGACAACGAAATCGTCAAAAAGGGCCAAGTGCTTTTCCGGCTGCGGGAGAAACCGTTCCGCATCGCCCTGGAAAGCGCCCAGGGGCAGCTCGGCACGGTGCGCAATCAGATCCTGACGCTGAAAGCCACCTATACCCAGGCGCTGGCCGAGATCGCCCAGGCGGAAGCCGACATCCCCTATTACGAGGTCACCTTCAAGCGCCAGAAGGATCTGACCGGCAGCCCAGCCTATTCGCGTGCCGCCTATGACAAGGCGCGCCAGGACCTGACCGCCGCCCAGCAGCGGGTGAACGTCGCCAAGGCCGAAGCGGCAGCGGCGCTGGCGCAGCTCAGCAACGATCCGAACCAGCCGGTCGAGCAGAATCCCTTCTATATCCAGGCCCAGGCCGGGGTCGATGAAGCGCAGCGCCAGTTGAACAGCACCGTGGTGCGCGCGCCGTTCGACGGCATCGTGACGAATGTCCCCGCGCTGCAGGTCGGCACCTTCCTGCGATCGGCGCAGCAGGCCTTCAGCCTGGTTTCCACCGAGAATATCTGGGTCGCCGCCAGCCCGAAGGAGACCGAGCTGACCTATGTGCGCCCGGGCCAGCCGGTGACGATCACGGTCGACACCTATCCCGGCATCGAATGGAAAGGCACGGTGGGCAGCATCAGCCCCGCCTCCGGCTCCAGCTTCTCCCTGCTGCCGGCGCAGAACACCACCGGCAACTGGGTGAAGGTGGTGCAGCGCATCCCGATGATCGTCAAGCTGGGCGATCTTGCCGACAAGCCGCAATTGCGCGTCGGCATGAGTGTCGTCGTCGAGATCGATACCGGCCATGCGCGCGGCCTGCCTGCCTTCATCACCGATCTGTTCGGCGGCTCGCACGACAATGCGACGGACAGCCAGCCGGGCGGCCAGCAGATCAGCAAGCAGACGGGCGGCAAGGAGCCGGCAGGCGATAGCCATGGCTAATACGGCCACCGCGGGAAGCGCGATGCCGATCGTCGCCAATCGCGGCATGATCACGGCCTGCGTCATTCTCGCCGTCATCATGCAGGCGCTTGACACGACGATCGCCAATGTCGCCTTGCCCTATATCCAGGGCAGCGTTTCCGCCAGCTCCGACCAGATCAACTGGGTCCTCACCTCCTATATCGTCGCTGCGGCCATCATGACGCCGCCTTCGGGCTTCCTGTCGAACCGCTTCGGCCGCAAGCGCGTGCTGCTGACGGCGATCGCCGGCTTCGTCGTCGCCTCGATGCTGTGCGGCTTCTCGCAATCGCTGTTCCAGATCGTGCTGTTCCGCCTGATGCAGGGCCTGTTCGGTGCGGCACTCGTACCGCTCTCGCAAGGTATCCTGCTCGACATTTACTCGGTCGAGGAACGCGGCTCGGCGATGGCGGTGTTCGGCGTTTCCGTCATGGTAGGGCCGGTCCTGGGGCCGGTGATCGGCGGCTGGCTCACCGACAATGTGAGCTGGCGCTGGGTCTTCTATATCAACCTGCCGATCGGCCTCATCGCCTTTGCCGGCATCATGATCTTCGTCGAGGAAACCAAGCTCGACGCCCGCGCCAAGCTGGACTGGCTGGGTTTCGGGACGCTCAGCCTCGCCATTGCGTCCTTGCAGCTCTTCCTCGATCGCGGCGAGCAGCTCGACTGGTTTTCATCGGGTGAGATCATCATCGAAGCGGTGGTTTCCGCCTCGGCCTTCTACGTCTTCCTCGCCCATACCTTCACGGCCGACAAGTCCTTCGTCAATCCGCGCCTGTTCCTGGACCGGAACTTCGCCGTCAGCATGTTCTTCATCTTCATCGTCGGCGTCACCTATCTGGCCTCGCTTGCCTTGATGACGCCCTATCTGCAGACGCTGATGGGCTATCCGGTGACCACGGCGGGCATCGTCATGGGGCCGCGCGGCCTCGGCACCATGGTCTGCATGTTCCTGATGGGGAAGGTCATCGGCAAGATCGACACGCGGCTGCTGCTGGCCATCGGCCTCGGCCTCACCGCCTGGGCGATGTATGACATGACCGGCTGGACCCCGGATGTATCGCAATGGACCATCATCTGGGTCGGCTTCATCCAGGGGGCCGGGCTCGGCTTCC
Organism: Rhodospirillaceae bacterium; assembly: GCA_008012315.1. GTDB lineage: Bacteria > Pseudomonadota > Alphaproteobacteria > Dongiales > Dongiaceae > Dongia_B. The sequence goes on from SSEL01000019.1 coordinate 31,510, forward strand.
TCTTCGTCCCCTTGACCACCATTGCCTTCGCGACCCTGCCGGCGCAGATGCGCGGCGAGGGAACCGGCCTTTACAATCTCTCCCGCAATATCGGCTCAAGTGCGGGCATCTCGGTCGTCACCGCGCTGATCAGCGAGAACACGCAGACGAACCATGAAACGATCAGCGCCTATGTCACCCATTTCAACCGCTTCTTCTTCGCCCCGGCCGCCCAGAGCATGAGCCCCTTTACTGCATCGGGGCGCGCCTCGCTGAACGAGGTCATCACCAACCAGGCCACCATCATCGCCTATATCGACGACTTCAAGCTGCTGATGATCATGTCCCTGGTCGCCGTGCCACTGGTCATCTTCCTGCGCGAGCCCAAATCCGCGCCCGATATGGAACACGCCGCGATCATGGATTGAGTGCGGTGGGCTCCACTCCCTATCTCCCCCTGCGTCGGCTAAATGATGCTTTCCAGCCCGGGTCGGCTTCAGGAAGCACATTTGCATTGACCACGAATACATCCTAAAATTTAATAACCATAATATTAATTAAATTGAAAAAACGATCTTCTTTGGCTGCGGATATTCACGGGGGCGAATATGCGGCTTGCTTTATTAGTTCTAGCTTTGGTGATGCTATCAGCCTGTGCCACATCCGGCGAAACGCAGAGTTTCGATGGAGCAGAAACAGCGCAGGGGCTGACTAAATGTCTAGCGATCGATGAAGACGATGTTGAGACAAATTATGGTGAGACGGTCACGGTTGCGACGATCCTAGGAGGTGCTGGCGGCGCTCTTATCGGAACCGTCATTGCAGTCGTCACGCGAGACCCGTCTGCTATCGCCGCTGGCGCAATTGCCGGCGCAGGTTTTGGAGCCGCCGAAGGTGCCTTTTCAGGTGTGAAAACTGCAAACCAAATGAAAGCTTATGCGGTTCAAGAAGCACAACTCGATTGTCAACTCGCGACAGTCAAAGAAGACAATGAACGCCTCTCAAAGCTGACTGCGTCCTTAAACGCATCACTCGCATCAAACCAAAAGCATCTAGAGGAACTAGAAGAACTCTATGTCTCGAAGCGCGTGTCTAAAGACGAAGCGTTAAAGAACCTGAGCCAGATTGACGACGCGACAAAGCAAATAGAACGAACAATCTCAGCCGTAAAGAAACGCCGACAGCAATATATCGATGCTCGCAATCAAGCGCAAAATGCGGCCGAGGATCACTTGGACACGACAGATATTGACAAGGAAATTGAGATCTATAACGAACAGATCCACTCAAGCGAAGAAGCGCTTCAGCGATTGATGGATAGGCGGAAGGTTACCTACGTCGGATAATGTCCCCATTGGACGTCCAAAATGATTGGTGCTTGCCGTCGAATATAAGCGGTCATTTATTTCGCTTTCGCAAAGATCGAGCAGCGGTCTCGCGCGGATAGACGTATCCAATCGCTCTCGACCGCTCCAGCCGTGCGGATGCCGAAGCGGCTGCCGGCAGGTGCAACGCTGACGACCGCATGATCGCCGCGGAAGCAGACGTCCATCACCCGTGCCGCGCAGCCTTCGCCTTCGCCTTCGCCTGCCGATATAATCTGTTCCGGCCGTAGCCGTAGCATCGCCATGAGAGACGGCCGAGCGACGTATCGATCGCGCCACATGATACCGGTGCCATCCACGACTGGTGGCTGGCCAAGCCGGCATCGGACTGGCTGGCGCTCGAGCGCGATATTGATGAGATGAAATTCACGTTGCCGCAATAGCGAATCGCCCCCGGTGACCGGCGTCCGGAACATCAGGGCCGACCGATGCTGTGATAGGAAAAGCCCCTGCCCCGCATCTTGTCGGGATCGTAGAGGTTGCGCAGATCGATGATCAGCGGCGCATTCAATGTCGCCTTGATGCGGTCGAGATCGAGTGCCCGGAACAGGTTCCATTCCGTCAGGATGAGCACGCCGTCGGCCTTGGTGGCGGCTTCATAGGGATCGCGGCAACAATCGATGCCGGGAATCAGCCTGATTGCCTCCACCATGCCCGCCGGGTCGAAGCATTGCAGCTTGATGCCCCGCTCCTGCAAGCGCGGCAGAATGGTCAGGGCCGGGCTTTCGCGCATATCATCGGTATTCGGCTTGAAGGTGAGACCAAGCACCGCCAGCTTCTTTCCGGCGAACGGGTTGCCAAGCGCGTCCAGGACGCGATCGACCATGGATCGCTTGCGGGCATCATTGACTCGGATCACGGTTTCGACGAGATCGGCAGGCACGCCGCAGTCGCGGGCGAAACTGGCCAGGGCCATCGTATCCTTGGGGAAGCAGGAGCCACCATAGCCCGGGCCGGGATGCAGGAATTTCGGCCCGATGCGGCGGTCGAGCCCCATTCCCTTGGCAACGACATGCACATCGCCGCCCAGTTTCTCGCAGAGATCAGCCATCTGGTTGATGAAGGTGATCTTCATCGCCAGAAAGGCGTTGGAGGCGTATTTGATGAGCTCGGCGGATTCGAGGTCGGCGAAGATGATCGGCGTCTCGATCAGATGAAGCGGCCGATAGAGCTGCTGCAGCATCTGGCGCGCCCGCTCGCCCTCGACGCCGATGACGACGCGGTTCGGCCGCATGAAATCCTCGATCGCCGAGCCTTCGCGCAGGAATTCGGGATTTGCCGCCACATCGAATTTGCAGTCCGGCCGCAAGCGCCGGAGGACATTCTCCACCCGCCGCGTGGTCCCGACCGGCACGGTCGATTTCGTCACCACCACCTTATAGCCGACGGCATGCGCGGCGATCATCTCCGCCGCGGCGATGACGAAGCTGACATCGGCCTCGCCATTGCCCCGCCGGCAGGGCGTGCCGACGGCGATGAAGATGACGTCCGCCGCCCGGATTGCCTCGCTGGCATCGGTGGTGAAATGCAGGCGCTCATATTGCAGGCCCAGCTGCACCAGGGCTTTCAGGCCCGGCTCGAAGATCGGTACTTCGCCTTTGGCAAGGGCGGCGATCTTTTGCTCATCCGTGTCGACACAAGTGATCTGAAAGCCGAATTCTGCAAAGCAGGCGCCGGTCACCAATCCCACATAGCCGGTACCAAGGATCGCCACCCTCATCCCTCGTCTCCGTTCCAGGCTGTTTCATTCCCAGTCGTCCCAGTCGTCCCAACCGGTCATTCGACCGTGACGCTTTTTGCAAGATTGCGCGGTTGATCGATATCGGTGCCCTTGGCGACGGCGGCGTAATAGGCCAGGAGTTGCAAAGGCACGGCATAGAGGATCGGTGCCACAAAGGGATCGACCTGCGGCAATTCCAGCGCATGGGTCACGCTATGTCCTGCCCGGGCGATGCCTTCGGCATCGGAAATAAGCGTGATGCGGCCGCCGCGTGCATGCACCTCCTGCAGGTTGGAGGCGGTTTTCTCAAAGAGGCCGTCATGCGGCGCCACGATGACAACCGGCACATTGCTGTCGATCAGCGCGATCGGGCCATGCTTCATCTCGCCGGCGGCATATCCTTCCGCATGGATATAGGTGATCTCCTTCAGCTTCAGCGCCCCTTCCAGGGCCAGCGGATAAGAGGAGCCACGGCCGAGGAACAGCACGGTCCGGGCCTTCGATATCTCCGTTGCGACCTTTTGCAGATGATCGTCATTTTCCAGGACCTCGGCGACCTTGCCCGGCAGGTTGATCAGGGCATTGTAAAGCTCGACTTCATGCCGCAGGTCGATGACCTGCCGCGCTTTCGCGGCCGCCAGGACAAGCGCGGCCAGGACGGTGAGCTGCGCCGTGAACGCCTTGGTCGAGGCGACGCCGATTTCCGGCCCGGCCAGGATCGGCAGGACAATATCGGCCTCGCGCCCGATCGAGCTTTCCAGGACATTGAGAATAGCGACGATTTCATGCCCCTGCGCCTTGGCATAGCGCAAGGCCGCCAGGGTATCGGCCGTCTCGCCCGACTGGGAAATGACCAGCGTCGCGCCCTCCGCCGGCAGCGGCGTGTTGCGGTAGCGGAATTCCGAGGCGACATCGATCTCCACCGGCAGACGCGCAATCTGCTCGAACCAGTATTTTGCGACGAAGCCGGCGAGATAGGCTGTGCCGCAGGCGGTGATGGTCAAGCGTTCCAGCTTCGCGAAATCGAGCGGCATGGCCGGCAGCTTGATGCGGCGCTTGGTCGGATCAAGGAAAGCCTGCAAGGTCTTGCCGATCACCGCCGGCTGCTCGGCGATCTCCTTCATCATGAAGTGGCGGTAGGCGCCTTTGCCGATGACGGCGCCGGACAGCGCGGTCTGCTGAACCTTCCGGCTGACCCGGCGGTCGTGATTGTAGATCCGCGCCCCGTCCGGCGTCAGCATCGCCCAATCGTCTTCCTGGAGATAGCAGATGCGGTTGGACAAAGGCGCCAGGGCAATCGCATCGGAGCCGAGATACATCGCCGCCGTGCCATAGCCGATGGCGAGCGGCGAGCCGCGCCGCGCACCGATGATGAGGTCCGGCCATCCGGCAAAGAGGATCGCCAGGGCGAAGGCACCCTCCAGCCGGTCCATCGCCGCCGCCATCGCCTCCTGCGGCGTTTTCTCCTGGTCGAGATAATGCGTCAGCAGATGGGCGATGGTTTCGGTATCGGTCTCGGTGACGAAAGCATGGCCGGCGGCGGCCAACTCGTCACGCAGTTCCTGGAAATTCTCGATGATGCCGTTATGCACCACCGCGACCTTGTCGGTGACATGGGGATGGGCATTGACTTCGCTGGGGCGGCCGTGGGTCGCCCAGCGTGTATGCCCGATCCCCGTCGTGCCCGGCAACGGATGCGTCGCGAGCAGGGTTTCAAGATTGGCAAGCTTGCCCTTCGCCCGGCGCCGCTCGATCCGGCCATCGACCAAGGTGGCGATGCCGGCGGAATCGTATCCGCGATATTCCAGCCGCTTCAAACCGTCGAAGAGCAGCCCGGAAACCTCCGGCCGTCCCAGGATACCGATGATGCCGCACATATCCGGCCTCCCCCACCATCAATGCAGCGCGACATTTGGCGAGAGCGTTTGTCGATAGACATCTATCGTCGATTGAATGACGAACTGCTCGTCAAACTCGGCTTCCGCCTTGCGGCGCGCGGCACCGCCCAGTTGCAGGCGCCGGCCCGGATCGGCGATCAGCGACCGCAGGGCCATGGTCAAGGCTTCGGTATCGCCCGGCCGGATCAGCAGGCCGGTCAACCCGTCTTCGACAATTTCCCGGCAGCCCGGCCGGTCGGTGGTGATGAGGGCCGCCGACGAGGCCGCCGCTTCCAGCAGGATGCGCGGGATACCTTCGGCATAGCGTGACGGCAGGACAACGATATCGATCGAGCCGAGGAGATGGTCGATATCATCGACATGGCCGAGGAAAGTGACATGGCCTTCCGCGCGCCAGGCCTCGATGGTTTCCGGCGGGATGCAATCGGGACTGCCCAGATCTGGCGTGCCGGCGACCAGGAACTCCGCCTCCAGGCCGGATGACACCAGGCGCCGCGCGGCCTCGACATAATCCTCCACGCCTTTACTCCAGAGCAGCCGCGTCGCCAGCAGGATCCGGCAGCGGTGATCGTGATCGCGCGGCACGGGCTTGAAGCGCCGTGTATCGACACCGGAACCACGGATCAATTTGATCTGCGATTGCTTCACCAGGCCAGCCGCGGTGAAAGCGGCGATGTCGTCGGGATTCTGGAAGATCGTCATGGTCGAGCGGCCGCCCAGCGCCGCCTTCAACAACATCCGGACGACCGGCCGCAACAGGCGCGCTTTGGCGCTTTGGCTGGAGAAGATATAGCCGAGGCCGGCAATCGCATTCACCTGGCAGTGAATGCCGGCAAGCCGCGCCGCGAGAGAGCCATGAATGACCGATTTCAAGGTGAAGTGATGCACCAGATCCGGCCGCTCATGGCGATAGATCGCCCATAGAGCGGCGATCGAGCGCAATTCATGCAAGGGATTCGTGCTGTCCCGCTTCATCTTCAAGGGTATCCAGCGCACCCCCAAATCCATGAAGCGGTCCGCGAAGGGTCCCGGCGGCGATACCAGCACAACCTCCCAATTATATCGCCGGATGGCGATTGCCAGTTCACGCCGAAAATTCCAGAGGTACCAATCCGTATTCGCAAACAGTATGACTTTCATGAGACCACCCATTCCCACGTTGTTGCGATTGGACGCATGTCGATCAGGTCTTTTTGCCCCTTTCCTGTTGTCGTTTCTCCGGCTGCCTTCCCTCTTGCTCCTGCATCGAGCCGAGGACGAGAACGACGGCGAAAAGCAGCCAGAACAAGGAGAAGCGCAGCCCTTGATGCGTGATGCCGTAGAGGAAAGGCGGCAGGACATAGATGAACTGGCCGAATGAAGTGCCGCGATAGATGCAGTAGATCGCCGAGAGGAAGAAAGTCAGGCCGACCAGGCCATAGCTGAACACGACCGTCGCCATGGTCGAGTGAATCTCGAACCGGTCGTCGCTGTATTCGCTGTCGTCCCAGCGATAAATCGCACCTTCGCCGGCCCCCAGCAGCACATATTGCGGCCAGGCGATGATCCGGAGATAGCCGCGGGCATAGAAGCTGTCGTCATATTGCTGGCCAATATTGTCGATCCGGTTGGTCACATGATCGACGATGGTCGAATTCTCCAGCGCGACATAGCCGATGCCCGCCACCACCATGGAGATGAAAAGCATCTTCTTGTTCTTGACGACGTGGAGGAAGATCGTCAGCACGGAGGACAGCATCGCCGCCTTGGACAGCGACAGGGCGACGGTGTAGCAGAGACAGAGCGGCACGACCGCCTGCATGTACCAGGGAAATTTCAGCCGGTTGGCGATGCTGAGGAAGATGCAGAGCGACAGCAGCGACCAATAGCCAAGCTGGTTGGGATTATTGAAGGAGATCGTCTGGCGGATCGTCTCTTCCTTGTCGGCGAGGAAGGAGACGCCGGCCTGCAGCAACACCGACATGGCGGTGGCATAGGCGATGACCGTCAGCGTCGTCTTCGGCTTCAGGAAGCCGTAGCGCAGGCACAGGATGACCAGCCCGACATTGAAGATGTAATAGGCCGCGTAAAGCATGACCTTTTTGTCGGCCAGGATGGCGGACCAGATGAAATTGACCAGGGTCGCATGAACGGCGAAGAGCACCATCCAACCGATGAAGGCGCGCGCTTCCTTGTTGAAATGCACCCGGCGCTGGAAGACCAGCAGGATCAGCATGACGATGAGCAGGCCGTCGCCAAGCTGCGGCAGGCCCGATGGCAGGATGTAGAAGGGCTTCAGCAGGATATAGAGCGCAAGACCGGCCAGCCCGAGCTTGTCGGCGATGCTGAGCGGTGCGTCGGCGGGATCGATCTGCTCGACCGATACGGCGCTCGGAGGTGGCGTATGTCCCGTCGGCGTGCCCTGCCGCGAGGAACTGCTGCGCGGGGAACTCCTGGGCGATATGGTGACCGTCGACGGCGTCATTCCATCCCCCTAACGCATCGACAGGAGCAATTGCGCTCCGGTCAACAGCAATGACAAGGTCGAGAGGAAGCCCACGGCGCCGAAGCGCGACGCCTTGAGCGAGAGAAGACATTCGCAGGCATAGATCAGGACGAGGCCCTGGATGACCAGGCTCGCGATCCGCGTGGCGTTGAATTGGAAAGCCGAGACCGTGAGGGCGCCCAAGGCGACGATGACGATCAGGATATCCAGGTTGGACAGGCGGAATTCACCGCGCGGCGAGAAGACCAGCACAAAGGTGACGGCAACGCCGATCGAGGCGATCCAGAGGTGAAACCAGAAGACGTTGAGCCAGGGATGGCCGATCGACGTGGCGAAGAGATAGCTCACATAGATCGAGGCCAGATAGGCCGAAAGCCGCCGCGCCATCATCGACCAGGGCTTGGAGAAAGCGACGCTGAGGATGGTGAAGACAGCCAGGCCCAGAGCGAGAAGGCCCATATCGACCGATGGCGGCGCCACGATGCAGGCACCCAGCACCAGATAGGCGGCGACGGAAACCTTGATATAGAGCAGAAGGAGGTGGCGCAGGCTCTCCGGGCAATAGAGCCATTTCGCGTCGGCGTGCTGATATTGCTGCTTATGCCGCCACAGATAGCGATAGGCCAGGATGCAGGCGGCACAGAGGGCGACATAGACGAAAATGATGACGAGATCGTCCTGGAAACGAAGCTGGTAGGCGGCAACCACCATCAGGGATTGAAGGCCATAGATGACCGCCACCGCCTGATGATGCTTCAGCCCCAGATCGAGCAATTTGTGGTGGATGTGATTCCGATCCGGCGAAAAGGGCGAACGGCCTTCCCGCAAGCGAATGAGCATGACCATCGCGGTGTCGAGCAATGGCAGCCCCAACAGCGGCAGGATGGCCGCCGGGCTCATCCGTTCCTGCGCGCCGTCGATCAGCAGCATGGCGAGGACGCCGATGGAAAAGCCAAGGAACTGGCTGCCGCCATCGCCCATGAAGACAATGGCGGGATGGGTGTTGTATTTGAGGAATCCCAGGATGCCGCCGATGATCGCCACCGCGATCATGATGACGGGCCCGGTCCCGTGCGTGAGGACGGAGAGCAGGCTCAATGCCGCGAGACTGATCAGGGCGCTCCCGGCGGCGAGGCCGTCCAGGCCGTCGATCAAGTTGAAGGCATTGGTGACGCCGATCAGGAAGACGACGGCGAGCGCATATAAGGCGATGCGGCTATAGCCCTCCATATCCAGGAAGGGAAGCTGGTCAAGGCCGATGCCGGCCGCGATCGCCACACAGGCACCGCCCGCCTGCCCCAGGAACTTCAGCCGGAAGTCGAGATTGAGGCGATCATCGAGAACACCGAACACGACGATGATTGTCGCGCCGATCAGATACCCGGCTGCAGTGGTGTCGATTGGGATGAAGAGAAGGACTGGCACCATGGCGCTCAGCACGATGCCGATGCCACCCACACGCGGCACCAGGCCGAGATGAATCTTGCGGGCGTCGGGCCTGTCGACCAGGTGCAACTGAAACGCATAGCGCATCAGCACCGGGATCAGGACAATGCTGATAAAAAACGACATAATGAAACAGAGCGCGAGCTCCATCATGGCACCTCCGTCGCCCTTTCAGGGCGTCGTGCGCATTTCAAAAATGCTGCGTGAATGTGGTGGTCTTATCGACCTAAGCAGTCACCCGTCGGCTGTCAGGTCATAGGATCCAACGCAACCAGATGAATGGATCGAACATCTTCTTCGGCTCCAGATCGGTCATCGCGCCCCCATGAGCGAAAGACGGAACCGCTGCCGCGCCATCGCCGCCGCCGCGCAGATAGCCATAGCCGTCGGCGCGCGCGAAAGCCGGCGTCGGGCCGTCCTGACGCACGGCATATTCCTTGGCGCGCATATCGGGAACCGGCGCATAAGCCGCTTGGGCAGCCGGCATCGGCACGTCCTCTGGAATAGTGTCGGGGATGGCATCGCCGTCATACGCGGCGTCATCATAGTCGTCGTCATAGATTTGCGGCTTCGCGTACTCGGCTTCATCCGCATATGCCGGCTCAGCGTCGCCCTGCTCGCCTTCACCGAATTCTTCTTCGGATTCCTGCTGCAGAATTTCGGAGGTTACGGTGCTCGCGCGGCGTGCCAGCGTTTGCACGCCGCTTTTCTCCCGGTCCATCGCCACCGTTAGCACCGTATCGACATTGATGATGCGCTGCCCCTCGGCAAAGGCGTAGACCAGCGCCATGTCGCAGATGGAATTGATCGTGCGCGGCACGCCGGCGGTGAAGTAATAGACGGCGGCCATGGCGAGACTGTCGAAAATCGCCCGCTGTGCCCCGGCTACGGCGAGGCGGTGCTTGATATAGGTGCAGGTTTCCCGGTAGGTGAGCGCCGTCAGGTGATAATGCACCGAGATGCGCTGAGCGAACTGATGGAGATCCGGCTGTTTCAGCTTTTCCAACAGTTGCGGCTGGCCGACCAGGATGATCTGCAATGTCTGGCCGTTGATATCGATGTTCGATAGAAGCCGCAATTCCTCCAGGGCTTCGGAGGTGAGATTCTGCGCCTCATCGACGATCAGGACGACCTGGTGTCCGCGATTGTACTGCAGCTCGATATACTTGGTGAAAACCTTGTAGCGTTCGGCCTTGTTGGCTGCTTCGGTCTCGATATTGAGCGCCTGGAAGACCCATTGCAAAATATCGCCGAAGGCCACATGGGTGTTGGAGATCACGCCCAGAATCGACATGTGATCGGCCCGGCCGAGAAAATGCCGGATCAGGGTGGTCTTGCCGGCGCCGATATCGCCGGTGACGACGACGAAGCCCGCCTGGCCGGTCAGGCCGTATTCCAGCATGCTGAGCGCCAGCTTGTGCTTCGAACTGAGATAAAGAAAATGCGGGTCCGGCCGCAGGGTAAAAGGACGCTCGATAAGGCTGAAGAAAGACTCATACATATCAAGTCACCGTTTTTTTGGGACGAATAGGTCCATCACGCATCAATCGCCCGGCCGCTACTGGGCGGCATTCAGGACCGTGCCGATCAGGTTATGATTGGCGAGCAGATGCAGCGCGCGGCTGAGCTCCGATGTGCGCGTCGCCCCGTCCCGCACCACCAGCAACGTCGACTCGATCGCCGGCAAAAAGCTGATCGTGTCGCTGATCGTCAGGACCGGCGGCAGGTCGTAAATGATGAGCCGGTTGGGATACCTGGTCTTCAGTTCCCAGACCAGTTGCAGCATGTTCGATGACGCCAGCAGCTCAGCCGAATTCCCCATCCGGGTTTTCGCCGGCAGGATCGCGAGGCGTTCGATCCCCGGATTGACCAGGCAATCGGTGATCGTTGCCGTACCCGTGAGATAATCTTCCAGGCCATATGACGGCTCGATGCCGAGACACGCCGCCACACCGGGCTCGCGAAGATCGGCATCGACCAGCAGGACGGTCTTGTTTTCATCCATCGCCGTCGCAATGGCGAGATTGACCGCCGTCAAGGTCTTGCCTTCATCCGGATTGGCGCTGGTGATACCGATCGTCGTCTTGCCGTCGTGATGCAGGGCCTGCAACACCTGCGCCCGCAAAGTGCGATAGACATCGGTCAGCGGATGTTGAAACTGCGCCGCAACCACGCGATTTCTTTCCAGGATTTCCGGCACTAGATGATCCGTTCTGGTTTGAGTGTAGGAAAAGGACGCCGGTTCCCGGCCGCGACCCCATGCCCGCCGGAAAAAACCACGGGTCGTCGTCTGTCCTTGCTCCCTTGCCTTCCGGAGAGCTTGCTCGACCTGTTCCATAAATCACTCCATACCGCCGAATAAGATGACGAAACCTGCGTCAGAAAATGCCGAGCCAGCCCAGGATATCTGCCCATATGACATCCAGGGGGGCGATGAAGAGATGGAGGTAGCTCAGGACCACCGCGCAGGCGACGATGATCAGCACAAGGCTTGATATGGTCGTCACGCGGCTGTGCCTCACATCCGCTTGCGACTGGATGACAGGCACGACGGCGAAAGGCGCACCACCGGCAAGCCGGGTCAGTTGACGTGCGCCATTGACGCGTCCTGCCATGAGATCCGAGACGATGCCAAGGCCGATGCCTGCCACGACCGCCATCAGCAGGCCGGCCGCGAGGAGCAGAACCCGGTCAGGCTTGATCGGCGCGACCGGCTTCAACGGCGGTTCGATCAGCGACAGCTTGGTCACCATTTGCTCGGCTTCGAGATTGCGGGCGATCTCCGCCTCGTCTTCCTTGCCCTTGACCGCCATGTATTGGGTGACGGCCGCATCGTAATCACGCTTCAGGGCCTCGTAGTCGCGCTCCAAGGCGCGGCTCTTGATCAGCCGGTCCTCGATCTCCGCGCTCTTGGCCTGTGCCTCGCGCAGTTGTTGCTCAACGGCATTGATCTCGCTGCCGATGCCGGATATCTGCGTCTGCGTCTGCAGATAGACGGGATTGCTGGGCAACCGTCCCGCGCGACCTGCGGCATTGAGCCTGCTCTTGGTCGCCTCGATTTGCCGGTTCAGCTTGACCACGTCCGGATGCTTGGAGCCGTAGCGCTGCATCGCGATGTCGCGCTGCGTCTCCAGTTGCTGTAACTGCGCCGCCAGCATGTCGGAGCTTGATCCGCCGTTCACCCCTGCCGCCACCAGGCCGTCGATCTGCCGCTTCATCGCCACGACATAGGGATGCTGGGCGCCATATCGTGCGCTCGCCTGGGCATATTGGCTCCGCAACATGGCCAGTTGCGCATCGGGCGACATAAGGGCGGGATCTGCGACCCTGATCTGAGCCACCGGGTCGGTCAGCGACAATTGCGATTGCAGGAAGCCCTGGCGATCGCGCAAGGCACGCACTTGTTGCGTCAGTTCGAGGACCTGGCTCTGTGTCCGATCCAGCAGTTGCACATTCGCCATTTGATCATCCGGCAGAAAGCCGGCATGGTCCTCCTTGAACTTGCCGAGTGCCGCGCCCAGACGCTGCATGTTCAGTTGCAGCCGCCGGCTCTCGCCGCTGAAGAATCCGGCCGTCGCGGCTGCTTGTTCGTCGCGGCTGCGTTGATTTTCCGCCAGGTAGAGGTTGACCAGTTCGTTCGTGACTTGCTGCGCCACCTCCGGCGAGTTGCCGTCGAAGGCCAAGGTAAAAGCAATCGCCGCCCTGGCCGCCCGACCACTTTTCTCATCGATCGCATCGGCGCTGACGACATCCATATGGATCTTGGTCCGCATCATGTCGACGATAAGATCGAGTGGCTGCGAGAGGCGTGCATCGGGATAGAGGTTGAGCTTGTTGATCACGGTGATCAGGGTCTGCGTTGTCAATACCCGTTGCTGAATGGCCTGCAGCTGTTCGTCGGCGAAATTCCCCGGATTGGACTTGAAGAACGCGTCCGCCGCATTGGGCTCCTCGATCAGGATCGTTGCCGATGAGCGGAAAGTCGCCGGCCATAGAATGGCCGTCAGGATCGCCAGGCAGAACACGCCGATGCCGACGAGCAGCATGCGATATTTGCGCCGGCTGAAGATCGCGAAATAGTCGTTGAATACAGGGATGTCGTCGCTCGGGATGTCGGTCATTTCAAGCACGCTCCGATGGGCACTTATACGCCCCCAAGATTGATTCCAGACAAAAGCACAGCCCTTCTCTTTCGCCTCCTTGAAGGAGGCGTGGTGATGGATCTCAAGCTGTCCGGCACACGGATACCTACGTCACCCGCAAAGTCTTTTTGATTCCCTAGTGTCTAGGGTTGCCTCCTGCGGTGTTCAAAGAGCGTCAGGACGATAAGACTGATCGTCAGAAGCGACAGTGCCGTCGGCATCCGCGTCACGATGGATGAGTTGGTGCCGAATGCGGTCCGATCTCGAGTTCCGAAATTCACCGCCATGGTACTGGCCACCAACTGCATGACAGGCGGATTGACGGATGGCGCGTAATCCCGATTTTCCGCATTAGCGGCGTCGAGCTTGTCCAATCTGTCCGCATCGCCTGCGGTCACGCCGGTCGTCGCATCGGCCGTCACCATGTCAATCCAGGTCGAATTGGCAAGCGTATCGCCGGCGATGTTTTCCACGTTTTCCACGATGTTTTCCACAGTCGCCGGCTGGGCCACTATGTCGCCTTGGCCAGCCGGACCCGCCGACTGCGCTTTCGCCTCTCCGGTTAGAAAAGCAAGGGTAAGCATGAAGAGGAGAGCAAAAGATGTGTTCGACCTCACGTCATCCTCCCTTCGCCCATGCCTCTCGGAAAGAGTCGCATTACACGAAAAAGCGAACCTTCACCGATGGATTATATTTCACAAAACCACTTCAATTTTGTAATAAATCCGAAACAGGAGGCTATGGAGGTCCAACCACACTGTCATCATCTGGATGGATGATGTCGCCTAATTTGTTTTACAGTATCTCACATCGATATTGAGATGACGCGAGATGATGCGGACACGATGAGCATTGGGTCTTACATCGCGCAACAGAAACAAAACACTCTTTGGTCGCATTGCCATTGATCCTAGGATCTTCGATCAGCCAAGCGATCAATGAGGAGGGGCATAACGTCGTCATTCGTCGATAGTGACGCAAGATCAAAGCGAGTTTGTTGGCGTAGATGTAGTTGGGCATATGTCTGCATCTTTCATGGCAGATGCCGATAAAGCCGCCTCTACGACAAGGTGATGATCAAGAGTTGTGGGATGCAACCTCACGATCGGATCAACATAAGTTCGCGCGTTTCTTTTCGATCCTATTGTATTCCGGGTGCCCCGCCGCCAGCAGAAATTAGGAAGAGAAATGACCCAGCGATCATTGGTTCCAGAAATGTCACGGCGTCATCTGCTGCAGCTCGCAACAGCGACGATGACCGGCGTCGCGGTTCTGAAAAGCACCAGCCGTGAGGCGCTCGGCAACAGTGCGGAAGCCGCGCCGGCGGCGCATTATCTGCTCTCGATGACCGACCCGGAATTTGGGAGTAAAGTCGTAAAGGTAACCGAGCCTCTCGGTCCCGTACCCGGCCTGGACCTCATCTGGGGCAAGGTCGCGCGGCATCATTATTCGATCGACCAGGCCTGGAATGCCGATCAGACATTGCTCGCTTTGGATCGCGGCACGAAGCCGCGCGTCTATCTCGACGGCAAAACCTACAAGCCGCTGATGGCACGACCGGATCCCGGCGAAATCCGCTGGCATCCGCAACGGGCTGAGTTCATGATCTTCGTTTCGGCGCAAGGGGTGGGGCTTTGGCACGTCAAAAAGAATGAGACCCATATCCTCAACCCGCTCAAGGGCTACCAGGGTGCGAATTTCGGCGATCATAAGGGCAATCCTTCCGACGACGGAAAGCGGATCGCCATCACCGCGAAACGCGACGATGGAAAAAACGTCGTCTTCGTCGTCAATCTGGAGACGGGCGAGAAGCTCGCCGATATCGACATGAGCAGCGAATATAAGATCGGCCACACCTCAGTGTCGCCGAAGGGCGCTCTCATCATCGCCCATTCCTGGCGCAGCGAAGATAAGCAGAGCTATCATCGCCGGGTGTTCACCTTGGACGGCAAGCTGCTGCAGACCTGGTTGGAATATGAACGGCCGGGCCATGGCGATTTCACCATCGACAATAACGGTGACGAAGTCTTTGTCGGGCGCAGCAAATCCGACCCCGAACGCTGGCAGATCATCAAGCGCCGGCTGGTCGATGGTCATGTCACTGTCCTCTCGCCGCCCTGTTTCGCCAGCCATGTTTCGGCTCGAAATACGCGCGAGCCAGGCTGGGTCTTCGCCACTTTTGCGAAGGGCAACGCACGTCCAAGCTTCGCGCCCTATAAAAGCGAGATCACCGCACTTGCGATCGATGGCAGCCAGCGGGTCCGCCGACTGGTGCAAACCCATGCTGTCACCGACGGCTATCTGACGGAGCCGCATGGTTCGGCCTCGCCGGATGGACGGCGTGTCATCTTCGCCAGCAATTGGGGGATCAAGGGCGGTCCCATCGCGGCTTACGTCGCGGAATTCGCCTGAATCTGCCGGAAGAGGGGCGATCACAAAACATGACACGTCGGATCGATCAACTCCTCAGCGCAACGGCAACCGACCGCCGCGGCAAGCATGGCGTCGTCGGGGCCTCTTTCTTCAGCATGTCGACCCGGCTTGCGCAAGTGTCGCTACAATTCCTCACCATCATCATACTGGCGCGGTTCCTGGTCCCTGCCGACTTCGGCATATATGGCATGGTGACGCCTCTCATTGCTTTCTTCCTGGTCCTCCGTGATGCCGGCCTCGGCATTGCAACGCTGCAATCGGCCACTTTGTCGGAACGGCAGGCCTCGACTCTGTTTTACACCAATATGCTTGTCGGCATTGTACTTGGCGGCCTTTTTGTCTTGTTGGCCCCGGCTGTTGCCTACTTTTATGATGAACGCCGTCTGGCGGATCTCATTCGCGCCTTCACAATCCTTTTCTTGTTCAGCGGCATCCGTGTCCAGTTGGAAGCGCTGGTCTATCGTGGCTTTCGCTTCCAGGCGGTCTTCATTATGGAAATCGCGGCATCCTCCACCGCCCTTCTCGTCAGCGCTGCTATTGCGGCAGGCGGCTACGGCTACTGGGCGCTTTGTGTGCGGCAGCTCACTTACGAGGTGATCTATACGAGTTCCCTTCTGATCTATGTTCGCTGGTTTCCGCGTTTCTTTTCGATGGATATCGGCACACGCTCCTTATTCAAGTTCGGGGTGAGTGCGGCCGTCTCGAACTTCATCGTCTATTTTTTGCGCAACATCGATAACGTTCTGATCGGCTGGCGCCTCGGCCCGGCCGCCCTGGGGCCATATGCACTGGCCTATCGCACGGTTCTTCTACCGATCCAGCAGGTCGTAACGCCCCTGTCGCGCGTTTTCATTCCCCATCTGAGCCAGCAGCGCGAAGATCCTGCCGGCTTCGCCTAATCCTACAGCAACGCGCTTAAGGTCATGATGTTTCTTGTCGCTCCTCCGTTATGCGCGGCCATTGTCTGTACGAACGAGGCGGTGGGGATCCTGCTCGGCCCGAAATGGCACGAAGCCGTTCCTATCATTCAGTGCCTGATCCCCGCCGGCATTCTTCAGGTGGCATATCTTTCGGCTGGCTGGATCAATTTCGCGGGAGGGCGGGCCGATCGCCAATTATGGTGGAGCGTCCTTTCACTGCCCGTTGTCGTTGGCGGATTTGTCATCGGCCTGAACTGGGGACCAATCGGTGTCGCAGCGAGCTATTCGATCTCCAATGCGGTCTTGCTGCTGCCGCTATTTGCCTATGCCATCCGGGATACGGCCATCACGCCCCAACTCATGTTGCTGTCCGTCGCACCTGCCGCAGCCAATTCCGCGATCGTGCTCGCTCTGGGATACTGGGTTCGCAGCACAGCTCACGTTTTCCACCTGTCCGACGGCCTCCTTCTCGTTGCCGTCGGCCTTTTGACCCTGCTGACAATGGCGCTTTTCAGCCCTCTTATTTTCGGGCTTCACAACCTTTTTAAAATAGCTTCGAGAGTGAAAGGCCGTCTGAGCGCCGTAAAGCAGCCAGTCTAGGCGACGTGAGGTTACCGCTCGTCGGCCCTTACATCACTCAGCCGGCCCGGCTCAGAATCCCGATTGGAACAAGCGGTTACTGCCGCTTCTCGAGCATATAAATATAATAATCAGTGCCGTATTTGCGCGGCACGACCCTGACCTGCTCGACCACGCGCAAATTCTTTTCCGCGAAGATTTGGTGAATGGCGGATTTCTCGTGAACGCGAAGACCTGTGCGATTGAAGGCTTTGTATAACCGGACGGCCATTTGCAGGAAGAACTGCCCCAGTTCCTCCAGCTTGACGAAGTTCAACTCCTCAAGGGGCGCATAATGGCGGATGCCGACAATAAGGTGCCCGCTGGTAACACGGACCAGCTCCTTAAGAGCCTCCCTGACACCGTCAGTATCGACCCAGTTGAGAAAACAAATGCAAACGCCGATAGAAAAGCTATTCGATATTGCCTCTATGCGGCGGATGCCGCAGATATGCAGCGGCATATTCAGCCCTAGTTTCTCTGCCTTCCGTGCTGCAATCGCCGTCATGTCGGGGGAAATATCCATCCCCGTCGCCCTCATTCCGAGGGCGGCGTAAGCTGGTATGAAACGTCCGGTTCCCACGGGAATGTCAATGACGGTCGAGCCTCGTGGAAAGCCCGCCAACAGACGTTCAACGACTTGCTGTTCGGCTTTCCACTTGCTCAAGCGAGAGCGGTCGCTTTCATATTTCTCCGCGGCTGCTCCGAGATAGCTTTTCGCCAAGCGATCGTATTTCATGGCCCTCCAGGAGATTGCGCCGATTGAGTCAGCTTCGGCATGCTCGCAGTCTATGCCATTAAATCCGTGGCTTTGAATGCGCCTTCCATAGACTCATTTCTTGAGAAGTGCCGAGGCAATTTCCCGGGCGGCTGCTTCCGGTGGTGCACCGACATTCTCGACCGTTAGGATATGCCCATCGGAATTATCTGGATCGACTATTTCCCCGACCAGCTTTACCAGATCCGCGACGGTATGGGCGGCGGCCTCCCATTGCCTTTCCATATCGCGCCATGACCGGTCCGTGAGCCGGCTGCCATTTGAATTCCGTGCCAAAGCGCGCATATGAGCGACTTTCGTATCCGTGTGGATATTGGCAATCAAAGCGCCCCGGATGCCGGCCGCCAGAAGCAGATCTTTCCACAGCTCCGGCGAAAACGGCTGCGTTGCGGTGAGCTGCACAGACCAGATCGCCTGCAGCAAGCCCTGATCGACGATGACGGTGGTACCCTGCCGCCGTTCGACTTCCGCGATCAAGGCAATGACGGTCCACAGGTTCCAACTGACCTTTGCGAGATCCCATACTGTCTGCTGCCGGCTTTGACGCGCCTGCAGGAAAGATCGGCGGTAGAGATCGCGGCAAGACCAGACGTTCCTGGCGACCACCCAAAGGCGACGGGCATGCCGTGGAAGAAAGGGCGATGTATCGGCGAGGATGCTCGTTCTCGAGACGACCTGCAGGCCGCACAGCCTCAGCTCGGCCTCCAGGCAGTTTGCTATGGTGGATTTCCCACTGCCCGGCAGGCCGATGAATTCGATGAATTTGATGAGCCCGAATGACGGTGGTTTGGACTCAAAGCTTTTCCCAAATGAGTTTGAAGAGAGATCTGGAAACACTATCGAGATCATTTCCTGCATCCACAACCTGTATCTGCGGGTCGGCTTTTCTCAGCGCGGTCATGAGATCGATGCGCTTCTGAAATTCATCATGCTGTAGCTCTCCCGGTTTTCTCGCCGCCGATACCGCATAATCGGCCACGAGCTGGATTGTGACATCGGGCCGGAATCGATTCATTTTGTCATAGAGTGATAATTCCCATTTTCTGATCCAGCTGGGGCGGCTGCCATGCTGTTTAGTGGGGCCGTCCAGAAAGCCGTGAGCGAGCGATTGCGGCCAGCGATCACAGAACACCATGAAACCACAGGCTGCTTTGCGGCGCGCCTTGCGGACGGTGTTATAGCGCTCCAATGCAATGAGCATCCCCCATAATTCGAGAAACCGGGAACCGACCCGCTTCCTGATCGATGGCGGCCGCTCTCTTCCCTTCCCCTCGCCGGGACTTTCCTCAGCGAGAAACATATTCCTCATCTTTGATCTCCGGCGAATATAGACCAACCGGATCAAGCGCCGGAGCCACCATCCTTCGCCATCGCCGGTACCAAGATAAAGGCCGAGGCAACTGAACTTGAACCCATAGATGTCCCGCATCCGCTTGACCTGGGTCGATTTGCCCATGCCATCCGGCCCGACAATCGCAACAATGAGACCGCCGGTCACCGGACATCGCCGGTCAATACTGGTGCCGGGAAACAAGCGATTGACAAAACGCGAGCCGAGATATCTGGCGCCATTGACGGTATTACGCAGCCAGTCGGCCAAGATACTCAAAGCCGGCGCCGCATTAGCCTCGCGGATCACTCGGCGCAGGTTGGCGAGTTCCTGGCGATTCACCCAGAGATCGCTGCCGTCCTTCTTCACATGGCATCGTAAATTTTCACGGCCGAAAGTGAAGCTGACAGTCTGCACGTTCGAGCCGCCAGGGGTGAAAAGAAGCTCGTCAATTTCGGTTTTCCAGGTGCCCTGCAACCTCGCCCACGCGCCAAAGCCGAGGCTTCGCGTGCGGAAGGCGATACGCGATAGCGTGATCCGGGCTTCATCCATGGAGGAAACCACCGGTATCGAACAATCCCCGAAGGACAGTTCGCGCCAGATTTGGATATCGGCATAATCGTAAAGGCGATGCCTCTTGCCGAACTTTCCACCCAGGCGAATGCTGCTATGCACGTCCAGATGCAGGTACTTGCACTTGTCGAAATCGGGAATGAACCAGTCTTCCCGTCCAAGGGAGGTCAGGCTGGGATGATTGACCGAACGGATTGCCTCGAATCCGGATACGATCCGGCAAAAGGACCGGTAGTCTTCACGGGCAATGAGAATGTCCATATCCTGCATGCCGAAGACGGCTTCCCCCGTATTGCGGGAGCTTTTGAAGACGCCGTAGCGAATGCCCTCCTCAGTGAGAGCCCGGAACAAGAGGGACGCAACCGACAATAGCGGCTCGTGTGCTTCTCTTCGATATTCCATGAGTCAGCGTTTCCTAGCCCTCTTATGCAGATAGAACCTGGCTGTGGACGACTTCCGCATTGCTGAAGACCGTGACGGTATCGGCGCCATTGGTGAAGGTGTAGGCCGTCATGCCGGCGACGGAGATGCCGGCCCCCACGGCGGTGGGGCCAAGCGTGGCGTTGGCGGTGGTTGCCGTCCAGCCGCCGACGGTATCGATGTTCAGCGTGTCCGGGCTGCTGCTGCCCATATCGGCGATGAACTGGTGATCCGCCGTGTCGGAAAGAACATCATTCAAGCTCAGGGTGAGGACATCCTTACCGCTGCCGGTCTGGATGCGCTCGATATTGGCAAAGGCCGGCCCACGCATATCGATCGTATCAGCGCTGATGAGGACGGCATCGATCGTGTCGAAACCGGCGCCGCCGTCGAAGGTGTCGGCGCTATCCCATTTCAGCGTGTCGTTGCCGCCATCGCCGAACAGATGATCAGTGCCGGCGCCGCCGGTGATCGTATCGTTGCCGTCGCCGCCATGTATCGTATCGTCACCGTCGCCGCCATCCAGGAGGTTGGCAAGGGCATTGCCGGTGATCGTGTCGTTGAAGGCCGAGCCGGTGACGTTCTCCATATTGAGCAGACTGTCGGTCCCCTCGCCCGTCGCCGTGCCCAGTTCCAGGTTGGCGGTGATGGCCGAAGCGGCGGCATGATAATCCGCCGTATCGGTGCCGGTGCCGCCATCCAGCACATCATTGCCGAGACCGCCGCTGAGCGTATCGGCAAGGGTGCCGCCATGCAGCGTGTCGTTGCCGGTGCCGCCCTTCAGGACATCCATGCCGGAATCGCCATAGATCGTCGCACCCAGGTTGCCTGCGGTAATGGTGTCGTTGCCGTCGCCGCCATGGAAATCCTGGGTGGCATCATAGCCGGCATGGGTGGCCGCCGCCGCATCGATCGGCAATGTCACGACATCATTGCCCGCCAGCGCATCATATTGCGTTCCCGCCGCATAGTTCGCGGCCGAGATCGAGTTGAAATCGATGATGTCGTCGAGCGCCGTGAACAAAGGCGGCAAAGGCGTGATATATTGCACCGTCTCGGCGTTGCTGAAGACGGTGACCGTATCGGTGCCGTTGGTGAAGGTATAGGCCTTCATGTTGCCGCTAAGGGATATCCCTGCCGCGACGGCGGTCGAACCAAGCGTCTTGTTCGCGGTGGTCGCGGTCCAGCCGCCGCCGATATCGATTTTCAAGGTGTCCGGGTTGCCACCGCCCATATCGGCAATGAATTGCCGGTCGGCAGTCTCGGTCAGGATCTCACTCAAGCTTACCGTAACCACATCCTTGCCACTGCCGGTCAGAATTCGCTCGACATTCTTGAAGCCGGCACCGCGCAGATCGATCGTATCGGTGCTGTTTTGGGAGGCATCGACCGTGTCGAAACCGGTGCCGCCATCGAAGCTGTCCGCACTGTCCCAATTCAGCGTATCGTTGCCGCCCTCGCCGAAAGCCGTGTCCGTTCCAACGCCGCCGGTAATGATGTCATTTCCATCGCCGCCACGTATAGTGTCGTTCCCGTCTCCGCCCTGTATCGTGTCGTTACCGCCGCCACCCTGCAGGATATTGGCGGCCGCGTTGCCGATGATCGTGTCCTTGAAGGCCGAGCCGGTGACATTTTGGATATTCACCAGTGTATCTGCGCCCTCGCCAGTGGCGGTGCCGAGTGAGAGATCGACCGTCACCGCCGTCGCCGACGCATTGTAATCCACGGTATTGTTGCCGGATCCGCCATCCAGCAGATCGTTGCCCAGGCCGCCGCTCAGCGTATCGTTGATCGTGCCGCCGAAAAGACGGTCATCGCCGGCGCCACCGACCAGAACGTCATTGCCGGCATCGCCATAGATGGAATCGTTCAGCGCACCGCCGGTGATCGTGTCATTGCCCTCATTCCCGTGAAAGGCCGTCTGGACCGGGTTATATCCGGCGGCCGCCGCGGCAGCCGCCGTCGCCGGCAGGATCACCGTGTCATTGCCGGCAAGCGCCTCATATTGCGAGCCCGCAAGATAGCTTCCCTTGGTGAGCGTATTGAAATCGACGTTGTCATCCGTGGTGGAAAACAAGGCCGGTTCGGTCGGGTTGGACGACAATTGAATTTCGTATATCCGGCCGTCGGTGATGTGCTGTCCGCCGTAATCGGCGACATAAAGCGACATCGTGCCCGGATCGTCATTGGGATCGCTGCTTGGCGCGATCAGCAGCCCCTTCGGGTGAACGGTCGTCCCGCTCAGCGTATTGGTCATCGTTTCCATGACAGTGATGGTGTTCAGGATCGTCTGGCCGTCGCGGGAGACCACCCAGATATCCCGCGCCGAGCCGCCGGTGACGTAGAACACCTGGTGCACGGGATCGTAGGCGATCGCTTCCGGATCGACGATGGTCGATGGCAGGACGATCGATTGGACCAGCGTGCCGCTGGTCGTCGTTTCGAAGACCGTGGCGGCATTCAGCTCACCCGTGCCGCCTTCCATGATGAGCAGATGATCGCTCACCGGGTCATAGGCGACATCCTCGGCATCGGTCGCATAGGCGCGGGTCGAAAAGAAATTGAGTGCCACGCCCGGATTGTTGGGGTCGACCTCGAAAATGCCGTCCTTATCGTCATCACTGATGTAGAGATGACCGTTATTGGGGTTATAAGCGAGGCCGGTCGGCTCGTCGGTGAAGCTTCTCAGGCTGGTAGCCTGATCGAAGGTTCCCGTCTGCGATAGTGTGAAGAGATTGTTCGCCTGCAGGAAAGGCGATTCATCGACCTCGGAATCCGAGAGAAGCAGCTTGCCTGTCCCCGGCGTCGCGCCAGGAATGAAAGCAAGGCCGGAGGGGTCGGGGCTGCCGAAAGCCGTCGTGTCGAAGGCGTTGACGATGACCGGATTGGAGATCCAGGGCGTTCCCGTCGTGGTCAGGGCAGCCAGCATCGGTGCTGTCGTTTCGGTATTGCTTTCAGCCGGCGCGTTCGATGTTTCGCTGTCGCTGGCAGATGACGTCGGTGCCGGGGGGGCGGATAAAGCCGCCATCTCGGTTTGGCTGGCCGGCTGATCTTCCCGCACGGCATCATCCGAACCGTCATTGCCCGATTTCGCCGGCCAGGTCGCTGAATTCAATCCTGACAGGATTGCCGCATTGCCTCTCGCCCCGCCATGATGATAGTCGGTGAGCACCGTATGGGTTGCAAATTGCGGCGCCGCTGGTGTTTCCGGTGTATCGCCGCGGCCAAGAAGATCGGCGACCCAGTGCGGCAGCTTACTGGCTTTTGAGGTGCGCATCGCTGAAGAAGCTCCTTTATCCAGAGGGAAACCCATCCATTCCCGCCTGCCGGCCGACACAGGTTACCGACGGCGAATGGCCGATGATCTCGACAACATTTGTGGCTCATCTTCGACCAAGCCGACTTGCCGACGTTTCTGGATGGAGCTTCTTTTCCGGCTTCTTTTTCGGAGCGGCCGCCTCGTTAAGGCCGCATGATGGGTAACGGTCTTAAAACTGTCATCATCGAGATGGATGAGATATCCAAAATTGATGAGACCCGGCCCGATCGGCATCCAGTCACAGCCGGATGAAGCGCTGCCCGCGATCCCAAAGGGCATCGCGTCTGCCGTTATCGGTAGACCGACACCCCCTTCATGATGCGTGTCGGATTGATGATGTTCTTCAACCGGCTGGTCGGCATGATGGATCGCACCACGCTGGCGGCATGCGGATCGACATAATGGAAGAGCGCCGTGCATCTGAGCGCGCCGATATTGCACGCTTCATTTGTATGAGCGGATTTATAGCCCCAGAAGAAGTAGAGATTGCCGGGCACCATCTTGACGCGGACCAGGCGCTCGTCATGGGTTTCATATAGCCTTTTCAAGTATCCCTGCCTGATCGGACTTGCGAGGATCGCCTTGTCGATCAGGGAACGCGTGTAGAAGGCCCGAATATTCCGGACATTGGGCAACAGCAGCAGGTCACCGGTCTTCCCTTCCGCCGGAATGGCGATCGGCACCAGCGCCGCGAGCGCATAGGTATCGAAATGGAAGCGCATGGAGTTCATCTGGCCCTTGGGGCCGCAAAGGCAGCGCAGCACCTGATAGCAATCGCCATTCGGCGCCTGGCGGCCGGTTCCCGCTTCATAGATGTCGCAACACAGCTTCACGAAACCGGGACGTTTCGGCAGGTCATACATGAAGGTGCCAGCCAGTTCCGACGGGCCGCGGAAGATCAGGCATTGGCCGTCATTCTTTTTCAGGACCGCATCGACGAAACTCCGCGCTTGCGTCAATTCGGCCAGATCGACGTAATTCTCCACCACGGCAAATCCGGCCGCATCGATTTCCGCCGCAATTTTCACAGGGTCACAGGCCGATTCGGTCATCGCAAGGTTGATCATTTCCGCTCCTCCAAGACACCGCGCGGTCCGCTTCGTCCGCACCGACAGCCCGGCCGCCACGCAATATAGGGGCGGTTCGTCGCAAATTCATAAAACTGTCAAATTGCGAAAGGCAGATTACCACGCGCGGCAAGGCCGCGAATCATCCGGATGGATTAGGACAACCCCAGCCAAAGGTCGAACTTTCGACGCCGCAGGTCATCGCATCGTTTCGTTCCTCATACCGGTGAAACGATACCGGTGCAGGCATTGGCACGGCACCGTGTGCGGTCGAATACCACCATTCCGCGATTCCGATGGATGGCCGGCCAGCCGTCTGCGACAAAGAAGTTGCGAATTATTCTCAATTATGGCTGATTGCCCAGGCAAAGAGGGGCCGATGGGTTGCTGAAAGCGGATGGCGTCTGGTTTTGGCTGGCGCAAACAGGTGTTGCCGTGCCGCTGCTGGTCGCGGTCGCGTCTACTGCGGCCCGCAGGCAAAAGGCTATAAGCCGCCGCGATCAGTCGCCGTCATGCGGCGCACTCAATTCCTGCAAGCGCCATTGGCCGGCATTGAAGGATAGCCGGGTAAGGCTGGCGGGACGCAGGTCGAAGCGCATGAAGGTTTCAGTCGGAATATCGAGGCAATGCAAAAGTGCTGCCCGGATGGCATTGGCCGAACAGATCGCCAGCACGCGTCCCGGCTGACCGGCTTCCGTATCAAGCCAGGCGCCGACGCGGCGACGCAGATCCTCGAGTGTCTCGCCGCCATGCGGCGCTGCTGCCGGTTCGTTCAGCCAGAGGCTCAGGCCTGCCGGATCGGTTGCGACAATCTCAGCCAGTGACTTGCCGGTCCATCGGCCAAAATCGAGGTCGCGCAGGACATCGACAACCTGCACCGCGCCATCGAGATGCCGCGCGGTGCTCACCGCCGCGAGATCCGGACTGCGGAATCCACGCGTGGGCTTAACCATCGCCTGTGCCAGCTTTTGCAGCTTCGGGACCATGCCGGGTTCAATATCGTCATCGACGCCGAAGAAGGCCTTCCGCATCGACGGCGTTGCTGCCTTGGCGACAAAGTCGAAACGTGTGGTCAAGTAGCGCTCTTGCAAAAATCCGTTCGGCAACGTTGCTCGCCCAAGCGATCGGCAAGCCCGTTCTTCATCGCCAATATAGAATGCCGGCTGCCCCACGTCTCGGGCATCGTCCCGACATTTCGCTTAAGCCGGTTTTCGCCAACCAAGCAGCCTGTCTCCTGAGCGCCGTTTCGCGTGTCGTAAAAATGCGCGTTTGCGTCGCGCGCACGCGCTCAGCCGCTCCGACGTCATGATGATATCCGATCATTCGTGGTGCCGTGCCGATGACCTCGGCCGGATAATTGGGAAACCGGTGTAATGCCGGTGCTGCCCCCGCAACGGTAAGTGATTGCGGCGCGATGGATGCCACTGGGTCGATGATCCGGGAAGGTATCGCGCCAGATCCGCGAGGATTGCTCACAAGCCCGGAAACCAGCCTCGAATTTTGCGCAGTGGATCGCGGTGGGCGATTCGGACGCGGATAGAGCTGGCCATTCCGGTCCCTCTCTACCCTCCTCCGACATCAGGTTCATCACGCGTCCCTCGTTTTTTGAAACGACGTGGTCGAAGGTGATTGAATGAATACGAAAACGAAAATGCTTGAGCAGCTGGATGCTGTCCCTCATGGCTTCAGCCTGCCGCAAGCCTTCTACACAGATCCCGATTATTATCAGGTCGATCTCCAGGAGGTCTTTTATCGCGAATGGCTGTTCGCCGGACACGATTGCGAAATCCCGACACCGGGCAGCTACTTCACCCTGCAGATCGGCGCCTATCCCGTTGTCGTGGTGCGGGGGAAGGAAGGCAACATCCAGGCCTTCCACAATGTCTGCCGGCATCGCGGCTCGCGCGTGTGCAAGGCGGAGAAAGGGAAATCCGCAAAGCTCGTCTGCCCTTATCATCAATGGACATATGAGCTCGACGGCAAGCTGCTTTTTGCCCGCGATATGGGTGCGGATTTCGACAAGAAGAATTATGGGCTGAAGCCGATCCATTGCGAGAGCATCGGCGGATACATCTTCATCTCCCTGGCTGAAACGGCGCCGGATTTCAGCCCGGTCCGCAATCACGTCGCGCCCTATCTCGTGCCGCATAATCTCGCCGACGCCAAGGTCGCCTTCGAAAGCACGATCGTTGAGAAGGGCAACTGGAAGCTCGTCTGGGAGAATAACCGGGAATGCTATCACTGCGTCGGCAGCCATCCCGAGCTCTGCCGGACATTCCCTGAAACGCCCACGGTGACCTCCGTCCACGGCGCTGAGAGCAATCCGCTTCTGGCCGCTCATTGGCGGCGTTGCGAAGCCGCCGGCCTGCCCAGCGCCTTCCATCTGTCGCAGGATGGCCAATATCGCACCTCCCGGGTGCCGCTGCTGAAAGATGCCAGCAGCTACACGATGGACGGCACGGCCGCCGTTTCGAAGCCACTCACCGAACTGGGCATCGGCAATATCGGCGCGCTGCTTCTGTTCCATTACCCGACCACCTGGAATCACGTGCTCGGCGATCATGCGATCAGCTTCCGCGTCCTGCCGCTGGGGCCGATGGAAACGCAGGTCACGACGAAGTGGCTGGTGAACAAGGATGCGAAGGAAGGCGTCGATTACACGATCGAGGAATTGACGCGGGTCTGGACCGCGACGAATGACCAGGACCGCCGGATCGTCGAAGAGAACCAGCTCGGCATCCGGTCGCCAAGCTACCAACCCGGGCCCTATAACCAGCTCCATGAAGGCGGCGTCATTCAGTTCGTGAACTGGTACCGGCGCTGTCTCGGCCAGAATGCCAGTGCGTCTTCATCGCCTCTCAGCCGGGGGGCCTGAGCGGTCTCCCGATATAAGAACGCAACGCATCGCTGCCTGTTCCCCGTCGTCTTGTCGATGACGCGGATTCTTTGTGGTAAACGCGGTGCCGGTGCAGTTTGGTTAATGCGGAGGCATCAGCATAGTACCGGGTCGGGGAATTTGGTCACCAACGGGCGCAATCCGGTTGGTGAAGGAACAGATCGGAGGGAAACCTGGTGGGCGATGACGGACTCGAACCGCCGACATCTTCGGTGTAAACGAAGCGCTCTACCAACTGAGCTAATCGCCCCCGTAACCGAAATGGTAACCGATCCGGTCATGGTTTACGGGCGCCCTTATAGCACGATCCGCGCAAAAGAAAACCGGCCGTCTTGCGACGGCCGGCGATCCTTGGAGACCGGGTACGGTTCCGGCGCGATCAGTTCACCGCGTCCTTGAGACCTTTGCCGGCCTTGAACTTCGGCTGCTTCGAGGCGGGGATGACGATCTCTTCGCCGGTCCGGGGATTGCGGCCCTTGGACTTGTCACGCTTGGAGACGCTGAAGGTGCCGAAACCGACAAGGCGCACTTCCTGGTTACGCTTCAATGCCTTCGTGACAGCATCAAAGACAGCATCGACAGCACGTGCAGCATCGGTCTTCGACATTCCAGTATCTTCCGCCACTTCGGCGATCAGATCATTTTTATTCACAGGTTACCCCCTTGCTTTTAAGGAAAGGAAAGAAAGCGCCGGCTGCGCAATGAAGCGGCGATTTTAGAGCCCCGTCCAAAACCCCGTCAACGAAAGAACCGCGATTATCCCCAGGAAAATCGCGGTTCTTCGCAATGCGATGACGCAATCGCAGTATCAGATCAATGCGTGACGATGCTGCGGTCGTCGTCTTTGTTGTTGGTGGCAACGGGGTCCACGTCGGCCGGTTCGATCCATTCGATCGGCGTCAGCGGTTTCGTCAATGCATGTTTCAGCACTTCATCGACGGAGGAGACCGGAATGATCTCCAGACCACGTTTCACGTTCTCCGGAATATCGGCGAGATCCTTTTCGTTTTCCGATGGGATCAAGGCAACCTTGATGCCGGCCCGCAAGGCCGCCAACAATTTTTCCTTCAAGCCGCCGATCGGCAGGACACGACCACGCAAGGTCACTTCACCGGTCATCGCCACATCGCGGCGCACGGGAATACCCGTCAGCACCGAGACGATGGTTGTCACCATCGCGACGCCGGCAGAGGGGCCATCTTTCGGTGTCGCGCCTTCCGGCACGTGCACGTGGATGTCCTTCCTGTTGAAGATCGTCGGCTTGATGCCGAATTCGATGCTGCGCGATTTCACATAGGATTCGGCAGCCTGTACCGATTCCTTCATGACATCGCCCAGCTTACCGGTCGCGATCACCTTGCCCTTGCCGGGCACCATAACCGCTTCGATCGTCAGGATTTCGCCGCCGACTTCGGTCCAGGCCAGACCGGTGACGACACCGACCATATCCTCGGCCTCGGCCTCGCCGTAACGGAACTTCCGCACGCCGGCATATTTCGCCAGGTTGCGCCGGTTGATCGTCACCTTCTTGAGATTCTTCAGCAGAATCTCCTTCAGCGACTTACGCGCCAGATTGGCGATTTCGCGCTCCAGGCTACGCACGCCGGCTTCCCGGGTGTAGTAGCGCACGAGATCGCGAATGGCGTCTTCCGACAGCACCCATTCGGTTTTCTTCAGGCCATGATCCTTCATCTGCTTCTGGATCAGGTGGCGCTTGGCGATCTCGACCTTCTCATCCTCGGTGTAGCCCGAGAGACGGATGATCTCCATGCGGTCCATCAGCGGCTGCGGCATGCGCAAGCTGTTGGCCGTGGTGACGAACATCACGTCGCTGAGGTCGTAATCGATCTCCAGGTAATGGTCGTTGAAATTGATGTTCTGTTCCGGATCCAGGACCTCCAGCAGGGCCGAGGACGGGTCGCCCCGCCAATCGGCGCCGAGCTTGTCGATCTCGTCCAGCAGGAACATCGGGTTCGATGACTTCGCCTTCTTCATCGCCTGGATGATCTTGCCCGGCATCGAGCCGATATAGGTCCGGCGATGGCCGCGGATTTCCGCTTCGTCGCGCACACCGCCGAGGCTGATGCGCACGAAGTTGCGGCCGGTCGCCTTGGCGATCGATTTGCCCAGCGAGGTCTTGCCGACACCCGGCGGACCGACGAGGCACAGGATCGGGCCCTTCATCTTCTTCTGACGCAGCTGCACGGCCAGGTATTCAAGGATGCGCTCCTTGACCTTTTCCAGGCCGTAGTGATCGTCATTAAGGACCTTCTCGGCGAGCTTGATGTCCTTCTTGACCTTGGTCGGCTTGTTCCAGGGGATCGACAACAGCCAATCCAGGTAGTTGCGCACGACCGTGGCTTCCGCCGACATCGGGCTCATGGTGCGCAGCTTCTTCGCTTCGGCCTGGGCCTTTTCCCGCGCTTCCTTGCTGAGCTTGGTCTTCTTGATGCGCTCTTCGAGCTCGGCGACTTCGTCCTTGCCGTCCTCGCCCTCGCCGAGTTCCTTCTGAATGGCCTTCATCTGCTCATTCAGATAGTATTCGCGCTGGGTCTTCTCCATCTGCCGCTTCACGCGGCTGCGGATGCGCTTCTCAACTTGCAGCACGCCGATCTCGCCTTCCATGAAGGCATAGACGCGTTCCAGCCGCTCGCTCACCGAAACCAGCTCCAGCAGTTCCTGCTTGTCGCTGATCTTGAGGCCGAGATGCGAGGCAACGGTATCCGCCAGCTTCGAGGGATCGTCGATCTGGTTGACCGAGACCAGCACCTCCGGCGGAATCTTCTTGTTGAGCTTGATGTACTGTTCGAACTGGGAAATCACCGAACGCGCGAGCGCTTCGACTTCCTTGCCTTCGCCATTGGCATCCTGCATCGCCACGGCTTCGGCGACGAAGAATTGCTCGTTCTCGACGAAACGCTGAATGACGGCGCGATGCCCACCTTCGACCAGCACCTTCACGGTGCCGTCGGGCAGCTTCAGCAGTTGCAGGACAGTGCCAACCGTGCCGACGGTGAAAATGTCGTCGGAGCTAGGATCATCCTGCGCCGCGTTCTTCTGAGTGACGAGCAGGATCTGCTTGTCATCCTTCATGACATCTTCCAGTGCCCGCACCGATTTCTCGCGCCCGACGAATAGCGGCACGATCATGTGCGGGAACACGACGATGTCACGCAGCGGCAGAACCGGATATTGCGACGACGATGTTTGCGATTCCTGCATGATTCTTCTCAATCGTTAGATCCACAACGAGACTACCCCTTCGCCCGGCAATCCCGCAACCTTCAGCGCCCGAATGCCTCCAGTATTGATGGCATCCTGTCGTTGATAGGTTGAAGATGTCGTAAACAGCAGCGATCGGAGTCGATCGAGCCAAGTGGTCGAGACGGAAGCCTCTCCGCCTGTTTCATGAACCATGCCAGAAGGCGGCACAGTCAGCGACTAAAGGAAGAAGAGCGTGTCTCCAGTCGCCTCGGCAGTCACGTTAACATGTTGGGTGACGCCCCCGTCCCGTCAAGCTCCCGGCAATCCGCCAGCCAAGCATGCAACGGACCTGCGCCAGTCGTAAAATGCAAGGCCCTAGAATTTTTCCGGTTATCTGCCCCAGGGAGTTATCCACAAAAGCAAATGCGCGACGAAACGCCGCGCATCGCTCCGGTAAACTTGAAGAGGATCCGAGGACGGTGCCGGAAAAACTCAGGCGCCGGCCCCCACATCGCCGCGACGATCGGTGTAGATGTAAAGCGGCTTGGCACCGCCCTCCACCACTTCGCGGCTGATCACGATGCCTTCGACGCCGTCCAGGCCGGGCAGTTCGAACATCGGTTCCAGCAGGATCGATTCCAGGATCGAACGCAGGCCGCGCGCACCGGTCTTGCGGGCGATCGCCTTGCGGGCGATCGCCGACAACGCATCCTCGGCGAATTCCAGCCGCACGTCTTCCATCTCGAACAGGCGCTGATACTGCTTCACCAGCGCGTTCTTCGGTTCGGTGAGGATCTGCACCAGGGCTGCTTCGTCGAGATCGTCCAGCGTTGCGACAACCGGCAAGCGGCCGACGAATTCCGGGATCAGGCCGAATTTCAGCAGATCTTCCGGTTCGACCTCGCGCAGGATCTGGCCCGCGCGGCGTTCATCCGGGCCTCGCACATTGGCGCCAAAACCGATCGCCGAACCGCTCCGGCCACGACCACCGATGATCTTCTCCAGGCTGGCAAAGGCGCCGCCACAGATGAAGAGGATGTTGGTGGTGTCGACCTGGAGGAATTCCTGCTGCGGATGCTTGCGGCCACCTTGCGGCGGCACCGAGGCAACCGTGCCTTCCATGATCTTCAGCAGCGCCTGCTGCACGCCCTCGCCCGACACATCGCGGGTGATCGAGGGGTTGTCCGACTTGCGGCTGATCTTGTCGACTTCGTCGATATAGACGATGCCGCGCTGGGCGCGTTCGACATTGTAATCGGCGGCCTGCAGCAGCTTGAGGATGATATTCTCAACATCCTCGCCGACATAGCCCGCTTCGGTCAGCGTCGTCGCATCGGCCATGGTGAAGGGCACATCGATGATGCGGGCCAGGGTCTGGGCGAGCAGCGTCTTGCCGCAGCCGGTCGGGCCGATCAGCAGAATATTCGACTTCGACAGCTCGACGTCGTTGTTCTTCCCGGCATGCGACAGGCGCTTATAGTGATTGTGAACGGCGACGGACAGCACCTTCTTCGCATGATCCTGGCCGATCACATAATCGTCCAGAACCTTGCAGATATCCTTCGGGCTGGGCACGCCATCGCGCGATTTCACCAGCGTCGTCTTGTGTTCCTCACGGATGATATCCATGCACAATTCGACGCATTCGTCGCAGATGAAGACCGTGGGGCCGGCAATGAGCTTCCGGACTTCATGCTGGCTTTTGCCGCAGAACGAACAATAGAGGGTGTTTTTGGAGTCGCCGCCGCTGGCCTTACTATTCATCCTGATCCATCCAAGCTGGCCAGCGGTCGACACGACCGCAGCCTTTTTGTCATGTTAGCCCCGGTAATTTCAGGAACACAACGGCTTTTTCCGACTCTGTCGGTCAAGTCCGCCGGCCCTGTCGCCGTCGGCCAATTGATGTCGCCGTCACGCTGACCGAAGCGAAAACGGTCCGGCACCTGGAGTCCGGACCGTCTGTCAAGTCTAGGGGTTAAACCCCTGTGAAATCGTTAAAGTTCCGATCACGCCTTGTCGCCGGTCCGGTCATCGGCGTTCTTCGGACGTTCCAGTACAACTTCATCGATCAGCCCGAAGGCTTTTGCTTCATCCGGTTCCATAAAGTTGTCACGCTCCATCGCCGCTTCAACCTTAGACAGGTCCTGGCCGGTGTGATGAACGTAAATTTTATTCAGCCGGTCGCGCGTCTTGAGGATCTCGCGGGCGTGAATTTCGATATCCGTCGCCTGACCTTGGAAGCCACCAGAGGGCTGGTGGATCATGATCTTGGAGTTCGGCAGGCTGTATCGCTTGCCCTTGGCACCGGCGGTCAGCAGCAGCGAACCCATCGAGGCCGCCATGCCGATGCAGACCGTCGACACTTCCGGACGGATGTATTGTATCGTGTCATACATCGCGAGGCCGGAGCTGACGACGCCGCCCGGCGAATTGATGTAGAGCGAGATTTCCTTGCTCGGATTTTCCGATTCCAGGAACAGGAGCTGGGCGCAGACCAAGCTTGACATGCCGTCATTCACCGGGCCGACGATGAAAATGATCCGCTCCTTCAGCAGGCGCGAATAGATGTCATAGGCCCGTTCGCCGCGATTGGTCTGCTCGACCACCATCGGCACCAGCATATTGTTGTAGATCTCGATCGGATCCCTGTCTCTCATCGCCCTCTCCTGAACTCCAAACTACGCCACCATATTGCCGACTTCGGACAGAAATTCGGCGGTCGCGACGACTCGACCGCCGATGATCATAGAATCCCGGCCCGGGAGCGCAATGGCGATCCCTTGATGACGCTCGTAATCCGCCTCTCGATATCGGTATCACCGAGCCGAGTTGCAAGACCGCGCGATCAAGCCGACTTTGCGGCCTCTTCCTCTTCCTTGGCGAAATCAGCCGGCGACACCTTGCGTTCGCTGAGCTGCGCCAGATCGAGGATGAAATCGATCACCTTGTCTTCGTAGATCGGCGCGCGAAGCTGGTTCAGGGCTTCCGGCGTCTTCTGGAAGTAATCGATGACCTGCTTCTCCTGGCCCGGATAACGACGCGCCTCGGCGATCACCGCGCGGGTCAAATCCTCATTCGGAACCTGGATATTATTGATGCGGCCGACTTCCGAGAGCAGCAGGCCGAGCTTCACGCGACGCTTGGCGATGTCGCGATATTCGCTCTTGAGCTGCTCTTCGCTCTTGCCCTTGTCTTCCGCTTCCAGGCGGTCGCTCTTCATGTCGTTTTCGATCTGCTGCCAGATCGCGGTGAATTCCGCATCGACCAGGCCTTCCGGCAATTCGAATTCATGCTTGTCGGCGAGGACGTCGAGCAGCTTGCGCTTGGTGCGGGCGCGGGCGACCGAGCTATATTCCTTTTCGATCTGCTCGCGGGCCGACTTCTTCAGCGCCTCGAGGTCGTCGAGACCCAGCGACTTCGCCAGTTCGTCATCGACCGGCACGTCCTTCATTTCACGGATTTCATTGACCGTGGTTTCGAATTCCGCGTCCTTGCCGGCCAGTTCCGCGTTGCCGTAATCGGCCGGGAATTGCACCTTCACGACCTTCTTGTCGCCCTTCTTGGCGCCAATGAGCTGATCCTCGAAGCCGGGAATGAACATGCCCGAGCCGAGTTCGAGATACTGGCCTTCGGCCTTGCCGCCGGCGAATTCGACGCCGTCGATGCGACCGACGAAATCGATCACCACGACATCGCCCTTCTCGGCCGCACGGTCGCTTTCGATCGGCGCCGACTGGCGCTGACGCTTGGCGATACGCTCAAGGCTCTCGCTGACTTCGCTATCGGGAACCTCGACCGTCACCTTTTCCAGGCTGACCGTCTTGAAATCCATCGGCGTGATTTCCGGAATGACTTCCAGCGCGACGGAGAATTCAAGATCGCCGCCATCCTCGAATTTCACGATCTCCACCTTCGGCTGGCCGGCCGGGCGGATGTTGTGTTCGTTCATCAGCTTGTGCGAGCCGTCATGCACGGCGCGCTCCAGCACTTCACCCTTCACCGACTGCTCATAGCGCTGCTTCAGCAGCGACAGCGGCACCTTGCCGGGGCGGAAGCCGGGCAATTTCACCTGACCGCTGAGTTCACGCAGACGGTCGTCCACCTGGCTTTGCACCTGCTGTGCGGGAATGACGATCTTGAATTCGCGCTTCAAGCCATCGGTATTGGTTTCAGTGACCTGCATCGAAATACTCTGTCCTCAGAAGAAAGGGCTCCCAGACGGACGCGCACCATTGCTGAAAGCGGGCATCGCCAGTTGGTGCGGGCGGAGGGACTTGAACCCACACGACTTGCGTCACCGGAACCTAAATCCGGCGCGTCTGCCAATTCCGCCACGCCCGCGCGCTGGACGGCTGCCGCACATCCCGCGACGGAACGCACGCCATTGTCGGGGGGCGGTGTATCCCAGCCCGCTCACAGGCACAAGAGAAATCCCATCGGAAAACCCGCCCGGAGGCCCGGTTTCGCCGGTTGTGGCGGGCTCCGGGACAGGCTGGAGCTTCATGTTACGGATGAAGACCTTAAGGCGGGAGATGAACTGGACCGCCGGGCACGCCTGCCAAGGCGCACGAGGCGATTATGAATTTTCCTTAAAAAATCATTATTTTTCAGATAATTACCGGCCGAAACTTAATTCCGCTGTCATGTTCGGCAGCAGGTCGGGCAAATCCTCCGCCAGCAGGCCGGGGCCGAAGCGCCGGGCGGCTTCGGCATGCAGCCAGACGGCGGCGGCACTGGCGGCAAAGGCATCCATTCCTTGGGCCAGCAAACCGGCGATGAGGCCGGCCAGGACATCGCCGGAGCCGGCCGTCGCCAGATAGGCCGGCGCTTCACCGTTCACGATCGCCCGGCCATCGGGTGCTGCGATCACCGTATCGGCGCCCTTCAGCACGATCACCACGCCGAACAGCCGTGCCGCCGCCTGGGCGCGCTGCAGTTTGCCGTGCCCAGGGCCCAAATCATCGCCGAGATCGCCGCAAAGCCGGGCGAATTCGCCTTCATGCGGGGTCAGCACCACCGGCCAGCCGCGTTCGGCGGTCAAATCGTGATCGATATCCCGCCAGGCATCCAGCCCGCCGCCATCCACCACGGTCGCGCGGCGGGCCGCCAGGACATGGCGCAGCAGATCCGCCGTCTCGCCGCCCGGCTCCAGGCCGCTGCCGATCAAGACTGCCGTGACCCGGCTGTCCTTGAGAAAATCAGCGACCTCCGCCGTTCCGGCCCGTGGCCGGACGATCGCCCCGGCTTGGTCCTGGGCATAAATGGGCACGGCTGCGGCCGGTGCCAGGATGGTTGCCAGGCCGGCCCCGCCGCGCCGCGCCGCCCGTACCGCCAGCCGGACCGCGCCGGTCATGACGCCGCCGCCGATCGCCAGCAGATGGCCGCGGCTGTATTTGTGATCCTGCACCTGCGGCACCGGCAAGGCATGGCGCCAGAGAGCCGGGGTGTTCTGCCAGACCGGCGAGACCGCATCCGGCACGGGAGCCGCCGGCAAGCCGATATCGGCAATGACAAGTTCGCCGGTCGCGGTGCGGCCGGGCAGCAGCACATGGCCCGGCTTACCCCAGGCGAAGGTGACGGTGAGCGTCGCCGCGATGGCGATGCCGAGCATTGCGCCGGTATCGGCGTGAATGCCGCTGGGGATATCCACCGAGACGATCGGCGCGCCGGATTGGTTGGCCCGCTGCACCAGATTCGCCGCCGCCCCCTCCAACCTGCGTGTGAGGCCGATCCCGAACAGCGCATCGACGATCAACCCGCCGGCATCCGGCCAGGCGATGTCATCGGGTTCCAGCGCCGTGCTGCCCCAACCGGTCGCCGCGCGGCGCGCATCGATGGAACTGGGTGCGGCAAGCGCCGCGACGCTGACCGGCCAGCCGGCCGCCCGCAAGGCCGCCGCGATGATATAACCATCGCCGCCGTTATTGCCCGGACCGCAGAGCACCAGAACCGGCCGGCGGCGCCAGCGCGCCAGGATGACATCCGCCACAGCCCGCCCCGCCCGCTCCATGGCGGTGAAACTGTCGAGCCCGGCAGCGAAGGCCGTCTGTTCGGTCCGCTGCATCTCCCGCGCGGTCACGATGCGCAACGCGAAAGCGCCGCCTGGCTTCTGTTTCGAGTTCTCGTTGAGTGCGCGTGACATGCCGGACCACCGGACCTTCAGTTGTTGCTTTTAATTGATGACGGTGCGGCAGAATTCCTCGCTGTAGCGTTCCCGGATATCGGTGCAGGCTTTCTGCGCCGCTTCCAGCGAGGTGAAGGGACCGGCAAAGAGACGATAGATCTCGCCTTTCTGACTGTTGTCGTAATAGCGGAAATCCGGCGTCAGCTTGTTCAGCACACCCGGATATTTCTGCAGCAACCGGTCCCAGGCCGATTGCGCACCACCCTGGTCCCGCTTGCTGGCGAGCCAGATGCGATAGATGCGTTTGCCGTTGCTGAGATCCTCCGCCACCGGTACCGCAGGCTCTGCCGGTTTCGCGGCACCGGCCGTCTTGGTTTCAGCCGTCTTGGTTTCCGCCTTGACGGGCTCGGTTTTGGCAGGTTCGGCCGCAGCCTCGTGCGTCGAGGACTGTTCCGCCGGCGCGGCCTCCGGCTTGACAGCGGTTTCCGCCGGCGCCGCCTGGTTCGCATCGGCATTCGCCGCGTCGTCCTTTGCCGGCTCCGGTTGTTTGGCGGCATCGGCAGCCGGTGTGGCATCGGCCACGTTTTCAGCGCCATCGGTCTTCGCTGCATCGGCGGCGTCATCCGCCGGATCGGGCGTGGACATTTCATCCGGCCGCAGCGCCGATGACTGATCGGCCGTGTCGTCTTTGCTCGCCTCGTCCTTGGCGGTGTCGTTCTTCGCCTGATCCTGCGCGGCTTGTTTTTCTGTCGCCGGCTCGGCCTTGGCCTCGTTTTCTTGGGCGTCAGTTTCCGGTTGCTTCGCCGCTTCGGCAGCCGCTTTATCGACGGTTTTTTCCGGCGTCTTTTCTTCGGCTTTTGCCGCGGTCCTCACAGCCGTGTCGTTCGCCGCCTGCTTGCCATCAGTTTTGTTATCGGCCGGCGGTTGAGGCTGTTGCCTTGCCTCGGCCACCTGTGTCGCCTGCGCTGTCGCGCCATCGGCCGCGGCCGGCGCCAGCGCCGCCATCAGCGCCTTGGCGCCCGGATGGCCGTTCTCGGCGGCGCGCCGATACCAGTCATAAGCGAGCTTCGGATTCTTGGCGACGCCGAGACCATCGCCATACATCTTGCCGAGCGCGAATTGCGCTTCGGGGAGATTGCCCTCCGCCGCCTGGGTGATCAGTTCCAACGCCTTGCGGTCATCCTGCGGCACAACATTGCCGCTGGAATATTGAACCCCGAGATTGAACAGGGCCACGGTATAGCCGGCGGCAGCGGCCTCGGTCCAAAGCTGGACCGCCTTGGCCGGATCGCGCGCGACGCCACGGCCGTCGGCATAGAGCCGCGCCAGATTGTTCTTGGCCCCCGGCAAGCCTTGTTTCGACGCCGCCTCGTACCAGCGGACCGCCGATTTGAGATCCGGCTTGCCGCCGATCTTGCCCATCTCATAGAGCAGGCCGAGGCCCTGCTGCGCCTGGGCGTCACCGGCTTGCGCGGCGGCCTGCCAGTCATGAAAGGCGGTCTGGAAGTCGTCGCTGCTGAAAGCTTGGAGGCCGCTACGGTAATCGGCAAAGGCCGGCGCCGCGACGGCAAGGCTGCCGCAAATCACCATCAACCCGAGAAACGGCAGCCCGAGAACCGGCCGCCAGGACGAAAAAGCTTGCCGGAGAGACCGGACCGCGGGATTCGGGCTGCAATGCGCCTGCAGCGAGGCAGAAAGTCGAGTCGAGTTCATGCCGCAACTATGCCGCCCGGTCCGTTGGATCGCAATTCGCAAAGCAGCTTCACAACCTATCACCGCACGGACCACCCTTGAAAATCTGTCTTCGAAACCGGATCAATTCGGCCGGGACGGCGTCTCGCCAGCCTGCTTGCGGGGAGGGGCGGAAATCGGCCCCGCCTGATGATGAATCATCCGCCAGAGCGTGCCCTCGCGCACGAACAGGTTGGTCGCGATGCCGAAATGGCCGTTGACCGCTTCGAAGCAGCAGACGATGCCGACACCATTGACCAGGGCAATTTCCTGTACCTGGAAACTGATGCTGTCAGGTTCGCTATTAGCAAAGATCTCTTGCCAGCTCGTTAAGATACGCTCCCGGCCGCAGATGGGATGGGCCCCGGGATGCAGGCAGCGGGCCTCGGTCTCCTGGGCCCAGACATCCGCCATCAGATCGCCGTCCAAAGCGGCAAAAGCGCGGTAGAAAGCTTCATTGGCGAAGCCGATGAGATCGATATCCGACATGGCGAGGCGCCCTTCTGCTGCGGCCCGGTCGTTTGCGGTGCCTGAATTTCGCACAATCTGTACTTCATGGCCCGCTGCGGTTATTTCAGAGTTAGCGCAGATATCCGGAGCTGTCAGCTTCCATGCGGCCGCCTGCGCCGGGTCGCCGCAGGGACAGCCGGGTGTCGGTGCGGGTCTTGCCTTTACACCGCCGGCTCTGCACCATGCGCGCCAACTAGAGCCGGATCGTTTTAGACGAAATCGCTTCGCGATTTTGTTGAAAACGTGAATCCGACTCTCTTTTATAAGATCGAGGACGATTCACGTCTTTGACGGAAGTAAATGCCTCCGTCAAAGACGATCGCGCTCCAGGGAGAAGAACAAATGATCGGCCGTTTGAATCACGTCGCCATTGCCGTACCGGACCTGTCCGCGGCCACGGCACTCTACCGGGACACTTTGGGCGCGAAAGTATCCGCCCCCATGCCGCAGCCCAAGCACGGCGTCACGGTGGTTTTCGTCGAACTGCCGAACACCAAGATCGAGCTGCTGCAGCCGCTGGGCGAGAGTTCCCCGATCGCCGCCTTCCTGGAGCGCAACAGCAGCGGCGGCATCCATCACGTCTGTTATGAGGTCGACGACATCATCGCCGCCCGTGATCGACTGAAGCAGCAGGGCGCCCGCGTGCTGGGCGACGGCGAGCCGAAGATCGGCGCCCATGACAAGCCGGTTTTGTTTTTGCATCCGAAGGATTTCGTCGGCACCCTGATCGAATTGGAGCAGGCATGAGTTTCTCCGAGATCTTTGGGCAGCTCCTGACCTATTCCCTTCTTTGGGTTCTCTGCCTGTTCGTCGTGCTGCCGTTCGGTGTCAAGCCTGATGAGTCGCCGGAGATCGGCCATGATCCGGGCGCGCCGGCCAATCCGGCATTGAAGAAAAAAGTACTTGCAACCTCGCTGCTGGCCTTGGTGCTGTGGGGGATCGTGTTCTATTTCACCCATGTTCTCGGCTATTCGCTGCAATCGATTTTCGAGAATCAATGATGAGCGGCTTGACGGGATATTGCCACAGTGCGCTGGGCCATGAATGGCATGAGCCCTATCACAATCAGCATTACGGCTTTCCCATCGCCGATGATGATCAGCTTTTCGAAAGGCTGATCCTGGAGATCAACCAGGCAGGGTTGAGCTGGCTGACCATCCTGAAGCGGCAGGCCTCCTTTCACGCCGCTTACAGCAATTTCGCGATCGCCAAGGTGGCGAAATACGGTGAGAAGGATCGCGCGCGGCTGCTCGCCGATCCCGGCATCATCCGCAACCGGCTGAAAGTCGATGCGGCGATCGAGAATGCGCGGCGCATCCAGGCGTTGCAGAAGAGCCATGGCAGTTTTCAGGCCTGGCTGGCCGCACAGCATCCGCTGCGCAAGACCGATTGGGTGAAGCTGTTCAAGAAGACCTTCGTCTTCACCGGCGGCGAGATCGTTGGTGAATTCCTGATGAGCACCGGCTATCTGCCCGGTGCCCATGTCGAAGCCTGTCCGGTCTATAAAAAAATCGCCAAGCTCGGCCCGCCTTGGATGAAGGCGGAACGCAGGGGCATGCGCTTCCACGACTGATCCGCGGGCGCCCTCGCTTCAACGCATCGATGCGCAGCGCACCGGGTGTGAGTGCCGTCACAGGAAGATGCGGGCTTTGGCCGCGGGGGCTTGTCGCCGCCGCGCGGTCCTCCTACATGTAGCGGACTGAGGTTTGCCAGGATGCGGACAGCAAAAAAGGCAAGCCTCCACGCGCTTGCCTTTTCTGCCGATTTACTCCCCTCCCCAAGGCCGGAACCGGGCCGAACCACGGAGCGACACATCTTCCCAGAACTTGGACCGTGGCTTTTGCCACTCGGCTCGACTTGACGTCGATAGAGGCAGCCTATCGTAACGAGATCGGGTCAGTCACGCGGCAAATACATGACTGACCTGCGAAGCCGGCAATTACGGAATAAACGATTCCGTAATCTGACCGGCCGGTCAGCTTATATAAAAAATTTAACTTATTGATTCGTATGATAGAATTTGACTGTTACAAGATTATTACCGCATCTGCGACAATTTAGCTCATGATTGCGTCGCAAATAAGCCATTTTCTCGACTCCATCTGAACAATCGAGCGAAGCCTTCCGACTCGCGATTCGGCACCGACACAATCGGTTTCGACCATCCACACGACAGAGCTTCCAGTTCGAGCTTCCCGAGCAAGGACCACGCAAGAAAATGCAGCCGGCAATAGCCTGACTGCATGCAAAGTCCCATTTTCAGGAAGGCCCTCCTGCGAGGGCCTGTTGGGGCGAGTGACCGGTCTCGAACCGGCGACCTCCAGAGCCAC
The DNA here is from genome assembly GCA_008012315.1 of Rhodospirillaceae bacterium. Lineage (GTDB taxonomy): Bacteria > Pseudomonadota > Alphaproteobacteria > Dongiales > Dongiaceae > Dongia_B. Next base: position 72,818 of record SSEL01000019.1, read on the forward strand.
AATCTGGCGCTCTAACCAACTGAGCTACACCCGCCACAGGCGCGGGAGGGTGTAACCGAAGGCGCCGCATCGCGTCAAGCAATAAGCCGTAAGTTCCTATAAGAAACGGCATTCGCCCGGCTTTTAGCCCGCCCGGCCGGCGTCCGGCGCAAGTTACCGGTATCGTGGTCGTCATTTCGCAAAATCTGGTCGTCCGGCGGTCTTCTTCAACAGCGATTCCGGCTACACTCCCCCGATCCGGCCGGCGGGGCGATTGCCGCGCGATGCCGGCTTTCTTCACCGCTAGAGAATAAGGATCAGTCAATGCTTCAACTGGCGAGCGGCATGGGCCGCCTGGGAACGGAATCGGCATTCGAGGTATTGGCGCGTGCCAAGGCGCTCGAAGCTCAGGGCAAGAGCATCATTTCGCTGTCGATCGGCCAGCCGGATTTCCAGACCCCGGGCCATATCGTGGAAGCCGCCGTCAAGGCGCTGAAGGACGGCCATCACGGCTATACCCCGGCCAACGGCATTCCCCAGGTGCGCGAAGCCGTCGCCGCCGATCTCAACAAGCGTCACGGCGTCAATGTCGATCCGGCCAATGTGCTGATCGTGCCGGGCGGCAAGGTCACCATGTTCTTCGCCATCCTGATGTTCGGCGAACCGGGTGCCGAGATCGTTTATCCGAATCCGGGCTTCCCGATCTATGAATCGGCGATCAAGTTCACCGGTGCGACCCCGGTGCCGATGCCGCTGTTGGAAAAGAACGGCTTTGGCTTCAAGGCCGATGACGTGCTGAGCCTGATCACGCCGAAGACCCGCCTGATCATCATCAACAGCCCGGCCAATCCGACCGGCGGCATCGTTGAGAAGGCGGAGATCGACAAGCTGGTCGCCGGCCTGGAGAAGTTCCCCAATGTCGCCATCATGAGCGATGAGATCTATTCCGAGATGCTGTATGACGGCAAGGTCCACACCAGCCTGCTGAAATACCCGCAGCTCGCCGATCGCCTGATCATGCTGGACGGCTGGTCGAAGACCTATGCCATGACCGGCTGGCGCATGGGCTATTCGGTATGGCCGAAGCATCTGATCGAGCAGGCGACGCGCCTGGCGATCAACTGCCACTCCTGCGTCAATGCCGCCGCCCAATGGGCGGGTGTCGCCGCCCTCACCGGCCCGAAGGACGAAGTCGCCAAGATGATGAAGGCGTTCGACGAGCGCCGCCGTTTCGTGGTCGGCGAGCTGAACAAGCTGCCGGGTGTGAGCTGCATCACGCCCTATGGCGCGTTCTATGCCTTCCCGAATATCAGCGGCACCGGCTTCAAGTCGAAGGAGCTGGAAGTGAAGCTGCTCGATGAAGCGGGCGTCGCCTCGATTGCCGGCACCAGCTTCGGCGCCCATGGCGAAGGCTATATCCGCATCTCCTATGCGAACTCGATCGAGAATATCGGCGAGGCGATGAAGCGGATCGGCAAGTGGCTCGACGCCAACCGCAAGGCGGCGTGATCACATCTCGTCTCATTCCGAGAGGCTAAAAGGCCCGGAGCAATCCGGGCCTTTTTCATTGCTTGATCGACATTCCCCGTTACAGTCATCCCGTCATTTTTCAGGGGAAGCGAGTATGAGCGTGTTTTCCAGCTTTACCGGCCAGGCTTTGCCGGACCGTGCCGATGTCGTCATCATTGGCGCCGGCATCATGGGCTGTGCCACCGCCTATTACCTCGCCAAGCGCGGGGTCAGCGTGGTGCTCCTGGATAAATCGCGCATCGCCGGCCAGCAATCGACCCGCGCCTGGGGTTTCGTGCGGATCATGAGCCGGGACGCCGCCGAAGTGCCGCTGATGATGGAAGCGATGAAGATCTGGCCGGGGCTGGAAACGGAACTGCAGACCGATCTCGACTGGCGCCGGGAGGGCTGCTTGTTCATGGCCGATAGCGAGAAAGAACTGCAAGGCTATGAAGAATGGATGCCCATTGCCCGCGAATACCAGCTCGACACCAGATTGCTGAGCACCGGCGAGGTTGCCAATCTGCTGCCCGGCCTGCGCGGTTCGGGCAAAGGCGGCCTTTACAGCCCGAGCGAAGGCCAGGCCGAGCCCAAGAAGGTGGCGCCGGCTTTCGCGCAACGCGCCGCCGAACTGGGCGCGCTGATTTTCGAAGGCTGTGGCGCGGTGAAGGTGGAAACCGTCAACGGCAAGGTCGATACGGTGCTGACGGAAGCGGGCCCGGTGCGCACGAAGACCGTGCTGGTCTGCGCCGGGGCCAGTTCCTGGCGCGTGCTGCGCAACTTGAACCTGGATCTGCCGCAGCAATATGTGCGCTCGACGGCGATGCGCACCAACCGCATCGCACCGCTGACCGGCCTCTGTTTCTATGGCCAGCATATCGGCTTTCGCCAGCGCAAGGATGGCAGCATCACCTTGGCGGATGAAGTCTCCACCGATGTCGATCTCACGCTGGGCCATCTGCGCGCCATGCGCTGGTTCCTGCCGCCGATGGTGGAAATGCGCGATATGTTCAGCTTCCACCTGAACGATTTCACCTGGCGCGATCTCGTCCACCGCCTGCCCTGGCGGCCGGAAGCGCAGCAGCCGCTGATCCATGACCGCGATCCGCTGATTCCCGCGAATGCCAGGCGGGTGCACCGCGCCATCGCCAATCTGCGTCACGCTTTCCCGGCCGCCGGCGCCGTGCAGGCGGTGGAAAGCTGGGCCTGCCATATCGACTGCATTCCCGACGGTATTCCCGTCATCGGGCCGCTGCCGGGGATCGATGGCCTCTTGCTGGCGACCGGCTATTGCGGCCATGGTTTCGCCATGGGGCCGATCACCGGCCAGCTGATGACCGAGTTGATCACCACCGGCACGACGGGTCTTGATCTGCACGCTTTCCGCTTCAGCCGTTTCGCCGAGGGCGACGTGAAGAAGCCGCGTGCGATATACTGAGTCATTGAAGTCCTACTATCATTTGCCTGCCTAATTTTTGAGCAGACCTCGCCTGCAAATTAGGCAAGTGACCGACTGGCAGCAGGCGAAGCGGCTGACATGCCAGGAAATCCGCAGAAACCGGCGGCACTCCTCCCTGGCATGGCAATTGCTGTTAAAGGGGCGCGAGCGCCGCATCGATGCATGAAAGGGATGCCGGAATGAAAAAAATCGAAGCGATCATCAAGCCGTTCAAGCTGGATGAGGTGAAGGATGCGCTGCATGAAGTCGGCATCCAAGGCATCACCGTGACCGAGGCCAAGGGTTTCGGCCGCCAGAAGGGCCATACCGAGCTCTATCGCGGCGCGGAATATGTGGTCGATTTTCTGCCCAAGATGAAACTGGAAGTGGTCCTGGAAGACCACCTGGTGGAACGGGCGATCGAAGCCATCCGCCAGGCCGCCGCGACCGGCCGTATCGGCGATGGCAAGATCTTCGTGCTGAATGTGGAAGAAGCGATCCGCATCCGCACCGGCGAACGCGGGCCGGACGCGATCTGAGGCACATACCATCATCACCCATCGCAGCGGGGATCATCGAATGCGGCGGGTGACATCGTGACAACCAACCGACAGGAAGACCGAAAATGTCGAGCGTGAAGAAGGTCCTGGACCTGATCAAAAAAGAAGACGTGCAGTACGTCGATTTCCGTTTCACCGACCCCGCCGGCCAGTGGCATCATCTGGCGCATCACGTCTGCACCGTGGACGAGGATTTGCTGACCGAGGGCGTGATGTTCGACGGCTCCTCGATCGAAGGCTGGAAGGCGATCAACGAATCCGACATGACCTTGCTGCCGGATTGCGATACCGCCGTGCTCGACCCGTTCTCGGCCCAGAAGTCGCTGATCATTTATTGCGACGTCGCCGAGCCGCTGACCGGCCAGGCCTATAGCCGCGATCCGCGCTCCATCGCCAAGCGCGCCGAAGCCTATGTGAAGAGTTCGGGCGTGGGCGACACCATCTATGTCGGTCCGGAAGCCGAATTCTTCGTCTTCGACGATGTGCGCTACGAAGTCAGCATGAACCGCACCTTCGTCGAATTCGATTCCGAGGAAGGCCCCTACGGCACCGGCAAGCAGGTGCCCGAAGGCAGTCACGGTCACCGCATGAAGGTGAAGGGCGGCTATTTCCCGGTCGCCCCGCTGGACAGCGCCGGCGATCTGCGTGCCGAGATGCTGACCACCCTCGCCGCCATGGGCGTCGAAGTCGAAAAGCATCACCACGAAGTGGCGCCGAGCCAGCACGAGCTGGGTGTCAAGTTCGGCACGCTGACGCAGTGCGCCGATGCGATGCAGAAGTATAAGTATGTCGTGAAGAATGTCGCCCATGCCTATGGCAAGACCGCGACCTTCATGCCGAAGCCGGTCAAGGGCGATAACGGCTCGGGCATGCATGTGCATCAGTCGATCTGGAAGGGCGGCAAGCCGCTTTTCGCCGGTAATGGCTATGCCGATCTCAGCGAGACGGCGCTCTATTACATCGGCGGCGTCATTAAGCATGCCAAGGCGCTGAATGCCTTCACCAACCCGACCACCAACAGCTACAAGCGCCTGATCCCCGGCTTCGAAGCGCCGGTGCTGCTGGCCTATTCGTCGCGCAACCGGTCGGCCTCCTGCCGCATCCCCTATACCGCCAGCCCGAAAGGCAAGCGCGTCGAAGTGCGGTTCCCCGATCCGCTCGCCAATCCCTATCTCGCTTTCGCGGCGCTGGTGATGGCCGGCCTCGACGGCATCCAGAACAAGATCCATCCCGGCGATCCGATGGACAAGAATCTCTATGACCTGCCGCCGGAGGAATTGAAGGAAGTGCCGACGGTCTGCGGCAGCCTGCGCGAAGCCCTGCAGTCGCTGGAAGCCGATCATGAATTCCTGCTGAAGGGCGATGTCTTCAGCAAGGACTTCATCGACGCCTATATCGAGCTGAAGTGGAACGACGTGTATGCGATCGAGCATACGCCGCATCCGGTCGAATTCCAGATGTACTACTCGCTCTAAAAAACGAGACTTCCCTAAATACGAACTATCGCCCGCCTGGACGCCGTTCAGGCGGGCTTTTCCTTTGACGCGGAAAGCAATGATCATGAAGCAGCCGAAGGCAAGTTGGACACCCGCAACCCTGGCGGCACAGGCCATGGGATCCGTCGATGCGACGACCCGCGCGATCATTCCGCCGATCCATCCGGCGACCACCTTCCAGCGCGACAGCGACAACCAGTACCGCGCCGGCTGGAGCTATACGCGTTACGACAACCCGACCTACCAGGCGGCGGAAGAACTGATGACGCAGCTGGAAGGCGGCGCCGGCAGCATGATCTTCGCCTCCGGCATGGCGGCGGCGGTCTGCACCTTCACCGGCCTCAAGCCCGGCGATCACGTGATCGTGCCGCAACTGATGTACTGGGCGCTGCGCAGCTGGCTGATGGGGCCGGCTCTCGATTGGGGCCTGGATGTGACCCTGGTCGACATGACGGATCTCGCCGCCGTCGCCGCCGCCTTGCGGCCGAACAAGACGAAGCTGGTCTGGATCGAGACGCCGGCCAATCCGCTCTGGCGCGTCACCGATATCGCCGCCGTGGCCAAACTGGCACATGACGCCGGGGCGCGCGTGGTGGTCGATTCAACCTGCGCGACACCGGTGCTGAGCCGGCCGATCGAGCATGGCGCCGATCTTGTCATGCATTCCGCCACCAAATATCTCAACGGCCATTCCGACGTCCTGGCCGGCAGCCTCACCACGGCGCGCTGCGACAGCTTCTGGGACAAGCTGAAAAGCCTGCGCCCGCAGATCGGCGGCGTGCCCGGCCCCTTCGAGGCCTGGCTGCTGCAACGTGGCATGCGCACGCTGTTCCTGCGTGTCCGGCAGGCCAGCCAATCGGCCGCGCGGATTGCCGCGCATTTCGCCGAACATCCGGCGATCGCCGGGGTGCTCTATCCCGGCCTGCCCAACCACCCGGACCACGCGATCGCCTGCCGCCAGATGCAAGGCGGGTTCGGCGGCATGCTGTCTTTGCGGCTCGCCGGCAATAGCGCGGAAGCCGGCCTGAAGGCGGCGGTGGATTGCGCCGCCCGGGTGAAGCTGTGGAAACGCGCGACCTCGCTGGGCGGCGTCGAGAGCCTGATCGAACATCGCGCCTCCATCGAGGGACCGCAATCGCCGGTGCCGGGCGACCTGCTGCGGCTGTCCGTCGGCATCGAGGACCCGGATGACTTGATTGCCGATCTGGAGGCAGCCCTGGTTTAAGGCGCCGATGCACGGTCCTGCCCGGTGTGTGCTTTCGCCATCGAACCGCCACCGGCCGCGGCAAAGCGCCCGGCCGATGCACCGATGACGATCGTCACGCAGCCTATCGCGCCGGTCAGCAAAGCGACGGCGAGATAGAATTCGGCCGATGGCTGGAAACCGGCTTCGGCAAATTCCGCCATCGCCATCGCAAGGGCCCCGAAGGCCAATAGCGCCAGATGCGCCCGCCACAATGAATCGCGCTTTACCGATCGCGCATCGATTGATCGCGCATCGAGTGATTGTGCATGGACCGATTGCGCAAGACGCGCCAAGCCGATGGATTTGATCCCGGCCACCGTCGCCGCGATGAAAGCCGCCACCGGCATGCCAAGCTGAATGATCGGATAATGCAACCCGGCTCCTGGTTCAAAGATATCGTCCAGGTCAAGAAGACCCGCAACGAGCCCCAGGGCGCCAACCGCCAGCGTGATGTAGCGGACCCGCATGGAGGCCCGGGCCGTCCTGGACCGCTCGAACTTCTGCCGTTGCTTGCGCCAGGCCTCGCTATCGACCAGTTCCCTGGCCAGGTGTCCCCGCAAAGCAAGCCAGCACATGCGCAGGTCCGCGATCGCACCCCACCAGGCATTGACCCGGATCAAAGGCGGATTGCGTTCGATGAGCCAATGCGAACCGATCGCGATCACATAGCCGATGGCGATGCCGGCCAGGAGCACCAGAGGCCGTCCCATGACGATCGCCTCCACCGCACTCAACAATCCGATGGTCGTGGCGAAGTAGTGCAGCACCCGGGTACCGGGCAGCGAATGATGGTTCAGATAGACCGACCAGAAGGATTTGAACGTCATGCGAAACAGCGCTCCCCCGTGAGACTCCCGGGTCCGTGCCATGACAGCCCGGCCCAAAGGCGCCACCATCACCGCAGGAAAAGCTGTTGGGAAGCTTGCTACTCCTGGGCGTCTCCATCGGGAGGGTCGCGAAGGAATATCGTCGGATGCCGGGCCCGGCTGAAGCAGGCCGCCGGAACCGGCATATTATCTTCACATTAACTACTTTCTGCGAAGCTTCCCGCTCAATCCCTCGAACTCTCTCTTTCGTGACCGGACCGGTCGGAGCGGCAAATGACTATTCGGCAACGGCTTTTCCTTTCCGGCATCATCGCGGTAGCCGCCGTGCTCCTGGTGGGCGGCATCGGCCTCTGGGGCATGCTGACCAGCAATGAGAGTGCAGCGCACCTCAATACGATGGCCGCGGCGATCCGGCATCAGATGGAAGCCGATATGATGCATGACGCGTTGCGGGCCGATGTCCTCGTCGCCCTGCGCGACGGGCGCAACGGCAACCGCGCCGCCAAGGATGCGGTGCTCAAGGATGGCGAAGACCATCTCAATCATTTCCTCGAGGAGATCGCTGCCAATAAGGCACTGGACCTGCCGGCCGAGACACGCAGCGCCATGGACGCCGCAGCGCCCGCCATCGACGCCTATCTGAACATGGCAAAGACGATGTTGACGACCGCCTTCACCGATAATTACGCGGCCCAGGACAAGCTCGGCGCTTTCCAGAAGACCTTCTCCGATCTGGAAGAGAAGATGAGCACCATCAGCGATACGCTGCAGCAGGCGGCTGATAGCACCAAGCAGCATGTGACCCGCTTGATGAATCTGCTGGTGACCGTGACGGCCATCAGCGCCGCTGCCGCCACGATCGTGCTGCTGGGCGTATTGACGCTGATCGGGCGCTCCATCATCCGGCCGCTCTCGCGCATGACCGATGCGATGCGGCGCCTCGCTGGCGGCGAGATCGAGATCGACATTCCCGATACCGGACGCCGCGATGAAGTCAGCGCCATGGCGGCGGCGCTGCAGGTTTTCAGGCAGAATGCGCTCGAAACCCGGCGCCTCACCGCCGAGCAGCAGCAGGCGCAGGAACAGCGCGAGCAGCGGGCCAACGGCATCGACCGCCTGTGCCGCGATTTCGATGCCGAGGTCACCAAGGTGCTCGGCGCCGTGGTTGTGTCGCTGCAGGATATGCAGCAGGCGGTGCAAGCGATGTCGGCGCTGGCCGAGCAGACATCGGCCGAGGCGAACAATGCGACCGGCGCCTCCAGCGAGACCGCCAATCATGTGAGCTCCGTCTCGGCCGCGACGGAAGAACTGGCCAGCTCGATTTCCGAGATCAGCCGGCAGGTGGCCCGCTCAACCCAGATCGCCACCCAGGCCGCCGAGGAAGCGCGGCAGACCAATCACGATATCGAAGGCCTGGCCGGCGCCGCCGAGAAAATCGGCGCCATCGTGCAGATGATCAACGACATCGCCAATCAGACCAATCTGCTGGCGCTCAATGCCACGATCGAGGCGGCCCGCGCGGGCGAGGCCGGACGCGGCTTCGCGGTGGTCGCGAGCGAGGTCAAGAACCTTGCAACCAGACATCGCGGGCGACAGAGGAGATCTCCACCCAGATCGGATCGATCCAGACCGAGACGCAACAGGCGGTGCAGGCCATTCGCGGCATCAGCACCACGATCGACGACATCAACCAGATCACCACCTCGGTCGCCGCGGCGGTCGAGGAACAGGGTGCTGCTACCCAGGAGATCGCCCGCAGCGTGGAACAGGCGGCGGGCGGCGCCCGGAGCGTTTCCGGCAGCATCGACATGGTGGCCGGCGCCGCCGGCGATTCCCGCACGGCGGCCGGCCGGCTGCTGCAGGCGACCGAGGCCTTGGACCGTCACGCCGTCGATCTGCGCGGCCGGGTCGAGCATTTCCTGCGCGCCGTCAAGACTCTGTAATCTTTCACGGTCATCGAGATTTAATCCGCGCCTTTAGCGTGAAATTTAGATTCCGTTTACCCCCTGACGCCACACTGGGCGACGCCAGACTGGTGCGCAAACCAAGAAGCCACCAGGCATTGTCATTGGGCAGATGAGGTTCGACGTGCGTTTGAGGATTGCCGGTAAGCTTTTCATTATCGCGGCCAGCTTGACCGTCGCCATGGCGGTGATCGAGGCAGCCACCTGGTACAGTTCCCGGGTCGTGAGCAGCCAGACAGCCCGCGGCAGCGCCGCAACCGACCAGCTCACCGCCCTCTCTTCGGCGCGCGAGGCCGCTTTGGAACTGGCACTGGCGGAAGTCTCGCTGATCGTCGGCAAGGATTCCGGCGAAGTCGATGAGTCGCATCGCGCGGCTTTGACTTCCCTTCCCTACAAGATCCAGATGGATCTGATGAATGCCAAGAAGGCCGGCCTGCCCGCCGATGCGGAGGGAGCCCTGGATCCCGTCAATACGCTCCTGAGCGAGCTCGGCAAGGACAAGAAAGCCTTGATGGATGCGGTCGAAGCCAAGGCTGCCGACAAGGTCTTCACCGATCTCAACCAGAGCATCGGCGAGCGGACCGACAGCCTGCTCGAGGCGATCACCACGGCGGAAGACAGTGTGCGCGATGCCCAGGAAAGCGCCATGGATGACCTGGCCTCGGCGGTCGACAAGGGCCTGAAGGCCTCGCTCATCGTTTTCGCCCTCGCCGCCTTGCTGGCCGGGATCGTCACCTTCTTCACCGCGCGGAATATTTCCGGCGCCGTGCGCAAGACCGCTTCGGCGGTCAGCGCTCTGGCCGAAGGTGATGCCGGCTTCCGCCATGGTCTCAATCCGAAACGCGGCGATGAGATCGGCGATATGTTGCGGGCCTTCGATGGCTTGCAGCGTCAGGTCGAGAATGCCTTCAAATTGCAGCGCGTGATCGAGGATATGCCGCTCCAGGTGGTGCTGGCCGATCCCCAGGCGGATTTCCGCATCACCTATATGAACCGCTCGGCGCGGACCTCTCTCGGCGAATTGCCGGCCGGCGATCTGCCGGCGGACCTGCAGAAGCTGGCGATCGATCCGGATGCCCTGGAAACCGAAGGCGGCGTGTCGCTGCTGGCTTTCTTTGACGCACCGGAGACGGTCCGGGAACGTCTGGCGGACGCGCAGGCGCTGCCCCATCGCTCGATCATCCAGCACGGGTATCAATATTTCGATGTCCAGGCCAGCGCCCTGCTCGACAGCGCGGGCAGCTATGTCGCCACCATGCTGAGCTGGCGCCTGGTGACGCGGGAGATGACCGCCGCCGCCGATTTCGAGGACCATGTGAAGCGCGTCGCCGATTCCGTGCTGACCGCCTCCACCACTGTCCACAGCATGGCCCAGGACATGACCCACACCGCCGAAAGCACGGTCGGCGAAGCGGAAAGCGTCATCAGCGCCTCGGAACTGGCGGCAACCAATGTCAATGCGGTGGCCGCGGCAACCGAACAGCTCGCCGGCTCGGTCAGCGAGATCGGCCGCCAGACGGCGCGTTCCTCCGCCATCGCCGCCCGGGCGGCCGACCAGGCGCGCCTCACCAACGACCAGGTGCAGGGCCTCGCCGTCGCCGCGCAGCGGATCGGCGATGTGGTGCGCCTGATCACCGATATCGCCAACCAGACCAACCTGCTGGCGCTCAATGCCACGATCGAAGCGGCCCGCGCGGGAGAAGCCGGCAAAGGCTTCGCGGTGGTGGCGAGCGAGGTCAAGAACCTGGCGACCCAGACCGCCAAGGCAACCGACGAGATCTCGCAGCAGATTGCCGCCATCCAGACGGAAACCGGTCAGGCGGTCGAAGCCATCCAGGCCATCGCCAAGACCATCGAGGAGATCAACCAGATCACCACGACCGTGGCGGCCGCCGTGGAGCAGCAAAGCGCCGCCACCCAGGAGATCGGCCGCAATGTCGAAAGCGCGGCCTCGGGCACCAGCGACGTTGCCCGCAGCATCGGCAACGTGACGCAATCGGCCAACGAGACCGGCTCGGCCGCAGGCAAGATGCTCGACGCCGCCGAAGGCCTCACGCGCCAGTCACGCGACCTGCAAAGCCAGGTCGATCTCTTCCTCGCGGAACTGCGCGCAAGCTGATCGCATCGCACATCGGCAACAACAAACCAGGTTGTCGCCCTCGGGCTCGACCCGAGGGTCCATCGTGGCGCCTGATGAACATTGCCTGTTGCACATCCTCACTCAACAGGCTGCGCGGCCTTTACCGTGGACCCCGGATCAAGTCCGGGGTGACAAGCGCGTTTGTCATCAACACCCCGCGCGAACGGCATCACCGCAACATGGTTGAAGCGGGCGCGGTGTCGGATGATGTCGATGCATTGAGCCGGCGATCAGATGCCACCCTCATCGATGACTGGCGGCGAGTTCGCAATAGTGGTCGGCGGAATAGGCGAAATAGGCCATTTCGGCCTCGGTGAGGTTACGCATGAACTTGGCCGGGCTGCCGGCCCAGAGTTCGCCGCGTTTCACCCGCTTGCCGGGCGTGACCAGGGCGCCGGCCGCCACCATGGCGCCGCTTTCCACCACCGCGCCATCCATCACGCAGGCCTTCATGCCGATGAAGCAATCGTCTTCCAGCGTGCAGGCATGGAGCAGCGCCATATGGCCGACGGTAATGCCGCTGCCGATCACGGTGCGTGTGCCAGCCGCCCCCTCACGGTCGTGATTGACATGGATGACGGTGCCGTCCTGGATATTGGTGCGGGCGCCGATGCGGATCGAATTGCTGTCGCCGCGCAGCACGCAGCCATACCAGATCGAGGCGCCGGCCGCGATCTCGACATCGCCGATCACCACCGCCGTCTCGGCGACGAAGGCGTCAGGGGCAATGCGCGGCGAGATGCCGTGATGCGGTCGGATCAAAGCAGGCATGGCGATCTCCGTCTTTGGTTGTCCTTACAGGCCCAGCATCAGCTTGATGTTCTGCACGGCGGCACCGGACGCACCCTTGCCGAGATTGTCGAGCCGCGCCACCAGCACCGCCTGGCCATGCGCGTCATTGCCGAAGACGCGCAATTCCAACTGGTCGGTATCATTGAGGGCTTCCGGTTCCAGTTTGCCATTGGCCTCGGCCTCGACCACGCGGACCAGAGCCGCGCTTTCATAATGCTGGTGCAAGGCATCGCGCAGATCGGCCACCGATGCCTTGCGCGCCAAGGTATCCAGATGCAGCGGGATCGAGACCAGCATGCCCTGGCGGAAATGCCCGACCGAGGGCACGAAGATCGGCCGCCGGGTCAGCTTGCCATAAGCGATCAGCTCCGGCACATGCTTGTGCTCCAGGCCCAGGCCATAGAGCTCGAAGGCCGGACCGTGATCGCGGTCATGCGCCTCGATCATCGACTTGCCGCCACCGGAATAGCCGCTGACGGCATTGATGGTGACCGGATGATCCTCGGCAATGAAACCGGCATCGATCAGCGGCCGTAGCAAGGCAATGGCGCCGGTCGGGTAGCAGCCGGGATTGGAGACATGCTGTGCGGCGGCGATGCGCTCGGCATGGCCGCGTTCCAATTCGGGAAAGCCATAGACCCAGCCCGGCGCCACGCGATGGGCGGTGCTGGCATCCAAAATCTTCGGCGCATCATTGCCGAGCGCAGCGGCCAGGGCGACGGATTCCTTGGCGGCATCGTCCGGCAGGCAAAGCACCACCAGATCGACCTCCGCCATCGTGGCGCGGCGGGCGGCCGGATCCTTGCGGCTCTCGCCGGTCAGGCTGCGCAACTCGATGCCGGCAACCGGCAACAGGCGTTCGCGGATGCCAAGGCCGGTGGTGCCGGCTTCGCCGTCGATGAAGATTTTCGCCATCGGATACTCCTTGCTGCGGGTCCATTATGGGGAACTTGACGCCACTATATGAAAGCGCGGCCGGCCGCTACAAAGAAAACTCGGCAAAGAAAAAGGGGTGCGCGCTGCGCACCCCTTTTGCCATTTGCGGCAGGCCGTTGCGCTTAGCGCTTCGAGAACTGGAAGCTACGGCGGGCTTTCGCACGGCCGTATTTCTTACGCTCGACGGTACGGCTGTCGCGGGTCAGGAAGCCTTCATGCTTCAGCGCGGGGCGCAGGTCCGGCTCGAAATAGGTCAGCGCCTTGCTGATGCCATGACGGACCGCACCGGCCTGGCCGGAGAGACCGCCACCGGTCACCGTCACGACCACATCGAACTGGCCGACGCGGTTGACGATGCCGAAAGGCTGATTGACGACCATGCGGAGCACGGGGCGGGCGAAATACTGCGCCACGTCGCGGCCATTGACGGTGATCTTGCCGCTGCCCGGCTTGATCCAGACGCGGGCAATGGCGTCCTTACGCTTGCCGGTCGCATAGGCGCGGCCCTGGGCATCGACCTTGCGCTCATGCTTCGGGGCACTGGCTTCTGCGGAAGCGACATTGGCGCCCTTGGTGGCGGCGCCGAGATCCTTCAGATCCGTCAGGCGCTGGGTTTCATTGCTCATCTTAGGCGCTCCGCTTGTTCTTCGGGTTCATGGCCGCGACATCCAGCACTTCCGGCTGCTGCGCGTCATGCGGATGATCGGCGCCGGCATAGACGCGCAGATTTTTCATCTGCTGCCGGCCGAGCGGACCACGCGGAACCATGCGTTCCACCGCCTTGATGATCAGGCGTTCGGGATGAGCGCCGCCCAGGATCTTGCCCCAGACGCGTTCCTTGATGCCGCCGGGATGGCCGGTGTGGTAGTAGAACACCTTGTCAGCCAGCTTATTGCCGGTGACATGCACCTTGGCGGCGTTGATGACGATAATGTTGTCGCCGCAATCGACATGCGGCGTGTAGCTCGGCTTATGCTTGCCACGGAGATGGTTGGCGATGATCGACGCCAGACGGCCGAGAACGACGCCTTCGGCATCGACCACAACCCACTTCTTCACCACCTCGGACGGCTTAGCGGAATAAGTCTTCATGATTGCTCGCTTTACTGCTCCGGGTTCATCGGCCGCCCAAGGGGGCACCGACGATCGGCCCTGGATATAGAGAAATGGCATAACGTCGTCAAATAAATAATATAAAGTTATTTCAATAACTTAAATATACCTTATTCAAATACCGCAACGGAAAATCGCAGAAATCCTGGACTTTTCCCAAGCGGGCCGCAACCATCTCCGCCGAGAGGGATCGAATGACCCGGAAAAAACTCGATTTCAGCCGGTATGACGATGCCGAACTGGCGGCGCAGATGATGCCGCGCCAGGCGGTGCCCGATGCCGAAACCTGGCTGGCGGGCGATCAGCAGCTGACGGCGGAGCTGAAGCAACGCGCCACGGTGATCGAAAACCGGCGCTATGGCCCCGGCCCCCGGCAGGTCGCGGATATCTATCCGGCGGAAGATCCCGGCAGTCCGGTCCTGGTCTTCATTCATGGCGGCTATTGGCGGGCTTTGTCGAAAGAGGTCTTCGGCTATGTCGCCGGCCCCCTGCAGGCCCGCGGCATCAGCGTGGTGCTGCCGAATTACGATCTCTGCCCCGCCATCAGCCTCAGCGCCATGGTGACGGAAGTCGCCGGCGCCCTGCGCTGGGTTCATGAGAATGCCGGTGCGTTCAACGGCGATCCCGGCTCATTCCACATCGCCGGCCATTCCGCCGGCGCCCATCTCGCGGCGATGATGCTGAGCCGCGACTGGGCCGCCGAGGGCCTGCCGCAATTGCGAATCAAGAGCGCCATGCTGATCAGCGGCCTCTATGACCTGACGCCGATTCCTCGCCTGCCGGTGCAGGCGGATATCCGTTTGCAGGCGGCGGAGATTCCCGGCCTCAGCCCGCTCGCTTTGCCACTGCACGGCAATCCCCATTGCGTGGTCGCGGTGGGCGGTGACGAGCCGCCGCTCTGGGTCGCTCAATCCCGGGCCTATAATGACAAGCTGCGGCAGGAAGGCCGGACGGCGCAACTGATGATCCTGCCGGAAACGCATCATTATTCGGTCATCCGCAACCTGGCGCATGACGACGGCACGCTTGCGCCGATGCTCGTCAATCTGGTGCAAGGCTGCGCATGAAGGCACCGCGGCCGATCCCCGGATACAGCAAGCAGCCGCCGCACCCCTTGCTGCGTATCTACGCGATCGGCCTCGCTTTGACCCAGCGGCGTTATCGGCGGTCCCGCTGGCCGGTTGCCAGGGCCATGGAAAATTCGCCGCCCCTCACCGCCTATGACCGTCAGACGCCTTTGGTCGATCTGCCTATTCTCTCGCTCGACACGGAAGCGACCGGCATGGATCCCAAGCGCGACCGGATCGTCTCGATCGCGGCAGTCAATCTTAGCGGCGGGCGGCTTCATCTCGGCCCGATGCTGGATATCTTCGTCAATCCGCGCCGCACGATTCCGCCGAGCGTGACACGCATTCACGGCATCACCGATCGCCATGTGCGCGATGCACCGCATTTCATCGACCTTGCCGACATGCTGGAAAAGCGCATCGGCGGTCATGTCCTGCTTGGCCATAACATCCATTTCGATGCCGCTTTGCTGCGTCATGAGATGCGGCGCGCCGGACGCGACTGGCGACCGCCGCCGTTGCTCGACACGATGCTGCTGTTCGCCGCGTTGCATCCGCATGCCGAAACTCTCGGCCTCGATCATGTGGCGAAGCGGCTGCGGGTTTCCCTCGCCGGTCGCCACACCGCGCGGGGCGATGCCCTGATCGCGCTCGATCTCTATTACCGGCTGCTGCCGCATCTGGCGGCCCGCGATATCCTGACGCTGGGCCGCGCCGAGGAAGCAAGCGCCGCGGCCCTGGCCCGATTGCGGCGCCAGCATCGCGACCTGCGCCGCGATGCCGATGACCGCTGAGGCAGACCGCATGCCGGCCCCGATCCCCTCCCGCATCGACCTCTATCCCTTCCAGCGCCGGCTGGGCGAGATCATGTCGGTGCCGACGGCGGCCATCGCGCCGACCGAGACCATCGACGCCGCCATCGCCGAGATGGCGCGGCAGAAATCCTCCTGCCTGATCGTGCTCGATGCGCATCACCGGCCGATCGGCATCGTCACCGAATACGACATCATCCAGGCCCTGGCGGCGGACCACGCCGAGGCCCTGGGAAAATCCGTTGCCACGATCATGTCGGCGCCGGTCGCGTCCCTGGCGCCGGACGCCTATCTCTATGCTGCAATCGCCCGGATGACCCGGCGCAATATCCGCCATCTCGCCGTCACCGATCCGATCGACGGCCGGCTGGTCGGCATCCTTTATCTGTCGAGCGTGTTGCGGCAGCGGGCCGAAGATGCGCTGGCGCTGCAGAACGATATCGCCGATGCGAATTCTTCAGACGACCTGCTGCAGGCCAATGCCCGCCTGCCCCATCTGGCTGCCGCCTTGCGCCGCGAACAATTACGGCCGGAACAGATTGCCAATGTCATCGGCACCGCATATTGCGACCTGACGGCGCGGGCCGCCGATCTCGCGCTGAAAGAGATGGCGGCCGCCGGCAAGGGCGATGCGCCGGCACGATGGTGTCTGCTGATCCTGGGATCGGCCGGACGCGGCGAAAGCCTGCTGGCCGCAGACCAGGACAATGCCCTCATTCACGATGGCGAGGAGGACGATCATCCCTGGTTCGCCGACTTCAGCCAGCGTGTCGCCGACCTGCTCGATGTCGCCGGCCTGCCTTATTGCCGGGGCGGCGTGATGGCGGCAAAGCGCGACCTGCGCCACAACGGCAAAGGCTGGCGCCGATGCATCACCGCCTGGCTGGAAGCGGCAACGCCGGAAGCCTTGCTCAATGCCGATATCTTCTACGACTTCCGGCCCGTCGCCGGCACGTTTCGCCTGGCTGCCTCCTTGCGTGCGGAGGCGATCACCAGTGCGCGCGGCCACCGCGTTTTCCATGCTCTGCTGGCGAAGGGCATCGGGCGCAAAGGATCGGCGCTCGGCCTGCTCGGCAAATTCAAGACGCGCGGCGGCCGCGTCGATCTCAAAGCGCATGGCCTGCAGCCGCTGGTCGCCGGGGCGCGGGTGCTGGCGCTTGAGCTCGGCTTGGCCACCACCAGTACCTTGAACCGCTGGCGCGCCGCCGCTGCGGCGCAGCTTGTCTCGGAAGACGATCTCGCGCGGATCGAGGATGCCTTCAGCCTGATCCTCGGCCTGATCCTCGATCAGCAATTGGCCGACCAGGAGATCGGCCTTGCCCCCAGCGCCGATGTCGAAATCAAGCACCTGGTTTCGATCGACAAGGAACGGCTGCGGCGCGCCTTGCATATGGTGGATGAGATCGACCTGCTGGTGCGGAATGCACTCGGATTGATTTAGCCGGGCCTGGTCTAGCTGAAGCGCCGATCGGCATCGATGGCGAGGCCGAGGCCGACGCTGCCGAACATATCGCCGGCGACCGGCCGGGCATTCGGCACATGTTCGAGGATGCGCCGGCGGACCGAGGGAATCCCGGTCGAGCCGCCGGTCAGGAAAATCGATTGCAAGCGTCTGGGATCGATCGCCGCTTCCCGGCAACAACGGTCAATCGCATCGATGATCCGGAAAGTATCGCGGTCCACGGCATGATCGAGATCCGCCCGCGTGACCGTGATTGCCGCATCGGGCAGCGCCGAATCCGGATCACGTGGCAGATGCAGGATCGTTTCCATCGCATCGGATAAGGCGATCTTCACCGCCTCGACCTCGCCCGCCAATTGATGGCCCTGGCGCTTGGCCAGCAGATGCAGCAGCCGCTCAAGCCGCGCCGGCTGGTCGCTCTGGTCGATGATGGAGCGCAGATAGGAAATGTTCTGCGGCGTATAAAGAAAGGGAATTTTGTGCCAGGTCGCCAGGTCATGGAAAAGATGCGACGGCATGGGCAGGCGCTTCGGGCCGACCAGCGCATCATAACCGAGATGCGGCATCGCCTGGGCGATGCTGAGGCTGCAATCGAAATCGGTACCGCCGACATGGACGCCGCTGCGGCCGAGAATATCGCCGGAACGATCGCTGCGCCGCGCACCTTCGGGCGACAGGCGCGCAACCACAAAGTCGGAAGTGCCGCCGCCGAGATCGACGATCAGCGATAATTCTTCCTGCGACAAGGACTGCTCATAGGCCAAAGCGGCGGCAATCGGTTCGAGCTGTGTGGCGACATGGTTGAAGCCCTGCTCCTTGGCAATGGCGACGAGTTCTTCCTCCGCCCGCCGGTCCGCCGCATCGTCTTCGTCGACGAAACGCACCGGGCGCCCGAGGACGACATTGTCGATCGCATGACCGAGGCGATGTTCGGCCAGCTTTTTCATCTGGCGCAGGAACATGCCGATGATGGCGCGCATCGGCACCCGCTTGCGGCCGATCAGGGTGGTTTCACCGATCAACTGGCTGCCCAGCACGCTTTTCAAGGCGCGTAGCAAGCGGCCTTCGACACCGGCGATATAGGCGGCGATGCCATTGCGGCCGAATTGCACCCGGTCCTCCTCGTAATCGAAGAAGACGGCGCTTGGCAGCGTCGGGCTCTCGCCATCCAGGGCGCACATGACATAGCCGTCGCCCTCGCGGAAACCGAGGGTCGAATTCGACGTGCCGAAGTCAAGTCCGCAATGGCGCGCACGCATGATCTCGTCCGATGAAGAAGGCTCAGGCGAAGAGCATGGCGTCGCTGAGGCAGGATAACGGAAAAACGAGCGGCAGATGTAGCGCAAGGACGCGCGAACTGCAATCGTGGACAGACGCACGGATGAAAAGCTGACGCCCCTCGGCACCGGAGCGATCCCGGCGCCGAGGGGCTCGTTCAGTATGTGTCAGCTACGCGAGCTGTGGCTTGGCTTACCTTTACGTTTGGTCGCTGCCATGTCGTGCAACTCTTTCTCGCTCATCGACTTGGCCATCGACTTGGAGGCGCCGCGAAGCTCGCTTTTTTTGATATCGCCGCGTTTGGCCGCGAGCGCAGCGCCGGCAGCTTTCTGCTGTGCTTTCGATTTGGCTGGCATGGCTGTTCTCCTCAATGTTGAACGTGTTGGCCGCCGGGCGAGGAAATACTGCTGAGCGCTTCAGCGCAGCCCGAGCCGTCCTGTTGCGAAATGTCTCCCAGCGAAATAATGCCGACCAGGCGCTTGTCGCGATTGAGTACCGGCATCCGCCTGACCTGCTGTTTGGCCATCTTCTGCGATACCGTTTCGATGCTTTCATCCTCGAAACAATAAAGCACCTCTTTGCTCATGACGTCGCGAATGGGCGTATCGGGCCCCTTTCCGGCGCCAACGCCGCGCAACGCGATATCCCGATCGGTGATCATGCCGACCAGCCGGTCATTCTCGCCCACCGGTAGAAAGCCCGCATCGATCTCTTTCATCGTTTGCGCCGCATCGCGAATGGACTGATCCGGCGAGGCGATCTTAACGTCCTTGCTCATACATTCCTGAATATTCATGGCCCTTCTCCTATCGACGACGGAAACACGATCCGGATACGCAGAGACGAGGAATTTTCCGACGGAGCGGAACGGACTTGGCGTTTCTACCCGGTATTGTCGTCCGGGCGCCGATCCGAAACCTCGAGAGCGATCGCCCTCATCCGCATCGCGTTAAAGCTTTTCTTCGACCATCAACCACGAACACGCGCCAAGGTTCATGGCCGGTATAAAAAAGCTTTGCGCATCAATCGTCACCAAGGGAACTCGGCCATCATGCGGCTGTTGAGCGGGAAACGAGGAAAGGCACATGACCCAGCCCAGAACCAAGGCACCGACCGCGGATCGTCTGCGCCACGACATTGATGCGGGACGAGCCGGTGACAAGGTCCCCTTCATCGATCCGGCCGCCGCGCCGCTGGGGACCGATGAAGAAGCCGGCGGCCATCCATCGAACGCGCAGCAACGGATGCAACAGGCCGAAACCAATCGCAGCGACGCCTTCTCACCGGTCGATGAGCGCGGTCGCACGATCTCGGGCGAGCTGACCGTCTCGAGCCGGTTCTGGATCTATGTGGCGATCGCCGTGGTCGTGCTGGCCGGCATTGCGGGCTTCGTTCTCGCCCGCTGATGGCTGATGCAGCCGCCCGTTAACTGCCGAGATATTTCATCGGATCGACGGCCGAGGTGCCTTTGCGGATCTCGAAGTGGACCTGGGGCGATTCCACGTTGCCGGTGGAGCCGACACGGGCGATGACCTGGCCGCGCTTCACCTGATCGCCCTTCTTCACATTGAGCGACTGGTTATGCGCATAGGCTGTGACCCAGCCATTGGCGTGGCGGATCAGGACCATATTGCCAAAGCCGCGCAATTCGTTACCGGCATAAGCAACGACGCCGTCGGCCGCCGCCTGGACCGGCGCACCGGCCGGGGCCGAGATATTGATGCCGTCATTGCGCAGCCCGTCCGAGGTCGCGCCGAATTTCGACACGACCTTGCCCTGGACCGGCCAGCCGAATTGGCCGTTGCCGGTATTGGCGGGCGGCGTGACGGTGTCCGGCGTTTTTGCCGCCTGCTGCGTGGCGGTTGCCTGGGTGGCGCCCGTGGCGGCTTTCGCGGCACCCGTCGCAGCCGCTGACTTGGCCGGCACTTCGTCGAAGGGATCGGGATCCGGCAGGACTGGATCGGGCGGCGGCGGCTGATTCGCGTCTGACGCCGCATTCTTCGCCGCCGTCATCGGCTGTGTCTCCATCGCCTTGGCGGTCGATGTCGTCGTGGCCCCCGTCGCCGCGGTCGGCGCCGCCTGCCCCGAAAGCGGTTTCGGCGCGTTGGTGGCGGTCGTGGCAGGCGCCGAGGAGAGCGGCGGCAGGGCGCTCTTGCTGACCCCGCCGCTTGGCGCGGTGGTCGGGGCCGTCGACCCGTCCGGCGTGGCCTGGGGCATGACGAAGCTCTGGCCGACCGCGACATTGGTCGGCGCCTTGCTGGCTTCGACACCGCTGGGCAGGACCAGGGTCTGTCCCGCATGCACGGCATAGGGCGCGGGCAGGTTGTTGAGCTGGATCAGCGCGCTCTGCGACACGCCTTGGCTTTGTGCGATTTTCTCGATCGTATCGCCCTGGCGCACGACATAGTTGGAACGCGGCTGCAGCAACAGCCGGGTGCCCGATTGCAGACGATAGGGCGGCACCAGATGGTTGAGATCGATCAGGCTGCGAACCGGCGTATTGGTGCGATCAGCGATGGCGCCGACGGTATCGCCGGGCGCGACGATATAAGAGTTGCCGTCAATGACACCGATCTTCGGCGCTTCGCCTGCGAAAGCCGGCCCAGCCGTGCCGTCGCTGAGCGGCCGCCCCGACTGGTTGCAGCCAGCCAGAAACGCAAGCGCAATGCCGCTTGCCGCCAACAGCAACTTATGCCGACCCGTCATGCCAACTCTCCTCGCTTTCATCGCGCTGCGTTTCATCGCGCAGATGCCGCCTTCGCTTCATCTTCCGGCAGGGCGCCACCGACCAACGGCACGAATCGGACATCGGCCAGATGATCGCATTCAATCCCGTCCTCATTCTTACGGAGACGGATCAAGACCTGATCGCCACGATCCGGCCCGACCGGCAGCACCATGACACCACCGACCGCCAACTGGTCCACCAGGGTCTGGGGAATATCTTCGGCCGCGGCGGTGACGATGATGCGGTCGAACGGCGCCTGTTCAGGCCAGCCCTTCGAGCCGTCCCCCACCTTGCTGGTGATATTATGCAGCCGCAATTGATGGAAACGGTGCTCCGCCTCCTTCAACAGCGACTTGAAGCGCTCGACCGTATAGACGCGCCGCGCCAGCTTCGACAGCACCGCCGCCTGATAGCCGGAACCGGTGCCGATCTCCAGCACCTTATGGGTCTTCTTGAGCTGCAAAGCCTCGGTCATCATGGCGACGATATGCGGCTGGCTGATGGTCTGGCCCTGGGCGATGGGCAGCGCCTGGTCCTCATAAGCCTGATCATGGAAATGCGGCAGCACGAAGGCTTCGCGCGGAATCCGCTCGATCGCCGCCAGCACGCCGGTATCCGTCACCCCGGCACGGCGCAGATTCATGATCAATCGGATTTTGCGGGCAGCCAGACTCATCGGCGCGAACTCATAGCCTTCTTCATCGCGTCTTGCGGCGCGGCGACTTCGCCTTTGCCGGGGCTTTCGCCTTTGCCGAGACTTTCACCTTCAACGGACCCATCACCGCTTCCAGCCGCTTCGCCGTCGCCCGGTGGGTCAGGTCGAAATGCAGCGGCGTCACTGAGATCTTGTCGGCAGCGGTGATGGCGAGATCGGTATCCTCGCCTTCGGTTTCGTCATCCGGGAAATCGCCGATCCACAGCACATCGCGGTCGAAGGGGTCCTTGCCGGCGACAACCTGCAGGTCCGAGATACGGCGGCCCTGGCCACCGACATCGATACCCTTGACCTGATCCGGCGCGACGCAGGGGAAGTTCACATTCATCAGCACGCCAGCCGGCCAATCGACCGAGGTCAGGCGCCGCACCACGGTCTCGCCGAACGTCTCGGCAGTCTGCCAGGGAACGCTATTGCCGTGGCGAATCTGGCTCATGGCGATCGCCGGGATGTTCATCATCGCCGCTTCCATCGCCACCGCGACGGTGCCGGAATAGATCACGTCCTCGCCCTGATTGGCGCCGCGATTGACGCCGGACAGAACGAGATCCGGCTTGCGGTCGGTCATCAGGTGATTGATGGCGACCAGCGCGCAATCGGTCGGCGTGCCGGAAACGGCGAAACGCTGCGGCCCGAGACGATGCACCGAGAGCGGCCGCCGCACGCTGAAGGAATGCGAGGCGCCGCTATTGTCGCTTTCCGGCGCCACCACCCAAACATCGTAGCACAGCGCCCGCGCGACCTTCTCCAGCACCTTCAGGCCCGGCGCATGGATGCCGTCATCGTTGCTGATCAGGATGCGGGCCTTCTTCAGGTTGAGCGGCGCCTTAAGCACGACGGATCACCTCGATCTTGCCCATATAGGGCTTCAACGCCGCCGGCACAGCGATCGAACCGTCTTCCTGCTGGTAGTTTTCCAGCACCGCGACCAGGGTCCGGCCGACGGCGAGGCCCGAGCCGTTCAGCGTGTGCACGAAGCGGGTGTTCTTCTCGCCGGCCTTGCGGCTCCGCGCCTTCATGCGCCGGGCCTGGAAATCACCGCAATTCGAGCAGCTGGAGATTTCGCGATAGGCATTTTGCCCCGGCAGCCAGACTTCGATGTCATAGGTCTTCTGGGCGGCAAACCCCATATCGCCGGTCGAGAGCGTCATCACCCGATAAGGTAGGTCCAGCCGCTTCAGCACTTCCTCGGCACAGGCCGTCATGCGCTGATGCTCGGCATCGGACTGGTCGGGATCCGTGATGGAGACGAGTTCGACCTTGAAAAACTGGTGCTGGCGGATCATGCCGCGCGTATCGCGGCCGGCGGAGCCCGCTTCGGACCGGAAACACGGCGTCAGCGCGGTATAGCGCAAGGGCAAGGCGGCTTCATCGATGATGCTGTCGCCGGCCAGGTTGGTCAGCGGCACTTCCGAGGTCGGGATCAGCCACAGGCCTTCCTTGGTGACGAAGAGATCCTCCTCGAATTTCGGCAACTGGCCCGTGCCGTAAAGGGCATTGTCACGCACCAGGAAGGGCGGCGCCACTTCGGTATAGCCGAATTCGCCGGTATGGAGATCGAGCATGAATTGCGCGAGGGCGCGTTCCAGCCGCGCCAGCGCGCCTTTCAGCACGACGAAGCGGGCGCCAGAAATCCGCGCCGCCGCCTCGAAATCCATCAGGCCAAGCCCCTCGCCCAGTTCGAAATGCTGCTTCGGGGTGAAGGCGAAATTGCGCGGCGCGCCGACCGTGCGATCAGTGCGGTTGGCCGTCTCGTCGGCGCCATCCGGCACATCGGCGGCGGGCAGATTGGGCTGGCGCAGGAGCAGATCGTCGAGGACTGCGGCAAGCTTTTGTTCCTCGGCCTCAAGCTCGCCCATGCGGTCCTTCAGGCCGGCGACCTCGGCCATCACCCCGGCGGCATCGCCGCCCTTGGCCTTGAGCTGGCCGATCTGCTTCGACAGCTCATTGCGCTTCGCCTGCATTTCCTGCCAGGCGGTCTGGGCCGCCCGCCGCTTGGCGTCGAGCCCGATGATTTCCTCCGCCAAAGGCGGCAGACCGCGCCGCGCCCGCCCCTGGTCGAAGGCGGTCGGATTTTCGCGAATCCATTTAACGTCAAACATTTAGATATGTCGCCCCAGTGAACCTTGTCGGTTCACTTTATAGGCTGGGACGGTGAATCCGTAAAGCGATGCGCCACCTGAAGAGCCGTCACGCCAGCGATTTCCCTCGCCACCATCCGGCTCTAGAGCCGGATCGTTTTAGACGGAATCGCTTTGCAATTTTGTCTAAAACGTGAAGCCGTCTCTCATTAATAAGAGAGACCGCGATCGCGCTCTAGGCTGGGGTCACTTCCGTCCCGGCATCATCATCATCGGAATCGCCGTCCTCGGAGATCTTGGCGCGGTCCTTCTCCACCATCCGCGCGAGCCAGATCGAGACCTCGTAGAGCAGCAGCAGGGGAACGGCGAGGCTCACCTGGCTGAAGACGTCCGGCGGCGTCACCACCGCAGCGGCGATGAAGACAATGACGATGGCGTAACGCCGCTTGCGCTTAAGCCCGTCGGACGTCACCAGGCCGACCTTGGCCAGCAAGGTCAGCAGGACCGGCAATTCGAAGCAGAAGCCGAAGGCGAAGACCATCTTCATGATGAAGCCGACATATTCGCCGACCTTGGCTTCCAGTTGCACGGCCAGCTCGCCATCGCCGCCGGCATGCTGGTAGCTGAGGAAGAAATTGAGGGCGAGCGGCAGGATCACCTTGAACATGAAGGACGCGCCCGCCAGGAACATGAGGGGAGTCGCCACCAGGAAGGGCAGGAAGGCCTTCTTTTCCTGTTTGTAGAGGCCCGGCGCAACGAACAGCCAGACCTGTGTCGCGATAACCGGGAAAGAGAGACAGAGGGCGCCGAAGGCCGCCACCTTCACCTGGGTGAAGAAGACCTCGGTCACGTCGGTATAGATGACGCGCATCAATTGCTGGTCGGAGATGCGATGCGCCGCCAGGGCCTTGGCCAAGGGCGCCGAGAGAAAGTTGAAAATCGGCTGGGCGAAATAGAAGCAAACCAGAAAGGCGAGAATGAAACCCGCGACCGACCAAAGCAGGCGCGCCCGCAACTCCACCAGATGCGCCAGGAGGGGCATCTTCTTATCTTCTTCAGCGCCGTTCACGACGTCTTACTCTTTTCCATATCCGTTGATGCGTCGGCGGCTGAAGCATGATCGGCGCCGATGGTCTCAATCGGCGTTTCTTCCGGGTTGATGGCGGCGATGCGGTTTTCCTCCGCATCGTCGTTATCCGGCAGCCGATGCGCCGTGCCATTCGGGCCGAAAGCGGCAACCGCGGGATTGACCTCATTGGCATCAATCCCGGTGGTTTCCGTCTTTGTTTCCGGAGAGTCGCTCTGATCCGCGAGCTTCGGCTGATCGGCGATCCTGGCCTGGTCGGTGTCGTCATCCTGTGGCGACTTGAAGGCGGTTTTCAGATCGCCATCGGGGTCGACATGCTTTTCGATCGCATTGACGATCGTGCCTTTCGACAATCCCTGAACGGCTTTCTTGGCGTCTTCAAGCTCCGCTTCACGGATGATTTCATGCACGCCACTTTGGAATTCGTTGGCGAGCTTGCGGGCCTGTTTCATCAGGCCGGAAACCGTGCGCAGGGCGTTGGGCAATTCCTTGGGGCCGAGCACCACCAAGGCAACAACGGCGATCACCGCCATCTCGTCCCAGCCGAGGTCGAACATGATCTGGTCCTTACTATCGGTCAGGCCCGGCGCCGGTCATTGACCGGCACCCGGAACCCGCCTTCGCAGCTTATCAGCCGCGATCGATCATGCCGTGCTTGTCGTCGCCAGAGGCCGAGCTGGCCGAACTCGCCTGGGTCTCACCCGGCTTCTCGTCGTTCTTGAGACCTTTTTTGAAAGCGGTAATGCCCTGACCCAGGTCCTTCATCAGGCGCGGAATCTTACCGCCACCACCGAAAAGGACCAGGACGATGGCCAGAACAATCAGCCAATGCCACAAGCTAAAACTGCCCATAATGGGGTAACTCCCTGTACCGTTCCCGCGTTAAGCCGTTGCCGGACTATGGCAAAATCGCCGCGCCCCTGCAAATGAATCCGTTCCCGGGGCAAAGCTGCGAC
Source organism: Rhodospirillaceae bacterium (assembly GCA_008012315.1). GTDB lineage: Bacteria > Pseudomonadota > Alphaproteobacteria > Dongiales > Dongiaceae > Dongia_B. Next base: position 99,004 of record SSEL01000019.1, read on the forward strand.
GAACCGCTCGATTTCCGCGGAAAACACTGCCGAACCAAGCCCTTGCGGGCCTTACACCCATCAGGCGCCGGAAAAAACGAAGACACCCTGATCGGCAATCGACAATCGGACCGCCTCCCCCTGAGTCGGCGGCATACCGCCGCCAGCCAAGCGGGCCACGAGCAGGCGGCCACGATGCGCGCCCTCCGTCAAACGTGCCCGGACCAGCGCCGCCGCACCCAGGAAGCGCACTTCCTCGATCATCGCCTCAGCGCCGGTTGCAGACGGCACCGGCCCGTCGAAACGAATTGCTTCCGGCCGAATCACCAATTGGGCCGATTGGCCGTCACCCAAACCCTTCGCCGGCAGCGGACCGAACGGCGTTTCCACCCGTCCCGCCACCACCTCGACCGGCATTTCATTAACCACCGAGAAGAAACTGGCGACGAAAGCATTCACGGGCCGATAATAGATATCGCTCGGGCGACCCGCTTGTTCAACCCGTCCCCGGCGCATCAGATAGATCCGGTCGGCCATGAACATCGCCTCTTCCGGATCATGCGTAACCAGCAGGGTTGCGATGCCGCTGGCCTTCAGCAAATGCACCGTATCCTCGCGAATCTGCTCACGCAGCCGGGCATCCAGGCCCGAGAAAGGCTCATCCAGCAGCAACAGGGCCGGACGCGGCGCCAGGGCCCGGGCCAGCGCGACGCGCTGCTGCTGGCCGCCGGACAAGGCATGCGGATAGGTCTGGGCGTAATCCAGCATGCCGACCTGGGCCAAGGCCTCGCGCACCCGCCCCTGGCGTTCGCCGGCCGGCAGGGCCGTCAGGCCGAAAGCCACATTCGCCGCCACGGTCAGATGGGGAAACAGCGCAAAATCCTGGAAGACCAGCCCGACATGGCGATGTTCGGTCGGCATGCTGCGGCCCGTGGCGGCATCGCCGACGATCTGGCCGCGCATGGCGATGCGGCCTTGCTGCAACGCCTCCAATCCGGCGCTCAAGCGCAGCACCGTCGACTTACCGCAACCTGACGGGCCGAGCAGGCAGACCACCTCGCCGGCGGCAACCGTAATCTCGACACCATCGACGGCCCGGAGCTTACCGAAATCATGGCTCACGCGATCGAGAAACAAGGCATCGGAGGCGGTCATTACACGGGTCACTTCTCAGCGATGGCGGGAGCGGTTGGATTAGGATCGGCCAAATGGGGATCGGCGAGGCTCGGCAGATAGGCTTCGGTATGGTCGCCGGCTTCGCCCTCGCCCGCGCCGGGCCTCGATTTGGCGATGGCACGCGACAGAAGGATGACGGGCAGGATGCCGACCACGGCGATGGCCAGGGACGGCCCCGATGCTTCCGCCAGACGTTCATCCGAGGCGAGGTCATAGGTCCTGGTGGCGAGCGTGTCGAAATCGAAAGGCCGCAAGACCAAGGTCGCCGAGAGCTCCTTCAGGATCTCCACGAAGGTCAGCATGACGGCGGTCAGCAGGCCGCCGCGCATGATCGGCAGATGCACCTGGACCAGCGTGGCCCCCGGCGAACGGCCGAGCGACCGCGCCGCGAAATCCATCGAGCGGGTGATCTTGCCCAGGCTGGTTTCGACGATGTTGAAACTGCCGGTCAGGAAGCGCACCAGATAGGCATAGGTGACGGCGGCCAACGTCCCACTGAGGATCAGCCCCGGCATCCAGCCGAATTGCGCCTTGGTCCAGGCATTGATGCCATGGTCGAGGGCGGCAAAGGGCAGCAGCACGCCGATCGCCAGCACCGTGCCGGGCACCGCATAGCCGATGCTGGCGATCCGCACCGCCATATTGGTCAGGCGCGATGCATGCAGGCGCAAGGCATAGGCCATCACCAGCGCCAGCAGCACGGCGAGAACCGCCGCCATGCCCGCCATGGTGAAGCTGTTGCGGACGAGGCCGAGGAAACTCCAGGTCATCCAGAATTCGGTATTGTTGAGTGCCCAGCCGAGCAGCATGCCGCCCGGCACGAAGAAGCCGAGCATGATCGGCAGGCTGCAGCCGACAACGGCGCCGAGGCTGCGCCAGCCGGTCAGGCGATAGCGCGGCAGCGGCCGGTAGCGGGTCGTCGTATGCGCGAAACTCTGCCGGCCGCGCGACCAGCGCTCCACCGCCAGCAGCAGGAAAACGAAGACCAGCAGGATGGCGGCAAGCTGCGCGGCGGAATCCGCATCGCCCAGGCCTTGCCAGACGCGGAAGATGCCGGTCGCCATGGTGTCGACGCCGAAATACTGCACCGTGCCGAAATCGTTCAGCGCCTCCATCATCGCCAGCGCGACGCCGCCGACGATGGCCGGGCGGGCAAGCGGCAGGGCGACGCGGTAGAAACTGCGCCACGGCGAGCAACCGAGCGTGCGGCTCACCTCCAGCACGCAGCTCGACTGTTCGAGAAAAGCGGTGCGCGCCAGGAGATAGACATAGGGATAGAAGACCAGCGTCAGGATCAGGATCGATCCCGGCAGGTTGCGGATTGCCGGGATCCAGCCCAGGGGCACGGTATCGCCGACCATCTCCCGCAAGGCAGACTGCACCGGCCCGGCGAAATCCAGCAGGCCGGTATAGGTATAGGCAACGACATAAGCCGGCATCGCCATCGGCAGCAGCAGCGACCATTCGAACAGGCGCCGTCCCGGGAAACGGCACAGCGTCACCATCCAGGCAGCCGGGACGCCGATCAGCACCACGCCGATGCCGACGCCGATCATCAGCAACAGGGAATTGATGATGTAATCCGGCAGGACCGTGGTGGCGAGATGATGCCACAACGCGCCATTGGGCTTCGCCAGGTGGGAAAAGACCACGACGATCGGCGCCGCCACGGCAACCGCCATCAGGCAGACCGATAGCGTCCAGGGCTGCCAGCGCGGCAACAGCCGGAAAGCACGCCGGGGGGCTGTGGTTAAATCACTGGAAAAAGCCGTCACGTCCTGGTCCGTTGGTGGCCGCCGACGCTATTGTCGTGCGCTTGGCTCGACATTATTGCGACTTATTCTGAATTGCAAATTTTGCGGCCGGGAACCCATCCAAGGCGCAAATCAGGGGGACGGACAATGCCCGCCACACATCCCGGGCATGGCGGACGAAACCGTTAGGTGTTAACCGGCATCCGCCTTCCGGTCGGCCGGATCGTCGTCATCCTCGTCTTCTTCATCTTCATCGCCATCATCTTCATCGATGTCGTCGTCATCAACATCGTCATCGTCATCTTCATCCTCGCCATCGAGGTCGTCATCGTCATCCTGATCGGCGTCTTCGTCATCGCCGTCATCATCATCATCATCGTCATCATCCGCCTCGGCGTCATCAGCCTCCGAAGCCTCGTTTTCAAGCTCGCTCAGCGCCGCGGCAGCTTCTTCCTCGGCGATGTCTTCCTCGAAAGCCTCGTCCTTGAGGTCGTCCTCGAGTTCCTCCTCGTCGTCGGCTTCGTCTTCCTCGCCTTCGATATCGCTATCCTCAAGTTCGTCGTCGATGTCGTCGTCGTCAACATCGTCATCCGCGAGCGCGGCGTCGTCGAGCTCATCCTCATCGGCATCGATCCCGTCGGCATCGGCGTCGTCATCGGATGCGGCCCCTGGCTCGCCGGTTGCCGCTTCGCCCGCGACCGCTTCGCCGGCCCCCTCCCCGCCTTCGAGGCGGGCCAGCATCTCGGCGTCATAGGCATCGTCGGCGACAATGCCTTCTTCGCCATCGCCTTCCTCCTCATCCCCCTCGCCCTCACCACCACCCGGCGGCAGATGGCCCTGCACGCCCAAGGTCGCAGCATTGAGGGTGCTGTCCAGCAGGCCGGCAGCACGCAATTCCTCGACACCCGGCAAGGCATCGCAGCTCTCGAGGCCGAAATGTTCGAGGAAACCTTCAGTCGTCACCCAGGTGACCGGCCGGCCCGGCGTCTGGCGGCGGCCCTTCGGCTTGATCCAGCCGGCTTCAAGCAGGTTGTCGAGCGTACCCTTGGAGATGGCGACACCACGGATCTCTTCGATCTCCGCCCGCGTCACCGGCTGGTGATAGGCGATGATCGCCATGGTCTCGACCGCCGCGCGGGTCAGCTTGCGCTCGACCTTCTGCTCGATATGGAACTTCGAGCTGAGATCCGGCGCGGTGCGGAAGCACCAGCGATCCTCGACCGGTGTCAGCGTGACACCGCGATTGGCATAGATATCGCGAATTTCCTGCAGCAGGCCGGGAACATCCGACCCCTCCGGCATGCGCGCCACCAAGGCATCGACCGTCAGTGGCTCGGCCGAGGCAAAGAGGATGGCTTCCAACAGGCGCTGCAACTGAAAACGATCTTCACTCATCACTCGACACTACCTTGATTGGCGACCGGCTCCTCGCTTTGCGGCTCGGCGCGACGCACATAAATGGGCCCGAAAGTACCGTCCTGGCGCAAATGAATGCGCCCCGAACGGGCCAGTTCCAGACTGGCGGCAAAGGTCGCCGCCATCGCGGCGCGGCGCTGCAAGGGCGTCTCCTGCAAGTCGTCCGGCAGGAAGCGCCGCAAGGTGGTCCAGTCGAGGACGTAGCCCAGCAACTCGCCGATGCGATGCAAAGCATCGTCCATCGAGAAGAGGCGCAGCGGTTCGATATGCAAAACCCCTTCGCGCTTGCGGCCCGGATGGGTGCCGTAAGCCTTCAGCAGGTCATAGAGGGTGAGCGTATAGAACGGCACCTGGATCAGGCGCACCGGCTCCGGCTCGCCGCGCCGGAAGAAATCGCGATTGAGCTGCGGCAAGGCAAGCAGTGCCTGCCCGGCCTTCTGCATCGCCTCCAGGCGCTGCAACTGGAAGGCCAAAGCGGCGGCCATTTCGGCGCCGGACGGCTCGCCGTCACTGGGCGGCTCGGGCAGCAGCAGGCGTGACTTCAGATAGGCAAGCCAGGCCGCCATGACGAGATAGTCAGCCGCCAGTTCCAGGCGCAGGCGGCGCGCCCGCGCGACGAAGCCGAGATACTGATCCGCCAGTTCGAGAATCGAGATCTTCTTGAGATCGACCTTCTGATCGCGCGCCAAATTCAGCAGCACGTCGATCGGACCTTCATAGCCGTCGAGGTCGAGATGCAGGTCGCCGCCATCTTCGGGCGCCGCTTCCGGCTCTGCCGATTCGAAGCCGGCCGCCTCGGCGGCCGGTTCCTCAGGCGCGCCGTCATCCTGGGGCGCGCCGTCATCCTGGGGAGCTGCAGTTGCCGGCTCCTCGGATGCGGCCGCTTCGACGTCATCCGGCACCGATGGCGCGGCCGGTTCCTCGGCTGCAGCCTGTTCGTCGACCGCCGCATCAGGGCGTTCTTCGCCCGGCTTCGTATCGCCCGGCGCCGTATCCTCGGGGAACGCGTTCTCGGCGGACTCAGCTTCCGCAGACGCTTCCGCCGGGAGATCCTCCTCCCGGGTGGGAACCTGGCCTGGGCCCGGCTGATCGTCCGGTCCGATCTCGTCCCGATCGTCGTGAATTGCGGTCATACCGTCCGAAACTACCTGCTCTACCCTTTGCGACGGCCGCGACCCGTTACAGGACGGGGCCAATGATGCTGATGACGCCGGTCAAATGGGCGATCACGTTCAGCACATAGCTGGAAGCCGGTCCGAGAATCCAGCCTAAAATGTTCAAATTCAGGCCAATCATCCGGCCGATAAAGGGTAATAGGAAAATCAAACCAATCAAAATCAGCATGCCGTAACGCTCGAGATTCGCCAATGGCAGGGCAAGCGGACGCGGCAGAATCCCGACCGCCACGCGCCCGCCATCGAGCGGCGGCAGCGGCAACATATTGAACAATGCCAACCAGATATTCAGCAGAATCGAATTGAACAGGGTCTGGCCGGCAAAATCCGACATTTCCGGCGGCAGCACGACCGCAAGATGCAGCAGCAGCGCGGAAACGATGGCCAGGAAGATATTGATTCCCGGCCCGGCCAGCGCCACCCAGACCATGTCCCGCTTGGGATGGTTGAGGTTGCGGAAATTGACCGGGACCGGCTTGGCATAACCGAAGAGAAAGCCCGTCCCGCTCAGCAACAGCAGGGCCGGCAGCAGCACGGTGCCGAAAGGATCGATATGACGCAAGGGGTTGAAGCTGACGCGGCCCAGCATATAGGCCGTATTGTCACCCAGCCGCCAGGCAACGAAACCATGCGCCGCTTCATGCAAGGTAATCGCGAAAAGGACCGGCAACACCCAGGTCGTGGCGTTCTGAATCAGGCCCGCTAAATCATACCCACCCAAAATACGCTCCCTGCGTGAAGGACCGGCCAGCAAATCTGGTGCGCGACATCGCCTTTCAGGCGATCAGCCGTGCCAGTTCGTCACGCAACGCCGCCATGTCGGTGGTAGCCTCGGCCAGACGAGCCCGTTTCCGTTTATCCTGCCCCTGTTCATATCGGGCTTTTGCCACCGGGGACAAGGGGGCGGTGCCGGCGGCGACCTGCCGCATTTCCGCCATATCGCCGTTACAATGCAAGACAATATCGCAACCGGCCGCCAGGGAGCGCCGGGCCAGGTCGTCCAGCTTGCCATTCAGCGCCTTCATGCTGAGATCGTCGGTCAACAGCAGTCCGCCAAAGCCGATTTCGCCGCGAATCACCTCGGCGATGACCTTGGCGGAGAGCGTCGCCGGCGACTCGGAATCGATCGCTTCATAGACGATATGGGCCGTCATGGCCCAGGGCATGTCATTCAAGGCCTGAAACGGCCGGAAATCCGTCGCCGACAGCTTCTGGCGGCTGGCGGCGACATGGGGCAGGTCATGATGGCTGTCGACCATCGACCGGCCATGCCCCGGAATATGCTTGATGATCGGCATCACGCCGCCTTCCAGCAGGCCCTCGGCAGCAGCGCGGCCCAGGGTCGCCACCAGATCGGGCGCGCCGCCATAGGCGCGGTCGCCGATGACGTCATGGGCGCCGGATATGCGGATATCGACCAGCGGCGCGCAATCGACATCAATGCCGAGCGCCGTCAGCTCCGCCGCAATCAGCCGATGGTTGAGTTTGACGGCGCGACAGCTGGCGGCAAGGTCGCGACCCGCCAGTTGCCCGAAGCGCTCGGCCGGCGGCGCCGCACGCCAATGCGGCGGCCGCAGGCGCTGCACGCGTCCGCCCTCCTGATCGATCAGGATCGGCGCGGCCGGGTCATCGATGCTGTCGCGCAACTGCGCCGTCAGACGGCGCAGTTGGTCCGGATCGACGATGTTGCGGGCAAAGAGAATGAAGCCGAGCGGCCGAGTGTCGCGGAAGAAATCGCGCTCGCTCTGCGTTAAATCGGTACCGGCACAGCCGAAGATCGCGGCAGCAGTCATTCGATGTCCCCATAAGACTTGCCGGCGGGCAAGCCCGCCGGCAGTTCATTTGTAAATCTAAGCAAACTTAGCGGGCGATAATGCAAGCCTGCTTCTGCTTTGCCAATTCGCCGCAGATCGACTTCGCCGCCGTCCGGTCGGCGAGCGGGCCGGCCTGGACGCGATAATAGACGGTGCCGTCCTTGGTGAATTTCTGCACGATCAGGTTGAGCTTGCCGAGCTGGCCGGGATGCGCCTTCTGCAGTTTCGCCCATTCGGTCTTCGCCGCCGCTTCGCTCTTCACCGCCGCAAGCTGGATCTTCACCTTTCCGCCGGCCGTCGCGGTCGGCTGGGTCGTCGTCTTGCTGGCATCGGCTGGCTTCGCCGCCGTCTGGGTTGCCGCCGGCTTCGCCGCCTCTGCCGCGGTGTTCGCGGAAGACGTATTGGCGGGCGCATTGTCGGCCGGCACGGCCGGTGCCTGGGCGCTCATCGCCGGGCTGGCGGCATCCGATGCCGAGGGCACCGACGGCACGGCCGGCGCATCAGGGACGGCCGGCACCGACGGCGCGGCGAGACCCGCTTGCTGGCCGGCCTGGTCACCGGTTGCCGGCTGGCCATTCGCAGCTTGGCCATTAGCGGGCTGTCCGGCCTGCGCGGCCGCATCCGTATCCGTCACGGCGGGCGGCGCCGGAGGCGCCATCGGCTGTTCCGGCGGCGGCAGGACGGTTTCGCCCGATTGCTGCGGCGCCTGGCCATTCATGTTTTCCAGGACCTGGACATTCTGATTCGGCACCTGCAAGCCGCCGGCATCGGTCGGCTTCACTTTTTCCGGCGAGGTATCCGCCGTGATCACCGGCGCCTGGCCGCTATCGCCGCTGCCCAGCCAGATGGCACCGACCACCACCAAAGCGGCGACCGCACCGCCCAGGACCAATAAGCGGTTCCGCTTGCGCTTGGCAGCGCCCTTGTCGTCGTCCGATGCCGGATAGGCGCCACCCAAAGGCGGCGGCCCCATTTCGACACCGCTCAGCAGATCCGGCTGGCCGGCGCCGGCATTGCCGCCGCCACTGGCCGAAAGCGGCGGCTTCATATTGCCGAAATAGCTCGATCCGGTCGCCGTGCTGGGGCGCAGGCTGCCGCCTCCGGCAGTCGAGCCGCCATTGGACGGGCCACCACTGCTGGACGACCCGCTGGGCGTCATGCCGCGGGTGCTCATCGTGCTGGCGCCGTTGCCGAGGCCAAGGCTGGGCTCGGCCCGCAAGCCACCGGCAAAATAGCTTGGCGTGCCAGCCGGACTGGCGGTGGCTGCCGGGCTCGGCTGTGACGGGCTCGATTGCGGCGAACCGGCCTGGCCTGGTCCCGACTGGCCTGGTCCCGACTGGCCTGGTCCCGATTGGCCTGATCCCGACTGCGAGGAGCCGGACTGCGGTTGCGCGGGCTCGGATGATGCGGCGGCAGCGTTCGGCGCTGCATGCTGTGGCGCGCCGGGCACCGCCGCCGCTCCCCCACTTCCCGGATTGCCGCCGCTGCCGGCACCTCCATTTCCAGGACCACCCGCCCCACCCGTCGAGGTCGAGGTGATGGGCGGCATGACATCGCCGCGCAACCGGCTGAGGGCGGCGGCGACGTTAGCCTGGATCTGTTCCGGTTTCGGCGTATCTGACATTGTCTACCTTCCTCCGATCCTGGCGCCGTGGGGAGGACGCAACTGTCGGGAATGTTTACGAAATTTCTCTATCAGACCAAGAAAGCGTCGAGTCGGTCAAGCACGCGCGATCCGGACAACGATGTTAACAATCGGATTCGACTGCATTTTTTTGGCTTTTTTGTGTCCGCAAGACGAGCCGCTGCGGGGAATTACATCCGTTCGTAGGGGTCGAACAGGCGCCGGTGCATTTCCAGCGCGTATTTGTCGGTCATGCCGCCGATGTAATCCGCCACCAGCCGGGCCGTCGCCGCCGTATGCGGGCCATCGACGCCTGATTGCCATTCCGGCGGCAGGCAGGTCGGCTGCGCAACCAGCAGGTCATAGAGATCGACCACGACGCGGGCCGCCTTCTGCGTGGTCTGCACCACCCGGTGGTGGCGATACATTTTCTGGAACAGAAATTTTTTCAAGGCGATGTCATGGGCCCGCATGGTGTCGGAGAACGCCACCACCGGACGGTCGAGGCGGCGGATATCGTCAATCGTCCTGACCTTGGCCCCGGCAAGGCGGCGCCGCGTCTCCGCTGTCACATCGGTCACCATGCGGTTGATCATGCGGCGCACCGCTTCGCCGATCAGCCGCGACGCTTCCAGGCCCGGATATTGCCGCGCCACTTCGGCGAAGATCGGCCCCACCAGGGGCACATCGGTCAGATCGGCGACGCTGAAGAGCCCGGCCCGCAACCCGTCATCGATATCGTGATTGTTATAGGCGATATCGTCGCTGAGCGCCGCCACCTGCGCCTCGGCACTGGCATAACCGGCAAGATCGAGATCGCATTGCGTATTGTACGCGGCGATGGTCGGCGGCACCGGCTTGCCGCGCGCCTTGGCATGGGCATGCGGACCGACCAGCGGGCCGTTATGCTTGACGATGCCTTCGAGCGCTTCCCAACTGAGGTTGAGTCCGTCAAAGGCGGCATAGCGGCGTTCGAGCTGCGTCAGGACGCGGAAAGTCTGTTCGTTATGATCGAAGCCGCCATGCTTGACGAGGCAATGGTCCAGCGCTTCCTCGCCGGCATGGCCGAAGGGCGGATGGCCGAGATCATGGGCCAGGGCCACCGCTTCGGCGAGGTCTTCGTTGAGGCCAAGGCTGCGCGCCAGCGAGCGCGCGATCTGCGCCACTTCGATACTGTGGGTCAGGCGCGTCCGGTAGTGATCGCCTTCGTGATAGATGAAGACCTGGGTCTTATGTTTCAGCCGGCGGAAGGCGACACTGTGAATGACGCGGTCGCGGTCGCGCTGAAAGATCGAGCGGCCGGGACTTTCCGGTTCGGCCACCAGACGGCCGCGTGAGACGTTAGGATCGCTGGCATAGGGTTCCATGGCGGCCACGGTAGCAGGTTGGAAGAGGCGATGCATCAGCGGGTTGCGACGCGCGACGCATCCTCAGGGATGCGGTTGCAGCGACACGTGCTAAACTTCCGCGACCCGATACTTCCGTAAACTCGATGCGTCAGGAGGCCCGCGATGAGCGAACAATCAAGCGGCTTTCCACAAAGCGGCGGCTGCCTGTGCGGCCGCATCCGCTACCGCCTTCTGGCGCCGCCGCTCTGGACCGGTTATTGCCATTGCGCCAGTTGCCGGCGGGCGACAGGATCGGTTGGCGTCGCTTATGCCGGCTTCCGCCACCAGAATGTCGTATTCGACAGGGAGCCGGCGACTTTCGAGTCCTCGCCCGGCGTCACCCGCAGCTTCTGTCCCGCTTGCGGCACCCCGCTGGTCTATCGCTCGACCCGCTGGCCGGACGAGACGCATATCCTTGTCGGCAGCATGGATAATCCCGAAACCTGTCCGCCGGCCAACCATTTTTACGCCAGCGAGCAGGTGTCCTGGCTGCACCTGGACGACGGCCTGCCGCGCCATAACTAGCGGAAATCCGGGGCGGTTCGCCCCGTCATGCCCCATATGCAGCAGGCGGGTTTGACTATTGGAGCGGGGTCCCTAAATATAGGCTCTGAAACAGGAAAGCCGTTACCCATGAACGACATGACACCAGCTATTGAGAATTCGGCGCAGGCTGCGCCGCAGGATGCAAATCTGCCGCGCCAGGTCAGTATCACCGAGAGCGCCGTGAAGCGCGTCGCCTGGCTGATGGAACAGGAAGGCGATGCCGGGCTGATGTTGCGCCTGACCGTGTCGGGCGGCGGCTGCTCTGGCTTCCAATACGGTTTCTCCTTCGACAAATCGCAGCAGGTGGATGATCACCTGTTCGAGCGCGATGGCGTGAAGGTGGTGGTGGACGACACCTCGCTCGATCTGCTGGCCGGCGCGGAGATCGATTTCGTCGAGGATCTGGTCGGCGCGGCGTTCCAGGTGCGGAACCCGAACGCGGTTTCCTCTTGCGGCTGCGGCTCTTCCTTCTCCGTCGGCTGATCCTCTCCCGTGGCACTGACAGTTGCGACGTTCAATGTGAATTCGCTGCGCGCGCGCCTGGCGAATATCATCTCCTGGCTGAACGCGGCGAAGCCGGATGTCGCTTTGCTGCAGGAAATCAAATGCCAGGAAAGCGACTTTCCGCGCCTGGAGCTTGAAGCGCTCGGCTATCACGTCGCGCTGGTCGGCCAGAAATCGTATAACGGCGTCGCCATCCTCTCGCGGCAGAAATTCGACGTGACCTCGCGTGCCTTGCCGGGCGATGAAGGCGATGAACATGCGCGCTATCTGGAAGCCGAGATCGAGCATCCCGAGGGCGAGATCTGGAAGTCGTTGCGCGTCGCCACGATCTATCTGCCGAACGGCAATCCGGTCGGCACCGAAAAATATCCCTATAAGCTCGCCTGGATGAAACGTCTGCGCAACCATGCCGCCGAATTGCTCGAGACGGAACAGCCGGTGGTGCTGGGCGGCGATTACAATGTCTGCCCGACCGATCTCGATGTCTACGATCCGGTCGGCTGGGCCGAGGATGCGCTGAGCCGGCCGGAAAGCCGCGCGCAGTTCCGCGCGCTACTCAATCTCGGCTATACCGATGCCTTCCGCAGCTTTTATACGGACGGCAATCGCTACACGTTCTGGGATTATCAGGCCGGGCGCTGGCAGCGCGATCAGGGCCTGCGCATCGATCACCTCCTGCTGTCACCCCAGGCGGCCGACCGGCTGCAAGCCTGCGAGATCGACCGGACGCCGCGCGGCCTGGAAAAGCCGTCGGACCACACGCCGATCTATTGTCGATTGGCGTTGTGATCCGGAAATCGGCTTCGGCCTCCGACACATAGAAAGAGCTGGACCATCTCCGCAAAGCGGAGATGGTCTTCTTTACATTTAGAAAGGCCGGTCACGCCTACCGCCCTCGGCTTGCAGCCGGATGACATCCTGCTTCAGCAGATAGAGCGAGACGGCGAGCAGGACGACATCCTTCATCAGGAAGGGGATGTTGCCGGCCATCGCCGGGAAGCCGCCGGCGGAGTCCGCCCAGCCATTGGGCATGAAGGGGATGATCGTGACGGTGCCGACGAAAGTGGCGACCGATCCCAGGGCGCCCAGCACCGCCACCCGCTTATCCCAGAAGCCGATGAACAGCAGCGCGCCGAACAGCCATTCGGAAACGCCGAGGAACCAGCTCGCCCCCTGGATGCCGAAGAGCGGGTAGAGCCAGAAGATCAGCGGCCCGTTGCTGATATAGGGGATCAGCACCTGGGCTTCGTAATCGAACCATTTCTGATAGCCGAAGAAGGCAAAGATCAACACCATCGAGGCGCGGACCAGATGATAGTCGAGATCCTGTTTGAGAAACGGGCTGTTCGCCAGCCGGTCAACGAGCGCATTCATGAGACGTCCTTTCCAGATACATGACAACCGGTCGAGAAGATCGGGAAGCACCGGCGGCACGGTTGGCGTGCCGCCGGGTTCCGGCCTTAGCGGATCTTCGGGAAGTCGAGGTCGGTGTCGTTGATGCGGTTGAACATGTTGGTGAAAATGCCGATCGCGATGGCCAGGCTGATCTCGACCAGCTGCTGGTCGCTGTAGCCCGCTTCCTTGACCGCCGTGAGCTGCTCCTCGCTGACCGTGCCGCTGGTGCCCGCCAGAGTCCGCACAAAGGTAGCGAGTGCATCGCGCTTGGCGTCGCCGGTCGGCAGGCCGAGGCGCACCTGCTTGACGATATCTTCGGAAAGACCGGTCGTCTTGGCGATCACGCTATGGGCGGCGATACAGTAATCGCAGCCGGTGGCCACACTGACGACCAGCTTGATCGTCTCCGCGTCCTTTTTGCTGAGCGAACTGGCGGCCAGCACGGCATCGGCTTGGAGGATCGCGTCGAGCGCCGCCGGCTGCAGCGCGCCGATCGCGGCAAAAGTATTGGGCACACCGCCGACGGCCTGTTTGATGCGGCTGAAGAGATCGGCGGCGGCGCCGGTGGCCTGGGCGACGGGCGTGGTGGCAATGCGGGACATGATGACACTCCTTTACAGTTCGTGCCGGCGACCATCGCCGGCTGATGAGTGTCATTTAACCAGGATATTTGCCATTGATAATGCCAGGGTGGCTTAATAATATGCTTAATCGTCTCAATTGAGAGGCAGAACATGGAAACCAGCTTGGATTGGCTCAGCCGCCTGCTGAACTTGGTGCCGGTCAGTGGCAGGCTCGATCACCGGTGTTTTCTGAGCGCGCCATGGCGCATCGACTATCAGCCGGCCGCGCCTGGTGAGATTCCCTTCCATATCGTCCTGGGAGGTGCGGTGAGCTTCGAGGAAACGCAGACGACCACCGTCGGCGGGACGCCGCGTCAATTGCGGCCCGGCGACATCGTGGTGGTGATGCACGGCGCGGCGCATGCCCTGCATGACGGCAGCGGCGCGGCCCCATTGCCCCAGCGGAACCGCCCGGCCCTCAATAACCTCATCATTACGGAGAATGACGGCACGGGCGAGCGTATCGATATGCTGTGCGGCAGCTTCCGCGTCTCACCGGCCCATGAACGGATGCTGCATCGCTATTTACCGCCGCGCCTCGTCATCAGCGCGCCGGAGAACAGCGCCGCGACTGCGCAACAGGGAACCGGCGCCGAACTGGCGGCCCTGGTCGCCCTCATGCGGACGGAATCGGTCAGCGAGAATCTCGGCAGCGCCGCCATGCTGGATGCCTTGTCGACAGCACTCTTCGCTCTCATCCTGCGACAGGCAAGCGAAGGCAGCGCGTCATCGGAAGGCCTGCTGGCTTTGGCCGGCAATCCCAAGCTCGCGCCCGCCTTGACGGCGATGTTCAACGAGCCCGCCCACCCCTGGAC